>NZ_WWDL01000027.1 GCF_009848505.1 Muricoccus harenae
GGAGGGCCACCGCCTCTGGCGCAGGGCGGGGGTGCGGGGCGGGGGGGGGGGGGCTCACGGCTGCGTGAGTCCACGCCGCCGACTGCCAAGACGGCGCGTTAACCCACAGCAAGGCGCAATTCCGTTGCGCCTTCGGTCCAATGAAGCAGCTGGACGCAACATTGATGGGAGAAACTGCTATGCGCACGAGTGTTGCCGCCCTGGCAATCGCTGCCGCCCTGGCCACGCCGGCCCTGGCCCAGCAGGGGAACACTGCGAATCCCGGTTCGCAGCAGACCACCCAGCCGCCCATGAGCATGGCGCCGGCGACGCAGGCTCCGGGCGGAACGGCTGCGCCGGGGACCACAACCGGGCCTGCCGCCTCGCAGAGCCGTGCGGGCACCGCGACGCAGATGGCGCCGCAGGGCAGCGCGACCGGCAGCCAGCGGGTGGAGACTGGCCGCGGGGCCGATGCGACCTCCAACCGTGCGGCGGCCAACGGCAATACCGGGCAGAATGCCGGCCAGAACAACAACGACCAGGCCGCGGTGCGGACGGACAATCCGGGCGATGCGCCGCGGACCACGGCCACGCCGGCCGCGGGCGCCAATTCCTTCACCGAGGGGCAGGCGCGCAGCCGGATCGAGGCTGCGGGCTTTAGCGGCGTGCAGGACCTGAAGAAGGATGAGGCCGGTGTGTGGCGTGGGCGCGCGATGCGCGGCGGCCAGACGGCGGATGTGGGCCTGGACTTCCAGGGCAACGTCGTGACGGGCAACGCGCCGGCTCGCTGACAAGGTGCGCTGAGGCGCCGGCAGCGACGGCTCAGGACGATAACGGGCGGCCCGAGGGTCGCACCAACCGAATGCAGGAGAGACACATGGCCACCCGTACCATTGCGAGGCTTTACGACACCTATGCCGATGCCAGCTCGGCGGTGAGTTCGCTGGAGGCCGCGGGCTTCATGCGGGACGATATCAGCATCGTCGCGAATGACGGTGCGACCGGCACGACCACGACCACGACCGGTGGCGTGGCCACCGACACCACGACCGCCACGGCTTCGGATCACGACGACACCGCGAATGGCGCCGGCACTGGGGCGACCATCGGCACGGTGCTGGGCGGCGGCGCCGGCGTGCTGGCAGGGATTGGCGCGCTGGCTATTCCCGGGCTGGGGCCGATCGTGGCCGCGGGCTGGCTGGTGGCGGCGCTGGCCGGTGCCGGCGCAGGTGCCGCGGCTGGCGGCCTGCTGGGCAGCCTGGTCGGCGCGGGCGTCGAGGAGCGCGACGCGCATGTCTATTCCGAGGGCCTGCGCCGTGGCGGCAGTCTGGTGACTGTGCGGACGGATGACAGCCGAGCCGCCGAGGCCGAGGCCATCATGGCCCGCCACAACCCGGTGGACACCACCGCGCGTGAGGCGGATTACCGGACGAGCGGCTGGACCGGCTACCAGGACGACGCGATCGTCGGTGACCGGCCGGATGGCACGCCGGGCAATCCGCCGGGCACGATGGCGTCCCGCGGCGTCGACCAGGTGGCGGGGACCAATGTCTCCGGCGCCCATCCGGAGAATGAGCGGAGCCGGGCGGACACGACCGTCTATCCGAAGACCTCCAACGCCATGGGGACCTCGTCTAACCCGCCGGGCACCGAGGCAAGCCGCGCCTTCGACCGGGCGGCGGGAACGAATGCCTCGGGCGCCTATCCGAGCCAGTCGGATGATACGGCTGCCAATCCTCCGGGCACGGCGGCCGGGCGGGCGACGGACGATACGCTTGGGACCAATCTGACGGGCACGAATCCGCGCCGCTGACGCATCGGTTGTTTCGTCAGCGTGAGTAATAGGCGGGGCGGCTCCCTTAGGGGGGCCGCCCTGCTCAGTGTTGGGGAGGGCGCTGTCCGCGCGGGGCAGCAGCGGATCGATGGCCTAGGGGCGGTGCAGCGCAGGCGAGGTGCCCGGGCTGGCGGGTTGGGCTGTGGCGATCAGGGCCAAGGTCGTGAGGGTGGTGGCCAGGGTCGCGGGCAGGGCGATGGCCGTGGCGGTCCGGCGGCACGGTGACGGCAGGCTCACGGTGGCTGTGGCGGTGGCGCAGCCTGCAGGGTCAAGGCGGGGCCGCCCGTCTCTGGCGGAGAGGACGGCCCCGGCGTTTCAGGCCTGGCGCATCGGGTGGGACGCGCGACTAGTAGCGGTAGTAGAATCCCACACCCGGCGGCGGCGCATAGTAGCGTGGCGGCGGGGGCGGCGGGGCGTAGTAGTAGACCGGCGGCGGCGGCCGGCGCCAATGGCGGTGCCCGTGGTGGTAGCCGCGCGGTGGCCCGTAATAGCGGGGCGGCGGCGGGGCGTAGTAGTACTGGACGGGCTGGACTGATCCGGCGACGTTCGCCAGGGGCGCCGCGATGGGCATGGCTTCGGCCGGCCGCGGCGCGGCGGCCAGGACGCCCGCCACGGCCGCCGCGGCAAGCGCGACGCGGAACGGGCTGGGCAGGGACGGGGTCATCTCACGCTCCTCCTTGGGCCGGGTTGCCGGCCGGGAAATCCCCAAGGCTCGACGCCTCATGCGGGGAACCGCAGGCCGGGGGACCCAGGCTGGGGACACCCTCAAACTGGGCATCCATCTGGGCAGAACGGAGGCGCGGGCTGCCCCATTGCGGCGGCGGCGGATCAAGCTTTTGAGACCGCCGCGCGCCTCTCGGCAGGCCTTCCCTCAGGCCGCTTCGGCGAAGACTCGGTCGAGGGTGGCGCGGACATGGGTGAAGTCGCGCTGCGGGTCCATCACGCCGTCCAGCGCCTCGGGGGCGATGAGGGCGGTGACCTTGGGATCGGCCAGGAGGTTGTCGCGGAAGCTGCGGCCCTGTGGGGTGCCGAGGTTTTCCCAGGTGGCCATGGCGTTGCGCTGGACCGTGGCATAGGCGTCCTCGCGCGACATGCCTGCCTGGGTAAGGGCGAGCAGCACCTTTTGGCTGTGCACCACGCCGCCGAGGCTTTCCAGGTTGGCCTTCATGCGCTCGGGGTAGACGGTCAGCTTCTCCATCATGCCGGCGGCGCGCATCAGGGCGAAGTCCAGGGCGATGGTGGCGTCGGGGCCAATGACGCGCTCGACGCTGCTGTGGCTGATGTCGCGCTCGTGCCAGAGGGCGACGTTCTCCAGCGCGGGCATCGCATAGCCGCGGACGAGGCGGGCAAGGCCGGTGAGGTTCTCCGACAGGACCGGGTTGCGCTTGTGGGGCATCGCGGAGGAGCCCTTCTGGCCGGGGTGGAAGTACTCCTCGGCTTCCCGGACCTCGCTGCGCTGGAGGTGGCGGACCTCGGTGGCCAGGCGCTCTAGGGCGCTGGCGGCGACGGCGAGGGCGCAGAAATAGGCGGCGTGGCGGTCCCGCGGGATGACCTGGGTGGAGACGGGCTCGGGGCGAAGGCCGAGCTTCTGCGCGACGAAGGCCTCCACGCGTGGGTCCACGCTGGCGAAGGTGCCGACGGGGCCGGAGATGGCACAGGTGGCCACTTCGGCGCGGGCAGCGACCAGGCGGGCGCGGCAGCGGGCGAATTCGGCCCAGTGGCCGGCGAGCTTGATGCCGAAGGTGGTCGGCTCGGCATGGATGCCGTGGGAGCGGCCGATGGTCGGCGTCAGGGCGTGCTCCTCGGCGCGGCGGCGCAGCGCGGCCAGGAGCGCGTCCATATCCGCGATCAGGAGGTCGGCGGCGCGGACGAGCTGGAGGTTCAGGGCGGTGTCCAGCACGTCGGAGCTGGTCATGCCCTGGTGCATGAAGCGGGCGTGCTCACCCATTCCGCTGCCATCCGGGCGCTTTTCGCCGAGCCAGGTGAGGAAGGCGATGACGTCGTGGCGGGTGACGCGCTCGATCTCGTCGATGCGGTCGAGGTCGGCCTGGGAAATGGCGGCGAGGCGGCGGTCGCCCTCGCGGCGGATGGCTTCGGCGGATTCGCGCGGGATGGTGCCGAACTCGGCCATGGCCTCGGCGGCGAGGGCCTCGATCTCGAACCAGATGCGGAAGCGGCCCTCGGGGGACCAGATGGCCGCCATCTCGGGGCGGGAATAGCGCGGGACCATGGCATGCCTCCTCGGCGCCGGCGCCCGGGGGAGCATCGCGGTGGGGTGCCGGCGCGGGGGCGGTATCCGGGGGGCGGCGCGACGTCAACCGGTGAGGCGGGGGCGGCCGGCTCATGGTTAGAAACGGACCGTGGTTCAATGGTTGCTGTAAGATTGCTCATTGTTTATGCGGCTCTGGCCGCTATCTGTTGCGGCAGGCCGCGATGGCGCGGCTGGCGTTCCCGTCATGCGGCGGGGGCGCGTTCATTCATGGCCGGTGCCCGCCCTCGGTGGCGAGGGACCCGGCAGGGGAAGGCGGATCGCGGATGGGAGCGGATTGGTTCATCGCCTTGGGACAGGTCCTACTGATCGACCTGGTGCTCGCGGGCGACAACGCGATCGTCGTCGGCATGGCGGCTGCGGGGCTGCCAGCGGAGCAGCGGCGCAAGGCGATCTTTTGGGGCATCGTTGCCGCCACGATCATGCGCATCGGCTTCGCGGCCATCACGACGCAACTCCTCGCGATCATTGGCCTCACGCTGTTCGGTGGGCTTCTGCTGCTGTGGGTGTGCTGGAAGATGTACCGCGAGCTGCGGCAGGGGCATGAGCAGCACCAGGGCGCGGAGTTGGTAGCGGGCGACGAGACGGCGGATGCGGGAGCGCCGAGGAAGACGCTGAGGCAGGCGATCATCCAGATCCTTGTCGCGGACGTGTCCATGTCGCTCGACAACGTGCTGGCTGTGGCCGGCGCAGCGAAGGACCATCTGGACGTGCTCGTCATCGGCCTCGCCATCTCGGTGGTGCTGATGGGCGTTGCCGCGACCTTCATCGCGAAGCTGCTGGAGAAACATCGCTGGATCGCCTGGGTGGGTCTGCTCGTGATCCTCTACGTGGCGCTGGAGATGATCTATGCCGGTTCCGGCGAGGTGATGAACTTCTTCAACGGCACGCCTGCGGCGCCTCCGGCGGCGCATTAGCAGGGGGTTCCGCCCGGATGTGGCGGGGCCGTTAAGATCCAGTCATGTAAGGCAGTTGGCGCCGCCCGGGAGACCGGGCGGCGCTTTTGCGTGCAGGGGGTGCGGTCTAGGGTCCGCGCGCGGACGCGTTCTACCGGGATTGTGGAGCGGCGTCCGGTTCCCTGCAGAGACGAGGCTAGGCGGCGCCCGGTGGCGCTGCCTTGGCCTGACCGGAGACGTTCATGGAATCCATCACTTCCGCATTGCCGCAGCTCCTCGAGATCATGTGGCTCAACATCATCCTGTCGGGCGACAACGCGGTTGTGATCGGGCTGGCGGCGGCGGGGCTGCCGGAGAGCCAGCGCAACAAGGCGGTGATGTTCGGCATTGCCGCCGCGGCGGTGCTGCGCATCCTCTTCTCCTTGATCGCGCAGCAGCTTCTGGAGCTGTGGTGGATCGACATCCTGGGCGGCGTGGCACTGCTCTACATCGCGTTCAACTTCTTCATGGAGCTGCGCCACTCGCAGCAGGAGGAGGCGACCGAAGGGACCGCGCATCACGACAAGACGCTGATGGCGGCGCTGTGGCAGATCATCCTGGCCGATGTCTCAATGAGCCTTGACAACGTGCTGGCGGTGGCGGCCGTCGCGCGCAGCAACATCACGTTGCTGATCGTGGGCCTGGCGATTTCCATCGTGATGATGGGGCTTCTGGGCGGGCTGCTCGCGCGGGTTCTGGATCGCTACAAGTGGATCGCCTATCTCGGCGTCGCGCTAATCGCCTATATCGGCTTTGAACTGCTGTGGGAGGGCCTGATCATGGCCAATGCGACGTTGAACCTGGGGCTGCCGGTGCCGGCGCCCCATGCCGTGGCCCATTGAGGGCGGCCGGTTGACGAAGGGACGGCTTGGCGGGGCGGTGCTGTGCCGCCTCGCGCTCGTGGCGCTGCCGGCGTTGCTGGCCGGCTGCGCCGTGGATCAGGAGGCGGAGGGTGCCCGCACGCAGCGGGAGCGGCCGCCCCTGGAGACGGTGCTGGCGCGGCTTCCGGCCGGCGCGGCTGGCTTCGAGCGGGGGGCGACGGTGGATGTCGCCCCGGGCGATCCCACGGCGGGGAAGGTGGTGGAATACGCCACCGGCGGGCGCGTCGCGGTGGGGCATGTCTTCGTCTATGACAGTGGCAAGCCGAATGTGACGGCGGCGGACCTGCCGCCGGAGGTGGAGCGGGCGGTGAGCGAAGGCACGGCGCTGCCCTCCGACCGGACCGGACGCGAGCTGACCATAGCCTCCCGCGGGCCGGTGCCGGCGCGCGGGGGCGACCTGTCCTGCGCCTTCCTGGAGGGACGCTTCGGGCGGTTGCAGGTGGAGCGGCAGGTCTGCGTGGGCGTTGCCGCCGGGCGCTTCCTGCGGGTGCAGGTGACGATGCCGAGAAATGGCGCCTCGGGCGTGGATGCGCGGGCCTTCGCGACCGAGATCGCGGCGGCGGCGCGGGGGAGCTAGGAGCGGCTCTGGTGCCGGGAGGCGCGGCCTTCCGGCACTGCGCCGCGGGCGAGCTGCCGGGCCCGGATTTCTAGCGCAGGCAGCGCAGGAAGAGCACCGAGGGGTGGACGGCCTCGCCCACCCCGGCCGCGTCGCGCTGGGTGGCGCTGGCGGCGGTGCGGGGGCGGACGCTCTGTTCCCGCAGGAAGGCGAGCGCCTCCTCGGTTTTCACCGCGAAGTTCACGTTCTGCGGGATGTCGCCGGTGCGCTGCGCCACGCGCTGGGCGTTCAGCTTGCTGGTGATGATGCCGACGACATTGCCTGACAGGTCGAGCAGCGGGCCGCCCGAATTGCCGGGCTGCACCGGCGCGCTGATCTGGAAGTGCGCGCGGTTGTCGGCGAGGCCAGCGAGGGCGGAAATGGCGCCGGTGGTCAGGGTGGGACCAGAGGCGAGCATGCCCGCGAGCGGGAAGCCGTAGGTCACGACGGAATCGCCACGGCGGATGTCGGGGCCGCTGCGGAAGGTGAGCGGCGGGCCGGCGGCTTCGCGCAGGTCGAGCAGGGCGAGGTCCCGGACTGTGTCGGTGGCGCGGATGGTGGCGGTGATCTCGCGCCCTTCGGCGTTGCGGGCACGGATGCTGCGGCAATCCCGCACAACATGGTCGTTGGTGAGGGCCTGGCGGTCGGCGACGACGAAGCCGGTGCCGGACGAGACCTCGCGGCCCCTGGGGGGCGTGGTTTCGTTGGGACCGAGCGGCGGTGGCTTGCCGGCGGGGCCATTGCCGGGGGGTGTGTTCGCAGGTGGGCGCGGGCGGGATTCGGGGCGCGAGGGCGGGCCGGGACGGCGCGGGGCCGGGTCTGGCATGTCGTAGAGCGGCGGCGGCTTGCCAATGGGCGCACCGGTGGATGGAGGTGGGGTGTCCTGCGGCCCGGGCGCGCCGAGGGGCGGTGGCTTGCCGGGGGCTGGCACCAGCTGGGCGAGGCCCGGGCTGGCGACGAGCAGCAGGGCGGGGAGGGCCGCGACGAGGGGGGCGCGCATCGTTGAAGGTTGGGCGCAGGTCGGGCGGCGGGTCAATCGTCCACGCCTGCGGTCAGAGCAGACCTTCGCGACGGAAGGAGAGATGGCGGCCGTTGCCGATGATGATGTGGTCATGGACCGTGATGCCGAGGATGGCGGCGGCGGCCTTGATCTCTGCCGTCATCTCGATGTCAGCGCGGGAGGGGGTAGGGTCTCCCGAGGGGTGGTTGTGCACGAGGATGAGGGCGGTGGCGCCGAGTTCGAGGGTGCGGCGGACGACCTCGCGCGGATAGACGGGGGTGTGGTTGACGGTACCGCGGGCTTGCGGTTCGTCGGCGAGGAGGCGGTTGCGGCTGTCGAGGAAGAGGACGCGGAACTGCTCGACCGGTTCGCGCGAAATGGCGGCGGTGAGATAGGCGACCAGACGGTCCCAATTGTTGAGGACGGGTTGGTCGCGGACTTCCTCGGCGAGGAGCTTGAGGGCGGCGGCCTGGACGAGACGCAGCGCGGCGATGGCCGAATCGCCGATGCCTTCCACGGCGCGGAGGTCGTGCTCGGCGGCGGAAAGGGCGCGGCCGGCGGAGCCGAAGCGGGCGATCAGGCGTTTGGCGTGCGGCTTGGTGTCGATGCGCGGGAGGGCGAGGAAGAGGAGCATCTCCAGCAGCTCGTAGTCGGCCAGGGCGGCGGGGCCGGCGCGGAGGAGCTTCTCGCGGAGGCGCTTGCGGTGACCCTCGGGGCCCTAGGCCGCTTCAGGCGGTGGGCGCGGCGTGGAGAGGGGTTGGAGGTCGGGAAGGGTGGTGAAGAGCGGGCTCGCCTCCTCCATGCCGCGCCTGGGGGGCAAGCCCGCCTCCTGTTCCCGTGATGCGCGAAGGATGGGGCCGGGGCGGGTGGCTTGTCCATGGCGGCGCCCCGGCCTCCGGCGGTCAGGCGAGGTAGCATGCGGCGGGACGTTCCCGGCGGAATTTCGGCTGCAGGGCGAGGTGGGTGGCGTCGAGGCTGGTCCAGTCCGATTCCTCGGGCAGGGGCGGGATGGTGACGGGTTCGCGGCGGTCGAAGCCGACGAGGGCGGCATCCACCAGATCGCCCACCGGCATCATGCCGGGGATGGAATCGGGCGAATAGCCGGAGCGCTCCCCGATCTCCGTGCACATGGCGGCGGGGTGGACAGCCTGCACGTAGAGGCCGCGTGCTCCGAATTCCGCCTGCAGCGCCTGGGAGAGGGTGAGGATGTAGCTCTTCGTCGCCGAGTAGATGCCGGGCAGCACCTCCGGCGCGAGGGCGAGGACGGACGCGATGCGGGGTAAGGCGCCGGCAGGAGGGCTGCGGCGGGCCTTGCCGCGGAGGCCGCAGGGCGACAGGCTGGCCGCATGGCGGAGGACATCTTTCGGATCGGCGCTGTCGGGACTGCCGGGGATCTCGAGGCCGCGAAGGGGCTGTTCGAGGAGTATGCAGCCTCGCTCGGCGTCGATCTGGGCTACCAGGATTTCGCGGCGGAGCTGGCCGGGTTGCCGGGACGCTATGCGCCGCCGGAGGGCGCCCTGCTGCTGGCGCGGGGCGGGGCGGGGGAGCCGCTGGGATGCGTGGGGCTCTGGCCGCTTGCGCCCCTGGGCTGCTGCGAGATGAAGCGGCTCTATGTCTCGCCCCGGGCGCGCGGCCTTGGTCTCGGCCGGGCGCTGGTCGAGGCCGTTATCGGCGAGGCGGCGCGGATCGGCTATCGCGAGATGCGGCTGGACACGCTGCCCGGCATGGCCGGGGCCATCGCGCTTTACCGGGCGGTGGGGTTTGAGCCGATCGCGCCGTATTACGACACGCCCATCGCGGGCACGATCTTCCTGCGGCGGCGGCTCGCGGGCTGACGCGGCGCGGGGCCGCTGGCGTCAGGCCTGGGGCGCGTCGTCCAGCGGGTTGAAAGTGCCGCTCGCCTCGTCCAGCACACAGAGGCTGCCATCGGCGACGTCGAACCAGAGGCCGTGCAGGGCGAGGTCGCCGGCGTGCTCACGTTCGGCGAGCCAGGGGAAGGTGCGGAGGTTGATCAGGGACTGGCGGATGGAGGCGAGCTCCATCGCCGTCTGGTCCTGCAGGGGGTCGACGCCTTCGCAGGTGCGGGCGAGCCGGGTGGCCGGAGCGATCAGCTCCATCCACCGGGCGACGAAGTCGCCATGGGCCGCGTGCAGGCCGTTCAGGTGGTTCTGGCGGAAGGCGTTGATGCCGCCGCAGGAGGCGTGGCCGGTGACGGCGATGTGGCGCACCTGGAGCTGGCGGACTGCGAATTCGATGGCAGCCGAGGTGCCGTGATAATTGGCATCCGGCTGGTAGGGCGGGACCAGGTTCGCAACGTTGCGGACGACAAGCATCTCGCCCGGGTCGGTGTCGAAGACGACCTCAGGCGCGACGCGGCTGTCGACGCAGGCGATCATCAGGGTGGAGGGTCGCTGGCCGGCTTCCGCGAGGCGCGCATAGTGGTCGCGCTCGCGCCGGAACCGGGTATGGCGGAAGCCGCGATATCCCTCGATCAACCGTGCCGGGAGGGTCATGTTGCGGCGGCGGTGACGTAGGGCGGCTTGTGCAGGCCGGCGGGGGAGAGGGTGAAGACCTCGCAGCCGATCTCGGTGACGCCCACCATGTGCTCAAACTGGGCGGAGAGGCTGCGATCCCGCGTGACGGCCGTCCAGCCGTCGTCGAGCACCTTCACCTCGGAGCGGCCGGCATTCACCATCGGCTCGATTGTGAAGAACATGCCGGGCTTGAGGGCGGGGCCTTCGCCGGGGCGGCCGAAATGGAGGATGTTTGGCGGCGCGTGGAACTTGCGGCCGACGCCATGGCCGCAGAAGTCGCGCACCACGGAGAAGCGGTGCTTCTCGACATAGCTCTGGATGGCGTTGCCGATGTCGCCGAGGGTGGCGCCGGGCTTCACCGCCGCGATGCCGCGCATCAGGCTTTCATAGGTGACGTCCATCAGCAGCTTCGCCTTGGTCGAGGGCGTGCCGGCGACATACATGCGCGAGCTGTCGCCGTGCCAGCCATCGAGCAGCGGGGTGACGTCGATGTTCAGGATGTCGCCATCCACCAACACACGGTCGCCGGGGATGCCGTGGCAGACGACGTGATTGATGCTGATGCAGGAGGACTTGGTGTAGCCGCGATAGCCGAGCGTCGCCGGGGTGGCGCCATGGTCGAGCATGAAGTCGTGGCAGAGCTGGTCGAGCTGGCCGGTGGTGGCACCGGGGCGGACATAGGGGGTGATCATGTCCAGGCACTCGGCCGCGAGGCGGCCTGCGCGGCGCATGCCTTCGAAATCTTCCGGAGTGTGGAGGGGGATGCGGCGCGCTTCGCCTGCCGATTGGTCCATAGGCGGAAAATGCGCGCGGCGCCGGGCGGTTGCAAGGCATGGCGGGGATGCATGAAGCGTGGGGCAACAGGCCTGGGAGGCGGCTTCTGCACGGATGGGCAGGCGGGTGCCTGGGGAGGCGCGGGGGCGGTGACCGGGGGCTGATCGGGCGGGCTCGCGGGTGGGTGGCCCGGGTGGGGCTCGGGGTGGGGCTTCAAGGCGGGGCGCCCAGGGCGCATCCTGGGAGTGGCCGCGGGTGCGGCGGGGCGTATCGGGGGGCGTGGTGGCGGTTTCGGGACTCGATGCGGCCGAAGGTGTTGCGGGCATGCCGGAGGATCCCCTTCCCGCGCCACCGGCGAATGCGCGGCTGACGGCGGTGATCGTGGCCTCGGCGCTGATAATGCAGAACCTGGATTCCAGCGTGATCGCGACGGCGCTGCCGGCGATGGCGCGGGACCTGAATTCCGAGCCGCTGCATCTTTCGGCGGCGATCACCTCCTATCTCGTGGCGCTGACGGTGTTCATCCCGCTCTCGGGCTGGGTGGCGGACCGGTTCGGGGCGAAGCGGGTCTTTATGGTGGCGATCGCGGTCTTCGCCCTCGCCTCGGCGCTTTGCGGGCTTTCGCGGGGGTTGGGGGAGCTGGTGGCAGCGCGGG
Source organism: Muricoccus harenae (assembly GCF_009848505.1). Classification (GTDB taxonomy): domain Bacteria; phylum Pseudomonadota; class Alphaproteobacteria; order Acetobacterales; family Acetobacteraceae; genus Roseomonas; species Roseomonas harenae. The sequence goes on from NZ_WWDL01000027.1 coordinate 11,457, forward strand.
TGCTGCAGGGGCTGGGCGGGGCGATGATGGTGCCCGTCGCGCGCTTGCTGCTGATGCGGCAGGTGCGGCCGGAGGAGGTGGTGAAGGCGACCACCTGGCTGACTATGCCGGCGCTCCTGGGGCCGATCCTGGGGCCGCCGCTGGGCGGGCTGCTGACAGACACCGTGTCTTGGCGGGCAGTGTTCTGGATCAACCTGCCGGTCGCGGCGCTGGGTCTGCTGGCGGTGTGGCGCTTCATCCAGGCCCCGCGGGAGGCGCGGCCGCCGAAGCTGGACGTGGTGGGGGTGACGCTGATCGGCAGTTCGCTGGCCGCCCTGATGTTCGGGGCGGAGACGGTGGGGCGCGGGGTCCTGCCGGCCTGGATGCCGGTGCTGGGCTTCTTGGCGGGGGTGGTGCTGGCCTGGATGGCGCTGCGGTGGCTGCGGCGGGCGCCTTACCCCGCCCTGGACCTCGGGCTGTTCGCGGTGCCGGCCTTCCGCATCGCGGTCGGGGCGGGGAGCCTGTTCCGCATCGGGGCGGGGGCGGTGCCCTTTCTGCTGCCGCTGTTCCTGCAGCTGGGCTTCGGGGCCTCCGCGACCGCGTCCGGGCTGGTGACGCTGGCGAGCGCGCTGGGGGCGCTGGCGATGAAGCCGATGACGAGCGTGGCGCTGCGGCTTTTCGGCTTTCGCAACGTGCTGACCTGGAATGCAGTGGTGGTGGCGCTTTCCCTCGTCGTCTGCGCGACCTTCACCCCGGAATGGCCGCTTTGGGCAGTGTTCCTCGTGCTGGCGTTGGCGGGGCTGGTGCGGAGCCTGCAGTTCACCTCCTCCAACTCGCTGACCTATGTGGATCTGCCGCCAGGGAAGCTTTCGGCGGGGACCTCGATCGCGGCGACGGCGCAGCAGCTTTCGATGGCGCTGGGCGTGACCTGGGGGGCGGCCTGGCTGGCGGCCTCGGCGGCGGTGTTCGGGCGGGCGGAGCCGGCCGTGGCGGATTTTGCCGTGGCCTTCCTGGGCGCGGCGCTGCCGGCGCTGCTGGCGGCACCGATGGCGGCGCGGCTGGCGCCGGATGCGGGGGCGAAGGCTTCAGGGCACCGGGCGCGGGGATAGCAGGGCTGGCCTTGCGGCGCAGAACGCCGCGCGCAGGGCCGGGCGGGCGGCTCGCGCATTACGGGTGCGGGGACTCGGTTGCATTGTGGCAAGGTTCCGGGAGGAAACGTCCCGGTGGTTGCCATGCGCCTGCTTCGTCTCATGGGTATCGTCGTCATGCTGCTGAGTGCTGGCCAGGCATGGGCGCAGGGCTTCGAGCTGCCGGGGCTTTCGGCGGATAGCGAGCGCTTTGCGGCGGGGCTGACGCGGCGCTTTCCGGCGGGCGGGACGGCGGCGCAGCGCGCGGGCGCGGAGCAGCGGGCGCAGCAGGCGGAGGGGCGCAAGGACTGGGCGGCGGCGATCGCGGCCTGGGAGGAGCGGCTGGGCATGGGCGATGTCCGGCCGGAGATGTGGCTCGCGCTCGGGCGTGCCGCGCTGGCGCGGGTGCCGGCGGATCCGGCGAAGGCGCTGCTGGCGGCGCAGCGGAACTTCGACATCGTGCCGGCGGGGGAGCCGGAGGTGGCTTCCCTGCAGCTGATGGCGGATGCGCTTCGGGCGCAGGAGCGCTGGGTACAGGTGATCCAGGTGCTGGAGGCGGTGGCCGAGCGGCTGCCGAATGATGCCGCGACGCGGACGGCGCTGGTGGAGGCGCGGCGGACGGCGGGGATGATGCTGCGGCGGGTGCGGGTGGAGCCGGAGGCGGAGCCCGCGCGGGCTTGCCTTTCCTTCACCGTGGCGCCGCAGGTTGGAAATTCCTGGCAGCCGGAGGACTGGGTACGGGCGGAGCCGGCCATTCCGGGGTTGGCGGTGGTACGCGAAAGGGATCAGCTCTGCGTGGCGGGGCTGCCCTGGGGGCAGAGGACGCGGCTGGTGCTGCGGGGCGGGATGCCGGGGGCGGGCGGGGTGAACCTGCGGGCCGACCTGCCGGTGGATGTCTCCATGCCCGACCGGCGGGCGCGCATTGCCTTCGACCAGCGTGCCTTCATCCTGCCGCGCGGGGCGGCGCCGCGGGTTTCCGTGGGCACGATGAACATCGAGACGCTGCATCTGCGGCTGGTGCGGGTGAGCGAGCGCGGGCTGGTTCCGCTGACGCAGAACACGCGCCTCGGCGAGGAGCTGTCCGGCTGGCAGGCGGAGGAAATCCCGGAAAGCCGTGGGCGGGTGGTGTGGGAGGGGCGTGCGGATGTTCCGCGCTTCCAGCGCAACCGGATGCAGCGGACGGTGCTGCCGCTGCCCGAGGCGCTGACCGGATTCGGGCCGGGGCTGTTCGTGCTGATCGCGCGCAATGCCGCGGATGGGCAGCAGAACACGCAGGACACGGCGGCGCTGCCGATCATGGCAACCGATCTGGGGCTGACGGCCTGGCGCGGCAGCGAGGGGCTGGCGGTGCAGGCGCGCGGGCTGGGGGATGCGCGGCCTAAGCCGGGGGTGAAGGTCGCGCTGATGGCGCGGAACAACGATATTTTGGCTGAGGTGGAGACGGGGGCGGATGGGGTGGTCCGCTTCGGGGGTGCGCTGCTGCGGGGGGAGGGGCCGGTGGCGCCCGTCGCGCTGCATGCGCAGTTGGGCGAGGATCTAGTCGCGCTGGACCTTGAGGCGGCCTCCTTCGACCTTTCCGACCGTGGGGTGACGGGGCGGGATTATCCGGGGCCGGTGGATGCGTTTCTTTGGCTGGACCGTGGGATCTACCGGCCGGGGGAGGTGGTGAATCTCTCGCTGCTGCCGCGCGATCCGTCCGGCCGGGTGCTGGACCTGCCGATCCGGCTGCGGCTGAAGCGGCCCAATGGGCAGGTGGCGGCGGAGACGGTGCCGGAGCGCGGGCCGGAAGGCGTGGTGCTGTGGCCGATCCGGCTTTCCGCCGGGGCGCCGGCCGGCGGCTGGGTGGTGGAGGCGCTGACCGATCCAAACCGGCCGCCGATCGCCACCATCCCCTTCCAGGTGGAGGCCTTCGTGCCGGAACGGCTGGAGGTGAAGGCGGGGCCGGCGCCGGGGCCGCTGACGGCCGGGGCGCCGCTGTCGCTGCCGGTGGAGGCGCGGTTCCTCTATGGGGCGCCGGGGGCGGGGCTGACGGGCAGTGCGGAGATGCGGCTGGCGGTCGATCCGGAGCCCTTCGAGGCGTGGAAGGGCTGGCGCTTCGGCCTGGCGGAGGAGCCTTTCGACGGCGGGCTGCAGAGCTTCGAGATCGGGGCCGCGGATGCGCAGGGGAAGGGCTCGGTGCAGCTTTCCCTGCCGAACCTGCCGGATACGTCGCGACCGCTGCGGGCCGAGGTGGCGGTGGTGATGGCGGAGCCGGGAGGGCGCGGGAGCAAGGCGGCCGCGACCGTGCCGGTGCTTTCGGTGCAGCCCTTCGTGGCGCTGCGTCCGGGTTTCCGCGATGGCAGCGTCGATGACGGGGCGGAGGCGGTTGTCGAGGCGGCGCTGGTTTCGCCGACCGGGGAGGCGCTGGCGGGGCGGCTGCGGGCGCGGCTGGTGCGGGAGCGGCCAAGCTGGCGGCTGACGGTGATCAACGGCACGGCGCGCTATGCGACGGTCTGGCAGGACGAGCCGGTGGATTCCGCCGAGTTGACGGCGGCGCCGGGACGGCCCGCGCGCTTCGCGCGGCGGGTGGGCTTCGGGCGGTACCGGCTGGAGGTGACGCAGCCGGGGGGGATGGGGATTGCCTCGCTGCGGTTCCGTTCGGGCTGGACGGGGTCGGATGATCCGGCGGTGCCGGACAAGGTGGACGTGGCGGCCGACCGGCGTGGCTATGCCGCCGGGGAAACGGCGCGGCTGCGGGTGACGCCGCCTTTCGCCGGGCGGGCCAGCATCGCCGTGCTGACGGGTCGGGTGCTGTCCGTGCGGGATGTGGATGTGCCGGCGGGCGGGGCCGAGGTGGAGGTTCCGGTGGAGGCTGCCTGGGGGCCAGGGGCCTGGGTGGCGGTGACGGTGTTCCGGCCGGGCGAGGCCGCAGCAGGGGCACAGGGCGCGGCGGCTGCTTCAGGCGCGACTGCGCCGCGACGCGCGATCGGGTTGGCTTGGGTGGGGCTGGATCCGGCGGCGCGGCAGCTGGAGGTGGCGCTGGAGGGCGAGGCGCTGCTGCGGCCGCGGCAGCGGGTGGAGGTGCCGGTTCGGGTGGCGAATGCGGGCGGCTCGGCCTGGCTGACGCTGGCGGCGGTGGATGAGGGAATCCTGCGGCTGACGCGGTTCCGCTCGCCCGATCCGGCGGCGCATTTCCTCGGGCGGCGGAAGCTGGGGCTGGATATCCGGGATGATTACGGGCGGCTGATCGCGCCCGCCGAGGGCGAGGCGACGGTGCTGCGGCAGGGTGGCGACGACGACCTTGATACGGCGGGGGTGCAGCCGCCGCAGCGGGTGGTGTCGCTGTTCTCGGGCGTTGTGGCCGTGGGGGCTGATGGGCGGGTGGTGGTGCCGCTCGACCTGCCGGAGTTCAACGGCGAGCTGCGGCTGATGGCGGTGGCCTGGTCTGGCGAGCGGGTGGGGTCCGGCTCGCGGGCTGTGACGGTGCGCGACCCGGTGGTGGCGGAGGCGCTGCTGCCGCGCTTCCTGGCGCCGGGAGACGAGGCGCGGATGCCGGTGCTGCTGCACAACCTCGACCTGCCGGGGGGCGGGGTGAGGGCCTCGGTGACGGTGGAGGGGCCGCTTTCGGTGGAGGGCGGTGGGTCGCTGGGCGGGGAGCTGGCGCAAGGGGCGCGGGCGCTTCCGGCGGCGACCTTGCGGGTGACGGGCGCGGGCGAGGGGGTGGTGCGCGTCGCCGTCTCCGGACCGGGCGGATACAGCGCGACGCATGAGAGCCGGTTCACGCTGCGCTCGCCGCGGGCGCTTTCGCGGGAGGTGCTGGCGGGCTCCGTGCCGGCGGGCGGGATGACGCGCGTGGGACCGGACCTGGCGCGGTTTTTCCCCGGGACGGCAAGCGTGCGCGCCACCTGGGGGCAGCCGGTGCGCTATGATCCGGCGGCGCTGATGCGGGTGAATGTCGACTTTCCCTTTGCCTGCGGGGAGCAGGCGGCGAGCCGGCTGATGGCGCTGCTGGGCTTCGAGGCGGCGCCCGACCGGGACCTGGGGATGCAGCGGTCGGTGGCGCAGATCCTCGACAAGCAGCGCTTCGACGGGAGCCTGGCGCTGTGGTCCACGAACGGGCCGGCGGATTCCTTCGTGACCTCCTATGGGGCGGAGGCGCTGCTGCGGGCGCGGGCGGCGGGGGTGGTGGTGCCGGAGGCGCCGCTGGAGGCGCTGCTGAAGAGCATCCGAGATGATGCCGACAACCGCAGCTATGACGAGCCGCTGGAGAAGGCGGTGCAGGCCTATCGGATGCATGTGCTGGCCATGGCCGGGCGCGGGCTTCCGGGGGCGGCACGGCGGTTGTTCGAGATCCTGGACGAGCTGCCGACGCCGCTGGCCAAGGCGCAGCTGGCCTCCGCCTTTGCGCGGATGGGCGACCGGCCGCGGGCGGAGGAGGCGTTTGCCGCGGCGCTGTCGGCGCCGGCGCGGCGGCCCTGGCACGAGGATTACGGGAGTGCCGCGCGGGATTCGCTGGCGGTGGCGCTGCTGCTGAAGGAGAGCGGCGTGCTGGCCGGGCGCGTTGCCGAGGCGGTTTCGCGGCTGCCGGGGGCGGAGCTGACGCCGGAGGCGGCCTCCACGCAGGAGGCGTCCTGGGCGGTGCTGCTGGCGGCGTCGCTTGGGCGCGACGGGCGGCCGGTGCGGGTTTCGCTGGGCGGGCGGGAGCTGGCGCAGGCGCCGGTGGTGTCGGCGGTGCTGGACGGGGCGGCGGAGGTGCGGAACCTGGGCGACCGGGCGGTGCCGCAGGCGGTTTCGGTGGCCGGGCTGCCGGTGCAGCCGCCAGCGGCGGGACGGCAGGGCCTGCGTATCCTGCGGCGCTTCTTCAACACGGATGGCTCGGCGGTGAACCTCGATACGCTGCGGCAGAACCAGGTGTTCGTGATGCAGGTGGAGGCACGGTCGGAAACCGGGGAGATGCATCGGGCCATGGTCCAGCAGGGGTTGCCGGCGGGGTGGGAGATCGTCGGGCGGTTGCCGGAAGGAGAAGTGGCGGGGATGCCCTTCCTGGGCGAGCTGACGGCGGCCGAGGCTTTCCCGGCGCTGGATGATCGCTTCGCGGCGGCGGTGACGCTGACGCCGCAGGCACCAGTGGCGCGCTACGCCGTGCGGGTACGGGCGGTCACGGCGGGGCAGTTCGAGCTGCCGGGGGCGGAGGTGCGCGACATGTACCGGCCGGGCTTCTTCGCGCGGCAGAATGCAGGGCGGATTGCGGTGGAGGCGGTGCCTTGAGGCGGGTGCCGGGCTGAAGGGACGGCCCGGTCCTTGCTTGCCGTTTGCCGCTAAGGAAGTTGAGGCAGCCGGGAGGTCCCGATGAGCGCGACGATGGCGGCGCCAAAGCCGCGGGAGATGATGCATCTGAACACGCGTTCGGATGCGAAGGGCTGGGCGCGGGCGGCGGTGCATCTGGCGCTGATCCTGGGCAGCGGATGGCTGATTGCCGTTGTGCCCTGGGTGCTGGTGGTGCCGGCCATGGTGCTGGCGGGGGCGATCCAGGCGGCGCTCTTCGCGCCGCTTCACGAGACCTGCCATTACACGGCCTTCAAGTCCCGCCGCGCGAATGCGGTGGTGGGCTGGATCGCGGCGCTGCCGGCACTTCGGAACTGGCATTTCTACCAGCAGTTCCACCTGGCCCATCACAAGCACACGCAGGACCCGGAGCATGATCCGGAGTTGTCCCCGCCGCCGCCGGGGAACCTGGCGAGCTATGTCGGGCGGATCGTCGGGCTGCCTTACTGGCAGGCGCAACTGACGGTTTGGATGCGGGGATGGCGGGGGGACATGTCGGCCTATCCCTTCATCCATCCGGCGACGGCGCCGCGGGTGATCGCGAGCGTGCGGGCGGGGTCGGCGCTGACGGTGGTGCTGGCCGTGGCAGCGGGGCTGGTCTTTGGCTGGGAGGCGGTGCTCCTGTTCTGGGTGGGGCCGCAGCTGCTGGGGCAACCGCTGCTGCGGCTCTACCTGCTGACGGAGCACACGGGCTGCACTGAGGATGCCAATGGGCTGACCAACACGCGCACCATGATGACGGTGGCGCCGGTGCGGCTGCTGATGTGGGAGATGCCCTTCCATGCAGAGCATCACCTGTATCCGTTCATCCCCTTCCACCGGCTGCGGGACGCGCATGTGCTGCTGCGGGACCGGCTGGGGCAGGTGGGGGATGGGTATGCGCGGTGGCATCTGGAGCATGTTCGGGAGTTGCGGGGGCGGTGAGCCGGAGGCTCCGCCTCCGGACCTCCGCCGGGGTGGCGGCCACCCCGGACCCCACGATCGGTTTTTAGCCGTATGGGGCAGCAGCGCCCAACAAGTCGTGAAATTAGGCTTCGGTATTAGCTGCTTGGTTTGAATCAATCCCCGGAAATATCGCTCCACCGGAGGGAAGAGCTACCGCGCTCGGCGGCGTGAAAAGCTCGTAAAGGCCAGGGAATCGGATGTCCGCCTCAGCCTGGCGACCGGATGTCGATGCGAGCCGTTTAGCCAAGCGCCGGATGGCCTGAACTGGCCGAAGGCCGTCCATCCGGCCCCAGGGCCGTGCCTCCAGAAGCGGACATGCCCAGTCTGGCCGCGTCAGGCCTGCTCCCGCCCCGTTGCGGACCTGTGTTCCTCCAGGTAACGCAGTCCTTTCAATCGGCAGTTGCCAAGGTTCACAGATGGCTGGTTCGGGGGATATGACGCCTGTGGGCCACGGTGGTAATCCAACTGTGTTGGACGACAGCGAGCGGCGTCTCCAGGCGGTGCTCGACAACGCCACCGTTTCCATTCTCCTCATGAACGGTCGCCAGCACTGTATCTACATGAACAAGGCGGCGGAGAAGCTCACTGGCTACACGCTTAGTGAGGTGCTGGCGCTCGACAGGCCGCTCCATGATATCATCCACCATACCTATCCCGACGGGCAGCCGTTCCCGCTCTGCGAGTGCGCCATTGATCGAGCATTTCCCGAGCACAACCAGATGCAGGGAGAAGAAGTCTTCGTTCACAAGAACGGCGGCTTCTATCCCGTGGCCTACACCGCGAGCCCCATTCGCGACGAGGCGTCGAACACAGTCGGCACCATCATCGAGGTGCGTGACATCCGCGCCGAGAAAGCGGCCAGAGAGCAACAACGCCTGCTCATCGACGAGCTGAATCATAGGGTGAAAAATACGCTTGCCGCCGTCCAGTCCATCGCCTTTCAGTCGTTGAAGAGCGCGGATGCTGATGCGCGCGAGGCGTTCATGGGCCGGCTCTCCGCACTCTCGGCCGCGCATGACGTGCTGACGGCCCAGGGATGGACGGGCGCAAGTCTCCGCAGCACTGTCAGCATCGCCATTGCGCCCTACAACACGCTTGGGTGCTTTGAGCTTGTCGGCCGCGACTACCCTCTTGGTCCCAAGATGGTGGTTTCGCTCTCGATGGTGCTCCACGAGTTGGCGACCAACGCCGCCAAGTACGGCTCCCTGTCGGTCCCCGAAGGCAAGATCCTCCTCGAATGGTCGGTTCTCAAGGAGGATGGATGCGAACGCCTCGCGATGCGCTGGGAGGAGAGCGGCGGCCCGGAGGTGACGTCGCCGGCGCAGAAAGGCTTCGGCACCCGTCTCCTGGAACGGCAATTCGCGATGGAGTTCTCCGGATCGGTGACGCTCGATTACCGTCCAGGCGGCCTCGTCTGCGCGATGAACCTGCGCCTCCCCTCGGCCAACCCCGCCGACCATGAGGCGCTCAAAAACGCCTCTGGTTCGGCTGCCTGAGACTGGAACGAACAGTGGAGGCGCTCGCCGGCCGTCGCGTGCTGCTCGTCGAGGACGAGAGCCTTGTGGCCGCCCTTGCGGAGGACATCCTGCTGGATGCCGGATGCGAAGTAATACTTGCCATGGACCTCAAGGAGGCGTTGGTCCTCGCGGCGGATGAGAGAATCGAGCTGGCCATACTGGACGTCAATCTTGGGTCGGCTCGCAGCTATCCTGTCGCCGAAATTCTGCGCGAACGAGCCGTTCCGTTCATCTTCGCCACTGGTTACGGGCGCGTTGGGCTCGACGAGGCGTACCGCGATACGCCGGTAGTCCAGAAGCCTTATCGACCCCATGAGCTAATAGGCTGTGCCGAAGAGGCATTCAAAGCCAGGCTTTAGAGATAGGTTAGGTCTGCCCTCACAGGCGTCTGAGGACATCGACCTCAGGCGCGACAACAGACCGCGGGGTCCGAGGGTCGCGTTCGGCCCCCGGTGCGGTCCAGGGGCAAAGCCCCTGGCCTTGTCCCGCGTTCACCTCCAAAGCCGCACGGAGGAGCACGCATGTTCGACTGGATCACGGGATTGGTGGGGCAGACCGGGTATCTCGGCATCGCCTTGCTGATGCTGGCCGAGAATGTGTTTCCGCCCATCCCCTCTGAGCTGATTATGCCGCTCGCAGGATTCACGGCTGCGCGGGGGGAGTTGAACATCTTCCTCGTGGTGTTGGCGGGGACGGTCGGGACGGTGCTCGGGGCGCTGTTCTGGTACGGAATCGCGCGCCGGGTGGGACGGGATCGGCTGCGGCGCTGGACGGGAACGCATGGGCGCTGGCTGACGATTTCACCTGGGGAGGTGGACCGGGCCTCCGAGTGGTTCGAGCGGCATGGGCGGGCGGCAGTGCTGCTGGGGCATTTCGTGCCGGCGGTGCGGACGCTGGTATCGATTCCGGCGGGGATCGCGGGGATGCCGCTGCTGCCCTTCGTGCTGTTCACCAGCCTTGGGACGGCCGTGTGGTGCGGGGTGCTGGCGGGGGTGGGGTATCTTCTGGAGGAGCAGCATGGGCGGGTGGCGGCCTATGTGAACCCGGCCTCGAATGTCGTGATGGGGGGGATCGTGCTGCTCTACCTCTACCGTGTGGTGACCTTCCGGCCGGAGGCGCGGTGACGCCTTGATGCGGCGCCCGGCGGCGCGGGAGAGTGCCCGGCGGGATGGCGGAAGGGCCGGTGATGCGGCGGGGGCTGGACGCGCTGGCGTTGGTTGCGGTGCTCGGGGCGGGGCTGCCGCTGGGGCTCTGGGCGCTGGACCGTGCCTGCCCGCCGGACCTGTCGCGGCTGGAAGCGGTCGGGCGCGTGGTGGTGGACCGGGAGGGGCGGGTGCTTTCCGCGCTGCCGGCGCCGGGCGGGGTGTGGCGGCTGCCGGTGGAGGCCGGGGAGGTGCCCGCGCATCTGGTGGACCTGTTGGTGGCGGCGGAGGACCGGCGGTTCCGGTGGCATCCGGGGGTTGATCCGCTCGCGGTGATGCGTGCGGCCGGGGAATGGGTGCGGGCGGGGCGGGTGGTTTCGGGTGGCTCCACCCTATCCATGCAGGCTGCGCGGCTGCTGGAGCCGCGGCCGCGGAACCTGCGCAGCAAGGCCATCGAGGCGCTGCGGGCGATGCAGCTGGAATGGCGCTACGGCAAGGCCGGGGTGCTGCGGGTCTGGCTGGCTCTGGCGCCGATGGGCGGGAATCTGGAAGGCGTGCGGGCTGGGGCGCTGGCCTGGTTCGGGCGGCCGGTGGAGCGGATCGGGGTGGCGGAGGCGGCGCTGCTGGTGGCGGTGCCGCGGCGGCCGGAGGCGCTGCGGCCCGACCGGCATTCGGCGGCGGCGCTGGCCGCGCGGGATGCAGTGTTGCGGTGGCGGGGGGCTGCCGCGCTGCCGGAAGAGGAGCGGGTGGCGGCGATGGGGGAGGCCGTGCCTTCGGCGCGGCTGGGGATGCCGGGGCTGGCGCCGCATCTCGCGCGGGAGGTGGCGCGGGAGGTGGCGCGGGCGGACGGTGGCGGCCCGGCGGGGCGGGAGCCTGGGGCCGCGGACGGGCGAGCCTTCGCGGATGGGGTAGTGCGGACAGTGTTGGATGCCGGGCTGCAGCGCGCCATGGAAGGGTTAGCGCGGGAGGTGCTGGGCGGGCTGCCGGAGCGGGGCTCGGTGGCGATCGTGGTCGCGGAGCTGGGGGCGCGCGAGGTGCGGGCGCTGGTGGGTGGGGAGTGGCTGGCGGAGGGGCGCGCGGGGGCGCTGGACCTGACACGGGCGGTGCGCTCGCCGGGCTCGGCGCTGAAGCCGCTGTTGTATGCCATGGCCTTCGATCGCGGGCTGGCCTCGCCGGGGACGGTGATGGAGGACCTGCCGCGGCGCTTCGGGGATTGGGCGCCGGAGAAATACGCGCAAGGGTTTTCGGGACGGGTGACGGCGGCCTCGGCGCTGCGGCAGTCGCTGAACCTGCCGGCGGTGGCGCTGATGGAGGCGCTGGGGCCGATCCGCTTCGCCTCGGCGCTGAAGATGCTGGGGGCGCCGCCGCGCATGCCGCCCGGGGCCGGGGCGGCCCTGCCGCTGGCGCTGGGCGGCGCGGGGATCACGCTGCGCGAGCTGGTGGGTGTGACGGCGGCGATTGGGGATGGCGGGCGGGCCGGGGTGTTGCGGGTGCTGCCCGGCGGCGCGGGCGGCGAGGGCGATCCGGTGGTGCGCGGGAGCGCGGCGGAGGCGGTGGCGGAGATCCTGACGCGGCCCTTCCCCGATGGCGGACCGGGTGGCGTGGCCTGGAAGACCGGGACCTCTTGGGGCGGGCGGGATGCCTGGGCGGTCGGCTTCGATGCGCGGCATGTGGCCGGCGTCTGGGTAGGTCGGCCGGATGGGACGGCGCTGCCGGGGGCGACCGGGCTGACGCTCGCGCTGCCGGTGCTGGCGCGGGTTTTCTCGACGATGCCTTCGGCGCCGCGCGCGGTGCCTGGGGGTGTGCGGGTGGTGGGGCCGGGGGTGGGTATGGCGGCCGGGGTGGTGGATGGTCTGCGGCTGCTGTTCCCGCCGGCGGGGGCGGTGATCGAGGAAGGGCCGCTGACGATCCGGGCAGCCGGGGGGCGGCGGCCCTTCACCTTTCTTGTGGATGGGGTGCCGGTGGCTTCGGGAGGGGCGCGGCGGGAGGCGGGCTGGGTGCCGCCGGGGCCGGGCTTTTACCGTGTGACGGTGCTGGATGCCGCCGGGGCGGCGGCGAGCGCGCCGGTGCGGATCCGGATGCGGGGGGTGGAATAGGGAAGGTGACGGGGCCCGGATCCGCTGGGGATCCGGGCCCGCGCCGTCGCGCGATCAGAGGATGAAGTCGCTGGCCGCGAGCGTGTGGTGGCCGGTGAGCTCGACCTGGAAATCGGCCCGGCCGTCGCCGTCGGCATCGGCCTGGACGAGGGTGTTGTCTCCGGACTCGATGGCGTGCAGCTCGCCATCCTGGCCGGTGAAGTCCTCGCTGCCCCGGAAGGTGAAGGAGCCCATGGCGGAGAGGTCGATCACGTCGCCGTCGCCGAAGTCGGTGATGACGTCGTGGCCGCTGCCGGCCTTGCTATGAGACAGGGCGGTGAAGGAGAAGCGATCATTCTCCGCGCCGCCGGTCAGCATGTCCTTGGCCGCGCCGCCGGTGAGCGTGTCGTTGCCGCTGCCACCAACCAGCGTGTCCTTGCCGGTGCCGCCGATGAGCGTGTCGTTGCCGTCGCCGCCGTTCAGCGTGTCCGTTCCGCTGCCGCCGTCGAGCGTGTCCTTGCCGGCATCGCCGTTCAGCGTGTCGCTGCCGGTGCCGCCCGAGAGCGTGTCATCGCCGGCGCCGGCCTGCACGATGTCGGCGCCGCCCCTGGCGTCGATGACATCGTTGCCGGAGGTGCCGGCCAGGTGGTCGGCGGAGCCGGTCGCAACGGTGGTCGGCGTGGCGTCGCCGGGGGCGTCGTCATCGCTGTCGGGCAGGGCGGGGCTGGCATCCGGCGTGGTGGTGCCGGTATCCGTGTTGCCGTCCTCGGTGTTGCTGCCGGTGTTACCGCTGTCCGTGTCGTCCTCATCCGTGTCGGGGACACTGGGCTGGGTGACGACGGGCGAGGTGACGACAGGGGTGCTGTGCGAGCCGTCGAGCTTGCCCACGCCGGCATTGGCGGTGACATGAGCCTTCACGGAAGCGGCGGCAACCAGCGCGTAGTCATAGGGCACGTCATAGTCGGTGGTCGACTTGCCGTCCTGCGCGCTGGCCTCGTTGCCGTCGACATCGCCCCAGGTGACGCCCTCGAACACATTGCCGCTGAGATTCCAGAAGCCGATCTCGTCGCTGTCGAGGCTGACGATCGGGTTGCGGACGTTCTCGAAGACGTTGTTCTCGACCAGGGCCTCGGCGCCCATGCGGATGTTGACCGCGGATTCCGTCACGTCCTTGTAGTAGTTGTCGTAGACGTGGACTTCGCCGTCACGGACGAGCGGCGCGCGTGCGCCGATGTTCTCGAAGATGTTGTGGTCGTAGGTGACGTAACGGCCGCCGGTGTCGCTGTCGGAGAAGCCGTTGAGCGACACCTTGTGGTGGTCGTGGAAGTTGTTGTTCGAGACGGTGACGTATTCCACGCCGCGCTTCATGTCGACGAGGCCGTCGTAATAGTCCTTGCCGACCGACATGCTGCTGTAGAATTCGTTGTGGTCGATCCAGATGTTGTGCGCGCCGCCTTCCATGCCGATCGCGTCGCCCTCGCCGCCACGGACGTCGTGGATCTTGAGGTTCTGGAAGATCAGGTTGGACGAGCCGCCCTTAACCTGGAAGCCGATGCCGTCGAACTCCGCGCCATTGCCGGCGCCGATGATCGAGAGGTTGTGGACGTCGTTCAGGGTGATCTGGTCGGCGCCCGTGTTGGAGGCCGTGATCGTGCCCTTGACCTGGATCGTGAGCGGCGAGGTGCCGGCCTGCTCGATAGCGGCCAGGAGTTCCTTGCCCGTCGTGACCGTAACGGTTGCACCGCCGGCACCGCCCGTGGTGCCGCCGTTAAGGGAAGCGAAGCCGTGAGCTTCATTCGCCATGATGAATACAGTCCCCGTGCGCCAAGAGATCTCGGCGCATCCCAGAAGAGAGGTTCGGGACGTCCTCTGATTTATTAATTATTTTGAAATTAGTGATGGTTTGTTTGTTAAAGAATCATTGGTCATGTAGCGGCTTCGACGCAGTGATTTCGTCCGGCCCATGAATACTGGGTGGTTAGTCCCCGCTGCATGTGTTCTTGGCTATCGCTGCTTGGCGCCGGCCGCAACCCGGCGTCACACATTCCTGTGACGACGAGGGTGTCTTTGAAAATTCGGGCTTGCTAGGCCCTAAGGTATTAGGAACAAGTGCCTACTTGCCGGCAAGTTTTGTCAGTTGGCCTGGGGGGCGGTGCGGGGCAGCCAAGTGATGAGATAGGCGGTGCCGGGGCCGGGAAGGCGCTCGATGGTGGCGTCGATGCCGCGCAGCAGGCTGTCCACCACCGTCAGGCCGAGGCCGCGGCTGGGCTCCTTCGGCATGCCGGCGCCATCATCGGCGATGCGCAGGGTGAAGCCGCCGGTGCCGGCGGGACGGAGCGTGACCTGGATGGTGCCCGGGCCGCGGCCGACGAAGGCGTATTTCAGGGCGTTGGTCGCCAGCTCGTTCACCACCAGCGCGATCTTCACGGCGATGTCGGCCGGGACCTCCAGCGGGTCTAGGTCGGCGAGGACCTGGGTGGCGTGGCCCTCGGTGAGGTCGCGGGCGGCGAGGGCGCGGCAGAAGCGGTCCAGCATCTTGTCGAGCGCGGCGAACTGGCCGGCGCCGTCATGCAGCAGCTCATAGGTCATGCCTATGGCGACCATGCGGTTCTGCGCAGTGCGCAATGCCTGGAGCGCGGCGTGGTCGGAGAGCTGGCGTTCCTGCAGGCGAAGGAAGGAGGCGACGAGGGCGAGATGGTTCTTGATGCGGTGGTGGGCTTCCCGCAGCAGCATGTCGCGGAGCTGGATGGCCTCGTCGCGGGTGGTGCGGGTGGCGCCGAGGCGGCGGATCAGCTCCATCACGTCGGAGGCAGCGTCGGTTTCGGCATCGGCGGCGAGAGAGACGCCCGGGGGCGCGTTTTCGGAGGATTCCAGGCGGCGCGTGGCGGCTTCGAGTGGGGCGACGACGAAGCGCTGCACGGACCAGAACAGCGCGCCGAGACCGGCGAGGAGAATGAAGGCGAGGATCAGTGGCGGTAGCGCCACTTTGAGCGGAGCACCAGCACGGATGGCGCGCTCGGGCAGGGCGACGACCACGGCGAGGTCGTCGGTGGCATACGCCTCGATCAGGAAGCGGCCGCCATCCATGGCGGTGCCCGCGCCCACCGGGCGTTCCGCGCGGTAGGAGGTGCGCAGCGCGTCGGGGAGCGAGGGCAGCGGTTCCGGTGGGCCGACGAGGCTCGTGCTCGCACCCGCGGAATCCCGGAGCCAGACGCGCAGGCCCTCGAACTCCGGCAGGCTGCGGGTGGTGAGGTCGCGCAGGTCATGCACCGTGACCGTAGCCACGATGACACCTTCATGCCGGCCGTTGCGGCGCAGCGGGTGGCCGACGCCGATAACGGTGCCGAGGCCGAACTGGGACTGGTGCAAGGCGCCGGTGACGGGGCGGCCGGTTAGCTCGGCGGTGCGGATCACGGTGCCGGCCGAGAGCACGCCCTCGGCGCCCGCGATGGTGGAGCAGGTGATGCGGTGCTCGGCATCGATGGCGACGAGGTGGCGGACGACGGCGTCCATGGTGAGATGCGCGGCGTTCAGCATTGCCTGGCAGGTTTCGCGGCCTTGGGCGGACGGGTCGGTCGTTGCCAGGATGGAGACGCCCTGGCGGGCCTGGGCGAGCACGCTGCCGATGCGCTCGGCCATACGCCGGGTCTCGGCGACCGCGAGGTCTTCATTGCGGGCCGAGAGGGTGGAGGCCTGCCACCAGGTGAAGATGCCGGCGCCAAGCAGGATAATGAAGGAGACGCAGCCATAGACGAAAGCGAGGCGCTGGCTGAGCGTCCAGCCGCGCGCGCGGTGATGGGGCTGCGCGTCATCCGGGCCACCTGCCGGCGCGGCGGGCAGGAGCATTGCTGTCGGGGCCCCCTCCGGCATGGTCATTCGCTTCCCACCGTTCGGTTTTGGCAGGGCGGGGCGGGGGGCGTCAAACCGACGTGACGGTGTGGTCGGGATGGAGCGTTTCGTCTGATCGCGATCATGCCGCGGGTCGGCCCGGGTGGGGCGGGGCGGTATCGGCGCCGCAGCGGGCGAATGCGGGGGCCATGGCCGCGGGAATGGGCGCGGTGGCCTCCAGCGGCGGATCGAGGGGCAGGCGGATGGCGCGGGCGAGGAGGTGCATGGGCCCCGGCGCGGCAATCTGCGGACCATAGAGCGGATCGCCCAGGATGGGGCAACCGAGCAGGGCGCAGTGGACGCGGAGCTGGTGCGTGCGGCCGGTGGTGGGGCGGAGCTCCAGCCAGGCGGTGTCTTCCGACCGACCGAGCACGCGCCAGGCGGTGCGTGCGGGCTGGCCCTCTGGATGGGCCTCGATGCGCCAGCCGGATTCGCGGGTGCTGGTCTTGCGGAGGGGGGCGTCGGTGGTGCCGGCGTCTTGCCCGGGCTGGCCGGTGACGATGGCCCAATAGGTCTTTTCCGCGCGGCGTTCGGCGAAAAGTGCGTTGAGGGCGGCGAGGGCTGGCTTGGTGCGGCCGAGGACGAGGCAGCCGGCCGTGTCCTGGTCCAGCCGGTGGGCGGGCTGGGGCAGGTGGCGCTTGCCAAGCTGCAGGAGGGGCAGCCAATCGGCGAGGCTGGCGTTGGCCGGTAGGGTCCCCTGGGCGTTGCCGACCGGGGTGCTTCCGATCGGGGCGCTGCGGTGCGGAGTGCCCGATCGCGCGGTGGTGGATCTGGGGCGGCCGGGGTCGATCGGGAGGCCGGCGGGCTTGTCGATGACCATGGCCTCCGGTCGGATGAGCAGGATTCGCGCGGCCAGCCAGCCGGGCAGGGAAGAGGGGTCGCGCATGGGGGCGAATGGGTCCGGCCGAGAGGTTGGGAAGGTGGGGGTTGGCAGGAAGGCGGTGGTGGTCTGCGTCGGGCAGGTGGTGACCGACCATACCTTCCGCGTGGACGAGGTGGAGCTACCACCTTCCAAAACGACGGCGCGGGGCTATGCGCGGAGCGTGGGTGGCATGGCCGCCAATGCAGCGATCGCGGTGGTGCGGCTGGGCGGGGAGGCGGTGTTCTGGGGCCGTGTGGGCCGGGACGAGGCGGGGGAGGAGCTGCGGCAGGCGCTGGAGGAGGAGGGCGTCGATGCCGGCGGGATGGTCATGGCGGAGGGGGCGCGGACGCCGCTTTCGGCCGTGATCGTGGACAAGATGGGAGAACGGAGCATCGTGACCTATCGGGGGGAGAAGCTGCCCTCCGATGCTTCGGGCCTGCCGCTGGATCGCCTTGCGGAGGCTGGGGCGCTGTTGTGCGACCCGCGTTGGCCGGAGGCCGCAGAGGCGGCCTTCCGGATGGCGCGGGCGCGCGGGCTGCCGAGCGCCATGGATGCGGAGAAGACCGAGGAGCGGGTGCTGCGGCAGCTCGTGCCGCTGGCCGACCATGTGATCTTCGCCACCAGCGGACTGACGATCTTCGCGCCCGGGGTTCCGCCCGAGGAGGGGCTGGCGCGGGCGCTGAAGGCGGGGCCGCTGCAGCTGGCGGCGGTGACGCAGGGAGAGAAGGGCACGCTCTGGCTGGCGCCGGGGATGGAGCGGATGGCGGTGCGGCCGGCCTTTCCCGTCGAGGCGACCAACACCACCGGGGCCGGGGACGTATTCCACGGGGCCTATGCGCTGGCCCTGGCAGAGGGGCAGCCGGTGGAGCAGGCGCTGCGCTTCGCCTCGGCGGCAGGGGCGCTGCGGGCGCGCGACGGGCGGACGCCCGACCGGGCGGTGCTGGAGGCGTTGCTGGCGGGCGGGACGGACGTGCCGCCGGTGCGGCGCAAGCGAAAGGACTAAAGGGCTGATCGGGATCAGGCCGGCCGGTTCAGGATCAAAGTAGCTCTGAACTATTCTGACATTGCCGCGCATCTTGCGCGCGCCTGTTCTGCCGGCACGTCGCGGATGGCGGGCATCCTTGCGCCTGCCCCAAGCACCGCGTGAGGGCGGCGCCGGGGCCGGTCGCGGCCCGGGTGCTCTACCGAGCGTGCTTCAGCGGGGCGTGCGGGCGGTCTCCCCACGCACGGCCAGTTCCGGCATGACGCCGTGGCCGTCCCAGCGGCGGATGCGCTCCAGCTCCAGCGCGTTGCCATGCTCCGTCGTCAGCGCCGGGGATGCCGCGAGGGCTGCGGCGCGGGCGCGGCCCATTTCTCGCTCGGCGACAACGGCGCGGTAGCTTTCGCCGGGATCGATGCGGGTGAGGGAGAACTGGGCGACGTCGACACGCAGCAACTCGCGGGCGCGCGTGCGCAGGTCCTCGGTGAGGGCGTTGGCGATGGTGGTGTTGTCGCGGATGATCTCGTCCATGCCGTGACGGCCCATCACCGCCTGGACGGAGGCGGCCATCAGCGGGTTCAGCATGTCGGTCTTCGCGTCATGCTTCCAGCGGATATGGGCGAAGCGCCAGCGCAGGTCTTCCTCGTCGCCCTCGCGCCAGAAGGCGGTGCCGTAGACGGTGAGCGGATGGCCTTCGGCACTGACCGCGGGCATGCCGCGATCGGGGGCGGAGCGGTCCACCGCGACCAGGGCCATGTCATAGGCGGCGCGGGTGTGGGTCCAGGGATTGAGGAAGCCGATCTGGCCGGGGCGGTAGACCGCCGTGACTTCGCCCCCGCGGCTGACCACGACCATCTGGGCGTTGCCGGGACGGATGATGAGCACGCGGTCGATCAGGATCGCGACGGCGAGGAAGGCGATCAGCCCGAGGACGAGCATCGCCGCGCGTGGGCGGCGCGCCTCCGCCCGGGCGCGGGCCGGGGTGGAGGCGGGAAGGTCGTCATCCCTTGGCATCGCTGTCCGGCACCTCGCGCCCCGTTCCTGTCTTCAACACAGGTTAAACGGGGTTCGGGGCGGCGGGTTCCGTCCGCAGCCCCGGGCGGGTCAGGCGCGAGGGATGATGCGGGCGGTTTCGGCGAAGTCGAAGTAGAGGCGGCGCGCCTCTGCGGCGATGGGGCCGGGCTGCATGTCATGGTCGCCGTAGCGGATGCAGGGCTGCACCTTGGCGTAGTTGCCCGTGGAAAAGATCTCGTCGGCAGTCTCGAGCATGCCGGTGGTGACGGTGCATTCGCGGACCTCGCGCCCGGCGCCGCGCAACAGGCTGATGATGCGGGCGCGGGTGATGCCGGCGAGGAAGGTGCCGTTGGCTGCCGGCGTCATCACCACGCCGTCCTTCACCATCATCAGGTTGGCGCTGCCGAATTCGGCGACATTGCCCTCGGGGTCCAGCACCACGGACAGGTCGAAGCCGCGTTCCTGTGCCCAGCCTGTCGCGCGGGCGGAGTTGGGGTAGAGGGCGCTGGCCTTGGCGTCGGTGGGAGCCTGGTCGGGCGCCGGGCGGCGGAATGGCGCCGCGATGGCGGAGAAGCCGGTGGGCGGGGGCAGGGGAGCGTCGTAGATCGCCAGGATGAATTCGGTGCTGGCGGGGTCGGGCTGTGCGGCGCCGAGGCCCTTCCGGACGAAGAACATGGGGCGGATGTAGAGCTCCGCGTCAGCTGGCATCCGGCGGACGCCCTCCTTGCAGAGTTCCTCGATCTGCTCGGGCGTCATGGTGGGCTGCATGCGCATGTTGCGGGCGGAGCGGACGGCGCGCTGGCAGTGCAGGTCGAGGTCGGGGACGGTGCCGCGGATGGCGCGGGCGCCGTCGAAGATGACCGAGCCAAGCCAGAAGGCGTGGTCCATCGGGCCGAGGATCTTGGGTTCCTCGGTGGACCAGGCGCCGAGATGCCAGAAGATGCCGGCCATTCTTGTACTTCCCCCTGAAAACAGTGGCGGAACCTGCCATGCCGGGGATGAGCGGGGAAGGGCTGCCGGCTTAGCGCAGTGGCGCCACGGGCTCAGATGTCCTTCGGCTTGGGCTCGGGCGGGGTGGAGACCTGGGGCAGACCCTGTTCCACCAGGCTGGCCCAGGCGGTCTCCGCATCATCGGCGAAGCGGAACAGGGCGAGGTCGCGCGGGGCGATCATCCCGGCCTCGAGCAGGGCGTCCAGGTTGATGACCGAGCGCCAGTAGGACTCGTCCACCAGGACGATGGGGACCTCCGGAGCCTTTTCCGTCTGTCGCAGGGTCAGAATCTCGAACAGCTCGTCCAGCGTGCCGAAGCCGCCGGGGAAGACCACGAGCGCGTTGGCGCGCATCGCCAGGTGCATCTTGCGCATGGCGAAGTAGTGGAAGCGGAAGGTCAGCTCCGGCGTGGAATAGGCGTTCGGCCCCTGCTCATGCGGGAGCAGGATGTTGAAGCCGATGGAGGGGGCGCCGGCATCATGCGCGCCGCGATTGGCGGCCTCCATGATGCCGGGGCCGCCGCCGGTGGCGATCACGTTGTCGCGGATGCCCTCGCCATCCTCGAAGGCGCCGCCGCGTTGCGAGGCGATGCGGCCGAAGGCGCGGGCCTCGGCATACCAGAAGGACTGACGGCCGGGGCCGTCCTCGCGCACGCGGGCGCTGCCGAAGACGACGATGGTGGAGCGGACCTGCCAGGCGCGCAGGGCCTCGTCCGCCTTGGCGAATTCCAGCAGGAAGCGGACGCCGCGCATGGATGGGCCCATTAGGAAGTCGGTATCGCGCACCGGTAGCCGGTAGGAGGGGGAGGCGAGCTGGGCGGCGTTCGGCCTGGCCGGGGGAGGGCTGTCGGTCATGGGGTCTCCGGTGCGAATGCGGCTGTGCTGGGCTGGTGCCGGGCTCCAGGGGCGGGACTGCTTTCACGCGGGAGGGCGGCCGGAGTTTCCATGGTTGACCGGCGGCGGGCGGCGGTGTGGATGCGGCGGATGGACAGATCGCCCCCTCCCCAGGCCCCGCGGCCGCCCCGGCCGCCGGAGCCGGACCGGATCTGTGGCGTGGCCGCCGTTTCGGCCGTCTTCGCGCGGCGGCCAAGGGACGTGCTGCGATTGTTTCACCTGCCTTCGCGGCGGCGGGAGGCCAATCCTTTCTGCGCGGTGATGGCGGAGCAGCGTAAGCCCTACCGGGAAGTGGGGGAGGATGAGCTGGCGCGGGTGGCGGGCACCGTTCACCACGGCGGGATCGTGGCGGTGACGGCGCGGAGGCGGGTGCCGCAGCTTGTGTTGCCGCTGGCGCCCGCGCTGCGGGCTGCGCCGGTGCTGCCGGTGCTGGATGGGGTTTCCAACCCGCATAATCTGGGGGCGATCGCGCGTTCGGCGGCCTTTTTCGGCTGCATCGGGATGGTGGTGTCCGGGGATCCGCGGCAGGCGGGGCTTTCGGATGCGGCCTGGCGGACGAGCGAGGGCGGGCTGGAGGTGCTGAGCTTCTGGTCCGTGCCGGATGTCGCCTCGGCGCTGCCGCAGCTGGGGGTGATGACGGTGGCGGCGGTGGCTTCGGGCGGGGTGGCGCCGGAGGCGATCCTGGGAAAGCTGGGGCCGCGCGATTGCGTGGCGCTGGTGCTGGGGAACGAGGAGCGCGGGGTGGCGGAGCGCACGGCAGCGGCCTGCGATGCGCGGGTGACGCTGCCGGGATCGGGGCGGGTGGAGAGCCTGAATGTCTCGGTGGCGGCGGCGGTGCTGATCCACGCGCTTTCGGTGCAGCGCTAGGGGGCTGGCCTCAGGGCGGGGGTCAGTCGGCGGGGATCAGTCCTTGCGGCGCTTTTCGTCCGCGGCGGACCCGGTGGGATGGCCCTCGGCGGCCAAGGCGGCGAGGCGGAGGGCAAGGGCTGCGCGGATTGCCCTGCGATAACCGGGGATGCGCTTCCAGGCCTTCTTCTCCGGTTTCGTCATGCCGCAGCCGAGGCACCAGGCGGTGTCGTCGTCATAGCGGCAGATCTTGATGCAGGGGCGCTCGTCCAGGGACGGGGTCAGGTCGATTGCTCCCGCTTGCCCTGGCGTGCCTCGATCTCATCCAGCACGGCTTCCGGGGCGATGTCCTTCTTCGCTTCCTGGATATCGGGATTGGCATCGGCCTTGATGTCCAGGCGCGCGGCGATGGCGGAGACGAGCTCGGTCAGGGTGGTCAACTCGTGCTCGGCCAGAAGGCTGATCTGCAGGTCGAGATCGGCGCGCTTGTCGGCGGCGGCGGCCATGCGGTTCTGGCTGATGAGGACGAAGGTGGAAAGGAAGATGGCCTCCACCGAGGCAACCATGGCCAGGACCACGAAGGAGGGATCAAAGCGCGGCACGCCGGGAATGACTCCGAGATTGACCAGGATCCAGGCGCCGTAGAGGGCCAGGTGCAGATAGACGAAGCGCATGCTGCCGGTGAAGGAGGTGATGGCCTCGGCGATCTTCTCCTCCCGCGTGGCGCTGGCGGCTTCCTGGCGGCGGCGATCCTCCAGCGCCTGGATGTTGCGCTTCAGGGAGTGGCTGAGGCTGTCCGGCCTGGGTGGAGCGACAGTAGGGGGCGAATCGGGCATGGGCTGGCTCATCCTCGGCCGCCGGGGAGGCTGCCTGAGGGCGGGCCGGCGGGCTGCCGATGGGTAAGGCGCGGGCGGGCGGCGGGTTGCCGGGCCCTGGCGGCGGGCGGCGCCGCCGGACGTGACCGCGCAAGGGCGCCTCGGAGGCCGCGGAGGTATTTCGGGGCCGTGCCGCTTCGGTTAGGTCTTGCGCATGTTGCGTATTGGCCGGCGAAACCTTCGTGCAGCCGGTGGTGAAGGTTCCACGTTGACCGGGGGTGCGCCTGTTAGAAGCACCAGGGAGAATGCATGAGCGAGCCGCCCGATTCCAAGGGCTCCGGGCCTGTGGGCCCCGCCGAGGACCCGCCCCGGATTTCAACCGGTAGCGAGGGGCTCGACGACATCCTGGGCGGCGGGCTCGATCCGGATCGGATGTATCTCTACGAGGGGCGTCCCGGCACGGGGAAGACGACCCTTGCGCTTCAGTTCCTGCGGGAAGGCGCACGGCAGGGCGAGCGCGTGCTCTACATCACCCTGTCGGAGACGCGGCGGGAGCTGGCGCTGGTGGCCAAGCGGCATGGCTGGTCGCTCGACGGGGTGGATGTGTTCGAGCTGGTGCCACCCGAGACGAGCCTCGACCCTGACCGCGAGCTGACTGTGCTGCATCCGGCCGAGATGGAGCTGAACGAGACCACCAACCTCATCTTCAACCATGTGAAGGAGTCAAACCCCTCCCGCGTGGTGATCGACAGCCTGTCCGAGCTGCGGCTGCTGGCGCAGAGCGCGCTGCGGTACCGGCGGCAGGTGCTGGCGATCAAGCACTTTTTCGCCAGCCGGCGCTGCACGATCGTCCTGCTGGACGACTTGTCCTCCCATGACAACGACCTGCAGCTGCATTCGATCTCGCATGGCGTGGTGCTGCTGGAGCAGCTGGCGGTCGAATATGGCGCGGAGCGGCGGCGGCTGCGGGTGGTGAAGATGCGCGGCATCCAGTTCCGCGGCGGATTCCACGACTTCACCATCGAGAAGGGCGGGCTTGCGATCTATCCACGGTTGGTGGCGGCCGAGCATCACGAGAGCTTCGAAGGCAGTTTCACCGCGAGCGGGAACGCGGAGCTGGATCGGCTTCTCGGCGGCGGGCTGGAGCGCGGCACCAACGCGTTGCTGATCGGGGCCGCCGGCGTGGGCAAGTCCTCGGTCGCGCTGAGCTATGCGATTGCGGCGGCGGAGCGCGGCGAGCACTCGGCCTTCTTCGCTTTCGACGAGGGGCGGGGGACGCTGGAGGCACGGGCGCGGACGCTCGGGCTGCCGTTGCAGAAGGCGCTCGATACCGGGCTGATCCATTTCCAGCAGATCGATCCGGCCGAGCTTTCCCCGGGCGAGTTCGCGGCGGCGGTCCGGCGCCAGGTGGAGGACGGTCAGGCGCGGGTCGTAGTGATCGACAGCCTCAACGGCTATCTCAATGCCATGCCGGACGGGCGCTTCCTGATCCTGCAGATGCATGAGCTGCTGAGCTATCTGAGCCAGAAGGGGGTGCTGACCATTCTTGTGCTCGCGCAGCATGGGCTGGTCGGGCCGATGGATACGCCGCTCGACATCAGCTACCTCAGCGATGCGGTCATCATGCTGCGCTACTTCGAATATGGCGGAATGGTGCGGCGCGCGCTGTCGGTCGTGAAGAAGCGGAGCGGCAATCACGAGCACACGATCCGGGAGTTCAAGCTCAGCGCGCAGGGCATTTCGCTGGGGCCGCCGCTGGAGGGGTTCAGCGGGATCTTCGCGGGCACGCCGCATTACACCGGGAATAGCGAGCCGCTGCTGACGGGAATCCAGCCCGGCCATGGCTGACAGCGGCAGCATGCGCGTGCTGGTTCTGGCGCCTGTCGGGCGGGACGGGCCTGCCACGGCAGAGCTGCTGCGGCGCCTGGGGCTGGAGGCCGAGATCTGCGCAAGCTTCGCGGACCTGCTCGCACGGATCGAGGAGGGGGCGGCAGTTGTCCTGGCGACGGAGGAGGGGCTGTTCGGCCAGGATCTCTCGCCGCTCGCCGAATGGGTGGCAGGGCAGCCGGCCTGGTCCGACTTGCCCTTCGTGGTGCTGACCAGCCCGCAGCCGCAGCCGACGGTGGGCGTCTGGCGCGAGCGGCTGGCCGGGGTGCTGCGGAACCTTTCCTTCCTCGAGCGACCGCTGCGGGCGATCACGCTGACGAGCACGATGCAGGCGGCGCTGCGGGCGCGTGCGCGGCAATACGAGATGCGGTCGCTGCTGGTGGGGCAAGAGCAGGCGGCGCAGGAACTGGAGGCGTTGGTCGGGGCGCGCACGCGGCAGCTGGAGGCGGCGAATATCGCGCTGCGCACCCAGATCGAGGAGCGGGCGCGGATCGAGGAGACGCTGCGCCAGGCGCAGAAGATCGAGGCGATCGGGCAGCTGACCGGCGGCGTCGCGCATGACTTCAACAACCTGCTGATGGTGATCTCCGGCGGGCTGGACATGCTGGAGCGCAAGGACGACCCGGCGCGGCGGCGGCGGCTGATCGACGGGATGCGCCAGGCGGCGCAGCGCGGCAGCGGGCTGACGCGGCAGTTGCTGGCCTTCGCGCGGCGGCAGGCGCTGCGGCCGGAGCCGGTGGACCTGGCGCGGCAGATCGGCGGCATGCAGGAGCTGCTGGACCGCAGCCTGCGGGGTGACGTGCATGTGCGGCTGGAGTTCCCTGAGGGTCTCTGGGTGACGGAGGTCGATCCGGGGGAGCTGGAGCTGGTGGTGCTGAACCTGGCGGTGAATGCGCGCGACGCCATGCCCACGGGCGGAACGATCGTCATCCGCGGGGAGAACCTGGCGGGCTGGCGGGACGGCACGCTGGAGGGCGATTTCGTGCGGCTCTCGGTGGTCGATACCGGGACGGGCATGTCGCCGGAGGTGCGGGCGCATGCCTTCGAGCCCTTCTTCACCACCAAGGAGGTGGGCAAGGGCTCGGGGCTCGGGCTTGCACAGGCCTATGGCTTCGCGCAGCAGTCGGGCGGCGGGGCGCGGATCGATTCCGAGCCCGGGCGGGGCACGACGGTCATGCTCATGTTGCCGCGCTCGACCAAGGCGGCGCTGCCGGACCAGCACCATCTGATCAACCTGAACACGCACCGGGCGCCGGCTTCCGGCAGGGGATGCGTGCTGCTCGTCGAGGATGACGAGGAGGTGGCGGCATTGGTGGCGGGCATGCTGGACCACCTGGGCTATGAGGTAACCCAGGCGGGGAGCGCGGCGGCGGCGCTGGGCGCCTTGGCCAATGGGCGGGACATCGACATCGTGCTGTCGGACATCATAATGCCGGGCGGGATGAACGGGCTGGAGTTGGCGCGGGAGATCCGGGCGCAGCGGCAGGGCCTGCCGGTGCTGCTCACCAGCGGCTATGCGGAGGCCGCGCGAAACGGGGCCGAGGCGGAGGGAATCCGGGTGCTGCCGAAGCCCTACCGGATCGACGAGCTGGCGGCGGCGATCGAGAGCGTGCGGCGGAGCCCCCAGGCGGCCGCGGGCGCGGCTTGACCCGGTAACAGGCCGGGGTCCGGCCCCGGGCCGGCTTCTGCGGGTTGCGGAGGGCTTTTCCCGGCTTCGCGGGGTTCACGCTCACGCTGTTGCGTAGGGCCGAACGTTTCGGCGGTGTCTTCTGGGCTTGCCCCAGAGGCCGGACGGCGCGACATGACCGCGACATCACACATTCCGGAGCCATTGCCCATGAACATCCGTCGTCGCGTCCTGCTGGGCGCCGCCGCTGCCTCGCCACTCGCCTTGCCTGCGCTGGCCCAGGCGCCGTTCCCCAGCCGGTCGCTGCGGGTCGTGGTGCCCTATGCGCCAGGCGGGGCGGTGGACATCACCGGGCGGCTGCTGGCCGAGAAGCTGCAGCCGGTGCTGGGGCAGACCGTGGTGGTGGACAACCGCGGCGGCGCGGGCGGCAATATCGGCGCAGATTACGTCGCGAAGGCGGAGAAGGACGGCTACACGGTCCTGCTCACCTCCGTCTCGATCATGGCCGCGAACAAGTACCTGTATCGCCGTTCCATGCAGTTCGAGCCGCTGAAGGACCTGACGCCGGTCACCCGGGTGACCACGGGCACGGTGCTGCTGGTGGTGAATGCGCAGCGCCCCTGGCGGAACTTCGCGGATCTGGTCGCGGCGGCGAAGAAGGATCCGGGGAAGATCACCATGGGGTCCTCGGGCACCGGGACGGTGAGCCACATCACCCTTTCCACCGTCTGCCGGGCGGCGGGCATCGACATCACCCATGTGCCCTATCGTGGCGGCGGGCCGGCCATCACGGATCTGGTCTCGGGCAACATCGACATGATGTTCGACGTGATTCCGGCGCTGATGCCGCATGTGCGCGAGGGCCGCTTCCGGGCGCTGGCCGTGGGGAGCGCCGATCGCGTGGCCTATGTGCCGGAGCTGAAGGACGTGCCGGGCATGAAGGAGCTGCTGCCCAATTCCGGCATCGACATGCAGAGCTGGTACGCGGTGAATGCGCCGGCGGGCACGCCGCAGCCGGTCCTCGACAAGCTGCATTCCTCCATCCTGCAGGTGGTGAAGGGGCCGGAGTTCAAGGCGCGGATGGAGCCGCTGGGCTTCACCCCGATCTGGGACGAGACGCCCGCCGCCTATGGCGCGTATCTGCAGCAGCAGGACCAGCTGTGGAAGCGGCTGGTGGAGGAGTCGGGCGCGACGCTCGACTGAGGCTGGGGCTGCTGAGGGCTTCGGGGGCGCCGTGGTGCCCCCGGGGCCCATCTTGGAGCGCTGTCGCCGCGGCTCAGGGGCCGAGGAGCTGCCCGCCATCGACCACGATGCTCTGACCTGTGACCCAGCTGGCGCGGGGGGAGGCGAGGAAGAGGACGACTTCGGCGACTTCCTCGGGATGGCCGAGGCGGCCGAAGGGGATCTGGGCGAGGGTGGCGTTGTAGAGGCCGGGATCCTCCGTGCGGCGGCGTTCCCAGGTGCCGCCCGGGAATTCGATGGAGCCGGGGGCGACGCAATTCGCGCGGATGCCCTGCGCCGCGAGGATGCGCGCCTGGCTGGACGTATATTGCATCACCGCCGCCTTCACCGCCGCATAGGGCGGGTTGCGCTTGGTCGCGCGCAAGGCGGAGATCGAGGCGATGTTGACGATGCTGGCGCCGGGGCCGGATTTCTCGAGCCAGGGCAGCGCGGCGTGGCTGGCACGGACCACGGCCATGACGTCCACCGAGAGGGAGGCGGCCCAGCTGGCCTCGTCATCCGCCCGGCCGAAGCCGGAGGCGTTGTTCACCAGGATGTCGATGCCGCCGAGAGCCTGGGCGGCATCGGGGACGAAGCGGGCGATGGCTTCGGCATCCGAGAGGTCGCAGGGGGCGGCATAGGTTTGCGCGCCCTGGGCGGCGAGTTCGAGGCGCGTCTGCTCGAGCGTGCCGGCGCCGCGGGCGCAGATGGCAACTGCGGCGCCCGCTTTCGCGAAGGCGAGGGCGATGGAGCGGCCGATGCCGCGGCTTCCGCCCATGACGACCGCGCGCTTGCCCTGGAATTCCATTGTTCGTCCGCCTGTTCGATGGGGCGCGGATGATGGCGGAAGCGGGCCGCGCCGCAAGGCTTGGCGGCCGGGGCTAATGGGCCCAGGCTTTCCGGTTGTGGCCGGTCGGGCCGGGGTTCAGCGGAAGGGCGGCGACCACATGAGCCCGCCCTGGGCGGCGAGGCGGTTCGCGCCGCGCTGGACGCCGAGCGGGGCCTGGTTGCGCTCCCACATCTCCCCGTAATTGCCGGTGGTGCGGATGGCGCGGAGGGCCCAGTCGGGTGCCAGGCCGAGCTGGCGGCCAAAGTCCCCGGAGGTGCCGAGGAGGCGCTGGGTTTCGGGGTTAGGGTCCTGGCGCTTCGCTTCGGCATTGGCCTGGGTGACGCCCTGCTCCTCGGCGGCGACGAGGGCGTTGAGGGTCCAGCGCACGATGTCGAACCAGCGCCAGTCGCCCTTGCGGACCATGGGGCCGAGCGGTTCGCGGGAGATGACATCGGGGAGGATGACGTAGTCCTCCGCGCGCGGGCCCTGTCCGGCGCGGATGGAGGTGAGACCGGAGAGGTCGGTGGTGTAGCTGTCGCAGCGGCCGGAGAAGAAGGCCTGTTGCACCTCCTGATAGTTCTCGATCAGCACGGGGGTGAAGCGGAAGCTGTTGGTGCGTGCCCAGTCGGCGAGGTTCAGCTCGGTGGTGCTGCCGGGCTGGATGCAGATCGTGGCGCCGTCGAGTTCCTTGAGGCTGGTGACGTTCAGCTCGCGCTTCACGATGAAGCCCTGGCCGTCATGCAGCAGCACGCCGGCGAAGGTCAGGCCGATGCCGATGTCCCGCGCGGTGGTCCAGGTGGTGTTGCGGGCGAGGATGTCGACCTCGCCGGATTGCAGGGCGGTGAAGCGGGTTTGCGGCGTAGTGGGGACGAAGCGAACCTTCTCGGGGTCCCCCAGCACGGCGGCGGCGACGGCGCGGCAGAAATCCACGTCTAGACCGGTCCAGCGGCCCTGGCTGTCGGCAAGGGAGAGGCCGGCGACGCCGGTGGAGACAGCGCAGGCGAGGGAGCCGCGAGCCCGCACGGCGGCGAGCGTGTCGGGGGCGGGCTGGGCGCCGGCCTGGGTGGCGGCCAGCGCCAGGGTGGTGGTGAGCGTGGCGGCGAGGAGGAGGCGGCGGAGGGGCATGGCGGGCGTTCCCTTGGTCCGGCGGCGGCTTCGGGCCAACGCAGGGAAGGGGGGGCGGTTCCACGCCAGGGGTGACGGGGGCAGGGTCCGCTCCGCCGTGCGGTGCGGCGGAGCGGGGCGGGTTCAGGCGGCGAGGGCGAGATCCTGGCTGAGGAGGTGCCATTCGCGGGGCTCCAGAGCGGGGCGTGCGACACCTTCCAGGATGCCGGCGAAGACCTCCGGCGGGGCACCGTCGCGGATGGCGCGGAGCAGGGCGGTGCGGCCCTGTGGCGTCGCGGCCGGGATCATGATGCGCAGGTATTCCATCATGCGCTCGGGCGGGATGGTGGCGACGATGCGGCCATCGATCGCCATCAGCTCCTCATCGGGGAAATGACGCTGCAGGAAAGGCATCGCCTGCTGCTCCTCATTGGCCATGTGCAGCAAGTCCTCGGCGAAATGGATCGAGAAGGCGAGATAGAGGGCATGGCCGGCGTGGGCGCGGCGGTATTCCGGCGCGATCTCGACATCCTGGATCAGGGCCTCCAGCCGGGTGAAGGCGATCTGGTGGTCGTGATGCTCGTGGTCGAGAGCCTGGCCGAGCTCGGGCGCATGCTCGCGGATGATCACATGCAGCTCGGCATCCTCATGTTCCAGATGTTCCCTGGCGAGGGAGAGGTGGTGGCGCAGTTCGGCCAGGATGTTCTGCCGCTCGGCGGGATCGGACCAGTCGGCGCGGCCGAGGCGCTCCAGCATGCGGGCGGAGGCGAGGCGCAGGCCCTTGTGGATGGGCGAATAGATGTCGAAGCGATCGGACATGGGGTCTCCTTCGCCGGATGCGGGACATCCGGGCGTTGCTGGTGGTTGATGCAATGGGTGCCTAGGCGGCGATGGCGCCCTGGGCACGGAGGGCGGCTTGCCAGCCATAGAAGCCGGCATGCACCTCGTCCCAGCTGGGGCGTGCCTTCATCGTTGCGATCCAGCGGCGGACATGCGGCCAGGGCGTGAGGTCGAACTCGACGAGTTCGCCGAGGGTGATGAAGCAGGCGCCGAGATAGTCGGCGAGGGTGATGGCGGGGCCGAGAATGAAGGGGCCGCCGCTTGCGAGCTGAGCGTCGAGGATGGAGAGGCGCTTCGCGGCGCTGGCCAGGTGCCAGGCGCGGCGTTCCGCTTCCGCGGCTTCCGAGAGGCGGTAGTCGGGGAGGAGGCGCGGATAGACGCAGCCGTAATTGTAATCTTTGGAGAAGAGGCCGAGGAACCAGTCCATCCACTGGTTCACCGAGGCACGCGCCTTCAGCTCCGTGGGATAGGCGGCGGAGCCGTGGAGATCGGCGAAGTATTTCAGGATCGCGGAGCATTCGGACATGCGGAAGCCGTCATGCTCCAGCACGGGAACGAAGCGGTTCGGGTTGATGGCGGCGAATTCGGGGGTCAGGTGGTCGCCGGCGGAGAGATCGAGCAGGACATGGTCCAGGGCGATGTTCTCCTCGGCGGCGAGAAGCATGACTGGGCGGGATGTGGTGCTGACGGGATCGTAGTAGAGCCTGAGCATGGCGGGGTTTCTCCTGGACGCCGCGAGATGTAGCGGGCCGCCTTTACGTTCCGCGATAGGAATGCTTGCGGAGGGCTTCTGCAAAAGTGCAGATTGTTCCGATGTACGAATGGGGCGACCTCCGTGTGCTTCTGGCGGTGGCGCAGGAGGGCAGCACGCTGGCGGCAGCGCGGGTGCTGGGGGTGAACCAGACCACGGTGGCGCGGCGGGTTGCGGCGCTTGAGGCGGCGCTGGGGGTGCGGCTTTTCGACAGGCGGCAGGATGGCTACCGGCTGAGCGAGGCGGGGCAGGCGCTGCTGCCCCAGGCGGAGCGGGTGCGGGAGGAGGCGGAGGCGCTCGTCCAACTCGCCGGGCGGCACCGGCGGGCGCTGGCCGGCACGATCCGGGTGACCACCACCGAGGGGTTGGCCAATGCGGTGTTCACCCCCTGGCTCGGTGATTTCATGGACGCCTATCCGGATATCCGGGTGGAGATGGTTGCGGATGAGCGGCGTCTCGATCTGGCGCGGGGAGAGGCCGACATCGCGATCCGCGTGACCAAGGTGCCGGAGGGGGCGGGGATCGTCGGGCGGCGGATCGCGGACTCACCCTGGGCTGTCTATTGCAGTCGGAGCTATGCGGCGCGGCGCGGGGTTCCCGCCGATGCGGCGGCGCTGGGCGAGCATTGGCTGATCGGGGCGGACGGGGCGCTGGCGGAGGCGGACCCCTTTGCCTGGCTGGCGCGGATGGCGCCGGGCGCGATGGTGCGGAACGTGTGCAGCAGCATCATGAACATGGTCTTCGCCATCCGGGCGGGGAATGGCGTGGGGCCGCTGCCCTGTGCGATGGCGGCGGCGGAGGCGGAGCTGGTGGAGTGCTTCCCCATGCCGGATTTCGGCTATCGGCTGTTCCTGCTGACGCGGGAGGAGCTGAAGGACCTGCCGCGCATCCGCGCCTTCAACGACTTCATCGTGGCCCGGGCGGTGACCATGCGGCATGTCGTGGAGGGGCGCGGGGCCGGGCGGTAAGGCGCCGGGGCTGAAACCGCTTGCCGAGGGGTGGAACGTGTTTCATCATATGATGAAACACGGGAGGCGAGTTCTTGCGGGTCAGGAGCCTACAGTCGCAGGTGACGGAGTCGATCGGCCGGGCGATCCTGCGCGGTGAGGTCGCGGCCGGGGCTGCGCTTCCGGTGGAGGATGCGCTGGCGGCCTCGCATGGCGTGAGCCGGGCCGTGGTCCGCGAGGCGATGAAGGTGCTGGCGGCCAAGGGGATGGTTTCGATCCGCCCCAGCGCGGGGACGCGCGTGCTGCCGCGCGGGCGGTGGCAGCTGTTGGATCCGGATGTGCTGGACTGGCTGGGCGGAAGCGCGCCGGAGCCGGACTTCGTGACCGAGCTTCTTGAGCTGCGGCTGATGATCGAGCCGGAGGCGGCGCGGCTTGCGGCGCGGCGGGCGACGGAGGCGGATGTCTCGGCGATGCGGGCGGCGCTGGCGCGGATGGGCGCGGCGCTGGATGGCGAGGGCGATTATGTCTCGGCCGACATCGCCTTCCATGAGGCGCTGCTGGAGGCGACGCATAACCGATTCCTGAACCAGCTGGGCGGCGCGATGGCGCGGCTGCTGCGCTTCAGCACGAATTTGTCCTGGCGGTATCCGGATGCGGCGCGCGGCAGCCTGCCCGTGCATGGCGCGGTGCTGGAGGCGGTGGCGCGTGGCGATGCCGAGGATGCAGCCGCGCATGTGCTGCATCTGATCGAGCGGCACGAGCGGCATCTGCGCGGGATGCTGGGCGCCGAGCTAGGCGATAGAGACCACATGGCGCGGAACAGCGCCGGGGGAGAGGAGAACATTCCATGACGAAGATTTCTCGGCGGGCGGCGCTCGGCGCGGCAGTTGGCCTGGGTGGTGCTGCCTTGGCGGCGCCGGCGCTGGCGCAGGCCGCATGGCGGCCGTCTCGGCCCATGCGGTTCATCGTGCCCTTCACGCCTGCCGGGTCGGCGGACATGCTGTCGCGCATGGCGGCGGAGGCGATCGCCTCCCGGCTGGGGCAGCCGGTGGTGGTGGAGAACCGCGCCGGGGCCGGCGGCAATATCGGAACCGATGCGCTGGCGAAGGCGGAGCCTGACGGCCATGCCATAGGGCTGGTGACGGTGGGGACGGGCGCGATCAACTACGCGATGTACCGCAGCATGCCCTACAAGCCCGGGGACCTCGCCGCGATCTCCAACATCTGCACCGTGCCGAACGTCATCATGGTCGCGAACCGGGTGCCGGCGAAGACGCTGGGCGAGTTGGTGGAGCTGGCGCGGCGAGAGCCGGGGAAGTTCAACTACGGTTCCTCCGGCGTGGGCACGAGCCTGCATCTGACGGGTGAGATGCTGAAGGGCGGCTCTGGGCTGGACATGACGCATGTGCCCTTTCGGGGCGCGGCGCAAATGCTGCTCGAGGCGGCGGCGGGGCGGGTGGAGATCCTGGTGGACAACCTTCCCTCCGGGCTGCCGCAGATCAAGGACGAACGGGTGCGGGCCTTGGCGGTGACGGATACGCGGCGCAGCCCCTCCCTGCCGGATGTGCCAACGACGGCGGAGGCCGGTTTCCCGGATATCCAGGCTGTGGCCTGGTTCGGCGTGGTGGCGCCCGGGCGGACGCCGCGGCCGGCGGTAGAGGCGATTTCCGGCGCGCTGCAGGATGCCGTGCGGCAGCCAGGCTTCCGTGCGAAGCTCACGGAACAGGGCGCCGAGCCGGTGGGCAACACGGCCGACGAGTTCGAGGCCTTCATCCGCGCCGAGATCGCCAGATGGGGCGAGGTGGTGCGCAAGGCCGGCGTGGTGGTGGAGTAGGGCGATGATCGATCTTTCGGTGAAGCGCGCGGTTGGTCCGGCGATCCGGCTGCATCCGCGCGACAATGTGGTGGTGGCGCGCGTGCCGGTCTCAGCGGGCACGGCCATTCCTGGCGAGAATGTGGTGGCGCGGCAGGACGTGCCGGCCGGGCATAAGCTGGCGACGATGGACATTCCGGCGGGCGGCGCCATCCGGAAATACGACGTGGTGATCGGCTTTGCCGGGGAGGACATTCCCGCCGGCACCTATGTGCATGCGCATAACTGCCTGATGCAGGACTTCCAGCGCGACTACGCCTATGGCGAGGATTACAGGCCTGTCGCCTATGTGCCGGAGGCGGAGCGCGCGACCTTCCAGGGGATCGTGCGGCCGGATGGGCGTGTCGGGACGCGGAACTTCATCGCCATTGCCTCGACGGTGAATTGCTCGGCGACGGTGGTGCGCGGGGTGGCGGATTACTTCACGCCGGAGCGGCTGGCTGATTACCCGAATGTCGATGGCGTGGTGGCGCTGAGCCATACGCTGGGCTGCGGCATGGAGATGACCGGCGAGCCGATGGCGCTGCTGCGGCGGACCATCGCGGGCTATGTGCGGCACGCGAATATCGCGGGGGTGGTGATCGTCGGGCTGGGTTGCGAGCGCAACCAGCTGGGCGCGTTACTGGAGGAGCAGAAGCTGGCGGCCGGGCCCCAGCTGTATCCGATGGTGATGCAGGAGGTCGGCGGCACGCGGAAGACGATCGATGCGGGCATCGCGGCGGTGAGGGCGATGCTGCCGGAGGCGAACCGCGTGACGCGCCAGACGGTTTCCGCGGCGCATCTCACGGTGGGGCTGCAATGCGGCGGGTCGGATGGGTTTTCCTCCATCACGGCCAATCCTTCGCTGGGTGCTGCGATGGACGTCCTCGTGCGGCATGGCGGCACGGCCATCCTGTCGGAGACGCCGGAGATCAACGGCGTCGAGCATACGCTGACGCGGCGCGCGGTCTCCCGCGAGGTGGGGGAGAAGCTGGTCGAGCGGCTGCGCTGGTGGAAGGAGGAATATGCGGTTGGGCGCGACACGCAGATCAACGGCAAGGTGAGCCCGGGCAACCAAGCGGGGGGCCTGGCGAACATCATCGAGAAGTCGCTGGGCTCCTCGATGAAGGGGGGCACGGGGCCGTTGATGGAAGTGTACCGCTATGCCGAGCCGGTGACGCAGAAGGGCTTCATCTTCATGGACACGCCGGGCTACGACCCGGTTTCGGCGACGGGCCAGGTGGCCGGGGGCGCGAATCTGATCGCCTTCACCACCGGGCGGGGGTCCATGTTCGGCTGCAAGCCGGTGCCATCGGTGAAGCTGGCGACCAACACGCCGATGTACCGGCGGCTGATGGACGACATGGACATCAACTGCGGCGTGGTGCTGGACGGCGAGGCGACCATCCAGGAGATGGGCGAGCGCGTGTTCCAGCTTCTGCTGGAGACGGCCAGCGGGCGGCGGAGCAAGAGCGAGGAGCTGGGGGTGGGGAACAACGAGTTCGTCCCCTGGTCCATCGGCATCACCGGATAAAGGGCAGGGGTTCTGCCCTGGCCCGGGATTCGCATGAGGTTTCCGGCGCGCGTGTTGCCATGCTGCGCACCGATTACGGAATGATGACGGAGAGCTTCATGTTGCGACGCCGATCCCTTCTCGCCGGTCTGGCCGCCATGCCATCGGTCGCCGGGCTTCCCGCCCTGGCGCAGCCGGTGGCGGGCGGACGGCCGGTGCGGGTGATCGTGCCCTTCCCGCCAGGCGGCGCGATCGACCTGCTCGGGCGGCTGGTGGCGGAGCGGCTGGGGCCGGCGCTGGGGCAGAATGTGGTGGTGGAGAACCGCGGCGGCGCGGGCGGCATCCTCGGCACGGATGCCGTGGCGAAGGGGCCGAATGACGGCACCGTCATCGGGGTGATCGGCGGGGTGACGATGACCGCCTATCCCTTCCTCTACAGCAAGCTGCCCTTCGATCCGGTGAAGGACCTGCAGCCGCTGACGCTCATCACCAATGGCGCGCTGATCTGCGTGGTGAATGCCGAGACGGCGGCGAAGAACGGATGGACGGATTTCCGGGCGCTGATCGCCTGGTCCAAGGCGCATCCGGACCAAGTGAAGATGGGCTCCTCGGGGCCGGGGACGTCATCGCATCTGTGCATCGAGGCGGTGAACGCCATGGCGGGCGCGCGCATCCTGCACGTGCCCTATCGC
This sequence comes from Muricoccus harenae, assembly GCF_009848505.1. Lineage (GTDB taxonomy): Bacteria > Pseudomonadota > Alphaproteobacteria > Acetobacterales > Acetobacteraceae > Roseomonas > Roseomonas harenae. The sequence goes on from NZ_WWDL01000027.1 coordinate 47,096, forward strand.
GGCGGCGGGCCGGCTATCGCGGACCTGCTCTCGGGTACGATCGACATGATGTTCGATGTGACGCCGGCGCTGATGCCGCATGTGCAAACGGGCAAGTTCAAGGCGCTGGCGCTCTCCTCCAAGGAGCGGATGGATTTCGCGCCGGATGTTCCGGCCATGGGGGATTTCCCGGATCTTGGGCTAGGCAACCTCAACATCGCGCCCTGGAACGCCCTGATGGCGCCGGCGGGAACGCCCGAGCCGGTGGTGCAGCGGCTGATGGCGGCGATCCGGCAGGTGGCGGCCGATCCGGCTTTCGTCGCCCGGTTGAAGCCGCTCGGCTATGACGTGGCGCTGAGCGAGAGCCCGGCGGCGCTGGCGGCGCAGATTAAGCGGGAAACGCCCTTCTGGCGGCGGCTGGTGGAGATGTCCGGGGTGAAGCTGGACTAGGTTCAGGACTCATTGGTCCAGATCAGCGCGACGGCTGCCAGGCAGATGCCGGAGACGAAGGTGTGGGCGCATCGGTTGTAGCGAAGGGCGATGACCCTTGGTGCAGCCGATACAGCGGGAATCTGCACCTTCGAGCCAGAACAGGTCAGCCATGGCAGCACTTTCAGCGGCCATGAAATCAGCCAATCAGATCAGGCGCTGCCCCATATCAATGGGTCCTGACCCTAACGCTGCTCGGCTGTGTGCACGATCCCGGCGAATTCGGAGAAGGCGTCATCCGCCCGCGCCGCGAGGAGCTCGAGGGCACGCGCCGTGGGACGCAGCAGCTTGAGACGCCCCTGTTCCGAAGGCACCAGCTCGGACACCAGCATTCCGCCCAGCTCCATCTCGGACACGACACGCGACAGGGTCGGCGCGCTCAGCAGGCCCTCGGCTCGGGCGACAAGATCCCGGAGTGCAAGCCGCTCCCCGCGTAGCTCAGCCTGGATGACCTCCAGCCCGACCCAAAGTGCCTCACGAGCCCGGTGCGGCGGGTCCCCTCCAAAGATCTCCCGGATCGCGATGAACTGGCGCCTCATGGATGCGAGATGGAGTGCTGCAACGGCCTGGGAGGTGCGCTGGTAGGCCCCGGATCCTGGGCTGATGGTGGAGGGGGCGGGTGAACCATCAGCTTTGGGCATGTCGGCGCTGTAGATGGGGAGGAACGCGGTTCTGGGAAGATGCTGGAGAGGCGAGCTTCGCATGGATAGCTCAGTTTCTTCCGTGTGTGTTACGGTTTCATAACCATGATTCTATTCTGCAGAATCCAGCTTGTTCATTTTGAAAGACCCAGCTTACACTTCGGCGTGAGGCAAACCCGCCTCATCAGAAAGTTAGGTGCCAGTCCAGCTGACATCTGCCGGGGAACCCACCGTATGAACTTCGAAGCCGCGAAGAAGAGCGACACCAAGACCAGCGACACCAAGACCAGCGAGACCAAAAATATTGCTGTGTCAGCAAATGCTTCCGCTGCCTGGTCTGATCTCGCCGCATTCTGGACTGACCGCCGCTGGGCAGCGAAGGCTTGGCCGTTCCCTAGTTCAGACGACACGGCCGGCGTGACGGAGCACGCGTTCAAGACCTACCGCAGCCTGCTCATGGCCCATCAGGCGGCGGCAGAGGCGTTCTGTGAGACGGCCCTGCGCCAACAGGAGGTTACCTTCGGCATCGCGCGGACGGCTCTGGATGCCTATCCGCAGACGCCTGCCGGTCCCAGGGGCCAGGGGTCGGATGCTTCCTGGAAGCGGGTCATGGCTGGTTATGCCGAGGTCTATAACGAGAGTCTCGGGATCACGCAGGCGATGACGGAGGCTGCGTTCAAGGTGCTTTCCCGCGCACCTGGAGCGGTCCTCGCGGGCAAGGCGGAGGAGCGGCCCGCTCGGTGATCGAGAGCTTTCTGCTCGGCACGGGGAGCATCGGCTGGGATCCGGTGTCCCTGAGTTGGCTGCGCGTCGGGGCGTGCCTGGATCTGTGCCCGCGTGGGCGAAGCCGCGTCGAGGTGCGCTCACCGGACGGTCGGCCGCTGGGTTGGCTTCCATCCGAGGACGCGCAGGCCATCACGGGCCTGATCCATTCGGGCGCGGTGCGGACGGCACGGGTGCGTGGCGTGATCCCCGCCTTCGGGCGGGCCCGCGTCCAACTCGCGATCGAGGTCCAGGAGGATAGACGGCCGCAGTGAAACAGGGCCTGGCTCGGGGGGAGCGACCAGTTCCGCACGGCCGGGTCTCCTCACCGATGCGGCCGTGGCATGAAAGTCAGCGGAGGGGTCATGAGCAGCAGCAGGGCGTTCGTGGATCGGGCTCGGCGGTGTCGCCGCGAACAGGCGAAGGCTGAGCAGGAGCAAGAAAGGGCTGCGGGCGCCAGGGCGGGATCAGGCAGCGTCGAGTCGGGCGAGATATGGAGTCTTGTCGCAGATTACCTTCGAGCCCGGGCCGAAATTTGGGAGGCCCGCGCGGCAAGTCCTGCCCGGACGGAGAGGTGCGGAAAGCGCGACCGGGAATGGGGCGAGCGCATCGTGCTCCACTGAGGGCAGCTCACCGCGGTCGCGACCGCCATGCGGCGATGATGGAACCGCGCATCGCGGCGTGAGGTCCGGCGGCCTGAGCGGTCCGCGCGCTGGCGTCAGGTAAGCGCCGTGGGGCGGCGCTCCATGGGCCGGAACGTGCCATGCGCCAGGACGACGGCGGGCGGATGTTCGGGCTGGTGCGGCGCCCGACCCTGGGGGAAACCCTGCCCTCACTGGGCGCTTTGGTCTGAATGGTATCGGGGGATTGCGATCTGCTGGTGGTGGGCGCCGGCGCGGCAGGGATCGCGGCGGCGCGCGAGGCGTTGTCGCTGGGCCTGCGCGTGCGGGTGCTGGAGGCGCGCGGGCGCGTCGGCGGACGGGCACGGACGGATCATTCCCTCGGCACGCCCTTCGATATGGGCGCGACCTGGCTACATGCGGCGCAATCCAACCCGCTGATGCCATTGGCCGAGGCGGCCGGCCTTTGGCTGTTCGACCATGACGCGGTGCGTGATTCCCGCGTCTGGATGGGGGATCGCTGGGCCGGGGCAGCCGAGCTGCGGGATTACGAGGCGGCGGAGCGGGACTGGCATGCGGCGGTGAGGCTGGCGGCCGCGGGGCCGGCGGCCGAAGTTCGGCGCATGAGTCTGGCGGACGCGGCGCCGCGCGGCGGCTTCTGGGATGCGACGCTCACCCATTGGGAGGCGCCGGTGATCTCGGGGGCAGAGGCGCGGGACATCGACCTCGGGGATTACCTCTCCACCCTGCTGCATGGGACGAACCTGATGCCGCGCGATGGCTGCGGGCATCTGCTCGAGGTGCTGGCGCGTGGGCTTCCGGTGGCGCTGGAAGCGCCGGTGGAGCGGATCTCCTGGGGCGGACGGCGGGTGCGGGCCGAGGGCGGCTTCGGTGTGGTGGAGGCCGGGGCGGCGGTGGTGACGGTTTCGACCGGCGTGCTGGCCTCGGGCGCCATCCGCTTCGACCCGGCGCTGCCGGGCGCCGCGGCGCAGGCGGCGCATGACCTTCCCATGGGGCTGCTGAGCAAGGTGGGGCTGCGGGCCGCCGGGGATGACCGGCTGGACGTGCCGGCCTTCGGCGGCATCGAGCGGCGGCTGGAGGAGGGGGAGAGGGCGATGACCTTCGTCGCCTGGCCCTTCGGGCGCGACCATCTCCAGGGCTTTGCCGGAGGCGCCCTGGCCTGGGAAATGGCGCGGGAGGGGGATGCGGCGCTGGTCGACCTCGCCTTTTCCGAGCTGCGGCGGATCTATGGGGGGCGGGCGGACCGGGCGCTGCGGCGGGACGGGGCGGTGGTTTCTGGTTGGGCGCGCGATCCCTGGGCGCGGGGCGCCTATGCGGCACTCCGGCCGGGATGCGGTGGGGCGCGCGAGGCTCTTTCGGCCCCAATTGGCGAGGGGCGGCTGCATCTGGCGGGGGAGGCCTGCCATACGACGCTGGCGGGCACCCTGGCGGGCGCCTGGCTCAGCGGGGCGCAGGCGGCGCGGAGTGCGGCGGCACTGCTCGGGCTGCGGCCGGTGCCGGACCTGCCGGCGTGACGCCGCGCGAGGAAATCCCAGTCGGCGAAGGGCAGGGGGACCGGAGGACGGGGCGGGAGGAGGGCGCGGCGGAGCGGTCTTCGACGCCCGGCAGCCCGGCTCTGCCGCCGGCGGAGGATCTGGGGCCCGGGCGCGCGCCGGATGCGGCGCCGGAGCCGGGGGGTGCCGTGGTGCCCGCAGCCTCGGACCGGGGTGGCGTCCCTGCGCCTGCCGGTGGCGGGGAGGCGCCGGAGGTGGTGCGGGATGGGGAGGTGCTGCGCTTCTCAGGGCGGCTGACGAGCCTGACGGCGGGGCGCGTCTGGCGGCCGGCGCTGTCGGCGGCGAAGGGCGCGCGTCGCATCGACCTCTCCCGCCTGTCGGTGCTGGACACGAGCGGCGCGGCCCTGGTGCTTGCCGCCGCCGAGGAAGCGGGGAAGGACGTGGCCATCGAGGGCGCGTCGCGGCCCGTGGCGGCGGTGCTGGAGCGGTCCCGCGGGGCGGCCAGGCCGGCGCCGCAGGCGCCGCCGGCGCGTCGGCTAGGGCTGGTGCGGCTGCTTGGCGCCTGGGGCGTCGGGCGGATGCAGGCGGCGGCGGATGGGGTCGCCTTCCTCGGTGAATCCTCATCCACCGTGGTGAATGCGTTGCGGCGGCCGCGCAATCTGCGGGCCGCCGACGTGCTGCGGCACCTGGACGAGGTGGGGACGCGGGCCTTCGGGCTGACCTTGCTGCTCGGCGTGCTGATCGGGGTGATCCTGGCCTTCCAGTCCTCCATCCCGATGCGGCAGTTCGGGGCGGAGATCTTCATCCCTCGGCTGGTCGGCATTTCTCTGCTGAGGGAGCTGGGGCCGCTGCTTGCGGGGGTGGTGCTGGCGGGGCGGACAGGCTCGGCCTATGCAGCCGAGCTGGGCACCATGACGGTGAACGAGGAAGTGAGCGCCCTGCGCATCATGGGAATCGACCCCATGGTGATGCTGGTGCTGCCGCGGCTGGTGGCGGCGACCATCGCCATGCCGGTGCTGGCGCTGGTGATGGACTTGGCCGGGCTGCTGGGCATGGGCGGGGTGATGCTGAGCCTGGGCTTCCCGGTGCAGCTGGTGCTGAACCAGCTGCATGCCGGGATTGGGCTGAGCGACATGCTCGGCGGCCTGGGCAAGGCGGCGGTGTTCGGGCTGGTGATCGCCGGGATCGGTTGCCGGGCGGGGCTTTCCGCCGGCAGCGGGCCGCGTGCCGTGGGCGATGCCGCGACCGCGGCCGTGGTGGGCGGCATCGTGGCGCTGGTGATGCTGGACGGGGTATTCGCGGTGTTGTTCTTCCGGCTGGGATGGTGATGGGCGAGCTTGTGGTGGTTGCACCGGCGACATCGCGGCAGGCAGTGCCTGGGGCGGTGCCTGGGGCGGTGATTGAAGTGCGGGACGTGGCCATGGGCTTCGGCAGCCGCGTGCTATTCCGCCATGTCACCTTCCAGGTGGCTCGGGGGGAGGTGTTCGTCATCCTCGGCGGCTCGGGCTGCGGCAAGTCGACGCTGTTGAAGCTGATGATCGGGCTGTACGAGCCGACGGCCGGGCATGTGACGATCCTGGGCGGGGAGCTGGCCACGGCCTCCGGCGACGAGCGGCGCAACCTGCTCCGCCAGCTGGGCGTCATGTGGCAGTCGGGGGCGCTCTTCGGCTCGATGACCTTGCTGGAGAATGTGATGCTGCCCCTGGAGGCCCATACCGACCTGCCGCGCGAGGCGCGGGAAGCGGTGGCGCGGGTGAAGCTGGGGCTGGTGGGGCTTTCCGATGCGGCGGGGCGACTGCCGGCGGAGATCTCGGGCGGCATGGCCAAGCGGGCGGGGATCGCGCGCGCCATGGCGCTGGACCCGCCGATCCTGTTCCTCGACGAGCCGAGCGCGGGGCTGGACCCGGTGACCTCGGCGGGGCTGGATCAGCTCATCAAGGACCTGGCGCGGGACCTGGGCAGCACCTTCGTGGTGGTGACGCATGAGCTGCAGTCGATCCTGGCGATCGGGGATCGCTGCATCATGCTGGACAAGGAGGCGCAGGGAATGATCGCCGAGGGCGACCCGCGGCGCCTGCGGGATGATCCGCCGAACGACACGGTGCGGCGGTTCTTCCGGCGGGAGGTCGCCTGATGGCGGTCTCCGCCCGTGGGCTCTACCTGCGCGTCGGCATCCTGATCCTGGTGGGATTGGCGCTGGGGCTGGGCTTCGTCCTGTTCTTCACCGCCGGCAAGCTGGGGCGCAACACCCAGGCCTTCGAAACCTATCTGCGCGAGAGCGTGCAGGGGCTGGAGATCGGCGCGGCCGTGCGGTTCCGCGGCGTGCAGCTGGGACAGGTGACCGAGATCAACCTCGTCGCCACCTCCTATCCGCCGCCTGCAGAGGGCTTTTCCGCGGACTACCAGCGCGTGCTGGTGCGCTTCGCGATCGATCTGACGCGGCTGCGGGATGCGCCGGATGTCGCCAGGGCGGTGAAGCTGGGGCTGCGGACGCGGCTGTCCTCCACGGGCATCACCGGGGTGGGCTATCTGGAGCTGGACTTCGCCGATCCGGAGCGCTTCCCGGCCGAGGCGCCGCCCTGGACGCCGGAATATCCGGTGATTCCCTCCATGCCGAGCACGGTGGCGCAGGTGACGAATGTGGCGGAGGAACTGGCGCGACGGATCAGCGGCCTGCCGATCGAGCAGGTGCTGTCGGACATGGCGGGGCTGCTCATGGACCTGCGGCGGCAGGTGAATGACGGCGACGTGGCTCAGGCCTCGCGCGCGGCGACCGAGACGCTGGCAACCCTGCAGCAGGCGGTGCGAGACCTGAACCTGCCGGCGCTTTCGGCCGAGATGCAGGCGACGGTGGCGGAGGCGCGTGCGCTGATCGGTGGGCCGGAGGTCAAGGGCACGCTTCGGAACGCCAATGCGGCGATGGAGCGGCTTCAGGCGGGACTGCAGCGGCTGCCCGGGGCGATCACGCAGATCGAAACGGCAGCGCGCTCCGTGAACAACGCCATCGGCGATATCAACGTGGACCTGACGCCGACTCTGCGGGACCTGCGCGCGGCCTCGGGCAACCTGCGGGACACGACGGAGCTGCTGCGGCGTTCGCCGGGCGCGGCCGTGCTTGGGGCGCCGCCGCCGGCGCCGGATTGGACGAGGGAGAGGCGGTGATGCGGCGGCGGATGATCCTGGTGGCGCCCCTGGTGCTGGGGGCCTGCTCGGTGCTGGACCGGCCTTATGTGGAGCCGCGGCGCTATCCGCTCTCGCCGCGCCGGCCGGGGCCGCCGGCCCGGCGCACCGCGCGGCGGACGCTGCTGATGCGGATCACGCGGGCGGCGCCCGGGATGGACAGCAAGCTGCTGCGCTCGCTGCGGCCGGACGGGACCGAGGCGGTGGAATATTATGCCGAATGGACGGCCCCGCCGGCCGAGGCGGCGGAGGAATCGCTGCGGCGCTGGCTCGTCGATGCTGGGCTGTTCACCGCCGTGCTGGCGCCGGGGACGCGGGGGCAGGCGGACCTGCTGCTCGAGACCGAGCTGGTGGCGCTGCATGTCGATCTCGGGCGCGGGGTGGCGGTGGCCTCGATGACGGCGGTGCTGCTGCGGGACACGAGCCAGTTCGGGACGCGGGTGGTAGGGCAATTCGCCGAATCGGCGACGGTCCCGGTGCCGCCGGAACGGCCGCTGGGGCCGGATGCGCAGGCCGCCGGGATGGTGGCGGCGCTGGCGGCGGTGCTGGCGCGGCTTGAGGCGGATCTCGCGCGCCACGCGTGATGGCTGCTTGCGGTGAGGCGTTAACGCTTCGGTAGGGTTCGTCGCGTCATTCTCAAAACAGAGACGTGGCGCCAGGATAGCGCTGTTCCTTGGACGAATGGGACAGGCGCATGGCGGCCAAGCGGCGGGGCGACATCTGGGATGAGGTGTGGGCGGATTACGATGCACGGCAGGCGCTGTGCGTGCCGAAAGCCTCGCCCCGGCCCTGGCGGCGGTCCTGGGAACTGGGTTGGGGCGTCCGAGCTTCGGGGCCGGTGCCGGGACAGGCAGCGCGCGTGGTGGAGCAAGATGTCCCGCCGCGGCCTGTGCAAGGAATTCCGCAGGGGGGTGGACAGGCTGTGCCCGGTTCCGAGCCGGCGCGGTGGGTGCGGCCCTGGGTTCAGGTGGTGATGGCCGTTGTCGCGGGGCTGGCGCTGCTGCTGGCCTGGCTGGCGCTGCCCTGGATGCTGGCGGTGCGGCTTTCGGTGCCGATCGGGCAGGTGGATGCGCCGGGACTGATGCGGCAGTTCGACGGACCAGCGGCCATGGCGAGCTTGCGCAAGGGGCTGGCGGCGGAGTTGCGCGACGAGCAGGGCGAGGGGGCGCGGCGCTTTCTCACCGCCATGGCGGGGCGGATGGCGGCCTCCTGGGAGAAGCCCGAGGGGGTGGCGGCCTGGCTGGCGCTGCGGGCACGTGGTGGCGTGGGGGAGGGAAGCCCGGCGGGGCTGACCAACCTTCGCGGAGCGTGGCCGCTCGGGCTTACGTCCTTCCGGGTGGAATATGGACCTTCCCGGGGGGAAGGCGGGGTGGCCTTCGACATGACCTGGCAGGGCGACGGCTTCCGGGTGACGGGGCTGCGTTTCCTGGATGCACCGCCGGCGCCGCGCCCCGCCGCCGTCATCGCCATGCGGTGACGGGGCGGGTTCGGGTGGCCGCGCCTCAGGCGGCGCGGGCCATTTCCAGCGCCTTCCACACGACTTCCGGCGTGGCCGGCATGTCCATATGGGTGATGCCTTCGGCGGAGAGGGCGTCGACCAGCGCGTTCATCAGGGCGGGGGGCGAGCCTACGGCGCCAGCCTCGCCCGCGCCCTTCACACCAAGCGGGTTGGTCAGGCAGGGGATGGAGACGAAGTCCACCTCGATCGGGGGGAGGTCCCCGGCGCGGGGCAGGGCGTAGTCCATGAAGGAGGCGGATAGGAGCTGGCCGCTCTCCGGGTCGTAGGCGGTGCGTTCCAGCATGGCCTGCCCGATTCCCTGGGCGACGCCGCCATGGACCTGCCCGCGCACGATCAACGGGTTCAGCGCATGGCCGACATCATCCGCCACGATGTAGCGGAGGACGGCGATGAGGCCGGTGTCCGGATCCACCTCCACCTCGCAGACATGGCAGCCATTGGGGAAGGTATGGGCAGGGATGGCGGCGATCTCGGCCGCGTCCAGCAGGGTGGCGGTCTCGCCGCGGGCGGCCCGGGCCTGCTGGGCCATGGCGAGATCGAGGATGCCGATGGCCCGGTCGGTGCCGGCGATGGCGAAGCGGCCGCCCTCGAACTCGATGTCGGCGGGGGAGGCCTCGAGGGCCTCGGAGGCGGCCTGCTTGCCCTTCTCGATCACCGTCGCGGTGGTGGCGAGGATGGCGGTGCCCTCGGAATAGAGGGAGCGGGCGCCGCCGGTGCCGCCGCCGGTGGGGATGACGTCCGAATCGCCTTGGATGACGCGGATCTTCTCGATCGGGATGCCCAGCTCATGGGCGGTAATCATCACATAGGCGGTCTCGTGGCCCTGGCCGGTGGACTGGGTGCCGACCAGCACCTCCACCGTGCCGTCCTTGGCGAAGCGCACCTCGGCGCGCTCGCTGTCCGAGCCGCCGGTGGCCTCGAGGTAATAGGCGAGGCCGATGCCGCGGCGCTTGCCGCGCGACGCCGCCTCGGCCTGTCGGGCGGGGAAGCCGGCCCAGTCGATCTGCGCGAGGGCATGGTCCATGACCTGGGCGAATTCGCCGGAATCATAGGTTTGGCCCATGGGGGTGGTGTGCGGCATGGCCGAGGCGGGGACCATGTTGCGGCGGCGGAGTTCGATGCGGTCAATCCCCGCCTCGCGCGCGGCGGCGTCGATCAGGCGCTCGACCAGGTAGTTGGATTCGGGGCGGCCGGCGCCGCGATAGGCATCCACCGGGGTGGTGTTGGTCAGCACGCCGATGACGTTGGCGTGAATGGCTTTGAAGCCATAGACGCTGGCGAGCACCTTGGTGCCGGCCCCGGTGGGGATGAAGGGGCCGTAGTTGGAGAGATAGGCGCCCATATTGGCGGTGTTCTTCGTGCGGAGCGCGAGGAATTTGCCGTCCTTGTCCAACGCGATCTCGCCCGTGGTGATGTTGTCGCGGCCATGGGTGTCGGAGAGGAAGGCCTCGGTGCGTTCGCTGGCCCAGCGCACGGGGCGGCCCAGGCGGCGCGCGGCCATCATGCAGAGCGCGTATTCGGGATAGGTGAAGAGCTTCATCCCGAAGCCGCCGCCGACGTCATGGGTGACGACGCGGAGCTTTTCTGGCGCGATGTTGAACATGCCAGCGAGCATGGATTTCAGGGACCAGCTGCCCTGGGTGCCGGCATGGAGGGTGAAGCGCTCGGTCGTGGGGTCATATTCGGCGAGCGCCGCGCGGCCTTCCATCGACGAGACGACGATGCGGTTGTTCACGACGGTCAGGCGCGTGACCTGCGCGGCTTCGGCGAAGAGGCGGTCGGTCTCGGCACGGTCGCCGGTTTCCCAGTCGAAGACGATGTTGTTCGCGACGGTGTCCCAGACCTGCGGCTGGCCGGGCTGGGTGGCGGTGGCGAGGTCGGTGATGGAGGGAAGGCCCTCATACTCGACCTCGATCGCTTCCGCGGCGTCGCGGGCCGCCTCCTGGGACTCTGCGACGATGAAGGCAACGGGGTCGCCGACATGGCGAACGACGGCGTCGGCGAGGGCCGGGCGCGGGGTGTTGCCCCGGCGTGAGCCGTCGCGGTTCTTCAGCGGGATGGCGCAGGGGATCTCGCCCAGGCCTTCCTCCTTCCACTCCTTGCCCGTGAGGATGGTCAGCACGCCGGGCAGCGCCGCGGCGGCGGCCGTGTCGATCGACAGGATGCGGGCATGGGCATGGGGGGAGCGGAGAATGTGGCCTATGGCGGCGCCCGCGGCGATGCCGTTCGGCACGAGGTCGTCGGTGTAGCGGCCGTCGCCCTTGAGGAGGCGAGGGTCCTCGACCCGGCGCAGGGGCTGGCTGAGGCCGAACTTCGCCATGACACAATCTCCCGTGGCTTCGCTGGGCAGATCATGAAGAGATGGGGCCGCCGCGGGAAGGGGGGGCGGGGAGATGGCCGGTTTCCGGCGGCTCCCGGGCCATGATGCGGAGGTTGCGGGCGGAAATGGAACGGCCCGCGCCGGTGAGGGCGCGGGCCGTGGATTCGGTGGCGAGGTCAGCCCCGAATCAGTGCGGGGTGGCGGTGGGGGTTACCGGCGGCTTGTGGCCGAACCAGCTCTTCACCCGTTCGCGCGTGGCCTGGAAGACGACATAGAGCATCGGGATCATGAAGATGCCGATGAGCGAGGCCGCGAGCATGCCGCCGAAGACCGGCGTGCCCACCGCGCGGCGCGAGACCGCCGCCGCGCCTGTCGCCGTGACCAGCGGCACGAGGCCGAGGACAAAGGCGATGGAGGTCATCATCACCGCGCGGAAACGGAGGCGGGCGCCTTCGGCCGCGGCTTCGCGGATGGGCATGCCGCGTTCGCGTGCCTCCTTCGCGAATTCGATGATGAGGATGCCGTTCTTCGCCGCCAGTGCGATCAGCACGACGAGCCCGATCTGGGCGTAGATGTCGAGGCTGAGCTCGCCGAGGAGGATGGCCACGAAAGAACCGAGCACGCCCACCGCGATGGAGAGCAGAACCGGGATCGGGATGGTCCAGCTTTCGTACAGCGCCACGAGGAACAGGTAGGCAAAGAGGACGGCCAGGGCCAGGATATAGGCGGTCTGGCCGGTCGCGAGCTTTTCCTGATACGCCGTGCCCGTCCAGGCATAGCCGTAGCCATTCGGCAAAACGCGGTCGGAAATCTGCTCCATCGCGGTCAGGGCCTGGCCGGAGGAGATGCCGGGCCTGGGCGCGCCGTTGACCGAGATGGCGCGGTAGTTGTTGTAGCGGAAGATGGTCTGCGGGCCGAGCACGGTGCGTAGCTCGGCGAAGGCGCGCAGAGGCACCATCTCGCCGCTGTTGCTGCGGACCTGGATGCGCCAGATGTCGTCGATGTCGTTGCGGTCGGTGGCCTCGGCCTGGATGTTCACCTGCCAGACGCGGCCATAGAGGTTGAAGTCATTGACGTAGATGCCGCCCAGCGCCGCCTGCAGCGTGGTGAAGATGCTGCTGATGGGGACGCCGAGGGCCTGGGCCTTGTCGCGGTCCACGTCGAGGAAGAGCGACGGGTTGTTGGCGGCGAAGGTGGAGAAGACCGCCGTCAGGTTCGGGTCCTGGTTCGCGGGCACGATGAGGCCGAGCATGGTGGCCGCGAGCGCGTTGATGTCGCGGCCCTCATAGTCCTGCAGGATGTATTCGAAGCCGCCGCCGGTGCCGAGGCCGATGATGGGTGGCAGGTTGAAGGCGAAGACATTGGCGGTGCGAATGGACTGGGTCGCGCCGAAGACGCGGCCGATCGCGGCCTGCACGCTGTTGGCCACCCCTTCGCGGTCGGCGAAGGGCTTCATGCGGATGACCATAAAGGCCGAGTTGGACTGCGCGCCGCCGTCGATCAGCGAGAAGCCGACGATGCCGAGCGTGCCCTGCACCGACGGGATGGGACGCACGATCTCCTCGATCTGCCGCACCACCTCGCGCGTGCGGGAGACGCTGGCGCCGGGCGGGAGCTGGGCCTGGACGAAGAAGGCGCCCTGGTCCTCCTGCGGCAGGAAGCCCGTCGGCGTCACCTTGCTGATTGTCCAGATGCCGAAGCCGAAGCCGGCTGTGAGGATGATGGAGAGGAAGGAGACGCGGATCAGGCGGCGGACGCCGCCTGCGTAACGGTCCCGCGTCCAATCGATGCCGCGCAGCACATAGCCCACCGGGCCGCGGCGGGGGCCGTGATGGGGCTTGAGGATGATGGCGCAGAGGGCCGGGGAGAGGGTCAGGGCGTTGATGGCCGAGATGACCATGGCGGCCGAGATCGTCACCGCGAACTGGCGGAACAGCTCACCCGAAAGGCCCGGGATGAAGGCGATGGGGACGAAGACGGAGAGGAGGACGAGGGTGATGGCAATGATGGGCGCCGTGATCTCGCCCATCGCCTTCTTTGTGGCGTCTGCCGTGCTCAGCTCGGGATGGTCGTGCATCACCCGCTCGACGTTCTCGACCACCACGATGGCGTCGTCGACCACGATGCCGATCGCCAGCACCATGGCCAGGAGGGAGACGGTATTCGCTGAGTAGCCGAGGCCGAGAAGGATGATGAAGGCGCCGATAAGGCTGACCGGGACGGCGATGGTCGGGATGATCGTCGCCCGCCAGCTGCCGAGGAAGAGGAAGACGACGATCACGACGAGGATGAAGGCCTCGATCAGGGTCTTGATGACCTCGTGGATCGTCTCGCTGACGAATTCGGAGCTGTCGTAGAAGACCTCGGTGTCGAGGCCCTGGGGGAAGCGGGCCTGGAGTTCCGAGATGCGCTGGCGCACCGCGGTCGAGACCTGCACCGCATTGGCGCCTGGCGCCAGGTAGATGCCGAAGGCGATGGCTGGTTGACCGTTGAAGCGGTTCTCCGTGTCCATGTTGGCCGCGCCGATCTCGACACGGGCGACATCCTTCACGCGGAGCACAGAGCCGTCCTGGTTGGCACGGACGACGATGTTGCCGAATTCCTCCGGCGTCTGCAGGCGGCCGCGGGTTTCCAGGTTGATCTGGAAGGATTGGTCGTCGCCCGTGGGGCGGCCGCCGAGGCGACCGACGGCGGCCTGGACGTTCTGCGCCTGGATCGCTGTGATGACGTCCTGCGGCGTCATGTTCAGCGAGATGAGGCGGTCCACCTCGAACCAGACGCGCATGGAGTAGTCCTGCGCGCCGAAAACGTTCACCTGGCCGACGCCGGACACGCGGGCCAGGTCGTCGAGCATGTTGATGGTGAAGTAGTTGGAGAGGAAGAGCGGGTCGAGATTGGTCTTGGAGTACAGGAAGCCGAACATCAGCACGGCGGAGGACTGCTTGCGGACGATGACGCCGCTGCGCTGCACCTCCTGCGGGAGCCGTGCCATGGCCGCCTGGACGCGGTTGTTGACGTTCACCGTCGCCAGGTCGGGATCGGTACCGAGGGAGAAGGAGACGTTCAGCGAATAGGTGCCGTCATTCGCGGAGTTGGAGCGCATGTAGATCATGCGGTCCACGCCGTTGATCTGGCCTTCCAGCACCTGGCCGATGGTTTGCTCCACCACGCTGGCGGAGGCGCCGGGGTAGCGGGCGTTAACCGAGACCTGGGGCGGGACGATGTCGGGGAACTGCGACACCGGGATGCGCATGAGGGAGATCGCGCCCGCGATCAGGGTCAGGAGCGCAATGACGATCGCCAGGCGTGGGCGATCGACGAATGTACCGGAGATCATCTGGTGTTACCGGCCCGAGCCTGGCTGGCTTGCTGGAGGTGTGTTGGCGGCGGGCTGGCTGGTGCCTGGATTGCCGGTGTTGAGGGCCGCCGGGGCGCCGGGCGGCGAGCCGCCGGCGCCGTTGGGGCCGCCCTGGGCAGTACCCTGGTTGCTGCCGCCGGGGGCGGTGCTGGCGGGAGCGTTGCCCCTGGCGGCGTTGCCCTGGCTCGGATTCTCGCGGGCCGCGCCGGACGGGGGGGCGCCGGGAGCTGCGCCGGCGCCTCGTGCGGCCTGGCTCGCGGGATCGGGGGGGACCGGGGCGGCGTTCACCTCCTGGCCGGGACGGACGCGCTGGATGCCCTCAACGATCACCTTGTCGCCGGGGTTCAGCCCTTCCTCCACCACCGCGATCTGCGGGGTGTTGTGGCCGAGGCGGAGGTTGCGGCGCTGGGCCTTGCCTTCCGCATCCACGATGAAGGCGTAGCTGCCCTGCTGGTCCTGGAGGACGGCGGCGCGGGGGATGGTGATGGCGAGGACCGGCTCCACCCCCTCGACGAAGACGGTGACGAACTGGCCATCGATCAGGGTGCGGCCGCGGATATCGGGACGGATCGGGTTGGGGACCTGGGCGCGGACGAGGATGGTGTCGGTGGCGCGGTTGATCTGGTTGTCGATGAACTCGATCCGGCCGACATCGGGATAGGTCTTGCCATCGGCGGTGCGGAATCGGACCTGGACGGCATCGAGGCCGCCCCGGGCGGCGTAGCGATCCCGCATCTCCAGCGCCTGGCGCTGCGAGACGGGGAAGGAGATGCGCATCGGGTCCTGGCTGACGATCACCGCAAGGGCGCCGGCGCTCGGGCCGACGACATTGCCGACGGTGACGTTGGTGCGGCCGATCTTGCCGTCGATCGGGGAGGTGATGTCGGTGTAGCCGAGGTTGATCTCGGCGGCCCGGGCGGCGGCGCGGGCGGCGACGAGCTGGGCATTTGCCGTGCGTTCCTGGGCGGTGGCGTTGTCGAGCGCGACGCGTGTGCCGGCGCCGGTGCGGGTCAGCTCCTGGGCGCGCGAGAGGGTGACCCGAGCATTGGCGACCTCAGCCTCGGCGGAGGCGATCTGGGCCTGGGCGCGGGCGAGCTCGGCCTCGAAAGTGGAGCGCTCGATGCGATAGAGCGGCTCGCCCTTCTTCACCTCCTGGCCTTCCTCGAAGAGGCGCTCCTGGAGGAAGCCGGTGACGCGGGCGATGATTTCGACGCGTTCCACCGCTTCGACCCGCCCGACGAATTCGGTGCTTTCGGTGACGGGGCGGCGGGTGGCTTCCTGCACGCCGACCGCGGGCGGACCCTGCGGCCCGAATTGCGCGAGGGCGGGGGCGGCGCCAAGCATGCCCGCGAGCAGGACAGCGATGGCCGTGGAACGGGCAGCGGATCGGGTGGCGGATTGGATGGCTGGAGGGGCTGCCTGACGGCTTGTCCCCGCGCACACAGCCGGCCAAGCTGGCCGCCGTTCCGTCTGGGAGAGCGTGGGATTCTTGCGGCTTGTCATGGCGCTGCGCATTTGGCTGAAGGGTTGCCGCTTCGCAAGCACACAGGTTACCGATTGGTTCAGGGTGCCGAACGGCACCTGAATTGAAAGCCTTTCGCAATTCCGCGCGTTCTATTTTACCCCGTGGAATATGGCGCTTCCTTCCGCATCCTATGTTAGCCGATAGTGGTCGCACGCGCCGCCCCCGGCCCGGCATGTTGCCGCCGGGGCCGGAGCTGGGCGCGCCAAGGTGAGGCATGTCGCGCCATCGGCCCAAAGGCGTGCCAGCGCCAAGGACGGGAGTTCGAGCCTTGGATCCTGACTTCGGTACCGAGGACGCCACCACCTTTCAGGGGGATGGCGTCTCCCGGCCGCCCCTGCAGGCAATGGACGGGGGGCGGCCTGCACCGCGGAGCCGACTCCTGTCGCCGCCTTCCACCGCTTCGGGCGTGGCGGCGGTCGGACGCGCAATGACGGTGCTCGGGGCATTCCGGCCGGGCGACACTGCCCTGCCGCTGCGTGTCCTGGCCGCGCGGACGGGGCTGTACAAGAGCACCATCCTGCGGCTGCTGGCTTCGCTGGAGCGGCATTGCTGCGTAAAGCGGAACCTGGACGGCTCCTGGTCCCCGGGACCCATGCTGCTTCATTGGGGCAGCCTCTATACGCGCAGCTTGGGGCTGGAGGCGCTGGTGCCGCCGGTGCTGGAATCCCTGACCGAGGCGACGGGGCAGGGCGCGACCTTCTGGGTGAAGGTGGATGACGACCGGCGGATTTGCCTCTACCGCGCCGCGCCGCCGCGGACGCTGCGGGTGGCGGTGCAGGCCGGCGACCTGATGCCGCTCGGCGGCGCTGCGACGGGCCGCGTGTTCTCGATCTGGGATCCGGCGATCGACGATTCGTCGGAGCCGTTGCCGGAGATGGCACCGGGGCTTCCGGTGATTGCTACGCAGGGTAGCCGGGACCTGGATGCGGCGGCGATCTCCGCGCCGGTCTTCCTGCCCTCGGGCTCACTCTGCGGGGCGCTGACGCTGTCGGGCTCGCAGGAGCGGCTCTGGCCGGAGGTGGAGCGGGTAAAGCCGCTGGTAGCCGAGGCCGCGGCGGGGCTGACGCGCGCCCTGGCGGGCTAGGCTGCCGGTCTCACTGCGGGCTGCGGCGGGGGCCATGGGGCGCCCGCTGCTTTTCCGCGGCACTTTCCGTCTGGTGCGCCTTCACTGTTCCACCATACCGCTTTGCGACGATCCGCTTTAGCCTTCGCGCAACGGAAAGGATCGTCCATGGCGATATCGGGCAGCATCATCGTCTTTGCCGTCATTCTCGTCCTCGCCATCGTCACGGCGGCGAAGGGGATCCGCACCGTGCCGCAGGGCGAGGTGTGGACGGTGGAGCGCTTCGGGCGCTTCACGCATCTGCTGCAGCCGGGGCTGAACTTCGTCATCCCCTATATCGACGCGATCGGGCGACGGCTGAACGTTCAGGAGGTCGTGCTCGACATCCCGGAGCAGGTGGTGATCACCCGGGACAACGCCTCGGTCACGGTGGACGGGATCGTCTATTACCGGGTGATGGATCCGGCGAAGGCGGCCTACCAGGTGCAGGACCTGCAGGGCGCGCTGACCGCGATCTCCATGACCAACATCCGCTCCGTCATCGGCGAGATGGATCTGGACCAGACGCTCTCCTCGCGTGAGCGGATCAATTCGACGCTGCTGATGACGCTGGACGGGGCGACCGATCCCTGGGGGGTGAAGGTGAACCGGGTGGAGATCCGCAAGATCGAGCCGCCGGAGAATCTGATCCGCGCCATGAATTTGCAGATGACCGCCGAGCGCGAGCGGCGCGCCACGGTGGTGCGCGCCGAGGGCGCGAAGGCCGCGCTTGTGCTGGAGGCGGAAGGGCGGCGCGAGGCGGCCTTCCGAGATGCCGAGGCGCGGGAGCGTTCGGCTCAGGCCGAGGCGGAGGCGACAAGGATGGTGGCTGCGGCGGCCTCGGGCGCCGGTGGCGATGCGCTGCGGTACTTTGTGGCGGAGAAATATGTCTCGGCGTTCCAGGCGATCGCCGGGAGTCCCTCGTCCCGCCTGGTGGTGGTGCCGATGGAGATGGCGGGGCTCGCGGGCGGGGTGACGGCGGCGCTGGAGTTGCTGCGTGCCGGGCCGGGCGGAGGGATGTCGCCGGGGCATGTGCCGGCAAGTACTCCGGTGGGAACCTCCGCCGGGACAACGATGGGCGGGCCGCTGGGCTTCGTGCCGCCGACCGCTTCCGCGGCCGGGGCGGGCTCGGTGCCGCGCACGGGGAGCGGGCCTTGGAACCCTGGTTGATCTGGGTCCTGGCAGGGCTGGTCCTGCTGGGGGCGGAGCTGGTGCTGCCCGGGGCCTTCCTGCTCTGGGCCGGGCTGGCGGCGGTCGGGACGGGACTGGTGTGGCTGGTGGCCGCGCCGGGTTTTCCGCTGTCCGTCGTGATCTTCGTCGTGCTGATGGCGGCGGGGGTGGCGGTGGGGCTGAGGCGCCGCCGGGCCCAGCGGCCGGCTTGGCTGAACACGCCGGAATCGGGCTTGGCCGGGCGGGAGGGGGTGGTTGTATCCGCCAGTGCCACGGGGCTGCGGGTCCGCATCGGGGATAGCGACTGGGCCGCGCAGGCCGAGGCCGGCGGGTTGCGGGCGGGCGACACCGTGCGGGTGGTGGGCGTCGAAGGAACGGTGCTGCGGGTTCGCGCTGCGGCGTGAGCCCATGCCGGTCAGGCGCGGCGGCGTGTCATCCACAGGAAGAGCAGCGTGCCGATGGTCAGCATGGCTGCGAGGAAGAGGAGGCCGGCGCCGATCCCGGCCGCGGCCACCACCGGCCCCGATGCGGACTGGATGACGGCAGCGCCGGCGAAATAGGAGAGATTGGCCGCTGATAGCGCCTTGCCCGCCTGCTCGGACGCCACGGCGGAGCGGACCACGGCGAAGACCAGGGGCTGGACGGAGATCGTCAAGGCGAAGGCGACGAACATCACCAGATCCCAGGCGGCAGGCAGGGCGCCGAGCGGGCCGGAGGGGCCGCCGAGGACGATCAGCACCAGACAGGCGGCGGCGGCGAGATGGCCGACTGCGAGAACGAGGCGCCGGTGGCCGAAGCGGCGGTCCAGCATCCCCGAGAGGATCGGGCCGACCACGAAGGCAAGGGCGCAAAGCATGAGGATGTTGCCGGTTTCGGTGCGCGGCAGGTCCTTCACCTCCATGAGCCAGGGACCGCCCCACAGGCCGCGCACGCCAATTCCTGCCGCGAAGGAGGCGAAGGCGATCACGATGCCGGCGCGGAGCGGGCGGGAGAGGCCAAGGCGGATCACCTCGCGGCCGTCGCGCAACAGGCTGGGATAGGGGCCGGGGGGCGGGGCGTCGCGCACCAGCAACATGACGAGGACAAGGGCGGTGAGGCCGAGCAGCGTGCCGGCGCCGTAGCCGGCGCGCCATCCGGCTGCATCGATGAGATAGGCGAGCGGGGTGGCCGAGAGGAGCATGCCGCTGTTGCCGATGGCCTGGATCAGCCCGGACCAGAGGCCGAACTGCCCGGCGGTCAGGCGGCGCGCGGCATAGGTGACGGGGCAGAGCAGCATGCCGGAGCAGCCGGCGCCGAGCAGGAGCTGGCCCAGGAGGAAGCTGAGCGGTCCGGTCGCGAGGGCGGCGGCAATGGAGCCGGCCACCGTCGTGCAGAAGAGGGTGATGGAGACGCGGCGCACGCCGAAGCGGTCCAGCGCGACGCCGACCGGGATCTGGCACAGGGCGAAGGCAAGGTTGAAGCTGCCCGTCAGCCCAGCCAGGCCCTCGGCACTGACGCCGAGATCGGCGATCAGCACATCCGCCGCGATGCCCGGCGTGGTGCGGAGGGCATTGGAGAGGACATGGCCGAGGACGAGGGCCAGGAGGGGAGCAACCAGCACCAGCCCGGTGGGGGCGTAGGCGGGGGCGGCATCGGGGGCAGGCGGCGTGGCCGCCGCCGGCGCATCCTTGGGCATCGGGTGCTGGTTTCCTCTGCGCCGGCCCTGCATGGGGCCGG
This sequence comes from Muricoccus harenae, assembly GCF_009848505.1. Lineage (GTDB taxonomy): Bacteria > Pseudomonadota > Alphaproteobacteria > Acetobacterales > Acetobacteraceae > Roseomonas > Roseomonas harenae. The sequence continues at coordinate 66,991 of NZ_WWDL01000027.1, forward strand.
CGTCTTGGGTACGAAGGCTAGTTCCGGAAGATCTTGCCAGGGTTGAGGATGCCCTTGGGGTCGAGGGCGGTCTTGATGCTGCGCATCACGGCCAGGGCCTCGACGCCATGCTCCTGCTCCAGGAATTCGGCCTTGCCCATGCCGACGCCGTGCTCGCCCGAGCAGGTGCCGCCGAGGGAGAGCCCTCGGGCGACGATCTTGCGGTCCAGCGCCCAGGCGCGGTCCAGCGACTTGGGGTCGTCCTGGTCCACGAGGATGACGGTGTGGAAGTTGCCGTCGCCGACATGGCCGACCATGGGGGCGGAGAGGCCGGATTCCGCGATGTCCTTCTTGGCGCCCAGGATGGCTTCTGCCAGGCGCGAGATGGGAACGCAGACATCGGTGGTGACGCCGCGGCTGTTCGGCTGGGAGGCAATGGCGGCGTAATAGGCGTTGTGGCGGGCGGTCCAGAGCTTGTTGCGGGTTTCCTGGTCGGCCGCCCAGGCGAAGCCGAGGCCGCCCATGTCCTTCGCGATGGCCTCCACCGCCTCGGCCTGTTCCTTCACCCCGGCCTCGGTGCCGTGGAATTCGAGGAAGAGGGTGGGCAGGACCTCGAGGTTGTCGAGCTTGGAATAGGCGATGCAGGCGGCGACCTGCACCTCGTCCAGCAGCTCGATGCGGGCCACGGGGACGCCGAGCTGCATCACCTGGATGACCGATTCGACGCAGCCCTTCATGTCCGGGAACTGGACGACGGCGGCCGAGGTGGCCTCGGGGATGCCGTGCAGGCGGAGGCGGATCTTCGTGACGACGCCGAGCGTGCCCTCGCTGCCAATGATGAGGCGCGTCAGGTCGTAGCCGTTGGCGGCCTTGCGGACGCGGCCGCCGGTGTTGATGACGCGGCCATCGGCGAGGACGATCTCAAGGCCGAGCACGTTCTCGCGGATGGTGCCGTAGCGGACGGCGTTGGTGCCGCTGGCGCGCGTCGCGCACATGCCGCCGATCGTGCAGTGGCTGCCGGGATCGACAGGGAAGAACAGGCCCTGGTCGCGCAGGTGGTCGTTGAGCTGGTGGCGGGTGACGCCGGGCTCGATCAGGCAGTCCATGTCCTCCTGGCTCACGTCCAGGATGGCGGTCATGTGCGAGAGATCCAGCGTGATGCCGGCGCGGATCGGGGTGACATGGCCTTCGAGCGAGGTGCCGGCGCCGAAGGGCGTCACGGGGACGCCGTGGCGGTGGCAGAGGGCGAGGAGCTGGGACACCTCCTCGGTCGTCTCGGCGAAGGCGACGGCGTCGGGGCGGACAGGGGTGGTGGTGTCCTCGCCGTGGGAATGCTGGTCGCGGATGGTGGCATTGGTGGTGATGCGGTCGCCGAGGAAGGCGCGGGCGGCGGCGATGACGTGGTCGACAGGGCGTGTTTCGGCGGTCATGGGCTCAATTCCGGTCAGTCGTCGCGCCGCAGCGGGCAGGTGAGGCAATGGGGGCCGCCGCCGCCGGCGGTGAAGAGGGAGAGGGCCGGGTCCAGGACCTCCAGCCCCTCGGCGCGGAGGGCGGCGTTCAGCTCCGTGCTTTCGCGGGCGGATACCACGCGATCCCTGCCGAGGGCGAGGATGTTGCAGCCGAGATTCATCGCGGCGCGGTAGGGGACGGGAATCCAGCGGATGCCGTGCGCCTGCAGCCATTGCAGGAAGGCGGGGTCGAGCACGTCCTCGCAGGCGACGGCCAGGCCGGGGGCGGCCATGCAGAAGAGGACGTCAAGATGGAGGAAGTGTTCGTCGAAATCCTCGACGCGGACTTCCCAGCCGTCCTCGCGCAGCCATCCAGCGAGTTGTTCGGCGCCCGCCCTGTCGGTGCGGCCGCCGGAGGCGCCGATGGCGGCAAGGCCGGGGCGGATGATGTGGATGTCGCCGCCTTCCAGCGTGCCGGCACTGGACTTGCGCCACAAGGCACTGCGGTTCGCGGCGTGGAAGTCGATCAGCGGGGCGTATTCGCCGCGGCGCTGCGGGCGCTCGAGCTGGCAGAGGACCGGGCCGCGATGCGTCACCACCACGCTGTCGCGCGTGTAGGGCATGTAGGGGAGGTGGGGCTCGGGTGGGATGTGGCGCACCGTGACGCCGCCCTGCTCGATGGCGTGGACCAGCTCGGCGTGCTGGGCCTGGAGATGGGCGGTGGCGGGTAGCTGGTTCTCGCCGGCCAGGGTGCGGCGGACGATGCTGTTGGTGGGAATCCAGCGGTAGTGGTCTGGCGCGCAGAGCAGCACCTCGCGCAGCGGCGCGGTTTCGGAGGAGACGCGCCAGGCGGGGCCGGCCGGGGAGGCGGGATCGGGCATGGGCGGCAGCCTAGAGCGGATCGCCGGCGGCCGGAATCGGGCGCGGCGGGAATTCGCGCCGGCCTTGGCGGCATGCGTCAGGGATCGGGCGGGAGGTCGGTGACCACCAGGGAGAGGCCGAGGAGCTCGCCGCTTTCGTCCCGCGCGGGGGCGACGCTGATCATGCCGCGGCCGCCGCCGGGCAGCTGCCATTGGTGGGGCGGAATGGCCTCGCCGCGCATGGCGCGCTCCAGGTCGGCCTGGGCGAAGGCCGTTGCGCGCGGGTCGATCTCCCCGACCTTGTGTCCCAGCAGGTCTTTCACCTGCCGCCCCATCATCTCCGCATAGCGCCGGTTGGCGTTCAGGATGCGGAGTTCGCGGTTCACGTAGCAGAGGCCGACGGGTGCTGCGGCATAGACGGCTTCGAGCTGCGCCAGGCGCTGGTTGGTGGAGAAATCGACGGGCTCGGGGTCATGCGCCTCTTCGCCGCGGGCGCGGAGGAGGGCGGGAACCTCCTCGGCGGGGACAGGATGGCCGTAGAGCCAGCCCTGGGCATAGTCGCAGCCGAGACGCCGCAGCATCTCGGCCTGGGCTTCGGTCTCCACGCCTTCCGCGATGACGGGGACGCCGAGGCTCTGGCCGAGGCCGATGACAGCGCCGACGATCTTCCGGCTGTCGCGGGATTCCTCCATCGAGCTGACGAAGCTGGCGTCGATCTTGATCGTGTCGAAAGGCAGTGCCTGGAGGCGGCTGAGGCTGGAATACCCGGTGCCGAAATCGTCCAGCAGGATGCGCACACCTTTGGCGCGGAGCAGGTCTGAGGTGCGGCGGGCGGCGTCAATGTCGCCGATGACGGCAGTCTCGGTGATCTCGACCTCGACGCGGTTGAGCGGGAAGCCGGCGGCGTTGACGGCGTCCTCCAGCAAGTCAGGCATCTCGCCATCCTGGAAATGGACGGGCGAGATGTTGAAGCCGAGGCGGAAGGCTCCCTTCCAGGGCAGGGCGGCGGTGCAGGCCTGTTTCACGATATGCGATGTGACGGCGGCGATGAGGCCGTGCTCCTCGAAGAGCGGGATGAAGGTGGAGGGCGGGACGGGGCCGAGGACGGGATCGGTCCAGCGTGCCAGGACCTCGAAGCTGGCGATCGCGCCGCCGCTCAGATGGACGATGGGCTGGAAGGTCGGCTGGATGGCGCCCTCGCGCAGGGCGGGCTCGAGCGCCGCGACGATTGCGGCGGCCAGGTCGGGATCCGGTGCTTCGCCCACTTCGTGTCCTCCGGCCGGATCGGGCGGCACCGCTTGCAGGTGGTGGCGGTGCTTCCGGTCGCTGACCGGCGATCATTGCAGAGGGGCGGCCGTGCTTAAAAGAGGCATGACGCGCCGGACGAGCGTGGAGTCGCGCCGCTGGGGCTTTCGTCACGGCCTGTCATAGGCCTGCCGCCCTTTCACGTCTTCGGCATCGGCCATGTGTCGGAAAGGCGATAGCCGGCGGGATAGGGATCGGCCGGGTCCAGCATGAGCTGGTGGGTGCCGGTGATCCAGGCGGTGCCGGCGATGACCGGCAGGATGCCGGGGCGGTGGCCGACCATCGCCTCGGAATCGATGTGGCAGTGGAAGGTGGAGCCGATGATGGAGCGCGCGGTGTAGCGGTCGCCGGGCTTCATCTGGCCCTTCGCATGCAGCACGGCCATGCGGGCGGAGCAGCCGGTGCCGGTGGGCGAGCGATCCACCTTGCCCGGGCGGATGGCCACCGCATTGGCGCCGGTGAGGATGCCGTCCTCCTCCGCCAGCGGGGCGGCGATCTGGCAGAAGGAGATGTGGTTCCAGCCGGGATTGGTGGGATGGGTGAAGCCGAGCTGCTCATTGGCGGCGGCGGTGATGCGCACGCCAGTCTCGGCGATGTCGCGGGCCTCGTCGGGGGCGATGGAGAAGCCCAGCGCCTGCGCGTCGGCGATGACGAAGCTGTCGCCGCCATAGGCGGTGTCGACCGTGAGGGTGCCAATGCCAGCCACCTCGATGGTGGCGTCGAGACGGTCGGCGAAGGACGGGACGTTGCGGACGCTGATGCGCTCGGCCTTGCCGTTGCGGCAGGTGGCGGTGACCTCGATGAGGCCGCCGGGAGGCTCGAGGGTGAGGCGGGTCTCGGGTTCCTGCATGGGGACGATGCCGGTCTCCAGCAGCACAGTCGCGACGCAGATGGAGTTGGAGCCGGACATGGGGGGCGTGTCGGCGGGCTCCATGATGATCCAGCCGGTCTGGGCGCGCGGGTCTTTGGGCGGAACGAGCAGATTCACATGGCGGAAGACGCCGCCGCGGGGCTCGTTGAGGACGAAGTTGCGCAGCGTCTCGTCGGCCGCGATGAAGCGCGACTGGTCCCAGATCGTATCGCCGGGCGGGGGCAGGACGCCGCCGACGATGACGTCCCCGACCTCGCCTTCCGCATGGCAGCTGACGATGTGGATGACCTTCGACGTGCGCATCGGCTTGTCCTCAGGCGAGCAGGGATTCGATGTCGGCGATGAGGCCGCGGGGCACCTGCACGCCTTCGGAGAGGGCGCGTCGGCGGGTGGCGTAGCGGCGCAGCGAGGGAAGGCGGGCGCCCTGGCCGGTGATGCCCTCGAACAGGGCTTCGGCGGCCTGCATGCGGTCCGCGGCGCGCGGGCCGGCGAAGCGGGCGGGGTCGATGGCGAGCACCAGTTCGCCGCCGCGCGGGGCGCTGGCCTTGCCGCCATCCACTGCGAGGGATTCGGCGCTGGTCATGTCGCCGATCATGGGGCCTGCGATCAGCTCGATCATGGCGGAGAGGGCGGAGCCCTTGTGGCCGCCGAAGGGGAGCATGGCGCCGGCCAGCACAGCCTCAGGCGAGGTGGTGGGGTTGCCCTCCGCATCCACGCCCCAGCCCTCCGGCAGGGGCTTGCCGGCGCGGCGGTGCAGCTCGATCTCGCCGCGGGCGGCGGCGCTGGTGGCGAAGTCGAAGACGAAGGGATCCTTGCCTGGGCGGGGCCAGCCGAAGGCGATGGGGTTGGTGCCGAAGAGCGGCTTGCGGCCGCCGGCCGGGGCGACCCAGGCATGGCTGGGGGTGCAGGCGAGGCCGACCAGGCCTTCGCGGGCCACGGCTTCCACCTCCGGCCAGAGGGCGGCGAAATGGGCGCAGTCGTTCAGCGCCAGGGCGGCGATGCCGTTGGCGCGGGCCTTCTCCACAAGGATGGGCAGGCCGGTGCGGAAGGCGAGCGGGGCGAAGCCGCCGCCGGCATCGACGCGGACCATGGCCGGGGCGATGTCCTGCGCGACCGGGGCGGCGTTCGGGTCCACGGCGCCGGCGCGGATGCTGCGGGCGACCATGATGAGGCGGAACAGGCCGTGCGAGCCGCCGCCATCCCGTTCCCCGGCCAGGATGGTGTCGGCGACCGGGCCGATATGGGCCTCGCCGAGGCCGAGGCGTGCGAGGGCGCCGGTGATGAAGGCGCGCAGGGCGTCGAGGGTGAAATGGGCCGTGTCGTCCATCGCGCGTGGTCGCCTCTGCTCATCGGGTTCGCCGGCGCCGCGCAATTCTGGCGGCGTCGCGCCCTAGTTTCCATGTTCCGCGGGGGCTGCACAGGCAAGGGGGGCGGATTGTTCCCGGCGCGCCGATGCGGAAGGATGCCCCGGACCCGGCGCCGCCGGGTGATGCCGGAGGGAAAGTCGCGTGGCGAACAAGCTCAAGGATGCCTGGAAGGCCGGGAAGAAGACGGTCAATGGCTGGTTGTCGATTCCCTCCGGCTTCTCGGCCGAGGTGATGGCGCAGATCGGATTCGATAGCCTGACCGTCGACCTGCAGCACGGGGTGCAGGACTACATGTCCGCAGTGGCCTGCTTCCAGGGGATGCAGGGGCATGGACCGACGCCGATGGCGCGGATTCCGTGGAACGAGCCGGGGATCATCGGGAAGCTGCTGGATGCGGGCGCGCAGGGACTGATCTGCCCAATGGTGAACACGCAGGCGCAGGCCGAGGCCTTCGTGGCGGCCTGCCGCTATCCGCCGCTGGGCACGCGTTCCAATGGGCCGATCCGCGCCGGCATCTATGGTGAGGTGGGGCGGTACTTCTACAACGCGAATGACGAGGTGCTGTGCATCCCGATGATCGAGACGAAGGAGGCGCTGGACAACCTGGATGCCATCCTCGACGTGCCGGGGGTGGACGGGATCTATGTCGGGCCGACGGATCTCGGCATCTCGCTCGGCATCCTGCCGCCGGTGATGGACCGCGAGGAGCCGGAGATCCTGCGGATCTATGAGCGGCTCGTGCGCGCCTGTGCCGACCGTGGGCTGGCGATCGGCATCCACTGCGCCACGGGAGCCTATATCAAGCGGATGCATGATATGGGCTTCACCTTCGGCACGATGGGCACCGATGTGACGAACATGGTGCAGGGCGCGCGGACTCAGATGGCAGCGCTGAAGGGCTAGGGCCGCAGGCAGGCACGGGCGGCCGGGTGGCCGCCCGTTTGCGGTTGATGATATGTGTAATGCCACATAATCCTTTCGGCGTGACGCGGGGCGCGGAGCAGTGGCCGTTCCGGCAGGCGACGGGGAAACCATGGCAGATCACAGCGAAGAGACAGTCTCCGTGAAGGGATGCCGCATCCGGCTGATGCGTGGCGGCGAGGGGCCGCCGCTGCTCTTCCTGCATGGCGCCGGCGGCGCCGGGCCATGGGCGCCCTTCATGGGCTCGCTCGCGAAGCGCTTCGACGTGATCGTGCCGGAGCATCCGGGCTTCGGGACCGCCGACACACCGGACTGGCTCGATAACGTCCATGACCTCGCTTATTTCTATCTCGACTTCCTCGCGGCGCAGGGTTTGCGCGGCGTGCATCTGGTGGGGCTTTCGCTCGGCGGCTGGATTGCCGCCGAGATGGCGATCCGCGACACGAGCCGGCTTGCCTCGCTGACGCTGGTGAATGCGGCAGGCATCCATGTGCCGGGCGTGCCACAGGTGGACGGCTTCCTCAGCACGGATGAGCAACGCATTCGCGATCTGTTCCACGACCAGTCCTTCGCCGAGGCTGCGATCGCGCGTTCGCTGCGGCCGGAAATGGAGGACGTGATGCTGAAGGACCGGCAGACGGCCGCGAAGCTGATGTGGCATCCGCGTTCCTACGACCCGCATCTGGCGAAGTGGCTGGGGCGCATCGACGTGCCGACGCTGCTGCTCTGGGGCGCGCAGGACAAGGTGGTGCCGGAGCCCTATGGACATGCGTTCCAGCGGCTGATCCCGGGCTCGCAGCTCAGCATCATTTCCGAATGCGGGCATCTGCCGAATATCGAGCGCGCGGACGAGTTCGTTGCCGAGATCACGCGCTTCATCGGGAACGAGGAGGGCGCGCGGTGAAGTTCTTCAATTTCCATCTGATGCCCTATGCGGATGCCGATCTCTCCGCGATCGAGCGGCATGGCTCCGCCTGGGTGACCTTTCCGAACACGCATTGCGACCCGGTGAAGGGCGCGGATCTGTATCACCGCTACCTGGACGAATTGGAATATGCCGATGAGCTCGGCTTCGACGGGGTGGTGCTGAACGAGCATCACCAGACCGCCTATGGGCTGATGCCGACGCCGGGTGTGCTGGCCGGGGCGCTGGCGCGGAGCGTCAAGCGCGGCAAGCTCATGATCCTCGGGCGCGCGCTGCCGCTGCTGAACAATCCGCTTTCGGTGGCGGAGGAATATGCGATGCTCGACAACCTGACGCGCGGGCGGTTCATCGCCGGCTTCGTGCGCGGGATCGGCGCCGAGTACCATGCGATGGAGATCAATCCGGCGCTCTCGCAGGAACGCTTCGCGGAGGCGCATGACCTGATTATCCGCGCCTGGACCGAGCCCGGACCGTTCCAGTATGTCGGGAAGCATTACGACTTCCGCTACGTGAATGTCTGGCCGCGGCCGTACCAGGACCCACATCCGCCGATCTGGCTTCCGTCCCAGGGATCGTCGAGCACGATCGCCTGGGCTGCGCGGATGCGGTACACCTATTGCCAGACGGTGAGCCCGATCGCGCTCGTCGCGCGCTTCTTCGACATGTACCGGAGCGAGGCCCTGAAGGCCGGCTACGAAGCGAGCGCCGACCAGCTCGCCTGGTCCAACTTCATCTATGTGGCCGAGACGGACGAGAAGGCGGTGCGCGAGGCGACGCCGCACCTGGATGCGTTCAACCGGCTGCAGAAGATGCCGGTGGAGATGCTGCTGCCGCCCGGCTATTCGAATGTGGAATCGATGAAGCGCATTCGCGCGGCGCGGATCTCTAGCCGGCCGCAGACGGCGGCGGACATGATCCGTGCGGGGGTGGTGATCGTGGGCAGCCCGAACACGGTGCGCGAGAAGCTGGCCGAGTACCAGGACCTGGCGGGCTTCAACACCTCGATCACCAAAACGCAGATCGGGACGATGCCGGCGGGAATGGTGCGGGAGAACATGGCGGCGGTCGCAGAGGAAATCATCCCGCATTTCCGCGACCGCATGGCCGCCGTGCCGGTGGGAAGCGTGGCCTGAGGATGGAGTGGCCGGCGGCGTTCCGCCGGCCGCTGCAGGATGGGCGGGGGCCGTGGCGCCCGCCGGTGACGAAGAAGGCAAGAAGACAGGGCGGGAAAGCTGGACACTCCTCGGCACCGACCGAGGAGAGGAGAAACCGATGATTGAGCATGCGCAGTTCCGCCGGGCCGGCCTCGCGCGACGCCGGCTGCTGTCCACGGCGCTGGCCGGCGGCGTCGCGCTCGGTGCGCGGGCAGCGGCGGCACAGGAATGGCCGGCGAGGCCCGTGCGGGTCATCCTTCCCTATGCCGCGGGCGGCATGACGGATTCGCAGGCGCGCATCACGGCCGAGCGACTGAGCGCCCTTCTTGGGCAGTCCTTCGTGATCGAGAACCGCAGCGGTGCGGGCGGCGCGATCGCGGCGAGCGCCGTCGCGCGTGCGGCGCCGGATGGCTACACGCTGTTCTTCGGGGCGGGCTCGCAGATCGTCACGGTGCCGCTGACCCAGCGCGTGGATTACGACCCGAAGCGCGACCTGGCGCCGGTGAGCCTGGTGGGGCTCAGCCCCTTCATCGTAACGGTGCCGGCCTCGCTGCCCGTGACCAGCCTGACGGAGTTGGTGGCCCATGCGAAGGCCAATCCGGGGAAGGTCACCTTCGCCTCATCGGGCGCCGGCAGCGTGAACCACCTGGCGGCGACGGCGCTGGCGACGCGGGCCGGGGTGGAGATGGTGCATGTGCCCTATCGCGGCAGCGCGCCGGCGCTGGTGGACCTGATGGCGGGGCGCGTACAGCTGTATTTCGCTAATCCGGCAGAGGTGGTGCAGCTGGCGGCCGAGGGAAAGGTGAAGCTGCTTGCCATGTCCTTCGAGCGGCGGCTGCCGCAATGGCCGGAGCTGCCGGCCGTGGCCGAAACTTATCCGGGTTATGCGCTGACCGCCTGGAATGGGTATTTCGCGCCGGGCGGGACGCCTGCTCCGATCGTGGAGCGGCTTTCGAAGGCGATCGCGGCGGTGGTAGCGGGGCCGGAGACGAATACGAAGCTTACCGGGCTCGGGATTGAGGCGGTGGGCAATTCGCCGGAGGCGTTTCGGGTCCTGATCGAGCGCGAGACCGCCATCCTCGAGGCGGCGGCGCGGGCGGCGAATCTGCGGGCGGATTGAGGCTTGCCGGTTCGCGCGGGTGGATCGGCAGCGCCGGTCCGTTTCCGCCCAGGAAGGCGGACGGCTTTGTGGCGCGGTGGCGATCCCGGTATTCTGCGGGCCGGTGTTCCGGTGCGACCGGGGAAGGGGTGTGGCCTTGTCGGCGAAGGCCGTGAGTGGCGGCGGGCGGAAGCCGCGCGGCGTGGTGCCCCGGTTTGTGACGACGGGGCCCGTGAAGACGCAGGCGCCGGGCGATGCTGGCGGGGGGGCGATCCATCCGCTTCGCGACAAGCCGGGCTATCTCGTGCGCTGCGTGCACCAGCGCTCCACCGCGATCTTCGCGGAGGAGAGCCGGGAGTTCGGCGTCACCGGGCCGCAGCATGTCGTCATGGTGGCGCTGGCGCATAATCCGGGCATCGACCAGAACACGCTGGCGGAACTGGCGGATCTTGATCGCTACACGGCGGGTGACGTGTTGTCGCGGCTTGTCGGGCGGGGGCTGGTCATCCGCGAGGTGAATGCGGCGGATCGCCGGGGGCGCATCCTGTCGCTCTCCGCGCAGGGCATGGCGATGCTGCAGGAGATGCGGGAGGCGGTGGCGCGGACGCAGGAGCGCTTCCTCGCACCGCTGAGCGCTGGGGAGCGGCAGGTGTTCATCGAGTTGCTGCGGAAGATGCTGCCGCGCGAGGACGAGGGCTCCGGCCGGAGCTGAAGGTGTTGCGGCGCCTGGCTGGGGCTGTTTTCGTTTCCGTGCCTTCGCTTCGGTTGATCCAGCCCTTTGATCTAAGGGCGCATTCGGGCGATCCCGCTCTGGAGCAGATCGCTGCAGGGCGGGATCGCCCGGAAGCGTGAATCTGCTCTTTGGGCAAGGAGCTGGAGCATTCGAAGTGAACGCATGTGAACGGAAGAAGCTCTAGCCGGCCTGGCCGATCTGCTGCACCAGGCGCAGTTCCTCATGGTCCGTTTCGGCGAGCAGGCTGGTCAGCATCGCATCGGACATACTGTCCTCCTCGCGGTGGAGGAGGAGGCGGTCGCGGGCGGCGCGCAGGGCGGCGAGGCGGATCTGCAGCCGCGCGCGCAGCTCGGCCTGGGGGCCGCCGGTGGCAACGCCAGTGAAGACGCGGGTGACGTCGCGGAACTCGCCGACCATGTCGCGGGCGATGGCGCCGTCGAGTGGGCTGTCGAGGCGGCCTTCCACCTCGGCGAGCGCGGCCTGGGCCATGAGGCGACGGGCGGTGGCTTCGGTGGTGTTCATGCCGCGCCGCTGGGGGCGGGCGACGCCGAGGCGGATGATGAGCCATTCGAGGGTGGTGCCCTGCACCACCAGCGTTGCCAGGATGGCGATGAAGGCCAGGAAGATCAGCAGGTCGCGGTGCGGCACCTCCAGCGGAAGGGCGAGGGCGGTGGCGAGGGAGACGACGCCGCGCATCCCGGCCCAGCCGATGATGGCGGCGTGGCGGGGTTCCGGCAGGGTCTCGCCGCGCGCCAGGGCTGGGATGAGGCGAGGCAGCCAGGCGAAGGGCATGACCCAAGCGAGGCGCGAGATGACGAGGGTGGTGGAAAGGGCCGCGGCGGCGAGGGCGAGGAAGCTGGCGGGGTATTCGCCCAGGCGTTCCAGGATGCCATTGAGCTGGAGGCCCACCAGGATGAAGACAAGGCTGGTGAGGGTGAACTCCACGAAGTTCCAGGTGGAGAGAGCTTCCACCCGCGTGCGAGGGGTGAGGAGCGAGCGTTGGCGCTGGGCGACAAGGATTCCCGCCGTGACGACGGCGGTGACGCCCGAGACATGCATCCGCTCGGCGGCCAGGAAGGCGCCATAGGCGACGAGGAAGGTGAAGACGATCTCAAGCGAGGTGTCGCCGAGGCGGGGCAGGATGCGGGCAGCGAGCCAGGCGATGGCGAAGCCCACCGCAAGGCCGCCGATGGCGACGCCGAGGAAGGTGAGGGCGGCGAATCCGGGGGCGACGCTTCCGGCCGCGAGGGCCCCGACCGCGAGGCGGAAGAGGACGAGGGAGGAGGCGTCGTTCACCAGGCTCTCGCCCTCCAGCACGGTGACGATGCGGGCGGGCAGGGGGAGGCGTTGCAGGACGGAGGCGGCGGCAACGGCATCGGGTGGGGCGACGACGGCACCCAGGGCGATGGCGGCGGCCCAGGGAAGGTCGGGCAGGAGGAGGCGGGCCACCACGGCGACGCAAAGGGCGGTGAAAAGGACGGCGCCGACGGCGAGGAGCAGGATGGGGCGGAGGGACGCGCGGAACTCCTGCCAATCGGTCCGCCAGGCGCTGGCCTGGAGGAGCGGCGGGAGGAAGGCGGCGAGCGCCACGGTGGGATCGAGGGTGACGCGCGGAAGGCCGGGGATGAAGGCGAGGGCCATGCCGCCCAGGATCAGGACCACGGCATAGGGAAGGCGCGTGCGCCGGGCCAGGATGGCGAAGCCGAGGCAGACGGCCAGCAACGCCAGCGTGATCTCAAGAAGCGCCATGGGGGAAATGTGGCGCAAGCGCTGCCGGGGCGAAAGCGCCGGGGCGCCGGGGCGCCGGACAGGCGTGCGAATCGCAGGCGGGGGGCGGATTGAGAGCGACGTTGCCCGTGATCGCTGGAGGCGTCAGCCGGAGGCGTGAATCACGGGCCGCGGTCCTTCAGGTCCGCCCATAAGTATCCTCGAAGCGGACGATGTCGTCCTCGCCGAGATAGGCGCCGGACTGCACCTCGATCAGCGTCAGCGGGATCATGCCGGGGTTCTCGAGGCGGTGGACGCAGCCGAGCGGCAGGTACACGGACTCGTTCTCGCGCAGCAGGATCCGCTCGGCGTCGCGCTCGACCATGGCGGTTCCGTTCACCACCACCCAATGCTCGGCGCGGTGGTAGTGCTTCTGGAGGGAGAGCTTCTCGCCGGGGCGGACGAGGATCTTCTTCACCTGGAAGCGGTCGCCCTGGATGAGGCCCTCATAATGGCCCCAGGGACGGTACATGCGGCGATGGGCGCCGGCCTCCGGGCGCTTCGCGGCCTTGAGCTGGTCGACCAGCTTCTTCACGTCCTGCGCGCGGTCGCGGGGCAAGGCCAGCACGGCGTCCTCGGTGGAGATGACGATGACATCCTTCAGGCCGATGACGGTGGTGAGGATGCCTTCGGAGCGGACATAGCAGTTCTGGGTGTCGAGCAGTTCCACCGGGCCATGGAAGGCGTTGCCCTGCGCGTCCTTCGGGGAGACCTGCCAGAGGGCATCCCAGGAGCCGACGTCGGACCAGCCCAGATCGGCGGGAACGACGGCGGCATGGGCGGTTTTCTCCATTACCGCGTAGTCGATGGAGATGGAGGGGCTCTCGGCGAAGGCCGGACCGAGGCGGACAAAGTCGAGGTCGCGGGTGGCGGCGTCCACGGCGGCGCGCACGGCTGCGATCAGCTCGGGCTGCAGGCGCTCCAGCTCGGCCAGCAGGGTGGCGGCGCTGGCGACGAACATGCCGGCGTTCCAGAGGTGGCGGCCGCCCTCGAGGAAGGCCTGGGCGCGGGCCAGGTCGGGCTTTTCGACGAAGGAGGCGATGTCGGAGACGCCTTCGAGGCCGGGGAGGGCGGTGCCGGACTCTATGTAGCCGAAGCCGGTCTCGGGGAAGGTGGGCTTCATCCCGAAGGCGACGATATGGCCGGCGCGGGCAGCGGCGGCGGCGCGGCCGAGGGCGGCGTGCAGCGCTGGCAGGTCCTCGATCGCGGCATCGGCGGCCATGATCCAGAGAAGGGCGTGCGGGTCGTTCTCGGCGGCCAGGATGGCGGCAGCGGCGATGGCGGGGGCGGAGTTGCGGGCCACGGGCTCAAGGACGATGCGGGCGCCGGGGATGCCGGATTCGCGCAGCTGCTCGGCCACCAGGAAGCGGTGCGCCTCGGCGCAGACGATCATGGGAGGGGCGAAGCCGGGGCCGGTCGCGCGGGCGACCGTCTGCTGCAGCATCGTCTCCTCGCCGGTCAGCGGCCAGAACTGCTTGGGGAAGCCTTCGCGCGACAAGGGCCAGAGGCGGGTGCCGACACCACCGGACAGGACAACCGGGACAACACGATCCTGGGGCATAAAGGTCTTCTCAGCAGGCATGTGCGCCCGGGGTAACGGAGTGCAGCGCAAAAGAAAAGCCGCCTCGGCGTACCGGGGCGGCTTCTCGTTCAGGCTTCCTGGCGGAAGGGCTACTCGGCCAGGGCCTTGTCCTTGCCTTTGCGGAGGTTGGGCAGAAGCATCAGGCCCAGGGTGATGGCCGCGACGGCGAGCAGCGTGGCGCTGATCGGCCGATCGATGAAGACCACCACATCGCCGCGCGAGAGCAGCATGGCGCGCCGCAGGTGCTCCTCCATCATCGGGCCGAGCACGAAGCCGATGAGCAGGGGAGCCGCCTCCATCCGGAGCTTGGAGAAGATGTAGCCCAGGATGCCGAAGAACAGGGTCTGGTAGACGTCGAAGACCGAGTTGTTCAGCGAGTACACGCCGATGGCGCAGAAGGTGAGGATCGCCGGGTAGAGGTACTTATAGGGCACCTGCAGCAGCTTCACCCACATGCCGATCATCGGCAGGTTGATGACGAGCAGCATCAGGTTGCCGACCCACATGGAGCAGATCAGGCCCCAGAACAGGTCCGGCTGGGCCTCCACCATGCGGGGGCCGGGCTGGATGCCCTGGATGATCAGCGCGCCCACCATCAGCGCCATGACGGCGTTCGAGGGGATGCCGAGGGTCAGCAGCGGAATGAAGCTGGTCTGGGCCGCGGCGTTGTTCGCGGATTCCGGACCGGCCACGCCCTCGACGGCGCCCGAGCCGAACTCGTGGCGGTACTTCGAGATCTTCCGCTCCATCATGTAGGAGCCGAAGGCCGAGAGGGAGGCGCCGCCGCCGGGCAGGATGCCGAGGGCGGACCCAATCAGCGTGCCGCGCAGCACGGAGGGGATCGAGCGGCGGAACTCCTCCTTGGTCAGCATCAGGCTGCCGACCTTGCCGGACATCACGCTGCGCGCCTCGGGGCGCTCCAGGTTGAGGATGATCTCACCCAGGCCGAAGATGCCCATGGCGATGGAGACGAAGCCGAGGCCATCGGACAGTTCGGGCACGCCGAAGGTGAAGCGCTGCTGGCCGGTCTGCACGTCGGTGCCGACGAGACCGAGGGCGACGCCGAGTACCACCATGGCGATCGACTTCAGGACCGAGCCCTGCGCCAGCACCGCGGAGATGATCAGGCCCAGCAACATCAGCGAGAAGTAATCCGCCGGTCCGAAGGACAGCGCCACCGAGGTCAGCATGGGGCCAGAGGCTGCGACCACCAGGGTGGCGATGGAGCCGGCGAAGAAGGAGCCGCAGGCCGCGATGGTCAGCGCGGCACCGGCGCGGCCCCTCCGGGCCATCTTGTAGCCTTCCAAGGCTGTCACGACCGAGGACACCTCGCCCGGCAGGTTCAGCAGGATGGCCGTGGTGGAGCCGCCATACTGGGCGCCGTAATAGATGCCGGCGAGCATGATGATGGCGGTGGTGGCAGGCTGGCCGAAGGTGATCGGCAGCAGCAGGGAGATGGTGGCGACGGGCCCGATGCCGGGCAGCACGCCGATGGCGGTTCCGATCAGCGCGCCGAGCAGCGCGAAGAGCAGGTTATCGAACGAGAGCGCGACGCCGAAGCCGTGCGCCAGGTTCGAAAAGAGGAGTTCCATGGTGTTTCTTGGCCCTTCCTAAGCGCGGCGCATCAATAGCTGTTCGGCCACAGGGGCACCCGGATATCAAGTTCGTAGATGAAGACGAACCAGCAGAGGATGCAGAGAAAGACCGTCATGCCGGCAACGCTGGTCACCCGGTGCTCGCGATCCGCAAGGGACGAGATGATGCAGAGGGCCGCGATGGTGAGCATCAGGCCGAGGGGTTCGAGCAGCAGGGCGAAGATCGCGAAGGAGGCCAGCACCAGGCCAAGGGGACGCCATGAGGGCGAAATGGCGAGGACCATAAGCGCGACGAAGCAGGCGATGCCGACCTGAATGTAGTTGGTCGTCAGGCCCATGCTCTCCATCACCCGCCAGATGATGAGGCCGACGGCGACGCTGATGGCGAGGGTGACGAAGTCGAGCTTCGTCCACTTCTCAAGCGGGTCGGGCCCGTTGACCAGCGCCAGAAAGAAAACGAGGGCGCCGAGGCCGAGCTGAATCCAGAAGACCAGCATGGGCATGTAGCCCGGGCCCATCCGGCGCGCGCTTCCTAGCGTGTGCTGTTCCAGGCCGATGCCGAGGAAGCCGCCGTTAATATACAGACCCAGCACGGCGAGGAACATCAGCAGCCCCCCGGCCCAAAGGTCCTTCGCATTGATTTTCATGAAGTCTCCACCCCTGATCCCTCATCGATACGACTGACAGTGGGGGGCAAGACGCCGACGAGGTGGTGGCCCATATGACCCCGACCGCGAGGCCCATTTTGAAGGGCGTCGCGGCCGGCACATTGGTGCCGTGTCCTCGTGCGGGACGTGCCTCCCGAAAGAGAGAGGAGCGCAACCTATGGGGCGGTGAGCCACGCCACAAGCGTGAGATTGGTCCGCTCCTTGTCATGGATGCTTCTTCACCTACGATGCAGCGCAACATCATTGCGAGAGACCATCCCATGACAGTCCGCTATGCCACGGAAATCAATGATCCGGCCCGGCGGATCGCTGAGGCGGCGGAGGCGCTGGCGCCAAGGCTCGTTGATACACGCCGTGACATTCACGCGCATCCGGAGCTCGCCTTCGAGGAGGTGCGCACCGCGGGAATCGTCTCCGCGGAGCTGACAAGACTAGGGATTCCGCATCGTACGGGGCTCGGACGGACCGGGGTGGTCGGCATCATCGAGGGGGGGCGGCCGGGGCCGACGCTCGCGATCCGTGCCGATATGGATGCATTGCCGATCCACGAGGAAACCGGGCTGGACTTCGCCAGCAAAGTCGACGGGAAGATGCATGCCTGCGGGCATGACATTCATACGGTGACGCTGCTGGGTGTGGCCGAGGTACTGCGGGACATGGCGCCGATGCTGGCGGGGCGCGTGGCGCTGGTGTTCCAGCCCGCGGAGGAGACGCTGGAGGGCGCGGCCGCAATGATCGCCGATGGTGCGGCGGAGGGCTTCGACTTGGCGCTGGGCTTCCACAACCATCCGGACATGCCGGTGGGGGAAACTGGATTCGCGCGTGGCGGATGTCTCGCTGCCTCGGACCGCTTCGATCTTGTGCTGCACGGGCGCTCCGGCCATGCGGCGCATCCGGAGGTGGCGATCGACCCGATCGTCGCGGCGTCCCATTTCGTGTCACAGGTGCAGACGGTGGTGAGCCGGGAGGTGGACCCGTTGCGACCTGCGGTTGTGACGATCGGCGCTTTCTCGGGCGGTACGACTTACAACATCATTCCCGAGCGCGTGCATCTGAAGGGCACGGTGCGGACGCTGGACCAGGGCACGCGGGACATTGCCGGGGCGGCGATCCGGCGTCTGGTCGTGGGGCTGGAGGCCGGATTCCGCGTTCAGGCGGCGCTCGACTACCAGAGCAAGGTGCCGCCGCTGGTGAATGACGATGCGGTGCTGGACCGGATGCTGGCGGCGGTTTCCGCGCAGCTCGGCAAGGCACCGGTGGAGGGTGTGCCGAGCATGGGTTCAGAGGATTTCGCGGCCTTAGCGGCGCTGGTGCCAGCGGCGCATCTGCGCATCGGCTCCGGCGCGCCGGGGCGGGCGGACAAGCTGCACAATGCCGGCTACCAGCCGGATGAGGGCTGCATTCCTGTCGGGGTGCAGGCTCTGTCGCGCGCCGCGCTGGAGCTGCTGTCGTGAAGGTCTGCGTCTTCGGCGCCGGGGCGATCGGCGGACATCTGGCGGGGAGGCTGGCCCAGGGTGGCGCGCAGGTGAGCGTGGTGGCGCGCGGCTCCTACCTCGCGGCCATCCGCGAAAAGGGGCTGACGGTGACCTCGCCGGAAGGAAGCTTCCACACGCGCCTCGCGGCAACGGATGATCCGACGGAGCTGGGGCCGCAGGATGCGGTGGTGGTGACGGTGAAGGGCCAGGCACTGCCGGGCCTCGCGGCGGCGATCGGGCCGCTGCTGGGGCCGCAGACCTCGGTGACCTTCGTGATGAACGGCATCCCCTGGTGGTATTTCGACAATCACGGCGGGCCGATGGAGGGCACGGCGCTGCCGGCGCTCGATCCTGGCGGTGCGGTGCGGCGC
Organism: Muricoccus harenae; assembly: GCF_009848505.1. Lineage (GTDB taxonomy): Bacteria > Pseudomonadota > Alphaproteobacteria > Acetobacterales > Acetobacteraceae > Roseomonas > Roseomonas harenae. The sequence continues at coordinate 85,111 of NZ_WWDL01000027.1, forward strand.
GCAGTCGGCGTGGAGCGGACCATCGGCGGGGTGGTGCATTCCGCCTGCACCGTGACGGAGCCCGGGGTGGTGCATGTGGAAACCCCTGGCAGCCGCGTGATCCTGGGCGAGCTGGACGGGCGGATCAGCGAGCGGGCGAAGGCGCTGGCGGCGGCGCTGGAGGCCGGGGGGCTGGTGGCGCCGGTGGTGCCGGACATCCGGCGCGAAGTGTGGCTGAAGCTGGTGTCCAACATGACCTTCGGTCCGCTCTGCCTGCTGTCACGGCAGGGAATCGGGCCGACGCTGCAGGACCCCGGCATCCGGGAGGCGGCGCGGCTGTGCCTGGAGGAAGGGCTGGCCGTCGCGCGCGGGCTGGGGCTGGCAGCCGAGATGGATGTGGCGAAGCGGGTCGCGGCCGCATCCCGTGTGGCCCACAAGCCGTCCATCCTGCAGGACATGGAGGCGGGGAAGCCGCTGGAGATGGAGGCGATGGTGATCCAGCCTCTGGCGCTTGCGCGGATGGCCGGGGTGGCGACGCCGATGCTGGACCTGACGGTGGGGCTGGCGCGCAAGGCGGCCGAAGCGACCGGGCAATACGTGCCGCCGGCCTGAGGAGGCCGCTCTCCCGACATGAAAAAGGCCGGGCAGGTGGACCTGCCCGGCCTTTCGGCACTGCGTCAGCCGCTGCTTACCAGCGGTAGTAGGGGCGATAAGCCGGCGCGGGTGCGTAATAGGCGACCGGCGGCGGCGCGTAATAGACCGGCGGGGGCGGCGCATAGGCCACCGGCGGCGCGTAATAAACCGGCGGGGGCGGCGCGTAGGCGACCGGCGGCGGGGCGTAATAGGTTGGCGGTGCGGCAATGGCGGCACCCGCCAGGGCGCCGACGGCCAGGCCGCCGATGATGCCGGCGGCGACGGCGCCGCCGCTCGGGCCACGGCGGTGCCAGCCGGCTTCGGCCGGGGTCGCCGCCACGATCAGCGCGGCCGCGGCCATGCCGCTCAGGGCGAGAGCGCGAAACCTGTTCATCGAGAGGCCCTCCTGGGGCGGTTGATAGGCGAAACCTGGCGAAGAACCGGCGCCGGATTGTGGCAGAGGCGGGGTCACTTCGTGGCTCCACCCGGCCGCCGGAGGCACCGGGGCATCGTAAGGAAATATGGGGCCGGTGGCGCTGATTGGCCAGTCACGGCGCGTTTCAGCGACTTTCAGCGGGCGCCGGAAGGGCGGTCTGGCCGAGGACCCAGCCTTCCCAACTCCGGATCCAGGGGTCGTCCGGGATGAAGTCGGGGCGGGCGCCGTCCAGCACCGAGATGACACAAAGGAGGCCGAGGAGGCTGTCGAACCGGTCCTCCCCGGCGGCGTCCGGGCCGAAGCCGGCTTCAATGGCAGATTGCAGCGTCCGGCTGGGCTGAACCTGCAGCCGGGCCATGGCGGCCCGGATGGAGGGGGCGGCGGCGCGGCGGGCGACCTGCGCGCGCTTGCTGCCGGGGAGGTGGATGCCGAGCTGGCGCATGGCCTCGGTAGGATAGGTCTCGGCAAGTGTGGCGGTGCCGGGGGCGAGGAGCGCGTGGAGCCCACCTTCGAAGGGCCAGAGCCGGAGGGGGGCGCCTGCCGCCAGGGCCGGGGCGAGCCAGTCACGCCAGGCGGTGATGGCGGCCTTGCCGGTCTGGTTGGCGCCGAGCGTCCAGAAGAGGGGCGCGCCGGCAGGGCGTTCGGCGGTGGCGCGGTCGCAGAGGCGGGAAAGATGCTCCGGGCCGGTGAAGCCGAGGGCGGTGGCATGGGCCGCCCTGGTCATGCCGCGGATGCCGCGAACCGGGTAGAAGGGGCGGTCGGGCGAGACCGTTTCCAGGGTTTCGCTGACCTGGAGGAAGGCGGGGTTGGCCGGGAGCGTGCGGAGGAAGGCGGGAAAGCCGGGCTCCGGGCGAGCGGAGGCCCAGGCGCGCGGGAGGCCGAGGGGAAGGTCCAGGCCGAGGGCGAGCGCGGGGCCTTCGGCCAGGAGGCGGGCCGTGAGGACGGCGGGATCGCCGACCGGGATGGGGGCCTCGGCGGTCCAGGCGCCGCGAGCCTTCCGGGCGATGCTGGTCCAGCGCTTCGCCGGATGCGCGGACCAGTCGGCATGGGCGGCGGTGAGGGCGGCCGCGCCCGTGATCGGTGTCAGCGCGAAGGCTTGAGGGGCTGCTGCGCGCGGTCCAGCAGGCGGCGGAAGAGGTTGGGCTTCTTCGCGGGAACGACCTCGGCGGCACGACGGGTGGCGTCCTGCGCGGCGGCGCGGCGCTCCTCCTCGCGATCCTTCTCCTTGGCGGCGAGCCACTTCTCCAGGCTCATGCCGGCCTTGGCGGCGCGGCGGGCTTCATAGGCGCGCTGGGCGTCGGTCATGCGGGGGGCGTCGTCGCGCGGCTTCTGGGCGGCCATGGCAATGCTTCCGGGGTATTGGGGTTCGGTCTTGCGACGCGGGCGATGGAATGGCGCGGTGCGGGTCCCGCATCAAGCCCCTTCGTGCGGGCCTTTTGCAGGACCCTTCGCATGGGGGGCCGCGCGTGGCACGGGGGCGTGGCAAGAGGCTCAGGGAGAGTGGCGTGGAAGCACGGGTGAAGGCAGGGCTCTGGGTTTCCATGGCGCTGCGGATGGGGGATTCCGCCGGGACGCCCGGGATGGTGCTGCGGAAGGGCGACGCGGATAGCGGCGGCATCCTTTGCGTGCTGCGTGGCCGGGAGGGGCTGGTGGTCCTGTCCCAGACGCGGGATGCGGCCGGGCGGCCGGCCTGGGTGCGCGGGAGCGGGGCAAATCCGGTCGATGAGGCCGCGGCGGATGCCTATGTGGCGCGGCAGGTGAAGCGCGACCCGGACCTTTGGGTGGTGGAGTTCGAGGTGCCGGACCTGGTGCCGCCCTTCGAGGCGATCATCATTTGACGGATCGCGTCTAGCGGTCCGTCAGCCGCAGCTCGATCCGCCGGTTGCGTGCCCGGGCCTCGGGCGTATCCGCCGTGTCGATCGGCTGGAATTCCCCGAAGGCGGTGGCGGCGACGCGGTTCGCCGGCAGGCCGTTCTGGATCATCAGCTGGGCGACGGCGATCGCGCGGGCCGAAGAGAGTTCCCAGTTCGTGGCATAGCGGGCGCCCGGGCGGATGGGGGAATTGTCGGCATGGCCGTCCACGCGGAGGACCCAGTTGGTGCCTTCCGGGATGCGGCCAGCGATGTCGAGCAGCAGGGTGGTGACATTGGCGATCTGCTCGCGGCCCGCCTGCGAGAGCTCGGCGCTGCCGATGGGGAAGAGGACTTCGGACTGGAAGACGAAGCGGTCGCCCGCGATGCGGATCTCAGGGCGGTTGCCGAGGATCTCCCGCAGGCGGCCGAAGAAGTCGGAGCGGTAGCGCTGGAGCTCCTCCACCCGTGCCGCCAGGGCGGCGTTCAGGCGCTGGCCGAGGGCGCTGATCTGGGTGTCCTTCTCGCGGTCCTGGGCTTCCTGGGCCTCCAGGGCGGCGTTCAGGCGGCGAAGCTCGGCCCGCAGCGTGTCGAGCTGCTGGGTGAGGAGGGCGGCCTGCGCGCGGGCGCTTTCGGCGAGGCGGCCGTATTCGCCGGCCTGGGCCTCGGCGGTACTGCGACCGCGGGTGGCTTCAGCGGCGGCAGCCTGTGCGGCGTCGCGGGCGGCGGCGGCCTCGGCGGCAGCGGTTTCGGCGGTGGCGGTGGCCGCTTCAGCGGTGCGGCGGCGGCGTCCCTCGTCATCCGCGCGAGCGAGGGCGGCGCGGGCCTGCTGCTCGGCCTGGTCGCGCAAGGCGGTGAGGGCGCGGAGTTGCTCGTTCAGGCGGGCGATGTCGGAAAGCCGGGCTTCGATGGTGGCGCGGTCGGTGGTGACCTGCTGGTCGAGCTGGGCGGCTGCCTGGCGCAGGGCCTCAAGGTCGCGGCGAGCGGCCTCCAGGGCGGCGCGGGTTTCGGCGAGGCTGCGCTCGGTGCCCTGGCGCGCGGCCCGTTCGGAAGCAAGGGCGCGGCGGGTCTCGGTGAGGCCCTGGACGGTGCGGGCGGTGTCGGCGCCGGCGGCCTCGGCGCCCGTCAGGGCTTCGGCGAGGCGGGATTCGAGGCTGGTGATGCGCTCGGCATTGCCGCGGCTGGCCAGCTCGGCATCGGCGAGGCGGGCGGCGATGCGGTCCCGCTCCTGGCGCATGGCGTCGCGGGCCGTCGCGGCGCGGGTGGCCTGGTCCTGCAGAGCGGCGAGGGCGTTGCGGGCGGCGTCGCGGTCGGCGGCGGCGGCGCGGGCTTCCTCCTGGGCGCGGCCGAGGCCGGATCGCAGGTCCTCGGCGCTGCCGCGCTCGAGGGAGAGGAGTTCGGAGAGTTCGGAGACCTGGCGGTTCAGCCGGTCCAGCGCGCGGTCGCGCGAGGAGAGGGCAAGGGAGAGGAAGCCCTGGGCCAGCACGAAGACTAGGGCGTGTCCTCAGATGGGGGATTCCCAGGATGGTGCTGGAGTGATTCATAGGGTGCCGGCAAGTTGTGGAGCAGCCGGGGAATGCGGCGATACGCGTTGCGTGACGATCAGTGGGTGCGGATC
>NZ_WWDL01000028.1 GCF_009848505.1 Muricoccus harenae
GGTGGAGGCGGTACCATCGGTGATGGAGTCGCCGAATCCGACGATCACCCGCCTGCCGCCGAAGCGCCGCCCCTGCCGCCGCCGCCGCCGCCCCAGGCCGACATCGCGCCCATGCCGAACCGCTCCCTGGAAGCACCACGCCAGCCCTATGCGGGCGACGTCGTGCGGATCCGGCCGGAGTTCATCGAGCCTCGCCGCCTGCCCGATACCCGCGCGCAGCCCGGCAACGACTATACGGAGCGGCAGGACAGCCTGTTCCGGGATCCGGCGCCGGGTGCCCGGCTCCAGATTCCCTTCCGCTACTGAGGGGCACGCCCGGCCCGCCCGGGCGTCCAGACATCATCAGGCTTCGACCAGAGGAGCGGGTCGCGCAGGCCCCGCGCCAGGGCCTCGGCCATGGCGGCGAGGATGCGTTCGCCCTTCTCCGCCGTCGCGGCGCGCGGATCGCCCAGCACGCCTGTCCCGGGCGCCCGCTCGGCGAAGGACCAGAAGCGCTGAAAGGCGCTGCTACCGACCGAGCGGCTGCCTTCCGAAATTGCACCGGCGATCTTGTCCTGGCGGACCTGGTCAGGCGCGAGGGCGAGCCAGAGGCTCGTCTCCGCCTCGCACGCATGCCTCGTGCCGGATTGGGTCTCGAGGATTCCGGCAATGGCGGCGGCAGCCGCCTGGTGAACTGTCGCGGTCACCACCGGAATGCCCAGCTCCGCGCCCAGTTCGCGCGCGATCACCATCAGCGGCTCGACATTGCCGCCATGGGAATTGGCCAGGAACAGCTTGCGGAAGCCGCAGGCCATGACGGAGCGGGCGACGCAGGCGATCACCGCCTGCATCGTCTTGAAGTCAAGGCTGATCGTGCCGCCGAAAGGAAGGTGATGCTCGCTGATGCCCTGCCACATGGGCGGCAGGACGAGGGCGGGCGCGTCTTCCGTCACCAGCTCCGCCGCCCGGATGCAGGTGGCATGACCGATCAGACTGTCGGTCCAGACCGGCAGGTGCGGGCCGTGCTGCTCGAGCGCGGCGACGGGCAGGATCACGGCGGCATCGCGTGCCGCCCATTCGTTGATCTCGGCGGCGGTCAGCCGCTCCCAGCGGACCTCCCTCATGCCTCAAGCCCCACCAGGGAGCGTGCATAGTCCCGCGCCTCGAAAGGGCGGAGGTCGGCGGCGGATTCACCGACGCCGACGGCATGCACAGGCAGACCGAATTCCTGCGCCAGGGCCACGACGACGCCGCCCTTCGCGGAGCCGTCGAGCTTCGTCACGACCAGGCCGGTCACATCCACCATCTCGCGGAACACCTTGCACTGCTGCACGGCATTCTGGCCGGTGGTGGCGTCCAACACCAGCAGCACGGCATGGGGCACAGCCTCGTCCAGCTTGCGGAGCACGCGGACGACCTTGCGCAGCTCCTCCATCAGCCCGGCCTTGTTGTGCAGCCGCCCCGCAGTGTCGATCAGCAGGATGTCGGCGCCTTCGGCGCGGGCACGCTGCAGCGCCTCATGGGCAAGGCCGGCGGCGTCCGCCCCTTCCTTCGCCGGGGCGACGACGGTGCTGCCGGTGCGCTCGCCCCAGATCTGCAGCTGCTCCACGGCGGCGGCGCGGAAGGTGTCGCCCGCGGCCATCATCACGCGGCGGCCCTCGGCACGGTAGTTCTGGGCGAGCTTGGCGATGGTGGTGGTCTTGCCCGTGCCGTTCACGCCAACCACGAGCACGACATAGGGCTTCTTGTCCCAATCCGGGCGCAGCGGCTGGGCGACAGGGGCGAGGATGGCGGCGATCTCCTCGGCCAGCGCGCCCTTCACCTCATCCTCGCCGACCTCCTTGCCGAAGCGGGTGCGGCGGAAGCCCTCGACAATGCGCTGAGCGGCGGGAAGGCCGAGATCGGCGGTGATCAGCGTCTCCTCCAGCTCCTCCAGCGCCGCCTCGTCCAGGCGGCGCTTGCGAAACAGGCCGGTGAGGTTTTCGGTCAGACGGGCGGTGGAACGGGACAGGCCCGCTTTCAGGCGGGAGAAGAAGCCGCCGGCCGGGGCAGGCTCAGGAGCGGCCGGTACCACATCCGGCAGGTCCGGTGCGGAGCGCGGCTCCTCGCGGAAGGTCGCGGGCGCGGAGGGCTCCACGGGCGGTGGCTCGGGCGGCGTCGGCAGGGCAACCCGAAGATCGCCCGCGTCCGGCTCCTCCGGGATGCCGGGCATGACGGGCCCGGGCGTGCGAGGGAAGTCACCCTCCTCGGCCGGAATGGAGGGTGCGCCGGGCATGGAGAAGCCTGGAACGGGGGAAATTTTGGGCAGGAGGTGGTCAGGCTGCCGCGCCTGGATGGGGGGCGGCGAGAGTGGGGGATCGCCCGTGCCCGGGTCAGGCTCCGGGACCTGCGCCGGCGGCTCGGGTTCGCGGACAGGAGCCGGCTCCTCCCGGGGCGGCGGCGCGATGGGCGGGGCTTCGGGCTCGCGCGCGGGTGGAGGAGGCGCCTCGGGCTCGGGCGTGGTGGCGCGGCCGGTCAGCCGGCCCCAGAGGTCCTTCAGCGCCATCGCTCATCCTCTCTCGTCAGGCTTTCTCGTCGCGGGCGGCGCATCACGCCGGGAAGGCGTCGAGGTCGATCATGCCGGTGAAGGCGGTCGCGGTGGGGCCCGACATCAGCAGATGCCCGTCATCGCGCCAGGCGATTCGCAGGTCACCGCCCGGGAGCGACACGGTGGCCTCGCGGGCGGAGAGCCCCCGGCGTGCGGCATTCACCAGGGCGGCGCAGGCGCCGGTGCCGCAGGCGAGGGTCAGGCCCGCTCCGCGCTCCCACACCACCAGGCGCAGATGGTCCGGCGCCAGAACCTGCACGAAGCCGATATTGGCGCGCTCCGGGAAGAGGGGGGCGTGCTCCAGCAGCGGACCGATGCGGGGGATGTCCAGCGCGTCCAGCTCGGGCACGAAAAAGGTGGCGTGCGGGTTGCCCATGGAGCAGGCGGCGGGGTCGGAGACACCATCGGCGGAAAGCGGCAGGTGCAGCGTATCCATCTCCCGGGCCAACGGCACCTCGCGCCAGCCCAACCTGGCGGGGCCCATATCGACGCGGATGCTGCCGTCCGGCAGGCGCTCGGCGGGCAGGTCGCCGGCGATGGTGCGGATGGCGACGGCGCCGGAGGCAGCCTCAGTCATCATCAGCTCGGCCACGCAGCGGGTCGCATTGCCGCAGGCGCCGGCCTCGGAGCCGTCGGGGTTGCGGATGCGCATGAACACATCGGCACCGTCCGTGCCGGGCTCCATCACGATGAACTGGTCGCAGCCGATGCCGGTGCGGCGGTCCGCGATGGCGGCGGCGCGGGTGGGGGTGATGGGCAGTGGCGCGGCGCGGGCGTCCAGCACGACAAAGTCGTTACCGAGGCCGTGCATCTTGCGGAAAGGGATGATCATCGCGCCGTCGATATAGGCGTCGCAGCGCCGCGCCGGAAGCGGCCAGGGCTGCGCGGGGATGCTCCGGCGTGCATGGTCCGCCTATCCGGCGGGTGTCGGCGTCGGGTCGAGCGTCGTCGCGGCGCCGGCCTCGCCGGGCATCAGCGTGGCGAGGAGGTCTTCCGGAACCGGGTCGAAGCGCAGCCCGGCCTCGGTGAAGAGTCGCGCCGAGATATGGCCGCGCCGGTCCCATTCGGAGCGCGTGCCGTTGCGCGGTGGCGCCGCCACCACGCGGCGGATGCCGGCTTGGATCGAGAGTACGGCGCAGTGATTGCAGACGGGCTTGCCCACGACATACAGGGTGCAGCCCCGCGCCTCCCGGCCAGCGAAGAGCAGCGCCGACTGCTCGGCATGCACCATCATCTCGAGCTTGGTGGGCTTGTCGGACAGGCGGTCGACGTCGTCCTCCACCCGGCTGGGGAAGCCGTTGAAGCCGGTGGCGACGATGCGGTTCAGCTCCGGTGCCACCAGCACGGCGCCGACGCGGCCGCGCGGGTCCTTGGACCACTGCCGGATATGCGCGGCCAGGCCGAGATAGCGCCGATCCCAGCGGCCGAGGCCGGTGTCCTGCTCCTGATTCATGCCGCCTGCTCCCGCGCGCGCACCACGGTGACGCTGCAGGGCGCCTTCGCCGCCACTTCGCCCGAGACCGAGCCCAGCATGGTCCGCAGCATCGAATTCGCCCGCGCGCCCATCACAACATGGTCCACCCCGTTCGCCACGGCATAGTCGAGCAGCGCATCGGCGGCATTGGAACCCTCCAGCACATGAAAGGTGATGCGGCCTTCCTCCAGCCCCAGAGGCGCGGCCCAGTGGCGCAACTCCGCCTGTCGCTGGACGCGGGCGGAGCGGCCTTCCTCGTCCAGCGGGGCATCGCCGGTCAGGGTGCCGGTCAGCAGCACGTTCAGGCAGGCCACCCGCGCGCCCGGCAGGGTACGGAGGACATTGCTGACGCTGGCGCGGAGCGCCTCGGCAAGGGGCGCGGTCTGCTCGCGAAGGTCCACAGCGACGGCGATGATCGGCGCCGCATGGGCAGTGGCGGCTGTGCGGGCACGGCGCGGCGAGCGATCGAGGTTCACGCGGCGCTCCAGCACCCGCAACCAGCTGTCGCGCCGGAGCTTCGTGGCGCGGGGCGTCAGCCGCACGGAATCGGGATTGCGCAGGTCGAAGGCGAGTTGTGCGGCGGTGGGGTGGCGGCGGGCCGGCTCCACCTCCAGGCAGCGGAGGATGGTCTCCTGCATCCAGGGCGGGCAATCCGGGCGCAGGCGGCGGGGCGGCACCGGATCGCGCCACAGGCGCTTGCGGACGCCGCTCAGCATCAGCGGCTCGCCGAAGGGGAGGACGCCGGTGACGAACTGGTAGAGCAGCACGCCCAGGGCGAAGAGGTCGCTGCGCGGCTCGTCCCGCTGCCCCATGGCCTGCTCGGGGGCCATATAGGGCGCGGTGCCGTAGGGGATGTGGAACTCCTCCTCGATGAGGTCCGGCAGGTGTCCGTGATGGGAAAGGCCGAAATCCACCAGCACCGCATCGCCGCGCAGCCCGTCCGGGGTGGGGCGGAACAGGATGTTGGCGGGCTTCACATCGAGATGGGAGACGCGCTGGCGGTGCAGTGCGGCCAGGGCGAGCGCGACCTTGGCGCCGATCGCCGCCACCTCCTCCACCGGCAGCGGCAGCTCACGGAGGCGGATCAGGAGGGAGGGGCCCGGAATCCGCTCCATCGCCAGATAGGGCTGCGGCGCCTCGAAGCCTGCCGCCGCGATGAAGCCCGGGACATGCGGGCCGGTCAGCCGAGGCAGGATCATCTGCTCCATTTCGAAGGAGACAATCTCGGCCCGGTCCCCCAGATCGATGAAGGGGAGCTTCACCAGCAGCGGAAAGGGATGGTCTGGGTGGGTCGCCTCGAAGATTGCCGACATGCCGCCCTCGTGCAGCCTGGCGCCGAGGGTGAAGCCATCCAGCCTGTCGCCCTGGCGCGGGCGCCGATGGGCCATCACGCGCGGTCTCAACTGCCAGTGAAAAGGCGGGTGGCGAGGCTTGCCGGCAGCCCCGCGCGGCGGATCTTGGCCGCTGCGGTCTCCACGTCATAGGGCACGCGCATCCAGCGGAGTTCCGATGTCCCAGGGTCCAGCAGCGCGTAGCAGGCGGAGGGATCACCGTCCCGGGGCTGACCGACGGCGCCCATCACGGCAAGCCAGCGGCGGGCGGGAGCGAGCGGCACCGGGGAGTCGGGGGCGGGGGTGAAGGCGGTGCACTTGTCCGTCGCGGTCAGGCCGAAGAGGCGCGGGACATGGACATGGCCGCAGATCGTCAGCCGCGCCGGGGTGGCCTCCAGGCTGCGGCGCGCTTCCTCGGCGCTGAAAACATAATGCCAATCCTCGGGCGCGGAGGCGTCAGCATGGACGTAGAGGCGGTCCTCCTCAGCATATTCGAGAGGGAGGGTCTTCAGGAAATCGGCGGCATCCGGGCTGAGCTGCTCGCGGGTCCAGGCCATCGCCTCCCCGGCGCGGCCGTGCAGGGCGGTGCCGCGGCGGAACACCGCCTCATCGTGGTTGCCGAGGATGGCGACGGCGCCGTCGGCGATACGGGCCATGACGGTGCGGAGGCACCAGGCGGGATCGGCGCCATATCCGACATAGTCGCCGAGGAAGACATAGCGTGTCGCGCCCGCGCGGTCGGCGTGGTCCAGGCAGGCCGAGAGGGCCTCGCGGTTGGCATGGATGTCGGAGAGGAAGGCAATCATCTCGGCGGCATCCTGGCGCGAATGAGGGGTGGAACGCCAGGATCGGCACAACCCTTGCCCCGCCCTCCCCCATCGCCTATACCGCGCCCCTCCACGCGCACCGGGCTTCTCTGGGCTGCCCGGCCGTGGTCCCGGCCCCCGCCGCATGGTGCGGCCTGTTCCCGAAAGGGGACGGCGCAAGGTGGGGCCGTCCATCCCCCGACCATGAGGAGGACCAAATGCCCAAGATGAAGACGACGTCTTCGGCCAAGAAGCGCTTCAAGATCACGGCCACCGGCAAGGTTCTCGCCGGCCCGGGCAAGAAGCGCCACAACCTCTCCGCCCGTTCGCAGAAGGTGAAGCGCCAGAACCGCGGCAATCAGGTGCTGCGCGATCAGGACGCCAAGACCGTCATGCAGTGGCTGCCCTACGGCCTGCCCCGGTAAGCGAGAGGAGACAAATCAATGGCTCGTGTTAAGCGCGGCGTAACCGCCCACGCCCGTCACAAGAAGGTCCTCAAGCTCGCCAAGGGCTATGTGGGTCGTTCCTCCACCGCCTTCCGCCCGGCTCTCGAGCGGGTCGAGAAGGCGCTGCAGTACGCCTACCGCGACCGCCGCAACAAGAAGCGCGACTTCCGTGGCCTGTGGATCCAGCGCATCAACGCTGCCTGCCGCGAGAACGGGATCGTCTATTCCCGCTTCATCGCCGGCCTGAAGGCCGCGGGGATCGAGCTGGACCGCAAGGTGCTGGCCGCGATCGCCTATGACGATGCCACGTCCTTTGCGGCCCTCGTCGAGAAGGCCAAGGCGTCCCTCCCGGCCCAGAACGCCTGAGTCGAGCGTCCCGCCGCAAGGCGGGGCCCATCATGGCGGCCCGCGAGGGTCGCCACCGAAACGCCGGGGGCCGCTCCCGCCAGGATAATCCTGGCGGCGCGGCCTTCGTCATATCAGGCCCGGCCGCAGGACCGATCCGGTCCGCCATGCGGTCCCCGCCAGGATCAGGATCAGGTTCGGGAATGGCTGACGATCTCGACATGCTGCGCGCCGACATCGAGGCGGCGATGGCCGGTGCGGAGGACCTGCGCGCGCTGGACGCCGTGCGCGTCGCCGCCCTCGGCAAGAGCGGCCAGGTCACCGGGTTGCTGAAGGGCCTCGGCGCCCTGCCGCCGGAGGAGCGTCGCGCCCGTGGCGCCGAGGTGAACGTGCTCAAGGGCGAGATCGAGCGCGCCCTTGAGAACCGACGCGTGACACTGGAGGCCTTCGCCCTCGATGCGAGGCTGGCGGCCGAGCGGATGGACGTGTCCCTCCCCCCGCGTCCCTTTGCGCCCACCGGGCCCGAGGCTGGCAGCATCCACCCGATCTCCCGCACCATGGAGGAGCTGATCGCGCTCTTTGGCGCAATGGGATTCGCCGTGGCCGAGGGGCCGGATATCGAGGGTGACTGGCACAACTTCTCCGCCCTCAACATTCCCGAGCATCACCCGGCCCGGCAGGACCACGACACCTTTTATCTGACCCCGCCGGAGGGTGGCCGCCGGCCCGTGCTGCGCACCCACACCAGCCCCGTGCAGATCCGCACCATGCTGACTCAGGAGCCGCCGATCCGCGTGATCGTGCCCGGCCGCACCTGGCGCGCCGACCATGACGCGACGCATTCCCCGATGTTCCATCAGGTCGAGGGGCTGGTGATCGGCCGCGACATCCATATGGGCCATTTGAAGGGCACGCTGATCGACTTCCTGCGCGCCTTCTTCGGCATCGCCGACCTGCCGGTGCGCTTCCGCAGCAGCTACTTCCCCTTCACTGAGCCCTCCATGGAGGTCGATATCGGCTGGAGCCGGAAGACGGGCGAGTTGGGGCAAGGCGGCGACTGGCTGGAGATCCTCGGCAGCGGCATGGTGCATCCCAAGGTACTGGCCAATTGCGGGCTGGATCCCCGGGTGTGGCAGGGCTTTGCCTTCGGCATGGGGATCGAGCGCATCACCATGCTGAATCATGGCATTCCCGACCTGCGGCCCTTCTACGAGGCCGACCTCCGCTGGCTGCGGCATTACGCCACCAGCCCGCTTTCCCCCTTCACCCTGCACGACGCGGCCTGAGGCGACGATGAAGTTCACCCTCTCCTGGCTGCGCGACCATCTGGACACGGATGCGTCGCTCGAGACCATCCTGGCCACGCTCAACACCATCGGGCTTGAGGTGGAGGGCGTGGAGGACCGCGCCGCCGCCCTCGCGCCCTTCCGCATCGCCCATGTGCTCGAGGCGGAGCAGCATCCGAATGCCGATCGCCTGCGGGCGCTGAAGGTGGATGTGGGCGACGGCACCATCCGCTCCGTTGTCTGTGGTGCGCCGAATGCGCGCGCTGGGATGAAGGCCGTGGCGGCGCTGCCGGGCTCCTTCGTGCCGGGCACTGGCATCACGCTGAAGGCCGGCGAGATCCGCGGCGTGAAGAGCGAGGCGATGCTCCTCTCCAGCCGCGAGATGGGCCTCGGTGACGACCACAGCGGCATCGTGGACCTGCCTGAGGACGCGCCGCTCGGCATGCCCTATGCCGAATGGGCCGGGCTCGGCGACCCCGTGATCGAGATCAGCGTCACCCCCAACCGCGGCGATGCGCTCGCCGTGCGCGGCGTGGCGCGCGACCTGGCGGCCGCCGGGATCGGCACGCTGAAACCCTGGAAGCCGGAGCCGGTGGCACCCGCTTATCCGACGCCGCTGGATTGGGTGATCGAGGATCCGCGCGCCTGCATCCAGGTGCTGGGCCGCGCGGTGCGGGGCGTGACGAATGGCCCCTCGCCCAAGTGGCTGCAGGACCGGCTGGCGGCGATCGGGCTGCGCCCGATCAACACGCTGGTCGATGTGACCAATTACTTCACCTTCGATCTCGGCCGCCCGCTGCACGTCTTTGACGTGGCGAAGGTGAAGGGGCGCACCCTCACCATGCGCCTCGGCCGCGAGGGCGACGAGTACGAGGCGCTGAACGGCAAGACCTACCGCCCGACGCCCGAGGACATCGTCATCACCGATGCGGCCGGGGTGGAAAGCTTGGCGGCCATCGTTGGCGGCGAGTCGACGGGCTGCGACGAGAACACGCGCGAGGTCTTCGTTGAATGCGCGCTGTTCGATCCGGTGCGGATCGCCCTCACCGGCCGCCGCCACCAGGTGCATAGCGATGCGCGCGCGCGCAACGAGCGCGGGCTGGACCCGGCGGCGCAGCGCGACATGCTCGAAGCCGCGACGCGGATGATCATCGAGCTTTGTGGCGGCGAGGCGAGCACGATCTCCGAAGCCGGGGCGGAACCCGCTTGGCAGCGCGAGGCCACGCTGCGCTTCGAGCGTATTGCGGGGCTCGGCGGCTCCTCCATCCCGGCGGAACGCGCCGTGGCTTCGCTGGAGAAGCTGGGCTTCGTGGTGAAGGCGAAGGATGCGGCCGAGGTGACGGTCGCGGTACCGTCCTGGCGGAATGACGTGGCCTCTTCCCGCTCCACCTACCGTGCTGGCGGCACGGAGTTGACCCAGGAGCCGGGGATCGACCCGGCCCGTGCCAAGGCGGCCGCCGAGGGAGTCGAGGCGGTCGAGGCCGAGTGCGATCTGCTGGAGGAAGTGCTGCGGCTGGAGGGGCTGGATGCCATTCCCTCCGTCTCCCTGCCCGTCGGCAGTCCGCTTCCCCTGCCCTCCCTCACCCCGCGCCAGAGCCGCGCGGCCCTGGCGCGGCGTGTGCTGGCCTCGCGCGGGCTGGCCGAGGCCGTCACCTTCGGCTTCACCGCACGAGACACCGCGGCGCTGTTCGGGGCGGTGCCGGAGGCATTGCGGGTGGAGAACCCGATCGCCGCCGACCTGGACCAGATGCGGCCGAGCCCCGTCGCGACCCTGCTGCAAGCCGCCGGGCGCAACGCGGCGCGGGGCTATCCGGATGTGTCGCTCTTTGAGATCGGCGCCTCCTATGTCGCGCCGACGCCGGAGGGGCAGCTTGCCACTGCCGCCGGGCTGCGGCTGGGGCAGACGCCACGCCACTGGGATGTGAAGCCGCGTGCGGTGGATGCGCTGGATGCCAAGGGCGATGCGCTCACGGTGCTGCTGGCGCTGGGCGTCTCACCGGCCGCGCTGACGGTCACGACCGACGCGCCGGCGCATTACCACCCGGGCCGTTCCGGAATCCTGCGCAGCGGGCCGAAGCTGCCGCTCGCGCGCTTCGGCGAGCTGCATCCGCGCGTGCTCTCCGCCCTCGGCATCGACGGACCGGCCGTTGCCTTCGAGGTGCTGCTGGATTCCATCCCCGAGCCGAAGCGGAAGAAGAAGTCTGCGCCTGACCTGCCGGCCTTCCAGCCGGTCCGCCGCGATCTGGCCTTCCTCGTGGATCGGGAGGTGCAGGCCGATGCGCTGCTGCGCGCCGCGCGCAATGCCGAGCGGAACCTCATCGCCGAGGTTTCGCTGTTCGACCGCTATGCGGGCGAGCGGTTGCCGGAGGGCAAGGTTTCGCTGGCGCTGGAAGTGGTGCTGCAGCCGCGCGAGCGGACGTTGACGGATGCGGAGATTGAGGCGGCCGTCGCCAAGGTGGTCGCGGCCGTCGCCAAGGCGACCGGGGCGACGCTGCGGGGCTGACCAGTACGGCCCTGAGGGTCTAGCGTGAGGAGGCGCCCGCTCCGGAGGGCGCCCACCACACGGAAATGCCCATGGCCAAAGACGCCCCCCGCCCCTTCCGCTACCCTGTGCCGGAGTTGGGCACGCTGCCGGAGGACATCCGCGAGCGTATCCTGGCGGTGCAGGAGAAGGCGGGCTTCGTGCCCAATGTCTTCCTGCTGCTGGCCCGCCGCCCGGAGGAGTTCCGCGCCTTCGTGGCCTATCACGACGCGCTCATGGAGAAGCGCGAGGGGCTGACGGCGGCCGAGCGCGAGATGATCGTGGTGGCCGTCTCCGCCGCGCATTCCTGCCAGTACTGCGTGGTCGCGCATGGTGCGATCCTGCGCGTGCGGGCGAAGGACTCGTTGGTTGCCGATCTGGTGGCGACCAATTATCGCAAGGCTGGGCTGCCGCCGCGCCAGCGGGCAATGCTCGACTATGCGCTGAAGGTGGCCACCCAGTCGCACCTGGTGGGGGACGAGGACCACGAGGGGCTTGCCAAGGCTGGCTTCACCGAGGACGAGGCCTGGGACATCGGCGCCATCGCCGCCTTCTTCTCCATGTCCAACCGCTTGGCGAATGCGACCGACCTGCGGCCGAACACGGAGTTCCACATGCTCGGCCGCAAGTAGGGCTTGCTCAGTCCTCGACCGTGTTGTGCGAGGCGATGGCGCCGCGGCGCCAGTAGCCGGCGGCCTTCACCCGTTCCTTCGGCAGGCCGTGGCGATCCAGCAGGACGCGGCGCAGGCGGCGCGCCACGTCCGACTCGCAGGCGACCCAGGCATCGCCCCCGCCGCTCGGCAGGGTCAGCGCCTCGACGGCCGCCACCAACCGGTCCGGCGATCCGGGCGCAGCGCCGTTGCGGTCAAGCCAGACCAGCTCGATTCCCGGGCGTGACGGAAGCTCCTGGCGTTCGCCCGCGTCGGCCACCTCGATCACCGCGGTGATCCGCGCCGTCCCGGGCAGTTCCTCCAGCCGGCGGGAGATGGCGGGAAGCCCCGTCTCGTCCGCCACCAGCAGGTACCAGTCGAGGTCGTCCGGCAGGATGAAGGAGCCGCGCGGACCGCCCACGCCGAGCTTCTGGCCGGGTGTGGCTTGCTCGGCCCATTCGGTGGCCGGGCCAGCCTCATGCAGGGCGAAGTCAATCTCCAACTCTCCGCGCGCGGCATCGTGACGGCGCGGCGTGTAGTCTCGCGCGGCGGGACGCGGCGCCCCCTCGGGGAAGACCGGGCCATTCGGGCCCAGTTCGGGCAGGGTCGGCTCCGCCTCGCCCGGCGAGGGGAAGAAGAGCTTCACATGGTCGTCGAAGGAGGCGCTGGTGAAGCCTTCCAGGTCGGGTCCCGCCAGCGTCACGCGCAGCATGCGGGGCGTGATCCGGGTTACGCGCCGCACCTCCAAGATCCGGCGGCGCAGCTCGTGCCGCACGCGTCGGCCGAGGCGGCCCTCCATCATCTCCGCCATCAGACGCGCTCCACCCGCACGGCCGCCTCGTCGATCAGGGTGACGATCCGCTGCAGCTGCTCCTCCGAAAGCGAACCACGGGTGAGGCGGAGCCGCAGGGCCATCTTCAGGTTGTGCATGGCCCGCACCGCCTGCAGCGCCGCGCCCCCCGGGCGCGCGCCGGCGGCGGCTTCCATACGGGCGAAGAGCGCGTCGATCCCGGCCTTGCCCTCGGCCAGCACCCGCTCCCCCTCAGGGGTGACCGCGTAGAGCTTGCGGCCGCCCTCGGTGCTGGCGACCTCGATATGACCAAGCTCCTCCAGCAAGGTGAGGGTCGGGTAGACGACGCCGGGGCTGGGCGAATAGGCGCCCGCCAGCCGCTCCTCGATGGCCTTGATGAGCTCATAGCCATGCCGGGGGCGCTCGGCGATCAGGCGCAGGATCACCAGGCGCAGGTCGCCACTCTCGAAGAAGCGGCCGCCCCTCCCACCCATGTGGTGCCCGAATCGGGGTCCTCCGCGGTGGAAGCGGCGCCTCTCGTGGTTACAATGGTGGTCGCGGAAGGCATGGAACATCGGCGTTCTCTGGAGCACTATCGATATATCGAAGTTTAGATATATCTAAACCCTTCCGAGTCAAGTGCCTCCTGTAGCCTTGGTGGTGGCGGATGGCGGCGTTATCCCAGTCGCCATGCGGCAACAGACCGTTTCTTCATGAGGCCGGCAGCATGATTGATTGTCTCATTCTATCCTGCGCCCGGCCCCGGCGGCCCGGCCGGCACCTTGCCGCGTGAAGACGCCCCAGCCCGCCAGGCTGCAAGCAGCGCCCGCAACCCTTCCGGCCGATCGCCGCCTGTTCCGGGAGCTCTATTTCAGGGATACGCCGCGCGCGGTGCGCTTCCGCTACGGACTGCTGCTGCTCGATGCGGTGACCGTGCTGTTCATCATCGGCACCTCCTTCCTCGAGCGGACCGTGGCGGTGGAGATTGCGGATACGCTGCTCGGGCTTGTCCTGCTGGCCGAGTTCGTGGCCCGGGTTCGGGCCGGGCCACGTCCGCTGCGCGAACTCGCCCATCCGGCGACCATCGCGGATGCGGTGGCCATCATCTGCTTCCTCATCCCCGCCCTCGGGGCCGCTGCGGGCTTCCTACGCGCGTTGCGGGTGATCCGGTTGCTCCGCTCACAGAGGCTCCTGGCGCGGCTCCGGCGGGACTTTCCGACCTTCCAGCGCAACGAGGACACCGTGGTCGCGGGTGCGGACCTGATGGTGTTCATCTTCATCATGACCGGGTTGGTCTATGAGACGCAGTACCGCTCTAACCCGCAGATCGGCGACTATGCCGACGCGCTCTATTTCACCGTCACCGCCCTCACCACCACCGGATTCGGGGACATCACCCTGCCGGGCCGGGGCGGCCGCCTGCTGACGGTGGTGATCATGTTCTGCGGTGTCACGCTGTTCCTGCGCCTGGCGCAGTCGCTGTTCCGCCCGGCGAAGGTTCGCTTCCCCTGTCCGCGCTGCGGTTTGCAGCGCCACGAGCCGGATGCCGTGCATTGCAAGGCCTGCGGCGAGGTCCTGAGTATCCCCGACGAAGGGAGCTGAGCCGGCCGGCGGCGCGACCGCGCTTGGCCCCGGGGCGTCCCTGCCCTATCTGGAGGCTGAGACGCCCCAGATTGGCCGGGGCCTGCCCCGCCCACGGCCCGGAATCACATGACCGACACCCCGCTCGACCGCATCCGCAACTTCTCGATCATCGCCCATATCGATCATGGGAAGTCCACGCTGGCCGATCGCCTGATCCAGACCACCGGCGGCCTCACCGCCCGGGAGATGACGGAGCAGGTGCTGGACAACATGGATATCGAGAAGGAGCGCGGCATCACCATCAAGGCGCAGACCGTGCGCCTGGATTATCGCGCCAAGGACGGCCAGGACTATGTCCTGAACCTGATGGACACGCCTGGCCACGTCGACTTCGCCTATGAGGTTTCGCGCAGCCTTGCCGCCTGCGAGGGCTCGTTGCTGGTGGTGGACGCCTCCCAGGGGGTCGAGGCGCAAACCTTGGCCAATGTCTACCAGGCGCTGGATGCGGGGCATGAGATCGTCCCCATCCTGAACAAGGTGGACCTGCCGGCGGCCGAGCCGGACCGGGTGAAGCAGCAGATCGAGGATGTGATCGGCCTTCCCTCCGACGACGCTGTGATGATCTCCGCCAAGACTGGCCTCAATATCGAGGGCGTGCTGGAGGCCATCGTCACCCGACTGCCCCCGCCCAAGGGCGACGCGGCCGCCCCCACCAAGGCGCTGCTGGTGGACAGCTGGTACGACCCGTATCTCGGCGTGGTCATCCTCGTGCGCGTGAAGGACGGCCATCTCCGCAAGGGCCAGAAGATCCGCATGATGGCCGGCGGCACTTCCCACGTTATCGAGCAGGTCGGCGTCTTCCGCCCGAAGATGCAGACGGTGGAATCGCTCGGCCCGGGCGAGATGGGCTATATCAACGCCGCGATCAAAACCGTCGCCGACACGAATGTGGGCGACACGATCACGGACGACCGCAATCCTGCCGCCGAGGCGCTGCCGGGCTTCAAGCCCTCCATCCCCGTGGTATGGTGCGGCCTCTACCCCGTGGACGCCGACGACTTCGAGAAGCTGCGCGACAGCCTGGCGAAGCTGCGGCTGAACGATGCCTCCTTCCACTTCGAGGCAGAGAGCAGCGCCGCGCTCGGCTTCGGTTATCGCTGCGGCTTCCTCGGGCTGCTGCACCTCGAGATCATCCAGGAGCGCCTGTCGCGCGAGTTCGACCTGGACCTGATCGCGACGGCGCCGAGCGTCGTCTACAAGCTGAAGATGACCAACGGCACCGAGCGGGAGCTGCACAACCCGGCCGACATGCCCGACGTCGTCTCGATCGAGAGCATCCAGGAGCCCTGGATCAAGGCGACGATCTTCGTGCCCGACGAGTATCTCGGCAACATCCTGACCCTGTGCAGCGAGCGACGCGGGCAGCAGGTGGAGCTGACCTATGTCGGCAGCCGGGCCATGGCCGTGTACCGCCTTCCGCTGAACGAGGTGGTGTTCGACTTTTATGACCGCCTGAAGTCCATCTCGCGCGGCTACGCCTCCTTCGACTACCAGATGGACGGCTATGAGGAGGGCGATCTGGTGAAGATCGGCATCCTCGTGAACAACGAGCCGGTGGATGCCCTTTCCTTCATGGCGCACCGCTCCCAGGCGGAGCGCCGGGGCCGCTCGATCTGCGAGAAGCTGAAGGACCTGATCCCCCGCCAGCTCTTCAAGATCCCCATCCAGGCGGCGATCGGCGGGCGCGTGATTGCGCGCGAGACGATCGGCGCCATGTCCAAGGACGTGACGGCCAAGTGTTACGGCGGCGATATCAGCCGCAAGCGGAAGCTCCTGGACAAGCAGAAGGAAGGCAAGAAGCGGATGCGGCAGTTCGGCAAGGTCGAAATTCCGCAGAGCGCCTTCATCGCTGCTCTCAAGATGGATTCCTGATGCACGGGCGGAGCCGGGCGTAACAACCCGCCTCCGCAATCGCTTGACAGGCACCATCCTTTCTTGCGACCGGCGGTTCAGGAACGGGAGTCCACGTCCATGCAAAATATCACCCGCCGCCGTGCGCTCGCCCTGGGGGTTGCCCTCGCGGCACCGGCCCTGATCCCCGGCTTCGCCTGGGCGCAGGCCGCCTACCCGAACAGGCCGATCACCATCATCGTACCCTTCGCCGCCGGCGGCCCGACTGATGTGGTCACGCGCCTGGCGGCCGAGGTGATGGCGCGCGATCTGGGCCAGCCCGTCGTGGTGGAGAATGTCGGCGGCGCTGGCGGCACGCTGGGCGCCCAGCGCGTGGCCCAGGCCCGGCCGGACGGCTACACCCTGCTGCTGCACCATATCGGGATGGGCACCACCCCTTCCCTCTACCGTCGCCTTGCGTATGACGCGGTCAACGGCTTCGAGCCCATCGGGCTCGTCACCGAAGTGCCGATGACCATCATCGCGAAGAAGGACTTTCCGGCGAACAACCTGGCCGAGCTGATCCAGGTGATGCGCGAGCGCAAGCAGGACATCAACCTGGCCAATGCCGGTGTCGGCGCCGCCTCCCACATCTGTGGCCTGCTCCTGCAATCGGCGGTGCAGACGCAGGTGACCACCGTGCCGTATCGCGGCACCGGCCCGGCCATGACCGACCTGATCGGCGGCACCGTCGATCTCATGTGCGACCAGACCACGAACACGACCCAGCAGATCAATTCGGGCGCCGTAAAGGCCTATGCGGTGACCACCGCGACGCGCAACGCCGCCCTGCCGAATCTGCCAACCGCTGCCGAGGCCGGGCTTCCAGGCTTCGAGGTTTCGGTCTGGCACGGTCTCTACGCGCCTAAGGGCACGGATTCGGCCATCGTGAACCGCCTCTCCCGCGCCCTGCAGGTCGCGCTGCGGGATGAGCGGCTGGTGGCACGCTTCGCCGAGCTGGGCACTGCCCCGGTGACCCAGGAGCAGGCGACTCCGGAATACCACCGCCGCTATTGGCAAGCCGACATCGCGAAGTGGCGGCCGATCATCCAGGCGGCTGGCCAATACGCCGACTGATCCGCAAGATGGAACACGGCCGCCCTTGACAGTCGGGCGGCCGGGCGCCACCCCGTCATGGCTTGGCGGGCCCTGCCCCGCCGGGCGTCCGGACGAATGGAGAGTGTCTGCATGCCGAGCCTGGCAGGGCGACGTGTTCTGGTGGTCGAGGATGAGACCCTGGTGGCCATGCTTGTGGAGGACACGCTGGTGGACGCCGGTGTCGTCGTCCTCGGGCCCGTGGCGACGGTGTCGGAGTCGCTCGCGCTGCTCGAGAAGGAGCGGCCGGACCTCGCCGTGCTGGACCTGAACCTAGCCGGCGAAACCTCGGAGCCCGTGGCCGAGGCGCTGATCAGGATGGGCGTGCCCTTCGTCGTGGCCTCCGGCTATGGCGCGGCCGGGCTGCCGCAGCGGCTCGCCAGCGCACCTGTGCTGGCCAAGCCCTATGCGCCCGAGGATCTGACGGCTGCACTCGCCCGCCTTCCCGTGACCTGATCCGCGGGGGCTCTTTCCCAGCCCTGCCGAGTGGCTGCCCCCGGGCGCGGAGCTTGCTAGGCTCCGCCCATGACCACCGGTCCCATCGCCTTCACCCTGAACGGCACGCCGCGTCGGCTGCCGCCAGACACTTCGCCCAGCATGACGCTGCTGGATTGGCTGCGCGGCCCTGCTGCCCTGGTAGGGACGAAGGAGGGCTGCGCCGAAGGTGATTGCGGCGCCTGCACCGTGGTGCTCGAAGAGGCGGACGGTGCCCGCGTGCCGGTCAATTCCTGCCTCGCGCTGCTTGGGCAGGTGCATGGCCGCTGCATCAGAACGGTGGAAGGGCTGCGCGGCCCCGATGGCGGCGCCCATCCGGTGCAGCGCGCCTTGGCTGAGGCCGATGCCACCCAATGCGGCTTTTGCACCCCGGGTATCGTCATGACCGGCTGGGCCCATGCGAGGGAGGGCGGCGACGTTCATGACGCGCTCGCCGGAAACCTCTGCCGCTGCACGGGCTACCGACCCATCGTCGAGGCTTTTGGTGCGCTGCAGGATGATGGGGCTGCGTCCCCTGCCCCACCCTCCGCGCCCGCCACGCGACTGGAGGCGCCCGGGCAGGTCTTCCACCGCCCCGCGAGCTTGGACGAGTTGCTCACCCTTCGTGCCGCGCATCCCTCGGCCTGGCTACTGTCGGGCGGCACCGATCTCGGCCTGCGCGTGTCGGAGCGGCGGGAGGTGCCGGCCGAAGTGATCTGCCTCTCCGACGTGCCAGAGCTGAACTGCCTGGAGGCAACTGGGGACGGGATCCGCCTGGGGGCCGCGGCCAGCTATCGCCGCCTTCTGGCGGCCTGCGAGGCTGATACCGGCTTCGCGCCGCTGGCGGCGCTGCTGCGGCGGCTTGGATCGCGGCAGATCCGAGGGATGGGGACCGTGGGGGGCAATCTCGGCACGGCATCGCCCATCGGGGATGCGCTGCCGCCGCTGGTGGCGCTCGGCGCCTCGTTGCGGGTGGAGGGGCTGGTAGGGCTTCGCGAGATGGCGGTGGAGGATTTTCTCACCGGCTACCGGATCAATGCGCTGCGCCCCGGCGAGGTGATCCGCGACCTCTTCATCCCTCGCCCACCGGCCGGGTCGCTCTTCGCGGCCGAAAAGCTGTCGAAGCGGCCGGACCAGGACATCACGACGGTCGGCATTTCAGCAGTGGTTCGCTTCGACGGCACGCGTGTTGTCGGGGCGCGGATTGCGCTGGGCGGCACCGGGCCGCGCGTGGAACGCTGCGCGCCCGCCGAGGCCGCATTGGTGGGGCAGCCCTGGACTCGTGAAACGGTGGAGATCGCCGCGGCGGCCCTGGAGGCGGCCATAACGCCCCTGTCGGACTGGCGCGGCAGCGCGGAGTACCGCCGGATTGCGGCCGGCAATCTGCTGCGCCGTCTCTGGCACCGCCATCCGGAGGCCGCGTGATGGGCGCCCCGCCCCGCCACACCGGACCTGGTGCCGCACTTCGCCAGGACAGCGCCCTGAAGCACGCGACCGGCGAGGCGCGCTTCGCCGACGACATTCCCGAGCCACCTGGGATGCTGCACGCAGCGCTCGTCCTCTCGCCGGTCGCGCATGGGCGGCTGGCGCCAGTCGACCTCTCGCCCGCCTTTGCCCTTCCGGGCGTGGTCGCAGCGCTCGGACCGGGCGACATTCCCGGGCGCAATGACATCGCCCAGCCGAAGCGCGGCCAGGAGCACATGCTGGCCGAAGGGCTGGTGGAATATTGGGGGCAACCCCTGGCGATCGTCGTCGCGGAGACGCGGGATGCGGCGTTGGCTGGCGCTGCGGCCGTCCGTCCGTCCATCGAGGCGCTGCGGCCCGTTCTTTCGGTCGAGGAGGCGCTGGAGGCCGAGGCCTTCCTCCTGCCGCCGATGGTGCTGGCGCGCGGCGACACGCGCGCCGCGCTGACGGCTGCGCCCCGCCGCCTCTCCGGCAGCTTCCAGGCGGGTGGACAGGAGCATTTTTATCTGGAGGGGCAGATCGCCCTGGCCGTACCGGGGGAGGATAGGGACCTCACAATCCACTCCTCCACACAGCACCCGACCGAGGTGCAGCATGTCGCGGCACGCATCCTCGGTTGCGATCAGAACCGGATTTCGGTTCAGGTGCGGCGGCTGGGCGGGGGCTTCGGCGGGAAGGAGAGTAATGCCTCCTGGGTGGCCGCCTGCGCGGCGCTGGCTGCGCGGCGCACCGGGCGGCCGGTGAAGCTACGGCTCGGGCGCAAGCAGGACATCGCGGCCACGGGCAAGCGCCATCCCATGCTGTTCCGCTGGGAGGCTGGCTTCGATGACAGCGGCCGCATCCTGGCGCTGGACGCGGTGCTGGCGGCGGATGGCGGACACAGCGTCGATCTCTCGCCCGGCGTGGTGTTCCGCGCCGTGACACATGCGCTGAATTGCTTGGACGTACCCGACGTGACGATCACGGGCATCGCCTGCAAGACGAACACGGTCAGCAATACCGCCTTCCGTGGCTTCGGCGGGCCGCAAGGCGTGCTGCTGATGGAGGATGTGACACGCCAGGTCGGCCGTGCGCTGGGCGTGCCGCAGGAGGTGGTGCGGGAGCGCAACCTGGCTGGCGGGGAGAATGACGCCCTCACCCCCTATGGCCAGGCGTTGGAGGGCGACCTGATCCGCCGCGTCTGGGCGGAGTGCCGCGAAGGATCCGAATGGGAGCGGCGTCGCGCAGAGGTGGACTCCTTCAACGCGCGCTCCGAGGTGTTGCGGCGCGGCTTGGGAAGCTTCGTGCTGGCCTTCGGAATTTCCTTCGGCGTCATGTCGATGAACCAGGCGGGCGCCTTGGTGCATGTCTATGAGGATGGCTCGATCCGGCTGAACCATGGCGGTACCGAGATGGGGCAAGGGCTGTTCATCAAGATCGCCCAGGTGGTCGCAGGCGTCTTCGGGGTGCCGGTGGAGCGGGTCCGCATCACTGCCACCAGCACCGCCGAGGTTCCGAACACCGCCCCTACCGCAGCCAGCACGGGCTCTGACCTGAACGGTTGGGCCGCGCAGATCGCCGCCACCACCATCCGCACGCGAATGGCCGAGTTGGCTGCCGCCGAGTGGGGCGTGCGGCCGGAGGAGGTGACGTTCGAGGCGGAGGAGGTCTTCGCCGGGAACCATCGCATGGGGTTTCCCGAACTGGCGCATCGCTGCGTGCAGGCGCGGGTCTCGCTCTCCTCCACCGGCTTCTACAAAACGCCGGACATCCACTGGGATCCGGCAGCGTTGCGTGGCGAGCCCTTCTTCTACTTCTCCTACGGCGCCGCGGTAGCGGAGGTAGAGCTCGACCTGCTGACGGGCGAGCACCGGCTGTTGCGCGCCGATCTGGTGCAAGATTGCGGACGCTCCCTGAACCCGGCGGTGGACCTGGGGCAGA
The DNA here is from genome assembly GCF_009848505.1 of Muricoccus harenae. Taxonomy (GTDB): domain Bacteria; phylum Pseudomonadota; class Alphaproteobacteria; order Acetobacterales; family Acetobacteraceae; genus Roseomonas; species Roseomonas harenae. The sequence continues at coordinate 20,703 of NZ_WWDL01000028.1, forward strand.
TCGAGGGGGCTTTCGTGCAGGGGCTGGGCTGGCTGACCTGCGAGGAGTTGTGGTGGGACGAAGAGGGCCGGCTGCGGACCCTCGGCCCCTCCACCTACAAGATCCCGGGCTCGCGCGACGTTCCGCCGGTTTTCAACGTCCGGCTGCTGGAGGGGGCGCCGGCCCGGGCGGAGACGGTGTTCCGCTCCAAGGCGGTGGGGGAACCGCCCGTGATGCTAGCGACCGCCGTCTGGAACGCGCTGCGGGATGCGGCGGGGCCTGCGCGGCTGGACCTGCCGGCCACGCCGGAGCGGCTGCTCATGGCTGCGCGAGGATAACCTCGCCACGCTTGCGGGCCGGGCCCCCGGACCATACCGTTCCATGAGCCCGCCGGTCGAGCAGGGCTGAGGGAACGGCATGAGCAACAGCTTCCGTGGACTCGATTTCGGCCTCGGCGAGACGGCCGATGCCCTGCGCGAGCAGGTGGCCGCCTTCTCCGCCGACGAGATTGCGCCGCGCGCCGCCGAGATCGACCGCGACAACGAGTTCCCGATGGACCTGTGGCGGAAGTTCGGGGAGCTGGGGCTGCTCGGCATCACCGCGCCGGAGGAATATGGCGGCGCGGGCATGGGCTATCTCGAGCATTGCGTTGCGATGGAGGAGGTGAGCCGCGCATCGGCCAGTGTCGGGTTGTCCTATGGCGCGCATTCCAATCTCTGCGTGAACCAGATCACCCGGAACGGCGACGAGGCGCAGCGGCGCCGTTACCTGCCGCGGCTGGTCAGCGGCGAGCATGTCGGCGCACTGGCGATGAGCGAGCCGAACGCCGGGTCCGATGTAGTGGGAATGCGGACGCGTGCGGAGCGAAAGGGCGACCGCTACGTGCTCAACGGAAACAAGATGTGGATCACCAACGGGCCGGATGCCGATGTGCTGGTGGTCTATGCCAAGACCGATCCCGATGCCGGGCCACGCGGCATCACCGCCTTCCTGATCGAGAAGGGTTTCAAGGGATTTTCCACCGCGCAGAAGCTGGACAAGTTGGGCATGCGCGGTTCGAACACCTGCGAACTGGTCTTTGAGGATTGCGAGGTGCCGGCGGAGAACGTGCTCGGCGCCGAGGGACGCGGCGTGAACGTGCTGATGAGCGGGCTAGACTACGAACGCGCGGTGCTCGCGGCCGGGCCGATCGGCATCATGCAGGCCTGCATGGATGTGGTGATGCCCTATGTTCATGACCGCAAGCAGTTCGGCAAGCCCATCGGCGAGTTCCAGCTGATGCAGGGCAAGATTGCCGACATGTACACGGTGATGAATGCCGCGAAGTCCTATGTGTACACGGTGGCGAAGGCCTGCGATCGGGGACAGACCACGCGCAAGGATGCGGCAGGTGCGATCCTCTATGCCGCCGAGAAGGCGACCTGGATGGCGCTGGAGGCGATTCAGGCCCTGGGTGGCAACGGCTACATCAATGACTACCCGACGGGGCGCCTGTTGCGGGACGCGAAGCTCTATGAAATCGGCGCCGGGACGAGCGAAATCCGGCGCATGCTGATCGGACGCGAACTCTTCGCCGAGACCCTGTGATGTCGGTCCTGTCGACGGCCTTGGATGTGCGCTCGCCTGAGTATGGGGAGAATGCATCGCGGATGTGCGCCCTGGTGGATGACCTTCGGGTGCAGGCGGAGCGTGTTCGGGAGGGGGGTGGTTTGGTGGCGCGGGAGCGTCATCTCGCGCGGGGCAAGTTGTTGCCGCGGGATCGCATCCGCACGCTGATCGATGTCGCCTCGCCCTTTCTGGAGATCGGGCAGTTGGCGGCGCATGGGTTGTATGGTGGCGACGTGCCCTCGGCGGGCATCATCACCGGCATCGGGCGGGTCTCGGGCCGCGAGTGCATGATCGTGGCCAATGATGCGACGGTCAAAGGCGGCACCTATTTCCCGCTCACCGTGAAGAAGCATCTGCGCGCCCAGGAGATCGCTGAGCAGAACCGCCTGCCCTGCCTCTATCTGGTGGATTCAGGGGGCGCCAACCTGCCTAGCCAGGACGAGGTTTTTCCCGACCGCGACCATTTCGGCCGCATCTTCTTCAACCAGGCCAACATGTCGGCCAAGGGCATCCCGCAGATCGCGGTGGTGATGGGCAGTTGCACCGCGGGTGGCGCCTACGTGCCCGCCATGTCGGACCAGAGCGTGATCGTGCGCGGCCAGGGCACCATCTTCCTCGCCGGCCCCCCGCTCGTGAAGGCCGCAACCGGCGAGGTGGTCTCGGCCGAGGATCTGGGGGGGGCCGAGGTGCATTCGCGCATCTCGGGGGTGACCGACCACCTGGCCGAGAACGACGCCCAGGCGCTCGGCATCGCGCGGCGGATCGTGGCCGGGCTCAACAGCCGCAAGCCCGCCTCGCTCGACCTTGCGGCCCCGCGCCCGCCCCTACACGACCCGCGCGAGATCCACGGGCTGATCCCGGCCGATCTGCGCGAGCCCTATGATGTGCGCGAGGTGATCGCCCGCCTTGTCGATGGCTCCGAGTTCGACGAGTTCAAGCCGCTCTACGGGCCGACGCTCGTCACGGGCTTTGCGCGGCTGCATGGCTATCCGGTGGGCATCATCGCCAACAACGGCGTGCTCTTCTCGGAATCCGCCCAGAAGGGCGCGCATTTCATCGAGCTCTGCTGCCAGCGCGGCATTCCGCTGGTCTTCCTGCAGAACATCACCGGCTTCATGGTGGGGCGCAAATACGAGAGCGGCGGCATCGCCAAGGATGGCGCCAAGATGGTCACCGCGGTCGCCACCGCCACGGTGCCCAAGTTCACGGTGGTCATCGGCGGCAGCTTCGGGGCCGGCAATTACGGCATGTGCGGGCGCGCCTATTCGCCACGCTTCCTCTTCATGTGGCCCAATGCCCGGATCGGCGTCATGGGCGGCGAGCAGGCGGCCTCCGTCCTCTCGACGCTGCGGCGCGACGCCATGGAGGCCAAGGGTGGCCAATGGAGCGCCGAGGAGGAGGAGGCCTTCAAGGCTCCGCTCCGCGAGCAGTACGAGACCCAAGGCCACCCCTATTACGCCAGCGCCCGCCTCTGGGACGACGGCATCATCGATCCCGCCGATACCCGCACCGTGCTGGCGCTGGCCCTCTCGGCCGCGCTGAACGCGCCGGTGGAGGGCTGGGCCGACGGGTCCTCCTCCGCCCCCTCCCCGCGCCGCTTTGGCCTGTTCCGGATGTGACCCGCATGTTCGGCTCCATCCTGATCGCCAATCGCGGCGAGATCGCCTGCCGCATCATCCGCACGGCCCAGCGCCTCGGCATCCGCACGGTCGCCGTGCATTCGGACGCCGATGCTGAGGCGATGCATGTCGCCATGGCCGATGAATCCCGCCGCATCGGCCCCGCCCCCGCCCGCGAGAGCTACCTGCGGATCGAGGCCATCATCGCCGCCGCCCTCGCCTCGGGCGCCGAGGCGATCCATCCCGGCTATGGCTTCCTCTCCGAGAATGCCGACTTCGCCGAGGCCTGCGCCGCCGCCGGCCTCACCTTCATCGGCCCGCCGCCGGCCGCCATCCGCGCCATGGGCTCGAAATCCGCCGCCAAGGCGCTGATGGAGCGGGCGGGCGTGCCGCTGGTGCCCGGCTATCACGGCCAGGACCAGTCGCCCGCGGTGCTGCGGGCGGCCGCCGAGCGCATCGGCTACCCGCTGCTGATCAAGGCGAGCGCCGGCGGCGGCGGCAAGGGCATGCGCATCGTCGAGGGGCCCGCCGGCCTCGAGGAGGGGCTGGCGCTGGCCAAGGGCGAGGCACGCTCGGCCTTCGGCGACGACCATGTGCTGCTCGAGCGCTACCTCACCCGGCCGCGCCACATCGAGATCCAGGTCTTTGCCGATGCGCAGGGCAACACCGTCCATCTCTTCGAGCGGGACTGCTCCATTCAGCGCCGCCACCAGAAGGTGGTGGAGGAGGCCCCCGCCCCGGGCATGTACCCGGCCCGGCGCGAGGCCATGGGCCGCGCCGCCTGCGATGCCGCCCGCGCCATCGGCTATGTCGGCGCCGGCACGGTCGAGTTCATCGTCGCCGGCAGCGCCGCGGTCCAGGCCGAGGGCGATGCCTTCCACTTCATGGAGATGAACACCCGTCTGCAGGTCGAGCACCCGGTGACAGAAGCCATCACCGGCCAGGACCTGGTCGAGTGGCAACTCCGCGTCGCCGCCGGCGAGCCCCTGCCGCTCTCCCAGGACCAGCTTCGCATCCAGGGCCATGCGGTCGAGCTCCGCCTCTATGCCGAGGACCCGACGCGCGACTTCGCACCCTCCACCGGGCGCGTGCACCACCTGCGCCTGCCCGCAGGCGAGGGCATCCGCCTCGATGCCGGCATCCGCCAGGGCGATGCCGTCTCCATCCACTACGACCCTATGCTGGCCAAGCTCATCGCCTGGGGACCGGATCGCGGCGCGGCCCTGGCGCGCCTCGCGCGGGCGCTGGCGGGGACGGAACTCCTCGGCCCGGCCACCAACCTGCCCCTGCTGCGCGGCATCATCGCCCATCCGGCCTTTCGCGCGGGCGAGCTGGATACAGGCTTCATCAGCCGCCACGCCGACAGCCTCCTCGCCCCGCCCGGCCCCGCCCCGCGCGAAGCCCTGGTCGCCGCCGCCGCATGCCTGCTGCTCGACCAGGCCGCCCGCCCCCCCGCCGATCCGGCCGACCCCCACTCGCCCTGGGATGCCGCCTCCGCCTGGCGCCTCAACGGCGAGGGCTACCAGGACATCCAGCTGGCCGAGGGCGAGACCCTCCACCGCCTCCGCGCCCATCCCCAGCCGGGCGGCTTCCGGCTCGACCTGCCGGACGGGGCCACCCTCGCCGTCACCGCGCGGGAGGCACCGGACGGGGCCCTCGCGCTGGGCGTGGATGGCGATGCCTTCCACGCCCGGGCCCTGCAGCAGGGAGAGGCGCTCACGGTGCTGCTGCGCGGCAGAGCCTATCCGCTGCGGCGGGTGGACCCCCGCGCGCCCGCCGAAGCCCAGACCACGGCCGCCGGGCGCATCCTCGCCCCCATGCCCGGCAAAATCCTCGACATCCTCGTCGCACCCGGACAAGACGTCACACGCGGCACCGTCCTGCTCGTCATGGAAGCCATGAAGGTCCAGATGCGCATCACCGCACCCATAGACGCCACCATCGCCCGCATCCTCTGCAACAAAGGCGAACTCGTCCAAGACAATACCGAACTCATCACACTGGAATAAAAGAGGCTCTACCGCGCAGCCCGCCCGCCGCGGCGCACCAACGCCTCGCATCGGTTATCTTCGCCGGTGCCGAACTGGATGGTGGGCAGCAGTCCGGCCACCGGCGCAACCAGGGCTGCAAGGCCGCCGATGAGCCCGCCCCGCGTCGCGAGTTCGCCCATCTCCGGCCCGACATCCGGATTGCGGAAGCTACCGTCGATGAGAATCGAGGTGGGCAGCGCGCCGATGGTGAAGCTCTTGGAGTCGCTGCGGAGGCGAACCTCCATCCGCTCGCGCGCCAGGTTCACGTTGCCGGTACCGCTGATGATCACATCCTCCGTGTCGAGCAGAATCGTCCGCAGGTTTACGACACCGCGCTGCAGAGCGAGATTGCCGACGAAGCACTGCACGGTGGTCCGCCCCGGCACGCCGAGCGCAGAGAGGATGGCGTTGCCGAGGCGAAGCCCGGAGAGGTCGACCAGCAGTGCGGACAGGTTGCCGCCCGACATGCCAAGGGTGAGCTCGCCGTTTCCGCGGCCCAGGATATCCGCGAAGGACTTGCCGGTCCCCTCGATCCTGCCGCGCCCGTTTATGCGGCCGGCACCCTCGAAGGTCTGGGTCGCCTGCATGAGGCGGGACACGTCCAGCCGCTGGAAACGCACATCGGCCTGGGCCCGGAGCTGCCCACCCTCCTGCGGGGTGAGCGCGATGGTACCTTCGATCTGCCCGTTTCCGACGCCCAGGGCCAACGGACGCAGCGTCACCGCGGCGTCCTTCACCTCCATCGCGACCCGCATATTGTCGAAGGGGACGTTCCGGCCGACGATGCTCTCGGCATGGTAGTTCAGCCGGACATTGGCGGCGTCGAGCTTCGGGAAGTTGATGGGGTCGTCCGGAAGCAGGCGGCCGCGTGACTGGTTGCGCGCCTGTTCGCGCCGCTGCTGCAGGCTTTGGCCCGGAGTGTCGACGCGGCCCGGCTCCTCACCGATGAAGCCGCCCAGATCGGCGAGATCCACCCGGCGGGAGCGGAGATCAGCCTCCACATCGGGCTTCGCATTCCTGGTCGTGACGGTGATGGTGCCGGCCAAGTCGCTGCGCCCCATCCGGCCCTGAAAGTCGCGGAAGCGCACGCGGTTCTCAACATAGTCGAGCTGGCCGGCAATCTCGTAATTCGGCGTCTTCGGAATGGGCACGCCGGTCAGGGGCTGGAGCAGCCCCATATTCGGGCCGCGCATCTCCAGACGCACATCAGCGCCCTGCAACTCCAGCGGGTTCTGCAGCGTGCCGCGCAGGCTGACCTGGGTAGGGCCATTGGCAATCTGCATCTCGATCGGCCAGGGGCTGCTTCCCTCCTGAAGGGCCAGCACAGCGCCGCCGAGGGCAGTGCCGGTGATGGGCTGGCCGGCATAGGTCCCCCGTGCTTCCACCGCGATCCGGGGCTCGGCACTCTCCTCTTCCCGCGTGGCCACGGCCAGGTTGAAGTCGGCCTTTAATTTAGGCTGCACCACATGGGCGCGGCCCTCCACGATGCGGAGCAGGCCGATCCTCGGTGCGGGGCTGGCGGGCTCGGCCGGCGCGCCCTCCCCGGCTGGCTTGCCGAGGTTGAAGTCATAATTCGCGGAACCGTCCTCGCGCGCCACCGCCTCGATCACGGGACGGGTCACCTCGATGGAGGGCAGAACCACGGCGCGCTCATGCCAATAGGCCATCACATCCAACCGGGCCGTGAGCCGCTCGACCCGCGCGAAGGGCGGATCCTCGGAAAAGCCCTCCGGGTTTGCAATCCGCACCCCATCGACCGAAAGCTCGGTGACGCGGCCAAGCCGGACATGGAGGTGCTCGATCGTCACCTTGCGGCCAAGGGCGGCCGAGGCGCGGCTCTCGGCCAGCGGGATGAACCAGTCCCAGGACCAAAGGGCGAGGAGCAGGACGATCAGGACCGCCGGAACCCCGGTCCAGACCAGCCAGCGCGGAATCTTGCGTTGCGCCATTCCTGCTCTCCGCACTGTTTTGAGGCCACGAAAACGGCCCCATTATCTTGCGATATAATGCGCGAGAACCGTTCCGGTTCCCGGCATCCGCACGGCATCCGGGAGGGGTCGGCGCCAGCGCCGGAGGCGACGCGCGGGCGAAGGAAATCGGTAAGTTGTTCGAATTCGGGCCATTCGGGCTTGTGGCTTTGGGCACATAGGCCCATGTGTAAGGGGTCAATCTCGTTAGGTTCGGCCTGTCCTCCTCTGCTCTTCACCGAGCGCCGAGCCTGGTGTCCGTGTCTTGTCGGAGCTTGATCCGTTCCTCGGCGTCTTGGATCGGCACATCAGCACATCGGAACACCCATCATGGCCATTGGTATCGTCAAGTGGTTCAACGCGTCCAAGGGCTTCGGATTCCTTCAGCCGGAAGACGGCTCCAAGGATGTTTTTCTGCACATTTCCGACGTACAGCGCGCCGGCATGCAGGAGCCCCGCGAGGGCGACAGAATCGAGTATGAGTTGCAGCGCGGCCAGCAGGGGCGCGTTTCCGCCTCCGACCTGAAGGCGGCCTGACTCGGCGGCCCCTTTGGGGCCAATGCAGCGTAACTGCGGGCGGCGCGTCATGCGCCATCCGTCATTTTATCCGGCCTCTTCTTCGGCCGGACATCGCCGTGTGGTGCCAAGGCGCCGCCGGCACTCTCTGATGATGCGGATGCCGCCCCATGATGGCAGGCACCGTGCAAGGAAACGTCCAGTTGTCATCTTTTCAGGCCGCGAGCGGCCGACCCGTGCTTTTTTCCCCGTCATCGCCTCCGCCCGCTATTGTAGCGCCGCGTGAGTCGATGCCTGCGGGTCTCGCGCCCGACGAGATCCGCCGGATCATCCTCGAACTGATCGGGTGAGAACGGGGCCCCGCCCCAGCGAAGGAACGACCATGCAGCCCCATCGCTTCGAAGTCGGTCAGAATGTCGAACTCCTGGCGGGTTTCCTGACGCCGCGCGACGCGCTCGGCCACTACACCGTGGTCCGGCTGCTGCCGAACGACGCCGCGGACCGCGAATACCGAATTAAGAATGACCGGGATGGTCATGAGCGCGTGGTGCGCGAGAGCCAGATGCGCCTCGGCTCCCTGGCTGTCCTGGGCAAGAACCTGCCGCTCCCCGGCTGAGCGGCACCCTGCCGCGCAGTGCGGTGCGGAATACTACCGGTGAAGATCACTACCAGCAAAGATCGAGGACATCCCGTGTCGCATAGCAGGACCAAACCCGAGACGGTCGGGACGCCGAATTCCGAAGCGCTCGAGGAGACGATCGCGTATCTCGCGAAGCGGCATCGCGTTTCCGTGGCCATTGTACGGGAGATCGCGCGCAAGCTCGGCTCCGCCGAGCGCGGCGCCATCGAGCGCGAGATCGAGCGTGGCAAGTCCCGGCGCTGACGCGCCGCTGATTCCGGCCCACCCGGTCTCCGCCAACGGGACCGGGCGCGGGACCGCACTTGCCGCGGAGCCCCGCTACACGCGGCCAGAACGCATTGCCGACGGTGCGGTGCATGTGCTGGGGCTTGCCTCGGTGTTCACCGGCTGCCTCCTTCTGCTTGCGCTGGTCCCGCGCCCGGTGCCCCCGGGCGCCCTGGCGGCGCTCAGCCTCTATGCGATGGGCATGGTTGCCAGCTTCGGCTGCTCGGCCGCCTACAACCTGGCCACGGAAGGGCCGCGCAAGACGCTGCTCCGCCGCTTCGACCATGCAGCCATCTTCCTCATGATCGCCGGCACCTACACACCTGTCGCGGGACTCGCGATTGGCGGGGCCTGGGGCTGGGCGATGCTTGCCGTCGTCTGGACGGGCGCAATCCTGGGCGTCGCGATCAAGCTCCTTGCGCCGGGACGATTCGAACGGACCAGCCTTGTTGCCTATCTGCTGCTCGGCTGGGTGGCGCTGGCGGCCCTGCCGCGCCTGATCGAGGCGATGTCGCCTGTGCAACTCGGCCTGCTCGCACTTGGCGGGGTGCTCTACAGCCTTGGGGTAATCCTGCACCTGGCGACCCGCCTGCCCTATCACAACGCCCTGTGGCACCTGGTCGTGCTGATGGCGGCGGCGTCCCACTACGCCCTTGTCCTGAGCATCGTCACCGCCTGAGGCGCTGGCGAGGCGTCTTGCCGGTCATGCCGCCGCGCCCGTAACCTCTGGACCCATCGGCCGGCACCAGCCGCCCGTCCCACAGCGCGGCAGACATCCGCCGGGGCCGATCCTCCCGGGCGATCCGGTTCTGGCACGGCGGCGCGCCAGCACCGGAGTTCCTGACAGGGTGGAAATCGGCATCGATATCGGCGGCACCTTCACGGATGCGGTGCTGCGGCGTGACGGCGGGGCGCTCCGCTCGCTGAAGGTACCCAGCACGCCCGATGATCCGGCCCGCGCCGTCGGCCACGCGCTCTCCCGCCTGCTGGGCCAAGGCGACGCCGAAGCGGTGCGGCGCTTCCTGCTCGGCACGACGGTTGCCACGAATGCCATCCTCGAGAACACGGCCGCCCCGGTCGGCTTGATCGCCACACGCGGATTCGCGGATGTCATCGAGCTGGGGCGCATGACCCGCGCCTCGAACTATGATCTCCTCTTCGGCCCGCAGACCCCGGTGGACTTCGTGCCGCCATCGCGGCGCAGGGAGGTGACGGAACGTATCGGCGCCGATGGCGCGGTGGTGGAACCCCTGGACGAGGCGGGCGTCGCCGAGGCAGCGCGATCCCTGAAGGCGGCCGGCGCACGCAGCATTGCCATTTGCTTCCTCTTCGCCTTCCTCGATCCATCGCATGAGCGCCGGGCACGGGAGATCGTGCTCGCCGCCTGCCCGGATCTCGCCGTCTCCCTTTCCTCCGAGGTCGATCCGGCGCCGCGCGAATATGAGCGCACCTGCGCCACCGTCTTCGACGCCGCGCTGAAGCCGGTGATGGGCGACTATCTCGGCCGCGTAGAGGCCATCCTGCGCGAAGCGGAGATCCGCGTGCCGCTGCAGGTGATGCATTCGCGCGGGGGCCTGCTCGGCGCCGGTGCCGCGCGTGGACGGCCGATCCGGCTCACCCTCTCTGGGCCCTCCGCCGCCGCGATCGGCGCAGCCTCCGTGCTGCGTGATGCGGGGCTGGCGGATGGCGTCTCCATCGATGTCGGCGGCACCAGCGCCGATGTCGCAGTGATCCGGGGCGGCGCGCCGGCGTTGCGCATGGATGGGATGATCGGCACCTTCCCCGTGCGCGTGCCCACTGCCGATGTGCTGGCGGTGGCAGCGGGCGGCGGCTCAATCGCCTGGGTGGATGGTGCCGGCGGCCTCCGCGTCGGACCACGCTCGGCGGGTGCGGTGCCGGGACCGGCCTGCTATGGGCGCGGCGGCATGCGGCCTACCGTGCTGGATGCATCGGTCGTGCTGGGTCTGGTGGACCCGGCGGCCTTCGCGGCCGGGGAGCTGGCCCTGGATGCCGCCGCGGCAGCGGCCGCTATTGAGCGTGACATCGCCGGCCCCCTCGGCCTTGGGCTGCGTGAGGCGGCCGTCGCGATCCACCGCATCATCAACGCCACCATGGCCGAGGCCGTGCGAAGCGTGACCGTTGCGCGCGGAACCGACCCGCGCGAGCTGCCCCTGGTGCCGGCGGGCGGCGGCGGCGGCCTTCATGCGGCGGCCATCGCGGAGGAGCTGGGGCAGACCCGGATCGTGGTTCCCGCGGCGCCCGGCGTGCTGGCAGCGACTGGCCTGCTGGACGCCCCGCTGGAACATGATGCCGCCCGCGGCCTCGGCCAGGTGCTGGACACCCTGCCGGAGGTGGAACTGCGGGCCATCATCGCCGAGCTGGTGGCGGAATGCCAGGCGGCCATGGCGGCGGAGGGCGTGGAGGCGGCGCCGGAGACGCTGGTGACGGCCAGCGCCAGCTTCGTTGGCCAGGGACACAGCCTGGAGGTGGCGATCCCGCCCGATGCCTCGGAGCCGGGCCGCGCGATCCGCGACGGATTCATCGCCGCCCATCGGGCTGCCTATGGCCATGCGCGCGCGGCGCCGGTGCGCCTGGTGTTGCTGCGTGCCTTGCAGCGGCTGGCTGCGCCGGTGGTGGCACTCATCCCCGCAGACTCGGCATTTGCCGCGCGGCGGACGCGCGTGGCGGTGCTCGGGGGGCTGCCGCAGGATGTGGCGGTGGTGCCGCGCGCGGCGCTCGCGCCCGGCGAGGTACTGCACGGCCCCGCCATCCTTGAGCAGGACGACACCACCCTCGTCGTGCCAGCGGGCTGGCGCGTGGCGGCGCATCCAGCGCATCTGATGATGGAGCGCGTCGCATGAACGCCACGACCTTCCACACGGGCCGCCTCGACCCCGCCACGATCGAGATCGTCCGCCGCCGCCTGGAAGCGATTGCGGAGGAGATGCAGGCGGTGATGCTGCGCTCCGCCGTCTCGCCCATCGTGCGCGAGGCAAATGACGCATCCGCCAGCATTTTCCTGCCGGACGGCACGGTCATGGCGCAGTCCACCTCCTTGCCCCTGCTGCTCGGTTGCCTGATGCCGGCCATCGCAACCATGCTGCGGGACTTCCCGCTTGCGCAGATGCGGTCCGGCGACGTGTATCTGATGAACGACCCCTATGATGGCGGGACGCATATCCCGGACGTGTCGCTGATGCTGCCGGTCTTCGCGGAGGGACAGGTCATCGCCCTCGCCGGCACCATCCTGCACCACCAGGACCTCGGCGGGCTGACGCCGGGATCGCTACCCACCACCGCGACCGAAATCTTCCAGGAAGGGCTGCGCCTGCCGCCGCTCCGCCTCGTGCGCGACGGCGTGACGGATGCGCAGATCATGCGGATCATTTCTCTCAACACCCGCACGCCCGAGGCCTTTGGCTGGGACCTCGAGGCGCAGATCGCCGCCTGCCGCACAGCCGCCGCGCGGATGGAGGAGCTGGCCGCGCGCCATGGCGCCGAGGCACTGACCGCGATGATGCAGGAGCTGGTGCGCCGGGCCGAGGCCGCCACCCGCACCGCCATCCGTGCCATTCCCGACGGCAGCTGGACCTATGAGGACGCGCTGGACAATGATGGCGTCGATCTCGATCGCCCGGTGCCGATCCGGCTCTGCGTGACGGTCAAGGACGATACGATAACCCTCGACTTCACCGGGACCTCGCCGCAGGTGCGCGGGCCCGTGAACGCCGCCCCGGCGGGGGTGATGGCGGGAGCCTTCTTCGCCCTGCGCGCGGTCACGGGGCCCGACATCCCGAACAACGGTGGCTGCGCGCGTCCGCTGCGCGTGGTGCTGCCGGAGGGATCGCTGCTGAACCCACGCATGCCCGCGGCGGTCAATGCCCGGACAGGCACGGTGAAGCTGCTGACCAACGCGATTCTCGGCGCGCTGGCCCAGGCGCTTCCGGAACGCATCCCCGCCGCCAACTCCGGCTGCGCCACCGTGATGGCCCTCTCCGGACGCCATGCGGATGGATCTGCCTGGGTGGTGACGGAGGTCATGGCGGGTGGCAGCGGCGGGTCTTCGCAGGGGCCCGGGGTGCATGGCGTGTCCACCGATGTCGGTAACACGATGAACCTGCCAGTGGAGGCGATGGAGACGGATGCGCCGGTGCGCGTGCACCGGCTGTCGGTCCGGCGCGGCTCGGGCGGCGCGGGGCTCCATGCCGGCGGCTGTGGCATCGAGCGCGAATACGAAGTTCTGCGTGGCCCACTCACCCTCACCTTCCGGGGAGAGCGGCACTACCACGCGGCAAGGGGCAGCGCCGGCGGCCAGGATGGCCTGATGGCGGAAGCCTGGGTGATCCGCCGGGACGGACGGCGGGAGGAAGTGCGCTCTAAGCTCACCACGGTATTGAGCACAGGCGACCGGCTGCTGATGGGCACTGCCGGCGCCGGAGGCTGGGGGCCATCCGCATGAAACGCACTTTCGTGACGCTGCTTCTGTCCACGCTGGCACTCGGGGTATTGCCGCGCCCCGCCGCCGCCCAGGTCGAAGCTGGCCGCACCATTCGGCTGGTGGTGGGCTACGCCCCCGGCGGCTCCTTCGACGTGATCGGGCGGCTTGTGGCGGACGGGCTTCGGGAGCGCCTTGGGGTGACTGCGGTTGTGGAGAACCGCACAGGCGCGGGCGGCACCATCGGCTCCGACCACGTGGCCAAGGCGACGGCGGATGGCACGGTTCTGCTGATTGGTGGCGCGGGCACTCATGGGGTAACGCCGGCGGTGCGGCGCAACCTGCCCTTCGACACGGCGCGTGACTTCACCGCAATCGCCCGTGTCGCGGAATTCGCCGATGTCATGGTGGTTGGTGGCGACTCGCCGGCGCGCGACGTGCAGGGCTTCATCGCGATGGGTAGGGCACAGGCGGCCGGGTTGAACTTCGGTTCGCAGGGCGCCGGCACCTCGATCCATCTGACGGGCGAAATGTTCCGGCTGCGCTCGGGGATTGCCATGACCCATGTGCCCTATCGCGGCAGCGCACCGGCGGTTCTGGATCTCCAGGCTGGCCGGATCCAAGTGATGTTCGACAATCTGCCCAATGTCTTCGGGCAGATACAGGCGGGAACGCTGCGCGCCCTGGCCGTGACCTCGGCCAAACGCCTTGCGGCGCTGCCCGATGTGCCGACCATGGCGGAAGCCGGCGTGCCGGACTTCGTGGTGACGAGTTGGGTGGGCGTCTTCGCTCCCGCCAACCTGCCGCCGCGAACAGTTGAGCAACTTTCGGGCGCGATCGTGGAGACAGTGCGATCGCCAGCCGGCCTGGCACGTCTTCGCACCATCAGTGCGGAGCCCGCCCCTGCCCCGGCATCCGCGTTCGACGCGGTGTGGCGTGCGGATATGCGGCGTTGGGCGGAGGTCGTAACGGCAGCAAAGATCGAGGTCGAGGACTGAGAAGGTACGATCCGTGGTCACGGCCACCGTTCGCTGACGTTGAACGGCGCATGTGGCCTCCGGCGCCACCTCTGCACTGTTGCGACGCAACCTGAGGAGCCCGCTGCCGCTTGGATCTCCCCATGAAGGCGACGCAAACCGATCTCTTCGAGCCGGCGCCCGACTTGCCGGAGGGCTTCCGTTACCGGGACGACCTGATCTCGGCCGAGGAGGAGCGCGGCCTCGTGGAGCGGCTCACCGGGCTTCCCTTCGCGCCCTTCGAGTTCCACGGTTACCTCGGCAAGCGCCGCGTGGTCTCTTTCGGCTGGCACTATGATTTCAGCAAGGAGGCAATCCGTAGGGCGGAGAGCATTCCGACGTTTCTGCTTCCCCTCCGCAATCGTGCCGCAGCCTTCGCCGGCGTTGATCCGGCCGGGCTGCAGCACATCCTCGTTACTGAATACGCAGCGGGTGCGGGGATCGGCTGGCACCGGGACAAGGCCGTGTTTGAGGAGGTGGTCGGGGTCTCGCTTCTCTCCCCCTGCGTGCTTCGACTGAGGCGGCAGGCGGGCACCGGATTGAAGCGCGCGTCGCTGACCCTGGAGCCACGCTCGGCCTACCTGCTGGCGGGACCGGCGCGGACCGAATGGGAACACAGTGTCCCGGCGGTCGACAGCCTTCGCTACTCGGTGACTTTCCGGAACCTGCGAGCGCGTTGAAGAACGGGCTTCGCGCTGCTGCGGTGCGAGTTACCGCGGTGGCCTCCGTATAGGTGAGCCTTGCCCACGGCGGCCGCTCCCGACGCTTGCGGGCAAAAAGGCCACCAGAACCTCACAAAGTCGTGAATTCTGCCTTGAGATTGGCCAGTAGCGGGGGAATGATCTCCTGCGCGTCGCCAGGAAGGCGACATGAACTGCCAGGATGGGGCGAGGGCGATGTGGCTGGACAAAGTCTTTCGCCTGGCGATATTCAGGCGGCGGGAGCAGGCCGGGTGCGCTCCTTCTTATCGCTCCGCTCCCGCGACGCGGTCCGGCTTTGCCGAGGACATGGGGGCCCATGAATTCGGCCGCGCCCCGCGCTTCCTCCGGTCCGGCGAGATGACCACAAGCGAGGCGGAATGGCCCACCCGCCGTGGCGGCAGCGGGATCGGTAGCACGCCCTTTCCCGGAACCGGCCCAGTGGGCCATCGCGCGCGTATGCGGCAAAAGCTGCTTGAACGCAAGCCGGACGCGTTGGCGGATTACGAGCTGCTGGAGATGCTGCTCTTCTTCGCCTTCAAAACCGGGGACACCAAGCCGCTCGCGAAGTCATTGATCAACCGCTTCGGCAGTTTCGCGGCCGTGTTGGCGGCCCCACAGGGCGAACTGATGGCGACGCGCGGGCTCGGCGAGCACAGCGTCGCCGCATTGAAGCTCGTGCAGGCATCGGCGCTGCGTCTTGCGCGCGCGGAAGCGATGGAGCAGCCGGTGCTGAACAACTGGGACCGGCTGCTCGCCTATCTGAACGCCGCGATCTCCCGCGAGAAGGTTGAGCAGTTCCGAATCCTGTTCCTGGACAGCAAGAACCGCCTGATCGCGGACGAGGCGCAGGAAAAGGGCACGGTAAATCACACGCCTGTCTATCCGCGAGAGGTCATCAAGCGGGCGCTGGACCTGCACGCGACCGCGCTGATCCTCGTACACAACCATCCCAGCGGCGATCCGACACCGAGCCGCGCCGATATCGAGATGACGCGGGAAATCAGGCAGGCCGGCGAGATCTTCGCCGTCGTCGTGCATGACCATCTCATCATCGGCAATGGGCGCCATCTCTCGTTCAGGCGCGAAGGACTTCTCTGAGACGCTGCATGGCGCTTGGCGCTGCGAGCGGCTGTGCAGATGAGGCGTGGGGCTCCGCCCGATGGACGCGCGCCGCACCGGTGGTTCGCCCCTCAGCCAGGATCCCAGCCGCATCCGATGACCTGGATTGTTCGAAGCGGGCGCGGGCCAGCACCGGGCACCCGGCCGCCGGATCAGTTAGCGCGGCGAGTTAGGCGGCGCGGATGAGAATTCGCAAGATCGCCACCGGGGGATCGGGACCGCCTTTGCATGCTGTATGTCGAGCATTGCCAGCCGCCCCCGGCTGTGGCGCTGTAGTTCGACAAGGGTTCCCGTATCCCGCCCGCGGTCACTGCCATGGGGCGGGCCTATTACGCCATCGCCTCGGCGGAAGAACGCGCCGCCATCGACCACCAGATCGCCGAGCGCTTCCCCCAGCGCTGGGCGGTGGTTCGCGATGCGCTGCGTGAGGCCGTGGACATGCATGCCGCCCTCGGCTTCACGGTTTCCATCGGCGACTGGAACCGCGAGGTCCATTCCGCCGGCGCCGCCGTCGCGCTTCCGAAAGGGGGAATCGCCGCCTTCAACTGCGGTGCCCCTGCCTTCATGCTCGATCGCGATCGGGTGCTGCGGGATGCTGGGCCGGGCGTCACGGAGATGGCGCGGCGCGTGCAGGCTCTCGCCTCCGGACAGGATTGAAGCCGGAGTCTGACTACACCAGCGGCCACCCCGCCGGCTCGGGGAAAACCTTTGGTCCCAACCGTAGTTTAGAACTCCTATCAGACTTGGTATCGGGGCTGTCCTATGTGTGATCTGCTGGTGGTTGAGGACAATCCGGATGTCCTCGAAATCGTTCATCTCGCCCTGGAGGATCGTGGGTATACGATCAGGCAGGCGAGTGCGCCCGAAGCAGCGTTGAACGTCCTGCGTTCAACCCCGGCCTGCCAGATCATCCTCACGGACATCGATCTCGGTGCTGAGATGAACGGTTTTGCGGTGGTCGAGGAGGCGCGCCGCTCAAGGCCGGACCTTCTCGCGGTCTACTACAGCGGCCACGAACGGGCGCCCGCCGACCGTCCGCTGGGCCAGAACGAGCGCTATCTGGAGAAGCCCTTCAGCCGCTTGGAACTCTTCTCGACGTTGCAGGAACTAGGCGTGCAGCCGAGCGGATCACCGCTCCCGCGATGAGGAGTGGAGAAGCCCGGAAGCCTGCCGACCTCTGACGATCTTGGATGTTCTTGGTAGATCAGCCAAAGTAGATGCCGCCTTGAATCCGTGCGGTTACCTCCTTCGCTTCTCGGGCGAGTTCGGGTCCGAAAGACGTAGGTATGGCGGGTATGGCGCCGGCGAGGTTCGTGATCGCCCTCAGGTCGCGCGAAACGGCATCGGTGAGGAAGCGAGCGAGAACGGCGAGTATGAGGATTTGATCAGCACCGACCACATCCTTTGACAACGTGAACTCTGATCCGCCGCCCCGATCATCCTTTCATACGCGGCACGCCGTCGTAGTAACGGCATCTTATCCCGATATGGAGCGATGCCGCTCCATATCGGGATGCCGCCTAGCACCACTCGTGACTGAAACAGGTCCGGTGAGGCCCTGGATCCTCAGCCAACCTCTCCCAGGGCCTTCCGCGCCATGTCGACCGCCCCAGCCCTCGATCTGGCCGCGCCGACGAAGCGCCGCAAATGCACGAAAACCGCGTCTTCCACCCCGGATTGCTGGGCAAGCTCACGCTCCTGCAGGCCCGCCCAGGCCTCCGGAAGGGGCTGGCGCTGCGCGAAGGAGCCCGGTTCCGGCGGCATGGTGTCCAGCATCCAGTTCCCGTTCGAGGCTGGGCTTACGGCGAAAAGGACCGGCAGATCATGGCTGAAGACTGCGCCCTTCCAGGGCATGCCGCGATCCAGCACCAGGATGCGGGGGTCCTCCCCGGACCGATGGGCCGCCAGCACCGACGCCTCCGCGGCGTGTCGCGCGCGCAGGCTGCCGACCTTGCGGCGCAGGACCCCATCGGCAAATGCCGCGGCTTCCAGGAAGGCCGCGTCCCCAGCAGTCGCGCCCGATCCGGCGGGATCGTCCCAGGTCGGGTTGAACTGGCCGATTAATGCCGCGAGCCCGAGACTATCATCCAAGACAGGGCCATTGGCCGAGACGCCGGTGTCCACCTCGTCGATGCGCCGGATCAGGCCCGCGTCGAGCTCGGCCGCGATAGCCGCGGCAAAAGCCTCAGCCCCCTTTGCCTGCAGCAGCCGGGCGACCGCACCTTCGCCGAATACCTGCCAGACGAGGCCGGCGGAGGAGAAGGGCGTGCCATCGGGACGCAGGGGCGCGCCGCGCTGGTGATGATCGAAGCGGTTCTTCGCCGGATCATGGAGGCTTCCCACGTCCCAGACGATGTCGGCGCTTTCGAGCAGCTCCGGCTTGCGCGTCCGCAACAGGAGATGGTCCCCGCCCGGCTCGTTCAGGCCGAGCGCCAAGCGTAGGACGGCATAGGCGAATACTTCGTCACAGTGGAACTTGCCGCTATGGGTGGCGAGCACGGGACGTGCGTTGTCGATGGGCATCAAGACGGTCCAATTGCAATCGTTCGGAAGGTTCAGTTGGTCACCAGCTCGCGGCTACGGAGCAGCGCCGCAGTGCTGGGAGGGCGGCCGCGGAAGGCGACGTACAGATCCATGGGATCCCGTGTGTCTCCAGCTCCCAGCAGGGCTCGCAGGCGGGCGGCTGTGGCGGCATCGAAGGGATTCTGCGCCTCGCTGAAGGCTTCGAAGCCATCGGCATCCAGCACCTCGGCCCACAGGTATGAGTAATAGCCCGCCGCATAACCGCTCCCCGCGAAGAGGTGCTGGAAATGCGCCGGGCGATGGCGGATGCCGATCTCGGCCGGCATGCCGATGGACTTCAGATAATCGGCCTCGAAGCACTCGATGTCGAGCGCAGCCGGCGCAGGGTGGCTATGCAGCGCCATGTCCAGCAGGGCGGCAGCGGTGTACTCGACCGTGGCGAAGCCTTGGTTGAATTCCCGCGCGGAAAGCAGCCGCGCGATCAGGTCATCGGGTACGGGCGCGCCGGTCCCGTGGTGCAGGGCGTAGCGGCGCAGGGTTTCGGGCAGGGCAATCCAGTGCTCGTAGATCTGCGAAGGCAGCTCCACGAAGTCCTGGCGGACGGAGGTGCCGGATTGGCTGGGATAGCGCACCTGGCTGAGCAAGCCATGCAGGGCGTGGCCGAACTCGTGGAACAGTGTCTCCGCATCGTCAAAGCTGAGCAGCGTCGGCTCGGACTTGGCAAAGTTGTTGTTGTTGACGACGATCGGCGAAACCAGGCCGTCGAGCGTTTCCTGGTCGCGGTAGCTGCTCATCCATGCGCCGGAGCGCTTGTCGGCCCGGGCATAGGGATCTGCCAGAAAGACGCCGACATGCCCCGACGCGTCCCGCACCTCATAGGCCTGCACATCCGGGTGGTAGGTCGCCAGGTCTGGGCGCGGTGCGAAGGAGACGCCGAAGAGTCTGGTGGCAGTGTCGAAGGCGGCCTGCTGGATGTTGGCGAATACGAAGTAGGACTTCAGCTCGGCCTCATCCAGCGCGTAGTCGGCGCGCCGGACCTTCTCGGCATAGTAGTGCCAGTCCCAGGGCTCGATTGGTCCGACGAATCCCTCGGCCCCGGCCACGGCGAGGAGCCGGTCCCGCTCGGCCGCGGCCTTGCGCTTGGCCGGCTCCCAAACTTCCGCCAGCAGGCCTTGGACCGCCTGCGGGGTGCCCGCCATGGTGTCGACCAGGCGGAACTCAGCGAAGCTCGGATAGCCGAGCAGCCTCGCCCGATCCGCGCGCAGGTCCAGAATTTCGGGGATCAACACCCGGTTGTCGCGGTCGCCGGGATGGGCGCCGCGGGCGATCCAGGCCTTGTAGGCGACCTGGCGCAGGTCCCGCCGAGCGGAGAAGGTCAGGAAGGGCTCGATCAGCGAGCGGGACAGGGTGACGGCGAAGCCCTCGATCCCCCGCTCAGCGGCCGCCTGGGACGCGCCGGCACGCACGAAGTCGGGAAGCCCATCGAGATCGGCTTCGGCCAGCGTCAGGTGCCAAGCCTTCTCGTCATGCAGCACGTTCTGGCCGAACCGGGTGTGCAGCACCGCGAGCCGTTCGGAGATCGCGGCCATGCGCTCCTTCGCCGCCTCGTCCAGGGCCGCGCCGCTGCGAATGAAGCCGAGATGGATACGCTCCAGCAGGCGCAGCTGATCTTCCTCCAGCCCCAGCGCGTGCCGCTGCTGGTGGAGGGCATCGACCCGGGCGAAGACCGCAGGATCGAGTGAAACCCGCATGCCGTGCTGGGCGAGCCGCGGCGACAACTCCCGGTCCAGGGCCTCGAGCGCCTCGCCCCCAAGGCTGACCACCAGGTTGGAAAAAAGGGTGCCGACCCGCGTCAGGGCACGGCCGCTGCGCTCCAGGGCTTCAATGGTATTGGTGAAGTCCGGCGGCGCCGGATTGGCCCCGATGACCTCTATCTCAGCCAAATGCGACGCCATGGCTTCCTCAAAGGCGGGGGCGAAATGCGCGGGCTGGATCCGGTCGAAAGGCGGCATGCCGAACGAGGTCGTCCAGGGTGCCAGGAGAGGGTTCGTCTCGCTCATGGCGGCATACGGTGCAGAAGTGACATCCGGGTCAAGGGACACTTGTGTAGGCGGCGGGTTAGCTGTGCTCGCCGCTTCATGGCTCCGGCGGCAGGTTTCCCGGGGGCTCACGGGGCGAAAGCACCGGATGAGCGGCCGCCGCACGGCCAGCGGCGCGGGCCTTGTGGCGGCAGGCTGGGCTTGTTGCGGCCGCGGGATTGGAACGATCCGAGCAGGGCTAGGAACGTCGCTACCGTGGAAACCCGGGGTTCGGGGATCCAGATCCGGGCAAGGCTTTCCAACCGCGGGCGAAAAATTAGGATAGAAGATGAAAGCGGCGGCATTCGAGGACTTGCTGCGTCGGTCCGGTAAGGGCGACCTTGTGGTGCTAGAGGACGTGACCCTCAACGCGGAAGCGCCGGTGCATCTGCTGCGCGACGCTGTGACCCCGATCGACCGCTTCTTCGTGCGCAACAACGGTGTTCTTCCTTCCTTCACCGCGCAGCAGTTGAACGATTGGAGGCTCGTGATCGACGGAGAGGTCGATCGGCCAATGAGCCTCGGCCTGGATGATATCCGGTCTCGCTTCGAGACGGTGACGGAGGAGGCCGTGCTGGAATGCGCGGGGAATGGCCGCCGTAACTTCACGCCTCCGACGGAGGGGCTTCAATGGGGCGACGGCGCGATCGGCTGCGCGCGGTGGACTGGCGTGCGCCTCGCCGATCTGCTGAGGGCTGCCGGGCCGAGACCCTCGGCGTGCTACACGGCACATTTCAGCTGTGATCGGGACCCGAAGAGCGATGGGCCCGCGCTGTCGCGTGGTCTTCCTCTGTGGAAGGCTCTTTCGGCGGAGACCCTCGTTGCCTTCGCCATGAACGGCAATCCGCTGACGCCGCTTCACGGTGCGCCGATGCGGATCGTGGCGCCGGGCTTTCCGGGCTCGGCCTGGCAGAAGTGGCTGGAGCGGATCACGCTACGCGACCGGGAACACGATGGCGCCAAGATGACCGGCTACGATTACCGCCTGCCGGTACGCAGCCTGCAGCCCGGCGAGAAGCCGGCCCCTTCCGAGATGAAGGTGATCGAGGACATGCCGGTGAAGTCGCTCATCGTGTCGCCCCTTGCCACGGAGAAGCTTGAAGTGGGCCAGGCGGTGCAAATTCACGGTTTCGCCTGGTCCGGCCATACACCCTTGGCCGGTGTCGATGTCTCGACGAATGGTGGACGGGACTGGAAGGCTGCCGAGATGTCGCCGGCGGGGGGCGCCTTTGCCTGGGTTCCGTTCCGGTTGAGCTGGACACCTCCCTCGGCCGGCCATTTCATTTTGATGCCGCGTGCGAGGAATGCGCGGGGCGCTGCCCAGCCGATCGAAGAGGCGCCGTGGAACCCGAAGGGCTACGCCAACAACCAGTGCCAGAAGGTCGAGGTGCTCGTCGCATAGCGCCACGTCCTGGACGACGATCAAGCCGTCGCGTCTGGCCACTCGCCGTCCGCGTATGCCCCGGAGCGGCCGCGTGGCTCGAGCGCGGCTATCGTGCCAGCAGCGCCGGCTTGGCGCGCAGCCGAAGCACAAGCCAAACCGCGATGGACAGGTTGAGCAGGTTCCAGGCGATGCCGTTCACCATTGCCAGCCGGTAGCTCGCGGTAGCGTCGAAGATGGCGCCCGAGAGCCAGCCGCCGAGGGCCATCCCGGCCAGGGTGGAAGACAGGACCAGGCTGACGCGCAGCCCCGCCTCGGCCGGCGGGAAGAACTGCCGGACCATGACGGCGTAGCTAGGCACGATCCCGCCCTGGAAAAGGCCGAAGATGGCCGACAGGATGTAGAGCGAGCCAAGGCTGTCGAACTGGAGGAACAGCGCCAGCGCCACGGCCTGCAAGGCTGAGCCCAGCAGCAGCATGATGGGCGCCCCCACCCGGTCCGTGATTCCGCCAGAGACAAGGCGGCTGATGACGCCGAAGCCCAGCATGAGCGACAGCATTTCGGCTCCGCGCGCCGGACCGTAGCCGAGATCGCCGCAATAGGCGACGATATGCACCTGCGGCATCGCCATCGCGACGCAGCAGGCAACGCCCGCGATCATGAGCAGGGCTTGCAGCGCACCGGGCGAGAGCCCGAGCTGTGCCAGCCCCCCTTTCGTCAGCGCCGCGGCTCCGGCGGCCTGCACCGGCGGCGGACGGCGAAGAGCGAGGGCCAGAGGCAGCATCGTTGCGACGCAGAACAGGCCGATGCCGATATGCGTCGTGCGCCAACCGTAGGTCGCAATGAACTGCTGCAGGATTGGTGGCCAGATGGCGCCCGCGAAGTAATTGCCGCTGGCACAGAGTGCCACCGCGATGCCGCGCCTGCGGACGAACCAGAGGGAGGTATCCGCCACAAGAGGGCCGAAGACGGCACAGCTGCCTAGGCCGCCGATGAAAAGCGCGTAGAGCGCCGCGAACTGCCAGAGATCGGCGGCGAAGGCAGTCGCCAGATATCCTGTGCCCAGCGCCAGCGTGCCGATCACAACGGGTAGGACGACGCCGAAGCGGTCGGCGACACGTCCCATGAGCACGCCGCCCAGCATGAAGGCCAGCATCGTCAGCGTGTAAGGCAGCGAGGCTCCGGCCCGCGCAACGTTGAACTCCGCTTGCACGGTGGGCAGCGCGACCACGATGGACCAGAGACCGATGCCGCCGATAGCGGAGAGAAGGACCGAGGCCAGCAGCCGCCACCACGCATAGGTGGAGTCCGTCATGCTCTCTTTCGCCACAGCCCAAACCCCTCCCGCCCGGCAAGTCGTTC
The DNA here is from genome assembly GCF_009848505.1 of Muricoccus harenae. Classification (GTDB taxonomy): domain Bacteria; phylum Pseudomonadota; class Alphaproteobacteria; order Acetobacterales; family Acetobacteraceae; genus Roseomonas; species Roseomonas harenae. The sequence goes on from NZ_WWDL01000028.1 coordinate 43,941, forward strand.
ATCGATGCAGGACGCGCATCTTGCGCCTCCGGGCTGTCACCAGCGATGATCAGCCCTCCAGCCGGAACGAAGCCGCCCCTTGGTTAGCACAGGTTGGCGGATCCGGTGAGGCCGGCCCCGGCCTCGAACCGAAGCCGAAGCGGCACGGCATTTGGTGCAAGGGTCCTTGTCGCCCGGCGTGCGGCAGGCTTTGGTAGGGGCCGAAACGGGCGCGTCAGACGCCCCGCGCCAGTCCTGGTTCCCGCCCTGGAGAAGACAGGTCCGCCATGCTTCGACGCACCCTGCTGACCGGCGCCGCCGCAGCAACCATCCTGCCACGCCCCTCGCTCGGGCAGTCCCAAGGCAACTCGGTCCTGAAATACGTGCCGCAGAGCGATCTGACGGTCGTCGACCCGGTGCTGACCACCGCCTATATCACCCGCACCCATGGGCTGATGATCTGGGATCAGCTCTATGGTCTGGATGCCGATTTGCGCCCGCAGCCGCAGATGGTCGAGGGGCACAGGGTTGAAGATGATGGCCGGCGCTGGACCTTCCGGCTCCGCGAAGGGCTGCAATTCCACGACGGCGAACCGGTGCGAGGGCGCGACTGCGTGGCCTCGATCCGGCGCTGGACGCAGCGGGACTCGCTCGGCCAAGCGCTGTTGGCGCGGATGGACGAGATCAGCGCCCCCGATGACCGCAGCTTCGTCATCCGGCTGAAGCGGCCCTACGGCGCCATGCTGGACACGCTGGCGAAGGTCGGGCCCCCTGCCCTGCTCATTATGCCCGAGCGCTTGGCACAAACCGAGGCCACAAGGGCCGTTACTGAGATGATCGGCAGCGGTCCTTTCAGATGGAAGGCCGATGAGCGCGTGGTCGGCGCCCGGGCGGTCTATGAGAGATTTGCCGGATACAGGCCGCGCGAGGGCGGCAGCCTCTCGAGCTGGGCTGCAGGGCCCAAGCGCGCGCATTTTGACCGTGTCGAATGGCATGTCATGCCGGATCCCGGCACGGCCGCCTCCGCCCTGTCGCATGGCGAGGTCGACTGGTGGGAGAACCCGACCAATGACCTCCTTCCGGTACTGGAGCGCAGCCGCCAGATCGCGACACAGCTTGCGACGCCGCTCGGAACCATGGGCACCGGCATCTTCAACCACCTGCATCCGCCCTTCGACAAGGCCGCGGTGCGCCGGGTTGTGCTGGAGGCAATGAGCCAGGAGGATTCAATGATCGCCGCGGCGGGCACTGATCCCAGCCTCTACGCGACGGGCGTCGGCATCTTCACGCCGAACACCCCGATGGCAAATGCGGCCTCCATCGAGGCGATAACGAAGAAGCGGGCTATGGAAGCCTCGAAGCAGGCGCTCATGGCCGCTGGCTACAAGGGCGAGCGGGTGATCCTGATGATCCCCTCCGACCAGCCGGTGCTGGCGGCGCTCGGTGAAGTCTGCCTGGATACGCTGAAGAAGATCGGCATGAATGTCGAACCAGCCGTGTCCGACTGGGGCACGCTGGTGCAGCGGCGCGCCAGCAAGGCGCCGCCGGACCAGGGTGGCTGGAGCATGTTCAACACGACCTGGGCGGGCCTCGACATGATCAACCCCGTTGTGCAGCAGGTACTTCGCTGCAACGGCGACAAGGGATTCTTCGGCTGGGCGGACATCCCGCGCATCGAGCAGCTCCGCGAGGCCTGGCTGGACGCGCCGGATGTCGAGGCGCAGGAAAAGGCGGCTGCCGAGATTCAGGCCGTGGCAATGCAGGAGGTGCCCTACGTGCCCACCGGCCAGTATTTCTACAAGACCGCTTTCCGCCGGCGTCTCTCGGATGTGCCGAAGGGACTGTTCGTCTTCTGGGACGTTCGCGCCGCCTGACCTGACCTGGTGCCGGGCAAGCCTGCCCGGCGCTCCCTGCCGCCACTCGGGCGGTGCTGCCCTGCCGGAGACCACGATGTCCGCGTTCGAGCATATCAGCCGCTATCATGACGAGCTCACCACCATTCGGCAGGACCTGCATGCCCATCCCGAGCTGGGAATGGAGGAGCACCGCACGGCTGGTATCGTCGCGGAGCAGCTAGAAGCGATGGGCATTGAGGTGCATCGGGGCGTTGGTCGGACCGGCGTCGTCGGCGTGCTACGCAATGGCAGCGGCACTGGTTCCGTCGGGCTTCGCGCCGACATGGATGCGCTGCCGCTGGAGGAGTTGACCAACCTCCCGTATTCGAGCCGCAATCCGGGCCGCATGCATGCCTGCGGCCATGACGGGCACACCACGATGCTGCTGGGCGCGGCGCGCTACCTGGCGGAGACGCGCGCCTTCAGCGGAACCGTGAACTTTATCTTCCAGCCGGGTGAGGAAGGCTGCGGCGGGGCGTTGGCCATGCTGGAGGACGGGCTGCTGGATCGCTTCCCCTGCGACAAGCTCTACGGGATGCACAACGCCACGGCACTCGACGTCGGGAAATATGCCATCGGCAGCGGACCCTTCATGGCCGGTGGCGCCTTCTTTGACATCATGATCGAGGGGCGCGGCGCGCATGGCGCGCGCCCGGAGGTAAGCGTCGATCCGGTGCTGACGGCCTTCCATATCGGCTCGGCGCTGCAGTCGATCGTCGCGCGCAACCTCTCTCCGCGCGAGACGGCGGTCGTCAGCGTCACCAAGGTCGTTGCGGGCGACGCCTACAACGTGATCCCGCAAAGCGCCACGCTCTCCGGCACCGCGCGCTTCTTCAGCAAGGAGGTGGCGCAGGAGATCGAGGTGGCGATGAGGCGCGTCGTGGAAGGGGTCGCTGCGGGCTTCGGTGCGACGGCACGCCTCGACTTCCGGCTGATCTTCGCGCCTACCATCAACCATCCGGAGCGCGCGACGGAGCTGGCCGATGCGGCGGCGGACCTGGTGGGCGAGGACTTGGTCAATCGCAACCGCCCGCCCGTGATGGGTTCGGAAGACTTCAGCTTCATGCTGGAGAAGGTGCCGGGTGCCTATATCCATGTCGGCAACGGTCCCGGCGCCCAGGCGCACAATCCGCACTATAACTTCAACGATTCCGCAATCCCCTATGGTGCCGCCCTCTATGCCCGCATCGTGGAGCGGATGTTGCCTGGGTGAGGTGACGCGGCGGCGGCATTCCCTCGGGATGCCGCCATGCATCTCCTCCAGCACGGCTGGCGACCGGCCAGTGGCTTGCCCATCAAATCCCCAGGCCAGTCCTGCGCCGCTCGAAACTCGCCTCCTCCAGCGGCAGCCCTGATCAGACAGCCCTGATGCGCTCAGGCGGCCGGGCTCGCTGTGAGAAGGGATTGACGCCGCTCCATCGTTCCGGAGACGATCACCGTTATGCGTTCGTCAAAGGACGCGACCATGCCGTCGGAAGCAGTGACGGTGAACTGCGCAAGTTCGCTCTTCCCTGCTGGAACGCGTCCGTCGGCCGGATCGAAAACCATGGCGCGCAACGCCTTCTGGGCCTCGTCGGGGCTGCCCGAGAAAGCGTAGAGACCATTGCCGTTATCGGTAAAGCCGCCGAGTGAGGCGAAGCTGCCCTTCGCCGGGTCATCCAGCTGTACTGTCACGCTTGTCTTGGCGCCGCGGTCCGGATCATTGACCGTCGCACCTGCGAAAGGCTTGACCGTCCGGTCGTCCGCGACGGCCCTCACCGCGTCCGCCGTCAGAAGCGGTGCCGTGTTCCCGGCCTTGGTTGAAGGTGCCGCCGCCGCCGCGCTGGTGCCTCCCCGCAAATGCGGCGCGACCGTCGGGTCAAGCGATGGATACAGGGCAGACGCCGCGCCGCCCGTAAAGCTGTAAGTGCCATTCTCGACGCCAGGGAAGCCGGCATCTGCAAGGGAGACACCCTGGACCCTGCTGCTCACCGCGAACCCATCCGTCCCGATCTGCCCCGCCTCAGGACTAACAAGAGAGGTGCTCGCGAATGGCATCGTGACCATTTGCTCGCTCCTCGTCTTGTTTGCTGCGACATCGGACGAGACCGGCGCCGTGTGAGTCGCGCTGGGTGCGGCGCCCGACGTGTTGCTGCTGAACTGGATCTCGATCGGCCGCGTGTTGGTGTAGTTGCCATAGACGCGCAGGACCTGCCCTCCGACCGCAGCCAGACCATCGTAGGAAACGCTGTAGGATTTCCGGCCGCCGCTTCCCAGGGGCCCGTACCTTCCATCCTGGAGGCCAGAGCCACTCAAGCTCGAATTGCCGGTCCCGGTTGTGTTCGCGTCGACCGTGCCCGAGATGGCAGCCGCACCGGACGCACCGAAATTGCCGATCGCGAAGGTCGTTGTGCCGGCAACGCCGGTCGTGAAGGTTACGCGGTAGGTCTGCACGCCGTTGACCATGCCGGCCAGCTTCAAGGGTTGGCCGGACACGCCGACGGCATCCAGGATGGCACCCTGGCCGAGCGTCACGTTCCGGTTTGCCGTCGCGCTGCCCTCGACGGCCGCCCTCCATGCTTCGATCGTCTTGTAATTGGTGCCCTTATAGCTCCAGGCAGAGCTGACATTGCCCGTGGCGGAATAGTAGTTGTTGCCTGAAATGGTGGCGATGCTGGATCCTGGGGAGACCGTCAGGAAGGAGTCCGGCGTCCCGGTGTAGACCAGGGAATTGCCGATGACGGTGGCGTTGTTGGCGTTGTAGATGGCCGAGCTTGCATCGCCGATATTGATGATGTCCGGGCTTAGATCTCCGGTCTGGTAGCTTGTGTTGTAGAGAAACTGAACGCCTGTGCCGCCCTTCTGGTACAGGCTCTTGGAACTCGTATGCGTGTCGGTGTTGTCGAAGACAAGCGTCTGCCCCGACATTCCCTTCATCACATAGGCGAGGCTCGTGTAGTCCATGCTGTTGTCATAGACCTTGGCGCCCGTCTGCCAGCCGACCAGGATGCCGTGCAGCTTCGCTGATTCCGCTCCCTGGTCGCCGAAGCCGCTATTCCCGTAGATCTGAAAGTTGTTCGCATAATTGCGCACAGAGTCGCCTGGATCGGAGTCGGCACCCACCAGGATGATCTTGCCGGCACCGCCGTCGATATAGTTCCGCAGCGTGTTATAGCGGATGATGCCGCCGGACACGTTGAAGGGATTCAGCCTATCGTAGGTCACCAGCACCGTAGAGCCGATCTGGTCGACGGACGTGCCGTTCTGTGTGATGTTGTTGTTCTCGATCAGCGGCGCTGCCACGTCGGTGAGGCGGATTCCATAGTAAAGGCCTGCGCCATTGCCCGTCGCGCTGGTGCCGGTCGCCGTCAGGTTGGCGACGACCCCGGATATGCTCGCAGAAACGCCTGCGGCGTTCGCGTTGACGGTGGCGATTCCTCCGAAGCCCGAGCGCCAGGCACTCGCGATATTCACGGATCCGCCCTGGATGGTGACGCCACCGGCGAGCATTGATGATACATTCAGCATCGAAAGCGCGCTGCTTGCGCTGAACTGAACATTATTAAGGCTGATCCGCGCGCGGGTACCGCTGCTCGTTCCCTGAATGCCGTAGCTCGTCGGATTCAACAGCCGTGTGCCATCAAGCCGGATGCCGTAGGTGGAGGCTTGGCTGTTGAGCGTGATTAGTGACGTGGTGCCATTGGCACCGTCGATGTTGATCTTGCCGAATGTGACGGTCCCGGCCTGGTCCTCGGAAATGCCAACAACACGCGACTGGCCCGCGACGCCACGGATGGTGGCACCGTAATCCCTTACACCCATCCAAGAAACAGAGTTGCTGATCTCCAGGGTCTTGGCCGGTGCATAGACGCCATCCGACGGTGAATAGATGCCGTCATTCAGATAAACCGTGTCGCCGTTCGCGGCTGCCATCCTGGCACGTCCGATTGTCGCCCAGGGACGTTCCCGTGAGCCGTTCCCGGTCTGGTCATTTCCCGCGGCAATGCCGTTCGCCGCTGTGGCAGACACGTAGAAACTGCTCATTTGTCGTCCCCTGACAGTGAGTGCTCGTTCTTCTCAACAGAACGTACGCAGGTTCAGCGAAAGGGATCCGCAACGGGTACGTCATTGTAACAATCCGCAGGGATTGACCCTCAACTACACGGGTGGTTTGTGCGACCGCTCTTCGGCGTCGTCGAAATGATACACCGGTGACGGAGGGGCGCGCCCTTCCCTGCCACTCAATATCGGCACCGCCTTCTGGAGGATCATTACTGCTGCCACATGGCAGTTCCTTAACCTCGGATAAGGTCCGGGCGAGCTGGTCCTAATTCTCCCGCGCAGGCGCATCCCCACCTCAGGCTGCGGCCTCGCCCAGGACTTTATTGCCTGCGCAGATGGCTTGCGCCGCTCGCAGGTAACCAGTTTTCGCTGCGCCGCACACAAAGTTCTGCGTTATGGGCTTCGTAGGATATGACAGTGTGTCGGTCCTTACCCGGCCGTTGACGCGAAGAGCGGCAACAGCTTAGACCGAGCATCTTGGATCAGGCTGGCGCAGGTACTGATCCAGCCCGCAGGAACGTCCGTACAAAAGGATCGAGCAGCGACATGGGCAAGCTACGCAGCCAAGCCTGGTTCGACGATCCCCACGATCCTGACATGACGGCTCTCTACCTCGAGCGCTACCTGAATTTCGGCCTGACCCGAGGTGAGCTGCAGTCGGGCCGTCCAATTATCGGCATTGCCCAGACCGGCAGCGATCTTGCTCCCTGCAATCGTCACCATCTTGCCCTGGCAGAGCGGGTCAAGGCCGGCATCCGCGATGCAGGCGGCATCCCGCTGGAGTTCCCCTGCCATCCCATCCAGGAAACGGGCAAGCGTCCCACTGCGGCCCTGGACCGAAACCTCGCCTACCTGTCGCTGGTGGAGGTGCTCTACGGCTATCCCCTGGATGGGGTCGTGCTCACCACCGGGTGCGACAAGACCACGCCGGCCCTGCTGATGGGCGCTGCTACGGTGAATATCCCAGCGATCGTGCTCTCGGGCGGACCGATGCTGGATGGGCACTACAAGGGGCGCCTGGCCGGCAGCGGCACGATCATCTGGGAATCGCGCCGCCGCCTGGCCACCGGCGAGATCGGGTACGAGGAGTTCATGCGGATCGCGGCCGCGTCGGCCCCGAGCGTGGGCCATTGCAACACCATGGGCACCGCGCTGTCGATGAACTCCCTGGCCGAGGCGCTGGGCATGAGCCTGCCCGGCTGCGCTTCGATTCCGGCGCCCTACCGGGAACGTGGCCAGATGGCCTACGACACGGGGCATCGCATCATCGGCATGGTCCATGAAGACCTGACACCGCGCCGGGTGATGACGAAGCCAGCCTTCGAAAACGCTATCATGGTGGCGTCGGCCCTTGGTGCCTCCACCAACTGCCCGCCGCATCTCATCGCCATAGCACGACATGTCGGCGTGGAGCTGAGCCTCGACGACTGGCAACGTGTCGGACATTCGCTGCCGCTGCTAGTCAACTGCCAGCCGGCCGGCGCCTATCTGGGAGAGGCATTCCATCGCGCGGGCGGCGTGCCTGCGGTGATGCGGGAGCTCCTCGACGCGGGCGTTTTGCACGGCGAGGTCGTGGGCGTGAGTGGCCGCTCCCTCACGGACAGCTTGGCCGCTGTCGCTGTTGAGGATCGGGATGTGATCCGTCCTTTTTCTGCCCCGCTGATGCCGGAGGCAGGCATGCTCGTACTGCGCGGCAACCTGTTCGATTCAGGGATCATGAAGACCAGCGTCATCTCCCGCGAGTTCCACGCCCGGTATCTTTCAAATCCCTCGGATCCCGACGCCTTCGAGGGAAGAGCCATCGTGTTCGAGGGACCCGAGGACTACCATGCGCGGATCAACGATCCGGCGCTCGAGATCGACGAGTATTGCATCCTGGTCATCCGTGGTTGCGGCCCGGTTGGTTACCCCGGCTCGGCGGAGGTGGTGAACATGCAGCCGCCAGACGCGCTCATTCGGAATGGGGTTACCGCCCTCCCCTGCATCGGCGATGGCCGTCAGAGCGGTACCTCGGCCAGTCCGTCGATCCTCAATGTCTCCCCGGAAGCCGCCGTGGGCGGTGGCCTCGCCCTGCTACGGACGGGGGACCGGGTGCGCTTCGACCTGCGGCAGCGGCGCGTGGACCTGCTGCTCACGGAGGAAGAGATGGCGGAACGCAGGGCCGCGCTGAAGCCGTACGAGCTCCGGAACCAGACGCCCTGGCAGCAGCTCTACCGTGAGCGGGTCGGGCAGCTTTCCGATGGCGCCTGCATGGACTTTGCCACGGCCTACCAGGATGTCGCCAATGAGGCTGGTTTTCCGAGGCATTCTCACTGAGCAGCTGGAGCGTCCATGCCTCGCGTCATCTGCGTCGGCGAATGCATGATTGAGTTGCGAGAGCGCCCAGACGGGCTGCTCTCTCGCGGCTTTGGCGGAGACACGCTGAACACGGCCGTCTATCTCGCCCGCCTGGGCACAGCCGTGGAGTACGCGACGGCCCTCGGGAATGACCCGCATAGCGAGGAGATGCTGCGCGCCTGGGAGGCAGAGGGGGTGGGAACCTCCCTCGTCCTGCGCATCGCTGGCCAGTTGCCGGGCCTGTACCTGATCCAGACCGATCAGGAAGGTGAAAGGCGCTTCTCCTACTGGCGCGACCATTCTCCCGTACGCCGCCTTTTCGACCTGCCGGATACGCCGCGGATTGAAACAGCCTTAGCCGCCGCGGATGTGCTCTACCTGTCTGGAATTACCTTGTCGCTCTTCCCTGGAAGTTCGCGCGAGCGGTTGTTCGGTCTTCTTGAAGCGGTTCGGATGCGGGGCGGTCAGGTCGTGTTCGACACCAACTTCCGCCCGCGCGGCTGGCCGGACCGTGACGAAGCCCGGGTTGCCTTCGGGCGGGCGCTCAAGCTCAGCCACACTGTGCTGGCCGGTGTTGAGGACTTTGCCTTGCTCGAAACCGAATGCACTGCAGACCAACTGTTGCGGCGTCTGCGCGATGCGGGCGTGGTGGAGGCGGTGGTGAAGCTGGATGAGCCCGGGGCCATCGTGTTGTCCGGAGAGAGCGAGGCGATGGTGCCCGTGCCTGAGGCGGTGACGCCGGTAGACACTACGGCGGCAGGGGACAGCTTCGCCGCCGCGTTCCTCGCGGCGCGCCTGTCCGGCGCCTCGCCCAGGGCGGCCGTCCTGGCCGGGCATCGCCTTGCGGGCACTGTGATCCGCCATCCCGGCGCGATCATCCCCCGCGATGCCATGCCGACAGACCTTTCCGCGCCCCAGGGCGCCCCGGTGACCCCATGACGCGGTCGCCCGCCGATCTCCTGCGCGCGGCGCGCATCGTGCCGGTACTGACCATCCAGGACGTGACGACGGCAGTTCCGCTAGCCCGGGCCCTGGTCGCGGGTGGCGTGCATATGCTGGAGGTCACGCTGCGGACCAGGGCAGGCGCTGATGCGGCCAAGGCGATCATGGAGGAAGTGCCGGAAGCGTTGGTCGGATTGGGAACGGTGCTGACCCAAGGCGACCTCGACCTCGCCTGTCGCTTGGGCGTGCAGTTTGCCTTCTCCCCTGGCGCCACGCCGGAGTTGTTGGACGCTGCGGCCGAGGCGGGCATCCCCTTCGTGCCAGGCGTTGCTACCGCTTCGGAGCTGATGACAGCAATGGCGCGGGGCTTCTCAACCGTGAAGCTGTTCCCCGCCGCACAGCTCGGCGGTATAGCCGCGCTACGCGCCCTCGGCGCCCCCTTTCCCGATGCACGCTTCTGCCCCACCGGTGGCATCAGCGAGACGGAGGCCCGAGACTACCTTGCCCTTCCCAATGTGCTGGCGGTGGGTGGTTCCTGGCTGGCCCCGGCTGCCAAGGTAGCGGCTGGCGAGTGGGGCGTCATCGAGACCCTTGCACGGCGGGCGATGGCCGGGCTCGCATCCTGAGGGGTTGGCCGCTGCCGCATTGCAAACGATGCGCGGGCGGCAGGACGAAGGACTCGCGGCACCTTTGCCCGCCTGGCCCTGCCGCGCCGTTATCCATCCCGTAGCTGGCCGCCGCATTCGGCCACACCCGCCGGATAGCGCAGGTCGGCGCGAGTTCCCAGGTCTGCGGCGCCACCCTCCAGTCCCGGGACGCAGAACGACCTCCGGGCGCTCAGTCCGCAAACCTTGTTGCATTCGCTCTCTCGGCCTGCGTAGGCTCAGCGGAACAACGGGAGGCGGATGTCATGGGAAGCCAGCATGTGCGCCCTCGCGTGCCGGGCTAGCAGGCAGGTCCATGGCTGCAGTTGAGATACGGGACGTCCGCAAGAGCTTCGGCGGCACTCCCATCCTTCATGGCATAGACCTGGACATCGCTGACGGCGAGTTCTGCGTCCTTGTGGGCCCATCAGGTTGCGGAAAATCCACGCTTCTGCGGATGATCGCAGGCCTGGAGAACATATCCGGCGGAGAGATCGCGATCGGTGGTAAGGTCGTGAACAACGTGCCCCCGAAGGACCGGGACATCGCCATGGTGTTCCAGAACTACGCGCTCTACCCCCACATGACAGTCCGCGAGAACATGGCCTTCTCGCTGCGTCTCGCGAAGGCGCCCAAAGCGGTCGTCGAGGCCGAGACGAGCCGCGCGAGTCGCATCCTGGGACTGGACACACTTCTGGATCGCTACCCCCGCCAGCTTTCGGGCGGGCAGCGGCAACGCGTCGCCATGGGCCGCGCCATTGTGCGGCACCCCCAGGTTTTCCTCTTCGACGAGCCACTCTCCAACCTTGATGCAAAGCTCCGCGTCCAGATGCGGGGCGAGATCAAGGACTTGCACCAGCGGCTCCGCACGACGACGGTCTACGTCACGCATGACCAGATCGAGGCGATGACGATGGCCGACAAAATCGTGGTCATGCAGGGCGGTCGGGTGGAGCAGATCGGCACACCGCTGGAGCTCTATGACCACCCGGCCAATCTCTTCGTCGCCGGCTTCATTGGCAGCCCCGCCATGAACCTGCTGCGCGGCCAGGTTCAAGGCGGCGGCTTCCGCTTACCGGGCACCAGCCCGACGTCGGACATCGTGTTTCCCCTGCCCGAGCCAGTGGCGGACGGGAAGCCCGCGGTCTACGGCATCCGCCCGGAGCATCTTCGCCTCTCGGACAGCGGCATTCCCGTGACCATTCAGCTCGTGGAACCCACCGGCTCGGAGACAATGGTCACGGCCCGGTTGGGCAATGCCACGCTGGTCGGGGCGTTCCGCGAGCGCGTATCGGCCAAAGTTGGCGACACGCTGCGGATCATGCCGGACCCGGCCCTCGCTCATCTGTTCAGCGAAGAGACGGGGATGCGGCTGACGAGCTGAAGACCACTCGGCAAACAAGAACATCCCGGGAGGAAACGAAGAATGGATCTGTTCACGCGGCGCGGTACGCTTGCACTCGGCGCCGGTGCCCTTGCGACCACTGCTGTCGGACCTCGCGGCACTCGCGCGGCCATTCCCACGGCCAATGTCTCGCCGCCGCAGACGCGCATCGAGAATGGCGCGACCCTGCGCGTGCTGCGCCCAACCAAATTCGTGGATGCCGACGAGACGGTCTTCCGCGAGAACACCGCAAAGTTCACTGCCCAGACGGGCGTCCAGGTGCGCGCCGATTTCGCTGGCTGGGAGGACCTGCGGCCGCAGACGGCAGTGGCAGCCAACACCGGCGCAGGCCCGGATGTGGTCGTGGGCTGGGCGGATGATCCGCACATCTATTCCGACAAGCTGCTGGACCTGTCCGAGCTCGCGAATTACCTTGGCCAGAAGTATGGTGGGTGGCTCGCCCTGCCCCAGCGCTTCGGCAAGAAGTGGGGCAGCGAGCAGTGGATCGCCATTCCAATGGGCGGCACCGGCGCACCCTGTGTCTACCGCATCTCCTGGGCCAAGGAGGCCGGCTACGACAGCATCCCGACGGACCACGATGGATTCCTGAAGCTCTGCCAGGGGCTTAAGCGCAATGGCCACCCGGCCGGCTTCGCACTTGGCAACGCCGTCGGCGACGGCAACGCCTATTGCAACTGGCTGCTCTGGTCACATGGCGGGATGGTGGTGGATGAGGCCGGCAAGGTCGCCATCAACAGCCCGCAGACGCTGCAGGCGCTGCGCTACGCCAAGGAACTGTATCAGACCTTCATCCCCGGCACCCTCTCCTGGGGCGACGTGAACAACAACCGCGCCTATGCGGCGGGCGAAGTCGGCCTGACCCAGAATGGCGTGTCCATGTACTTCTCCTTGAAGAACGACCCGCGCACCGCAGCCATCGCCGAGGATACGGGCATGATGCGCATGCCGACGGGGCCATCGGGCAAGATGGCGGAGAATGTTCTTCTGCTGAACGCCATGGTGTTCAAGCACACGCGCTACCCCAATGCCGCGAAGGAATACATCCGCTTTATGATGGAGGCGGAGCAGTATGATCCCTGGCTGACGGGATGCGGCGGGTACTGGGCGCACCCCCTCGCCGCCTATGCCGAAAGTGATGTCTGGAAGAGCGACCCGAAAATCGCGGTCTACCGTGATTCGAATACGGTCGAGTTCTGGTCAGGGTACAAGGGGCCCATCAGTGCTGCCTCCGGCTCCGTCGCCGCAGACTATGTCGTGGTCCAAATGTTTGCCGCGGCATCGTCAGGGCAATCCTCGCCCGAAGATGCCGTCCGTGATGCCGAGCGCCGGGCCCGCCGCTACTACCGCTAGACTCCCGGCCAGCGCAGGAAGGTCAGCATGTCCGAGGTCACCACTGCTGAAGTGCCCTGGAGCCCGAAGCGAGCCGCACCTGGTGCGATCGCCCGACTGCTGGACAGCAAGCCTGTTCTGATCTTCCTCTGCCTGCTGCCGGCAGTCGGGCTGCTGCTGACCTTCCTGACCTATCCGCTCGGCCTGGGCATTTGGCTCGCCTTTACGGACACCCATGTGGGCCGAGGCGGCATCTTCGTCGGGCTCGAGAACTTTGAATCGCTCTGGTACGATAACGTGTTCTGGGGAGCCGTGTTCTACACGGTCTTCTACACAACCGTTGCCACGGTCCTGAAGTTCGGACTGGGGCTTTGGCTGGCACTTCTGCTGAACGAGAACGTGCCGCTCAAGTCCCTGATCCGCGCCATCATCTTGATGCCTTGGATCGTGCCGACCGTCCTGTCGGCGATCACCTTCTGGTGGATCTACGACGCGCAGTTCTCGATCATCTCCTATGTGCTCGTGGACGTCCTGGGTTGGCGCACCACCTATATCGACTTCCTGGGCACGCCTTGGCATGCGCGATGGTCCCTCATTGCTGCGAATGTATGGCGCGGCATTCCCTTCGTAGCGATCTCGCTCCTGGCGGGGCTGCAGACCATCTCGCCTTCTCTTTACGAAGCGGCGCTCCTGGACGGAGCGTCGTCCTGGCAGCGCTTCCGCAAGATCACCGCCCCGCTGCTCATGCCGATCCTGGCTGTGGTGCTTACCTTCTCCGTGCTGTTCACCTTTACGGACTTCCAGCTGGTCTATGCCATCACGCGCGGAGGCCCGATTAACTCGACACATCTGATGGCGACACTGGCTTTCCAGCGCGGCATTCCCGGTGGACAGCTCGGCGAAGGCGCAGCGATCGCGGTCTCGATGATCCCATTCCTGATCTTCGCGACCTTGTTCAGCTACTTCGCCCTCGCCCGGCGCAAGTGGCAGCAGGGAGACGACAATGAATAGCTCCACAAGCGAAGGCGCGTTGCTCACCTGGCAGTCCGGCCCGCGGCGCGTCCTGACAGTCTATGTGCCGCTGGCCTGCTTCGTGTTCGTCCTGCTCTTCCCCTTCTACTGGATGACGATCACGACGTTCAAACCGAATGCGGAGCTCTACGACTACAAGACCTACAATCCATTTTGGGTGGTGCAGCCAACACTGGATAATATCAAGCGGCTGCTGTTCGAGACCTCCTACCCCCGATGGCTGATGACCACGATGCTGGTGGCGATCTGCTCGACGGTTCTGTCGATCTTCGCATCGGTCCTGGCCGCCAACGCTATCCAGCGACTGCGGTTCAAGGGCGCCAACTTGGTCGGGCTGGCCATCTACATTGCCTATCTTGTACCGCCATCCATCCTGTTCATCCCACTCGCGACGATGGTGTTCCAGCTGGGGCTTTTCGACAGCCCGGCGGCGCTGATCCTGACCTACCCGACCTTCCTGATCCCGTTCTGCACCTGGCTGCTGATCGGCTACTTCAGGTCCATCCCTTACGAGCTGGAGGAATGTGCGTTGATGGATGGTGCCTCACGGCTCCAGATCCTCCGCAGGATTACCCTTCCCCTTGCGGTTCCCGGCCTGATCAGCGCAGGGATCTTCTCTTTCACTCTGTCCTGGAACGAGTTCATCTATGCGCTTGCCTTCATCTCATCTTCCGAGAAGAAGACTGTGCCCGTCGCGATCCTGACAGAGTTGGTTCAGGGTGACGTGTACCAGTGGGGGTCGCTGATGGCGGGCTCCTTGCTGGGGTCATTGCCGGTCGCGATATTTTATTCGTTCTTCGTTGACTACTACGTCTCTTCGCTCACGGGAGCGGTGAAGGAGTGATGCTTGCGACCTTTGATCCATGCCGCCTGACGGGCTGACCCTCAAAGCGGCCACGACACTGCCCGCGGACGCCGCACGGGCGACCCTCGTGGGGCGGATCTGGCGGCCTGACGCGGATGGCCCATCCGTTGTGGCAATCCGAGCTGGGGAGGTGTTTGACGTCTCGGCCCGCTTCGCCACGGTGCGCGACCTGTGCGAGGCGAAGGACCCTGCCTTGTCCTTGAGCCGTACGGCTGGCGAGGCGCTAGGGCCATTGCAGGCCATACTGGAAAATACGCCTCAGGATGCACGAGATCCGTCCCGACCGTGGCTCCTGGCGCCGATTGATCTGCAAGCCATTAAGGCAGCAGGGGTCACCTTCGTGGCGTCGATGCTGGAGCGGGTGATCGAGGAGCGCGCCAAGGGCGACCCGGACGCCGCGCTGTCGATCCGCGCTGAGGTCTCCAGCCTGATCGGCGGCGATCTGAGAGGTCTCAAGCCCGGGTCCGCCGAGGCAGCGCGCGTAAAGGCCGTGCTGCAGGCGCGCGGTGTCTGGAGCCAGTATCTTGAGGTCGGGATTGGGCCCGATGCAGAGATCTTTACCAAGGCACAGCCGATGGCAGCCGTCGGCCCTGGAGCCGATATCGGAGTCCGCCCGGATTCAACCTGGAACAACCCCGAGCCCGAGATCGTCCTGGCATGCTCATCCGATGGGCGGATCGTTGGTGCCACCCTCGGGAATGATGTGAACCTGCGTGACTTCGAGGGCCGTTCGGCGCTTCTTCTGTCTAAGGCGAAGGACAACAACGCAAGTTGCGCTATCGGCCCGTTCCTCCGCCTGTTCGATGGGGGCTTCGGCCTAGGCGATGTACGCCGGGCCGTCATCTCGCTCCGGGTGGAGGGGCGTGATGGTTTCGTTCTTGATGGTGAATCGTCTCTGTCCGAGATCAGCCGGGACCCGGCCGATCTCGTGGGCCAAGCCATCAACGCACATCACCAGTACCCGGATGGCGCCGTGCTGTTCCTGGGCACCATGTTCGCGCCTGTGAAGGATCGCCGGGAAGCTGGGCAGGGCTTTACCCATTACGTTGGCGATGTGGTTACGATCTCCTGCCCGTCTTTGGGCAGCCTTATGAACCGCGTTCGCCACACGCATGACTGCGCGCCCTGGACCTACGGGCCGAGCCATCTGATGCGCAACCTCGCTCGGCGTGGCCTCGTGTAAGGGACCATTGCTCAGGGGTGAGGAAGGATTTGCGCCACGCCCCGAACATGGCGCGGGTCTATAAGCTGGCCCCGGGCGCCCTGCCATGTGGAAATGGTTCCCATCCGCGATGACACCGGTTTAACCTCCCCTGAAGCTGGCGGTCACAGCCAGCAGGCAATGTCCAGGGAGTAGATCGATGCACCGCAGGAGCCTTCTGGCCGGCGCAATGGCCACGCCCGCCCTACTGTCTATCCCCGCCCGTGCCCAGGGCACGATTACGCTGAACGGCGCCAGCCAGTTCGGCGACGAACACCCTTACACAAAGTCGATGGTCCGCTTCGAGGAGTTGGTGAAGCAGTATTACGGCCGTCCCGTCAACTTCGTGCTGCACAAGAACAGCAGCCTCGGCCTGGAGAAGCAGTATTTCGAGTATATGGCGCAGGGTCGCGCGGTAGACTACGCCGTCGTGTCGCCGGCGCATATGTCCACCTTCTCCCGCGCCGCGCCCTTTGTGGACGCGCCCTTCATCTTTCGTGACCTTGCGCACTGGAACGCCGTGCTGGAGCAGGACCTGTTCAAGCCGGTGGCAGACGAGGTGGAGCGCCGCGCCCGCGTGGCCATGATAGGTTATGGCGGCGGCGGCGTACGCAACATCTTCTTCCGCAAGCCCATCCGGAATCTGGCCGAGTTGCGAGGCGCCAAGGTTCGTGTCCAGGGTGCGCCAATCTGGAGCCGCACATTCGCCGCTGTGGGCATGTCACCCACCGTCATTGCCTATAACGAGATCTACAACGCCATCCAGAACAACGTCATCGACGGCGGCGAGAACGAGGCTGCGGGTGTCGAGCAAATGCGCTTCTACGAGGTGGCACCGGAACTTGCGATGACGCAGCACGCCATCACCATCCGGCCGCTCTGCTTCTCCGTCGCGACGCTTAACCGCCTGCCCAACGACTTGCAGGCGGCGGTCCGCCGTGCGGGCCGAGAGGCCAGCGCTTTCCATCGGGAGATGGAATCGAGCGAGGACGGCAAGATCCTGGATAACCTCGAGCGTGCCGGCAAGCTGCGCCGGGTGGAGTTCACGCAGCGGGCCGAAATGAAGCGCCTCGTGGATCCGGTGATGACCGCCTACGCACGCGAGATCGAGGCGGAGAACATCCTGAACCGCATCAACGGGCTCGCCTCCTGATCGACTTGGCCGGGGCAGCTGTTCCGGCCATCCTTCCCCACATCGCGGAGGTCTCATGGCCACTGCCATCCCGGCGGCACTTGCTGTGCTGCGCCGCCTGAACGGCGCCCTTGCGCGCGTCATCCTGTTGCTGCTGATCGTTACCGTCGCCGTTCTGGTCGTTCCCGTCAGCCTGCAGATCTTCTCCCGCTACACCACCCTTATCCCGAACTACATCTGGACCGAGGAGCTTGCACGGTTCTGCCTCGTTTATGCCGTGATGCTCGGCGCCATGCTGGCGGTGCGGGAAGGTACGCATTTTGTCGTGGATGTCTTTCCACGACTGACGGCGCGCGGTGAAGCCAAGGTGGAGTTGATCTCCGGCGTGTTCGTGCTTCTCTTTGCCTTCGTCTTCCTATGGTGGGGGTGGGAGTTCACGGAGTTCGCTTTCTACCGGATCAGCGAGCTGGCGGAGCTGCCACTTTGGATCATCCACATCGCCTGGCCCATCGCGGGGCTGGTCTGGATATTGTTCCAGACGGAGCGGATGCTCGGCGCGGCCTGTGTACTGCGTGGGAGAGAAGCGTGATGGGAGGTAATATCCTTTCCCCAGGGAGTGCCGCGGAAATTCTGTTTGGCGTGTTCTTCCTGTTGCTGATCCTGCGGGTTCCAGTGGCGGTGGCTCTCGGCCTCGCCTGCCTGCCAATCCTCCTGATCGAGCCGCGGCTTTCACCCACCACGCTCGCGCAGGAGACATTCAACGCCTATAATTCCTTTATACTTCTGGCGGTGCCCTTCTTCCTGCTCACCGCCAATCTGATGAACATCGGCGGTATTACCGACCGGCTGATGACCTTCTCCAGGAGCCTCGTCGGCCACTTCCCCGGCGGGCTTGCGCAGATCAACGTTGTGCTGTCGATCTTCTTCGCCGGCATCTCCGGAAGCAGCACGGCGGATGCCGCCAGCCAGTCCAAAATCTTCATTGAGGCGCAGCGGAAGGAGGGCTATGATGACAGCTTCTCCGTCGCCATCACAGCCGTATCCGCCGTGCTGGCCGTTATCATCCCACCGAGCATTCTGATGATCGTCTGGGGAGGTGTCCTGACGGTCTCGATTGGAGCGCTGTTTCTTGCTGGCATCATTCCCGGTCTGCTGATCGGGCTGGTGCAGATGGGCACCGTGCACGCCTATGCGAGGGCGCGTGGCTATCCAACCTATCCGCGCGCGACGATGCTGGAGGTGTTCCGGAGTTTTCTGGTTTCCATCCCAGCACTCACCACGCCGTTGATCATCATCGGCGGCAAGATATTTGGCTGGTTTACGGCGACCGAGAGCGCCTGCATCGCGGTGCTCTATGCGGGCTTCCTGTCACTCCTGGTCTATCGGGAGATGAACTGGCGCGGGCTTCTCGACGCATTGGGGGAGACTGGGCGGCTGGCCGGGGTGACGCTGTTCTGCGTTGGCACGGCCAGCGCTTTCGGCTGGTTGCTCGCCTTCTATGAAATTCCACAAGCCCTGTTGTCGAATGTTCGAAGCTGGGGGATGGGAGAGGTCGGGGTCGGCTTCTTCATTGCCTTCGTCTTTCTGGCCGTTGGCTGTTTCCTGGATGCCATCCCTGCCATCATCATCGTCGGTGCCATCCTGCAACCACTGACCCAAGGGGTCGGGATGGATCCCGTGCATTTCGCGATGATCGGCATCATCAGCCTGGCGTTCGGACTCGTGACGCCGCCTTACGGTCTTTGCCTGATGATTGCGTGTTCCGTGGCAGGGATTCGGGTGGCGGATGCGTTGAGGGACACGGTGATCATGCTCACGCCAATGCTGGCAGTGCTGGTGCTGATCATCCTCTTTCCCTCGATCGTGCTGTTCCTGCCGAGCCTGATTTCGCCGGAGTTCCTGCGATAGGGCTGGCGCAGGCCGATAGGCAGCGCGCGGATCGGGAACCAGGAAACGAACAATTGAAGAAGGACGGCGGACCCAGCGCCTTGGCATCCCGCCCCAATTTGGGTCATCCGGAGTTGGTTGATCGGTCCCAGCGCCGGTCCGCGGGGACGGTGTTCCTTCCCCTAGCCTGCTGCTGGCCCACTCTGCCACTGAGAGGAAAGCGACCCTGCCGTTCCGCGTCGAACCTGGCCTTCCCCGTGCCGTATGCCACGCCTCGGGGGCAGCCTTCATCCTTCTTGGGCTGCTTATGCCCCTCTCAGCAGACGCGGAGCCGACGGGCAACCGGGTGCAGCCCGTCCTCGCCAGCCAAGCGGTTCCGACCACGGTTGATTTCTCCGGCCGCCGCGCTCGCTTCCTGACCGCTGTCACCGAGGAGGCCCGGCAAAAGGGCATCCCTCCCGCCCTTGCCGATGCCGTCGCGACGGTAGAGAGCGCCTATAACCCTGCGGCAGTGGGCGAGGACGGCGAAGTCGGATTGATGCAGATCCTGCCCTCCACGGCTGCCATGCTGGGCTTCCGTGGGAGCAATGCGGCACTCTCCGAACCGGGGACCAATATACGTTACGCTGTCGCCTATCTTGCCCGTGCCTGGGAACTCGCCGACGGCAACTTGTGCCGCGCGCTGATGAAGTACCGCGCCGGCCACGGCGAAGAGCGCATGTCTCCCCTCTCCGTTACCTACTGTCGCCGAGCCATCGCGCATCTGGCCAGCATTGGGTCACCCCTCGCCACCGGCCCCGGCGCTGTCCTTCCCCGCGCCATGCCGGGCCTTCCCCGTCGCAGCCGCGCAGTCGATCGCGTTGGGCTCACGAGCGCGGAGCGCGCCCGGTTGCGCCGAGGACAGCGCACAGCGGAGGACATCCGCCGCTATGAGGCTGCACAATTGGCTCGCGTGCGCGCCCTCACCTCCCGCTGAGCGAGGCGCTCCGGGCAGCGGAGAGGCCGCGGTCAGCCGGCAGAACCCGCTGCCACCGACGCCGCGAATCTGACGTCCGGTTAGGGCCGACTGAGCTTGCGGGATCAGGCGCAGAGAAATTTGGCCCGTAGACGTGGCTTACTCGATGCGCAGTCCCGCTTCCTTGACCACACGTCCCAATGTTTCGACTTCCTGGCGCGCTAGGGCCTCCATCTCCGTCAGGCTTAATGGCTTCAGCACGGCCCCGGCGGCCGTGGCGACCTCCTGCACCTTCGGCTGCGTCGTTGCATGCCGGAGAGCTGCATTGACCTTCTCCAGGATGTCGCGGGGCGTGCCTGCGGGAGCAAATACGGCGAACCATGCATCCACGGTATAACCCGGAAGACCTGCTTCGGCAGCTGTCGGCAGGTCGGGCAAGGCGGGAAGCCGCCTATCGCTGGCCACGGCCAGGGCCCTCAGCTGCCCCCCTTTGAGCAATGACATGGCCGATGATGGCGTCGTGATGAAAAGATCCACGCGCCCACCGACGACATCCTGCAAGGCCGGTGCCGCACCCCGGTACGGCACATGGAGCATCGGGGCGCCGACCAGCTTCGCGAGTTGCAGCCCCGCAATATTCTGTATGGAGCCGGTGCCGGAGGAGGCATAGGTCACTTGCCCAGGATTCTTGCGGACATGGGCCACGAGGTCCGACAGTGTCTGCACCGGCAGGCTTGGGCTACAGAAAACGACGTGGGGCGAGAAGGTGGCCATGCCAACGGCCGCGAGGTCGCGATTTGGGTCCCATCCGATATCCGGCATCAGCACGGGATTGGTGCCGTGATAGCCCGAATACTGCATCAACAGCGTATAGCCATCCGGCTTGGCGCGCGCGGCCGCCAGGATTGCGACATTTCCGTTTCCGCCGGAGCGGTTCTCGACGACGACCTGCTGCCCCAGTTGCTGGCTCAGCGACTCCTGAAACAACCTGGCTGCGAAGTCCGTGCCGCCTCCGGGAGGATTCGGCACAAGCAGCGTGATCGGACGGCTGGGCCAGCCTTGCTCGGCATGTGCGCGGCTGGTGACCCAACCGCCCGCGGCCGCGAGCATGAGGTTACGGCGTAGCGTGCTCATCATGGTGTCTCTCCCTGGTCGCTCATTGTTCTTGTATCGGGCAGTGACGGCCCGGGCATGGCCGAGGATGGTACCGAGGCTCAGAAACTTGCTTAAATCCCCTCCGGCAGGGGCCACGACTTGGCCGATGTCGGCACGCAGCAGGCTTTCACATGCGCTGTCGCTGATCTACCGAAATGAGGCGGCTCGGTATCGGGATGTGGAGACCGCACGACCATTCTGCACGGCGCCTGCTTCAGCACTGCGCTTCCTCGACGGTGGTGCGGGCAACAGTAGCGGGTGCCCCTGGCAGCACCGCCTGCAGCGAGGTTCGGATCACCGCAACCAGAGGTCCTGGGGCGCGAAGTGCCCTGGCCAGTGCGGGAAGGTCCGACTCTTCGTCGATCCGCAGGAGCGGAGCGCCGAAAGATGAGCACCAGACGCCCAGATCCGGGTTCGTCAGGTCCGTGCCCGACACGCGCCCGGGATGTCTCTGTTCCTGGTGAATCCTGATGGATGCGTAACTGCCATTGTCGGATAGCAGCAGCTTGATGGGCAGGCCACGAGCCATGCCCACGGCGAACTCGTTGCCTGTCATCAGCGCTCCGCCATCGCCTACAGCGCAGATCACCGTCCGCTCCGGATGGCGAAGTGCCGCGGCCACCGCCGCCGGAACGCCGAAGCCCATGGCACCTGAGATGGGCGCGAGCAGCCGCTGTGGCGGAGTCCAGGCCAGCTTCCGGTAAAACGGCGCGGCAAAGGTGCCGGCGTCCACCGTGACGATGGCGTCCGCTGGAGCGCACTCCCCAACGAGCTGAGCCACTCGCGCGAAGGAAATTCCGTCCGCGAAGGAACGCACCAGGACTTGGCTGTCGCTCTCCTGCAGGTCACGAAGCCGCCGGTTCCAGACCTCTCGCCCGGCAGGAACTGCCGGAGACTGGAGTGCTAGCGCGCCCAGCACCACCCGCGCCTCCGCCGCAATGGCGAATTCCGCGGGAAACTGCCAGCCGAGGAAGCGGGCATCGGCGCAAACATGGACCAAGCGCTGCCCAACTGCCGGCCAGGAATAGCCCTGCGTGGTGATATCGGTCAGGCGTGTTCCCAAGGCGAGGATCAGATCCGCCTCGGCAAAGGCCGCGCGCTGAGCATCCGGATTCTGGAGGCCAAGGTCGCCGGCATAAAGCGGGTGGCTGTTGGGGAAAAGGTCCTGTCGGCGGAAGGAGACGGTCACTGGTACTTGCCATGCCTCGGCGAAGGCGAGCAGCGCCTCGCGCCCACCTGCCGCCTCCAGCCCGTGCCCGGCCAACAGGATCGGGCGCTTCGCGCGGCGCAACAACTCGGCCAGGCGCTCCGCCTCCTCTGCAGGAAGTCCAGTCGGAACCGGCGTCGTCGGAGCCATGGCGGGAGCCGAGCACGGCGCGGCCAGCACATCCTCCGGAAGGGAAAGCACCACCGGGCCAGGCACGCCTTGCGTCGCCATGTTCAAGGCGCGCGCGACCAGTTCCGGCACCTGGTCAGGATGTGTAGCCTCGCCAACCCATTTCGCGATGCCGCCGAACATCGCTCCGTAGTCGATTTCCTGGAAGGCACGGCGCCGCAGGTCCCGCTGCTCCACCTGCCCGATCAGCAGGATCAGCGGCACCGCATCCTGCTCGGCGGTGTGCAGCGCGATGGCGGCATTGCAGGCGCCGGGGCCGCGGGAGACCAGCACTACGCCGGGGCGCCCCGTCAGCTTGGCATCCGCCACCGCCATGAAGCCAGCACCTCCCTCATGCCGGCAGGTCACGAGATCGACCTTCGGGTGCGCGTGCAGGGCGTCCAGTAAGGCGATGTAGGATTCCCCGGGTACGCAGAAGGCGCGGTCTATGCCGCGCGCAGCGAGGGTATCGAGGAGAATTTCGGCGGCGGTTTTGGCGTTTCCCATGCTAGCGGCATAGCGGCCAAGGACTGTCATGGCTGCCGATAGCAGCTATAGTCTGATGCTATGGATCAGACACGGCTTCGCTCCCTCCTGGCGATCGCCGAGCACGGCGCCTTCAGCCGCGCCGCTTCGGCCCTTGGGCTCGCACAGCCCAGCCTCTCCCGGCAGATTACCCTGTTGGAGGAGGAGATCGGGCGTCCGCTGCTCTATCGGCACGGCCGCGGCGCGCGCCTGACGGAGGATGGCCAGAGGCTGGCGGATGCCGCCCGTCCGCTGCTCGCCGCGCTCGCCAACCTGCCCGCAACGCTGAACGATCCCGTGCCGCGCGGCCAGGTCGTGCTGGGGGTGCCTACATTCATGTCCGAGCACCTCGCGGAGTCCATTTTCGGTCCGCTGCGGCAGCAGTACCCGCAATTGCACATCCGGCTGGTTGATGGCTTCAGCGGCTTCGTCAACCAGTGGCTCACCGAGGGCCGGCTGGACATTGCCATCCTGTATGACAGCCGCCGCAGCCGCGCCATTGCGGCCGAACTGCTGGCTGAGGAAGACCTTCTGCTTTTCGCCCGCAACCGTCGCGGGCGGGATCTCGCTGGCAGCGGGCCAGTGCCGGTTGCAGCCTTGGCAGAGTTGGACCTCATCCTGCCAGACCGGCAACATGGACTACGGCGCGCGCTGCACCGCGCCGGCGCCCACCCCGATCCGGCCCGCCTGCTCGAGGTGGACAGTCTGGCCGCGATCCGCACGCTGGTGGAGCGCGGCATCGGCTGGAGCGTGCTGCCACGCGCCGGCCTTACGCGGGAGGCGGTGGACCGGCGCTACGTCCTGCGCTCCATCGGCAATCCACCGCTTCGCGCGCGGCTGATGGTGTCAGTCAGCCCGGCCCGGCCGATAACGCCGGCCCTACGCGCCGTGCTGGCGCATCTCCATGGCATCGTGGCCTCGCTTCAGGTCAGCGGGGTGATGACTGCACCGCGCCCGGGCTAGCGCCGCCCTGATCTCGATCTTCAGTGGATCGTGACCCCCGCCCCACCAGGCTGATGACGCCGACCATAGCGCTGCCCTGCCGCCGCATGGCCGCCAGCAACATCAGCGCCGGGCGCGACAACGCGCCTTCGGCCGGCACCAAGGCCTGCGCCGTTACCATGGAGGATGGTTCGAGCCGTAGCCGCACCACGCCATGATCCCGGTCGTCCAGCAGCAGGAAGGGATCGATCACGGCGACGCCGGCGCCTGCACGGGCCAGCGCCAGGGCCGTCGAGGACTGATTGACCTCCAGCGCAATCCGCCGCTGCACCCCGGCATCCCTGAAATTTTGCTCCACGAGGCGGCCTAGCGGCAGGCTGCGGCTGAACGAAATGAGCGGGTAGGGCGCGAGGTCCTTGGCGGTCACAGCCATCGACGCCGCCAGCGGATGGTCCTGGGAAACCACGCAGACCAACTCGCTCGCGCAGAGGGGCACCAGCCGCGCATCCGTTTCGGCGATGGGCGTCAGCACCAGGCCGAAGTCGACGCCCCCCTGCGTCACCGCCTCCACCGCGGAAAGGTTGTCCATCGTCTGCACCGTGATCTGGATCCGCGGCCGCGCACGCCTGAAGGCGGCAACGGCGGCGGGCAGAAGGTTGTCCGCGAGGGTCGGCGTCACCGCCACTACCACGGACCCGACGCTGGCATCGCGGATGTCGCCGATGAGGCGGTCGATCCGCTCCAGGCCCTTGAACACGCGGTCCACCTCGTCAAGGAAGACGCGAAGTTCCGGGGTCGGCTGCAAACGGCCCTGGGCACGAAGGAAAAGTGGGAAGCCGACACTGGCGGCACAGTCCCGCAGCATCATGCTGACTGCCGGCTGCGAGACGCCGAGATCGGCTGCGGCCGAGGTGACCGCTCCGTGCAACGCCACGGCGCGGATGACCTCCAACTGTCGGAAGCTCAGTTTCATCAGGTCAGCTTACATCCTCGCCACCAAATGGCGCTTGATCTGATTTTTTTCCGGCCGCAGACTATGGCTATCCCGCCCGAAACAGAAGGCGGGTCCAAGCCAGTGAGCGTCCATGCTGATAACGGCCATCGAAAGTTCCGTCGTCTCCCTGCCCTTCTCCATGGGCGGCCCGCATCCGCTTTTCGCGGGGCAGCCCTGGAATCGGCTTGAGATTCTCCTCGTCCGAGTGGAAACGGACGATGGGCTCGTCGGCTGGGGAGAGGCATTCGGCCATGCGGCCATCGCCGCGACCAAGGCGGCGCTCGACACCATTGTCGCCCCTCTCGTGGTCGGCCGTGACGCGGGCGACATCGGCGCCATCACGCGGCAAGTCCTTCATGGGGTGCATCTGCTCGGACGCAACGGGCCCTTCGTGTATGCCTTCTCTGGCATCGAGATGGCCTTGTGGGACCTGCTTGGTAAACGCTGCGGCCAGCCGCTCTGGCGCTTGCTGGGCGGCAACACGCCGGGGCGGGACGGACTAGACGCTTATTCCAGCCTGCTCTCCTATGGCGGAGATCTTGACCTAGTCGCGCGCAACACCGCCGATGCACGGGCCGAGGGCTACCGTCATATCAAGTTGCATGAAGTAACCCGCGACGCCGTGCTTGCCGCGACGGCGGCAGCCCCAGACGCGGCGATCATGCTGGATGTCAACTGCGCCTGGACCCCACCTGTCGCAAGAGACATGGCTGCGAGCCTGGCGCAGGACGGCTTGGCCTGGCTGGAGGAACCGGTCTGGCCGCCGGAAGATGCCACCGGCCTCGCCAGCCTCCGCCGCTTCGGCATTCCACTAACCGCCGGCGAGAACACGGCTGGCCTGTTCGGCTTCCGCTCCCTCATCGATGCTGGCGCAATCGATATCGCGCAACCCAGCGTCACAAAGATCGGTGGAATCGGGGAGATGCTGCAGGTCATCGCACTCGCTCGTGCGCACGGCGTGCGGGTGGTGCCGCATTGCCCATATTTCGGCCCCGGCTTCGTCGCCACGCTGCATATCGCCGCCGCCCAGATTGAGCGCCCGCTAATCGAGGTGCTCTGGCTTCAGATGGAAGCCAATCCGTTCGATCCCTGGGTGCGCGTAAAGAACGGGAAGGTCAGCGTACCGACGGCGCCCGGCCTCGGCTGCGACCCCGATCCTGCCGTGCTGGCGCGCTACACAAGCACAGCGCCCCTACGCACCGAAGCGAGGCAGTCCGCATGAGGGTCACCGCTGTCGAAACCACCCCCATTGTCGTGACGCTGCCAAAGCCGATCGGCAGCGCTCTCGGCGAGATCGCGCGCTTCGGCTGCATCCTGGTGGAGCTGCGCACGGACGAGGGCATCACCGGGGAGAACCTGATCTTCACCCTGAACGACCGTCGGACCAAGGTGCTGCGGCAGATGGTCGACGAACTTGCAGATGTCGTCATCGGCCAGGATGCCGGACACATCGCCGGCTTCTGGGCCCGTGCCTGGAAGGACATCAACTTCCTTGGCCACAAAGGCGTGCCGGTAGTCGGCATTTCAGCCATTGACGGAGCGCTTTGGGATGCGCTCGGGAAGGCCGCGGGGTTGCCGATCTACCGGCTGCTTGGCGGCGCGCAGAGCCGCGTTCCCGCCTATCATAGTGGAGGACTTTGGCTTTCTCGCTCGATCGATGAATTGGTGACGGAGGCGCAGGCTTTCCTTGACCAAGGATTCCGGGCGATGAAGATGCGGCTCGGCAAGGACGATCCGGCGGAAGATGCCGCGCGCGTGCGCGCAGTGCGGGAGGTTATCGGGCCGCACGTGGCCCTGATGGCCGATGCCAACCAAGGACAGACCGAGGCACAAGCGATCCGACTTGGCCGAATGCTCGAGGAATTCCACCTCACCTGGTTCGAGGAACCTCTCCCCGCCTGGGACCTGGACGGCCTGGCACGCGTCGCCGCCGCGCTGGATACGCCGATCGCCAGCGGCGAAACCGAATACACCCGCTACGGATTCCGCCGCATGCTCGAGCTCCGCTCCGCCGACATTCTGATGCCGGATCTGCAGCGCGTGGGGGGTGTCAGCGAGTTCATTCGGGTCGGCCATATGGCCGAAAGCCATGACGTCGCTGTCTCCAGCCACTTGTTTCCGGAGACCAGCATCCAGGTTCTCGGCGCGTTGTCGAACGCCATCTACCTTGAATACATGCCTTGGTTCTCGCCCCTTTATGCAGAAGCATTGGAGTTCCAGGACGGGCATGCTGTCGTTCCTGAACGTCCGGGCTGGGGCTTCTCGTTCGACTGGGACCGCATCCGGCGTTTGCAGAATCAATAACCCGGGGGCGTTCTTCAGGGCCTGACAACGAAGCAAGAAGGAGGAGGCACCATGATCATCACACGCCGCAGCCTCACACTCGGCAGCGCAGGGCTCGCCGCATCGGGATTTGCGCTGGCTTCCCCTGCAATCGCGCAGAACGAACCGATCCGGATCGGCTGGCTTGCCGCCCTGACAGGACCGAGCTCGGCTCCGGCTATCGGCTTTGACCGGGGCGTTCGCCTTGCCGCAGAAGCCATCAATGGCGCCGGCGGCGTGCGCGGGCGGCAGATCGAGCTGGTGGTGCGCGACACCCAAGGCGACCCCACCAAGGCCGTAAACGCCGCGCAGGAGATGATCAGCCGCGCCCGCGTGCACGCCATCTGGGGACCAACGAACTCCGGCGAGTCTCTCGCCACCACGCCGATCATGGCACGCGCGCGAATGCCCAATGTGCATCCGTGCTTCGTGGATGCGCTGATCGACCCCACGCGCTACCCGAACGCCTTCCGCATGGCGCCCTCGAACACTCAGATCGATGACGCCGTCAGCGGCTACGGCGTCGAAATTCTCAAGGTGAAGCGCTTCGCCGTCATCGGCGATACCACCGGCTACGGCACCACAACGGTCAATAGCTCTGTCGCGAGCTTCCAGCGGCGGGAGGCGAATGTCGTCTATCGCGGTACCATCGACGCGACCCAGCCGGACCTGACCCCGGACATGCTGCGCATGCGCAATGCCGGCGCCGAGGCAATCGCGCTCTGGACCGTTTCGCCCGGGCTGATTTCCCGCATCATGAACACGCGCGCCAACATGGGCTGGGATGTTCCGCTGATCGGCCACCCTGCCATGGGCTCCGGCGAGGTCGGCCAGCTCATTGCCAAGCCTGAGAACTGGCAAAAGACTTATATCCTGGGATTCAAGAACTGCAGCTACGGTGCGGACGGCAAGCTTCCCGCACATGTGCAGACCTTCGTCGACGGCATCCGCGGCAAGGTCAATCTGGAAGACACGACACTTTGGTGGATCGCTGCCGGCCACGACGCCGTCACGGTCATCGCCAAGGCCGTGCAGGAATCCGGCAGCACGGACCCGGCAGGCATCATCAACTACTGGAATGGTGTCCGGGGCTTCCCCGGCCTCTACGCCAGTTACACCTGGTCACCGCAGGAACATAACGGGGTGCCGCCGAGCGATCTGGTGATGTCCGAAGCGAATTCGATGCGCCACGGCGCCTACCGTCTCGCCCCCGGCTACGCCTGAAGTCGGGAGCGGCGCAAGACATGTTGCCTGCCATCATCCTCTCCGGGCTCGCGGTCGGTGCCGTCTACGCGATGATCGGCGTCACCTACAATGTCATGTTCGCGGCATCGCGCGTCATGAGCTTCACCGCCGGGCAACTCGGCATGTTGGGCGGGGTACTCGGTGCCGCCTTCATCGGCGTGCTCGGGCTGCCCGCCATCCTTGGCTTCCTGCTAACTATGGCGGCCTGCGCGGCGGTCGGCGTGCTGACGGAGATCATCGCCGTCCGCCCGGTTCTGAAAAGCCTCGAGCAGCATCTCTACGTGCTATCGACCCTGGCGCTGGCCCTGATGATCCAACAGGTGACCTCAATCACCTGGAGCACCGAGCCGCAACCCTTCCCGAACCTGTTCGGCTTCCAGGGAGGAGGCGCCACGGATGAGAAGTTCTGGCTCCCTATCCTGGCCTGCGCAGTTACGGTTGTGGGGCTGGAGCTTCTCTATCGCCGAACCCTGATCGGCCGCGCCTTCCTCGCCATTGCAGAGGACAACTTCGCCGCCCGCGCGCTTGGCCTGCCGGAGCGCAACCTCCGAATGGCGAGCTACGCCTTGGCCGGTTTGATCGGCGGCTTGGCCGGCTTCGCCTCCGGCCAACTCTTTCTCGCCTTCTTTGCAAATGGGGCGATGTTGAATTTCTACGGGTTCGTGCCGGTGGCGCTTGGCGGGTTGGGCAACAACCGGGGCGCCATCATCGGTGGGCTGGCACTGGGCGTGTTCCAGCAGGCGGCGAACTTCACCGTGGGTGGTGTCTTCGCATCCGTAGCGGTCTTCAGCGTTTTCATCGTCGTTCTTCTCCTGGCACCGCAGGGGCTCTTCGGCGCCCCGGCGCAGCGCCGCGTATGAGCGCGTCCTCAAGCGTGGCCGCGCAGGGTCAGGTCTCCAAGGAACTGCCGGGCTTGATGCGCCAGCTGCTACCCTTCCTTGGTATCTTCGCCGTGGCGCTGGTCCTGCCGATGGTCAGCAACGACTACTGGACCCTCATCGCCACACGTGCGGCGATCTATTGGGTGCTGGTCTCGGCATTGAACCTCGTCGTCGGCTTTGCCGGGCAGCTCGCGATCGGCTGGGTGGCGATGCTGACCCTTGGCGCCTACACCAGCAGCGTGCTGGTAGCCGGCCAGGTGCTGCCGCCGGTTCCCGTCTTCCTGGCGCTCGGCGTGGCAGCAGCGGTCGGCGCCATTTTCGGGCTCATCGTCGGCTTGCCAGCCTTGCGGCTGCGCACTTTCTATTTCGCCATGACTACGCTGGGCTTCGCCACTATCGTCACCCAGGTGGCGCTGGCCTGGCAGAGCATCACCGGCGGCGGCATTGGCATCGTAGGCCCTGTCCTGCCGGCGCCCTTTGACACGATCCTCGGCTTCTACCTGTTCTGCCTGGCACTTGCAGCCTTCTGCACCTGGATCACCGCCAACGTGGCGCATAGCCGCTTCGGCCGTTCCCTGGTCGCGATCCGCGACGCAGAGGTTGCAGCCGAATCGGCGGGCATTTCCAAGCCGCAGCTGCTCGGCTCCGTGTTCCTGTTTGCGGGAGCCATGGCCGGAATCGCCGGCGGGCTCTTTGCCACGCTGCAATCGTATATCAGCCCTGAGGCCTTCACCTTCGACCTGTCAGTGCTGTTCTTCATTGCCATCCTCATCGGTGGCCGCGGCTCCATTCTCGGCCCACTGATCGCGACAATTGTGTTGACCTGGCTGCCGGAGTTCGCCGCACCATTGGTCGCGTGGTCAACATTCCTCTACGCGGCCCTGCTGCTGGTCATCGTGCTCGCAGTACCAGGCGGCATTGCAGCGCTGCTGGATTTCCGCAGCCGCCGCCGCATCGAAGCCGACCGTACCATCCTGCCGCGTCCCGAGTTGCTGCCGGAGATCATTGGCGGACAGACGACCTCCGACGCAATCGTCCTCAAGAAACTGGTACTCAGCTTTGGTGGGATCCGCGCTATCGATGGTCTGGATCTCACGATCGAGCCTGGCACCGTACACGGGCTGATCGGGCCCAATGGCTCCGGGAAGACTACCACCCTCAATGTCATCTGCGGCTTCTATCGGCCAGAGTCTGGCAGCGTCACCCTGGGTGGCGCGCCGCTGCCTCCCGCGGCGCCGCAGACACGTGCAGCATACGGAATCGCCCGGACCTTCCAGACGCCCCGGATCATCGGAGAGGCGTCGGTGCTGGAAAACGTTATGGTCGGGGGCAATATTCGTGGAAGCGGAACCTTCGTGGAGTCGCTGCTCGCCCTCCCCCGCCACTGGCAGGACGAAGCAGCCCTTCGAAGAGATGCAAGACTTGCCTTGCGCTGTGTTGGCCTCGGACCGCTTGCCGATGTGCAGGCCGGTCGCCTGCAGCACAGCGAGTTGCGGTTTCTCGAGATTGCACGAGGGCTGATGCTGCGGCCCCGCTTCCTTCTGCTGGACGAACCGGCTGCCGGTCTCTCGGTCGATGAGATCCGCAAGCTGGGTGCACTTATCCAGGCGATCAGCCGGCAGGGCACCGGCGTGCTTCTCGTTGAGCACCATGCCGACCTGATCTTCGAAATCTGCGATCAGGTGACCGTGCTAAATCTTGGCCGCGAACTGGCCGCGGGAACGCCTGCGGAGATCCGCGTGCATTCGGAGGTGGTCAGTGCCTATCTCGGATCCTGATGCGCTGCTCGAGGTCTCCCGGATTGAGGCGGGCTACGGCAAGATTTCCGTTCTGCATGGCGTGAGCCTCCGGATCGCCGCAGGTGAGGTGGTGTCGCTGCTTGGTCCCAACGGTGCGGGAAAGACGACTCTGCTTCGCGCCATCACTGGCCTGCTGCCCCTGACGGCCGGGACTGTCCGCTTCGATGGCCGCGACATGCGCGATGCTGGCCCGCGAGGATCGGCGCGCGCCGGGCTGGTGCATGTGGTGGAGGGGCATCGCATCTTCACGCAGCTCAGCGTCACCGACAACCTGCTGCTCGCCGCCTACGACCTGCCGCGTCGGGAGCGCCCAGTGCGTATCGAAGAGGCCCTTGCCGCCTTTCCTGAGATTGCGGCCAAGCGGCACGATCGCGGCGGGGCCCTGAGCGGCGGGCAGCAGCAGATGCTCGCGGTGGCGCAAGGCCTGGTACGGCGGCCCCGATTGCTGCTGCTCGACGAGCCCTCGGCAGGCCTGTCGCCGGTTCTGGTTGGCCGCGTGCTCGGGGCGGTCGCCGATCTGCGCGCGGCGGGCACCGCCGTGCTTCTGGTGGAGCAGTTGATCGACAAGGCACTTGCCGTGTCGGACCGGGTCTATGCCATGGCTCAGGGTCGGGTGGTGCTGGAGGCGAAAGCGGATGAATCTGGCCTGCACGAACGCTTGGAACGAGCTTACTTCGGCCAGACTGTGGAGGCTTGATCCTGCCGGTGAGCCGATCCCGTCGGAAGCTGCTGTAGAATGTCACTCGGAGCAGAAGCCGCTGATGGCCGGCCGCGGCAGCAGCCCCTGACCGCCTAACCCGCAACGCGCTCAAGCCGCGCCCGCACCAGCGTAGCAAAGGCCCGGGCTGCCGCAGTCTGGTACCGGCTGGGGCACCAGAGCAGCGCGGCGGTCCGTAGGGGTGGCGGGTCCGCAATGGCCCGGCAATCCAGGCCCTCCCCCACTACTGAGCGGGCTGACAGGATGGTGCCCACCGCACCGCTTCGCACCAGCGCAAGGATGGAGCCGATGGCGTCCACCTCCGCCACGACATGCGGGTTCCAGCGGCCGGCCAGTGCGCTGTCGATCATTCGCCGGGTTGCGAAACGTGCCGGCAGCAGAGCGAGCGGGATGGCTTCGGGCGGCGTCCCCACCCAGGAGCTGCCGGCTGCCGTAACCAGAACCAGCGCCTCCTCGAACAGCTTGGCACAACCCAGCCCGGCCTGACCGGCGGGCGCGAATGCCAGCCCGAGATCCAGTTCCCCGTTCATCAGCCCGATCTCAATCGCGCTGGCGATCATCTCATGGGCTTCCACGCGAATCCCCGGATGCTTCCGCAGGAACTCCGCCACCAAGCCTGGCATGAGATTGGCGTGGAAGGAATGAATCACGCCGAGCCGCAACGTGCCGCGTTCCGCCCTCTCCTGCTCCGCGATGGCCGCACGTGCCGCCTCGGCCTCATTGATGATGCGCACGGCGAAGCCGCGCAGCAGGTGCCCTGTGTCCGTGAGCCGCAGGCCGCGACCTAGGCGGTCGAAGAGCGTGGTGCCGAGGCTGCGTTCCAGGGCCGCCAGGTGGTGAGACACGGTGGCTGGCGCCAAGCCGCCCTCCGCGGCGGCACGGCCGAGATGTTCGTTCCTGGCTAGCGCCAGGAAAACCCGAAGTTGGTTGAGGTCCATTCGCTTTTCTCGAACAACGCATTCGATGAATGAGTATTGCTCGAAGGGTGGACCGTGACCACTCTCCGGACAACTTCAGGAGGACGCGTAATGCCGCAGGCGGCTGACCGAGACGTGGCACAGGGCCTCGCTTGATGCGTCTGCCGATCGAGCGCATCGAAGCGATCCCTGCTCGCCTGCCAACCATACGGCCCCACCACCTGGCTTTCGCAACGGTGGATGCCATGGACGTGGTGATCGTCCAGGTCACAGCGGGTGGCGTCGTAGGGCTCGGGGAGGCGAGCACTATCGGCGGCCCGCGCTGGGGCGAGGAAAGCCCCGAGGGCATAGCGGCCGTCACTGCAGGGTATCTGGCGGAGCCGATGCTGGGCCAGGACGCCGCCCAGCTGAACAACGTGGAAGCCCGGATCGGGCGCGCCGTGCGGGGAAACGCCTTCGCCAAGGCAGCCCTGTCGATGGCGATTCATGATGCGGTGGCGCGTGCTCACGGCGTCGGCCTGGCCGACCTTCTCGGCGGCCCGCAATGCGTGCAGCTTCCGCTGGCCTGGACGCTCGCCAGCGGCGACACCACTCGGGACATCGAGGAAGGCGAGAGGATGCTGGCAACACGCCGGCACCGCGCCTTCAAGCTCAAGATCGGCGCCCATGCGCCGGAAGCCGATATTGCCCATGTCGCCGCCATCGCCCGTGCCTTCGAGGGGCGCGCTTCGGTACGCGTCGACGTAAATCAAGCCTGGGACGAGGCCACCGCTGCCCGCAGCCTGCCCGCCCTTGCCGAAGCCGGCGTCGTCATGGCGGAGCAGCCGGTACCCAGCTGGAATGTGCCCGCCATGGCGCGGCTGCAACGAGCCAATCCGCGCCTCTCGATCATGGGGGATGAGGGTGTCGCCACACCCCAGGACGCGCTGCGTCATGCAACCGAGGTAGCTTGCACAGCCATGGCCCTGAAGCCAGCGAAGCATGGCGGCGTGTCCGGCACCCGGGCCGTGGCAGCCATAGCCCGCGCCGCCGGTCTCGGCCTCTATGGCGGCACCATGCTGGAAGGCACTATCGGAACGCTGGGCGCCCTGCATCTCTACAGCACGCTGGGTGATTTCGCCTGGGGCACCGAACTTTTCGGTCCGCTCCTGCTTCGCGACACACTGGCCACCACGGTGCCGGAGTATCGCGACTTCGCCATCCATCTACCGACGGGCCCGGGCATCGGCACAGAGCTGGATACCGACAAGCTGGCTCATTACCGCACCGACCGGACCCGAAGCCTACACCCGGCCTGAATCAACCACATTGCGGAGGAAACAACGGAAATGCTGTTTCACGTCACCATGGAAGTGAAGCTTCCGCCGGACATGCCTGCGACCGAAGCGAACGACATCAAGACCCGCGAACGCGACTATGCTCAGAAACTGATGCGCGACGGCAAATGGCCGCATATCTGGCGAGTAGCGGGGCGCTACGCCAATGTCTCCATTTTCGACGTGGCCGATGGCGATGAGTTGCATACGCTGCTCTCCGGTCTGCCGCTCTTCCCCTATATGGACATCAAGGTGACCGCGCTGGCGCGGCATCCTTCAGCAATCTGACCCATGCAGCGCCGTACCCTTCTCCTCGGCCTTGCTGCCGCGCCTCTCGCCCGCCCAAGCCTGATCCGCCCGGCACAGGCGCAGTCCTGGCCCTCCCGGCCGCTCCGGGTGATCGTCCCTTTCCCGCCCGGCGGTGCGATCGATGCGATGACGCGCCTGCTGGCTCCGAATCTCAGCGATGCGCTGGGCCAGCCGGTGGTGGTTGAGAACCGCGCGGGGGCTGGCGGCACCATCGGCACCGAAGCCGCCGCACGCTCGGCGGACCAACACACGCTTCTGATGGTCTCGATGGCGCATGCGGTAAACCCGTCGCTCTATCCGCGCCTGCCCTATGACAGTGCGGATCTGGTGGCGGTTGCGCCCGTTGCCGTGGTACCGAACATCCTGGTGGTGCCGGCCTCCTCGCCGATCCGCGACGTGCCGGGGCTGATTGTCGCCGCGAAGCGCAAGCCGGGCGAGCTCACCTATGCCTCAGCCGGAAACGGCACTTCTATCCATTTGGCCGGTGCGCTGTTCTGCGCCAAGGCAAAGGTGGACCTGACGCATGTTCCCTATCGCGGCTCAGGGCCCGCCATTGCCGATCAGCTCGGCAGCCGCGTCGACGCCATGTTCGACAGCATCACCTCCTCGGCCCCCCACACCGCCGACGGCAGGCTGCGCGTGCTGGCAGCCACCACGTCCAAGCGTGCCCAGGCCTACCCTGATCTTCCGACCGTGGCTGAAGCCGGGGTGCCCGGCTATGCCGTGGATCCTTGGTTCGTCATGTTGGCACCGCGTGACCTGCCCGATGCAGCGCGGGAGAGTGCGGAAACCGCGGTTCTGGCAGCCATGCGCGACGACAGCATCCGCCAGAAGTTCGCCAGCATCGGCGCCGAACCGATGGATGGCGATGCCGCCAGCCTGCAGAGGCTCATCAGCGCCGAAACGACAAAATGGACGGAGGTGGTGCAGCAGTCGGCGATCCGCGCCGACTGATCCTGCTCCAAGGCAAACCGGCCCGGGGTCAGCTCAGGCTGGTGTGCAGGCAAGGGAAGCCTTCCCACGATAGGGTGAGATGAGGACCGGGGCGGCGGGATTGGCGCCGCGGAGCTCGCGTGCGGTCAGGTCGCGCGCGATGATGACGAGACCTTCCGGCACCTCCCTGGCGCCAGGTACGGAGGTCGGGGGGGCGAAAAGGGTGCCCACGGCCTGAACCAGGAGGGGCTCCTCGGTGCCGGGGCGGCGGATGAAGCCCTTCACGCGGAGGAGGCGGTCTCCGCAGAAGGCGGCGAGGTCCTCCATCCAGTCCAATCGGTCCTCCCAGGTGGCGCGCTCGGCAAAGGTGGCGCGAAGGACCGCGACCCGGGGGTGGCCTCCCCCTCCCTCCTCCTGCTCCGGAATAGGCGCAGCGGTCGGAACCGGTGCGAAAGCGGCGTGGGCCCGGGCGGCACGGTCGGGTTCGAGCACGCGGTGGGCGAGCGGGTTGATGGCCGAGACGAGCGACTCTGCTGCAGCCACTTCGGCGACATCCAGCTTGGTGAAGACGACGCTGCTGGCCGCCGCAATCTGTGCCGCGACCTCGTCGAAGTACTCGGCGCGCTGCGCAGCCTGGGACGCGTCGCAGGTGGTGACCACGCGCACGGCCATGCCGAGCGGGGCGAGCGGCGAAAGGGACCGCAGGATCGGGCCCGGGCGGGAAAGGCCGGAACACTCCAGCACGATGCGGCGGAACGGCGGAAGGCCAGCCCGCGCGCGCTCATCTACCAACGTACGCACCGTGAAGACGAGGTCGCTGGTCAGGGAACAGCAGACGCAACCATTCGCGAGCATGGCCATGGGAATGCCGCCGCCCTGGGCGATGATGGCACCGTCCACGTCGATCTCGCCGGCCTCGTTCACGATGACAGCCGTGTCCGCCGCTGCCGGCAAGGCGAGCCAGTCAACAAGCAGCGAGGTCTTTCCGCTTCCCAGGAAGCCGGCGAGCAAGATGAACTCGGCCGGATAGTTCATGTGGCCTTCGCCTCCAGATCTTTCTCGGCCGCCACCATCGCGCGGATATCAGCCAGCAGCTCCCCAACATCGAAGACCAGACCGGCGCGGATGGTGTGCCGCAGGGCACGGCGCCATTCGGCCTTGCCCGTCTCGTCGTTCAGCCGGAGCGCGCCGCTGCCGTAAAGCAGCTTCCAGTCATCCAGCGGGTTCTCATCCAGGATGAGGAGGTCAGCAGACTTGCCGACCTCGATGCTCCCGGTCTCGTCGTCAATGCCCAGCAGCTCGGCGCCAAGGATGGTGGCGGAGCGCAACACCTCCAGAGCGTTAAATCCGGCCTCTTGCAGCAGCTCCAGCTCGCGCACATAGCCGAATCCGAAGATCTGGAAGATGAAGCCGGAATCGCTGCCGGTGCAGACGCGGCCGCCGCGATTCTTGTATGCGTTCAGGAACTGCATCCAGAGCCGGTAGTGCCCCTTCCACTCGATTTCGTTGGTCACGGACCAGCGATACCAATAGGCACCGTGACCACCGCGGGCAGGCTGGAAGTAGCGCCACATGCTGGGCCAGGTGTAATCGTCGTGCCAATCCGCGCGCCGGAAGCGCATGAGGTCGCGGTTGGCGTCGTAGATCGTCATCGTGGGAACAAAGGTGAAGTCGAGCTCGAGGAAGCGCTCAAGCACCTCGTTCCACTTGGCACTGCCGGGCTCGGCGGATTGCAGAAAGGTCTGGCCTGCGGCCGAGAAGCGGAAATACTCGTCGTTGTAGTTGTAACCGGTTGGATAGGCCTGCACGACGCGGTCATCGTAGAGGGCCTCGGGAAGGCCGTAATAATGCTCAGCGCTCGTCAGGCCCCAACGCGCTGTCGTCAACGCATTCATGCGTGTAACGGCCTGCTGGGCGTGATGGCAGCCGGTGCGGAGGCCGAGCTTCACGCATTCCTCCAACGCCGCACGCATGATGGCCGGCGGGGCCCCGAAGAACTTCACGCCATCTGCCCCGGCATCCTTCGCGCGGCGCAGCCAGTCCCGCGCCTCATCCGGCGTGTGGATGGTCTTGAGCATATCGTTCACGGCGGGGAAGTAGGGATGGGCGCGGATGCGCGGCGCCGCGATGCGATTGGCAGCGGAAGCCTCGCGCTGCTCGGTGACCCAGTCGAGGCCACTGAAGCAGCCCATCTCTCGCACCGTGGTTACCCCATGGGCAAGCCAGAGCTTGTAGACATAGTCTGCGGGCGCCACCGACCCGTGAAGGGCATGGTAGGGCACGCCGATATGGGTATGGCAGTCGATCAGCCCGGGGGTGACGAACTTGCCATGGCAGTCGATCTCGTGATCGCCAGCAGGCGGACGCCGGGAAGGATTGATCGGCTTGTGCGGCGTGCCGACGGGCGTGATGGCCGCGATCCGATCGTTCTCAACCACGATGTCGGCGGGCCCCCAGGGCGGCGCGCCGGTGCCATCGATGATCGTGGCACCTCGCAGCACCAGGCGGCGATAGGGGCCGGCGCCGCGGTCGCGCGAGGTGGCGGCGGGCACGGGCGGCATACCGAGCTTCGTGTTCTTGGTGGTGATTTCAGTGCCGACCTTCGGCGCATCTACCTGGCTGATGCCGGACATGCTGTTCACTTCCCCATCAACGACGGTAGCAGCGGCCGAGCACGGCGCTGCCGACCACGGTCAGCACCAGCGTGAAGCCGAGCAAAATGAAGGCGAGCGCGGCGCCGAAGGGCCAGTTGTTGCCGCGGACGAACTGATCATACACAGCAGGAGCCATCATCTTGAACTGCGGCCCCCCGAGAAGAACGGCACTGGCATAGGTGTTCATGCAGAGCACGAAAACCAGCACCGAGCCGGCAATGACGCCCGGCAAGGCAAGGGGCAGCACGACGCGCCGGAAGACAGTGAGCGGACTCGCCCCGAGGTTGGAGGCTGCCTCCTCCGCTTGGCGGGGAATGCCCTCGATTACCGCGGAAAGGGTGAGGATCATGTAGGGCAGCACCACGGCAACAATGCCTGCAACAACGGCGCCCGTGTTGTAGAGCAGCGGCAACGGCGCAGCGTTGACGCCGAGCCCGAGCAACGCAGCATTGATCGCGCCGCCATTGCCAAGGAGCGCGAGCCAGCCCGCGGCACGCACGACATTGCCCACCAGCAGGGGAAACATGACCACGATGGTGGCGAAGCTCTTCCACCGGCCCTGCATTCGCGCCAGCCAGTAGGCCGTGGGAAAACCGAGTCCCAGCGTGAGCAAGGTGCTGCCCGTCGCCACGGCCAGGGTGGTGACCAACACTTGGCGATAATACGGATCCTGGACGGCCCGAAAGTAATTGGCCGCGGTCGTCGCCTCCACCATCATCTGGGTCGGGCTGAACTCGTTGAGCGAGATGCGGAAGAGCAGCAGCATCGGCGCCACGAGCAGCAGCAAAACCAACACGCCGGCGGGTAGGACGAGCGCGGCCACCGATCAGCCCTTGAACTGCTTGTTCCAGAAATCGAGGATCTCGCCGTGGGAGCGCTGGAGGTATTCGTAATCCGGCGCCTTCAACTGCGCCTGATCCGCCTCGCTCAGGCTGATCTGCTTGGCAATCTCGGGCGGCAGGGAGGCATCCGTCACCGTCGGTAAATAACCCATGCGGTCGGCGAAGGCCGTCTGGGCCTGCGGCTGCAGCATGGCGTCCAGATAGGCGTAGGCGTTGTCCTTGTTGCGGCTGTTTCGCGGAACGGCTGCCTCGAAGACGATGGCATAGGCGCCTTCCTTCGGCACGACATGCCGCAGCGGAATGCCGGCCTTCTGCCACATGTAGCCACGGGCGAGCCACATAGGCGTCATCCACACCTCCTCGCCCTTCAGGGCGGCGGCAAGGGCCTCGTTGGAGGGGTAGATCTTGGCGTCGAGGGAGCGAAGCTCCATTAGCTTATTCCGGGCGGGGGTGTAGTCACCAAAGCTGCCGCCGCCTGCCATGGCGGCCGCGAAAGTGTTGGTGGAATAGAGGATGTCGGAGAAGCCGACGCGGCCGCGATACTTCGGATCCCACATATCGGCGAAGGAGGTCGGCGCCGTGGTTACCTTGTCCGGATTATAGAGCAGGACGAGGGCCGAATAGATGTGCGGGATGGCGTAGGGCTTGCGGAGTGCAGGCAGGATGCTGCCGGCACGCTTCAGGCGGGACATGTCCAACGTGTCCAACGCGTCCTGGGAGGACATCATGTGCATGTCCGTGTCCGAAAGGCAGGCGACGCCCATGGTGCCGCGGCGTGCCTGGCGCTCGGCCAGCAACTTGGTCTTGCGCGGGTCGGCGTTCGCGACGTCCTGCAGTACCTCGATGCCCTGGGGCTGCATCAGGGGCGTGTCGATGTTCTGGCGGAGCAGCTCACCATAATCGCCGCCCCACGTACCCACGACGACCTGCTTGGATTGGGCGCGGGCAAGGCCGGGAAGGCCGGCGGAGGCGGCTGCAATAGCGGCGCCGCCCAGGGTTGCGCGTCGGGAGATGATCATGCGTCAGACTCCTGTTTCGGGTTGCGCCGCCGGCAAAAGCCGGGCGGCGGAAGCATCCCATGAAATCGTCACTGCGTCGCCGGGGGAGAGCCGGCGTAGTGGGTCGTCCGCGCTCGGGGTCTGGCGGATGGCCAGCAGCGGCGTACCGGCGAGGTCCAGATGGTACTCAGTCTGCGGCCCAAGATAGGTGATCATTTTCAGCCGCCCCGCCCCATCGGTGCCGGCGGTGATAGACACGTTCTCTGGCCGTAGCGCCAGAATGCAGGAACCCGGGGGCGCCGGCGAAGCCGCGCAGGGCAACAGTGCGCCGGAACTGGCGCGGAACTGGCCCTGAGCCTCCAGCCGTCCCTCTATCAGGTTGCAGCGGCCGACGAAGCCGGCGACGAAGGGATCGGCAGGGCGCTCGTACAGGTCCTCTGCGGTGCCGACCTGGCGGACGCGGCCGCGCTCCATCACCACGAGACGGTCGGCCATGGTGAGGGCTTCCTCCTGGTCATGGGTGACGATCAGGGTGGTGAGGCCGAGGCGCTGCTGAAGGGCGCGTATTTCCATGCGCACCTCGCCGCGCAGCTTGGCATCCAGGTTTGACAGCGGTTCGTCCAGCAGGAAGACAGCGGGATTCACGACCAGGGCGCGGGCCAGGGCCACGCGCTGCTGCTGCCCACCGGAAAGCTGGCGCGGCAGCCGATCCTCAAGCGCGTCAAGGCGCACAAGACGCAGGGCCTCGCGCACGCGGGTCTCGCGCTCGGCGCGGCTCACCCGGCGCATCTCCAGTCCGAATGCGACATTCTCCGCCACCGTCATATGCGGAAAGAGTGCGTAGGACTGGAACACCATACCCGTATCGCGTGCATGGGGTGGGGTGCGGGTGACATCCTTCCCGCCGATCAGCACGCGGCCGGCGCTCGGCGGAACAAAACCCGCCACCATGCGCAGCGTGGTGGTCTTGCCACAGCCCGAGGGGCCGAGAAGCGCCACCATCTCGCCCTGGCCAACATCCAGGTCGACGCGTTCCACGGCGGTAGAGGCACCATAGCGCTTGCCGAGTGCGTCGAGAACGAGGCTGCCCATCAGGCGAATGCTCCGGCGATCATACGGTCCTCGCGATGGAAACGAAGCGGTCGGTAACGAGCATCAGCACGGCCACGAGAAGGATCTGCACAGTGGCCACAGCAGCCAAGGTCGGGTCCACCCGGAATTCAAGATAGTTGAGCATGGCCACCGGCAGGGTGGTACGGCCGGGGCCAACCAGGAGAAGGCTCAGCTCCAGGTTCTCGAAGCTCTGAATGAAGGAGAAGAGACAGGCGGCGATGATGCCCGGACGCATGGCCGGAAGGGTGACGCGGCGGAACACGGTGAAAGGGCGCGCGCCCAGATTGGCAGCGGCCTCCTCGGCGGCCTGATCCATGCCCTGGAGGCTGGCGGTGACAAGGCGCACGGTCCAGGGAATGGTCAGCAGCACATGGGCGGCGACCAAGCCCTCCAAGGTGGAGGTTATGTCGCGGTCCAGCCAGAACTCGGCGCGCAGGTAGAACATGTAGAGGGCCGTTCCGGCCACTACGCCGGGCACGGCAAGCGGGCCAAGCAGCAGCGTATTCAGTGCGCCGCCGCCGCGCGGCTTGGCGCGCACCAGGGCAAAGGCGGCTGCGGTGCCGAACGGAACACCAACCAGCGTGGCCAGCAGCGCGACCTGGAGGCTAGTGATAAAGCCACGTGCGAACTCCTGCCGCTCCCAGGCATTCACGTACCAGTCGAGCGTCAGGCCCTCCGGCGGGAAGGAGACGATCTCTTGCCGGAAGATGCTGATCACCATGACCATCACAACCGGCGCGAGGATGAGGGTGAAGGCAGCGCCGACCAGCGCTGCGAAGGCAACGCGACCGGGCGACGGCAATGTCACGATGGGTTCCTCTCTCGCTGCGGGTGGCCGCGACCCAAACCATGGACGGCGACCAGGCTAGCACGTGCAGTGCCAGACCGCCGCAGACACCATCATCGGCCTTGCCGCTCTTCCGTGTGAGCCTTCGCGGTCTCGGCCGTGCGGATGAAACAGGAAGCGAGCCTCGGGCGCCGCCCCTCGCTCTTGGCTACGCGGTGGCGGTCTTCCCATACACTGGCCCGTCCAGCCGTCAAGCGGCGGCCGGGTGCTTCGGAGGTGACGCTCGCCAAGGCCTAGCCTACCCCGGTCGGGAGCTTGGCAACTCCAGCCGGGCCGCGTGGCACGACGGCGAAGGAGACGGCTTCGGAGAAGGCAGGCCGGAATCGGCCCGCATGTCCCATACCGGACGCACCATGTGGCCGGCCGCCTTCGCGCCGGACACATGCGTCAGCGCCAGACCACGTGTCGCGCTGAACCCGCCCCCCCCCCTTACACGAGCGAAGCGCTCAGGCGCGTGACGGGATCATGTGGGTCATACACCTCTATCCTTCCCGCTTCACTCACGCGCCATTCCAAGCTCCTGCAGGACCTTCCGATTGCTCTCGCTCTCAGCGGCAAAGCGCTCGCGGAACTCGGTGCCGCTCGCATAGCTCGGCACCGAATTCAGCCGGGTGGCCGCGGTGCGGAAACTTTCACTGGCTACCGCCTCGCCACAGGCGCGCTGGAGGACCGCCGCCGTCGCGTCCGGCAGGCCGGCCGGCGCCACCAGCCCTCCGGCGGAGCTGCCGATGATCGGGTACCCCCCCTCGGTAAGCGTCGGCACCTCCGCAAGTCCGGGAAGCCGGGTCGCACTGAACACCCCAGCCACGGGCAGGCCGGTGGAGACCGGAATGGAAGGACTTTCCACGAAAGCCATGATCTGCCCGCCCAAGGCCGCCTGCGCCATTGGCCCCGCACCGGTGAATGGCGCGTGGAGCGCTTCCACCCCCGCTCCGCGCAGCAGGCGAGCAATGAGGATGTGTTGCGTGCTGCCCTGGCCGGGCGAGCCGTAGACGAGAGCTTCCCGTTTCGTACGGCCGTAAGCGACCATGCCAGCGAGATCCTGGAACGGTGCATTTCGGCCAAGAATCAGCACCTGCGGGTTGTCATAGACGAGGCAGAGGAAGCGGAAGCTGTCGAGGGAGTAGCTGAGCGGCACGAGATGCGTCTGCGCCGTCAGCGGCGTGTTGGGCGAGAGGCCAATTGTGTAGCCATCCGGCCGGGCGCGGGCGATCTCGGCATCGCCGATCGTGCCCGAAGCGCCGCCGCGATTGACGATCACCACACCTTGCCCCAGGGCTCGCGACAGCGCGGTTTGCAGGGCACGCGCCATGAGGTCCGTGTTGCCCCCTGGCGGATATGGCACGATCAGCTGGATCGGGCGGGCCGGGTAGCTCTCCTCTGCTGTCGCAACGCCGGGCAGTGCCAGGAGCAAGGGGGCTAACAACCAAATGCTCCAGCGCCTTACCCTGTTCAGCAACTTGCCGCGCATGCCTTCCTCCTGTTGAGTTCTTGAATGGGAGACTAGTCTTACTGTGTCATTTCCAAGCGGGGCCTCTGGATTGCTGCAGGCAACAGGGGCAGCGTGGGAGGGATTGGACGAGGCTGACGATGAGGCGGCATCGGACGGTGCTGATCGAATATGGGACGTGACGCTCAGGTCGGACTGGGGGTGCCGCGCGGCTGGAAGCCCTGGGGTAGCGCAGGTGCCGCGAGGTGTCCGCGGGTGAAGCGGTGCTGAGGGGGAAAAAGGCAGCGCTCGGCCACCAGGAAGCCGAGGGCTGCGATGCAGAGGCTGGCGTGGTGATGGAAGCCGCGCCAGCCGCGGCCCTCGTAGTGCCCGAGGCCGATCTCTTGCTTCAGTTCCTGGT
>NZ_WWDL01000029.1 GCF_009848505.1 Muricoccus harenae
AACTTCTTCGCCAAGCTCAAGCAGTTCCGTGCCATTGCCACCCGCTACGACAAGACCGCACGTAACTTCCTCGGCGCGATCCACCTCGCCGCAGCCTATGTCTGGCTCATCTGAGGACAGGCCCTAGTCCTACTGAGACGTGTTCAGCAGAAGCTTACGGCGTCATGGCCATGACGCCCGCGAAGACACTCGAAGAATGTTGATGGGCCACGAAATGCCGGGGTGGCGCGGAGCAGCCGCTACCAGTGCCAATCGACAGCCCCCGGCTTTCGATGAAGCGGGGCCAACTCCCGGCTTCGGCGCAGGCCGACGCCATCCGGGCGGCACCAGCCAACCCGGATGGTCAGTCCCGACAGCAGTCGGGGGAGCGGCGGAAACCGCCGCTCAACCCTTCAGGCGAGACGCAGGTTACCGGCCGAGGTCTTGCCCTGCTGCCCCTGCATCGGCTCGTACTCGAGCTTGTCACCCTCGCGCAGCTCCTGGATGCCAGCGCGCTGGACATCGGAGATGTGCACGAAAACGTCCTTCGAGCCATCATCCGGCTGAATGAAGCCGTAGCCCTTGGTCGCGTTGAACCACTTCACAGTGCCTGTAGCCACAATACGATTCCGATCAAATAGAAAACCACCGGGCACGATTGCACAGCGGATCATCTTCGCTTTGAAACGGAAACCAACCCGGCACCCAACGAGTGGGTGGAGAAGCAAACCGAACCAACGAACCTGACCCGCTCAATGTTGGAGAAACCCATCCGCGGTGCAAGCCTTTCGAACGATGTTCCGCCGCAGCCTGTCGTGAGCTGCCACTTTCCGGCCCTTCCCTGGGTGAAATCCTCCTGTCTCGGGCCGGTGCAAACAGCGCAAGGAGGAGGAAATGACTGCGACGGATGTCGG
Source organism: Muricoccus harenae (assembly GCF_009848505.1). Classification (GTDB taxonomy): domain Bacteria; phylum Pseudomonadota; class Alphaproteobacteria; order Acetobacterales; family Acetobacteraceae; genus Roseomonas; species Roseomonas harenae. Next base: position 894 of record NZ_WWDL01000029.1, read on the forward strand.
GACGGCCCTCAGGCCTCGCCCTCCCCGCTGCCCCTCCTCACGGGCCGCTGCTCGCGAATGCCAAGCCGGTATTGTTCCTTCAACTGCTCCGCAATTTGCGCGACCGCCTCGTTGCCGGGATAAGAATCCGCCTTGGCATCGATCGCCATCTCCATCTCCCTGATGGCCTGTTCGACGCTTTCCGGGTCGTCCGGGTCGAATTGCAACTCCAGCCCCCAGCCCTCGAGGGAACCGGTGAAATTCGCCAGTTCGGCGAGCACATCGCGAGCCATGGCTGATCCTTTCAAATCGGCGGCATCGGCCGTTACGGCTCCAAGGCGGGGCGCCGCTGATACAGCCAGATAAGAACGAATAAAGAACCCTTCCAGGCCTGATGCCGGGGTGAGAATCACCCCGGCATCCGAACATCGGCACGTCTTCATTTGCTCCGTGGAAGCAACCACTCGCGCCAAGCGGATCTGCCTGCCTGCGCTAGTCCGCCCGCACGTAAAGCTTGTAGCCCTCGATCTCGCCCTGCTGCCGGTAGTTCCGGAATGCCTCGGCGAACAGCGGATGGCGACTGAAATACTCGATGAAATCGAACTCTTTCCCGCACCAGGGAATGCCGACATGCCGCGTCACCAGCACGGCCGACGGCGGTGCCGCTGCGAAATCCTCGGCCACGGTGCGGTAGACGAAGAACTCCGCCCGGGACATCTCCCAGGGCTGACGGTAGCGCTCGCCATTCTCCGGGCAGCGCTGGTTCACCCCCTGCAGTAGCCACAGGTTCATGAAGCGCAGGGTTGACTGGCTGTTGGCATAGTTCAACGCCGGAAAGATCGGCCAGATATCCGGCGTGAGAACCAGCAGCCGCTCGTTATAGGCGTGTTCCCGCAGCCATGCGGTCAGCCGTCCGCCCTTGTCGCGTTCGAAGTTGATCTCGCGGAAGGGCGCCTCGCCGCCGCGCACCATCAGCAGGCACAGCGCGGCGGCCATCATGGCGGAGAGCGCCGGCGCCGACGCCCGCGCCCGCCCCGCCGGAAGGGCACCGTCCAGCCAGCGGGCCCCGATCAGGCCGGCAGTCAGGCTGCCCAGCATGAAGATAGGCGCGGCGTGGTAGGTCCAGCCCTTGTGCTGAACCCAGGCCGAGATGAAGGCCCCCGCCATCGAGGCCCAGAGCGCCAGCACCAAGGGCCCGAAGCTCCGCAGCAGGCAGACGGTCGAGACCATGAGCAGCAGCAGCGTCGCCTCTCCGAGGTCCTCCGTCAGCAACACCTGGAAGGCCGTCAGCCCGCCAAGATTGACATAGAAGTCCCAGACCAGCGGCACGACATGCCCGAAGAAATCCGGGAAGAAGACCGGGATGGAGATGACGTAGAGCACCCAGACGGCCGCCATGATCCATGGCACCGGATCGGCCAGCGAAACGCCGATCCGCTTCCGGCCCCGGCGCATCAGCACCGCCGCCTCCACCAGCAGCGGCACCGCCAGGAAATGCGGCTTGAGGGCGAAGCCCAGCGCCGCCAGCAGGGCGACGCCGAAGAGCAGCCAGCGGCCCGTCGGCAGCGCCAGCATCCGCCGGGCCGCCAGGAAGGCATAGGGAATGGCGATGGTACCCATCAGCACCTCGCGCTGCCCGAAGTCATAGCCGGGCAGGACCATGGCCAGCGGCACCAGTGCCGCCAGCACCGCCCGCTCGACCGGCCCTTCCGCCATCCCCACGCGCAGCCGCTCCACCAGCCACCAGACCAGGCCGCAGAGGGCCAAGAGACAGAGAAGCAGCGCACTCACCCCGTCCAGCGGAGTGTATTCCGCCAGCCAGGCGGCCGGCAGGTTGAACAGGAAGATCAGCGGCGGATTGACGTCGATCAGTTCAGAATACAGCCGCTGCCCCGCCACCCAGCGCTGGGTGAAGTTCAGCACCGCCGAAACGTCATGGTTCAGAGGCGGCGACAGCACCGTAATCAGGAACAGCGCGGCCGGCAGCAGCGCTGCCGCCCGCCAGAGACGCAGACGGAGTGCCGATCCGGCCAGGGCGGCGAGCGGCCGCTGGGCCACCTGGGAGAGGCCCGGCGCATCGGCCTCAGGGGAAGAAGGGACGGGGGCGTTCATCGTGACCGTTTCGGCTGCGCATCCTGGGAGGCAAGGGCCAGCGGCGCAACCAGGGGCCGGGACGGGGCCGGGTCGCGGCGCCTCGTAGCCTCGATCGCCTCGATTATCGCGGCGGATTGCGGCACGGCCTGGGCGGATCTGCCTTGTCCCCGCCGCAGGGCGCTGCCACAAGCCGCCGGACCGGGTGCAGGGGACAGCACCCCCCCGGCCAACCGCGCCCCCGATCCGCGCCCTGATCCACGCGAGCCCGCGCCTTGGAAGACTCCGAATACAGCCTGATGGACGCCGTCGAGGACCGCATGTGGTGGTACCGCGCCATCCATGCCCGGCTCCTGGACGCCCTCGCCCTCCGCCCTGGGGTCGCCGCCCTGCCGGTGCTGGATGCCGGCTGCGGCACGGGCGGCTTCCTGCGCCGCCTCGCCGAGGCACCCCGCCCCGCCGCCGGGCTGGACTACAATCCCTCCGCCGCCGGCCGGGCCGCGACCAAGTCGGGCCTGCCCGTCACCGCCGGCACCGTCAACGCCCTGCCCTTCCCCGATGCCGCCTTCGGCGCTGCCGTCTCGGTCGATGTCCTCTGCCATGCCGCGGTGGACCAGCCCCGCGCCCTGGCGGAGCTGCGCCGGGTCATCGCCCCGGGCGGCACGCTGCTGCTGAACCTCCCGGCCTTCGCCTGGATGTTCTCGGCCCATGACGTCCGGGTCCACAATGCGCGACGCTACACCGCCCCCGCCGCCGCCGATCTGCTGCGGGAGGCCGGCTTCACGGATGTCTCGGCCAGCTACTGGAACGGCTTTCTGCTTCCACTCATGGTGCTGCAGCGCAAGGTCCTGGCCCGTGGGCAGGACCATGCCAGCGACGTGGGAGAATTCTCCCCCTGGCTGGACCGGCTCCTGCATGGCGTCACCGAGATCGAACGGCGCGCCCGCCTCCCCCTTCCAGCCGGCGGCTCCGTGCTGCTGACGGCGACCCGCCCCTAAAGGATACCCAGCAATGCGCCCCCAAGACCCTCCGGCGCCGCATTCCTCGGCCGAGGCCGTAGGCCTGTCCATCGTCGTGCCCGTCTACCGCGGCGCCGCAACCGTCGGCACGCTCGTCGCCGCCCTCTCGGCCCTCAGACCCGCCGGCGGCATCGAGATCGTTCTGGTCAATGACGGCTCTCCGGACAATTCCAGCGAGGTCTGCCGCCGCCTGGCCGCCGAGGCCAGCGTGCCGCTCACCTATGTCGAGCATGCGCGGAATTTCGGCGAGCACAACGCGGTCATGTCCGGCCTCCGCGTCGCGCGCGGAAGCTATGTCATCACCATGGATGACGACCTGCAGAACCCGCCGGAGGAGGTGCTGAAGCTTTACGACCATGCTCGGCTCGGGAACTGGGACGTGGTCTACACTCGATACGCGGTGAAGGAGCACGAGGGCTGGCGCAATCTGGGCAGCCGCTTTGCCAACGGCGTCGCGGACCTGCTGCTGGACAAGCCGCGCGGCCTCTATCTCTCCTCATTCCGCTGCATGAGCGCGCTCGTGGTGCGCGAGATCACGCGCTACTCCGGCCCCTACCCCTATATAGACGGGCTGATCATGCAGGTGACGCAGCGGATCGACAGCATCGAGGTGCGCCACCTCAAGCGGGTGGAGGGCCACAGCAACTACACGCTGCGCCGCCTGGTCCGGCTGTGGCTGAACCTCGCCACCAACTTCTCGCTCCTGCCCGTGCGCCTCGCCGTCTTTGCCGGCGTGGCCATGGGCATCCTCGGCGTGCTTGCCGCGCTCGTCGTCATCGTCGAAGCCATCTCCGGCGATCCGCCCTCCGGCTGGGCCTCCATCATGACCGTCACGCTGCTCATCTCCGGCGTGCAGTTCCTCATTCTCGGCGTGCTGGGCGAATATGTCGGCCGCTCCTTCCTCTCCGCCAACGGCACGCCGCAGGGCGTGGTGCGCGAGGTGGTGCGGGCCCGGCCCGTCCTGGAGAACCGCGTGGAGGATGCGGCATGACCGCCCATTGGATCGCCCTGGCCGCCGCAATCTGCACCTCGCTGGCAGGACAGATCCTGCTGAAGTCCGGCGCCACGGGCGAAGGCAACTTCATCGCGCAGCTCTTCCGCTTCCACACCATCGTCGGCCTTGGCCTCTATGGCGGCGCGGCGCTGCTCTATATCGTTGCGCTGCGCCGCATCCCGATGTCGGTCGCCCTGCCCTGCACGGCCGCCTCCTATGTCGTCGCGGTGCTCATCGGCCATTATTTCTTCGGCGAGGTGCTGAACCCGCAGAAGATCGGCGCGGTCGCCCTGATCAGCCTCGGCGTCGTCATGCTCGCCAGCGCGTGATGCCGCGCGCTGCCCTGGCGGGGGTCCTGGCGCTGCTGCCCGCGGCCTGCGCGACCGCACCCGCCTGCCCCACTGGCACCGCCCCCGCCGCCTTTGCCGAACTGGCCTTCGGGCGCAATGCGGATGGCCGGCTGCGTGTGACGGATGCCGACTGGGCCGCTTTCCTGGCCGAGGAGGCGACGCCCCGCTTCCCGCAGGGCCTCACCACCCTTGACACGCAGGGCCAGTGGCGCGGTGCGGATGGACGGATCGAGCGGGAGCCCGGCAAGCGGCTCTGGCTCGTCCTGCCCGGTGCGACATTCGAGGAGGCCGCCACCCGCACCGAGGCGCTCGCGGCGGCTTATCGGTCCCGCTTCGGCCAGGAGAGCGTGATGCGCAGCCTGCAAAGTGGCTGCGCCGGCTTCTGAAGGCTTCCAGAAGCGCCGCCCTACTCCACCCGGAATCCACCCTCGGCGATCAGTGGCGTCCAGCGAGCGACCTCCCGCGTCACATGATCGGCGAAGTCCTTCGGGCTTCCACCGACCACGCGGCCAGCCTGGGCGCGGAACACCGCCTCCTTCACCTCGGGCAAGGCGGCGATTCGGTTGAACACGCCGTTGATCCGCTCCACCAGCGCCGGCTCCATGCCGGCTGGCGCCATGATCCCGTGCCACACCGCCAGGTCGAAGCCCGGCAGCACGCGGGCAACCGGCGGCACCCCCGGCAGGGCGGGCGTCTGCTCGGCCGTGCTGACCGCGATCGCCTTCGCCTGCCCGCCGCGGATCATCTGTAGGGCGGAGGACACGGTGGGGAAGCCGAATTGTGCATCCCCCCGCACCAGCGCCGTGACCATCTCAGCGCCGGAGCGGTAGGGCACATGCACCATCTCGATCCCGGCCTGCTTGAGCAGCAGCGCCATGAACAGGTGACTGCCATTGCCTGTTCCGGCCGAGGAATAGGTGAAGGCGCCGGGCCGTGCCTTTGCCTGGGCGATCAAGTCCGGCAGATCCTTCACCGTGACGGAGGGATGCGCGATCACCACCCCCGGCAGGTTCACCAGATGCACGATCGGGGTGAAGGCTGTGGGCGGATCATAGGACAGGCTGGGATTGAGCAGCTTGCCGATGGCGTTCGAGCCCACATCGGCCATCATCAGCGTGTAGCCATCCGGCTTTTCGCGCGCCGCATAGGCGCCGCCGACGGTACCGCCCGCGCCCGAGCGGTTCTCCACCACCAAGGTCTGGCCCCCGGTGAAATCACTGAAGCGCTGCGCCACCGTGCGGGACAGCGTGTCAATCGCGCCGCCCGCCCCGAACGGCACCACCAGCCGCACCGGCCGCTCCGGCCAGGCTGCCGGGGCCTGCGCCCGCGCGAGCGCGGGCACAGCCAGTCCTGCCAGGACTGCGCCTATTCCACGCCGGGAAACTATCCCCTGGACCATCGAAGCCTCCTCCTCGGCGCCGCCTCTTCTCGTGCGGCCTTGCCCCAATCCACCGGCCGTTGGGCCGGCGTCCAGGGATGTAGGCGCAACTCTAGCCGCGCCGGCCGCGTCTTTTCGAGCCCGTTATGTGCGGAACACCAGACGACGTTCCGCTGCCGATGGCCATGAGGCGAGCCCGCCGCTTTAATGCCGCAAGGCCGGCGGAAGAATCACGGCGCGCAAAATGGAGGAACACGGACATGGCTGATCCCGCACTCAAGGCTGCGCTGGACGCGGGCCGCTTCATCGTGGCGCCGGGAATCTTCGACATGATCTCGGCGCGGCTTGCGGACGGCATGGGCTTCTCCGCCCTCTATGCCACCGGCTACGGCACGGTGGCCTCGCATCTCGGCGTGCCGGATGCGGGGGTCGCCACCTACACCGACATGGTCGGCCGCATGAGCCGCTTCGCCCAGGGCTGCCGCACGCCGGTGATCGCCGATGCCGATACCGGCTATGGCGGCCTGCTGAACATCCGCAGCACCGTCATGGGCTATGAGGCCGCCGGCGTCACCGCCATCCAGATCGAGGACCAGGAGGTGCCGAAGAAATGCGGCCACACGCCCGGCCGCCGCGTCATTCCCGCGAAGGAGATGGCATTGAAGGTCGAGGTGGCGGCCGAGGCCCGGCGCGATCCAAACTTCCTCATCATCGCGCGCACCGACGCACGCACGGGGCTCGGGCTGGATGAGGCGATTGGGCGCGGCAAGCTCTATCGCCGCGCGGGAGCCGACATCGTCTTCATCGAGAGCCCGGAGACCGAGGACGAGATGAAGCGGATCGGGCAGGAGATCGACGCGCTGCTGCTCGCCAACAACGTAGAGGGTGGCCGCACCCCGATCCTGCCGGCGGAAACGCTGAAGAGCTACGGCTACAACATCGCCATCTATCCGGCGGTGGGCTTCCTCAGCATGGCCGCGGCGCTGGAGCGCGCCTATGGGCATCTGCTGGCCTATGGCGACAGCAAGGCCCTGCCGGCGCGGGACAGCTACGGCTTCGACCGGATGAACACGCTGATGGGCTTCCCGGAGGTCTGGGAGTTCGAGAAGCGATGGGTGCGCGAGGAGGGCTGAGCGCCCCGGCCTCCCCGGCGGCCATAGGGCCGGCGGAAACCAGGGCGCAGCCGCGCTAGCGGATCGGCGGCGCGTACATCAGCCCGCTCCGCGTCCAGAGGTCGTTCAGGCCGCGCGGCAGGCCGAGCGGGCTGCCCTTGCCGAGATTACGCTCATACATCTCGCCGTAGTTACCGGCGGCCCGGATGGCGTTATAGGCCCAGCGCTTGTCCAGCCCCATCATCGGCCCGTGGTCACCCACCTGGCCCAGAAGGCGCCGCACCTCGTTGCGCTGGCTGCCCAACATCTCCTCGGCATTGGCCGCGGTGATTCCCAGCTCCTCCGCCTCGATCAGCGCGAAGATCGTCCAGCGCACGATGTCGAACCACTGGTCGTCGCCATGCCGCACGGCGACGGCAAGCGGCTCCTTGCTGATGATGTCGGCCAACACGATGTGCTGCTCGGGATCGGCCAGCGCCGTGCGGATGCCGGCGAGCTGCGAGGCATCGGTGCTGAAGGCGTCGCAGCGCCCGGCCTCTTAGGCATGGCGCGTCTCGACATTGTTCTCGAAGACCACGGGCCGGAAGGTGACGTTGTTGGCCCGCGCCCAGTCCGCCAGGTTCAGTTCGGTCGTCGTGCCGGTGGTGATGCAGATCGACGCCCCGTCAAGCTCCTTCGCCTGCGAGATGTTGAGGGACTTCCGAACCATGAAGCCCTGGCCGTCATAGAAGTTGATGGCGGTGAAGTTGATCCCATTGGACGCGTCCCGCCCGTGCGACCAGGTGGTGGTGCGGGGCAGCACGTCGATTTGCCCCGCCTGCAAGGCCGTCAGCCGCGTGGAGGAGGTCACGGTGGTGAAGCGCGCCTTCGCGGCGTCGCCGAAGACGGCTGCGGCGATAGCGCGGCAGGTATCCGCATCAAGGCCACGGTAGATGCCGCGGCTGTCCATCACTCCGAAGCCTGGTGCGCCGGGATGCCCGCCGCAATCGACCTGCCCCTTGGCCCGCACCGCCTGCAGCGTCGGCCCCGGCTGCGCCGTTTGCGCATGGGCCGCCAGCGGCGCCGCCCCGAGCAGCAGCGCCGCCGCCCGCATCATGACCGTCTTCATGCTGCTCTCCTGACCCCCGTCAATGCCCGGCCCATGGCCCAGGCGAGTCCCATTGCTGCCAGCGCCACCGCCAGCCGTGCCGGCGCCGGGAGCACGGGGACAAAGGCGGCCACAAGCCCCGCGGTCCCGAGAAGGATCCGGGGAATCGTCCCGATCGGAGACAGGAAGTACCCGGCATAGGAGGCCGTGATCGCCACCAGCGCCGCGACCTGAATTGCGGTAGCCAGCAGGATTTCCAGCAGGCTTCCGCGCAGCATGATCCCGGGGTCATAGATGAAGGCGAAGCCCACGGTGAAGCCCGCGATGGCGAAGCGGGTCGCATGGATGCTGGTGATGGTCGGCTTCGCCCCGGCGATGGAGGCGGCGGCAAAGGCGGCCGCCGCCACTGGCGGGGACACATCGGCCAGCACCGCGAAGTAGAACAGGAACAGATGCGCGGGCAGCACATCCACGCCCATGGCGATGAGCTGCGGCACCCCGATCGCGGCGGCGATGATGTAGGAGGGCGTGGTCGGCAGCCCCATGCCCAGGACCAGCACGGTGATCCCGAGCAGCACCAGCAGCAGCGGCAGCGAGCCGCCCGCCAGGTCCTTGATGATCCCCCCAAAGGCCACGACCATCCCCGTGGCCGTCAGCGCCGAGACGACAATCCCCGCTCCGGCGATAGCGACCGCAAGCGGTGCCATGGTCAGCCCCGCATTCAGCAGGCTCCCGAAGATCGCGCGCGGCGACATGCGCGTCCGCTTGCGCGCCACGGCGACCGCCACCATCGCCAGCGTCGCGCAGAAGGCCGCGTAGTTCCCGGACCAGCGCTCCACCATCAGATAGACGAGCACGGCCATCGGGATGACCAGATGCGCATCCGCCGCAACCTCGCGCCAGGGCGGGATGTCGGCTTTCGCCATGGGCGCCATGCCGGCGCGCTTTGCATCGAAATGCACGGCCGACAGGATCGCGAAGTAATACAGCGCCGCACCGATCGCGGCGGCGAGGACGATCTCGCCATAGGCGATGTTGGTGATCTCGGCCATGACGAAGGCTGCCGCCCCCATGACCGGCGGCATGATCGCGCCGCCTACGCTCGCCGCGCTCTCGATTCCGCCTGCGACGGCCGGCTTGTAGCCGATGCGCTTCATCAGCGGGATCGTCATCGCCCCGGTGGTGATGACATTGGAGACAGAGGACCCGCTCATCGTCCCGAACAGGCCGGAGGTGACGACCGCCACCTTCGCCGGTCCGCCCGTGAAGCGCCCCGCCGCCGCGGCACCCAGGTTGCTGAACAGCCGCCCCGTTCCGCTTCCCGCCATGAAGGCGCCGAAGATGATGAAAACCGCAATGGTGGTCGCGACGATGCCGGTCAGCGGTCCGTAGACGCCGCCCGCCGTGGGCACCAGCCAGGACGCCTCCAGGATCTCGCTCAGCGAGAAGGGCCGCGTGTTCAGCACGCCCGGCAGGAAATGGCCGAACCCCATATAGGCGATGCTGCCGATCACCATCCAGGCGAGCCCCGGCTCCACCGCCCGTCGCGTTGCCTCCAGGAGCGTGACGATCGCCAGGACCGCGAGGGCCGACATGACTGGCGTGAAATCGTCCACATATTCCATGCGGTCCGACACGGCGCCGGCGAAGACCCAGACCCAGAGATGCGGTGCGGCCGCTGCGGCGAACCAGCCCCAATCCCACAGGCTCGGCCTTTCCTTCGGGCTGGAGGCCCGCCCCGGCCAGAGCAGGAAGATCGGCGGCACGAAGGCCAGCAGGTGAAAGGCCCTCATGGCGATCGGCTCCGGAAAGCCGACGCCGCCGAAATACAGGTGGACCGCCGCGGCGAGCGCCAGCCACCCGGACAGGACTGGCCCCAGCGGGCCCTTCAGTGCACGCAATGCCTTGTGCTCAGCGGGGCATCACGCCGGCTTCGCGATAGGCCTTCGCCGCCCCCGGATGCAGCGGGGCGCCCTCATACTTCCAGGCCACCGCCGGGTCATAGGCGGCCATGGAGGCATGGATCTGCGTCAGCCTGGCGCCCTTCGCCGCGATCAGCACCTTGGTCAGCTTGTAGGCGACATCCTCCGGCACGGATTCATGCACGACGATCACGCTGTCCATCGTCGTCACCGGCACGTCGCCAGATTGCAGCGCCGGATAGGTCGCGGCCGGGATGATGCCCTGGTTGTAGGCATAGGCGTCGATCAGGTGCTTGCGCAAATCCTCGGGGAAGGCCACCAGCTTCGCCGCGCGCCGCCCCTGGCCGATCTCCGTCAGGATCGCCGCCGGCTTGGCCAGGGCGAAATAGCAATAATCCACCTGCCCGTCGCCGAAGGCCGCTGCCACGTCGTTGTAGGAGCCGTTGAGATAGGTCCCGCCCTCGGCCCTGATCTTCTCCGGCGAGGTGCCGAAGAACTTCAGGATACGCTGCAGCGTCATCTCATCCGTGGAGGAGCGCTGCGGGCAGCCGATGCGAATGCCGCGCTGTGTCAGGATCGCACGCATGTCCTCCATTGGCTTGTCGGCCGCGCGGAGCATGTTGTGCTCCGTCGGCGAATAGCCGGTGCCGAGGGTGCGGATCTTGTCGTGCTTCGCGCGATAGGGCTCCTCGCCACGCACCGCCGCGGCGGTGAAGGCATCGATGCCCCAGCCCATCTGCGACTGCCCGTTGTTGATGCGCGTCGGATTTGCCAGCCCGCCGCCGGGGACCACGCGGATCTGCAAATCCGCCTCGTCCTTCGCCAGGGCGGCAATGCCCGCCCCCATCGTGTACCAGCCGCCGCCCAGAGAGCCGGCGACGAATTCGAAGGTCTGCTGCGCGCGCGCGGTGCGGATGAAGGGGAGCGCCAGGGCGCCCCCGAGAGCAAGGCGGCGGGGAATGAGCATGATCGATCTCCGGTCGGCTGGCCTGTGGCGTCGGCGCCTGTGGAGTCGATGATGGACGTGCCGCACGGCCAGGAGCAACTGCCCCCTCGCAGCCTCCCGCTCAGCGGGGCATCAGCAGGCCTCGGCGGTGAAGATCCGGGAGGGCCGGACGAACTCGTCCTGCGCCGCCACTGTCAGGATCTCCCGCGACCCTGCCTCGGCAGTGCGCTGCAGCAACCCGTAGACGGAGGACGCCACCGAGGAGAGCGCCACCCGCGCCTCCCCCCATCGCAGGCGGTGGAACAGGAAGAGCGCCGCGATGGCATCCCCCGCCCCGTTGACCGAGATCGGCAGCAGCGGCGTCCGCACGCGGTGGAACTGGTCGCCATCGCCGGCCAGCATGTCCACGCAATCGCTCGGCGTGTCCTCCACTCGCAGGGAGGTGACCAGCACGCAGGCCGGCCCGCGCGCCTGCAGCGCCCGCACTGCGCGCTTCGCATCATCCAGGGTGGAGACCTTGGCGTCGGTCAGCCATTCCAGCTCGAAATGATTCGGCGTCACGATAGAGGCGGCGGGGACGGCGCGGTCGCGCATGAACTCCGGAATGCCGGGGCGGACGAAGATCCCGCGCCCCACGTCGCCGATCACCGGATCGCAGCAATAGATGGAAGCCGGATTGGCGGCCCGCACCTTCACGACGGCTTCCAGGATCGCCTCGCCGATCGCGGCGTCACCCATATAGCCGGACAGGACGGCGTCGCAGCCCGGCAGCGCGCCACGCTCCTCGATCCCGAGCACCAGGTCGCGAATCAGATCGGCCCCGAAGACCTGCCCGCGCCAGGCGCCGTAGCCCGTGTGGTTGGAGAATTGCACGGTATTGAGCGCCCAGACCTCGGCGCCCAGCCGCTGCAGCGGGAAGACGGCGCTTGAATTCCCAACATGCCCGTAGGCCACCCAGGACTGGATCGAGAGGATGTTCATGCCACCATCCATCCCGCGCGAGGTCCCGAATCACCGCCCCTGCGCGGGCCGGGGCGGTGCATCCTCCCTAGTGCGGATCGCCGCCCGGCGAAATCACCCGTGGGCGGAAATCCTTGCCGGGAGCGACAGGCATCGAAACTGCCTCCGCCCCCTGGCGCCCTCAGGCGCACCGCCCGCCATCCACCGGCAGCAGCACACCGGTGATGAAGGAGGAGGAATCCTCCGCCAGCCACACGCAGGCATTCGCGATATCGGCAGGGGTGGAAAGGCGCCCGATGGGAATGCTCGCCAGGAAGCGCTTCCGGTTCTCCGGCGTGTCCTCCGCTCCCATGAAGGCTGTAGTCAGCCCCGTCACCCCCATTACCGGGCAGACGGCGTTCACCCTGATGTTCTGCCCCGCCCATTCCTGCGCCAGGCTCTGAGTGAAGACGTTCACCGCCCCCTTGGTGCCGTTGTACCAGGTCAGCCCCGGCCGTGGCCGTAACCCGGCGGTGGAGGAGATGGTGATGAAGCTTCCCCCGCCCCGCGCCAGCAGCGCCGCATGGGCGGACTTGGCCATCAGGAAGACGGACTTCACGTTGATGGCGAAAACGCGGTCAAACTCCTCCTCGCTCACGTCCAGAGAAGGCTGGTTCCGGTAGGTCCAGCCAGCATTGTTCACCACCACGTCCAGCCCGCCGAAACCGGCGACCGTTCCGTCAACCATCGCCGCGATATCCGCGGCCTTGGAAACGTCGCCGCCCAGCGCCAGTCCGCCGATTTCGGCGGCCACCCGCCGCGCGCCCTCAAGGTTTAGATCGGCCACCGCCACCTTCGCTCCCTGGGCGGCGTATTCCCGCGCGATCCCCTCCCCGAAGCCCGACGCCGCACCCGTGACGAGCGCGATTTTGCCCTGCAGGCGCATGGCCCTGTTCTCCTGGACGTTCCCAATGACCAGTCTGGGAAGGACGCAGAGCCGGGTCAAATCAGCCTCACCCCGGCCTCGCGGCGGCGCAGGAGGAAACCCGATGCTGCTACGCATCAAGCAATGGGCGCGGGCGATCCGGCGGGACGTCCACGCGCTCTACCTCGCCGCGCGCGACCGGCGCACGCCTTGGTACGCCAAGGCCTTCGCCCTCGTGATCGCCGCCTATGCGCTCAGCCCGATCGACCTGATCCCGGACTTCATCCCGGTGCTGGGCTACCTGGACGAGTTGATCCTGCTGCCGCTCGCCATCTGGCTCACCGTGCGGATGGTGCCCGCCGGGGTGATGGCGGAACACCGCGCAACTGCCCTCGCCACACAGGAGTGCCCGGTTAGCCGCGGGGCCGCTGCCGCCATCGTCGTGCTCTGGCTCGCGGCCGCGGCCATGCTCATCCGGTGGTTATGGCCGGACGCCGCCAATTGAGGAAAGCCATCGGCGGGTGCCGCCGGCAAATGGTTGCGCCCCAGGGCCTCACCCGCTAAACGCGCGCACTTCGCGCTTCCGGTCGGCATCGGCGGCGCCACATTCTATGGAACCCGCCCCATGAAGTCCGACATCCACCCCGACTACCACGAGATCACGGTCATCATGACCGATGGCACGACCTACAAGACCCGCTCCTGCATGGGGAAGGAAGGCGACACGCTGCGCCTGGACATCGATCCGAAGTCCCACCCGGCCTGGACCGGCGTGCAGCGCGTGATGGACACGGGCGGCCAGATCGCCAAGTTCAACAAGAAGTTTGCTGGCCTCGGAACCCGCAAGGGCTGATCTGCGCGCGGCGCAATGCTAGGCTGATCTTATTGCATACCAGAGGGGGCTCCGGCGCTTGAAGCGTCGGGGCCTTTTTCTTATTTCCGAACCAGTCCACGGCGCCCGAATGGGGCCGGGGACGCGTGGCAAGCCGGACGCACGGCCCGATCGGGGGTGCACCAGCCGGGGAGCCGCGTACCCCACTCGATGACCTTGCTCATGCAGGAGGTTTCTCGTGAACGCACTCGACCTCTCTCCCCTTTTCCGCACCGCCATCGGCTTCGACCGATTGGCCCGCCTGATGGACACGGCCCGCGCGGCCGACGCCCCGTCCTATCCGCCCTACAACATCGAGCGCACGGCGGATGACGCCTACACGCTGACGATGGCGGTGGCCGGCTTCGGCCAGGACGACATCGAGATCACCGCGCAGGACAACGTACTCGTCGTCTCCGGCAAGGCTCCGCAGCCGACCGATGACAACAGCCGCTTCCTCTATCGCGGCATCGCCGGCCGCGCCTTTGAGCGCCGCTTTGTCCTCGCCGATCATATCCGGGTGGAAGGCGCGAGCCTGGAGAACGGCCTGCTGCATGTCGCGCTGAAGCGCGAGGTGCCGGAGGCGCTGAAGCCCCGCCGCATCGCGATCGGCAACGGCCGCCCGCAGCAGCCGGCGATCGAGGGCCGCGCCGAGGCGGCCAACAGCCAGGAGGGCCAAGCCCAGGCGGCCTGATCAGCTAAGCCAGAGCGGAATCGGGGCCGGCGGAGCAATCCGCCGGCCCTTTCCTTATCCAGGTTGCTCCACCTGGACTCCGGATCAGGGCTTCCGGAAGAAGGCGTCCGCCGCCGCCCGCTGCGCCGCCCTGGCGGCGATCGCCGCCTCCGCCCGCGCAATCTCGGCCTTGAGCGCCTCGACATAGGCCTTCAGCGTGTCCTCGGACCAGTCGGCCAGCGCCGCCGGCGCGAAACCACCAGGGCCTGAGCCGACCGGGCCGGGCCTGCGGTGCATTTCCTCTTCGAACATCACGATCACGATCTCCTTCCGGCTTTGACCGTCCCCATCCCCCTCTCTATATCCCCACGCAACTCCCCCTGGGGCCCTTCGGCCCCTGCCGACGCCCCATGGGCGCGACGAGGTTCACGCCATGCCCACGCCCCTGATGCCCAAGGCCACCGCTGTTTGGCTGATCGACAAGACCTCCCTCACCTTTGACCAGGTCGCGGATTTCGTCGGCATGCACCCGCTCGAGGTGCAGGCCATCGCGGATGGCGAGGTGGCGCAGGGAATCGTCGGCTACGACCCCGTGGCCAATGCCCAGCTCACCCGCGAGGAGATCGCCCGCTGCGAAGCGGACCCGAACGCACGGCTGGTGATGATGGAAAGCAACCTTCCGCAGCCGAAGGTGCGCGGCAAGGGTGCCAAGTACACACCCGTGGCCAAGCGCAACGACCGGCCAGACGGGATCGCCTGGCTGCTGCGGAACTACCCGCAGCTGACCGACGCACAGGTGGCCAAGCTCCTCGGCACCACCAAGGAGACCATCGCCAAGGTGCGCGACCGCAGCCACTGGAACACGGCCAACATCAAGCCGCGTGACCCGGTGATCCTCGGCCTCTGCACCCAGTCCGACCTTAACGCCCTCATCATCTCCATCGGCGCCCAGCCAGTGCCGACGGCGGTGGAGGACGACGCGGCCTGAGGCCGGTCCGCAAGGCTCGACGAAAACAGGCCAATAAGAAAGGCGGGCCCCGAAGGACCCGCCTCTTGCTGCCTGACGGAACGCCTTATTGCGGCCGGAGGCGCTGCGCCTCGAAGCGCTCCATTTCCTCTTTCAGCCGCAGCTTTTCCCGCTTGAGCCTGGTCAGTTCCATGCTGTCCGGCATGGGCCGGACGGCTTCCTCAAGAATGCGCGCATCGATCGCGTTGTGTCGGTCCTTGAGAGACTGCAGCCGGTGCGGGTTCAGCATACGCGTGATCCTCTTCCTGCTCGGTTCGGTCGTTTAGGCCAGTTCGGCCGTCTTGGCCGTTTCGCGCGGCGTCTGTCACCGCCGCGCAGGAGATGATATGGCAAGCGCCAACCCGGGCGCGACCCATCTCACGCCCTTATCAACCCGCCCGTCCCGCTGGAGGGACCGGGTGCTCGACCCATCCGGGGGACCATGCTGGCCGAACGCGACAGCCTTCTCCGCCGCCTGCACGAGTTGCGGAGCGAGCACCGGGACCTGGACACTGTCATCGCCCGTCTCGAGGACAGCCTGCACGATCAATTGCAGCTCCAGCGACTGAAGAAGCGCAAGCTCAAGCTCAAGGACGAGATCGCCTGGCTGGAAAGCCGGCTGGTGCCGGACATCATCGCATGAGTAACGTCACGCGCCCCCAGGTGGGCATCATCATGGGCTCCCGCTCTGACTGGGAAACCATGCGCCATGCCGCCGAGATGCTGGAGCAGCTCTCGGTCCCGCATGAATGCCGCGTCGTCTCCGCCCACCGCACCCCGCACCGAATGGTGGACTATGCGGAGGGCGCCGTGGCGCGCGGGCTGAAGGTTATCATCGCGGGGGCCGGCGGCGCCGCCCACCTGCCCGGCATGACTGCCAGCATGACCCGCCTGCCCGTCCTCGGCGTGCCGGTGGAAAGCCATGCATTAAAGGGACAGGACTCCCTCCTCTCGATCGTTCAGATGCCCGCCGGCATACCAGTGGGCACGCTGGCCATCGGCCGTGCGGGCGCAGTGAACGCTGCCCTCATGGCCGCCGCCATCCTCGCCCTCTTCGACGCTGCCCTGGCCGATCGCCTGGAGGCTTTCCGAAAGGCCCAGACCGACGGCGTTGCGGAAACCCCAACTTGACCCCGCCCACTGACACGACCAGCCCGCTCCCACCTGGCTCGACCATCGGAATCCTTGGCGGCGGCCAACTCGGCCGCATGACCGCCCTCGCTGCGGCCCAACTCGGCTACCGCTGCCACGTCTATTCCCCGACCGATGGTGAGCCCGGGACCCAGGTCGCCGGCGCTAGCACCATCGCTCCATATGAGGACGAGGAGGCACTCGGCCGCTTCGCCCGCTCCGTGGACGTGGTGACCTTCGAGTTCGAGAACGTCCCGGCCCGGGTGCTGGACCATCTCGCCGCGCTCGTTCCCTGCCGCCCGGGCACCCGGGCGCTCTCCATCTGCCAGGATCGGCTGCTGGAGAAGGCCTTCCTCGAGAAGGCCGGCGTTCCCGTGGCGCCCTGGGCACCGGTTCATTCCGCCGCCGACCTTCCTGCCGCGCTCGCGAAGGTCGGGCTCCCCGCCGTCCTCAAGACCACCCGCCTCGGCTATGACGGCCGCGGCCAGGCAGTGGTCCGCAGCCTGGAGGAAGCTGAGGCGGCCCTCGCCCGCCTCTCGCCGCATCCGCTGATTGCCGAGGGCTTCGTCCAGTTCACCGCCGAGATCTCGGCAATCGCCGCCCGTTCCGTCGACGGTAGCACCGCCACCTATGACGCGGTCGAGAATCGCCACACCCACCACATTCTCGACCTTTCCTTCGCCCCCGCCCGTGTGCCGGAAGCGGCTGCCGCGGCCGCCCGGCGCCATGCAGCCGCTGTGGCAGAGGCGCTGGAGCTGGTCGGCGTGCTGGCAGTCGAGTTCTTCCTGCTGCCCGGCGGCACCCTGCTCGGCAATGAGATCGCCCCGCGCCCGCACAATTCCGGCCATTGGACGATCGATGCCTGCCAGGCGAGCCAGTTCGAGCAGCATGCCCGCGCCGTGGCCGGCCTTCCGCTCGCCGGGACAGAACGCCACGCTGATGCGGTGATGCGTAACCTTGTCGGCCCTGAGGGCATGGCACGGTGGCCTGCCCTTGCCGCCGCCCCCGCCGTCTCCGTCCATCTCTATGGCAAGGCGGAAGCCCGCCCGGGCCGCAAGATGGGCCACGCGACGCGGTTGCTTCCGCTCGGCTCACTCGCCGTCCAGAGCGATTCGGCCCATCTCAACCATCTGTGACCGAAATGCCAAGGTGTGCTGTGGCTGCCACGCCACAGTGACCTGAAACCCGTTTCGGTACGGGCCGGATGCGATGCGTGGGCGCAAAGGCAGTGGTAGATAAGCCTGACGCGGCGCCGGAATCGGGAGCCACCTGACTCCCGCGCCGCGCGCCCCTGGTGGATCGGGAGTTCAACATCATGAGCCTGAAGAAGGCCCTTCTGGCCGCGACGATTCTGTCGCTGCCGCTCGCCGCGCAGGCCCAGCCTGTGACCGGCCTCTACATCGCCGGCGGCGCTGGCGTGAACTGGCTGCAGAAGTCGGACATCGACCTCGTCGGTCCGAACGGCCGGACGGTCGGCACTGCCGGCAGCGTCGATTTCGACCACGGCTGGCTCGGCGTCGGCAGCATTGGCTTTGGCTTCGGCAACGGCCTGCGCCTTGAGGCCGAGGGCAACTACCGCGAGAACAACGTTCACGACTTCCGCTTCGGCGGCGTCACGCCCCGCTTCCAGGGCGGCCGTACCCGCTCCTATGGCGCGATGGGCAACGTGCTGTTCGACTTCGCCATCCCCGGCGTGCCGGTGATGCCGTATGTCGGCGGCGGCGTCGGCTATGTGTGGCATGAGTATGACGGCGTGCGTGGCACGGACTACACTGCCCCGAACGGCAATCGCCTCATGATCGACGACACTGATGGGCGCTTCGCCTATCAGGGCATCGCCGGCGTGGCCTTCAACCTCGGCGTCCCGGGGCTGAGCCTGACCGCCGAGTACCGCTTCATGGGCACGCTCTCGCCGGAACTGAACGCCGTCGTGCAGACCCAGACGGCGGCCCAGGCTCGCGTCAACCAGCGCACCACGATCGCGTCCGGCAAGGTTGAGGTGGACAACTACAACCACTCCGTGCTCGTCGGCCTGCGTTATGCCTTCAACGCGCCGCGCCCGGCGCCGGCTCCTGTCGTGGCCCCGGCTCCGGCCGCTGCCCCGGCTCCGGCCCGCACCTACCTGGTGTTCTTCGACTTCGACCGTGCTGACCTGACGGATCGTGCCCGCCAGATCATCGCCGAAGCCGCCCAGGCGGTGACCAGCACCGGCACGACGCGCATCGAAGTGGCCGGCCATGCCGACCGCTCGGGCACGCCGCAGTACAACCAGCGCCTGTCCATGCGCCGCGCCGAGGCTGTTGCCGCCGAGCTCGCGCGCCGTGGCGTCGCCCGCTCCGCCATGTCGATCCAGGCCTTCGGCGAGAGCCGTCCGCTGGTCCCGACCGCCGATGGCGTGCGTGAGCCGCAGAACCGCCGCGTCGAGATCGTGCTGCGCTAAGCAGCACGACCCTCTCGCAGGGAAAGTTGGGGGCGGGACCGCAAGGTCCCGCCCCTTTCATTTGGAGCGTTCCGCAACCCATCTGAAGACTCGCCCTTGCTCGAGGCGATCGTTTAACTTCCGTCACGGCTTCGTGCGCGGAGAGCGATGGCATGCGAGCGCAATACATCTTTGCAGCCCTGCTGCCCCTGCTGCTCCTGCTGGGCGGCTGCGCGGTCTCATCTGAACCCCGTGAACCAGGTCTCGTCGGCTATCTTAAGATCTTCGAGGCGGCACGGGACGCCCGGCAGGCCTGCGCGGGCCTCGGGCCAGATTGCGGCCCGCCCAACATGGCCAGGTCCTTGATCCTGGCTCAATCCAGCGTGCCCTCATACTTGTTCCAGCCTCGGGAGCGCGTCGCTGCCGAGCGTGAGTTGGCCGAGGCGGCACTCCAGGCCGCCCATGCGGATTGCCGGAGCCGTGGCATCGATCCCCGCTCGCCGCGATGGGATACCTGCCGCGTCGACCGTGGCATCGCCCGGCTGAGCAAGGTGGCGGAGCTCCACTGACGGCCCGGACATGCAAAGGGCGCCGAACGGCACCCTGAAACGAAGAAGGGCGCCTTGCGGCGCCCTTCGGAAAACCCGGATCCGGTTTGCTTTAGCGCGTCTTCGTCGACACGCGGCGGACGTTCGTCCGCTGCCGCTGCGCCGGCGCCGAGCGGGCCGCCGGGGACGCCGCAGTGCATTCCGAGCGGCCATACGGGTTGGACAGGTTGTTCTGCACGGCGATCGTCGCCAGCGCCTCGGCGCTCTTCGGCGCGGCAAGGGCCACGGTGAACAGCGGCAGCACGTTGCGGCAGAAGTTCGAGCCCTGACGGATCCCGTCCTGCGAATGCGCATTCGCAAGCTGGGTGATGTAGCCGTCGAGCGAGGTCTGCCCACGCGCACCCGCCGTGCGGCGGTAATGGGCGTTGATGCCACGATAGGCACTGCCCAGCTCGCTCTGATACTGGCGGACGAAGGTGTTGTACTGCTCGTCCTGCTGGCAGCTCAGGGCAGCGACCATCAGCTGGCTCTGCAAAGCGCGAACCTCGAAGGCAGTCTTCTCAGCCGGCTGGACGCAGGTCTGAGCAAGGACCGGCGTCGCGATGACAGCAGCCGCGAGGCCGGCGGCAAGGAAGCGAATCGGCGACATCTGAACCGGGTTCTCCCGAGGCAATATTGTAAGGCGGCACCTCCGCCCCTGGCGGATATCTATCGAGTCGAGCTCCTCGATGCACGCGGCAAGATGAGCCCGCAGCTCAATTCTCCCAGCAACTTACGAGGCGTGGCGGAAATGCCATGGCAAGGCGAGGTGCGGTACCCTGGAGGTCAGCCTCCAACGCTCGATTCCGGCCTCAGCCAGATCCGGCAGCCCTCGGGCGCTGCAGCCGGGCCAGCGCCGTCAGCTGTCTGTCAAGGAAATCCAGCGCCCCCTCCTGCCCGCCGTGTCCACGCAGCCAGTAGGCCAGGGTGGCGATGTAGATGCCGGCGAGCGAGGCGCGCCGGGTGTACCAGGAGAAATCCGCGGACCGATCCCCGGCCGCCGCCCAGATGGCGTCGGCCGTGCGCGCCAGGCTCCGCGCTGCCGCGCCGGCATTCCAGGGCAGGGCGAGAAGCGCCGTCGCCCGGCGCAGCGCCTCGCGTTGCGGCTCCAGCGATTCCAGCCGAATGGCGATGAGCCGACGGATGCGCGCGGGCGTCCTCATCCCCTCCAGAGCCTCCCGCGAGGCCGCCTCCTCCATCTGCCGGTCGGTCAGGTCGATCCAGGCCTCCACGGCCCCGACCGGCCCGCGAGGGAAGAGCCAGCGATGGGCAACCGGATCCTCGCCGAGGCCATGCAGCCCCGCCTCCAGCGCCGCCTCGGTCCAGCCCAGCCGAGGCACATGGGGAAGGGTCGCCAGGATGGCGGCATCCCGTTCGGGGCTACGCTCGATCACCGTTTACCCTCCTGTCGCGCAGCGTCGGGCCTGGTCTCAGGTGGCGCCTGGAACCGCGCCAACTCCTCGGTAAAGCCAAGCCTGGAGATATCCACCATTCGCATCAGATAGAGAATGCCTTCCAAATGTTCGAATTCGTGCTGCATCACCCTGGCGGCCATGCCGTCAGCCTCGCCCGAAACGGTCCGCCCCTCTGCATCCACCCCGCTCCAGGATATCCGCGCGGGGCGCGCCACCTCCCCTCGCAGCCCGGGAATGGAAAGGCAGCCTTCCCAGGCTGCCTCCTGTTCCTCGGTGAGCGGCGCGATCTCGGGGTTGAACAGGGCGAAGACCCTGGGCCCGTCCCGCATCACGAAAAGCCGCAGCGGCACATGCACCTGCGGCGCGGCCAGCCCGAGCCCATTGGCGTCGATCATCGTCTCGGCCATGTCGGTGGCTAGGCGGCGCATCTCAGGGGAGGTGGGGTCAGGCACCGGCTCCGCGCGGCGCAGCAGCACCGGGTGGCCCAACCGCGCAATTTTCAGGATGGCCATTCGGGTTCCATGACAAGCAGTAAGGGCAACTCCGCCCTGCCCCGCATGTTGGAACGCCGGCCGGATTCGTCACCAGGGCTGCAGCGCAGCACGTTTCGGGCTTTCCCCGGCGCTCAAACTCATGTTAGACGGCCGAGCTTTCGCTGGATGGAGTCGCTCCATCCAGCCGTTCACCCATCTTCAATCCATCCTTTGGCAAGGAGGACGTTGCCGCGTGCAAGTCGTCGTTCGGGACAACAACATTGACCAGGCGCTCAAGGCGCTCAAGAAGAAGCTGCAGCGTGAGGGCGTCTTCCGCGAGATGAAGCTCCGCCGCCACTTCGAGAAGCCCTCCGAGCGCCGTGCGCGCGAGGCCGCCGAGGCCGTCCGCCGCGCCCGCAAGGTCGAGCGCAAGCGCCTGGAGCGCGAGGGCTTCTGAGCCTTCCCCTCCCTGGCCCCGAGGGGCCACAGGGAGGGACACCGAAGACGCCGAATGGCCGCGGCGTGGGGATCAGTCCCCGCGAACCGCGGCTTTCGCGCGCCCGCCTTCCTGCATCCAGCCCTGGGCAGAACGTCAGCCCGCCTTCTTCAGGTTCCAGAAGGTCGCGAAGCTCGGAAGCTCGTCGGTCAGCGTGTTCCTGTAGGCGGTGGCCTGGAAATACTGGCCCAGGGGGACAAAAGGCACCGTCTCGAAGGCACGGCGCTGCATCCGGCCGGCCACCGTCTTCTGCGCAGTTAGGTCCGGCGCATCGAACCACTCGCCCCGTAGCGCCTCGATCTCCGGATCGTCCGGCCAGCCGAACCAACCCGCCTGCCCATTGGCCCACAGCTGGGTATTAGCCGCCGGCGTCGCATTGTCCGCCCCCGCGCTGAAGGTGACGAAGGCGCTCCAACCGCCCTGGGCCGGCGCCGCCTTGCTGCCCCGCTTCGTCAGCACCGATCCCCAGTCGATCGCCTGATAATCGACGTTCATACCGATCTTCTTCAGCGTGTCCGCCATGACTTCGCTCATGGCATTTACATGCGGCAGGTCGGTTGGCACCAGGAACACCACCGGCTCACCCTTGTAGCCAGCCGCCGCCAGTTCCCGCTTCGAGCGCTCGGGCTTCCGTGGGCCGGTCACCACATCCAGCGCCACTTCGCTTGCCAGCGGGCTTCCGGGGGTGAAGACACCAGCCGGCACGCGCCACATGGCACGGTCAACCCCGGCGCAGGCCAGCATCATGTCCGTCTGGTTCACGGCCGCCAGCACCACGCGCCGTACCGCCGGATTGTCGAAGGGCGGGTGCAGATGGTTCATGCGGAAGCTGGCGCAATAGCCCGCCCGATCCAGCACCCCCACCGTTAGATTACGGTTTCGCCGCAGCAGCGGCAGCAGGTCGGGCGTGGCGAAGTCCCACTAATCCACCTCGCCTGCCTGCAGGGCACTGGCGGCGGTGGCAGGATCGGGGGTAGTGAGCCACTCCACCCGGACCAGGTTTACAATTTTCGGCCCGGCGGTGCCGCTGGGCGTGCCGTTCGGCACCGGGACATAGCGCTCGTTCCGCGCGTAGACGGCCCGCGCGCCCGGCACCCGCTCATCGGCCAGGAAGCGAAAGGGGCCGGAGCCCACCATCTCCGTTACCTGCGTGGTGCCCGGGGTCTTTGCCAGGCGCTCCGGCATCATCGCCGGCATGTGGACGCCGAACTTGCCCAGGGCCGTGGACAGCATGGGAAAGGGCTTCTTCAGTCGGAAGAGGATCCGCTTGTCGTCGGGAGCGGAAAGTTCCTCCACCGCCGCCATCAGCGTTGCGCCGAAGCCGTCCCGGCTGGCCCAACGGCGGATAGAAGCGGTGCAGTCCCGCGCCAGCACCGGTTCCCCATCATGCCAGCGCAGACCATCGCGCAGGGTCAGCGTCCAGCGCTTGCCGTCATCCTCGACGACATGCCCCGCGACCATCTGCGGCTGCGGCGCGTAACCCGAGTCGGTGCCGTAGAGGGTATCGAACACCATGAAGCCGTGGTTGCGCGTGACATAGGCGGTGTTCCAATGCGGGTCGAGCGTCGAGAGATCCGCCTGAGGGACGAAGCGCAGCACCTTCGTCCCCTGGGCCGCCCCGATGCGTGGCGCGCCCAGAGCAGCGAGCCCGGCGGAAGCCGCCAGGAATTAGCGTCGCTGCATCTCGTCTTACCCCCGGATGATCACGGTAGTTGTCACGGTAGCGCAGCAAGCCTCATGCCACCTGCCCATCCATGCAAGCCGGGCGAACCACGCCCCCGCCCGCGCGTTCCGCCCGGGGAACCGCCGGATACCGACATGCCAAGCCTCACCCATGAACTGATCGCCCGTGCCGTCCTGCCGCCGCCGCCCGGCCCCGCGGCGCCCGCACCGGACGAGGCCCGCCTGCGGGCGGAGATGAAGGTCTTCCTGCATGGCCGCGACCCGAAGCTCGGTCTCTGGGTCTTCGCCTATGGCGCCCTGATGTGGAGCCACGATGAAGCCCGTCCGGATATCGTCACCCCTGCCCGGCTGTCCGGCCTCGCCCGCCGCTATTCACTGCGCGATACCCATGACCGCGGAACGCCCGCCACCCCGGGCCTCACCCTCGGGCTGGAGGAGGTCCCCGCCCTCGCCTGTTCCGGCCTCTTGCTCCACCTGCCCGGACCCAATGTGGAATCACGCCTGTGGCAAGCCTGGAAGCAGGAGATGGGCCCCGGATTCTATCGGCCCGAGTGGCGCGACGCGGTGATGCATGCCAGCCGCGACACGGGCGGCGCTACCATCCGCACCCTCTGCTTCGTCGCGCGGCACGACCACCCGCTGCATGTGGGACAGCAACCCATCGCCACCGTGGCGGACACCCTCGCCCAGTCCAGCGGCCCTGGCGGGACAGCGGCCGCCTATCTGCTCGACGCGGCGGACACGCTGCGCCGGCATGGGATGCGTGATGCGCTGCTGGAAAGCCTGGAGGCGGAGGTGGCGCGGCGGCTGGCAGGCTGGCGCCCGGCCGCCTAGGCGCCCGGGCATCCGGGATGGCCATGGCCATCCCGGCAGAGGTCCGGAGGCAGTGCCTCCGGCGTCCCGCTACTTCTGGAGCGCCTGCACGATCTGCTGCGTGACCTTCTTGGCGTCACCGAACAGCATCATGGTGTTGTCCCGGAAGAACAGCTCGTTCTCCACGCCGGCATAGCCGGAGGCCATGCCGCGCTTCACGAAGAACACCGTCTTCGCCCGCTCCACCTCCAGGATTGGCATCCCATAGATGGGGGAAGCCTTGTCCGTCTTGGCGGCCGGATTGGTCACGTCATTCGCCCCGATCACATAGGCTACGTCCGCCTCGGCGAATTCGGGGTTGATCTCCTCCAGCTCGTGCACGTCGTCATAGGGCACGTTCGCCTCGGCCAGCAGCACGTTCATATGGCCCGGCATGCGGCCGGCGACGGGGTGGATGGCGTATTCCACCGTCGCGCCTTCCTTCTTCAGAAGGTCCGCCATCTCCCGCACCACCTGCTGCGCCTGGGCCACCGCCATGCCGTAGCCGGGCACGATGATGACCTTGCCGGCGTTCTTCATGATGTAGGCCGCATCCTCCGGCGAGCCGGACTTCACGGGGCGCGCGGGCTGGGCCGCGCCGCCGCCGGCGGGCGAGGCGCCGGCCTCAGCCCCGAAGCCGCCCAGGAGCACGTTGAGGATGGAGCGGTTCATCCCCTTGCACATGATGTAGGACAGGATCGCACCCGAGGCGCCGACCAGGGCACCGGTTACGATCAGCAGCAGGTTGCCGATGGTGAAGCCGATCCCCGCCGCCGCCCAGCCGGAATAGCTGTTCAGCATTGAGACGACGACCGGCATGTCCGCCCCGCCGATCGGGATGATCAGCAGGAAGCCCAGGGCGAAGGCCAGGATGGCGATCAGCCAGAACAGCGCCGTGCTGCCCGTCCAGACGAAAGCAACGACCAGCAGCAGCAGCAGCACGCCAAGCGCGGCATTCAGCAGGTGCTGCCCCCTGAACAGGATCGGCGCGCCCGACATGCGCCCGTCCAGCTTGGCGAAGGCGATCACCGAGCCGGAGAAGGTGATGGCGCCGATGGCCAGCCCCAGGGACATCTCCACCAGGGACTGCCCGTGGATGTTCCCCGGCACGCCGATGCCGAAGCTCTGCGGGGCGTAGAGCGCCGCCGCCGCCACGAAGACGGCCGCCAAGCCCACCAGCGAGTGAAAGGCCGCAACGAGCTGCGGCAGGGAGGTCATCTGGATGCGGTTGGCGATGATGCCGCCGAAGGTGCCGCCGATGGCGAGGCCTGCGATGATCAGACCGATCCCGCCGACGCGCATCCCGGGATGGGCGAGGGTCGCGAGGATCGCGATCCCCATGCCCACCATGCCCATGAGGTTGCCGCGCCGGCTGGTGCTGGGATGCGAAAGCCCCTTCAGCGCCAGGATAAAGAGGACAGAGGCGACGAGATAGGACAGCGTCGAAAGCGTATGACCCATCGTCTCAGCCCTTCCGCTGGAACATGGCAAGCATCCGCCGCGTGACCAGGAAGCCACCGAAGATGTTCACCGAAGCCAGCGTCACCGCCAGGAAGCCAAAGGCCTGGGCCAGCCAGGATTCGGCGAGCCCCGTCGCCATCATGGCGCCCACCACGATTACTGAGGAGATGGCGTTGGTTACGCCCATCAGCGGCGAGTGCAGGGCCGGCGTCACGCTCCACACCACATGGTAGCCGACGAAGCAGGCCAGCAGAAAAATCGTGAGCAGCAGCAGGAAGGGCTCGGCCGCGGCCGCCCCGTGCTCGATGGCGGGCATGGCCTCGGCGGCGGCCGCGCGGGCCTCCAGGGCCAGGGCCAGCGCGCGCTCGGCCATGGCCTGGGCGCGGATGGCGAGTTCCTCAGCGTTCATTGTCTCGGACCCCTCAGCCGGCCACGAATTGCGGGTGAACCACCTGGCCGCCGCGCGTCAGCATCACGCCGCGCACCAGGTCATCCTCGACCGGCAGAACCGGCTTCGAGGAGTCCTTGTCCCAGAAGGTGGTCAGGAAGGTCAGCAGGTTGCGGGCATAGAGGCTGCTCGCCGCTGCCGGAATGCGCGCGGGCCAGTTGCGCCAGCCCAGCACCGTCACCCCATTGGCCGTGACCACGGACTCGCCCGGCTTTGTCAGCGCGCAATTGCCGCCGGCATCCGAGGCGATGTCCACGATGACCGAGCCCGGCTTCATCGAGGCCACCATCGCCTCCGTCACCAGGACCGGTGCGCGGCGCCCCTGCACCAGGGCGGTGCAGACCACGATGTCCATCTTGCCGATGGCGCCGGCCACCACCTCGGCCTGCTTGGCCAGGAATTCGGCGCTCATGGGCTTGGCATAGCCGCCGGCGGTCTGGGCTGCGCGGCTCTCCTCATCCTCGTAGCCGACGAAGCTGGCGCCGAGGGACTTGATCTCCTCCTTCGCCGCCGGCCGGACATCGGTGGCGGAAACCCGCCCGCCGAGGCGCCGGGCCGTCGCGATGGCCTGCAGCCCGGCCACGCCCGCCCCCATCACCAGCACATTCGCCGCCGGAATGGTCCCTGCGGCCGTCATCAGCATCGGGAAGGCGCGGTCGAAGGCCGCCGCCCCCTCCACCACCGCGCGGTAACCGGCGAGATTCGCCTGGGAGGAGAGCACGTCCATGCTCTGCGCCCGGGTGATCCGCGGCAGCATCTCCATGGCCGCGGCATCGATGCCGGCGGCGGCGTAGCGGGCGGCCGCGTCCTTGTCCGCGCCCATCGTGCCGATCACCAGCGCACCCTTCGGGATCAGGGCGAGCTCGTCCAGCGCTCCCTCGCCCGCGGCCAGCGGCGCGCGCACCTTCAACACAATTCCCGCCCCAGTAAGCGCCGCAGCGGCATCGGGCGCCACCTCCGCCCCCGCCTCGGCGAAGGCGGCATTGGGAATCCCGGCCGTCAGTCCCGCACCGCTCTCCACGGCCACGCTGCAGCCGAGCGCGATGAGTTTCTTCACTGTATCGGGCGTCGCCGCCACCCGGGCCTCATCCGCCCGGCGTTCCTTCAAGACGGCTAGCCGCATCATCTTAGTCCCGTCGTTCCTCTGGCGCGCGAAGATCGCGGGGTGCCGCGAAAGGCGCAAGCCTTGACGGGTTGTCCCCGGCCGCTCCACGCGCAATCCTCCGGGGCAAGCGGCCCAAAAGCCGGAACGCAAGGAACCGTCCCGATGCCCCGCCACGCCCCCGGCCGGCGCGCCCTGCTCGGCGCCGCCCTTGCCGCGCCCGTCCTTTCCCTGGCCCGACCGGTCCTGGCCCAGGGCGCCTGGCCGAGCCGCACCATCCGCATGATCGTGCCCTTCGGCGCCGGCACCAGCACCGACATCATGACGCGCCTCGTGACCCCCCGCATGTCGGAGGTGCTGGGCCAGTCGATCGTGGTGGAGAACCGCCCCGGCGCGGGCGGCATCGTCGGCTCGGATGCCGTCGCGAAGTCACCGCCCGACGGCTACAGCCTCTGCATGGGGTCCATCGCCTCCCATTCGGTGAACCAGACCCTCATCCGCACCATTCCCTATGACGTGCTGCGCGACTTCACCCCGGTCTCGCTCGTCACCAATGCGCCGAACCTGCTCGTCGTCGGGAATCAGGTTCCTGCCAAGACCCTTCCCGAGTTCATCGCCTGGGCGAAGACGCAACGGGGCGTCGCCTATGCCTCGGCCGGGAACGGCACCTCCTCCCACCTCGCGGGCGAGTTGCTGAAGCTGAAGACCGGCGCGCCGCTGGAGCATGTGCCCTACCGCTCCGGCGCCCAGGCCCTCACTGACATCATCTCCGGCCAGGTGCCCATGACCATCTACCAGGTCACTGCCGTGCTTCCCTTCATGCGTGACGGAAAGATGAGGGCCCTCGCCTCCACCTCCGCCAAGCGGCTGGAATGGACGCCTGAGGTCCCCACCGCGATCGAGCAGGGAATTGCGGATTTCGACGTCGCGGCATGGCATGGCCTCTTCGCCCCGGCCAACCTGCCGGCTCCGATCCTGGAAAAGCTCCATGGCGCCCTGAACACGGCGCTTACCGATCCTGGCCTCCGCCCGAAGCTGGTGGATCAGGGGCTGGAGCCCGTCGGCATGAAGCCGGACGAATTCCGCAGTTATCTGGCGGGCGACATCGCGAAGTGGCGCGAGGTGATCCGCGCCGCCGACATCAAGGCGGACTGAACAGCATGGCCCAGATGCTCCGCATCGGCTGCGGCTCCGGCTTTTCCGGGGACCGGCTCGACGCCCCCGGCCCCGTGGTCGCCGCCCTCGCCGCCGCAGGCGGCCCCGCCGCGCTGATGCTGGAGGTGCTGGGCGAGCGCACCCTGGCACTGGCCCAAGGCGAGCGGCTGAAGAATCCCGAGTCCGGCTACGAGCCAATGCTCGAGGAACTGCTGCGGCCCATCCTGGCGACGTGCCGGGAACACCGCATCCCCATCGTCACTAACGGCGGTGCCGCCAACCCGCGCGCGGCCGGTCGGGCCGTGCTGCGCCTGGCCGCCAGCCTGGGCCTTGAGGGTCTGCGGGTCGCCGTGGTGGAGGGCGATGACGTACGCGGCACCGATGCGCTGGACGACCTCGCCCCCTGGGAGGGCGAGCCGGGCGCGGTGATGGAGAAGAACAAGGTCATCGCGGCCAATGTCTATCTCGGCGCGCAGCCCATCGCGCAGGCGCTGCGGGATGGTGCCGATGTGGTCATCACCGGGCGCTGCTCCGACCCGGCCCTCGCCCTCGGCCCGATGATCGCGCATTTCGGCTGGTCCGGGGACGACTGGGACCGGCTCGCCGCCGGCACTGCCTGCGGGCACCTGCTGGAATGTGGCAGCCAGGTCACTGGCGGCTACTTCGCCGATCCGGGAGTGAAGGACGTGGAGGGGCTGGACGACACCGGCTTCCCCATTGCCGAGGTCACGGAGGATGGCGGCTTCGTCATCACCAAACCCGAGGGCACTGGCGGGCTGGTGGACCTCCGCACGGTGAAGGAGCAGCTTCTCTACGAGATCCACGACCCCTCGGCCTATCTCACCCCCGATGTCGTGCTCGACATCACTCAGGTCGAGCTGGAGCAGGAGGGCAAGGACCGGGTTCGCGTGCACGGCTGCCGCGGCAGGCCCCGGCCCGAGCGGCTGAAGGCCACCGTCTCCTTCCCCGGCGGCTGGCTGGGCGAGGGCGAGATTTCCTATGCCGGCCCGAATGCCCGCGCCCGCGCGGAGTTGGCCGGCCGCACCCTGCTGGAACGCGCCCGCCGCCTGGGGCTGGAGGGCCGCGCGCGGCTCGACCTGATCGGAGTGGCGAGCGTTCATGAGGGCGATTCCGGCACCCTCCGCACCGGGCGCCGGGGCGAGCCCGACGAGGTCCGCCTCCGCTTCTCCCTGGCCACCGATGAGCGCAGCCCCGCCGAACGCGCGACGCGGGAGGTGCTCGCCCTGTATTGCTGTGGCCCGGCGGGCGGCGGCGGGGTGCGGATGCGGGTGGTGGACCGGGTCCGCACCCTCTCCTTCCTCGTTCCGCGCGAGCGCGTGCATCCGGTGGTGGAGATGCTGTCGTGATCCTGCATGAACTCGCCCATGCCCGCGCTGGCGACAAGGGCAACCGGCTGAACATCGGGCTCTTCGCACTCGACCCGGCGCATTACGTGCATCTGGCGGCTCAGGTGACGGAGGAGCGTGTGATGGCCCTCTTCGCCCATCGCGGCTGTTCCGGGGTGGTGCGGCATGACCTGCCCCGGCTGCACGGCTTCAACTTCGTACTGGATGATGTGCTGGAAGGCGGGGTGAACGGTGCCCTGAACCTGGACGGCCATGGCAAGACCCTGTCCTTCCTGCTGCTCGGGATGGAGGTCGAGGCGCCTCCCCGGGGCTGAGACGGGCGTTAAGCGAGCATGATTCTCCAAGACACCGAGGACGGCTCCCGCCTCTTCATCCCCCAGCCGGCCCATGCGCTGCTCTCCGGCCAGATCATGGAGGCCTGGGGTGCGCCTGGCTTCGCCCACCCCGATCCGGCGCCCGAGGTAATCCTGGCCGCCGCCCAGCACGACATCGGCTGGATGCCCTGGGAATCCGCCCCGACCCTGGATGTGGGAACCGGCCTGCCCCACCCCTTCACCGCCGTGGGTGCTGCCCGGCATGCGCCAATGTGGGCGCAGGGCGTGGAGCTGGCCCGGGCTGCCTGGGGCCTCTGGCCCGCGCTGCTGGTCTCCCGGCATGGCACGCTGATCTACACGCGCTACGCCAATCCGGAGCGCGACAGCGAAGCCGACAAGCAAGCGGCCGGGCGCTACCTGTCCGAACAGGGCGCGCTGCAATCCGCCTGGGCGGAGCGGCTGGGGGCGAGCCCCGCGCAGGTGGACCGCAACGCGGCGCTGGTCGCAGTGGCGGATGCGCTCTCCCTCGCCCTTTGCTTCGCCCATCCCGGCGCGGCCGGCGAAGCGCCGCTGGAGGATGGCGGCATGGCGAAGCTGACCCTGGCCCGCAGCGGGCCCGGCACCTGGTCCCTCGCGCCCTGGCCCTTCCGCCTTCCCGTCTTGACCCTGCGCTGCGAAGTGATGCGCCTGCCTGCCAGCACCCGCTGGACCGAGCAGGAAGCCATGCGCCGTGATCTGCGCGACGCGCCCCGCATCCCACTGGCCGTATCCCTCAGCCCGGGCTGAGGAATACGGCACTGTGGATCAGATTGCCGGCGTCACCGTCGGTGGTACGCCCGCCTCCGCCAAGGCCGCAGCCTGGCGCGCGGCCAGGTCAGCCTCGCGGTAATCGTCGATGAGGCGGTGGAACATGTCGTGCCAATTCATCTCGGCCTTCAGGCGCAGGAAGACGCTTCCCAGTCCCACCGCCGCGCGATCCATCAGCACGAATTCCCGCGGCGGGCGGACGCCGCCGACCTGCTTGAGGCCCTTATGGACCTCCTCGGCCACCTTGCGGCCGAATTGCGGGTCATTCGTCTCCTGCACGGGCCGCACCCGGTCTTCCAGCAGCGGCTCGTAGAGGAAGCGCGCCCAGCGCAGCAGCACCTCCATCGTCTCGCGCTTGAGGTCCTTGAAGCCCCATAGCTCGAAGGCATGCGCCGCCTTGTCGCGATCCTCGTCCCGCACCGCCTCGTAGAGGGTCAGCGTCCCGGTGATGAAGCGCGGCGGGAAGACGCGGATCGCGCCGAAGTCGAGCAGGTTGATGCCACGCTCATCCTCCCGCACCTGGTAGTTGCCGAGATGCGGGTCTCCGTGAATCACGCCATAGCGGTAGAGCGGCACGTACCAGGCGTGAAACAGCGCCGTGGCATAGGCGTTCCGCTCCTCCAGCGACGGCTTCTCCTCCAGCCGCGCCAGGATGGAGCGCCCATCCAGCCAGCTCATGGTCAGAAGCCGCTTCGTCGTCAGCTCCTGGACCGGCGTGGGCACATGCACATGGGGCGTGTCCTGCAGCATGAGGCCGTACATCCGCATCTGCGCGGCCTCGCGCTCGTAATCCAGCTCCTCGCGCAGCCGCTCGCGCAGCTCCTCATAGACGTCGTCATGCTGGATCGTGTTGTCCATGCGTGCATAGAGGCCCATGGCCAGCCGAAGCTGGCGCAGGTCGGCCTCCACCACGCTCGGCATGTCCGGATATTGCAGCTTGCAGGCCACCAGCGTGCCGTCGAGCAGCGTCGCCCGGTGCACCTGCCCCAGCGAGGCAGCGGCCGCCGCCTCCCGCCCGAAGGCACGGAAGCGGCTTTCCCAGGCCGGGCCCAGCTCTGTCCCCATGCGCCGGCGCACGAAGGCCCAGCCCATGGGCGGTGCATTCGCCTGCAGCGAGGCGAGCTGCTGCGCATATTCCTCCGGCAGCGCGTTCGGCACGGTGGAGAGGAACTGCGCCACCTTCATCAGCGGGCCCTTCAGCCCGCCGAGGATGGCCTTCAGATCCTCCGCATGCGCCGACTTGTCGGTCTTGATGCCGAGGAAACGTTCCCCCGCGACCCGCGCCGCAATCCCGCCAACGGCGCCCGAGGTGCGGGCCATGCGACGGATTTCGCCGAAGAGGGTGTTCTCCCGTTCCTCAGCCATCCGCGCGCTCGAGCTCGTCGATGAAGCCCGCGATCACGTCGAGGCCACGCTTCCAGAAGGCGGGATCGGAGGCATCCAGCCCGAAGGGCGCCAGCAGCTCCTTGTGCCGCAGCGTCCCGCCCGCGCGCAGCAGGTCGAGATACTTGGTCGCGAAGTCGGGCACCTGCCCATCCTGGTACACGCCGTAGAGCGCATTCACGAGGCAATCCCCGAAGGCATAGGCGTATACATAGAACGGCGTGTGCACGAAATGCGGGATGTAGGACCAGTACACCCCATAATCCGGCGTGAAGTCGAAGGCCGGGCCGAGGCTCTCGTGCTGCACCTGCATCCAGATTTCGGCGATCCGCTCGGAAGACAACTCGCCCTTGCGACGCTCGTCATGCAGCAGCGTCTCGAAACGGTAGAAGGCGATCTGCCGCACCACCGTGTTCAGCATGTCCTCCACCTTGGAGGCCAGCATCAGCCGCCGTCGCGCCGGGTCGGTCTCGGCATCCAGCATGGCGCGGAAGGTCAGCATCTCGCCGAACACGCTGGCCGTCTCCGCAAGCGTCAGCGGCGTGCCGGACATAAGGTAGCCCTGCGCCGAGGCCAGCCGTTGGTGCACGCCATGGCCCAGCTCATGCGCCAGCGTCATCACGTCGCGCGACTTGCCGTGGTAGTTCACCAGCAAATAGGGGTGCGCGGACGGTACGGTGGGGTGCGCGAAGGCACCGCTTGCCTTGCCTGGGCGCAGCGCGGCATCGATCCAGGGCTTCTCGAAGAAGTCGCGGCCGAGCGAAGCCAGCTCGGGGCTGAAGGCGGCATAGGCCGTCAGCACCTGGTTCCGCGCATCGGGCCAGGGAATGGTCCTGTCCACATCGCCCGGCAGCGGCGCGTTGCGGTCCCAGTGCTTCATCCGCTCCAGCCCCAGCCACTTCGCCTTCATGGCATAGTAGCGGTGCGACAGGCGCGGGAAGCTCTCCACCACCGCGGAGACGAGGGCATCCACCACCTCGTCCTCGACCATGTTGGCGCGATTGCGGGATGTGCCGGGCCGCGGATAGTTCCGCCAGCCGTCGATGATCTCCTTGTCCTTCGCCAGCGTGTTGGTGATGAGGGAGAACAGCCGGATATTTTCCCCGAAGGCCTTGGATACGCCCGCCGCCGCCGCCTCGCGTACCGCACGGTCGCTGTCCGACAGCAGGTTCAGCGCAGCCGATACAGTCAGTTCCTCGGTCTTGCCCTTGCGCGTCACCGGCACGCGCATATGCGCGACCGTCTCGTCGAAAAGGCGGTTCCAGGCGGAACGCCCGGTCACCTCCTTTTCGTGCAGCAGCTTCTCCACCTCGTCGGAAAGCTGGTGCGGCCGGAACACGCGCAGGTCGCGCAGCCAGGGGCGCCAGCGCGCCAGCGCAGCCGAGGAGGCGATCCGGCCCTCCAGCAGTGCATCGTCCAGCCGGTTCAATTCCAGGGTGAAGAACAGCAGGTGGCTGCCGATGACCGTCACCCGCTCCTGCATCGTCTGGTAGAAGCGCCCGTTATCGGCGTTCTGCGCATCGCCGCTGAACAGAAGCTGCGCATAGGACATGACGCGGCCGAGCACCTCCTCGATCCGCTCGTATTCCCGCAGCGCCGCCTCCAGGGCATCGCCCGAGAGGGAGGCCAGCTTGCCCGCATGCGCCTCCTCGAAGGCTCGCGCCGATGCCTCGGCCGCATTCAGGTCGGACAGCAGCCGGGGGTCGTCCGGGCGCGCATAAAGGTCCCGCAGATCCCATTCCGGCAGCGCCTCCCCGGCCGGGACGGCGCCGATCCGGGCCTCGGTGTCACGTAGGGGGGCGGGCTTGTGAAGGTTCATGCGGAACAGGCGCCTTGTGGAATCAGGATTCTCCCCCTCGATATAAGCCCCCGGCAAGGTGAGCCAAGGCCGCCGGCGAAGCACATGGTGGGGAGACGGATGAATCAGGACACGGCGCGATGGACCAGCCTGCCCGGCATGATGCTGGGCCTGGCCGCCCGCAACCCCGAACGCCCCATGATCCGGCACTGGGAAGGAACGGGGCGCAGCGGCGCCTGGAAGCACACCAGCTGGCGGGATTTCGCCCTGGCGGTCGCCAATATCGCCGCCGGCCTCCGCGCCCGGGGCGTCTCCCCCGGGGACCGCGTGGCCCTGGTCAGCGACAGCCGGCCGGAGTTCCTGATCGCGGACACCGCGATCATGGCCATCGGGGCGGTGACCGTGCCCACCTACACCACCAATACGGTGGCGGATCATGCCCATATCCTGCGCGACAGCGGCGCCCGGACGGCCATCGCTTCCACTGCCAGGCTAGCGGAACGCCTGCGCGAGGCGGCGGGTCCGGGCGGGCTGGACCTGCTGATCTGCCTTGAGGACGCCCCCGGCACCACCCCCTGGTCCGAACTGGCCGCGACGCCCGGTGACTTGGCCATGCTGGTGGCGGAGGTGCAGCACATCCCGGAGGGGCGGCTCGCCTGCCTGATCTACACTTCCGGAACCGGTGGCCTGCCCAAGGGGGTAATGCTGCCCCACCGGGCGATGCTGGCGAACACGGCGGGGGTGCGCCCCTTCATTCGCCGCCTCGGCCTGGAATGGTCCGGCGCCTGCTATCTCTCCTTCCTTCCCCTCTCCCATGCCTATGAGCATACGGTGGGGTGCTTCCTCTTTCCCGCCTGCGGCATCGAGATTGTCTTTTCCCGCGGCGCCGAGCGCCTGGCGGCCGAATTCCAGGAGGTGGAACCCTCCCTCGTCACCGCCGTCCCCCGGCTGTTCGAGGTGCTTCGCGCCAGGATCCTGGCGGGGCTGGAAAAGGAGAAGCCCTGGAAACGGAAGCTCTTCGAACGCGCCGTCACCCTGGGCCTGCGGAAGATGGACGGCCCGCCGCTGAACTTGCTGGAACGCCTGGAGGATGCCGTGCTGGACCGGCTGGTCCGCGCCAAGGTCCGGGCCCGCTTCGGGCGCAGGCTGACCGCCATGGTCTCAGGCGGGGCGCGGCTGGACCCCGACCTTTCCGGCTTCTTCCTCGCCCTCGGCGTCACTGTCCTGCAAGGCTACGGCCAGACGGAGGCCGGCCCTGTCGTCGCCGTGAATCTCCCTTGGGACAACGAGCGCCGCACCGTCGGCGCCCCGGTGGAGGGCGTGGAGGCCCGCATCGCCGAGGACGGGGAGTTGCTGCTGCGCGGCCCTCTGGTGATGGACGGCTATTGGAACGACCCGGAATCAACCGCCCGCGCCCTCGCCATCCCACCCGGCGAGAATACCCCTTGGCTCCATACCGGCGATGTCGGCCGTATCGACGAGGCCGGCCGCATCACCATCACCGATCGTAAGAAGGACTTCATCAAGACGCTGGGTGGCGACATGGTCAGCCCAGCCCGGATCGAGGGGCTGCTGATGGCCGAGCCCGAGATCCTCCAGGCCGTCGTCGCGGGCGAAGGCAAGTCCAGCATCATCGCGCTGGTCGTGCCGGCCGAGGGGGCCAAAGCGGAAAGCGCGATCCAGCGGGTGAACGGAAAACTCTCCGGCACCGAGCGGATTCGCCGCTGGTCCGCGGTCGATCCTTTCACGGTGGAGAACGGCACGCTCACACCCACCATGAAGGTAAAGCGCCGGATCGTGCTGGAACGCCATGCGGGGACGATCGACAAACTCTATTCCTGAGATCGTTGGCGGTGCCCTTGCTTCTTGCCGGCAGGACGTGAAGCCTCGCGTGCAAGCAGAGGCCGGGGCGGACATGACGAAGCGGCGTGGATTGATCGGCGCGGGGATGGCACTGGCCACCCTGCTGGGTGCTATGGGCGCGGCGCGGGCGCAGGGCGGCGAGATCCGCATCGCCATGGCCGGCCCCCTTACGGGGGACCAGGCGACCATCGGCGAGCAGATGCGCCGTGGCGCGGAGATGGCCGTGGCGGACCTCAACGCCGCCGGCGGCGTGCTCGGCCGCAGGATCGTCCTGACGATGGAGGATGATGCCTGCGACCCCCGGCAGGCCGTTGCCGTCGCGAACCGCATCGTCGCGCGCAATGTCGCCTTCGTGGTGGGCCATTACTGCTCCGCCACCTCGATCGCGGCGTCCGATGTCTATGCGGACGCCGGCATTCCGCAGGTCTCGCCGGGCTCCACCAATCCCCGCTACACGGAGCGCGGCCTTGGCAACGTCTTCCGCGTCTGCGGGCGCGACGACCAGCAGGCAGCCGTCGCCGCCGAATATGTCGCGCGGCGCTTCCCCGGTCAGGCTGTGGGCATCACCAACGACCTCACCTCCCCCGGCGTGACACTGGGCGACGTATTCCAGGCCAGCCTCAACCGCGCCGGATTGCGCGAAGCGATGCGCGCGCAGATCACCAAGGGCGAGACCGATTTCAACGCCGTGGTCACCCGGCTGAAATCCGCCAATGTGCGCGTGCTTTACCATGCCGCCTATCACCGTGAGGCCGCGCTGCTGCTCCGCCAGGCAAAGGAGCAGGGGCTGGATCTCCGGCTCATCTCCAATGACGACCTGAACGTCCGCGACTTCTGGAACATCGTCGGCGATGTGGGCGAAGGCAGCCTCTTCACCTTCGAGGCCGATCCGCGCCGCATTCCGGCCGGCGCCGAAGTGGCGAAGCGCTTCGAGGCCGCCGGCTACGATCCAAGCGGCTACACCCTCTACAGCTACGCCGCCGTGCAGATCTTCGCCCAGGCCGCCGCCGCCGCGAATGCGCCTCAACCCGGCCGGATCCTGGCGGCGATGAAGGGGCGTGAATTCGCCACCGCCCTCGGCCCGATCCGCTTCGATGCGAAGGGAGACCGCGAGGGCGCGGCCTACCGCGTTTATGCCTGGCGCAACGGCAGCCACGCCGAGGCGGAATAGGCGCAGAGAGGCGCCGCCCACCCGTATGGGCGGTGCCTCAACTGGTCACGCGCAGGACATGCGCGATCCCCGCGGCGCACCCCACCCTGCGGAGCGACCGCGGATCGGCCCCGGCCTCGGCCAGGGCTCTTCACCTCACATGCCGAGGGCGCGGCGGTAGAGGTCGAGCAGCGTCTCCTGCTCCTCCACCTCGGCCGGCTCCTGCTTGCGGATGCGGATGATCTGGCGGATCACCTTCACCTCGAAGCCCGCGGATTTCGCTTCCGCGAAGATGTCCTTGATGTCGTCGGCGAGAGCCTTGCGCTCTTCCTCCAGACGCTCCACCCGTTCAATAATCGAGCGGAGTCGATCCGCCGCGATACCGCCAACGTCGGGATCCGGATCGGCCTCCTGCCTCGCGCGGCTCTCCGCTGCCTCATCCGTGATGTCGAAGGGTACGTCAGACATATGACTCTCGATTGTTCTGCTCGGGATTGAGGGGGCGGATCGGGGAGGCGGCGAGTGTACGTCCAGAGACGATCCGTGTCTCAGAGGTCGCCGCGAAAAATGCCGATTTCCTGTAGGCCGTTGTATTCAGAGGGCAAGTTCCAGCCGAGCCGCGTGGGGGACACTGGCGGTCGCGGCCAGCGCGATACCGCCGATATCGGTGTCCTGCTCCTGAACCTCCCCCTGGATTTCAGTCTCGGCCATGGTCGCACCCCCACGCGAAGGGGCGGGTCTTACCCGCCTGCCCTCCCCGCCTCAATGGGGTCCTGTTGGACCGCCATGCCGATGTGGCCCGGAAAAGGGGCGACGTAGCTCCATGATCGATGGATCATGCCGCCGCCGCAACGGAGAGGGGTATGCACACGCTCACAATCATCATGGCTGGACTGGTGCTTCTCGGCCTGTTCCTCGTCGGCGGCTACCTGTCCAATGGCGCGGTGAGCACGGCGGCACGGATCTTCATCCCGGTCTGGCTGGTCGCGTCCCTCGTCAACCTTTGGATCGGCGTCAGCAGTGCGGGCTACAGCGTGCAGGAGGAGTTGCCGATCCTGCTCGTCGTCTTCGGCACCCCGGCGGCCTGCGCCGCCGCGGTGGCTTGGCGCGTCGGCCGGGGTTGAGGCTGGCCAGGCGCTATCGCACCGGCCCGTCGGCCCCGCGATGCAGCAAATGCGTCATCGCTGCCGTTCCCAGCACCGGCACAAGCAGGTTGACGAATGGCACCAGCGCCATGGCAGCCAGTATCGCCCCCAAGGTGAAGACGGAGAATTCCCGCCGCTTGCGAAGGACCCGCGCCTCGGCGACCGACATGCGCCGCTGCGCCACACCCTCGAACAGCCCGTGGCCCAGGGAAATGGCAGCCAGGAACCACAGCAGCACGCCGCCCACCAGCGGCAGCAGCAGCGCCACCGGCAGCAGCACGAGGTTCAGCCCCAGCACCTTCAGCGCCAGGGTGATGTTGAACACGCCCTGCGCCGCCAGCGAGGCCCCGCGCGGCGCCGGTAGGCCGGGATAGTGCCGTGCCTCCACCGCCGCCGCCGTCTCGTCCAGGAACAGCCCGGCGATCGCCAGGGCGAAGGGCACGAAGAGCCAGAAGGCAGCGAAAAGCCCTGCGACGCCGCCCAGCACCCCGGCCGCCGCCGCCAGCCAGCCGGTTCCGCCCGCTAGCGAAACCACCGCCCAGTCAGCGAGGGCAATCAGCACGCCGAGTGCCAGGACCGCACCCAGCACGCCTTTCAGCAATGGGCCGCGGAAGCCCCGGTCGAAGACCTGGTCGAAGGGCATGACCAGGCTCGCGATCACCGCCGACACCCGCGCTCAGTGCCCCGGATTGTTCACGGCGAAGGCCGCCTTCTGCTCCGGCGTCGCCTCGCGCTGGTTCTTCGCCTGCCATTCCTTGTACGGCATGCCGTAGATGATCTCGCGTGCCTGCGCATCGGGCAGCGCGATGCCCTGCGCCTCCGCGGCCTCGCGGTACCAGCGGCTGAGGCAGTTCCGGCAGAAGCCGGCCAGGTTCATCATGTCGATGTTCTGCACGTCACTGCGCTCGCGCAGATGCTGCACCAGGCGGCGGAAAGCCGCTGCCTCCAACTCCGTGCGGGTCTTGTCGTCGATGTCGCCCATGGGCTCCGTCATCAGATCGTCCTCACCTCGTGGCGAAGATGGGGGCAGCGGAGCGGCCGCGCCATCCCCCCGCCCCGCCACCAATGGCCGTCAGTCCTGGCCGCTCCCATCGGCTCCGGCGAGCCCCTCCTCGCGGGTGCCCGGATAGGCCGGCAGGCCATCCGCGAAGCGCATCCATGGCAGCCGGCGCGCGGTGCGCGTGTGGTCCGCGGGCGGCACGCGCCCGGGTTCGTCCAGGCTGGCCGTCGTCACGTCGATCTCGCCTGGAAGGTCATGCGCCTGGAAGGTGAGCGAGGCTCCGCAATCGGCACAAAACCCCCGCTCCGCCCGGGCGCTGGAGGCGTAGAGGCGCATCTCGCCCGCAATGACGCGGAACCCATCCCGCTCCACGCTGAACCAGGCGACGCAGGGCGCGCCGGCCACGCGCCGGCAATCGGCGCAATGGCAGATCGTCGGGTTGAAGGTCCGGCCCCCCGCCTCGTAGCGGACCTTTCCACAATGGCATCTCCCTGCCAGAGGGGATTCCGAAGCCGTGTCTTCCATCGCCGTCGCCCTCCCCGAAAGCCGGGAGACTGTCACCGCCCGGCCGGGTGAAGAACCCTACAACTGCGGCGCGCTTGCCGGGGAGTGCCGGCTGCTCCCCATGCGAGGCTCAGTCCGCGTAGACGCCCGCGGACTGGATGATCGGCCGCCACCGCGCCACTTCCGCTGTCAGGTGCCGCCGATGCGCGGCCGGCGTCGCCTGCTCTGCCGAGGCAACCTCCGTCACCAGATCAGCGAAGCGCGCCCGCAGCCGCTCCTCGCGCAGCGCGGCGCGGATGGCGGTGGCGAGCCGCTCCTGCACCGCCTCCGGCGTGCCCGCCGGCGCATAGACGCCGTGCCAGGTGCTCATCGAGATGCCAGGCGCGCCGGCCTCGGCCGTGGTGGGCAGGTTCAGCCCCTCCACTCGCCGGTCCAGCGTCACCGCATAGGCCTTGATGCGATTGTCTCGGATGAAGGGCGCAGTGTTGGTCGCTTGGTCGCAGAACACGTCGATGCGCCCGGCCATCATCTCCTGAAGCGCCGGGGCCGAGCCGCGGAAGACGACGGTGGTGAGGGGCGTGCCCGCCGCCTGCTGCACCAACATGCCGCAGAGCTGGTTCGCGCCGCCCAGGCCGGAATGCGCGAGGTTGAGCTTGTCGCCCTGCGCCTTCAGCGCGGCGATGAAGCTCGGTAGGTCCGTTGCCGGAAAGTCGGGCCGCGCGACGATCGTCATGGCCGCATCGGAAACCAGCCCCAGCGGCGCGAAGGAGGTCTCCACGTTGTAAGGAAGCTGGCGATAGAGCGTGGCTGCCGTTGCATGGCCGATATGGTGCACCAACAGCGAATAGCCATCCGGCCGCGCCTGCGCCACGCGGGCGGCCGCGATGGTGCCGCCCGCGCCGGTGATGTTCTCCACCACGACCGGCTGGCCGAGATCCTTCGCCATCCCCTCGGCCACGAGCCGCGCGATTACATCGGTCGGCCCGCCCGCCGCGAAGGGCACGGTGACGGTGATCGGCCGGTTCGGGAATTGCTGCGCCAGCGCGGGCGCCGCCAGCGGGGCGAGAACGGAGGCCGCGAGAATCGCGCGGCGGAACAGCTTGCTCATGGAAATTTCCTCCTTTGTTGATTCACTCTGGCACAGGATCAGGCTGGCGCATTGGCGCCTTCGATCGCGGCGATCACAGCCCGGGTCACCGTCTCGGTATCCGCGGTGCCGCCCAGATCGGCCGTGAACACGCCATCGGCGCACACGCGCTCCACCGCCGCCATCAGCGCCTTGGCCGCGGCCGCCTCGCCGAGCTGCTCCAACATCATCGCGCCGGTCCAGAAGGTCGCGACCGGATTGGCGATGCCCTTGCCCATGATGTCGAAGGCCGATCCATGGATCGGCTCGAACATGGAGGGTGCGCGGCGGGAGGGATCGAGATTGGCCGTCGGCGCCACGCCGAGCGAACCCGCGACCGCCCCGGCGAGGTCCGACAGGATGTCGGCATGCAGGTTGGTCGCGACCACCGTGTCGATGCTGGCCGGCTTGCGCACCATGCGCGCGGCCATCGCATCCACCAGCTCCTTCTCCCAGGTCACGTCGGGATAGTTCTTCGCGATCTCGGCCGCGATGT
Source organism: Muricoccus harenae (assembly GCF_009848505.1). GTDB lineage: Bacteria > Pseudomonadota > Alphaproteobacteria > Acetobacterales > Acetobacteraceae > Roseomonas > Roseomonas harenae. The sequence continues at coordinate 42,361 of NZ_WWDL01000029.1, forward strand.
CGTCCCACATCACCATCCCGTGGCGCTGCGCGTTGGACTTGGTCACCACGGTCAGCAGCTTGCGCGGACGGCTGCGGGCGATGTCGAAGGCGACCCGCATGATCCGCTCCACGCCGGCGCGGGTGAAGATGGAAGTCTCGGTCGCCACCTCCTCGGGGTGTCCGCGATGGGCGCGGCCGCCATGACCGGCATATTCGCCCTCCGAGTTCTCGCGCACGATCACCCAGTCGATATCACCCGGCTCCACCGAGCGCAGCGGGCTGGTCAAGCCTGGCAGCACGCGCGTCGGGCGGATGTTCGCGTATTGGTCGAAGCCCTGGCAGATCTTCAGGCGCAGGCCCCAGAGGGTGACGCTGTCGGGAAGGTTCGGATCGCCCACGGCGCCGAAATAGATCGCGTCGAATTTGCGCAGCGTCTCCAGCCCGTCCTCGGGCATCATCTCGCCCTTCTCGCGGTAGTAATCGCTGCCCCAGGGCAGGGTCTCGACATCGAGGCTGAAGCCGCCGTTGCGCTGAGCCAGCGCCTCCAGCACCCGAAGCCCGGCGGGAATGACTTCCTTGCCGATCCCGTCGGCGGGGATGGCGGCGATACGGTGGATGCGCTTGGCGGGCATGGTCAATGAATGATCCCTGTCTGGAGAGAGGCCTGTTGGAAAACCGGGCGGCGGCTGGCATGGCAGTGCCGATGAAGGATGACCGCACCGGCCAGCCCCCCGCCCCTGCCGCGCCCCGCGCGAGCCTGGGCGAATCCGCCTATCGCGCGCTCCGCGCGCAGATCCTGGAAATGACCCTGCCCCCCGGCCATCAGGCGACGGAGGGCGACCTGGCGGCGCAACTCGGCATGAGCCGCACGCCGGTGCATGAGGCGGTGCTGCGCCTGCAGGCGGAAGGCTTCCTGGAGGTCCAGCCGCGGCGCGGCATCCGTGTCCTGCCGATCGATCCCACCGGCATGGCCGAAACCTATGAGGTGCTGATTGCCCTTGAGGGCGCCGCCGCCGCCCGCCTCGCCACCAAGCGGGACGAAGCCGCCATCGACACCATGGCCCGTGCCACCGAGGCGATGCGCGAGGCACTGGCGCGCGGCGACCGCCATGCCTGGGCCGCGGCGGACGACCGTTTCCACCGGACCCTCGTGCAGAATTGCGGAAATGCCCGGCTGGCACGCATGGCGCAGGAAGCGGCCGATCTGGCACAGCGCGCCCGCCTCGCCACCGCGGCGCTCCGTCCGGAGCCCGCGGGCTCGGCCGAGGAGCACGCCCGCATCCTTGACGCCCTGCGGCTGGGCGATGCCGAGGCCGCCCGGGCTGCCCTCTCGGCGCACCGGCAGCGTGCGAGCGCGGAGATCCTCCGCACCCTTTCCCTGCCCCTCATGCGCCTCGGCGGCCATTGAGCCCATGGACCATTTCCTCACCGGCCCCGTTCTTCCATACCACCATCCATGCCACAAGCCCGGATGCGGTCGGCCGGGCTTGCTCCCGTGCCGCCCTCGGTGATGATGCGCGCGGCAGGAGGCCGAAATGGACTGGGACGATGCGACCGCCCGCGCGGCTCTGCGCCGGATGTTCGATGCAGCCGTGCGCAGCGCCGACCCGCGCGCCATGCTCGCCCCCCACCTGCCCGGGCGTCCGGCGGGCCGGGTGGTGGTCGTCGGGGCGGGTAAATCGGCTGCGGTGATGGCTGCGGCGCTTGAAGACGCCTGGCCAGACGTGCCGATGACGGGCCTTGTCGTCACCCGCTACGGCCATGCGGTTACCACGGCCCACATCGAGGTGGTTGAGGCCTCCCACCCCGTCCCCGATGCCGCGGGCGAATCGGCCGCAGCCCGCATCCTGGCGCTGGTCCAGGGGCTGACCGCGGATGACCTTGTCCTTGCCCTGATCTCCGGAGGCGGCTCCGCGCTGATGCCTCTGGCGGCCCCGGGGCTCACCTTGGCGGACAAGCAGGCGGTGAATCGCGCGTTGCTGGCCTGCGGCGCCACGATCAACGAGATGAACGTGGTCCGCCGGCATCTTTCGGCGATCAAGGGCGGCCGCCTTGCTGCCGCAGCGCACCCGGCGCGGATGGTCACGCTGGCCATTTCGGACGTGCCGGGCGACGATCCCGCCGCCATCGCCTCCGGCCCCACCGTGCCGGACCCCAGCAGCTTCGCCGATGCCCGCGCCATCGTCGCCCGCTACGGCATCGCCCTGCCCGATGTCGTTCGCGCCCACCTGGAGGCGGCTGCGGAGGAAACGCCGAAGCCCGGCGACCCACGCCTGGCCCGGGCCGAGTACCGGATGATCGCGACGCCGCTGATGTCCCTGGAAGCGGCGGCGGCAGAGGCCCGTGCACTCGGCCTCAACCCGATCATTCTCGGCGACGCTCTGGAGGGAGAGGCGCGCGAGGCCGGCACCCTCCTTGCCGGCATTGCTCGCTCCGTGGCCGCACATGGGCAGCCCATCGCCTCACCGGCCGTCCTGCTGTCTGGCGGCGAGACTACCGTCACCCTGGGCGGTGCGAAGGGGGCTGGCGGCCGGAATGGTGAATGCCTGCTCGGGCTTGCCGCCGCCCTGGCGGGCCACTCGGGCATTTGGGCCCTGATGGCCGACACGGACGGGATCGACGGCTCGGAGGACAATGCCGGGGCGGTCGCTACGCCGGACACCCTCGCCCGCATCCGCGCGGCAGGTAGCGATCCGCTCGCTGCGCTTTCCGCCCATCGGAGCCACGACGTCTTCAAGACATTGGGAGACCTCGTGGTCACCGGCCCCACCCTGACCAATGTGAACGACTTCCGGGCAATTTTGGTGACTTAGCAAATGTAAGAAAACTGCCTCTCGCACCGGAAGCTTACCCGCACTAACTTCCTGCCATGCGCGACAAAGCTCTCGAAGACCTTCTCGCCCGACGCGGCGCCGTGACCCGGATTGCCACAGGACTGGGCATCTCTACCGCGGCCGTCTCCCAGTGGCGCCGCATCCCCCCGGAGCGGGTGGATGAGGTGGCGCGCATCATGGAGGTTTCGACGGAAACGCTCCTCCGCCCGGATTCTCTGCCCGCAGGAGCGCCCCGCTTGGCCAGCCGCATTCCCATCCGCCGCCGCCGCCGCACCAAGATGATCGCCACCCTTGGACCGGCCAGCTCCTCCCCCGAGGTGATCGAGCGGCTGTTCCGTGCCGGCGCGGACATCTTCCGCCTAAACTTCTCCCACGGGTCACATGAGGACCACGCCGCCCGGATCGCGACCATCCGTGAGATCGAACGCAAGACGGGCCGGCCGATCGGCATCCTCGCCGATGTCCAGGGCCCGAAGCTGCGCGTCGGCAAGTTCGCGGGCGGGCGCGTGCAGCTCCAGGCTGGCCAGACCTTCCGGCTGGACCTCTCCCCTGTCCCGGGCGACGTGCGCCGGGTCCAGCTGCCGCATCCCGAGATCATCGCCGCCGCCCGAATCGGCACCACGCTGCTGCTCGACGACGGCAAGCTCCGCCTTGGCGTCACCCGCCAGCGCGACGATCACCTGGAGACGGAAGTCCTCGTCGGCGGGCCGCTGTCGGACCGCAAGGGCGTGAACGTGCCCGACGTCGCCCTGCCCATCCCGGCACTGACCGAGAAGGACCGCGCCGACCTCGCATTCGTCCTCGATCAGGGCGTCGAGTTCATCGGCCTCTCCTTCGTGCAGCGGCCGGAGGACGTGGCTGAGGCCAAGGCCATCGCCGACGGGCGCGCCTGGATCATGGTGAAGATGGAGAAGCCCCAGGCCGTCGAGCACATGGAAGGCATCCTCGACCTCGCGGATGCGGTGATGGTCGCGCGCGGCGATCTCGGCGTGGAATGCCCGCCCGAGGAGGTGCCGCTGATCCAGAAGCGCATCATCCGCGCCGCCCGCAGCCGCGGCCTGCCGGTGGTGGTGGCGACGCAGATGCTGGAGAGCATGATCAGCGCCCCGACGCCGACGCGCGCCGAAGCATCGGACGTCGCGACGGCCGTCTTCGACGGCGCCGATGCCGTCATGCTTTCGGCCGAGACTGCCGCGGGGCAATATCCCTTCGAGGCGGTGAACATCATGGACCGCATCGTCGCCCGCACAGAGCAGGACCCGGGCTGGCGCGCCGCGACCGACGCCGCCCGCCCCGACCCGCGCCACACTTCCTCCGACGCCATCGCCGCCGCCGCGCGCCAGGTCGCCAGCACGATCGACGCAGAAGCCATTGCCGCCTTCACCGCCACCGGCAGCACCGCCCTGCGCGTGGCTCGCGAGCGCCCCGCCGCCCCGATCATCGGCCTGACTTCGAGCGAGCGCACCGCCCGCCGCCTCGCCCTTGTCTGGGGTGTGCATCCAGTGCTGAGCAAGGAGCCGGCAAGCATGTCGGACACGGTGGCCAAGGCCGTTCGGTCCGCCGTCACCGAGGGCTTCGCCGTGGTCGGGGACGAGGTGGTGGTGGTCGCCGGCATACCCTTCGGCAAGGCCGGGACGACAAACGCGCTGCGCGTGGCGATCGTCGAGTAGGCGGCATCGCCGCCGGGCTGGGTTCGGTCCATATTGGACGGGGCACGACCCCGGCGGCCATCCAGGCCCCCGGCGCTCGCGCCCGTGCCGTGCAACGGCTCTCCAGCCCGGAACGAGGATGATGATGAAGCGTATCGCGATGGCCATGCTGGTGGCGGGCCTGGCCAGCTTCGCTGCTCCGGCCCAGGCCCAGCGCAACGGGCTCTATGACGTGGCCGGCGTGAACCCGGACGGCTCGCCTTATAGCGGCCAGCTGCGCATCCAGCAGGTCGGCCTCGCTTCCTGGCGCGTCGCCTGGCAGGTCGGGGATGTCCGCTACGAGGGCTACGGCATGTCGGCCGGCCCGGTCTTCTCGATTGGCTTCACCTTCGGCGAGCGCCCGGGCATCGCGATCTATCAGGTGGGCCCGGATGGCGGCATGACCGGCCAGTGGACCCTCATCGGCAGCAGCGCCATCGGCACCGAGACGCTCACCCCGCAGCAATCGCCGCCTACGGCCGCCGCTCCGGCCCGTTGAGCAATCCGGTAGCCGCCAGGCCGGGCGGCTCGGTTCCCCTCATCCCGCCGCCATTCCACGGCCCATTCCGGCGCCACGCGCTGCTCCCGGCCGCCCTGGCGACCATCGCCTGGGCGGCGCTGTTGCTGCCGTCCTGGGGGATGGACCCTATGGCTCTGGCGCCAGGAGGCGTGCTCTGCCACCTTGGGGCCTGGCTCGCCCTCTCGCGGGTAACGCCACTTCGGGCAGCCCTGGCCTTCGTTGGCCTCCTGCTCCTGTTCGCACCGCTGCCCATCATCCTGATCCCGGCAGGGCTGCTGCTCGCCGCCCTGGCCCTCCCGCTCGGCGCCATGGCCAACTCTCTCGGCCTGCAGCCCTGGTCGGCCGGCACGCTGCTCCTTGCCCTGATCGCGGCAGGAGCGTCGGCACTGGGCGGGGCCGTGCTGGGATGGGCCGCGGTCCGGCTGCGGGGCTGGGCGGAGCGCATCCGGCCGGCCAGCGAGAGGGCGGGCTTGGCAGGCGGCGCCATCGCGGGTTTGGCCGCCCTGCCGACGGCCCTGCTTCCTCTCGTTCTCGATGCCGGAACGGTCATTCCAGCCGCTGCCGCGCTACTGGCGGCAGGCTTCGTGCCCTTCCTCCTGCTGACCTCGCGGGCTGAGGACCGGCTTCCCTCCTCCCGGCGCGTGGCGGTGTTGTTCCTGCTGGCCGCTCTTCTAGCGATGCCGGCCCTGTTCCCGGCCGCCGCACCATGGGACGCCCCCGAGAACCTCGTCCCGGCACCCGGCCTCAGGGTCTGAACCGTCTCCCCCCGTCCGGAAGACCCGCCAGAGCCCGACGGCCAGCATGAACGCCGGCGGGCCGCCTGCCGGGAAGCCGCGCTCCGCAGGCGGCGCAATCAGGGTGGGTAGGAGGCCGCCAGCCTCAGGTGGCGTCGCCCAATGCCCGGCGCCGCAACTCGCGCCGCTTCTGCGCCCCCCCGGACAGGCGCGGATGGATGCGCAGCGCGGCGTCGAGGCTGCGCAGCGCGCCCGCGAAGTCCCCCGCATCCTCCTGCAGGTCCGAAAGGGCCAGCAGCGCGCCGAAATGCCGCGGCTCCAGCCGCAGCGCCTCCCGAAGATCCGCCGCCGCTGCCCGGCGGTCGCCCGACGCGGCCAGGGCCTGGGCCCGCAGCACCCAGGATTCGGGAAAGTCCGGCTGCAGCGTGATCGCGGCATCCAGGTCCTCCACCGCTTCGCCAACCGCGTTCGCAGCCAAGTTCTGTAGCCCCTTCCGCAGCAGCAGCCCGACGGTGGGCGTGCCGCCCTCGGCCCAGAGCGCCTGGATACGCGCCTGGATGGGCGCCGCTGCTGCCTCGTCCGGCGCCTGGGCCAGTGCATCGAGCAGCTGGTTCAGCTCTTCCCGCCGCTGGGTTCCGGCGCCCGGTCGGGGGACGGCCATGGCTGGGGGTGGAATCGCCGGTCCCACAGCTGGTCCGCCCGGAAGCGGCAGAACCTGCGCCGAAGCCATCCCGGAAAGCAGGAGGAGCGACCCGCCGATTGCCGATATGTGCTTCATCCAGGGGTTCCTTTCCGCCCGCGGCCGGCCTCAGCCGACCAGGGCCTCTTGCCGCGCCGCGCCGCCATCACCGCGGCCGGGGCCGGGCCGCCCGCCATCCAGTCCAGCAGCTCCACCATATGGGCCACCGGCAGGCCGCCGCCGCCGAGCTGCGTCAGGCAGCCGATATTCCCCGAGGCGACGAGATCCGCCCCCGTCCGCTGGAGGAAGTCCAGCTTGCGCTCGCGGAGCTGCCCGGCGATCTCCGGCTGGAGGATGTTGTAGGTGCCCGCGCTGCCGCAGCAGATATGCGCCTCCTGCGGCACCCGCACCTCGAAGCCCGCCTTCTCCAGCAGGTGTTTCGGCACGGCGGTGATCTGCTGGCCGTGCTGCAGGCTGCAGGCCGCGTGATAGGCGACGGCGATCCCTGGCGTTTCTCGGCTCGGCGCGTAGCCGAACTGCGCCAGCACCTCGGACACGTCCTTTGCCAGCCCCGATACGCATGCCGCCCGCTCCCGCAGGGCCGGTTCAGCCTCGCGGAACATGTGCCCGTAATCCTTCACCGTCGTGCCGCAGCCCGAGGCATTGATCACGATCGCGTCCAGCCCTTCGCCCTCCGCCTCCGCAGCCCAGGCCTCGATGTTGCGGCGGGCCTGGGCGTGGGAATCATCCTGCCGCCCCATATGGTGCGTCAGCGCGCCGCAGCATCCCTGGCGGGCGGTCACGATCACCTCGATCCCCATGCGGGTCAGCAGCCGGATCGTCGCCTCGTTGATGGACGGCGCCAGCACCGTCTGGGCACAGCCCGTCAGCAGCGCCACGCGGCCCCGGCGCTGGCCTTCCGCCGGGTGCACCGCGGCCCGCGCGGACTCGCCGGGCGGGGGCAGCGCTGAAGGCGCAAGGTCCAGCATCGCCCGCAGCCGCTTCGCCGTCATCGAGGTGCCGCCGATCAGCCCCCGCAGCGGCCGCGCCGCCCGCGCCCCGGCCAGGGCCGCCCGGAACAGCGCCGGCCGTGGCAGCACCGCCGCCAGCACACCGCGCAGCACCCGTTCCATGAAGGGACGCTTGTAGGTCTCCTCGATATGATGCCGGGCGTGGTCGACCAGGTGCATGTAGTGCACCCCGCTCGGGCAGGTCGTCATGCAGGAAAGGCAGGAAAGGCAGCGGTCCACATGCCGCACCTCCTCCTCCGAGGCCGCGCGGCCGGATTCCAGCATGTCCTTGATGAGGTAGATGCGCCCGCGCGGGCTATCCAGCTCATCCCCGAGCAGCAGGAAGGTCGGGCAGGTGGCGGTGCAGAAGCCGCAATGCACGCAGGTACGCAGGATACGGTTCGACTCCCGCATCTCCGGATCGGCGAGCTGCGCCTGCGTGAATTCGGTCCGCATCCCATCCCCTCGTTCTATCCAGGGCAACCATACGCCCCCGGCACCGTTGGTCCAGAAGAAGAACAGACCCAGCCCGCAGCCTCGTCCGGCCGGCTGATTATAGGGGTACTGGAGGCCGCATGCCCACGCTTCCCAACCGTCTCGCGCGGCCTTTGTCGGCGGATGCCTCGCGCCTCGGCGCCAAGGAAGCCGAGCGGCAGGCCAGCCTTCTTGCCGTGCCCGGGCGGGTCACCACAGGCTTTCCCGGCGATGGCGGGCGTCCCATCCTGCCCGGCGGCGGCCCCGCCCGTTCCAGCGCACGGCGCTCGCCTTTTCTCTGGTGGCGGGCTGACCAGTAGTCGCCAGGGCCCGCCTCCGGCACGGAGGCAGGCCCGGCGGGCGCCTCAGCCGGCGAAGGGATCGCTCACCGTGATGGTGTCGTCGCGCTCCGGGCTCGTGGAGAGCAGCGTCACCGGCGCCTCCACCAGCTCCTCGATCCGGCGGACATATTTGATCGCCTGCGCCGGAAGTGCGGCCCAGGAGCGCGCCCCGCGGGTGCTGCCCGACCAGCCCTCGATCGTCTCGTAGACCGGCTTCGCCGCCGCCTGCGCCGCCATGGCCGCCGGAAGCCGCTTCACCAGCTCACCATTGATCTCATAACCGGTGCAGATCTTCAGTTCCGGCAGGCCGTCCAGCACGTCGAGCTTGGTCAGCACCAGCCCCTGCACGCCACCAACCTTCACCGCCTGGCGCACGAGGCAGGCATCGAACCAGCCGCAGCGGCGCGGACGGCCGGTGACGGTGCCGAATTCATGCCCACGCTCGCCGAGCAGCTTGCCCGTGTCGTCGAACAGCTCCGTCGGGAAGGGGCCGGAGCCGACGCGGGTGGTGTAGGCCTTGGCGATGCCGAGGACGGTGCCGATCGCATGCGGCCCGATCCCCGCCCCTGCCGCCGCATTGCCCGCGACGGTGTTCGAGGAGGTGACGAAGGGATAGGTGCCGTGATCGACATCGAGCATTACGGCCTGCGCGCCCTCGAACATCACGCGCTTGCCGTCATGGCGCGCCTGGTCCAGCCGCTCCCACACCGCCTCGGCAAAGGGCAGCAGCTTCGGCGCCCAGCCGAGGATCTTCTCCAGCAGGTCCTGCTTCGCGAAGGTCTCCGCGCCCAGGCCCGCGAGCAGCGTGTTGTGGTGCAGCAGAAGCTCGTCGAGCTTGTGCGAGACGGTCTCCGGCTCGGCCAGGTCACAGAGGCGGATGGCGCGCCGCGCGACCTTGTCCTCATAGGCCGGGCCGATGCCGCGCCCGGTGGTGCCAATGGCGTTCTTGCCGCGCGCCATCTCGCGCGCCTTGTCGATGGCGGAGTGCAGCGGAAGGATGAGTGGCGTGTTCTCGGCGATCCGCAGGTTGTGCGGCCCGACCTCGAGCCCCTGCGCCTGCACCTTGGCGATCTCGCTCAGCAGCGCATCGGGATCGAGCACCACGCCATTGCCGATGATGCCCAGCTTCCCACGCACCACGCCGGAGGGCAGCAGCGACAGCTTGTAGGTCTGGTTGCCCACCACCAGCGTGTGGCCGGCGTTGTGGCCACCCTGGAAGCGGACGACGATGTCGGCGCGGCTGGCGAGCCAGTCCACCACCTTGCCCTTGCCCTCGTCGCCCCACTGGGCGCCGATGATGGCGACATTGGCCATGGAACTACTCCTCGGTCAGGGGCACGGCATTCGCGCCGCGCAATTCATGCGTGCAGCCCAGGCCGCGCGCGGTATCGGCCGCCGAGAGGGCGGCCACGGTTACATATCCGGCGCTACGCAGTACGGCGGCCGCGGCGGGATCATGCCCGGCCGGGAGGAAGACGCGATCCGGCGAGGCCGACAACGGCGCCGCCCGCAACGCGGCATCCGGATAGAGGCTGAGCCCGGTCGCCGGCTCTTCCCCGCTCACATAGCGGCCGCCTCGCCCTAATTCGCCGGTGCGGCCTGGTCCGTAGAGGGTGAAGGCCACGCCGGTGTGGTAGCGGAAGCCGCGGAACTCCACCGGGTCCAGCGTGATGCGCAGCTCCGGCAGGCGGCGCCGGAGAGCGGCGATCACCTCCGCGGCATTATCGGCGATCCGGCGCGGGCCATCCGGTAGCGGCGCGGCGCGCAGGGCTTCCAGCGCCCGGTCGGTCGGCCCGGCGGCGGCCAGAAGCGCGGTGAGGAAGATGGCGGGCGGCCCGGCCAGCTCGGCCAGCCGCGCCACCTCGGCGGCATCCTTGCGGTCCAGCGCGCGGGCCAGGCGGGAGCGTGCCGTCCCTTCCAGCCCCGCCGCATCCAGGAGGGCGGGCGACATGGCCGGCAGGGTGATGTCCAGCGCCACATCGGCGATGCCCACGGCGGCCAGGGCCTCGACGCCGAGGGCGGCCGCCTCGGCATCCGCCTCGGCGCTGTCCACGCCGATCAGCTCCACCCCCAGCTGGGGCAGTTGCCGTTCGGGCGCGATTTGCGTACCGCGCACCCGCAACACCTGCCCCGCATAGGAAAGGCGCAGCGGCCGCGGCACGTCCCGCAGCCGCGTCGCGGCGATCCGCGCCACCTGCGGTGTGGTGTCGGCGCGAAGCCCCATCATCCGCTGGCTGACCGGGTCCATCAGCCGGAAGGTCTGGTCCGCCAGGGCGGCGCCCGATCCGGTCAGCAGCCCTTCCTCAAATTCCAGCAGCGGCGGCTTCACCCGCTCATAGCCATGGCTGGCGAAGACCGACATCATCGCCTCCACCAGGGCTGCCTCCCGCGCCGCCTCGGGCGGCAGAAGGTCGGACAGGCCGGCGGGCAGCAGGGCCGGGTTGGGCGGGTCGTCGGTCATGGGGGAGTGGAAGACGCTCGCGGTTTTTTCGCGGGGTGAATGGCAGCGGCAGCCCGATGCCGCAAGCCCGATCGGCCGGGGTCAGGGACCGGCCCGCGGCATGGCCCGCGCCGGGAAGGTGGCCGTGCCCTTGCCCACCCTCCCCCGCCTGACCATCCTGGCAGGCGGAGTGACCCGCCGCATGAAGCCTTCACCATTCGCCGTCGCCCTGCTTCTCCCGCTCGCGGCCTGCGGCGGCGGTGGGGTGCAAAGCGCCATCGGCCAGATCGGCGTCGCCGATCCACTGCGCATCGTGGCCCGCGTGGCCCCCTTCGAATTCGGGAACACGGAGCAGCTCAAGGGCCGGCCCGCCGAGGCGGCCGAGGCGGCAACGCGGATCGAAACCTTCGCCAATGCCGCCGAAACCGACCCGTACTGGACCCATCCCCAGAACGCGACCCTCCTGCCGCAACTCCAGATCGCCCGACGCGAGTTTCGCGCTGCGCTGGGCATCTCTCCGCGGGTCCCGAACGAGGTCGCGATGGTTTCGCTCGGTGAGGCCGCCCGGGCCCTCTATGCCTACAACACGCCGGCGGCCGAGGCCGCCCTCGCGCCGGTGGGTGGCGCCTCGGTCATGGCGCGCCTGTCCGACCTCCCCCGCCTGCCCCGGGTGGAGGAGGCATTTCAGGCCATGGCGATCGAGGCGAACCAGCCCAGGCTCGGCCGCTAACCGCCCCTTCACCTTTCGTCGCGCAGGATCCCCACGGCCAAGATGGCCGGAGGGAACGCCTTGCCCCAGCAGATCGCGCCAGCCCGCCAGGCGCCCTGGCCCGTCATGGCGCCGGCACCGGAAACGACGGAGGCGCTGACCGCCCGCGCCCTCGCGCTCCATCGCGCGGGCGAACTCGCGGCCGCCGAGCCTCTCTACCGCTCCGTGCTGGCCCGCCACCCGGCGCATTTTCCCGCTCTGCACCTGCTCGGCCTGCTCCGCGCCATGGCCGGGGACCCGGCGGGCGCCGTGCCCCTCCTGCGCCGGGCCATCGCGGTGGATCCGCGCCAGGGCTTCGTCCACAGCAATCTCGGCAATGCGCTGGTGGAGCTCGGCCATGCGGAGGAGGGCCTCGCCGCCTTCGATCAAGCCCTGGCCCTCGATCCCTCCCTGCCGGAGGCCCGTGTGGGCCGCGGCAATGCCCTGCACGCCCTGGGCCGCCATGCCGAATCCCTCGCCGCCCATGACTCGGCCCGCGCCATGGGCGCCGACATGCCGGAGCTGCACAACAACCGCGGCAATGCCCTTCGCGCCCTGAAGCGCCCCGAGGAGGCGCTCGCCGCCTGTGACGAGGCCATCGCCCGCCATCCCACCTACGCCGCCGCGCATGCGAATCGCGCGACCGCCCTGGCCGACCTGCAGCGGGACGTGGAGGCGCTGGCCAGCGTCGGGATCGCCCTGATGCTCCGCCTGGAGGATCCGGGCGCGCTGGTGACGCAGGGCATCATCCTGCGCGGTCTGAACCGCCCCGCGGAGGCGCTGGAAAGCTTTGACCGCGCCCTCGCCCTCTCGCCCCAACTCGCCGATGCCCATGCCAGCCGCACGGCCGCCCTCTGCGACCTCGGCCGCTACGACGATGCCCTGGCGAGCGCCGATGCCGCCCTCGCTCTTTCCGATTCAGCCGCGAACCACCGGAACCGCGCCGCCGCCCTGGCCCGGTTGGACCGCCATGCCGAGGCCGAAGCCGCCGACCGTGCCGCCCTTCGCACCGATCCGGCCTCGGGCGAAGCCTGGAATGGCCGGGGCATCGCCCTGATCGAGCTGGGACGCTTCGAGGAGGCGCTGGACTGCTTCGGCCGCGCCGCCGACCTCCATCCGGGTAACCGCAGCATCCCCTATAACCGGGGCAACGCCCTCCGCGGCCTTGGCCGCCACCGGGAGGCGATCGCAGCCTTCCGCGAGGCTTCCTCGATCGATTCAGGCTTCGCCGATGCCCATTGGAACGAGGCCCTCAGCCAGCTTGCGCTAGGCGAGTTGGAGGCGGGCTTCGCCGGCTACGAGTGGCGCTGGCGCCGCAAGGGGTGTCCGCCCCATCGCCACGCCACAAGCCCCCTCTGGCGTGGCGAGGAGATGGATGGCCGCGTGCTCCTCCTCCATGCCGAGCAGGGGCTGGGCGACACGATCCAGATGGCGCGCTACCTGCCCATGGTGGCCGCTCGTGGTGCCCGCGTGGTGCTGGAGGTGCAGCGCCCGCTGATCCCGCTGCTGGGCGGGCTCAACCGGTTCGCGGAGCTCATTGCAACCGATGACCCGGTGCCGCGGCACGATGCGCAATGCCCGCTGATGAGCCTGCCCCTGGCCCTCGGCACCACCCTCGCCAGCATTCCCGCCCCGGTTTCCTTCCCGGCGCTGGACCCGGCCCGAGTGGCGGCCTGGGACTGCTCCCTGCCCAGGGGGCGGCTGCGCCTGGGCATCGCCTGCTCCGGCAATCCCAACCATCTCGGCGATCGCCACCGCTCGATCCCGCTGGAGCGCTTCGCCCCGCTGCTCGGTGCGGGAGTGGACGGCTATCTGTTCCAGACGGAGCTTCGTACCGCCGACGAGCCCTTCCTCGCCGCCACGCCGGCCATCACCGATCTGCGTCCCCGGCTGACGGACTTCACCGAAACCGCCGCGGCCCTCCAGGCCATGGACATGATCGTTTGTGTGGATACCAGCCTCGCCCATCTGGCCGGAGCCCTCGGGCGGCCGGTCCATCTGCTGCTGCCCCCACTGCCCGACTGGCGCTGGATGCTCGATCGGCCGGACACGCCCTGGTACCCAGGCATGCGCCTGCACCGCCGTGCGCGGGAGGAGGACTGGGAGCAGGTCATTGCCCATGTTGCCGCGGTCGTCACCGCAGAAGCACAGCTGGCGGCGTAAGTCAGGCCTCCTTCGACTGTGATAGCGGCCGCGCCACATCCTCCAGCGAGCGGCCCTCGGCGGCGAAGCCGAGCTTCCACTCGGTTCCCGCCGCCACCAGCATCAGCGTGGCGCCCAGCAGGTAGCCCCACATGATGTCGGTGCGCTCGCCGCCCTCGATCAATGCGCCGAACAGTGTTGGCCCGACGACGCCGCCCACCAGCGTGCCGAAGGCGTAGAACAGGGCGATGCCCATGGCGCGCATCTCCAGCGGGAAGCTCTCGCCCACGGTCAGGTAAGCGGCGGAGGCGGCGGCGGAGGCGAAGAAGAAGATCACCGTCCAGGCCGCCGTCTGCTCCCAGGCCGAGAGCCAGCCTTGCGCGAAGGCGAAGCCGGTGGCGGCCATCAACACGCCCGCCAGCGCATAGGTAGCGGTAATCATCACTCGCCGCCCGATGGTGTCGAAGAAATGCCCCAACACCAGTGGACCGGCCAGGTTGCCCAGGGCGAAGGGCAGCATGAACCAGCCGATATGGGCCGAGGGGATGTCGTAGAAGCGTGTCAACACCAGTGCGTAGGTGAAGAACACCGCATTGTAGCAGAAGGCCTGGCAGGCCATCAGCACGATGCCAAGCAGGGCACGCTGTGGATAGGTGCGGACCAGCGTCGTCGCCACCTCGCCGAGGGTGGTGTGCGTGCGCGGATCGATGCGGATCGGCTTGCCCGTAATGGGCGGCAGCGGTCCCTTCTCCCGTGCCACCCGTTCCTCGATATCGCCGACGATCTTCTCGGCTTCCGCCTGGCGCCCATGCGTCATCAGCCAGCGCGGGCTTTCCGGAATCCAGCGCCGCAGGAACAGCACGGAGATCGACAATGCGCCGCCGACGCCGAAGGCGAGCCGCCAGCCCAGTTCCGGATCGATCACCACGGGATCCAGCAGCACGATCGACGAGGCCGCCCCTATGGCCGCCCCGCCCCAGAAGGTGCCGTTCACCGCAAGATCGGTGGTGCCCCGCCGCCGCGCCGGGATCAGCTCCTGGATCGCCGAGTTCACCGCCGAATACTCGCCCCCGATCCCCGCCCCGGTCAGGAAGCGGAAGATGGTGAAGGACCAGAAGTCCCAGGAGAAGCCGGTAGCGATGGTCGCCAGCAGATAGACCAGCACGGTGATGGTGAAGAGCTTCTTCCGCCCCAGCCGGTCGGTCAGCCAGCCGAAGAAGAGCGCGCCGGAAACCGCCCCGAGCAGATAGGCCGAGGCGGTAAGCCCCACCTCCGTCTCCGTCAGCCGCAGCCGCGGGCTGTCCCGGATGGCCCCGGCGAGGGAGCCGACCAGCGTGACCTCGAGCCCATCCAGGATCCAGGTCACGCCCAGGGCTATCACCACCAGCCAATGGAACCGGGACCAGGGCAGCCGGTCGAGCCGGTTCGGAATGTCGGTGGTGAAGCTGGCCGCCATGGTTCCCTTCCCGAAAGCACCGGGACGGGAACCGCTCTGCGGTCGGAAGGTTCCAGCCGCCTCCGACAGGGCGTTCAGCCCGGCGGGCTCGCCGCCTCATGCGACAGTTCGATCGCCAGTTCCGCGAAGGCCCAGTCGAGCCAGGGGAGCAGCGCGTGGATATCGGCGGTCTCGATCGTCGCCCCGCCCCAGATCCGAAGCCCCGGCGGCGCGTCGCGGTAGGAGGCGATGTCGAGCGCCACCCCTTCGGCCTCCAGAATCGCGGCCAGGCGCTTCGCCGCCTTTGCCTGCCCGGCCGCATCCATCGCGGTGAACCAGGGCACGGTGATCCGCAGGCAGATGGAGGTGCAGGAGCGCGTTCCCGCATCCTCCGCCAGGAATTCCGCCCAGCCGCTGGTTGCAACCCAGCCCGCCACTGCCGCCAGGTTCGCCTCGGAGCGGGCAATCAGCGCATCCAGCCCGCCGATGGATTCCGCCCAGCGCAACCCGTCCAGCGCATCCTCGACGGCCAGCATGGAGGGCGTGTTGATCGTGTCGCCCTGGAAGATGCCCTCGATCAGTTTTCCGCCCTTGGTCATGCGGAAGATCTTCGGCAGCGGCCGGCCCGATTCGAAGGATTCCAGCCGTGCCACGGCGCGCGGCGAGAGCGCCAGCATCCCATGCGCCGCCTCGCCCCCCAGCACCTTCTGCCAGGACCAGGTCACCACATCGAGCTTGTTCCAGGGCAGCCGCATGGCGAAGGCGGCCGAGGTGGCGTCGCAGATCGCGAGGCCGTCCCGCTCATCGGCGATGAAATCCGCATGCGGCAGGCGCACGCCGCTGGTCGTGCCGTTCCAGACGAAGACCGCGTCCCGCGAGGGATCCACCGGATCCAGCGCCGGGAGCTTGCCATAGGGCGCCTCGCGCAGCCGCACATCGGAAAGCTTCAGTTGGGTCGCGATATCCGTCGCCCATTCCTTTGAGAAGGATTCCCACACCAGCACATCGACGCCGCGAGGCCCCAGCGCAGACCAAAGCACCATCTCCACCGCGCCCGTGTCGGAGGCCGGAACCACGCCCAGCCGCCAATCTGCCGGCATGCCGAGAACCGCCTTGGAGCGCTCGATCACCTCGGCGATCCGCGCCTTCGGCTCCTTCGCGCGGTGGCTGCGGCCGAGCAGCGCGCCCTCCAGCGCAGCCAGTGACCAGCCCGGACGCTTGGCGCAGGGGCCGGATGAGAAGTGCGGATTCGCCGGGCGCGTGGCCGGCTTCGCCGCATCCAGGTCGTTCGTCACTGCGACCATGAAGTCCACCTCTCCGGAAACCCTGCCCCTCCGGAAGGGAGGCGGCCATGCACCGCCCGGCGGGACAGCGTCGCCGGAGGGCTAGCCCTCGCCTGCCGCCCTGGTCAAGCAAGGCGACGGGCCGCACGCAACTCAGTGCCCGGCGCCCCGTTGCGCCCGGCATGACACGACACGCCAGCGCCACTCTTCTGATCGTTCTGGCGGTCGTCACGCTGATCGGCTTCCTCGCTCCCTCCTTCGTCCTCATCGTCTTCGCTGCCTGCCTACTGGCCGTGGCCTTGCGGGCGGCCGGCGTTCCCCTCGCCATCCGGCTGGGCATTGCCCCGCATTGGGGCGTGATGATCGTGGCCCTGCTGGCGCTCGTTGCCATCGGGCTGTTGCTCTGGTTCGGCTTCGCCAGCCTGGCCGAGCAGATCCGCCAGTTCAGCCAGGCCGCGCCGCGCGTGTTGCGGGACCTGCTGGACGTAGCCGGCGGACTTCCCGGTGCGGATTGGCTGAAGCAGAACATCTCGTCCGAGCAGGTGCAGCCTTCGGCCCAGACCGCGGCGAACATGGCCCTTGCGGGGGTGGACAACACGCTGGGCGCGCTGGGCAACTTCCTACTCGTGCTGCTGCTCGGGCTTTACATCGGGGCCGACCCCACCCTCTACCGGCGAGGGGCGCTCGCCCTGCTCTCGCCTGGCATGCGGCCGCGCGGCGAGGCCACGCTGAACGCCATGGCGCATGCGCTGCGCGGCTGGCTGCTGGGGCAGATGTTCGCCATGGTGGTCAGTGGCACCCTCACCTTCCTCGGCCTTTGGGCACTCGGCGTGCCGCTGGCGGGGCTGCTCGCGATCCTCACCGCCATCTTCGGCTTCATGCCCTATATCGGGCCGGTGATCGGTTGCGTGCCGGCGATGCTCATCGCCGCCTCCGAAGATCCGTCACTGGTGCCCTGGGTGATCGGCCTGTTTGTCCTCGTGCAGAATATTGAGGGGAATTTCCTGACGCCCATGGTGCAGAAGCAGTCCTCCGACGTGCCGCCCGCGCTGCTGCTCGGTGCACAGGCGCTGTTCGGCAGCGGACTCGGCTTCCTCGGCGTCCTACTGGCTGCGCCGATCGCCGCCGCTGGCATGGCGGCGATCCGCGTCTCCTATGTCGAAGGCTGGGTCGAGGACCCTGGGAACGCGACGGAGAAAACGCTCATCCGTCCCTGAATGGGAAACTCTTGACGGTTCGGGATCAACGCGATTGCCCCACATTGCAGGACCCCGTGGCGGGTTCGCAGCCGGCCTTTAGCCCAGCGCGGCCACCCGCGCCGGATCGACCGTCACGCCATGGTCCAGCGGTCCATGTCCCTTTCCGAATCCGGGTGCCGAACGGATTGCCGCTGCCACATAGGCCCGTGCGCGCATCACCGCGTCCCGGAGCCCCATCCCCTGCGCCAAGCCGGCCGCGACGGCGGAGGCAAGCGTGCAGCCCGTTCCATGCGTGTGCCGCGTCGCGATACGGGGGCTTTCGAACACTTCCACCCCCTCCTCGGTGGCCAGAACATCCCGCACCACCGGCCCGTCCAGATGCCCGCCCTTCAGCAGCACCGCCGGCACGCCGAGCGTCATCAGCACCTCCGCCGCATGGCGCATCGCGGGAAGGTCGGGGATGGGCATGCCGGACAGCACCTCCGCCTCCGGCAGGTTCGGCGTCAGTATCGTTGTCAGTGGCATCAGGCGGCGCTTCAGCGTCTCAACCGCAGTAATATCCAGCAGCCGCGCGCCACCCTTCGCGACCATCACCGGGTCCGCCACCAGCGGGATGCCGCAGCCGGCGAGCGCGTCACAGACGGCATCGATCGTCCCGGCATCCGCCAGCATGCCGGTCTTGATGCAGTCCGCGCCAATATCCTCCAGTGACATGCGGATCTGCAGCTGCAGGAAGTCCAGCGGCACCGGGTGCACAGCGCGCACGCCTTCGGTGTCCTGGGCCGTCAGCGCCGTGATGGCCGTGGCCGCATAGGCGCCGAGCGCCGTCACCGCCTTGATATCGGCCTGAATTCCGGCCCCGCCGCCGGAATCCGAGCCTGCGACGATAAGCACCCGTCCCTTCATTCCGCCGCGACCCGCGCCGGCGTGCTCGAGGCGGCGCGGATCACATCGGCCAGCCTTGCGGTCAGCGCCTCCACCAGACTTTCCTCCTCCGCCTCGACCATCACGCGGATCAGCGGCTCGGTCCCGCTGGGTCGGATCAGCACGCGGCCGCGCGCGCCCAGCTCGGCCTCCGCCTCGGCGATGGCGCCAACCACCCGCTCATCCTTCAGCGGCGCCCCGCCGGCATGGCGGACATTCACCAGCTTCTGCGGCAGCGGCACGAAGCGGCGCAGCACCTCGCTCGCCGGCCGCCGTTCCTCCACCAGCACCGCCAGCACCTGCAGCGCGGCCACCAGCCCGTCCCCGGTGGTTCCATGGTCCGACAGGATCACATGCCCCGACTGCTCGCCGCCGAGGTTGCAGCCGCGCTCGCGCATCGCCTCGCCGACATAGCGGTCCCCCACCCTGGTCCGGTGAAGAGCGAGTCCCTTTTCCTTCAGAAATCGTTCCAGCCCGAGATTGGACATGACGGTGGCCACCACCGCCTCGCCCCGTAGCCGCCCCTGGGCCGCCCAGGATTGCGCGACCAGCGCCAGGATCTGGTCGCCATCGACCACCGCGCCGGTCTCATCCACCAGCACCACCCGATCGGCATCGCCATCCAGCGCGATACCCAGATCAGCGCGCCGCTCGCGCACCAGCGCGGCAAGGGCCGCCGGCGAGGTGCTGCCGCAGCCCTGGTTGATGTTGAACCCGTCCGGCGCCACGCCGATGGACACCACCTCCGCCCCCAGCTCCCAGAGCACGGTGGGCGCTACCTTGTAGGCGGCGCCATGGGCGCAATCGACGATGATGCGCATCCCCTCCAGGCTCAACCCGCGGGGGAAGCTGGCCTTTACCGCCTCGATATATCGTCCCGGCGCGTCCTCGAGCCGCGAGGCCCGGCCGAGCTTCGAGGGAGCCGCGAGCGCCGAGGTCAGGTCGCCGCCCATCAGCGCTTCGATCTCGCTCTCCTGCTGGTCCGAGAGTTTCAGCCCGTCCGGCCCGAAGAGCTTGATCCCATTGTCCTCGAAGGGATTGTGCGAGGCGCTGACCATGACCCCGAGGTCGGCCCGAAGGCTGCGCGTCAGCAAGGCGATGGCGGGGGTGGGCAGCGGCCCGACGAGCACCACGTCCATCCCGGCGCCCACGAAGCCGGCCGTCAGCGCCGGCTCCAGCATATAGCCGGACAGCCGCGTGTCCTTGCCGATCACCACCCGGTGCCGGTGCTGGCCCCGGTTGAAGAACCGGCCCGCGGCCTGGCCCAGCCGGAGCGCGGTCACCGCATCCATGGGGGCGCGATTGGCCACGCCGCGGATGCCATCCGTGCCGAAGAGGCGTCTCTGGTTGTCGCTCATGCTGGGCCTCCCGCGCATCGCGTTCCGTTTAGCGCAGCTTCGCGGCCACGTCAGGGTGGCGCTGGGCCTCACCCCTGCGGCGCCGCCCCGGCCACGCTGGCGCGCCACAGCCTCAGCGCCGCCACCGTCTCTGCCACGTCATGCACCCGCACCATCGATGCCCCACGGGAAGCGCCGGCGACCGCCACCCCAATGCTGCCGGCCATGCGGTCGCGCGGGGTGGAGACGCCGGAGATCGTGCCGATGAAGCGCTTCCGGGAGGCACCCAGCAGGATGGGGCAGCCGAGGCCGAGCAGGATCGGCAGCCGGTCCAGCAGCTCGAGATTATGGTCCATCGTCTTGCCGAAACCGATGCCAGGATCGACCATGATCCGGTGGCGCGGGATGCCGGCGGCCTCGCAAGCGGCGATGCGTCCGGCCAGGAAATCGGTCACCTCCAGCGCCACATTCGCATATTCGGCGTGCTGCTGCATCGTCGCGGGGTCCGTTCCCGGCATGTGCATCAGCACCACGGGGCAGCCGGCCTCGGCCACCACGGCCATCGCCTCCGGATCGTGGCGAAGAGCGGTAACGTCGTTCACCACCTCCGCCCCGGCATCCAGGGCAGCGCGCATGGTGGCGGCATGGCGGGTGTCGACGCTGACCGGCGCGTCCTTCGCGATCTCCCGGATCACCGGCAGGATGCGTGCGGTTTCGGTCTCTGCATCAACCGGGGGCGAGCCGGGCCGGGTGCTCTCGCCGCCTACATCGATGATGTCGGCACCGGCTTCCAGCATGGCATTGGCCGCCATCAGCGCCGCGCGCGGGTCGAAATGCTTCCCCCCGTCAGAGAAGCTGTCCGGGGTGACGTTCAGCACAGCCATGACCAGAGGCCGGCCGAGGCTGGCGGCATCGGGAAGGCCGGCGAAGGGTTGGGGCGGACGGGTCAGGGCCAGAACGGCGTCCTGCCAGCCCTCCGGTGTCTCCACCGCGGGCATCAGGCCGATGACCGCCCCGTTCTCGATCAGCCGCACCAGGGTAAAGGCCGCCGCGCCACCCTCAAGCGGCAGGGCGGCCCCGGCGGCCACGGCAGCGATGGCGCCGCGCCCATGCAGCAGCCCCATCGGTTCGACCCAGCGCGCCATTGGCCCTCCCATCGTCCCGGCATCACGGCCCCGGACGGAAACGGGGGCCACTGAGGGCCCCCGTTCCATTCAAGCGTTTCGCTGCCTGCCGCGCCAGTGGGCTACGGAATTGTCAGCCACGAGCCGGGCGCAATACCCGGTCCGAATCAGGCGCCCGAGGGAGCCGGATGCAATCCGCCGGTGTCCGGGCGGGGATTGGGCCGACCCGAGCTGGGAACGCTGCCCCGGCCCTGGTTCACCGGCTCATCGGGGCGGTCGCGCACGATCGGATCGCCGCGCAGGAGGTTCTTGATCTCGTCGCCCGAGAGGGTCTCGTATTCCAGCAGACCCTTGGCCAGTGCGTGCAGATCCTCGATGCGCTCGGTCAGGGTCTTCTTCGCCCGCTGATAGGCGGCGTCGATGATCGAGCGGATCTCGCCGTCGATCGCCTGGGCGGTCGCCTCCGACAGGTTCTTGGACTGGGTCACCGAATGGCCGAGGAAGACCTCCTGGTCGTTCGAGCCATAGGCGACCATGCCGATCTTGTCGGACATGCCCCATTCCGTGACCATCCGGCGCGCGAGGTCGGTCGCCATCTTGATGTCGCCCGAGGCGCCGTTGGAGACCTTGTCCGGGCCGAAGATGATCTCCTCGGCGACCCGGCCGCCCATGGCCATGGCTAGCTCGGCCTTCATCTTGGACTTGTGCTTGGAGTAGCGGTCGCCCTCCGGCAGGGACATCACCAGGCCCAGCGCGCGGCCGCGCGGGATGATGGTGGCCTTGTGGACGGGGTCGCACTCCTCCTCGCTCATCGCCATCAGGGCATGGCCCGCCTCGTGATAGGCGGTCATCCGCTTCTCGGCCTCGGACATGACGAGCGACCGGCGCTCGGCGCCCATCAGGACCTTGTCCTTGGCGGATTCGAACTCATGCATGCCCACGGTGCGGCGGCCGGTGCGGGCAGCCAGCAGCGCAGCCTCATTCACGAGGTTCGCCAGGTCGGCGCCCGAGAAGCCCGGGGTGCCGCGCGCGATCACCTTCGGATCGACGTCCGAGGCCAAGGGCACCTTCCGCATGTGCACGCGCAGGATCTTCTCCCGCCCGTTCACGTCGGGGTTCGGCACCACGACCTGTCGGTCGAAGCGGCCGGGGCGCAGCAGGGCGGGGTCGAGCACGTCCGGGCGGTTGGTCGCGGCGATGAGGATGACGCCCTCATTGCTCTCGAAGCCGTCCATCTCAACGAGCATCTGGTTCAGCGTCTGCTCGCGCTCGTCATTGCCGCCGCCCAGGCCGGCGCCACGGTGGCGGCCCACCGCGTCGATCTCGTCGATGAAGATGATGCAGGGGGCGTTCTTCTTGCCCTGCTCGAACATGTCGCGCACGCGGCTGGCGCCGACGCCGACGAACATCTCCACGAAGTCCGAACCCGAAATGGTAAAGAAGGGGACGTTCGCCTCACCCGCCACCGAGCGGGCGAGCAGCGTCTTGCCGGTTCCCGGGGGGCCGACCAGCAGCACGCCCTTGGGGATCTTGCCGCCCAGGCGCTGGTACTTCTGCGGGTCACGAAGGAACTCGACAATCTCTTCGAGCTCGCCCTTGGCCTCCTCGATGCCGGCCACGTCGTCGAAGGTCACGCGGCCCTGCTTCTCGGTCAGCAGCTTGGCCTTGGACTTCCCAAAGCCCATGGCCCTTCCGCCGCCGCCCTGCATCTGGCGCATGAAAAAGACCCAGACGCCGATCAGCAGGAGCATCGGGAACCAGGAGATCAGTATCTGGAAGAGCGGGTTGACGTCGCTCTCCTCAGGGCGCGCCACCACGCGCACGCCCTTCTCGGTCAGCTTGCTGACGAGGCTGGGGTCCTCAGGCGTATAGGTGCTGAAGGTTCGCCCATCTTGGAGCGAGCCCGAGACGATCCGCCCTTGGATGGTGGCGTCGCGGACATGACCTTGCTGGACCTCGTTCAGGAAGTCCGAATAGGCAACCTGCACCCCCCGGCTGGAGGTGGTGCCCGAGGGCTGGAACAGGTTGAACAGCGCCACGAGCAGCAGGGCGACGATCACCCAGAGCGCGAGGTTGCGGCCGAAATTGTTCACTTGGAGGTCCCGATCCTTCGCCGGACCGACCGGCTCCCCACCAAGATAGGGATGCAAGCCCCGTCAGGGAACCACCACATGACGTGGGTTTCACGCGATTGGCCCGGAGATGGGCCGGAATTCGAGCCGAGCCCCCCCTTCCAGGGCCGGAACGCAAAGCAGCCGCCCGCCTTTGTCACGCAAGGCGGGCAGCCCGGCGGCGACTGTCGCCGGCAGGCCGCCCCGCGGACCGCCCTGCCCCAGCGCCCCGATCCAGGCTCCATCCGGTGCCGAAACGACCCGCCAGCGTCCGTCCCAGAGCGCCCCCGGCAGGGCGAGCAGCGGCGGGGCGCAGCGGGCCGCCTCCCGGCACAACACCGTCCCGCGCCAAAGCGCTCCAGCCAGGCTGCCGCCGCCCCGCGCCAGCAGGGCGGTCGAGTTCGCCCGCGCCGGCGGGTGGCCGCCGCCGCCGATGGTGCGGACCAGGGCGGAGAGGGTCGCCTCCGCCACCCGGTCGGTGCCCAGCGCAGTCTGGTCAAGCCGCACCCAGCCTTCCTCACGAAAGCAGGCCGCCACGGCGAGCCGGGCCGCCACCGCCTCCCGCATCCGGGATCGCCTTATGCTGAAGGCCGACGCGGCCGCGGCCAGCGCCGCAGTTCCGTGGCTTTCGCCCGCTGGATCGCGCAGCGCCCGGCGCAGACGCGCCCGGGCGAAGCGAAGATCGTCGTTCGAAGGGTCCCGCACCGGAGCGAGCCCTTCGGCGGCCAGGAAGCGCTCGATTTGCGCCGGCGGGAGGCCGAGCAGCGGCCGCAGGATCAGCGCCCCGCCGCCAGGGCGCGCGGGCGCCATGCCGGACAGCCCTTCGTCCCCGGATCCACGCAACGCCCGGAAGGCGATCGTCTCTGCTTGGTCGGCGATGTGATGGCCCAGGAGGAGCCAGGGGGCCCCTTCGGCTTCGGCGGCTCCTATCAGCGCTGAAAGCCGGGCCGCCCGTGCCCGCTCATGCAGGGCGGAGCCCGGCGGAAGCCCAAGCGGCAGCACCCGCGCCGGAATCCCAAGGGTGACGAGTCGGGAAGCGACCCCGGCGGCTTCCTCGCCACTGCCACTGCGCAATCCGTGATCGGCCACGAGGGCGAGCACCCGCCCGTCCCTTCCTGCCACCCAGTCCCGGGCAAGAACCGCCAGGGCGAGGCTATGCGGACCACCGGACACTCCCACCGCCAGGACGGGCGCCGAACCGAAAGGGCCCAGCCCCGCCATTGCGGCCGCAAAGACCTCCCCGAGGGAGGCCTGGCCGGTCAGCGGCAGCCCGCGCTCCGGCTCGCCTGCCCCACGCGCTCCGCCAGGTTGGCGGACAAGCGGGGGAACTGGCTGCGCAGGTCGTCGAGCGTCTGGCAGGCTTCGCGCTTGGCACCGAAGCCGTTGAAGGCTGTTGCGAGGCCTACCATCGCCTCCGGCGCCCGGGCGGAGTTGCGCGAGCGGCGATAGGCGTCGTCATAGGCAAGAGCGGCGTTCTGGTAGTCGCGCTTTCCGGTCAGCGAGTCACCGAGAAGGATGCTCGCATCCTGGGCGCGCGGCGTGTTCCGCACCGCTAGCACCTCCCGCGCCGCCGCCTCTGCCGAGGCATAGTCCCGGCGGGCGAGCGCCGCCTGCCCCTCCCGCAGCGCCACCTCGGGCGTGCGCGGCACTGGCGGGGTGGCCGGGCCCGAAGGTACGGCGGGCTGGTTAGCCGGCGGGTTCAGCGCGCCCTGCTGCTGCCCGCCCGGGGGTCGCCCCGCCGAGGTGGATGCTCCAGCCTGGCCCCGGCTCTCCAGGGCGTTGAAGCGGTAGTCCATGTCGCTCTGCAGCTTCTCGACCTGTTGCTGCAGGGTGCGGTTCGTGTAATCCGCCTGCTCGGCCCGGCCGCGCAGGCGCCGGACCTCTTCCTCGAGCACGCCGACGCGCTCCAGGAGCTGCCCGATGATCTCCCCGCCAGCGACTGGCGCCCCGCCGCGGCCCGGCGGTGGCAGTTGCGGCGCAACCGGAACGCCCCCGCTCCGGCGCATCATTTCCAGTTCCTGCCGGAGCATGAGGATCTGGTTCTGGAGGTAGATGCCCTCCCGGCTCTCCGCCTGGGCGAGCGCCGCGCCGGAGGGCAGAAGCCCGGCGAGGGCCGCCCCCGCCAGGAGCAGGGCGCCGAGCGGCATTCCGCGCAGGCGCCTTTGGCCCGATTGCTTCAGGGCACGAGACCCGGTTTGCAGCATCCTCACCCCCATTGCGGCGCGGCATCCCGCGCCGGATCTTTCGTCGCCGCCCGAAGCGGGCGGCCGGGCCCGGCGCGGCCGAAGCCGTGCCGGCTGTCCGGTCAGGCTAACCGGAACGCCGCCGGCCCGGGGAGCCCGGGCCGGCGCGGCCGCATCAGCGGACCGTGGTTACGGCGCGGCGGTTCTGCGCCCAGGCCGCCTCGTCCGAGCCGAGGGCCGCCGGGCGGTCCTTGCCGTAGGAGATGGTCTGGATGCGCTGGCCCGACACGCCGCTTGCCACCAGAAGGTCGCGCGCGGAATTGGCGCGGCGCTGGCCGAGGGCGAGGTTGTACTCGCGAGTGCCGCGCTCGTCGGCATGGCCTTCCATGTAGACCTGCACCTGCGGGTAGCGGTTCAGCCAGCCGGCCTGGCGCTCCAGCGTGGCGCGGCCATCGCCGCGAACCTGGCTGCTGTCCGTATCGAAGAAGACGCGGTCGCCGACATTGGCCACCAGGTCCTCCTGGCTGCCGGGACGCACCGAGCCCGCGCCGACCACGCCGCCCGAACCGCCGGCGCCGGTCGCCGCCGCGTTGGACGCCTCGTCCGACGAGCAGGCTGCCAGCAGCGCCAGGGCGCCCAGGGCGCCGAGGATCTTCACGTTCATGTCCGAACTCCTTCGAATTGTTTCACGTATGGGGTGGTCAGGCGAGAAGCGGAGACCAGGACGGATCGGTTGCATCGGTCGGGGTCAAGATCTGTCGTTCGTTGAAACCCGCGATGTCGATCTGCGCCAGTCGCGCCGAATAGCCCCCGCCGCGCGAATCGCGCGCCCGGGTCTCCCTGTAGAAGGCAAGAACGCGTCCATTTGGGGCGAAAGTGGGGCCTTCCATGCCCCAACCTTCCGAAAGGATGCGTTCGCCGGAACCGTCCGGCCGCATCACGCCGATGCCGAACTGCCCGCCGGAGATGCGCGTGAAGGCGATCAGGTCGCCGCGCGGGGACCAAACCGGCGTCGCGTAGCGGCCTCGGCCGAAGGAGATCCGCCGCGCCCCGCCACCACCAGCGCCCATGATGTAGAGCTGCTGGTCGCCGCCACGGTCCGAGTTGAAGACGATCTGCGAGCCGTCGGGCGAATAGCAGGGTGAGACGTCCAGCCCGCCGCCCGAGGTGAGCTGGCGCTGCGAGCGTGAGCCCACATCCACCGCATAGATGTTCGCGTCCCCGCCCTGGGCGAAGGAAAGTACAACGCTGCGCCCATCCGGCGAGAAGCGCGGCGAGAGCGTCATGCCCGGGAAGGAGCCCAGCACCTCGGAGCGGCCGCTGTTCAGGTCGAACAGGTACACGCGCGGCTGGTTCTGGAAGTAGGACATGTAGACGATCTGCTGCGCGTTCGGATGGAAGCGCGGCGATAGCACCTGGAAGGAGCCGTCCGTCAGGAAGCGGTTGTTCTCGCCGTCCTGGTCCATGATTGCGAGCCGCCGGGTGCGGCGGTCGCGCGGGCCGCTCTCGCCGACATAGACGATGCGTGTGTCGAAATAGCCCTTCTCGCCCAGCAGCCGCTCATAGATCACGTCGCTGATCAGATGGGCGATGCGGCGCCACTGGGCCGCGGGGGCGGTGAAGGCGGTGCCCTGGATCTGCTGCTCGGGCAGCACGTCCCACAGGCGGAACTCCACCCGCAGGCGTCCGCCCTGGTCTTCGACGCGGCCGGTCACCAGTGCATTGGCGCCGATGACCCGCCAGTCCTGGAAGCGTGGCGTCGCGGCGGCGGCCTCGGCGCTCTGGATGAAGGCGGCATTGTCCACCGGCCGGAACAGGCCGGAATTACGGAGATTGGCCTGGATCACGCGGGCGATGTCCGCGCCGCGCCCGCCACCGCCGGCCAGGGCCGGGACGGCGATCGGGATGGGATCGGTGCGCGCGCGGGTGATGTCGATCACCGCGCCCTGGGCCGTTCCTGGGGCCGTACCCTGGGCACGCGCCGTCGCCGGCACGGAGAGCAGCGCCGCGCCACCCAGGATCAGGCCACGCCGGTCGGTCTTCATCATGGATGTCAGCCCTCGGAGTTGCGGGACGGGGAAGATGCCCGGGAGGGGCGGCAACGCAACCCGCCCCTGTGCGAAACAGGGCCCGTCCGGTGGAAGTTGATCGCTGTCACCGCCCGGATCAACGCGCGAGTCCACGCGGGTTGAAGCGGAAGGTGGAGGCGTTGATGGCTGCCAGCTTGTCCCGCGGGAAAGGCAGCGGAGAGCATTTCGGATCGAGCAGTGCCCGGCGCGCCGCCTCATAGACGGCCCGCGCGCGCGGATCGGAGGGGATGCTGCCCGCTGGCCGCACCACCCGCACCACGCCTTGGGCATCCGCCTCCACGCGCAACTCGACCACGATGGCCGCGAGGTCCGGGGCGCCGGCATCCACCGACCAGCATTCGCTGATCTTGTCCGCCACGCCGCGGATCTCGCCGGAGGTGAGCGCCGCCGTGCCGGTGGGCGCCCCGCCGCCACGAGCGGGTGCGCCGGCGGCCGGATTCACCCGGGAACGCGGCGCCTCGTTCTGCGCCTGCTGCGCGCGCAGCCGGTCCAGCGTGTTCTGCACGGAATTGCTGCGTTCGGCTGGCCGCTCCACCGGCGGGGTCTGGCCAGTGCCGGGGCGGTTGTTGCTCTCGCGTGCCGGCGGCACCGGTGCCTGGTTCGGCACCGGATTGGGGCGCGGCGGGGCCGGCGGCGGGGGCGTGGCGGCGGCCTGCTGTTGCTGCGGCGGCGCGGGCGGTGTCGGCGCGGGCGGGGTCGGCGTGGCCTGCCGGATCGCATCCGGCGCCGGCGGCGCGGGCGGCGGCGGCAGGGGCAGCGGCGGGCTGGGCGGCGTGGGCTGCGCCTGGGCCTGCTGCTGCGGCGGCGCCGGGGTCGGCGGCGTGGGCACGGGCGGCGTCGGCCGGGGCGGCGTGGGCGTCGGCGGGGCCGGCATGGGCGCGGCCGCCGGATTGGGCGGCGGGGGTGGCGGCAGCGGCGTCGGCGGCTCGTTGCGCGGCGGCTCGGGCGGCGGAGGCGTGGGGTTCGGCGTCGGCGGCGTCTGCTCGGGTGCCGGCGGCGCGGGCAGCGGCAGCGGGTCCGGCGCCTGGGCGAGCTGCGGCGCGTCCGGCGTGATCACCTCCACCGGCACCGCCGTTTCCAGCGGTTCCTTGATCTCGCGGCCAGGCATCTGGATGAGCAGCATCGCGAAAACCAGCGCATGCGCCCCGAGCGAGGCGATGAGCCATGGTCGGAGCCGCCCCTCCGCCGTGCCGGTCGTGCCGTCCGCCATTTGGATGCTACCGCTGCGTCGTGGCCGCCGGGCGCGCCGGCTGGGCCTGCGGCCGTGCCGGGGTCGCACCCCCGCGCGCCGGCTGACCCGCCGGCTGCTCGGCCAACAGCGCCACGCGCGAGAAGCCGGCGGAGGAGACGATGCCCATGACCTCCATGATCCGCCCATAGGCGATGGCCCGGTCGCCGCGCACGAAGATGCGGCGTTCCGGCTGGCCCGGGGCCTGGTTCTGCATGATGGCCTGGAGCTGTGGCACCAGGTTCTCGGCCTGCACCTCGGTCTCCTGGAGGAAGATCTTTCCTTCCGGGTTCACCGTGATGGTCAGCGGCTCCTGCTCCTGGTTCAGCGCGGCGGCGTTGGTCTTGGGCAGGTCCACCGGCACGCCCACGGTCATCAGCGGCGCCGCCACCATGAAGATGATGAGCAGCACGAGCATCACGTCGACCAGCGGGGTGACGTTGATCTCGGCCATGGGACGGCGGCGGCGGCTGCCGCTCCGACCGCCCGTGTTCAGGGAAGCCGCCACGGGCTCAGACCTGCGCCGGCTGGCGTGCCGGCGCCGGGGCCTCGTCCGCCTGGCGGGAGAGGATGGCGCCGAACTCGGCGGCGAAGCCCTCCATCCGCCCCGCGAAACGCGACAGGTCCGTGTTGATCTTGTTGTAGGCGAGCACCGCCGGGATGGCGGCGACAAGGCCGATGGCGGTGGCGAACAGCGCCTCCGCGATGCCCGGCGCCACCACGGCGAGGTTCGTGTTGTTCATCCCCGCGATGGCGGAGAAGGAGTTCATGATGCCCCAGACCGTGCCGAACAGGCCGATGAAGGGCCCGACCGAGCCCACCGAGGCCAGGAAGGTCATCCACTTCTCCAGCCCGTCCATCTCACGGGTGATGGCAACGTTCATCGCCCGCTCGGCCCGGTCCTTCATGCCGGTCAGCGCGAGCGCGCCGGTGAGCCCGAGATCGGCCGCGCGCTGCCATTCCCGCATCCCGGCGCCGAAGACGGCGCCCATGGGGTGGGAAGGGCGCTCGCCCTCGGTGCGGTAGAGGTCCTCGAGGCTGCCGCCGGACCAGAACTTGTCCTCGAAGGCATCCGCCGCGCGGTTCACGCGGCGCATGGTGTTCCACTTCTCGAAGACCACGGCCCATACCCAGACGCTGGCCAGGAGGAGGCCGATCATCACGGCCTTCACCACCCAGTCGGCCTGGAGGAACAGGCTCCAGAGCGAAAGGTCGTGCCCGGCCGCGGCCAGGTTCTGCGCAGTCACACCACCCACGGGCGGTCTCCTCCATCCGCGCCCCAGAGGGGCGACTTTCACCGCGCCCCGGGGGGCGATCATCGTCCACGCCCTTCGGGGCGATCGTCATCCACGCCCCGCAGGGCGCCACATCAGGGCCCGGCACCTAGCCCGCTTGCCGGACGGCATTGCGGCGGCGCCTGCCACCCCGTTGCCACGAAGCCGGCGCCACGAAGCTGGGATTCAGCCCGCGGCGTCCTCCGGCACCGGCCGCAGGGCCGAGCGCCAGGGTTCCGGCAGGGCGACAGGCCGCAGGCTCTCCTCCGAGACGCAGACCAGCCCGACCTTCAACCGCGCGAGCACGGCATCTTTCCCCCTGGCCTCTGCGGCCACCACGTCCTGCCCCACCTCAAGCGAGGCGGCCCCCGCCTTCAGCACGCGCGTCTCCACGACCACTGCGTCATCGAGGCGAGCGGGGCGCAGATACGCCACTTCGATGCGGCGCACCACAAGCAACGAACCGTGACGTTCCATCAAAAGATGATGCGGCAAGCCAATGTCACGCAAGGATTCCGTCCGAGCCCGTTCCGCCCAGCGCAGATAGTTGGCGTGGTAGGCCACCCCACCGGCATCGGTGTCCTCGAAATATACCCGGAGGGGATAGCGATGGATGGCCATTGCGGAGCGCCCTAGCGCCGATCCGACAGCGAACCAAGGGGGGTGAGGCCACCACCCTGCTCGGTATCGGCCGGGACCAGGGCTGGCAGCGGGCCTCCGGTCGGCGGCGCGGGCCCGCCCAAATGGGAAGAAGTATTATTGCGACTCATTATTACTCGCCATAAGGCGCTCCCGGCTGTGCCGGAAATGGGGAGCTTGATCAATGATTTCGCAGAGCGCAACGAGGCGCAGGGCACCCCTCGCCGTCGCCATTATCCTTGCTCCCAGCCTCGCCGCGGCCCAGATCGCCGGGACGGATGCACCGGTGATCGTGCCGGAGGTCCAGGTGGAGGCCGCAGGCCAGACCGCCACGGGCCCGGTCCAAGGTTTCGTCGCGACGGAGCAGCGGAGCGCCACCAAGACCGACACCCCACTTCTGGAGACGCCGCAATCCGTCTCGGTCATCACCCGGGACCGCATGGATGCCCAGGCAGTCCGCAGCGTTTCCGAGGCCTTGCGCTATACGCCGGGCGTGGACAGCGAGGCCGCCGGCTTCGATCCGCGCTTCGACGACCTGCGCATCCGTGGCTTCGATGCCCGGCCGAGCCAGTACCTGGACGGGCTGCGCCTGCTGCGCCAGTTCGGTCCCAGCAGTATCGAAGAATACGGGCTGGAGCGCATCGAAGTGGTGCGCGGCCCCTCCTCGGTCCTTTATGGGCAGACCACCCCGGGCGGGTTGATCAACCTGGTCACCAAGCGCCCCACCGTGACGCCCTTCGGCGAGGTGAACCTCTCCGCCGGCAGCCATGATCGCTACAAGGGCAGCTTCGATCTCGGCGGGCCACTGACCGCGGACGGGAAGTTCCTCTACCGGCTGACCGGCGTCGTGCGGAACAGCGACACCCAGATCGATCATGTCAGCGACGACCGCTACTACATCGCCCCTGCCATCACCTGGCGGCCGGACGCCAATACCAGCCTCACGCTGCTGGGGCGTTTCCAATACGATCAGGGCGGCTCCCCTATCGGCCTGCCGTCGGTCGGCACGCTGCTGCCCAACCGCAATGGCCGCATCCCGCGCAACCGGTATTCCGGAGAGCCCGGCTTCAATAATTCCGATGTCAGCATCGCGGCCATCGGCTGGGAGTTCGAGCACCGCTTCGACGACACCTGGAGCATCCTCCAGAACGGGCGTTACCTGACGGATGTCTTCGACAAGACATTTCCGATGGGGCCGTGCTAATTTCCTGGTGTACGGGTGACCGCGTGGCCAAGAGCGGACCTGGGGATGCAAGCCCGCCGCGCCGCCTACGATGTGCGTCTCCCATTTGCGGCACCCGTGCGCCCTGTTGGCGGTGTGCTCTGCCAGTTCGCGACGAAGCGGGCATAGGCCTGCTCGGTTTGCTCAAGCCAGGCGCGTTCGCGGGCGCGCACCTCCTTGCTGTTGTAGGCATGCGCCCGACCCGGCCGTGGCCCCTTGGCAGCCGGCTGCCCGGCGGCGAGTTCCACCTTGCGGAGCTTGGCCTCGACCAGAGCCGGGCGAGCCCAGGCGTAATCCTCAGCCTTGGTCAGGAGGTGCCAGGCAAGGACGGCCAGTTTTCGCGCTGTGGCGACCGCCGCCACGGCCTTGCCGCGCCGGGCCTGGATACGCAGGAAGAAGGCGCGCAGCGGGCCCGGGGCCCGTGCTGCGGCCCAGGCGGCCTCCACCAGCATGGCGCGTGCGTGCGAGCGGCCCTGCTTGGTGATCCGGCCATGATGGGCTGGAGCCCCGCCGGACTGGCGCACGGAAGGGTTCAGCCCGAGATAGCTGACCAGCTTCTCGGGCGAGGCGAAGCGCGAGATGTCGCCGACGGCGGCCAGCAGCCCCATGGCGACCGTCACATGCACGCCGCTGAGCGTCATCAGCCGGCGCACCCGCTCGTCTTCCAGGGCACGCCCGGCCAGCGCCTGGTCAAGGAGCACCAGGTCCGCCGCCCGTTGGTCGAGGTCTGCCAGATAACGCCGGATCGCGAGCATCTCGTCAGCGGCCAGGGGCCGGGTCTCCAGCCAGACCCGGCCCGCCGCGCTGAACACCTCGCCCGGAAAGGGCGGAATCAGATTGGCGTGCAGGATGCCGTGGATCCGGTTCTTGGCCCGTGTCATCTGCTGGACAACCTGCGCCCGCTGGGCCACCAGGCGCCGGAGTGCCTCGGTCGCCTCGTCCGGCATCCAGACCTCGGGCAGGAAGCCGCTGGCATGCAGCTTGGCGAGCGCCGCCGCATCGACCTTGTCGGTCTTGACCTTGGCATGGGCAATCACCCGCACCTGGAGCGGATTGGCGACCGCCACCCGCCCCACGAAGGGGCGCAACAGGCGCACGATCATGGCCGTGTTGACCGTTGCCTCAATCACCACCTCATCATTCGGACAAAGCGTCCGGCCAAAGGCGGTCACCGCATCGCGCGTGAGATCAACCCGCCCTCCACCGCGCAGTTGCCCATTCTCAAGGATCGCCACCACCGCGAAGCTGCGGTGTACGTCCAGTCCGATCACCCGCATGTTGCCTCCCGTATGCTTGCGTTTGCCTTTGGGAGTGTGTGGGCAACACGACACTTACGGATCCGCGCTCGCAGCGCACCCGGGCTAGTCGCAGGGGCGGCCAGATAACAACGCGAGCTCGCAGCTCATCAGATAGCCCGGCCTGCCCACCACGTGCTCCCGACGCCCCTGTCCCGGAAGCCCCAGGATACAGCCGGTGGACTGTGTCTCCCAGCCCGCCGGTGGCGCCGGACCAGAATCATGCCCGATAACAACAACGTCAACTACAACACGATGTACGGCACCGGCCTCTCGGCCGAACAGACGACTCTGTCCCGCGGCACCCTCACCCAGCGCGAGGGCTCCGACACCATTAACCTCGACACCACCGTCACCGCCCGCTTCGCCACCGGGCCCATTGCCCATACCGTCCTCTTCGGTGCGGAGCAGCGCTTCTACTCAGGCAACTACCAGACATATTTCGGCCGCGGTCCATCGCTGAATCTGTTCAGCCCGAACTATGGCGGATACGTCGCCGATGCGCGCATCGCGCCCACCTTCTCCACCAATCGCGACGACCAACTGACGCAGTACGGGATCTATGCGCAGGACCAGCTTCGGCCCGGCAACTGGCTCCTGACCGTCGGCGGTCGCCAGGACTGGGCGAGCAGCAAGGCCACCAACCAGTTCAACGGGGTCCGCACCTCGCAGGATGACGATGCCTTCACTGGGCGCGCCGCCCTCATGTACCTCTTCGACAACGGGCTTGCGCCCTATGTCTCCTACTCCACCTCCTTTGATCCAGTCGCGGGCGGCACGGCGCCGCAGCGTGGCGGTGGCCAGTTCCAGCCGACCGAGGGCGAGCAGTACGAGCTGGGCCTGAAGTTCCAGCCACGCGGCATGAACAGCTTCGTCACCGCCTCGCTCTTCAACCTGACGCAGACAAATGTCAGCACACGCGATCCCCTCTACACCGGCTTCTCCGTGCAGACCGGCGAGATCCGCGTGCGCGGCCTCGAGCTCGAGGCCACCGCAAGCCTCGCGGAGGGGCTGAACCTCATTGCGGCTTAAACCTATCTCGACGGCGAGATCACCAGCGCGAACGACAACACGCAGGGCAACCGTCCCGGCCTGGTGCCGCGGCACAGCGCCAGCCTTTGGGCCGATTACCGCTTCGGAGAAGGCAGTCTCCTGCCGGGCTTCGGCTTCGGCGGCGGCTTGCGCTACATGAGCAGCCGCTTCGGGGACAATGCGAACACACTGCGCTCGCCCTCCGTGACTCTGGCGGACGCCTCGATCAGCCACCAGACGGGGCCGTACAAGCTGTCGGTGAATGCCAGCAACCTGTTCGACAAGACCTATGTCTCGTCCTGCTCCGGCGCGTTCTACTGCTATTACGGAACGGGGCGGACGGTGATCGGGACCTTGAGTTACCGCTGGTAGCACGGGTCGCTGCCGGAGCTCAATCAGGTGTAGCGCGATCTGATGGCGCTTGGGCAGGCTACGGAGGTGATGTCCCGATACTCGGCCAGCCATGCGGATTACAGGCTGGCGCTGAGGCAGTACATGGATGCCGCGGGATTTCGGGTGGTTGTTGACCTGGGGCAGCCCAGATGCCCTGCAGGCCTGTCGACCAATGCTGCACGATGGAGAGCTTCCAGCCGAGTGCGGCGGCCAGCCAGCCTTTCAGGCCAAGACAGGCGACGTCGGCCCAGATGAGGACGATCAGCGGGAGCTGAGTGGCCAAGCCTTGGAGCAGCACCTCAGCGCTGCGCCTGGCGCGCAGATCGGCCGGGTGGAGGCGGACCTTGAGGGCACGGCCCTGCGTATCCACCAGCATATGGCGCTTGCGGCCTGAGATTTCCTCGCCGCCGTCGTAGCCGCGTGGCCCATCGGCCTCGGTGCTGCGAATGGACTGGCTGTCGATATTCGCGGCAGTTGGCTGGGCCGCCCGCCCCGTTGTCATTCGCTGGCCCTCACGGAGCGCCGCGTTGAACGTCATCCAGGTGCCAGCTCGCCGCTATTTGGCATAATGCCAGTACACCGCAGGCAAAGGCGGAAACTCATGCAGGATGGCAAGCCTGCCGTGCCAAAGTGAGAAGTGGACGCAAGATGGCCCACTCTCCGTCGCCCAGATCAGAGAAACAGGGCTTGGTGTACATCCAAGCCGGATAGTGCTGGCCAGACATCTGCCGCACCACCTGGTGCGACATAAGTTGCCAAACACCCTCTAATCCGGAGCACACGGAGTCATGCTCCCGGGCGGTACACCGAGCAAGGCCAGGTAAGCCGACAGAGCTTCGGTATGGTCTCGGTCGGTTCGAAGGCCGACGTATCCATCGGGCCGGACGACGAGAAGCGTGATTTCGCCGACGCCCAGCTGCTCAGCAGCGGCTATTGCTAGCCGTGTGTGCGGTGACTGCCCATCGGAACGGGCCGTGAGCACGACCACCGCATCGATGAGAGGCGCGTGGCTCCGGGCGCGGATGGCTTCGGCAAGGCGCGCGAGCGCTTCGCTGTCCGCGGCCAGTCCGCC
The DNA here is from genome assembly GCF_009848505.1 of Muricoccus harenae. Taxonomy (GTDB): domain Bacteria; phylum Pseudomonadota; class Alphaproteobacteria; order Acetobacterales; family Acetobacteraceae; genus Roseomonas; species Roseomonas harenae. Next base: position 77,793 of record NZ_WWDL01000029.1, read on the forward strand.
GATGAGCAGCGCGGTATGGCCGGCATGGTTGGCCAATTCATGCAGCAAGCAAGCTTCGCCATCGCCGCGATGAACCCCGACCGTATCCGGGACACGCTGGCCCGGCGCAAGCGCCTCGTGCCTGTCCCCCATGACGATCGCGGAGGCGCCGTAGTCAACATCGAGTTCCGCCTCCGCCATCACCTCATGATGCCGCGCCGTTGGATCGGCAAATAATGCACGCAAGGTCTCGTCGCGGGCGTGCCGCTCGGCCGGATCTGTCATGGTCTGGGCAAGCTCGACCGCGTCCCCTGAGGCGGTGATCATCTCTGCCACTGGGCGCCGTTCCGCCTCATAGCTGTCCAAGAGAGCTGGGGTGCAGTGCCCCTGGCAAACGAGCGCCAACTTCCAAGCGAGATTGAATGCGTCCTGAAGACCGCTGTTCATCCCGTGGCCTTGCGCTGGGCTGCAAACATGGGCCGCGTCCCCGGCCAGCAAGATGCGACCTGATCGGAACCGCTCGGCGACCTTCGTGTGGCAGTGAAAGCGTGTCGGGTTGGCGATGTCGTCGAAGCTGACCTTGGGCAGGTAGCGGCCGAGCGTGGACAACGCGTCCGTCACAAGGTCGGAGTCCGGAGCGCTCGGCCGCAGATAGACACGCCACCGCTGTTTCGGGAGCGCGGTGAGGATGACTGGAAGTTCGTCCAGGTAGCAATAGTTGGCCTCATATGACTCCGGCCAACCCAGCAGGGTGGCATCGAACACAGCCCACGGCTTGATGATGTCATGCCCGCTCAACTCGATTCCGCCCAGTGTCCGCACCGTGCTGCGGTTGCCATCGCACCCCACCACCCATTGGGCTGAAAGTTGCTCCCTCGCACCGCTACGCTCGATCGTCACCAACACCCCGTCCTCCTGCTGCTGCAGGTCGATCAGACGGCAGGAACGCATTATCTCGCCACCTTGGCGGTGGAGGTACTCGGTCAGGATCGACTCGGTCACCTCTTCCGAGAGGCCGATATTGAACCCGTAGCGGCTGCCGCAATCCGCGAGGTCGATCTCCCCAAGTATGCTACCCGCCGAATAGAGTCGGGCCACGCGCTGCTTAACGCCTGCGGCAAGCAGAGGTGCGGCAATTCCGAGGGACTCGAATAGTTCGAGCGAGCGTGGGTGCACGACCGTCGCCCGGTCCCAAGGCAGTGACGTAGGATGCGCGTCGATGATGCGGCAGTTGACCCCGCGGCGGCGGAGTTCCGAACCCAGCAGCAGTCCGGTCGGGCCTGCACCCACCACCAGAGCAGTCATGTCGGCCACCATGTGGAACCTGCTTGATACTACGCTCTTGATATTACATTCCGGCCCGGAATCCAAATACGGCGAGCGACGAACCTGACGAGCGGCAAGGCACGGGCAGCGTGGTGGATCGCCGTGGCCGGGCCGTGGGGCAGGCTCGAAAGTCCCAAGGTGACGGCGGTTGCACCCGAGGCCTCTGGTCGGCGGATAACGCGACCAACGGACTGCCCTTACTTTCGGCTTTCTCGTGATACGGCGTCACGCGATTATCCCCTGCTACGTGCCTGCACTACGTGGTTGCGATGGCGGGTATGGGCTTCCACGCGGCGTCTCCGCGCAAGCCGGGCACAAACCATGGACGGTTTGTCGGGATAGAAAGCAGCCGTTCAGCACTTGGCCAACTTCACCATGGCAGCTACGCGCCTATTCTGTTGAAAAAGGCCCGGCAGCGGTCGAGTAGGCAAGGAAGGAAATGGTCCGCAAATTTTCGCGTAATCTCGAAACATGCATGGAACGCCCCCCAACAACTATTGCGCTCAGACGGCGGCTCGATGTCCACCTCCGCCTTTTTTCAGAATCCGCCTACTGCGGACGGTGGCGATGTGGCCAGATCCTCCGGAAGCAGCCATTCGCTTCACCCAGCCGCAACTTCCTCAATGGACCGATGGTACCGTAAGATTTAACCAGACGATTCAAAAGTACCTGAGATTACATTCGCGACAAACGTGTAATTGGTCGGCCTTGAATAACCCCATCAGGCTGCGTGGGCGGTAATCTGGTTGCGTTCCGCCCGGTCGATCGCCTGGATGAGGCTGGCGATGAGAGCGGCCAAAAGAGCCCTGAGGTGGGCGAGGATCTTGC
>NZ_WWDL01000003.1 GCF_009848505.1 Muricoccus harenae
CCTCCCCCCGCCCCCCTGCTATACGCCCCTCATCGCCGCCGTGGGCCGGGCCGCAACGCCCGATTCCGGCGGCCGCACGAATTTCGGGAACTCCCCATGGCCCGCAGGCGACAGCTTTACGAAGGCAAGGCGAAGGTCCTCTTCGAAGGCCCCGAGCCCGGCACCCTCGTCCAGTACTTCAAGGATGACGCCACCGCCGGCAACGGCACCAAGAAGGGCATCATCACGGGCAAGGGCGTGCTCAACAACCGCATCAGCGAATACCTGATGACGCGCCTCGCCGAGATCGGCGTGCCCACCCATTTCATCCGCCGCCTGAACATGCGCGAGCAGCTCATCCGCGAGGTCGAGATCATCCCCCTCGAGGTGGTGATCCGCAACATCGCGGCCGGCAGCCTTGCCAAGCGCCTCGGCATCCAGGAAGGCACCCGCCTCCCCCGCTCGATCGTCGAATACTACTACAAGAACGACGCCCTGCAGGACCCGATGGTCTCCGAGGAGCACATCACCTGCTTCGGCTGGGCCGCGACCCAGGACCTGGACGACATCGTCGCCCTCGCGCTCCGCGTGAACGACTTCCTCACCGGCCTCTTCCTCGGCGTCGGCATCTCGCTCGTCGATTTCAAGCTCGAATTCGGCCGCCTCTACGAGAATGACGAGATGCGCATCGTCCTCGCGGATGAGATCTCGCCCGACAACTGCCGCCTCTGGGACGCGAAGACGGGCGAGAAGATGGACAAGGACCGCTTCCGCCGTGACCTCGGCAAGGTCGAGGAGGGCTACCAGGAAGTGGCCCGCCGCCTCGGCATCCTCCCAGAGGCCGGCATCCGCGACATGAAGGGCCCGGAGTTGATGCAGTGATGACCAAGGCACGCGTTTTCGTCATGCCGAAGAACGGCGTCCTCGACCCCCAGGGCAAGGCCATCGGCCACGCCCTCGGCACCCTCGGCTTCGAGGGCATCGGCGAGGTCCGCACCGGCAAGGTCATCGAGCTGGAACTCGCGGAAACCGATCCCGCGGCGGCCAAGGCCACGGCGGAAGCCATGGCCCGCAAGCTCCTTGCCAACACGGTGATCGAATCCTTCCGCGTCGAAATCGCCTGACCCGCGCGGCGGCCGCAGCCCCGGGAACCGCGCCATGATCAAGGCCAGCCTCCTCATCATGGCCGTCCTCACGGTCCTGATCTCGTTGCTCCTTTCATGGCGCGAACGCCGCATGGCCGTCCCGCCCCCGCCGCCCACGCGCCGCCCCAGGCGCCCCCCCGGCCTCGTCGCCCGCGGCAAGGCCAGCATCGACCGCTGGGTTACCGCCGCCGCCATCGCGGCCATCCTCACCACCGCCGTGCTCGGCGGCCTCCACTGGCTCAGGGTGTTCCAACAATGAACGCGACCATCCTCCTCTTCCCCGGCACCAACCGCGAACGCGACATGGCCATCGCCCTGCAGCGCGTGACCGGCCGCAAGCCCTCCATCACCTTCCACCGAGAAACCGAGCTTCCGGCGAACACGGACCTCGTTGTCCTCCCCGGCGGCTTCTCCCATGGCGACTACCTGCGCTGCGGCGCCATGGCCGCCCAGTCGCCCATCATGGGCGCGGTGCGCGATTTCGCGGCCAAGGGCGGTCACGTCCTGGGCGTCTGCAACGGCTTCCAGATCCTCTGCGAGGCGGGCCTCCTTCCCGGCGCCCTGCTGCAGAATATCGGCCTCCGCTTCCTCTCCATGGAGACGCTGCTCCGCGTCGAGCGTGCCGGCACCCCCTTCACCTCCCGCTGGCAGCACGGCGCCACCTTCCGCGCGCCCATGGCGCATGGCGACGGCAACTACTTCGCCGATGACGAGACGCTGGACCGGCTGGAAGGCGAAGGCCTCGTCGCCTTCCGCTACGCAGACGGCAACCGCAACGGTGCCGCCCGCGACATCGCCGGCATCCTCTCGCCCAATCTCCGCATCTGCGGCCTGATGCCGCATCCGGAAGACCTGGTGGACCCGCTAATGGGCGGCGAGGACGGCCTCCCCCTCTTCACCTCCCTCGCCGAAACCCTCGTCGCCGCCTGACGAGACCCAGGCTCCGGCACCCAAGCCCCGGCACCGCAAGGCGCCGGGGCTTTTTCATGCGGGCCATCCCCTCCGCGGGCGCCCCACCCCGCAGCCGGGAATGCACAAGCGCCCTGGTGACGGCAGGTGCCATCATGTGATGGCTGCAAAAGCCTCCACGAGCTTCGTGGGGCCGGATACGATGAGCAGGTCGCCCTGCTCGATCCTTGTCTCCGGCAGCGCATAGGTGAAGTCGGTCCTCGGCCGCTTCACGCCGACGACGGTGATGCCGTATTTGCTGCGCAGGGAGCACTCGGCGAGCGACTTGCCCAATGCCTCTCGCGGCGCACGCGTCTTGACGATCGCGAAGCCGTCATCGAACTCGATGAAATCGATCATCTTCCCCGTCACGAGATGCGCCACGCGCTCCCCCATGGCGGCCTCGGGATAGATCACGTGATGGGCGCCCGTACGCTCCAGGATACGGCCGTGCTTGGACGTCAGCGCCTTGGCCCAGATATCCGCGACACCGAGTTCACTCAGCGCAAGCACGGTCAGCACGCTCGCCTCAAGATCGGTACCGATGCCGACGACCGCCCTTGCAAATTCATGCACGCCCAGCCGGCGCAGCGTGTCGCTGTTGGTCGAATCCGCCTGGACCACATGCGTCAGGCGGTCGGCCCAGGATTGCACGAGCTCGGCATTCTGATCGATGCCGAGAACATCATGCCCGACGCGGGCAAGGGACTCCGCGACGGCGCCGCCGAACCGGCCGAGGCCGATGACCACGACATTGTCGCTGTCGGGTGAGGGAGTTCTAGCCAACGATGGGGCGCTCCTCTGGATAGCGATACGGGCTCCGTCTGCTCTGAAGCGCGAGCCCGGTTGCCACGGTGATGGTCCCGACCCGCCCGAGGAACATCAGGAACACGAGAAGAACCTGGCCGGTCGGCGGCAGGCTGGCGGTGATTCCGGTGGACAGCCCGACGGTAGCAATCGCCGAGATGACCTCGAACAGGACATCATGCAGGGGAAAGTCGCTGACGCTCAGAAGGAGCAGGGTCGCCGCCCCCGTCATGCCAACGGCCAGCAGCGCGACGGTTAGCGCCTGCCGCTGGACCTCCCGCGAGATCCGCCGGCCGAAGGCGGTGACATCGGGTTCGCCGCGGATCTCGGCCCAGACCACAAGCCCGAGTACCAGGAAGGTCGTGACCTTGATGCCGCCAGCGGTGCTCGCGCTCCCGCCGCCGATCAGCATCAGCCCATAGCTGACCGCGAGGGTTTCCGGCTCGAATTTCCCGATGTCGAGAGAGTTGAAACCCACAGACCGTGTCGCGACGGAGTGGAATGCGGAGCCGAGCAGCTTGCCCGAAAGATCGAGCGGACCAAGCGTCGCCGCGTTGCTCCACTCATAGGCGAGGACAGCCACCCACCCACTCAGCAGGAGCGCGCCCGTGCCAAGGAGCGTGATTTTGGTGTGCACCGACCACTTCTCCGGCCGGCGCGGGTTGCGGCGCATGTCATGCAGCACAGGGAAGCCGATGCCGCCCAGGATCACCGCCGCCATGATGGGACCCAGGATCAGCCAATCGAACGCGAAGCGCATCACACTGTCCGAATAGGTGGAGAATCCGGCATTGTTGAAAGCGGAGACCGCCAGGAACACGCCATTCCAGATGGCCTCACCCCATGGCTCTCCGTAAGCATGGTGCAGGCGGAGGGCCAGGACCGTGGCCGTGACCAGCTCGACGCTGATCGTGACCAACAGGACCAGCCTCAGCACGCTGGTGACATCACCGAGCCCCAAACTGCGGGTCTCCGCCTGGGCAATCAGGCGGGTGCTGAGCCGCAGCTGCCTGGCGACCAGAAGTCCCAGAAGAGTCGCCCCGCTCATGATCCCAAAACCGCCGATCTGGATCAGTCCCAGGATCACGGCCTTCCCGAAGCCTGACCAGTAGGTGGTGGTATCCACGACGATCAGCCCGTTGACGCATACCGCGGAGGTTGCGGTGAACAGCGCCGGCAAGAAGGCGGCGCCACCCTCGCCGGCCCGGGAGATCGGCAGCATCAGGAGCCCGGTGCCCACCGCCATGGCAAGCAGGAAGGTCAGCGGCACCAACCGGGCCGGATGCTGGAGAGCACGGGGCAACACAATCTCCTCGGCCGTCCGGAGGGAAGGCTACCGCGGCTCTACCCCGCCATCCTGGCCGCCTCCAGCCATGGCGGCGGGGCCATGCCACCAATGGCCATTTTGCTCTCCCAGATGTCAGGAGGCAGCACCGATTCCGTGCGGCCGCCCCGAGGCCATCAAGGGCCTGCGCCTCTGGCGCCCTCCGCACCACCCATGCCACCATTTCCGCAGAACACCGCGACAAGCGGTGAAAGCCGGGAGCACAGCCCATGAAACGCCGCACACTCGTCACCGGCCTGGCCGCGACCACGATCCCCCTCGCCCATCCACGCGCCCAGACCGGCCAGGCCGGCAACTACCCCGACCGCCCGGTCCAGATGATCGTCGCCTACCCGCCCGGCGGCGGCACCGACATCGCGGCCCGCACCCTCGCGCAGTTCCTGGAACGCGAGCTCCGCCAGCCCGTCGTCGTCCTCAACCGCGCCGGCGCCGGCGGCGAGATCGGCTTCGGCGAACTCTCCCGCGCGAAGCCGGACGGCTACACCATCGGCTTCATCAACACCCCCAACATCGTCACCATGCCGATTGAGCGCCGCACCGCCTACAAGCTCGACGACATCGCCCCCATCGCCAATGTCGTGGATGATCCCGGCGGCTTCTTCGTCCTCAAGGACAGCCCGCACAACACCCTCGCTGACCTCGTCGCCTTCGCGAAGGCCAATCCGGAAAAGGTCACCTACGCCACCACCGGCGTCGGCTCGGACGACCACCTCGCCGGCCTCGCCTTCTCCCGCCAGGCCGGCATCAGCCTGACGCACGTGCCCTATAACGGCGCCGCGCAGACGCGGAATGCTCTGATGACTCGCCAGGTCACCCTCGCCTCGGTGAACATGAGCGAGGGCCTGCCCGACGCCCAGCAAGGCCTTGCCCGCTCCCTCGGCCAGATGGCAACCACCCGCTGGGAAGGCATGCCCGACGTTCCCACCTTCCGCGAGCAGGGCTACGACGTCGTCCAGAGCTCCATGCGCGGCCTCGGCGCTCCGGCCGGCGTTCCGCCCGAGATCCTCAACCGCCTTGCCGATGCCGTGCGGCGCATCGTCGAGAATCCCGAGTTCCGCCGCATCGCCGCCCAGCAGGCCCTGCCCCTCCGCTATCTCGGGCCGGACGAGTTGCGCACCGAACTCACCGGGCTGCGCACCAACTTCGAGAAGCTCTGGGCGGAACATCCCTGGCGGGACTGAAGCAGGGCCGGGTGAACCTCCCCCGGCTCCCTTCCCTGCCGGCAAAGCCACACGCCCGGAACCGTCCTAGGGCGAGCCGCTCGAATTCCGGAGGCGCCTCGAGCCTTGCTCCGGCAGGAACACCTCCGCCATGGATTGCGGCACCCGGAGCTCGCGCAGCAGGTCACGGCTTCTCTGGACGAGATCATGCGTTTCGCGGGCAGCCTCCCGGGCCGCCTCCGTCCTCGCCATCACGGCTGCGAGGAGGCGCAGGGTTTCCTGTCTGACCTGGGCGTCGGATCTGGTCTTGGTATCGGGCATTCAGCGGGTCCAAGGGTGGGCCAGCGCCTATGTTGCGCCGCGAAGCCCGACCGTCGCTCACATGCGCTAATGCCGCCTGGCGCACCCTGCCCTGGCTCCCGCAGCCTCCCTCACAAGGGGATGCACCACCCACAATTCCCCGCCCTTCCGCCGCGGCCCGCGGGCTTACGAACACCGGTCCCGCCACCAGCGGAACCGCCATCACCCCTCGTCGTGAAATCACGCGCAACGCGCCCCTCGATCGATCCTGCATCCTCTCCAGAATGCCGGAATCCTACCGCGCCTCGCGCGCCCGGTCCTCCGCCTCCATCCGCGCCCGTACGCCGCCATCCACCCCTGTGCCCCGCGCCACCGGCTCATGCACCGATCCGGCCGTCACCGGCGCGGGCGCCGCATCCTCCATCTGCGAGCGGTGCACCAGATTCCCTGCCAGATGCTCTGCCGCGCGCGGCCAGATCTGGTCACCCAGAACCGCCGCCTGCGCCTTCCACCCCACCGCATATTCCCGCACCGGATGGATGGAGACCCAGACGATCGCGTCCACCACCTCCTCCGGCCCGTCCATCATCGCCATCCGTGCCGACCGACCGGTGTAGTTCGATCCATGCTCCCAGAAGGGCGTGTCCGTCGCCCAGGGCAGCACGGTCGCCACCTGGATGCGGTCATCCATCCCGCCCAGCCGCAACTCCTGCCGCACCGCCCCGGAAAAGCCGATCAGCGCCGCCTTCGTCGCCGCATAGCTCGCGTGATAGGCCAGCGGCACATGCCCCTCCACCGAGGAGATGTTCACCAGCACGCCGGAGCCCTGCCGCCGGAACTGCCGCAGCGCCGCATGGCTCCCGTACAGCGCACCCTTGAGGTTCACATCCACGATGCGGGCATGGTCCGCGACCGGAACCTCATCGAACCGCCCATAGGCGCCCACGGCGGCATTGTTCACCCACACGTCGATCCGCCCGAAGCGCTCCACCGTCGCCCGCGCCAGCCGCTCCACCGCCTCCGGATCGCTGACATCCATCGGCACCACCAGCGCCTGCCCGCCACGGGCCCGCACAGTCGCCGCCACCTCCTCCAGCACCGCCCCCCGCCGCGCCACCAGCACGACATTCGCGCCATAGCCGCCGAGCCTCTCGGCCACCCCGCGCCCGATCCCGCTGGAAGCCCCCGTCACCACATAGGTCCGCCCCGCCACCCGCGCCCGGTCCCCGGAACCAAGCTGAGACGGCGCCGCGCAGCCCGTCAGCCAGGCCCCCAGCAGCAGGACCAGAAGAAAGGAGGAAAGTCTCGAACCGATCCGCAAGGCGCCATCTCCCGCCGGAATCCACCGAGCCGCCCATCGCCCCGAACGGTCCAGGCATAACCGTGCCGTCGCCATTTCGTTCCACGAAAGGTCACTGCGACGGCCCAGACCGGAGCCGCGCTCGCACAGAACCCACCCCGGAATGGCATCGCAACGCCTGGACCCTGCCTCTGAGGGGTTTCCCCAAGGACGTTCAGCCGGAAGCGCGAGGCGGCGAAAGCCTAGGCCGAACCAGGAGCCGCCCTCGTATCCCGGCAACACCTCACCGATCGCCGGGAGGTCCGGCAGGCTCTCCGCACACTATGGGCCGGTCGTCGCGAGGGGAATGATCCGCCCCGCCTGGACATGCGGTATGCGCCAAGCTGGGATAGGGCAGAAGTGTGAAGCGCAGGCCGCGCCGCATGGAACTGACGGAGATCGACCATCTGCTCCTGGAGGAGGTGCGCCTCATCCTGCCGCGCCTGGCGAGAGCCGAGCGCGCCACCCTGAGTGCCGCGACAGGCGAGCAGGGCAAGCTCCGCGTCGGCGTCGCGCCGACCGCCCCCTTCTACCCCTTCGTGCCCCGTATCATCCGCGCCTCCGCTCCGCCCCGGCCATCCGCACCAACGCGCATCAATGGTGTTCCGGGACAGCTCGCCAGCCAGTGCCGGCGGCGGCAGGCGTCTCAGCCCCCGCTCGTGATCGCCCTTATCCGGTTCGCCAGCATCTCCATCGCGAAGGGCTTGGTGAGTATATGCATCCCCGGCTCCAGCTGCTCACTCCCCACCACCGCATTCTCCGCATAGCCGGTGATGAACAGCACCGGCAGCTCCGGCCGGATCTCCCGCGCCGCATCCGCCATCTGCCGCCCGTTCATCCCCCCGGGCAGCCCCACATCGGTGACCAGCAGATCGATCCGCACATCCGACTGCAGCACCCTCAGCCCCGAAGGCCCATCTGCCGCCTCGATCGCCGAATAGCCCAGCTCCTGCAGCACCTCGGTCACCAGCATCCGCACCGTCGCTTCGTCATCGACGACCAGCACCGACTCCCCATGCTCCGCCTGCGGTGCCACGCCGAGCTCCGGCTGCGCCTCCTCCGCTGCCGCCGGCCCTTCGTGCCGCGGCAGGTAGATGCGCATCTCGGTGCCCACCCCCACCTCCGAGGAGATCCGCACCTGCCCGCCCGACTGCCGGGCGAATCCATAGACCATGGAAAGCCCCAGCCCCGTCCCATGCCCCAGCGGCTTGGTCGTGAAGAATGGATCGAAGGCCCGGTCGATCACCTCCTGCGGCATGCCCACCCCGGTATCGGCGATGCACACCACCACATAGTCCCCCGGCTTCACCTCCTGCCCGCGCACATCGCGCTCATCCAGCGTGACGTTGGACGTCTCGATCCGCAGCTGCCCGCCGGACGGCATCGCATCCCGCGCATTGATGCACAGGTTAAGGACCGCGTTCTCCAGCTGGTTCGGATCGCACAGGGTCGGCCACAACCGGCTCGACAGGAAGGTCACCACCCCGATCTGCGGCCCCATCGTCCGCCGGATCAGCTCCTCCATCCCCAGGATCAGCCTGTTCGAATCCGTCGGCCGCGGGTTCAGCGTCTGCCGCCGCGCGAAGGCCAGCAGCCGGTGCGTCAGCGCCGCCGCCCGGCTCGCCGCCCCCTGCGCCGCCGAGACATACCGGTCCAGATCCCCGATCCTCCCCTGCGACACCCGCGTCTTCAGCAGCTCCAGGCTTCCGATGATCCCGGTCAGCAGGTTGTTGAAGTCATGCGCCAGCCCGCCCGTCAGATGCCCCAGCGCCTCCATCTTCTGCGCCTGGAACAGCTGCTCTCGGGACTGCTCCAGCTCCAGCTGCGCCTGCCGCCGCTCCGTCAGGTCCCGCGTCACCTTTGCGAAGCCGATCAGCTCGCCGCTCTCGTCCCGGATCGCGTCGATCACCACGCTGGCCCAGAACCGGGTGCCATCCTTGCGCTGCCGCCAGCCCTCCGCCTCGTACCGCCCCTCCCGCCGCGCGGTCTCAAGCGCCATCCAGGGCACCCGCGCTTCCCGATCCTCCGCTGTGTAGAACCGTGAGAAATGCTCCCCCACGATCTCCTCGGCGCCATAGCCCTTGATCCGCTCGGCCCCGGCATTCCAGTTCGTCACATATCCCTCGGGGCTGAGCATGTAGATCGCGTAATCCACCACGCCCTGGACCAGCAGCCGGAACCGCCGCTCGCTCTCCAACGCCTTCAGCTGGGCCTCGCGCGCCTCGGTCATGTCCCGCGTGATCTTCGCGAAGCCGATCAACTGGCCGTTCCGCCGGATCGGATCGATCACCACCATTGCCCAGAACCGGGTGCCGTCCTTGCGCACCCGCCAGGCCTCGGCCGTGAACCGCCCCTCCTCCTCGGCGATTCGCAGTGCCTCCCGCGGCACCCCGGCCACCCGGTCCTCCTCGGTGTAGAAGCGCGAGAAATGCTCGCCGATGATCTCATCGGCCGCGTACCCCTTGATCTGCTCCGCCCCGGGATTCCAGCTCAACACCCGCCCGGTCGGGTCCAGCATGTAGATCGCGTAGTCCATCACACCCTGGATGAGCAGCTCATGGGCATCGGCGATGGCAAACGGCTTGGTACGGTTCATCGGGCCACCAAAGGGGAAGGCGGGGCAGCGATCAACCCGGGCGCCCCGCAACCCGCCTCAGCACCCTTCCGCCCGAGCCTCAAGCACCACCCCGTTCACAAGCTTCGCAGCGGGCCCGCCGCGCGGCAAGTTCCTTACGGCCATGCCGCAGCGCGAAACGGGCCGGAGACCTGGCGGACAACAACAAGGAAAGGACGAGGGAAGTAATTCCCCCGGCCCCACTTCTTCTTTGTCACTTCCGAAAATCAGTCACGCAGGTTTACCGCATCGGCGGCGCGTACTGAATGCCGCCATTTTTCCACAAATTGTTCATCCCGCGCTGCACGCCCATTGGCGTGATGTTGCGGTCCCACATCTCCGCGAAATTCCCAACCTGCTGCACGATTCTCACCGCCCAATCCGGCTGCAACCCCAGCGACGCGCCCAGATCCCCTGTTGCCCCCATGAATCGCGGCACCTCCGAATTGGAACTGTCCCGGAAGTTGTCGATGTTCTTGCTCGTGATCCCCAGCTCCTCCGCGGTCAGCTGCGCGAAATGCGCCCAACGCACCACGTCGAAGAACTTGAAGTCCCCGTTTCGCACCACGCTCCCCAGCGGCTCCTTCGAAATGATCTCCGGCAGCACCGTGTACAGCCCGGCATTCGACCCCTGCGCATAGCGGAACGAAGCCAGCGAGGACGCATCCGTCGTGAACGCATCGCACCGCCCGTTGATAAATGCTGCCCGCAGCTCCTCCAGATTCTCGATCACCAGAGGCGAGAACCGCATGTTGTGGACACGGAAGTAATCCGTCAGGTTCAGCTCCGTCGTCGAGCCGGGCTGCACGCAGACCGTCGCCCCGTCCAACCCCCGCACCGAGGTCACGCCCGACGCCGTCTTCACCATGAAGCCGGTGCCGTCATAGAAATTGATGCTCGCGAATTCGAGCCCCAGCGACGCCTCCCGCCCCAGCGTCCAGGTCGTGTTCCGCACCAGCATGTCCACCTCGCCCGATTGCAGCGCGGTGAAGCGGTTCGTCGCCGTCGTGTTGATGAACCGAACCTTGTTCGCATCGCCCAGGATGGCCGCCGCCACGATGCGGCACCCATCCGCATCTAGCCCCCGCATCACCCCCCTGGCTGTCCGGCAGGCTGAACCCCGCCGTTACGCCGGCCACCCCGCAGAGCAACGCTCCCCGCGCCCGGATCGCCCCCACCATGTCCGAGGACGGCGCCTGCGCCGCCCCCTCCCCCACCAGCCCGCACAGCACCACGGCCCCCAGGGCCACGCGCCCGAAGGCGCCCCGCATCGCATCCAGCATCCAGTCGGCATCCCCGCTCGAGGTTCGAGATGCGCGTGACCGGCGGCCTCCTCCGGGCCATGTCCCTGGCCCACCGCCAGGCTAGCGACGCAGCCGCTCCGACGCCAACCTAACCGCGAAGCCGCGCAGCCCTAATCCACCCGCACCGCTGGCGAAACCGCCATCAGCCGCAAGAGCAGCGCGCAACCACGAACGGAACAGGACATGCCCGGCCTCCAAGCCGGCTGAAGCGCCAACATTATTCCCGCCCCGGACCGGACTTCCTCGCCATCTAGTCCAACTTGGAAAGGCCTTGCCGCAACCCCCGCCTCACCGCTTCACGAATTTGAAGAACCGGCTCGGCTGCCCATCCGCCGTATTGTCCTGATGCAGGAAAGCCAGCTTCCGGTCCTCGAATGTCTCAAAGAACGCCTTCCAGCTGATCTCCTCCAGCCGCTCCTCCTTCGGCCCGAAATCCACCCGCAGGATGCCCTCGCCATCCTCGCCCTCCGTGCCCGCCACCACGCTGGGCCGCCCGCCCCGCGCCTCGATCCACTGCCGGATCACCGCATGATCGGTCGTCGTGTTGCCCTGGCTCATCCGTTCCACCCTCCCGGCCGCCTCCTCGAAGCGGCGCCGACGCCCCGGGGAACACCCCGCCCACCCCGCCGTTGCCTCACAACCATGCGCGTCTGCCAGGCCCGCAGCCGCGCCCCACACCCCTATCAATTTGGACTCAAATTTCCTCCCCCAGCCCACCGCCTAGGCGAAACTCCAACGTTTGTAGCTGGCCACCAGTCTGGTGGTGGCCCAAAATCGAGGAACCGCAATGCCCACTCCGACCAACGGCAAGGACAGGCTCACCTACGGCGACGGCCATGACCGCGGCGGCGACGGCAACCTCCACACCTTCATCGATCTCCTGGGCGGCAACGACGTCGTCTATGCCGGTGGCGGCAGTGACTTCTTCTCCGGAGGTGACGGCAAGGACCGCCTCTATGGCGAGGCCGGCGACGACGCCCTCTTCGGCGGCGCCGGCAGCGACAAGCTCTATGGCGGCGACGGGAAGGACTTCCTGAACGGCGGCAGCGAGGGCGAAGGCACCGACGAGGGCAAGGACGACCTCTACGGCGGCGCCGGCGACGACGTTGTCTTCGGCGGCGGCGGCAAGGATCGCCTCTGGGGCGATGAAGGCAACGACCAGCTCGGCGGCGGCCTTGGCGACGACCGGCTCTGGGGCGGCATCGGCCATGACCAGGTAATGGGCGGCGAAGGCAAGGACATCCTCTACGGCGAGGATGGCGACGACACCCTCGACGGCGGCGCCGGCAACGACAAGCTCTATGGCGGCGACGGCATCGACATCATCTGGGGCGACAGCCGGATCGGCGGCGGCCCCGGCGGCAATGACACCATCGATGGCGGCGACGGCATCGACTATGCCGTCTTCCGTGGCAGCTTCTCCGACTTCAGCATCACCACGAACAGCGATGGCGTCACCACCGTCCGGGACCTGCGCGCCACCTCGGAATTCGGAATGACCGATGGCAAGGACAGCCTGACGAATATCGAGCGCCTGGTCTTCGAGGACAGGACCATCTCCCTCTCTAACCCGGACCTGGACGCCACCTTCGCCGGCGCCAATACCGCCGACGTCGCCGATGGCAGCTTCACCGCCAATGCCTCGCTCGACCTGCCGGACGACGTGGACATCTGGCGCGTCTCCCTTACTGCGGGCCAGACCGTCACGGCCTTCACCACCGCCGAAATGGTCAACCAGCCCCGCACCAACATCTCGGTCTATGACGCCAACGGCCAGTTCCTCGCCCTCAACTGGGACGACAACCAAGACGACCCGGACGAAGGCTTCCCCGACCTGAACCTGACCTTCACGGCACAGGAAACCGGCGACTACTACTTCGCCGTCGCGGGCTACGCCCACATCCCGACCGGCAGCGACGACCCGGCCGCCCCGAACTACTCCGGCTTCTCCGGCCAGAGCGGGGACTACATCTTCAACCTGACCGCCTGACGCAAAAATGGGCCGCCGGTTCCCCGGCGGCCCACCAATCCGGCGCCCTCAGCGCCTCAGGGATGCGAAAAACCGGCTCACTTTTCGGTCCGCCGTCTTGTCCTGGTGCAGGAAGGCCAGCTTCCGGTCCTCGAAAGTCTGGAAGAACTTCTCCCAGGAAACCGCCTCCAGCCTGCCCTCCTTCGGCCCGAAATCCACGCGCAGGATGCCTTCGCCATCCCCGCCCTCGGTGCCCTTCACGACGCTTGGCCGCCGACCCCGCGCCTCGGTTCCTCGGTCCATTGCTTGATGATGTTGTGGTCCGTAGTCGTGTCGCCCTGGCTCATGACGCGACCTCTTGGGCGGCAGTGGGTCACATCGCGAAATTCCAGTGAATCAGGGTATCACCGCCTGTTAGTCTTCGATCCTCTGCCGGGGGCTGCAACACGCCCGCAGCCACCCGGCCCGCCTTCTGGACAGGAGGACGCGCCGTGGAGACCAGGATCGCAGAAGTCGCCGACGGTATCTTCAGGCTCTCGACCTTCGTGCCGGAGATCGCCCCACCCGCCGGATTCACCTTCAACCAGTTCCTCGTGCTCGGGGATGAACCCCTGCTCTTCCACACCGGGTTGCGGCGCATGTTCCCGCTGGTGCGGGACGCCGTGGCCCGGATCATCCCGCCGGAACGCCTGCGCTGGATTGCCTTCGGCCATTACGAGGCCGATGAATGCGGCGCCATGAACGAATGGCTCGCAGTGGCGCCGCATGCACATGTGGCGCACGGGCAAACCGCCTGCCTCGTCTCGCTCAACGACATGGCCGATCGCGCTCCGCGGATTCTCTCGGATGGCGAAGTGATCCATATCGGGGACGGCCGGCGCCTTCGCTATATCGACACCCCCCACATCCCGCATGGCTGGGACGCCGGTGTCATGCTGGAGGAGGGCAGCGGCACCCTGCTCTGCGGCGACCTGTTCACTCAACTCGGGGACGGCCCTGCCTTGACCGAGGGCGACGTGGTCGGGCCCGCCATCGCCGCCGAGGACCTCTTCCACTACTCCAGTCTGAACCCGGGCATGGGCGCGACGATCCGCCGCCTCGCCGGGCTCTCGCCCCGGACACTTGCCCTGATGCACGGCCCTTCCTTCACCGGCGACGGAGCGGCGGCACTGCGCGCTCTGGCCGATGACTACGACCGCCGCGTCCAGGCGGCTCTGGCCCTCAGCGCCTTACCGAGCTGATGAACCGACTCTCCTTCCCGTCCGACGTCTTGTCCTGATGCAGGAAGGCCAGCTGCCAAGCCCGCCTATTGACTTTATTCCTATTTGTGGTTATCCTTACAAGCGATGCCCCTCCCCCACGCCCCCCGCCTGACCCCACCCCGCCCCTTCTCCCCCCTCACCGACGACCAATGGGCCGCCCTCCTCCCCTACATCCTCCCCCGCGCCCCGCAGGGCCGCAAAATCGCCGATCTCCGCGCCCGCATGGACGCCATCTTCAAACCACCGCCACCCACGCCCCCTGGCGCGAAGCCCCTCCCGCAGGCGCCAAACCCGAAACCATCGCCCGCTACTACCGTCGCCTCACCCATGCCGGGCTTTGGGAACGCCTTCTCATCGCCCTGGCCGACGCCGCCCCCAAACACCCCCTCCGCAGCATCGAACACCTGATCGTCCGCGCCTGCCGCCGCGCCCACCGCCTGCGCGGCATGCCCTTCCTCGTCCTCATCCGCCGAATCGGCCTGCGCTCCGCCCTCCCCGGCCCGCCCTGGCTCCTCCCCGATCCCCTTTTGTCCGAAACCCTCTCCCGCGCCCCTCTCCCTCTCGGAATCCCGAAAACCCCGGAGGGAAAGCGCCGCCGCACCGATTACCTCAGGGCCCTGAAGCACCTCTTCCGCGCCGCCGAGGGCCGCGCCCGCATCCCCCGCTCCGTCCGCCTGGCCTGGCCCTGAGCCCCGCCATGCAACAGGCGCCCGCCTCCATGTCCCACGATCCCCTGGACAAGCCGCGCGCCCCTGTTGACAAGGCGTCCATGTCGAACGCCGCCGCAGAAACCCCCGCTGCCCTGCTGGAAGAGCCCCGCGCCCGCCAGCTCGCCGCCGAATTCGGCCTGAAGGGCGACGAGTTCGATCGCGTCCTGGCCATCCTCGGCCGCGCCCCCTCCCTGACGGAGCTGGGCATCTTCTCGGTCATGTGGTCGGAACACTGCTCCTACAAATCCAGCCGCGTCTGGCTGAAGGAGCTGCCCACCAAGGCCCCCTGGGTCATCCACGGCCCCGGCGAGAATGCCGGCGTGATCGATATCGGCGATGGGCTGGCCGCCATCTTCAAGATGGAAAGCCACAACCACCCCTCCTTCATCGAGCCCTACCAGGGCGCCGCCACCGGCGTCGGCGGCATCCTGCGCGATGTCTTCACCATGGGCGCCCGCCCCATCGCCAACCTCAACGCGCTGCGCTTCGGCGATGTGAAGCACCCCCGCACGAAGCAGATCCTGGATGGCGTCGTCCGCGGCATCGGCGGCTACGGCAACTGCGTCGGCGTCCCCACGGTCGGCGGAGAGGTGAACTTCCACCCCGCCTACAACGGCAACCCGCTGGTCAACGCGATGACGGTCGGCATCGCCAGGAAGGACCGCATCTTCCTCTCCGCCGCCGCCGGCATCGGCAACCCCGTCGTCTATGTCGGCTCCAAGACAGGCCGGGACGGCATCCACGGCGCCACCATGGCCTCGGCGGAATTCTCCGAGGATGCGGAGGAAAAGCGCCCAACCGTCCAGATCGGCGATCCCTTTGCCGAGAAGCTCCTCATCGAAGCCTGCCTCGAACTGATGGAGACCGACGCCATCGTCGCCATCCAGGACATGGGCGCCGCCGGCCTCACCTCCTCCTCGGTCGAAATGGCTGGCAAGGGCGGCGTCGGCATCGAGCTGAACATGGATGCGGTGCCGCAGCGCGAAACCGGCATGACGGCCTATGAGATGATGCTGAGCGAGAGCCAGGAGCGCATGCTCATGGTCCTCAAGCCCGGCGAGGAACACGTCGCCGAAGCCATCTTCCACAAGTGGGAGCTGGACTTCGCCGTCATCGGCCACATCACCGACACCGGCCGCATCACCCTCCGCCACAACGGCATACTCGAAGCCGACATCCCCCTCGCCCCCCTGGAATCCGAGGCCCCGCTCTACCGCCGCCCCACGGTCGAGACCCCGAAGCAGCCCCTGCTGGACGCCGCTTCCATCTCCGACCCCGTCGGCATCACCGAGGCCCTGAAGACCCTCGTCGCCTCCCCCGACCTCTGCTCCCGCCGCTGGATCTGGGACCAGTATGACAGCACCGTCGGCGGCCAGACCGTCCGCCGCCCCGGCGCCGCCGACGCCGCCATCGTCAAGCTGGAAGACAGCCCCCGGGCCCTGGCGATGACCACTGACGTCACCCCCCGCTACTGCGCGGCCGACCCCGAGGCGGGCGGCGCCCAGGCCGTCGCCGAGACCTGGCGCAACATCACCGCGACCGGTGCGAAGCCCCTCGCCATCACCGACAACATGAATTTCGGCAATCCCGAGAAGCCCGAGGTCATGGGCCAGTTCGCCGCCTGCATCCGCGGCATGGCCGAGGCCTGCCGCGTCCTCGACTACCCCGTCGTCTCCGGCAACGTCTCCCTCTACAACGAGACGCGCGGCGGCGGCCCCGTCACCCAGTCCATTCTCCCCACCCCCGCCATCGGCGGCGTCGGCGTGATCGAGGACGCCACCAAGGCCACCGGCATCGCCCCGCAGCCCGGCCAGGAAATCGTCCTGATCGGCGAAACCGCCGGCCATCTCGGCCAGTCCCTCTGGCTGCGCGAGATCGCCGGCCGGGAGGAAGGCGCCCCCCCGCCCGTGGACCTCGCCGCCGAGCGCCGCCACGGCGACTTCGTCCGCGCCCGTATCCTCTCCGGCAGCATCACCGCCTGCCATGACTGCGCCGATGGTGGCCTCCTCGTGGCCCTCGCCGAAATGGCCCTCGCCGCCAATCTTGGCCTGAACATCGAGCCCGCCCCCGCCGGCATCCCCGCCCATGCCTTCTGGTACGGCGAGGACCAGGCCCGCTATCTCTGCGCCACCCCCGACGCCCCGGCCCTCCTGGCCGCCGCGAAGGAGGCCGGCATCCCCGCCCGCCGCATCGCCCGCGTCGCCGGCACCACCGGCACCCTCGCCCTCCACGGCCAGCCGCCCATCGCGCTGGACGAGCTGCGCGCGGCGCATGAGGCGACCCTTCCCACCCTGATGGCCGAGCCGTGACCCGGGCCGGGATCCCCTTCGCTTCATACGGGATCCCGACCACCCATTCACAACCGCCTCCGGAACGGGCAGAAACCTGCCTCGTTCTGAAGGTGCAAGATTATGGCTCTTTCGCGTGGAACCGCGGCCGCCATCGTCCAGGTCGTCACGCGGGATCCCGAATCCCGCAAGGTCATCGACAGCCCGCTGGAGTACATCGGCGGCACCGGCTGGGCGGGCGGTTTCCGCAACACCGGCATGATCCTGGGCAATGCCATGTCGATCTTCGGCGGCCATATCGCGGCGGGCCAGCTCGCCCGGGTGGGCGATTTCCAGGGCGCGGCGGCGGTCACCGAGGACACGCGCCGCACCTACGGCACGCTCGGCTCCATCGACCTGACGCCCGAGCAGGCCGCCCGGGTCTGCACCGGCATCGCGGCCGTCACTGCCAAGGCCATCACGGCCGCCGCCAAGGCTGCCCCCGGCACCAGCCTCTTCCTGGTCGCCGGCAGCGACAGCCAGGACCGCATGGGCACCACCATCGCCCATACCGCCACCCTGGTGCGCATGAAGGACGGCAGCCGCTACGTCTTCGACTGGCACGCCACCCTCACCGCCTCCAACCCGATGCTCCACGCCTCCACCAAGGCCTTCGACGAGAACGAGGGCGTTCTCTTCACTGTCTTCCAGGAATTCGCCTGAGCCGCGCCCCGCACGGCCTGCCTATGCGCCGGGGGACCCTTGGCGGCCATGAGGGAGTTCGCCATATCCTGAACCAACAGGCGGCGCGCGCGGGGCATCCTTCCCCCTGCACGCCACCAGAGAGGAACCCCCGCATGGCGATGCCCGCCGCCGAGATCGAGGCCCTGATCCGGGCCGCCCTCCCCGACGCCCACGTCACGATTGAGGACCTCGCCGGGGACGGCGACCATTATGCCGCGACCGTCGTCTCCGCCGCCTTCCGGGGCCTGCCGCGCGTGAAGCAGCACCAGATCGTCTATGCGGCCCTCCAGGGCCGCATGGGCGGCGAGCTCCACGCCCTCGCCCTGCAAACCTCCGCCCCCGAGTGACAGGAGCCCGCCCCATGACCGACAACCCCGTTTTCCAGCAGATCCAGTCCGAGATCGACGCCAGCCCCGTGACCCTCTTCATGAAGGGCACGCCGGTCTTCCCCCAGTGCGGCTTCTCCGCCCGCGTGGTGCAGATCCTCTCCCATATGGGCGTCCCCTTCCGGGGCGTGAACGTGCTGGAGAACATGGAGATCCGCGAAGGGATCAAGGCCTTCTCCAACTGGCCGACCATCCCCCAGCTCTATGTGAAGGGCGAGTTCGTCGGCGGCTGCGACATCGTCACCGAGATGTTCCAGTCCGGCGAGCTGGCCACCCTCCTCACCGAGAACGGCGTCCACCACACCCAGGCGGCCTGACGCCGGGACAGCGGGCCGCGTGAGCCCCAAGGACTTCCCGGACGATCCCCCGCCCGGGGAGTCCCTGCCGAGCCTGGCCAGCGCCTCCTGGAAGGTCGCGCTGGCCGTCACCCTGCTGATGCAGACGGTGGCGGCCTTCCTTAATCAGTGCGTCCCGGTCCTGGCGCCCCTCCTGACCGGCAGCGCCGGCCTGCCGCCCGAGGCCGCCGGCCATCTCTCCGCCCTGTCCACCCTCGGCACCCTCGCCTTCCTCACCATCGGCAATCCCCTCCTGGCCCGTTTCGGCCCGGTGCGGACCCTGCAATGCGGCGCCCTGGCCGCCGCCGCCGGTCTCGCCATGGCGGCGTCGGGCGGGATGGCCGCACTGGCGCTGGCAGCCTTCCTGGTCGGCATCGGCTACGGCCCCACCCCGCCCGCCGGCAGCCGCATCTTGGCGGCCACGGCGCCGCCGCGGCACCGCTCACTCATCTTTTCCGTCAAGCAGGCCGGCGCTCCCCTCGGGGGCGTGCTGGCGGGGCTGCTGATCGCGCCCGTGGCGGTCGCGCTGGGTTGGCCGGCGGCGATTGCCCTCGCGGTCGGAATCGCGGCGGCGGCGGCCGCGGCAATCCAGCCCAGCCGCGCCATGCTGGACGTGGAGCGGGAGCCGGCGCGGGCGATCCATCCGCGGGCGCTGCTGGGGCGGGGTAATCTGGTCGGCCCCTTCGCGGCACTGCGGCTGCATCCGCTGCTGCCGCCGCTGACCTGGCTCGCCTGCTCCCTCGCCACGGTGCAGGGCTGCTTCTTCGCCTTCGCGGTGACCTGGCTGACCGAGACCCGGGGGCTCAGCCTCGTGCAGGCGGGTGCGGTCTTCGCGGCGATGCAGGCGGGCGGGGTGTTGGCGCGGATCGTGCTCGGCTGGATGGCGGACCGCACCGGCAACGGGGCGATGAACCTGATCGGCCAGGGGTTGGGCGGCGCGGCGGCGGTAACGCTCTTCGTGCTGCTGCCGCCGCTGGGCTTCGGATGGACGCTGTTGCTCGGGCTGTTGGCGGGATCGCTGGTGGCGAGCTGGAACGGGATCTACCAGGCAGAGGTGGCGCGGCTCTCGCCGCCCGGGCGGATCGCCGAGGCGACCTCGGGCTCCACCACCCTGTGCTTCCTCGGCTACCTCATTCCGCCGGCGATTTTCGCGGGGCTGGTGACGGCCACGGGCAGCTGGCTGCTGCCGCAGCTTCTTGCGGCCGGGCAGCTGGTGGTGGTGGCCTTGGCGGTGCTGCCGAAGCTGCGGCGCGGCGGGAGTTCCTAGCCCGCCTGGGCCCGGGCGGAATGGAAGATGGCCCGCACCTCCGCGTCGTCGAAGACGATCCTGGCTCCGGTGGTCATGCAGCGCTGGGGGCGGCGCGGCGACGTTGCCAGGCGACGGCGATGACCAGGGCCAGCATGACGGCGGCGGTCAGGGCGGCGGGGATGTTCACCTGGTTCACGCCAAGATTGGCCGCGACGACGCCGATAAGGGCCCAGGCCAGGGCGGCGGCGAACCAGGCGGCGTCGCGGTTCAGTAGCCAGATGATGGCGGCCGCCGCGCCGCCAGCGGCCAAGAGAATCACCACGGCGAAGAGCGTGGCGGCGAGGCCGTGCTCGGGCAGGATGTTCGCGTAGCGGGCGGCGCTGGAGAGGTTCACGAAGCTCGCGGCGGTGAGCCAGCCGGCCAGGAGCCCGGTGAGCGGGGTGACGATCCAGCGGGGACCGACGCCGGCCTCGGGCGTGTTGCGGGCCATGAAGAGGGCCGCCAGGGCGCAGGCGAGGCTGACGAGAATGATGGCGAAGAGGCCGAAGCCAACAGAGCCGGTGATCTGGGAGGTGACCTGCCAGATGGTGTTGGCGGCGAAGGCGCCGGCCAGCGGCCAGCCGGTGCGGCGGGCCAGGGCGCTCTCCCGATTGGCGGGGAGGAACTGCCAGATGCCATAGGCGGCGGCCAGGACGAAGATCAGGCTCCAGATGGAGAAAGCATAGCCGGCGGGCACCACCGGGGTGCGGGAGGCGGCGGAGACGGCGCTCATGGAGGTGCCGATGCCGAGCGCCGGCAGGAAGGCGGTGGCGATCTGCACCCAGGGCAGGATAAGGCAGAGAAGGCGGCGGAACTGGTCCTGCGGCATGTCGGCACAAATCCCCGGAAACAGGAACGGCCGGAGGGTATTCCCTCCGGCCGTCCGGGCAACGCCGCAGATGGGCGCCAGGTTACCGCGAGTAGAACTCGACCACGAGGTTCGGTTCCATCTGCACCGGGTAGGGCACGTCCGACAGCTTCGGGGCGCGCACGAAGCTGCCCTTCATCTGGCGGTGGTCCACCTGGATGTATTCCGGCACGTCACGCTCGCCGGACTGGGCGGCGTCGAGCACGGCGGTCAGGCCCTTCGACTTCTCCTTCACCTCGATCACGTCGTTATCGCGCACGAGGTAGGAGGGGATGTTCACGCGCTTGCCGTTCACGGTGACATGGCCGTGGTTGACGAACTGGCGGGCGGCGAAGGGGGTGACCGCGAACTTCATGCGGTAGATGACCGCATCCAGGCGACGCTCGAGCAGTTCGATCAGGTTCTCGGAGGTGTCGCCCTTACGGCGCACGGCCTCGTCATAGTACTTGCGGAACTGCTTCTCGCCGATGTTGCCGTAGTAGCCCTTGAGCTTCTGCTTGGCCATCAGCTGGATGCCGAAGTCGGTGGGCTTGTTCTTGCGGCGCTGGCCGTGCTGGCCGGGGCCATATTCGCGCTTGGCGATCGGGGACTTGGCGCGGCCCCAGAGGTTCACGCCGAGGCGGCGATTGATCTTGTACTTGCTTTCCGCGCGCTTGGTCATGCGACGGGGTCCTTCATCATGCAGCCCGGGTTTGCGCCCCCACATTCGTGGTGTGGCTGGAACCCGTGTGTTGTCCCGGTAGGCCCCCGGCCGGATGGCTGGAGGCGGGCGCGCGCCTGGAGAGAGCCTGGGGCCCCTCAGCACGTCCACGTTCCCGGGAAGAGCCGGGCCGATAGGCGATGGAGCCAAGAATGTCAAATCCTGGCGGGAAGCTCGCTTGTCAAAGGCTCCGGGGGCCCGTAACCGGCGCGGCATGGGACTTCGGCAAGACATTCTCATCCTTGGGCTGACCGCCGGGGTAGTGGGGAGCCTGGTGGGCGGGCTGATGCTCGGCATCGGGATGGGCATGGTGACGCAAAACGTCCATGCGGGATGGATCCTGGTGCTGCCGGCGGCGCCGGTGGCCGGGCTGATCGGGAAATGGCTGGCAAAGCGGCTGCTGAAGCGACTGGACGCCGAGGGGCGCCTTTAGCGGCGGCCTTCAGCCGAGCCAGCGGTGGCGGCGGGCGGCCTGGATGAAGGCCGCCACGGCCGGGGAATGCGGCCGGCCCGGCATGGTGGCCAGGGCGATCGTCCGCTCCACCGCCGGGTCGGACAGGGCGCGCTGGATCGTGCCGGGATGGGTGATCGAATGCTCGGGCATGAAGGCGAAGCCGAGATCGGCGGCGACCATCGCCTGCACCCAATCCTCACGCTCCGAGCGGTAGCGGGCATAGAGCTCCACCCCGAGGTCGCCGCAGGCCGCGACCACGCGCTCGCGCATCTCGCAGGCCAGGCGGTCCACATAGGGCTGGCGTGACAGGTCGCGCAGCGTGAGGGCGGCGCGTTCCCTCAGCGGGTGGCCGGGGGGCAGCAGCACGACATAGCGTTCCGTGTAGAGCGGCTCGATCCGGCAGGCTTCGGCGGGGACATCCAGCGGGTTGAGGATGGCGGCATCGCTCTCGTCGGCCTCAAGCGCCGCGGTGAGCTCAACGGGGCGGCCCTCGCGGATCGCCACCTCGATGCCGGGATGGGCGCGCTCGAAATCCGAGAGGAAGCGCGCAAGCCGCACCGGGCCGAGAGTGGGCATGACGCCGACGCGCACGGGGGACTGGCGGAGGAGGCGGAGGCTTTCGGCCGCGCTGCGCGCCGCATCGGCGCGCTCCAGCATTTCCGTGAGCAGCGGCTCCATGCGCCGTCCGAGTTCGGTCAGGCGGAGCCTGTTGTGTTCGCGGTGAAAGAGCGGCCCGCCGAGATCCGCCTCCAGCTTCTTGAGCGCCGCCGTCAGGGCCGGCTGGGAGACGTGGCACTGTTCCGCAGCCCGCGTGAAGCTCAGGCTTCGCGCCGCGGCGATGAAATAGCGGACTTGGTGCATTTCCATGGCGCCCAAGCTTGGGGATCGTGCCAAGGCTGCGTCAACAGAATGGTTCCGGAACGGCACCGGACGGCCACAGGCGCCGTCTATGGGCGCATAGGCAGAAGCTGTTTTCCGGCGGGCGGCGACGGGGCCAGCATGATGCGGTCCGGAGAGAAGGAGGTTGCCCCGATGACGGTCTATGCGGTGGATCGGATGCTGCCCGGCATCACGATGGAAGCCCTTGCGGGTGCGCAGGCGGCGGCAATTGGCGAGGCGGAGCGGAGCAGCGCGGAGGGGACGCCCGTGCGCTACCTGCGTTCGGTCTTCATGCCCGGGGATGCGCGCTGCCTCTGCCTGTTCGAGGCGGAGAGCGCGGATGCGGTGCGGCGGGTGAACGACCGCGCCGCCTTGCCCTACTCCGCAATTTCTGAGGCGATGGACCTGCCGAACCCATCCGCGGCGCGGGCTGGCTGACGCGTTCCCTGCGGCGCGTCGGCACGGTGCGGGCTGTTCCAATCGTTATCCGCCGTGCCGCCGGCGCAGGCCGGCGGGCCGTTGTCTTACCGCGAGCTCATGGCCTAGCCTCCCACGGAAACGGCGCACAAGCGCCGCTGAGGAGGAAGTCAATGGCGTCCGCAATCCTGTCGCGCTCGACCCTAGCGGGCGCGCTCAGCCTCGCTTTCTGCCTGCCCGCCTTGGCGCAGCAGCCTGCCTCCCCGCCCTCCTGGGCGCAGGGCCGTTCGGCGGACCAGGCGACCAGTCCCCTCGCCCCGCATGCGCCGCGGCTGACGGCGACACCCGTCGATCGCATTCCTGTCGATGCCATCCGGGTGCCGCAGGGCTTCAAGGCGGAGCTCTGGGCCTCCGGCATGCCGGGCGCGCGCATGATGGCGCGCGGCGACGATGGGACGGTCTATGTCGGCACGCGCACGATCGGGCGCGTCTATGCGGTGAAGGAGGAGGGCGGCACGCGCACCCCGCGGGTGCTGGCGCAGCGGCTGGACCAGCCGAACGGCGTGGCGGTGCGCGACGGCTCGCTCTACGTCATCGCGATCAGCAAGGTGCTGCGCTACGACAATATCGCGCAGAACCCGAATGCCGAGCCGGTGGAGCTGACCGCGGCCTTCAACCTGCCGACCGAGGCGCATCACGGCTGGAAGTTCGCGGCCTTCGGTCCGGACGGCAAGCTGTACATGAATATCGGCGTGCCCTGTAACGTCTGCACCTTCGACGAGAACCGGCATGCGCTGATCGTGCGCTACAACCCGGACGGCTCGGGCCGCGAGGTGGTCGGGCATGGGGTGCGCAACTCGGTGGGCTTCGACTGGCGGCCGGGGACGAACGTGCTCTATGCCAGCAACAATGCGCGCGACTGGGCGGGCAACGACACGCCGGAGGACACGCTGCACCGGCTGACGCGGGCTGGCGAGCACCATGGCTTCCCCTATTGCTCCGGCGCGGCGTGGCAGGATCCGGGGCATACGGGGCGGAAGTGCTCGGAGTTCCCGGCGCCGGTCGCGCTGCTCGGGCCCCACACGGCCCCGCTGGGGATGCGCTTCTACACCGGCACGATGTTCCCCGAGGCCTATCGCGGCCGAGCCTTTGTTGCGCGCCACGGGTCCTGGAACCGCGATGCGAAGAGCGGCTTCGACGTGGTGACGGTGGCGCTGAACGAGGATGGCTCGCAGGGTACGGTGGAACCCTTCCTGACCGGGCTGCTCGACAGCGGCGACAACAGCTTCAAGGGGCGGCCGACCGATGTGCTGATGCTGCCGGATGGTTCGATGCTGGTCTCCGACGAGCATAACGGCGCGATCTACCGCATCTCCTACCAGCGGTGAGGGGTCTGCATTCTTCGATGCTGAAGTCTGTAATGTTGAAGTCTGTAATGTTGAAGTCTGTTCTGGGGGGGCTGGCGCTGGTTGCGCTGGCCTCTTCCTTTTCCACGGCGCGCGCGCAGGACGCGGCGCGGGGCGCGGCGCTGGCGGCGGAGCGCAATTGCGGGGCCTGCCACGGTGAGCGCGGCGTTTCGGCGATGCAGGACATCCCATCGCTTGCGGGACAGCAGCGGGAGTTCATCGCATTGCAATTGGTGCTGTTCCGCGAAGGGCTGCGCGACGTGCCGCCGATGCTGGCGGCGGCGGAGGGGCTGACCGACGAGCAGGTGGAGGATCTGGGGGCGTATTTCGCCTCCCTGCCCCATTCGCCGCCGGAGGACCGGGCGCGGCGGAATGTGGGCGCCTATAACAACGGCGCGGCGCTGGCGAACCGGCTGCGTTGCGGCGTGTGCCACCTGCCGACGCTGGTTGGACAGAACCAGGTGCCGCATATCGCGGGGCAGCGGGAGGACTTCCTAGCTTCGACGCTGCGGGCCTATCGCGACGACCAGCGGCGCGGGTCTGACACGCAGATGAATGGCGTGGTGCAGGGGCTGAGCAACGCGCAGATCGCGGCGATCGCGCATTACGTGTCGCAGCGCTAGGGAAGCTCAGGCCTCCGCGATGGAGGGGCGCTTCATTTCCCGGTAGATGAAATCCGTGCCGGCGACCGCCGCTTCCTGGACCGCCAGGTCCAGGAGGTGGTGATGCGGGGAGAGGGCGCAGGCGGGGTCGGTGCTGGCGGCGTCTCCGGTGAGGGCGAAGGCCTGGCAGCGGCAGCCGCCCCAATCCTGTTCGCGGCGGTCGCAGCCGCGGCAGGGTTCGGGCATCCACCCCGTGCCGCGGAAGCGCTGGAAGGCTTCCGAATGGTTCCAGATCTCGGCGAGGGATGCGTTGCGGACATCCGGGAAGTCGAAGCCGGGGAGGCTTCCGGCGGCGTGGCAGGGCAGCGCGCGGCCGGCCGGGGAGACGGCGATGAAGGAGCGGCCCCAGCCGCCCATGCAGGCCTTGGGGCGCTTCGCATGGTAGTCGGGGACGACATAGTCGATGACAAGGCGGCCCTGGTGTGCGGCGCGGGCGGCGGTGACGGTTTGGGTGGCGGCGTCGAGCTGCACGCGGCTGGGAAGCAGGGCGTCGCGGTTACGCAGGGCCCAGCCGTAATATTGCACATGCGCGATTTCGAGGCGCGCGGCGCCGAGGGTGAGCGCGAGCTCGATGAGATCCGGCAGGCGGTCGAGATTTTGGCGATGGACGACGGCGTTCAGCGTCAGCGGCAGGCCGGCGGCATGGACGTGCTCGGCGAAGCGGAGCTTGCGGGCGTGGCCGCCTCGCATGCCGCCGATGCGGTCGGCGGAGGTTTCTTCGGCGTCCTGGACGGAGAGCTGGACGTGGTCGAGACCGGCTTTCGTTAGGGTTGAGAGGCGTTCGGCATCGAGCAGCACGCCGGAGGTGATGAGATTGCTGTAGAGGCCGGCTGCGGCGGCGTGGGCGACGATTTCGGGCAGGTCGCGGCGGGCGGCGGGTTCGCCGCCCGAGAGATGGAGTTGCAGGACGCCCAGCGCCGCTGCTTCGCGGAAGACGCGGCCCCAGGTGGCGGCATCCAGTTCCGCGGAGGCGCGGGAGAGCTCGGTGGGGTTCGAGCAATAGGGGCAGCGCAGGGGGCAGCGATGCGTCAGCTCCGCCAACAGGCCGAGGGGTGGCGGAGGCGCTGCGGTCATGACGTGACGACGCCCTTGGTGGCGAGGTCGCGCAGCAGGGCGAGGACATCGGTGGCGATCGCGTCGCGCGGGGCATCGAAGCGGCCGGCGAGGTCGTCCACGATGACATCGACGCTGCGGGTGCCGTCGAGAAGACGGAGGATTTCGAGCGCGATCTCGTCCGGAACGAAGAGGCGCTCGGGGCCGACCACGACCCAGCGCGCGCGCGCCTGGTCCTCGCGCAGCCGCATGCCGCGGGCGAAGCGCGGGATGGTGGTGGGCTCGATCGCGGTCATGGGATGCCCGGGACGAAGGCGCCGGGGGGCGGCAGGCCGGGGGAGACATAGGCGTGGTGCAGCGCGTCGAGCTGCGCCCAGAGCAGGTCGCATTTGAAGCGGAGGGCGTTGAGGACGAGTTCCTGCTCATCCCGCGTGCGGGCTTCGCGCGTGACGTAGTCGAGGGCGAAGGCGACGTCCTGCGGAGCCTGGGTCAGGCGCGGGGTGAAATAGGCGAGCGTGCCCTCATCCACGAAGTCATAGGCGCGGAGCATGCCGCTGACACGTTCGGAGATGATGGCGGGGGAGAACATCTCGGTCAGGGAGGAGGCGACGGCTTCCAGCACCGTACGCTCGCGGACGAAATGGACATAGGCGTCCACGGCGAAGCGTGTTGCGGGCAGGAGGCCTTGGAGGGAGGTGACGTAGTCGTCTTCCAGGCCGAGGCCGCTGGTGAGGCGGAGCCAGCGCTCGACGCCGCCGGGCTTGCTGCCGTCCCCGTCATGGTCCTCGAGGCGGCGGCGCCATTCGCGGCGGAGCGCGGTGGTGGGAAGGCGGGCGAGGAGCGTCGCGTCCTTCGCGGGGATGCTGGCCTGGTAGTAGTAGCGGTTGAGCGCCCAGGCCTGGACCTGGCCCTTGTTGAGCTTCCCGCCATGCAGCAGCCGGTGGAAGGGGTGGAGGTTGTGGTAGCGCTCGGCGCCGATGGCGCGGAGGCGGGCCTCAAGCTCATCGGGCGGCAAGAGGGCAGTCACGCGCAGGCTTCCTCCAGGGTGAGTTCCATCCCGTCCTCGGCGACCTCCCAGCCGGCGGCATTGGCGGCGGCGCGCTCGGGGCTGTCGGAGAGCAGCACGGGGTTGGTGTTGTTGATGTGGATGAGGATGCGGCGGCGGATGCCGAGATCCTTGAAGGCGGCGATGGCGCCCTCCGGGCCGTCGATGCTCATATGGCCCATGCGGGCGCCGGTCTTGGGGCCGGCGCCCATACGGAGCATCTCGTCGTCCCGCCAGAGGGTGCCGTCGAAGAGGACCAGCTCGGCGCCGCGCAGGCGAGTACGCAGGGCCGGGGTCATGGCGGCGCAGCCGGGGATGAAATGGGCGGCGGGGCCGGTGCCGGCGCGGAGGGCGAGGCCGATGGTCTCGCCATCCTCGGCGCGGCCGGGGTCATCGCCGGCTTCCATGTAGAGCGGGACCTTGCCGGGAACAGGATAGGCCTCGACGGTCAGGCCGAGGTCGCTGCCTTCCGCGTCCTGGACCCGGAATGGGGTGCCCATGGGCATGAGGCGGCGCGGGACGATCTCGGGGTTGAGGGCGCGGAAGATGGGGTTCGCATCCAGCACCGCAAGCGAGGGTTCCGTACCGTAAAGGGCAAAGGGGTGGCGCTCGCGGAGGGAGAGGAGGCCGGCCACGGTGTCCACTTCCGCCCCGGTCAGGATCGTGGCGGCGATGGGGGAGTGGCGGATCTGTCGCGGCGCGGGGCGCGGGTGCAGGGCCGGGGTGGCAGCGATCTGGGCGGTGAGCTCGGGCGCGGCATTGAGCAGCACCCAGCGTTCGCCATCGGCGCTGGCGGCCAGGGAGCATTGGGTTCTAGGGCGGGCGGCGGGGTCTCCGGCGCGCGCGCGGAGGCAACCGGGGCCGGCGGAGTTCCATTGCGGGAAGCCGCCGCCAGCCGCGGAGCCGAGCACGATCAGTCGAAGCATCGTGGTCTCGTCCCCCGGCACGGGCCGGGGGAGCCGGGATTCAGACCTCGGCGCAGGCGTAGCTGTTGATTTCCATCGCGACGGAGACTTCCACGATCTTCGGGGTCTTCCAGGCCATGCTCATTCCTCCGGTTGGGGTCGCCCAGCGGCGCCAAGGGACATTCCGGCGCATCGGGGCGGTTGCGTCAATTGGAAGATGGTTCGGGCGGGCCGGGTTGCATCCCCCTGGGGGCGAGGCGGCGGACGGCTGCCTCGGCGGCGGTGGAGACGGCTTCCCAACCGGTGCGGTCGTTCCTCGCATCCGGGAAGCGCAGGGCCGGGCCGATGGTGAGGTGGAGGGGGCGCCCGGGGCGCGGTGTGCGGGATTCGGCGGGCCAGGCGGCGCGGGCCCCTTCAAGCCAGCAGGGCACCACGGGGATCTGCGTGCCTGCGACGAGCATGCCGAGTCCCGGCTGGAAGGGGGCCATGGCGCCGGTGCGGCTGCGGGTGCCTTCGGGGAAGAGGATGTAGACCAGGCTATCCTCGGCGAGGCGGGTGCGCATGGTGTCGAGATCGCCGCGGCGGCTGCGGCCGCGCCAGACCGGCAGGGCGTTGATGGCATAAGCGGCCATCGCTGAGCGGGCGGCGCTGCCGAAGAAGAGTTCGCCGGCGGCCATGGCATGGGCGCGGCGGGCGGCCTCGCCGCGCAGCGCGGCGGAAAGGGCCAGGGCGTCCAGGTGGCTGGCGTGGTTGGCGATGAGGACGAAGGGCGGGCCGGCGGGGAGGTTCTCGCGCCCCTCCACGCGGAAGCGGTGCGCGGTGGCAAGATAGGCGCGTACGCTGCGGCGCCAGGTGGCGTTCAGGGCAAGGCTGACAAGGCCGGATTCGCGGCCGAGGCTGCGCAGGCGGTCCAGTGGCCTGAGGCCGAGGTCGCGGGCGGGGCGGAGCTTCCATTCCTCCATGGTCCCCCTCCCCTCAGCCAGTGATCAGGCGGGTTGGCTGGGTGAGGCCGAAGCCGAGGAAGTACTGGACGAGGTGGAAGATGGCGGGGGCCACCAGCAGGAGGGAGTTGAAGCGGTCCAGCACACCGCCATGGCCGGGCAGGACGGTGCCCATGTCCTTGATGCCGAGGTCGCGCTTGATGGAGGAGAGCAGCAGGTCTCCCGCCTGCCCCGCCACGCTGACCAGGGCGCCCATGGCGATGAGCCAGACAGGGTTGGCCAGCGGGGTGCCGCGGAAGATGGCGACGCCGACCAGGGCGACGAGGGTTGTGGTGACCACCACGGCACCGAGGGCGCCGGAGATGGTCTTGTTCGGGCTGGTGGCGGGCAGCAGCTTCGGGCCGCCGATGAGCTTGCCGCAGGTGAAGGCGGCCACGTCGTTCAGCGCGACGGCGGTGAGCAGCAGGAGGACGAGCGGGCGGTAGCCGGGGTCGTTCGCCATGTAGCCGAGATGGGCGAGGCCGGCGCCGAAGAGCATGAAGGCGAGGATGGCCAGCGCCGTGCGCTGGATGTAGCCGGCGGGGCGGTCCAGCGGGATTGTGGCGACGGCCAGCAGGCAGGCCATGAGCGGCCAGAGGGCGACGAAGAAGCCGTACCAGTGGTCCAGCGCCGCGAAGTTCACGGCGAGGATGCCGAGGACGATCACCAGGCTCAGCAGGCGCTCGCGGAACAACCCGGTGGCGCGGGCATATTCGCGGTAGCAGAGCAGGGCCAGGATGGTGACAGCGCCAATGGTCCAGGGGCGGCCGAGCAGGACCGGGCCGAGCATCAGCGGCAGCAGCACGCACCAGGAGGCCCAGCGGAGCCAGAGCTCCCGGCGGAACTCGGGCTTGGCGCGGCCGGATTTCGACAGCCAGAGGATCGCGAGGCCGGAGACGGTCAGAACGGCGATGGTGGCCAGGATGATGCCGGTGGTGACCGGATGGGCAAAGGCGCCGCCGGGCGGATGCGGGATCATGAGCGGGCCCGGAGCGCACGGGCGGCGCCATGGAGTCGGCGGAGGGCGGTCAGCGTCGCAAGGACGGTGATGACGATGAGGGCCCACAAGGTAAGATTGCCCTGCCAGCCCAGCGGGGTGAGCGCGCACCAGAGGGCGATGAGCGTGACCAGGGCCATGCGCTGCTGCTTGGCCATGGGACCGCGGAAGTCGCTGGGAGCGCCGGCGGACTTGCCCAGGGCGCGGATATAGGCGGTGGCCATGGCGGCCAGGGCGGCGGCGAGCCCCCAGGCAGGGCTGCCGGCGGAGATGCCGAGGCCGAGCAGGGCGGCCGTGTCGGAGACGCGATCGGGAACCTCGTTCCAGAGCTCGCCGACCGGCGAGGTGACGCCGCGGCCGACGGCGACCATGCCATCCATCATGTTCGCCAGGAGGCGAAGCTGGATCAGGAGGGCGCCGAGAATCCAGAGGGCGCGGGCGGCGCCCGGGACCCAGGCGGTTGCTGCGATGGCGAGCCCGGCCAGGAGCCCCGCCACCATGCCGGCCGCGGAGATGCCGTTGGCGGAAGCGCGGTGGCGGATGAGCCAGCCGGCCAGGGTGGCGGAGACGCCGAGGTTCCGGGCGGCGATGGGGCGGCGGTCGCCGCCCTCGCGCATGTCGGGTGCCTGCCCGGGCCCGGGTGGTCTCGGAATCGCCATGGGGCGATGGTGGCATGGGAGCGGAACAACAGGCCAATCGAGAGGATGGCCCAGCGGCTGGGGCGCCGGGCCAGTCGCTCAATGACCGTGATGGGCGTGGCCGTGATGGTCGTGACCGCCCGGGGGCTGGGTGGTGCGCGCCGTGGGCGGCGCCGCGCCATGGCCGGCGTGGCTGCCCTCGCCGCGCTGCGCGCGGGGCGACTGGCGGGCTGCCCTGCCCGGCTCGGTGGATGAGGCGGTGCCGTGGCCGGCATGGGGGGTTGGCGCTGCGCCGTGTCCGGCATGGGGGCTCTTCGGAGAGGCGGGCCCGCCATGGGCGCCATGCGACATGCCCTCCATCCCGTGGATCATGGAGGCAGGCACCGGCACTGCATCGGCGTCGCCCGGATAGGCGGTGATGGCACGGCGCATGAGCGCGATTTCCTGCGCCTGGTCCGTGATGATGTCGACGTTCAGCAGGCCAAGGAAGGTGTTCCGGCCGTCAGGGTTCGCCTGGTAAGCGCGGGCCATCTCGAGCGCGCCCTGATGATGGGTCGTCATGGCCTTGGCGAATTGCACGTCGCGCATGGTGACGAGGCGGTCGGTTGTCTGCACCGGCGTCAGCGGACCGGGGATGGGCGCCCGGAAGATCCGGTAGCGCTGGGCCAGCCCTTCCGTGCCGGCGGGCTGGATCGCGAAGCGTGCGAAGCCGAGATTCACCATGCGCGGCGGCTGGTCGAGCTTGCGCGCGACTTCCTCGAGCAGGGCGATCTCGTAACGCTGGTTCTGAATGATGGCCTGGGCCAACTCCCGCAGGAGTGGACTGCTCGACTGCGGATCGGCCAGGTATTCCTCGGACATGGACAACGCGCCGGCATGGTGCGGGCGCATGCCGGACAGGTAGTCGCGGTCAGCCTTCAGGCTCTGCTCGAGAGCATCGGCGGGCAGGAGGCTGTAGCTGTGCGAAAGCACGGGGGAGCGGCCTGGCTCGTAGCCCTCGCTCACCATTGCGCTCGCCGGGGAGGCACCCAGCAGGACGGCGGCGATGGCGGCCGCCGGGAGGACGCGGCACCTATTGGCTGGATGGGTTCTTCTGGGGGGCATTCGGGTCCGTCCGGTCTGTGTCCGGCGGCCATGCCGCCTGCATCCGTGCGGGGGGCGGGTGGTCGCGCGGGTTCAGTTCCGCCTGCTGGCGGCGTGCGGTGCGGAAGGTGGTGCTTCCCTCTATGGGAAGGTCAAGGGTGGGGAAGAGGCGTCTCAGCCGTCGATCTTCGGGTCCACGGCGGCCGGGCCGCCGCGGGCAACGCGGCCGCGGGAGAGTTCCGTCACCACGCCGTGGAGGGTGCGGAGTTCCTGCTCAGTAACCTCGCCGCGCTCGAAAAGGTGGCGGAGGTTGCGGACCATGCCGGGGCGCTTGGGCAGGTTGTCAAGAAAGCCGCAGGCGTCCAGCTCGCGGGTGAGGCGGGTGAGGAAGCCCTCCAGCTCGCCCTTGGTGGCGACGCGGGTCTCGTTGGTCATGAGAGCACGCGGGGGCGTGGGCTCCTCCGTTGTCCACCATTCATAGGCGAGGATCATCACGGCCTGTGCGAGGTTCAGGCTCATATGGACGGGGTTGAGCGGGTAGCGGACCAGCGTGTCGGCGCGGGCCATGTCCTCATTGTCGAGGCCCGCGCGCTCGGGGCCGAAGAGGATTGCGGCGCGGAGGCCGCCGCTGTTGATCTGGCGCAGGT
Organism: Muricoccus harenae; assembly: GCF_009848505.1. GTDB lineage: Bacteria > Pseudomonadota > Alphaproteobacteria > Acetobacterales > Acetobacteraceae > Roseomonas > Roseomonas harenae. The sequence goes on from NZ_WWDL01000003.1 coordinate 32,637, forward strand.
CCTCGGCCGCGGCGCGGGCGGTGCGGACCGGGACGATGACGTGGCGTGGGCGCGGGCAGGTGGCAAAGACGCGGTGGCAGTCGGCCACGGCGTCATCCACCGTGTCGTGGATGGTGGCGGCGTCCAGGATGCGGTCGGCGCCCGAGGCGGCGCGCCAGGCGATGGCCTGGGGCCAGCCATCGCGCGGGGCGACGATGCGCAGGTGGAAAAGGCCGCCATTGGCCATGGCACGGGCCACGGTGCCGATGTTCTGCGCCATCTGGGGCCGGACGAGGACCACGATGGGACTCTCGCCGGGCGGGGGTTCCAGGGCGGCGCCGCCCTCTCTGCCAGTCATGGGCGGGGGATGCCGCGTGGCGCAGCGCGGGGCAAGGGGAAAGACCGCCCCCATGTTGTCCTGACGCCGGTCTGCGACAGGCCGCGGCTTTCGCCCGGCCGGGATCAGCGCTGGAGGGAGGCCTGGCTGGCTTCGGCGGGCGGCTCGGGGTCCTCGTCGAGATCGGCGGACCAGACATGGATCAGCGCGTCGGAGCCGTCCGGGCGCTCATGAAACTTGGCGATGGCGACCTTCTCGATGCGGTCCCGCAGGCGGACGAACTCCGCCATGATGTCGCGCGGCAGGTTGGAATACCGGCCGCAGGCATCCTGGATGGCCGCCTTGGACACGGAGCAGGCGAGCATTGCGCCGCGTTCCTCGACCTCGAAGAGGATGCGGTCGTGGCGCCATCGGGGCGTTGTCATCTGCGATGCTCCGCCTTGCGCCGCCGGGCCGTGCGCATCGGAATCCTGTGCCGGATGGTCGTTTTCCATGCACCACCCTACGCCGCGCGCGCGCTCCGTGGGCGCACGTTTTCGTGCATGAAGGGAAGTTCAGCGCCCCAGCCAGAGGGTGGTCTCCACCGTGCCCCAGACCACGGCCGCGATGGCCACGACAAGCGCGAGGGAGGCGGCAAGCGCGACGGAGAGCAGGGCACCGTCCTCCTCCAGATAGGCGATGGCGATCAGCATGATGACGAGGCCGGGCGGGATGTTGCTCAGTGGGATGGGGATCAGGAGGCAGACGCCAAGGACCAGGATGGAGAGGCCCACGACGCGCTTCGTGGTCTGGAATGGCGTCGGCCAGCGCGGTCGGATGAAACGTTCCAGCACGCGGAGCACCGGAATGGCGCGGCGGATCAGGGCGGCGAAGCGCGACATGGCGATGCGGCGTTCGGCGATGCGCCGGGGGAAGACGGGTACCGGGCGGCCAAGCACCATCTGGAAGGCGGGGATGGCCAGGAGGAGGCCGGCGACGACGGAAATGCCCGGGAAGATGGCGGCCGTGCCGAGCAGCAGCATAAGGAAGCCGAAGGAGCGCTCCCGCAGATGGGAGAGCACCCAGCCCATGGTCACGCCCTCGGGTGGGGCGTCCTTCAACAGGCGCTCCAACACAGCGGAGGTGGTCTCATGCGAGACGACCCCGCTTTCGGAGGCTGGAAAGCTCCTGACCATCAATGGAATGTAGCAGCACGAGTTCGGCGACACGCAAGCGGCGTCGCCCGCCGGAGAGTCAGGTGCCGTGTTCGTCTGCGGGAACCAGGGCGATGTCCAGCGCCTCGATTTCGGGAAAGGCCTTCAGCTCGCCGCTGTCCACCATGGCGTGCAGGCGGCCAAGGAGATCGGCCGCGGCATTGGCGACGCGATCATATTCGCGGCGCGCTTCATCGCGCTCCTTCGACAGGCGCTCGAACTCGTCCGGCTGATGCGTGATCACCTTGCAATCGTCCCCATGCCGTGTCGCGCCGGTCGCGCGGCGCCGCTACGATTACCACGCCTGCACAAACCATAGGCGAAGCGGGGCGGCGGCGGCAACGCGCCGTTGCCGCCGGGTCCCAGTCAGGCGCGGCGCCAGGTGGTGGTGCCCTTGCCGTCCTCCAGCACGATGCCCTTGGCGGCGAGATCGGCGCGGATCCGGTCGGCCTCCGCCCAGTCCCTGGCGGCGCGGGCATCGAGGCGGGCCTGGATGGCGGCCTCGATCTCCGCATCCTCCCCTGCCCCATCCGCGGCGCCGCCCTGGCGCCAGGCGACGGGATCGGAGGGGAGGAGGCCGATGGCCTCGGCGGCTTGGCGGAGGGCGGCGCCGGCCTGGCCGGGCTTAGGCTTCCAGTCGCGGTTGGCGCGGGAGAGCACGGCGGTCATGGAGCCGCCGACCTGCATCACATTCTCCAGCGCGCGCAGGTCGCGCAGGCGGGCGATGGTGAGCGGGGTGTTGAGGTCGTCTGCGAGGGGTTCGAGGGCCCAGGCGACCATGTCGGCGACAGTGGCGTCGTCCTCGTCCGGCCTGGGCAGGTCGCGCACAAGGAGAGCGTAGTGGTCGTCGAGTTCCGCGCGCGCCTCGTCCAGCCGCTCAGCGGTGTAGTCGAGGGCGGAGCGGTAATGGGTCTTCAGGAGCAGCAGGCGGAAGGCCTCGCCGGCCCAGGGTCCGCGCGAGAGGATGTCGCGCAGGGTGAGGAAGTTGCCGAGGGACTTCGACATCTTCTCGCCGTCCACGAGCAACATGCCGTTGTGCATCCAGAGATGCGCGAAGCGGCTGCCGGGGAAGGCGCAGCAGGATTGCGCGACCTCGTTCTCATGGTGCGGGAAGATCAGGTCGTGGCCGCCGCCATGGATGTCGAATTCCTCGCCCAGATTCTTCCAGGCCATGGCGGAGCACTCGATGTGCCAGCCAGGGCGGCCACGGCCCCAGGGTGAATCCCAGCCGGGGGTGTCGGCGTCGCTGGGCTTCCAGAGGACGAAGTCGCCCGGGTCGCGCTTGTAGGGCGCGACGTCGACGCGGGCGCCGGCGAGCAGCTCGTCCGGGCTGCGGCCGGAGAGATGGCCGTAATCGGAATAAGAGGCGACGCTGAAGAGGACATGGCCTTCGGCAACATAGGCGTTGCCATTAGCGATCAGGCGCTCGATCAGCGTGTGCATCTCGGGGATGCTGGCGGTGGCGCGGGGCTCCACATCGGGGGGCTCGCAGTTCAGCGCGGCCATGTCGGTGTGGAAGTCGGCGATGGTGCGGGCGGTGATGGCGGAGATGGGCTCGCCGCTCTCCCGGGCGCGCGCGTTGATCTTGTCGTCCACATCCGTGATGTTGCGGACATAGGTGACCTTGTCGAACTCGCGACGCAGCAGGCGCGCGAGCACGTCGAAGACGACGACGGGGCGCGCATTGCCGAGATGCGCGAGGTCATAGACCGTCGGACCGCAGACATAGAGGCGGATGTGGTTTGGGTCGATCGGCTCGAAGGGAACCTTCTGCCGGCGGGCGCTGTCGTGGAAGTGGAGTTGCATTTCAATCAGCCGAGCGAGCGTTGCAGCCGCGTGGCCGCGCGGGCGCGGCCGATCAGCGGCAGGAAGGTCTTGAGGTCGGGGCCGTGCTCCTCGCCGGTGAGGGCGCGGCGGAGCGGGAGGAACAGGGCCTTGCCCTTGCGGCCGGTGGCCTGGCCGATGGCGGCGGTCCAGCCAGGCCAGGTGGTGGCATCCCAGCCTTCGGGCGGCAGGGATTCGAGGGCGGCCTTCAGCAAATCGGCCTCCTCCGGCTGCTCGGGGACGGTGATGTCGCCGCGCGCGACCTCGTACCAGTCGCGGGCTTCGGCCAGCAGATCGAGATTGCCGCGGATGGCGAGCCAGAATTCCTCGTCGGCGCCTTCGGGGAGGCGGTCCTTCACCTGCTCGAAGCCGAGCGCGTGCAGGTGCTTGCGGTTCAGCGCGAGGAGCTGCTTCGTGTCGAAGCGCGCAGGGGAATGGGAGACCCGGGTGATGTCCCAATCGGCCGCGAGCTCGCGCGGGGAGGCGGCGACCGGATCGCGGGACGTGCCCAGCGCCGCGAGGTAGCCGGTGAGTGCGGCGGGCTCGATGCCGTCACGCCGGAACTGGCGGAGGGAGACGCTGCCGAGGCGCTTGGAGAGGGCGCCGCCTTCCGCATCGGTCAGCAGCGGCATGTGCGCGAAATAGATGCGGTTGGGACGGCCGGAGAGACCTTCCAGGATGTCGATCTGGATGCCGGTGTTGGTGACGTGGTCCTCGCCGCGGATGACGTGGGTGATGCCTGTCTCAAGGTCATCCACGACGCTGGTGAAGGTATAGAGGAAGCTGCCATCGGCGCGGACCAGCACGGGGTCCGAGAGGCTGGGGAGCTTCACGCTGCGTTCGCCCAGCACGCCGTCGCGCCAGGTGACGGTGCGCGTGTTGAGCTTGAAGCGCCAGTGCGGGGACTTGCCGTTCTCGATGGCGCGGGCGAGCTGCTCGGCCGTCATCTTGAGGGCGCCGCGGTCGTAGATGGGCGCGCGGCCCTGCTTGCGGCGCTGCTCGCGCTTGAAGGCCAGCTCCTCCTCGGTTTCGAGGCAGGGGTAGAGGAGGCCCTTCTTCTTCAGGATCTCTGCGGCAGCTTCGTAGCGGGAGAGGCGCTCGGTCTGGCGGAAGCTCTCATCCCAGTCGAGGCGGAGCCAGCGCAGGTCCTCTTCGATGCCCTGGGCGAATTCGGGCTTGGAGCGCGCGACATCGGTGTCGTCCAGGCGGAGGACGAAGGTGCCGCCGCGCTTGCGCGCCTCAAGCCAGTTGGCGAGCGCGATGCGGGCATTGCCGACATGCAGCCAGCCCGTCGGGCTGGGGGCGAAACGGACCTTCATTCGCCCTGCTCTCCGCCTGCGTCGTCTTCGCCGTCGTCGTCGGCCATCTTCTTGCGTGGGTCCAGGGAGCGCCAGTCGCGCTCCGCCTTGCCGCGGGCGGGCTTGGAAGCGAAGGCCCGGATCTCGGCGGCGGAGGTCCAGTGGTCGCCGGACGGGTCGAGCGCCTCGGCATCCTCGCCGAAGGCGAACCAGGCAGCGAGGACGGCATCGGCATCCATGCCGGGGGTGCGGCAGCGCTCGATGCTATCGCGGACATAGCGACGGGCAAAGGTGGCGGCGTCGGCGGGGGTGGAGAAGCCGCGGATCTCCTCCACGGGCTCGTCGCCATTGCCGCCGGAGAGGTCCTTGATGCGGACGAAAGGGCCGCTGGCGGTGGGGTGCGGGGAGTTGGTCATGGCGCCTGGGGTCCGTCGGGGTTGGGGGAGCGCCGGCCGTGCCGGGGGGCACGCAAGCCGAGCTTCACGCCGGGCGGGGCCTGGCGCCGCTTGTAATCCGCGTGGGCAAGGCTTTGCCAGAGGCGGTGCGGGGGGGCGGCGTCATGCAACGTCGCGGCGGGGCTGTCCACGGGGGGCGGGTCCGGCAGGAGATCGGGGAGCGGAACGCCAGGGGTCTCGGGGCCGAGCAGGCCGGCGGGGCGGTTGGCGTTGCGCCAAGCAGCCAGGGCACGGTGCTGGGCGGGCGGGAGGTGCTTCAGCGGGGCGAAGGCGCCGGGGGCGGCGCTGGAGCCGATGACGATGGGCAAGGCGCCGGTGGCCTCGGCCAGGGCGTCGATCGCAGCCCGGTAAAGGTGACGGGGGAGGTCCGGGACCGGCTGCGGCAAGGCAGCGGCCAGGGCCTGGGTCGCGGGGGTGAGGTCGAGGAAGGTGGCGGAGAGGTTCAGGCGGCGGGCCAGGGCGGGTCCTTCCACTTCCCCTCCGGTCATCAGGGCGCGGATCGGATCGGCGCCGAAGGCGTCCGCGGCCAGGAGGGCGGAAAGAGCGGATTCGGGCGAGCCGTCGAGCGGGAGGAGGATGGTCCTGGCTTCCTCGCGCGCGGCGTGGTCGCGCAGGGCCAGGAGCAGAGCGCGCCAAAGACGCTCGGGCGGGTCCATCGGTGGCGTGGATGGTTGGGGGGTGCAACGCCACTGGCCGGCTTCGCGGCGCCATTCGGTGAGGGTCAGGGCTTCGGCGAAGGGCGGGAGGCGGAGAGCGGGGGTGCGGTCGGCGTTGACGATGAGGGCGGCACCGTCATGAGCCTGCTCATCCTCGGCGCCGAGGCGGTTGAGGAGGATCAGGGGAAGGTCGTTCTCCACCACCCGCGCCAGGGCGACCTGGAGGCGGATTTCGTCGACCTCGGCTTCGGTGGGCAGGGAATCCAGGGCGATCAGGATTTCGGCGCCGGTTTCGGCCAGGGTTTCGGGGGTGGCGGGGTGGCGCCAGTCGCGGCCGGGCATGAGGCCGAGACGGGTGCCACGGAAGGCGACGGGGCCGGGGGCCGGGCCGGGATCATAGCCGGGGCGCGGATCGTGGGCGGCGCGGCGGGCGCGGATGGCGCCGGCTTCCAGCAGGGCGAGCGAGTCGTGCAGGCGCGGGCCGTCCTGCCAGGGGGCGCCGAGGATGAGGGCGGGGCCGCCCAGAGCGGTTTCGGCGGCGAGGGTGGCGAGGGCGGCTTCGCAGGCGGCGGCAAAAGCTGGATTCGCGGCAAGTTCGGCCGGGACGGCGCCGGAAAGGGCGTGTTCCGGGGTGAGGAGGAGGTCCGCGCCCAGGGCGGCGGCCTGCGCGCGAAGATTGCGGAGCCTGGCCGCATTGAGGTCGATGGCCGCCATGCGCGGGTTGATTTGCGCGATGGCGATGCGGAGGGTTTCAGGCATGGAGCGGAGCCTAGCCGCTCGGCCTGCAGGATCGAACATGTCCCCAGCAGCCAGGGATCATCCGGGCGGAGATCATGCGGCGCTTCGTCGCGGCGCCGGGCGGCGGTGGCTCAGCCGCTCCGGCCATCCGCATTGCGCAGGAGGAATTCGCGGCCGACCTTTACGCGCGGCACGCCGTCATAGGCGACAATGTCAGCCGTGGCGTAGGTCTCGCTCCAGCTGTCGGGGATGAAGCTGCCGGTGCCGATGACGTCGATGGGCGCGCGGGCCTCGGCCATGACGCGGCACTTGTCGACCGAGAAGCCGGAGGAGGCGATGATGCGGACCTTGCGGAAGCCGGCCTCGTCCAGCGCGTCCCGCATCCGCCAGATGGCAGCGGCGGAGACGCCGGTGCCGACCAGGTGGCGCAGCTCGGCATCGCTGCGGTAGCGGCGGATGGCGCCGGGGGCGTGGCGCTCGATCATCGCGTAGGAGGTGGCGGGGTCGAGGCCCTCGAGGAAGCGGCCACCATGGGTGTCGAGGCGGACGGCCATGCGGCCGGCGGCGGCGAATTCCGGGAAGCGGCGGCAGACGGCGAGACCGTCCGTCACCTCCCGGCCGAAATAATCCACGAGGACGGTGAGGTTCTCGTCCGGATAGGTCTCGTGGAACATCTCGGCGGCGCGGACGGTGCTGCCGGCATAGCCGATCAGGGCGTGCGGCATGGTGCCGGCGCCGCGCGCCGCGCCGAAGTAATGGGCGGTGGCGTCATTGGCATTGCCGACGAAGCCGCGCGCACCCTCGGCCTTGGCCGCGTTGCTGCCGACGGCGGCGGCATAGGCCATGATCTCCTGCATCTCCGCCCCGGCGCAGTGGCGCGCCTCCATCGCGAGGAAGGCGATGTGGGGGAGTTCCAGGCACATCTGGTAGGCGTTGTGCGCGGTGACGCAGGCGGCGCCGAGCTTCTGCAGGAGCAACGTCTCGAGGTCGGACAGATGCGCGAAGGAGCCGGTGAGATAGAGGATGGGATCGCCCGCGCCGACCCAGGTGCCTTCCTTGTGCATCAGCTCCACCGACACATCCGCGCCGCGCTGGAGCGAGACGGCGTGAAGCCAGTCCAGCATCAGCTTGGGCGCGGAGACGACGGGGCGCCGCAGGAAGATGGCATAGGTGACGCGGGCATCGCCGAAGCGCTGCACGATCGCCTTGGTGCGCCGGAAGTAGACATCGGTTCGCGCGGAGATGTCCGCTTCGAGCGGGCTGACGGGCGGCGGCAGCGTGTCCATGGTCTTGCGCAGCCCTATTGCGCGGCCTGGAGGTGGATGGTCGCCGCACGGCGGGCCTTCAGCTCCTCGGCGACGAGAAAGGCGAGTTCCAGGGACTGCTCGGCGTTCAGCCGCGGGTCGCAGAAGGTGGCGTAGTTCTCCGACAGGTCCGCTTCCGTCAGCCGGTGCGCGCCACCGATGCATTCGGTGACGTTGCGGCCGGTCATTTCCACATGCACGCCGGCGGGCCAGGTGCCCTCGGCATGGTGGATGTCGAAGAAGCCGCGCACCTCCTGCAGGATCGCATCGAAGGAGCGGGTCTTGTAGGCACCGGCTGCATGGGTGTTGCCGTGCATCGGGTCGGACAGCCAGGTGACCTTGCGGCCTTCCTTCTGGATGGCGCGGATCAGCGGCGGGAGCTTCTGCTCCAGCTTGGCCGCGCCCATGCGGGCGATGAGAGTCAGTCGGCCCGGGGTGTTGTTCGGGTTCAGGCGCTCCGTCAGGCGGAGGAGGTCCTCGATTTCCGTCGTCGGGCCGACCTTCAGGCCGATGGGATTCGCGACGCCGCTGAGGAATTCCACATGCGCGCCGTCCGGCTGGCGCGTGCGGTCGCCGATCCAGAGGAAATGGGCGGAGCAGGCGTAGTGGCGGCGCGGATGGGTCATCGGCTCGCGGGTCAGCGCCTCCTCGAAGGGGAGGAGGAGGGCTTCGTGCGAGGTGTAGAACTCCGTCTCGCGGATCTGCGGGGCGGTGAGGCTGTTCATGCCGCAGGCGGCCATGAAGCGCAGCGTCTCGTCGATGCGCTGGGCGATGTCGGCGTAGCGGTCGGCCAGCGGGGAGCGAGCGACGAAGCCGAGATTCCAGCCATGGACCTGGTGCAGGTCCGCGAAGCCGCCGGTGGCGAAGGCGCGGAGCAGGTTCAGGGTCGCCGCCGATTGCAGATAGGCGAATTCCATCCGGCTCGGATCGGGGATCCGAGCTTCGGGGGTGAATTCCGAGCCGTTGATGATGTCGCCGCGGTAGGAGGGAAGGGTTTCCGCCCCCTGGGTTTCCGTGTCGCTGCTGCGGGGCTTGGCGAACTGGCCGGCCATGCGGCCGAGCTTCACCACGGGCAGGCCGCCGCCGAAGGTGAGGACGACGGCCATCTGCAGGAGCACGCGGAAGGTGTCGCGGATGTTGTTGGCGTGGAAGTCCGCGAAGCTCTCGGCGCAGTCGCCGCCCTGAAGGACGAAGGCGCGCCCCTCCCCGGCCTCGGCCAGGAGGTTGGTCAGGCGGTCGCACTCACCGGCAAAAACGAGCGGGGGAAATCGGCCGAGCTTCTCCTCCATGGCCCGTAGGCGGGCCTGGTCCGGATATTCGGGGACCTGACGGATCGGCATGTCGCGCCAGGATGCAGGGTGCCAGGAGGAGGTGGTCATTTTTGATGCGTCCGGTGTGTGGCGGCGCCCGGGAGTTTGGAGCGGAGGGGCACCATAGCGAGGGGGGGACGGGGGGCAAGGGCGTAACGGGATGGGCAGGGTCGCCCCTGGAACGAAGCCCGGCCGCTCACGCTATCGCGACCTGTTCAGATCAGGAAGATTCGAGCCCGGGCGGGTCCTCCAGGCGCATGATGGTGGGAGGCAGCGTTCCGGGCACTGCCGTAGGGCATTTCCCGGCACATGTCTTCCAGGATGGAGGTCGGTGATGAACAGGCGGGTGATGTTGGGCGGGACGGTGATGGCGCTGGTGGCCGGGACGGCGGCGGCGCATCACGGCTGGAGCTGGGCGGAGGCCGAGCAGATCGAACTGGCCGGGACGATCCGGGAGGTCACCATCGCGCCCCCGCATCCGGTGCTTCGGGTGGAAACGGCGAGTGACGGGATCTGGACGGTGGAGCTGGGCAACCCCTCCCAGACCAGCCGCGCGGGCTTCGTGGAGGGGGTGGCGCGGCCGGGCGACCGGATCGTGGCGCTGGGGAACCGCTCGGAAAACCGGCGCGAGCGGCGGATGAAGGCGGTGCGGGTCACTGTGGGCGAGCGGCGCTTCGACATCTATCCGGAGCGGATCCAGGGCGGCTGACGCCGGTGGACCTGCTGGCGGCGCTTTCGGGATGGCCGGTGGCGGCGGCTCTGCGGCGCTCGGCCGTGCTGTATCCGCTGGTGAATGCGGCGCATATCCTCAGCATCGGCCTGGTGATCGGGGCGATCTTCACGCTGGATGCGCGGGTGCTGGGCGCCTTCGGGCGCGTTCCGCTCGGCCTGCTGGGGCCGCCGCTGGTGCGGATGGCGGCGATCGGTCTAGGGGCGGCGGCGGTGACCGGCTTCCTGCTGTTCAGCGTGCGGCCGGCGGCCTACGCGGCCAATCCAGCCTTCCTCGCGAAGCTGGGGCTGATCGCGCTGGGGCTGCTGAACGTGCTGGCGCTGCGGATCGGGACGGGTTGGCGCCGGGCGCTGGCCGGGGGTGCGGTGGTAGTGCCGGTGCGGGTGGCTGCGGCCTTGTCGATGCTGGTCTGGACCGGCGCCGTGCTGGCTGGCCGCTGGATCGGGTTCCTGGAGTAGGGCGGCCCGGGGATCAGGCCGCCTTGGCGGCCCCCTCCCCCACCCGGCGGGTCGCGACCCGCATGGTCACGAATTCCTCGGCGGCCGTCGGGTGGATGCCGATGGTGGCGTCGAGCTGCGCCTTCGTCAGGCGGTTCACCACGGCGACGGCGATGCCCTGCATGATCTCGGGGCTGTCCTCGCCGAGCATGTGGGCACCGAGCAGGCAGCCCGTGCCGGATTCCACCACCAGCTTCATCAGTGCCTTGCGGCCCGCACGCTTGGTGATGGTGTGGCGCATGGGGGTGAAGCGGCTGGTGTAGATTTCGACCGGGCCGCGCAGGGCAGCCTCCTCCTCCGTCAGGCCGACGCTGGCCATGGGCGGGGAGGTGAAGACGGCCTTGGGAACGTTCTCGTAGGAGGCGCGGCGCGGCTTGGGGCCGAAGAGGGTGTCGGCCAGGGCGTGGCCCATGGCGGTGGCGACAGGGGTGAGGTTCACCCGGTCCGTCACGTCGCCGATGGCGAAGATATGGGGCTGGTTGGTGGCGTGGTCGTCATCCACGGCGATGGCGGCACCCTCGCGGCAGTTGATGCCGGCGGCGTCGAGGCCGAGGCCCCTGGTGGCGGGCTTGCGGCCAATGGCGAAGAAGACGGCCTCGGCCTCCACCACCTTGCCCGAGAGCATGCGGGTCGTGCGGGTCTCGCCCGAGCGGGTGATCTCGGCGGGGGTTTCGCCGGCGAGGATGGTAATGCCGTCGGCAGCCAGGGACTCGGCGGCCGCCTCGCGGAGCTCATGGTCGAAGCCGCGGAGGGGCAGCGACTGGCGGTAGGCGAGGGTCACCTCGGCGCCGAGGCCGTGGAGCAGGCTGGCGAATTCGAGGCCGATATAGCCGCCGCCGACGACCAGGACGCGCCTGGGCATCTCCGTCAGGGTGAAGATGTCGTCGGAGATGTAGCCGTGCTCGGCGCCGGGGATCTCGGGTCGGATGGCGTTGCCGCCGGCGGCGATGACGATGCGGTCGGCGGTGATGTGCTTCTCGCCGACCTGCAGGGCATGGGGGCCGGTGAAGCGGGCATAGGCCTCATGCACCTGGACGCCGACACCTTCGAGCAGGCGGCTGTAGATGCCGGAGAGGCGGGCGACCTCAAGGTCGCGGGCACGGGCCAGGGTGGCCCAGTCGTGCTTCGGCTCGCCCAGCGTCCAGCCGAAGGCAGCGGCGTCCTTTGCCCAGGCGCCGTATTCCGCGGCCTGAACCATGATCTTCTTCGGGACGCAGCCGACATTGACGCAGGTGCCGCCCCAGAAGCGGGTTTCGGCGATGCCGACCTTCGCGCCGTGCCCGGCGGCGATGCGGGCCAGTCGGACGCCGGCGCTGCCGCCGCCGATGACGAAGAGGTCGAGGTCGTAGGGGTGCGGGGCGCTCATGCGCCGGAAGGTCGGGGCTTCCGGCGCCAGACGCAAGGGTCGCGTCAGGCGAGGCGGTGCTGCGTGGCCGTCATGGAAGGGCGGCTTGAAACAGCGCCGAACCAGCGGACCAGGGCCTAGGGGGGACCGCGGCGGTCGCGGTCCAGCCAATGGAAGCCGAGATAGCCGCAGGCGCGGGCGGCAATGGCGCCGATATCAGCCAAGATTGGGCGAGGCTACTGGCGTCCTGCTCCAGAAACCGCTGGCGCGGTGGTTCAGGAATTCGCAGATCAGGGTGGCTTCGACGAGGGGGTTCAGGACGCGGAGTTCGGCGCTGGTCCAGGGATCGGTCTGGACCAGCTCGAGAGCGAGGCCGAGTTCGTGGGCGATGACGCGGACCTTGCGGGCGAAGGGGGAGGTGGGCGCGCAGAAGAGGCGCATCCCCCTCCCCCGGCGGCGTCAGACGCCGCCGATGAGGCAGTACTTGATCTCGAGATAGTCCTCGATGCCGTACTTGCTGCCCTCGCGGCCCAGGCCGCTTTCCTTCACGCCGCCGAAGGGCGCCACCTCGGTAGAGATGATGCCTTCGTTGATGCCGATGATGCCGCTCTCCAGCCCCTCGGCCACGCGGAAGATGCGGCCGACGTCGCGGGCGTAGAAATAGGCCGCGAGGCCGAACTCGGTGTCGTTGGCCAGGCGAACGGCCTCCGCCTCGTCCTTGAAGCGGATGAGGGGGGCCATGGGGCCGAAGGTCTCCTCCTTCAGCACCTTCGCCGAGATCGGAACGTCCGTGAGGATGGTCGGCTCGAAGAAGTTGCCGCCCAGGCTGTGGCGCTTACCGCCGGTGAGGACCTTGGCGCCGTGGCTGGTGGCGTCCGCGATGTGTTCCTCCACCTTGGTGACGGCATCGGCGTTGATCAGCGGGCCCTGGGTGACGCCCTGCTCCATGCCGTTGCCGACCTTCAGCGCCTCGACCGCCTTCTTCAGCTTCTCGGCGAAGGCATCATAGACGCCGTCCTGCACGAAGATCCGGTTGGCGCAGACGCAGGTCTGTCCCGTGTTGCGGAACTTGGAGGCCATGGCGCCGGTGACGGCCGCGTCGAGGTCGGCATCATCGAAGACGAGGAAGGCGGCATTGCCGCCAAGCTCCATGCTGGTCTTCTTGATGGTGCCGGCGCATTGCGCGAGCAGGGTGCGGCCGACCTCGGTGCTGCCGGTGAAGGACAGCTTGCGGATCATCGGGTTGGTGGAAAGCTCCTCGCCCTGTTCGCGGGCCGAGCCGGTGACAACGTTGCAGACGCCGGCGGGCATGCCGGCGCGTTCCGCCAGCACGGCGATGGCGAGCGCCGAGAAGGGCGTCTGCGAGGCGGGGCGGATGACGCCGGTGCAGCCGGCGGCCCAGCCGGGGCCGGCCTTGCGGGTGATCATCGCCGCCGGGAAGTTCCAGGGCGTGATGGCGGCGAAGACGCCGATCGGCTCCTTCATCACCAGGATACGGCTGCCCTGCTTGAAGCTCGGGATCATGTCCCCGTAGACGCGCTTCCCCTCCTCGGCGAACCACTCGATGAAGGAGGCGGCATAGGCGATCTCGCCCTTGGCCTCGGCGAGGGGCTTGCCCTGCTCGGCCGTCATGATGGTGGCGAGGTCGTCCACATTCTCCATCATCAGCGTGAAGAGGCGGCGCAGGATGGCGCTGCGCTCCTTGGCGAGCAGGCCGCGCCAGGCGGGCTGAGCCGCGTTGGCGGCTTCGATGGCCTTGCGGACCTCTTCGCGCGAGAGGGAGGGAACCTGGCCGATGGCCTCGCCGGTGGCGGGGTTCCTCACGGTGATGGTCTTGCCGGAGGCGGCCTGGACCCATTGGTCGCCCACGCGGTTCGCCTGTCGGAACAGGTCGGGGTCCTTCAGGACGAGCTTGGCGGCGGTGTCGAGCATGGCGGGCTCCCTTCGTGCGGCACTGGGTGGCCGCGATTCCGGCTCGGAAGATGGGACGGTCGGGGGCGCGTGTCACGCTTGAAGGGCGCCGGTGAAGGGCGCCGGAGCGTTTTCGGGGCCGGTCAGCCGGATTGGGGCGGGGCCTCGCCGAGCAGGGCGAGGACGAGTTCGGCGGTAACGCCGATATGGGAGGCGAGCAGGGTACGCGCCTCCGGGCTGCGCGCGAGGACGGCTTCAGCCAGGGCTTCGTGCACGGCGAGCATCCGGGCCCAATCCTGGTGGGCCGTTTCCATCACGCGGCGGTAGCGGGTCTTCTGGAGGTAGAGATCGTCGCAGAAGCGCAGCAGCGAGGGCAGCGGGCAGGCGGCGATCAGGGCGCGGTGGAAGCGGTGGTGGCGGGTTTCATAGGCATCCACCCATTCCTCGCTGGCCGGGTCGCGCCGGGTGATCTCGTGGCGGAGAAGGGAGAGGCTGGCGACGATGCCGTCCTCCCAATCGCCGCGGCCGTGTTCCATGGCGAGGCGCAGGGCCTCGGGCTCCACCACCTGGCGGGAGCGGGTGATGTCCAGCAGATGCGCGCGGGTGATCGGGGGAACGGAAAAGCCCTTCTGGCCTTCGAGCAGGACGAAGCCCTCGGCGGCGAGGCGGGCCAGGGCCTCGCGCAGCGGGGTGGCGCCGAGGCCGTAGCGGGCCGAGAGATCGCGCAGGCGGAGGCGCGTGGCCGGGGGCAGGCCGCCGCCGACGATGTCCTGCCGGAGGCGCCGGGCGGCGGCTTCGGAGAGGGTTAGGGCATCAGGGGCGGTGGCAATATCGATCAAGGTGGAAAAATATATTTCCTCTTTTCAGTGGCGGGCAAGGGCGCAATGCTGGGGGCATGAACGCCCTCGATTCCACCCATGACCCGAAACGTCGGGCCTGGGTCACCTCGGCCCATGCGCCAGATTCCGATTTCCCGATCCAGAACCTGCCCCTTGGGGTCTTCTCCCGCGAAGGCGGCACGCCGCGCGGCGGGGTGGCGATCGGGGATCATGTGCTGGACCTGCGGGCGGCCCTGGAGGCTGGGCTGATCTCCGGCGAGGCGGCCGAGGCAGCGGCGGAGCCGAGCCTGAACCGGCTGATGGCCATGGGGCGGGCGGCTTCGCGCGCGTTGCGGGCCGCGGTTTCGGAGCTACTGGCCGAGGGGAATGCGGCAGCATCCCAGGCCGATGCGATCCTGGTGCCAATGCAGGCGGCACGGATGCAGCTGCCCTGCGCGATCGCGAATTTCTCGGACTTCATGGCCTCGCGCGACCATTCCTGGCGGCTTGGCGCGCGGCGGGATCCGGTGGCGCCGCTGCCGCCGGCCTTCGACAGCCTGCCGGTGGCCTATCATTCGCGGGCGAGTTCGGTGCGCGTGAGCGGCGAGCCGGTGGTGCGGCCCAACGGGCAGTGGAAGCGCAAGGACGGCGTGTATTTCGGGCCGACCGAAGCGCTGGATTACGAGCTGGAACTGGCAGTCTGGCTGGCGGGGGAGAATGCGCTGGGCGTGCCGGTGCCGATGTCTCAGGCGCCGGAGCGGCTGTTCGGCTACGGGCTGCTGAACGACTGGTCGGCGCGGGACGTGCAGCGCTGGGAGATGCCGCCGCTCGGGCCGTTCCTGGCGAAGAGCCTCTCGACCAGCGTCTCGCCCTGGATCGTGACGGCCGAGGCGATGATCCCCTTCGAGGTCCCGGCGGCGCCGCGAGCGGAGGGCGTGGCGCCTCCCCTGCCCTATTTCGATTCCGACTGGAACCGTACGCGGGGTGGGCTGGCAATTGCGATGGAGGTCTGGCTGCTGACGCGGCGGATGCGCGTGGAGGGTAGCGGGCCGGCGCGGCTGACGGCGACCGACTTCGCGACCATGGCCTGGACCCCAGCACAGATGGTGACGCATCACGCGAGCAATGGCTGCAACCTGCTGCCGGGCGACCTGCTGGGCAGCGGCACCTGTTCCGGCCCCACCGATGAAGCGCGGGCCTGCATGGCCGAGATCATCCTCACAGGGCCGATCGAACTGCCCAATGGCGAGACGCGGCGCTTCCTAGAGGATGGCGATGAGGTGATCTTCCGCGGCCGCGCGCATGCGCCAGGCGCGGTGTCGATCGGATTTGGCGAGTGCCGGGCGGAGATCCTGCCGGCGCCGCCCTGGCCCGCCGGTTGAGGCGCGGGGGAGGAAACAACAGGACATGCCACGCAAGATCATCGACATCTCGGTCGCGCTGAGGACCGGGATCGCGAGCGACCCGCCGCATATGCTGCCGAAGATCGACTATCGCGATCACCACAAGACCGCGCCGGCCATGGCGGAGTACATGGGCGTGGCGGTGGATGCGTTGCCGGAGGGCGAATATGCCGCGGTGGAGCAGGTGAACATCTCCACGCATAACGGCACGCATCTGGACGCGCCCTACCACTACTTCTCGCGCATGGACGAGGCGCTGGTGCCGGGCGGGCGGCCTTCGCTGCGAATCGATGAGGTGCCGCTGGACTGGTGCTTCCAGCCGGGCGTGAAGCTCGACTTCCGGCACCTGCCGGACGGGCATGTGGTGCAGCCCGCCGAGGTGGAGGCGGAGTTGCGCCGGATCGGGCATGAGATCCAGCCCCTTGAGATCGTGGTGGTGAACACGCGCGCGGCGAGCCGCTATGGCCATGACGACTTCATCGATTCCGGCTGCGGCATGGGCAAGGCGGCGACGCTGTGGCTGCTGGAGCGCGGCGTGCGCGTGGTGGGGACCGATGCCTGGAGCTGGGACGCGCCATTCAGCCACACGCGGCGGCGCGTGCAGGAGACGGGGGATGCGTCGCTGATCTGGGAAGGGCACCGGGCGGGGCGCGAGATTGGCTACTGCCACATGGAGAAGCTGTCCAACCTCGAGGCGCTGCCGGCGGACGGGTTCATGGTGGCCTGCTTCCCCGTGAAGATTCACAAGGCTTCCGCGGGGTGGACCCGCGCCGTGGCCATCCTGGAAGAATGACCATGGGAGGAATGACGATGAAGGCACGCATGCTGGGGGCCGCGCTGGCGGCCGCATCGGCCTTGGGCGCGGCACCCGCCCTCGCCTTTCCGGATCGTCCGATCACGATCGTGCTGCCCTATTCGCCGGGCAGTGCAGCGGATGCCTATGCGCGCGCGCTGGGCGAGCACTTCACGCGCACCATGGGGCAGAACGTGGTGGTGGTGAACCGTGATGGCGGTTCGGGCGTGGTGGGGATGCGCTATGTCGCGACGCAGCCGCCGGATGGGCACACCATCGGGATCACGCCGATGACGGCGATCGTGGTGCAGCCCTGGATGGTCAAGGGCACGGGCACGGCGCCGGAAAATTACGCGCCGGTCTGCGGCACGAACGAGAATGTGCTCGGTATCTTCGTGCGGGCAGACAGTCCGATCCGCGACCTTCCTGGCCTGGTGGCGGAAGGAAAGAAGCGGGCGATGTCCTTCGGCAGCCCGGGGCCGAACTCGCTGCCGCAGCTTGGCGTGTGGCGCGTGCAGAAGGCGACCGGGGTGGACTTCACCCATGTTCCCTTCCGCGGCGATCCGCCGCATCTGAACGAACTGATGGGCGGGCGGCTGGATTTCTCGGCCGGCGTCGTCGCCTCCGGCTCGGAGCTGGTGAACACGGGGCGGCTGCGGCTGATCGCCGTGTTCTCGGAGAAGCGGCATCCGGATTATCCCGACGTGCCGACGGCGCGGGAGCAGGGCATCGATGCGCTGCAATACAGCCCCGTCGGCATCTATGCGCCCGCCGGGACGCCGGAGCCTGTGCTGGACAAGCTGGAGGCGGCCTGCCGCACCGGTGTGCAGGACGAGCAATTCCTGCGCGTGACGAAGCAGATGCGGGTCGTGGTGAATTACATGAGCCGCGCGGATTTCACCAAGCTGATCCAGAACGAGTACCAGGCCTATGGGCCTATCCTGCGCGAGCTGGGCGTGACGGCGGATTGATCGCGGGTCCGTCCCTCGGGGCGGGCCGGTTGGTGAAAGGCCCAGCGCAGGGTGTGGGCGATGCCGAGCGTGCCGGCCCGGACCAGCGGCAGGCTGAGCACGGGCGAATGCAGCCCGTGCATACGCCGCGCCCAGGCAGGAAGCAGGTCCACCCCCGCCTGCAGGGTGATGCTCCGCAGCGGCTCGGCCATGCGGCTGGGCGCGGGCTGCGTCAGCACGAGGCGCGCAACGTCCCGCGTGCGGTCGTCGCAGAGAAGCTGGGGGCGCATGGCGGTGATGAGAGCGCGTGCCTCGGCGCGGCTGCGGGGAACGGGATCGGCACCGAGGGCCACGCCGATGCGCGCCATCTCGGCAAAGTAGCGGTCCTGGTCGGCGGATGACATGGACGGCTCGGCATAGCGGATCCATGCGTCAAGAAAGCTCGTCGCCTCGGTGACATGGACCCAGGCCAGCAGCGCGGGGTCGTTCGCGGCATAGGGGCGGCCATCGGGCAGGGTGCCGCGCACCTGGTCGTGGATGCCGCGCACGCGGGCGATCACCGCTTCCGCCTCCTCCCTTCCGCCATAGGTGGTCAGGGCGATGAAACGTGCGGTGCGGCGCAGGCGGCCATGCATGTCGGCGCGGAAGTTCGAATGGTCCCAGACGCCGGCGAGAACGGCCGGGTGGAGCATCTGCAGCAGCAGGCCCGCGATGCCGCCGACCATCATCGAGGTGACGTCGCCATGGACGCGCCAGGCGACGGCATGCGGGCCGAACAGCCCGTCCGGGCGTCGCTGGACGGGCTTCTCGCCGCGCCTGCGGTCGTTGAACAGGGCGGCGACCTGGCTGGCGATCGCCTGGCGGAGGGGACTCACGACAAGACGGTCCAGCGACGGGGGGGCTGCGGCTGGCGGGCGGGGCATCAGGCGTGCTCCGCTGCCGGTGCCGGGAAGCGTATCGCGATCGCCTGGAGCATGCGGGATCAACGGCGGAGGGGCGGTACCGTTTCGCCGCCGCGCGGCACTACTCCACCGTCACGGCCTTGGCGAGGTTGCGCGGCTGGTCGACATCCGTGCCCTTCAGCACCGCCACATGATAGGCGAGCATCTGCACGGGGATGGTGTGCAGGATGGGGGCGACGAAGGGATCGACCTTCGGCAGCACCACGACGCGGGAAGCGAAGCGGCGGAGGGCGGGAGCGCCGTCCTCGTCGGTGAAGGCGATGATGCGGCCGCCGCGGGCCGCGGCCTCCTGCAGGTTGGAGGCGGTTTTCTCGAAAAGCGGTCCGCTGGGGCAAAGGGCGATCACGGGCACGCTGGCGTCGATCAGGGCGATCGGGCCGTGCTTCATCTCGCCCGCCGCATAACCCTCGGCGTGGATGTAGGAGATCTCCTTGAGCTTCAGCGCGCCTTCCATGGCGATGGGGAAGAGGCTGCCGCGCGCGAGGTAGAGGACATCCCGCGCGCCGACAATGTCGGCGGCGACGGCCTCGATCTCGGCGGTGGAGTCGAGGAGATGGGCCGCGTGCTCGGGCACTTCGAGCAGGGCGGCGGTGAGGCGGGCCTCCTCGGCGGCGTCGATGGCGCCGCGGGCGCGGGCGAAGTTCAGCGCGAGGCAGGCCATGACGGAGAGCTGCGCGGTGAAGGCCTTGGTGGAGGCGACGCTGATCTCCGGGCCGGCGACGGTCATCAGCGCCGCGTCGCTCTCGCGCGACATGGTGCTCTCGGGGACGTTCACCACGGAGACGAGGGACTGGCCGCCGGTGCGGAGCAGCTTCATCGCGGCCAGGTTGTCCGCCGTCTCGCCGGACTGGGAGACGAACATGGCGGCGCCGCCCTTGGTGAGCGGCGGGTCGCGGTAGCGGAGCTCGCTGGCGACATCGGCGTCGCAAGGCAGGCGCGAGAGGGTCTCGAACCAGTAGCGGGCGGTCTGGCAGACGAGGAAGGCCGAGCCGCAGCCGGAGAGCCAGAGGCGCGGCAGGGTCGCGGGATCGAAGGGCAGCGGCGGGCGGGCGACGGAGCGGGTGGCGGGGTCGATATACTGGCGCAGCGTGTCGCCGATCACCGCCGGGTGCTCGTGCAGCTCCTTCTCCATGAAGTGGCGGTAGTTGCCCTTGCCGATGGCGGCGCCGGAGAAGGCGGTGGTCTTGATGGCGCGCTCGACGGGGGCGTCGTTCACGTCGAAGACCTGGGCGTCATGGTCGTTGACGACCGCCCAGTCGCCTTCGTCGAGATAGGCGATGCGGCGCGTGAGGGGGGCGAGGGCCAGGGCGTCGGAGCCGATGAACATCTCGCCCTCGCCATAGCCGATGGCGAGCGGGGCGCCCTGGCGGGCGGCGAGGAGCTTGCGGGGATGGCCGGCGAAGACGGCGGCCAGGGCGAAGGCGCCGTGCACGCGCTTGAGGGCGGTGCTGAAGGCGACCTCCGGGCTGTCGCCGCGGGCGAGGTGGTGGTCGACGAGGCGGGCGAATGTCTCGGTGTCGGTCTCGGTCTCGAATTCGGCGCCGTGGGATTCCAGCTCGGCGCGAAGCTCCGCGTGGTTCTCGATGATGCCGTTATGGACGACGGAGACGCGGGTGGTGCCGTGGGGATGGGCGTTGCGCGTGGTGGGGGCGCCATGGGTGGCCCAGCGGGTGTGGCCGATGCCGATGGTGCCGGGAAGCGGGTCCTGCTCCAGCACGGTGGCGAGATTGCCGAGCTTGCCCTCGGCGCGGCGGCGCTCGACATGGCCGTTCACCAGGGTGGCGATGCCGGCGCTGTCATAGCCGCGGTATTCGAGGCGGCGCAGGGCTTCGAGCAGACGGGGGGCGGCCTCAACATGGCCGACGACGCCGACGATTCCGCACATCTCAGGGCTTCTCCTTCCGGCGGGTTGCGCGGAAGGCGGCGGCGCGGCCTTCCTTCTGTTCCTGGCGCGCACGGCCGAAGGCCATGGCATCGGGTGCGACCGGGGCGGTGATGGTGGAGCCCGCCGCGACGAAGGCGCCGTCGCCCAGCGTGACGGGGGCGACGAGGGTGGCGTTGGAGCCGATGAAGACACCCTGCCCCACCGTGGTGCGGTGCTTGGCAAAGCCATCGTAATTGCAGGTGATGGTGCCGGCGCCGATATTGGTGGCCGCGCCGATTGTGGCATCGCCGATATAGCTGAGGTGGTTCGCCTTGGCGCCCTCCCCGAGGATCGCGGCCTTCAGTTCAACGAAGTTGCCGACATGGGCGCGCTCGCCGACCTCGGTGCCCGGGCGGAGGCGTGCGAAGGGGCCGATGACCGCGCCCTTGCGGACGACGCAGGATTCGAGATGGGAGAAGGCCCGGATCTCGACCTCGTCCTCGACCGTGACGCCGGGGGCGAAGACGACATTGGGGCCGATGGTGACGTCCTGGCCAACCCGCGTGTCGTGGCTGAGGGTGACGCTTCCAGGGTTGGTCAGGGTGGCGCCGCCGGCCATGGCGGCCTCGCGCAGGCGGGACTGGACGGCGGCCTCGGCGGCCGCGAGTTCCATGCGGGAGTTGATGCCGCGGCATTCGGCCTCTTCGGCCTCGACGGCGACGGCGCGGAAGCCGTTGGCGCGGCAGGCCGCCACGGCATCGGTCAGGTAGTATTCGCCGGCGGCATTGTCGTTCGTGACGGCGCGCAGCCAGGCGAAGAGGCGTGGCGCGGCGGCGCAGATGACGCCGACATTGCAGAGGGTTATGGCGCGCTCTTCCTCGCTGGCGTCCTTCCATTCGGTGACGCGGGCGATGCCGCCATCCTCATGGGGGATGACGCGGCCGTAGCGAGCGGGGTCAGCGGGGCGCATCGCCAGCAGGGCGAGGCCGGCCGCCTCGCGCGCTGTGGTCAGGCGGCGGAGGGTGGCGGCGGTGATGAGGGGGTTGTCGGCATAGAGGACGGCGACATCGCCCTCGAAGTCTTCCAGCAGCGGCGCGGCCTGGAGGGCGGCATGGCCGGTGCCGAGGCGTTCGTGCTGGACGACCGTGGCATGGGGGGCGGCGGCCTTCTCCAGCGCGGGCATGCCCGGGCCGGTGACGACCACGATGCGGTCGAAGACCTGCTCGCAGGCTGCGATCAGGTGGTTGAGCATTGGCCGGCCGGCGATCGGATGCAGCGCCTTGGGCAGCGCCGAGCGCATCCGGGTGCCGAGTCCGGCGGCGAGGAGGATGGCGGCCCTTTGCATGGGGGGGATAAGCCCCAGGGTGGCCCCGTTCCGCAAGGGCAGGCCGCCTCAACTCGCATTGCGGGCTGTAATCCGGGGTGGCATGGGGGGCGCCATGGACCGCATCGCCCTCTTTGACCTCGACGGCACGCTGCTGGACAGCGCGCCCGACCTCCATTCCGCGCTGGACCGGCTGATGACCGGCCAGGGGCGGCCGGGCTTCAGCCGGGACGAGGTGCGGCGGATGATCGGGGATGGGGTGACGGTGCTGGTCCAGCGGGCCTGCGCCGCGCGGAACCTGGCCTTCTCGCCGGAGCTGGTGGCGGTGTTCCTCGAGGATTACGAGGCGCATGCGGCGGATGAGACGCGGCCCTTCGCGGGGATTCCGGAGGCGCTGGCGGCGCTGAAGGCGGCCGGGTGGAGGTTGGCGGTCTGCACCAACAAGCCGGAGAAGGCGGCGCGAATCATCCTGGACGACCAGGGGCTTTCGCCGCTGCTTGAGGCGGTGGGGGGCGGCGACAGCTTTCCCGTGCGCAAGCCGCATCCGGGGCATCCGCTCGGCATCCTGGCGCGAATGGGGGCGGAGGCGTCCCGCGCCGTGCTGATCGGGGACCATCACAACGACACGCGGGCGGCGAAGGCCGCGGGAATCGCGGCGGTCTTCGCCTCCTGGGGCTATGGCGAGCCGGAGATGGCCGAGGGCGCGCCGGTGGCGGCCGCACCGGGCGACCTGCCGGGGCTGCTGGCGGGGCTGGGGATCGGATAGCTTCCCCCGTCCGCGGGCGGCGATGCTGGGTGACCGGGCCGGAGACCTCGCCCGCGCGTTGAAGACCCGCGCGTTGAAGACAGGACGGCGATCGCCATCTGTAACTCGGTCGATACCAAGCGGGTCGGGAGCGACGATGGCGAACGGATGGGCTCCGGACGGAGCCGTGCAGGATCAGATCGACGATACCGTCACCGATGGGGTGATGAGGGCGCGTGCCCGCCTTCCGACGGGGGAAGCAGGACTGCATTGTCTGGAATGCGGCGATGATATCCCGGAAGCGCGCCGCCTTGCACTGCCCGGCGCGCGAACCTGCATAACGTGTCAGTCGGTGCTTGATCGCCGTCCGGCGAATTTCGGGTTCAACCGCAGGGGCAGCAAGGACAGCCAGCTCAAGTAACGAGCGGACTGGGACCGGGATCAGTTGCTCGCGGCGCGGAGCTGTCCGGGTGGGCCGTAGCTGGCCAGGCGGGCAGTGACGGTGCCGAACCAGCGGTTGGCGGATTCGATGCGGACCGGCAGGGGCGGCAGGCCGGGCTGGAGTTCGGCGAGCCAGGCGACGCCGGATTGCGGACGGCGGGCCGCTTCCAGATCCTCGCCCTTGCGGAAGCCGGCGAGGAAGCGGCCCTCGAAGGCGCATTTCAGGGCGACGCCGGACCAGTCGTCCCGGGCCGGTGGGAAGCGGTCGCGGCCCTGGGGGGCGGCGGCCATCTCGCTCAGGCGGCGGCCATCGAAGACGCGGGCCGTGCCGTTGCAGGTGCCCTCCCGCCGGACCTGGCGGATGAGTTGGGCGATGGCGGAGAGGTTGTCGATGGTGTCGCGCCGCGCGGTCTCTGGAACCGGTTCGCGCTCCTCGTCATTGGGTGGGACCATGGTGCGGATGACGGGCTGGCCGCCGGGCCATTCGACCACGGTGCGCCGGGGTTCTCCGCGCCAGACGCCTTCGGAGACGTAGCGGCGGGGCCGGGCCGTGTTGCCTTCCCAAACGCCTTCGACGCGGGTGGTGCTCTGGCCGCCGCCGAAGGCGGAGACCACGCCGCGGAGGCGGGAGCGGAACTCGACGGAATAGCCCTGCTCGGTGATGTCGATCGTGGTGTTCAGCTCCATGATCGTCAGGCCGGCGGCATGGACCGTGTAGGTGGCGGCGATGGGTTCCGCTTGGGCGCCCATGGTCGGCACCAGCAAGGCGCAGGCCAGGAGGGCGGTTCGGCCGTGCCGTCGGGGGGTCATGCCATGCCTTGCATCGGGATTCGTGGAAGATCGGATCTGGGCGGAAGTTTCGCCAGAGGTCGCCTTGACAGGGTCCGCACCGCAGGGATATCCCCCGCCCACTCCGGGCGCGTAGCTCAGCGGGAGAGCATTCGCTTCACACGCGAAGGGTCACAGGTTCAATCCCTGTCGCGCCCACCACCGCCCCTCACCGGGCTGGTATCCGCCGGAAAATTCCCCTTCCAAACGACGCCGCCGCCACCCCGCCCCCGGGATGGCGACAACAGTTCTGCGCGCGCTTTCTCGAAGAAAAAGAAAGGGGGTCCGGGGGAATTCCTTCCCCCGGCCTTCCTGTTACTGCTGCTGCGCCGGCTGCTGCTGGGTCCTGTCCGGGCGATGCCCGCGGGCGTGCTGCGGCCGGATCTC
This sequence comes from Muricoccus harenae, assembly GCF_009848505.1. GTDB lineage: Bacteria > Pseudomonadota > Alphaproteobacteria > Acetobacterales > Acetobacteraceae > Roseomonas > Roseomonas harenae. Next base: position 56,729 of record NZ_WWDL01000003.1, read on the forward strand.
GTCCCGGCTCAGCGCATTGTCCGCATTGGCATCGCGGGCGCGGAACATGGCGTCCGCGAAGGGGCGGAGCTCCGTGAGGGTGACCTTGCCGTCGCGGTCCGCATCGATGGCGCGGAAGAAGCCCTGGCTGCGCTGCTCCATCCGGGCCAGGCGGCCGGCCGGCGGGGCCGGGCGGTCACCGCGGCGGCTGGCCATCTGGCCTTGGGCGTAGCTGTGGAACTCCTCCCAGCTCACGCCGCCATCCTTGTTGGCATCGGCCGCGGCGAAGCGGGCGGAGAGGCCGGTCCAGGCCTCGTCGGCGGTGACGCGGCCATCGTTGTTGGTGTCGGCCTGCTGGAAGAGCTGGCCGCCGCCGCGGCGGGCGGGCTCCTGGGAAAAGGCGGGAGCGGTGGCGCCAAGGGCGCCGACGCCGAGGGTGACGACGAGGGCGGCGAGGGTGATCTTGCGGTTCACTTGGGTGTCCCTCCTTGAGACAGGAGGAAGATGGCGCACGAATGTAACAGGCAGAGGCCGGGCGCGTGAGGAAGGGTGACCCGGCTGTGGCGTCTTTGGGGCAGCCGCTTCCGCGGTGCTTTCCAGAGGGTGGAGCATGGTCCGGCCGGGCGGTTGCCCGGCCGGTTTCATGCGGTCAGCGCGCGGGCGTGCCGGGCTCGCCCAGGTCCCACCAGATGCCGGCGAAAGCGGTGAGGCCTTCGCGCATCATAGCGGGGATGACGTGCTCATCCGGACCGTGCTGCTTGCAGCCGTTGTAGGAGTGGGGAACCCAGACAAGCGGCGTGCCGAGCAGGTCGATGAAGACGTCTCCGGGGAGGCCGCCCGATGCGTTGGGCGTGACCTGGACGCGGGTGTTCAGGGACTTCTCCATGCTCGCCTTGGTCCAGAGCACCCAGGGATTGTCGGGCGGGGTGCGGCTGGCGGGCATGCGGATGCCGGACTTCTCGATGGCGACCATCTGGAAGCCATGCGCGTCGAGATGGGCGCGCAGGGCGGGGACGAATTTCTCCGGGTCGGAATCGCCCGTGTAGCGGATCTGGCAGGCGGCGCGGGCATCGGGGGCGACGGCGTTCACCGGTGCCTCCGGGCGGCCGCTGAGCATGGCGAGGACGATGAAGGAGGCCCAGCCATAGATCTTCTCGGCGGAGGTGAGGCCGGGCTCGCCCCAGCCTTCGTCGATGGTGGCGGCGCCCTCCCCGCCCCCGACCGGGCAGCCTTCGAGGGCGGCGCGGATGGCGGGGGGAACGGATTCCCCCGGGAGCCAGTCGCGGACGAGGATCTTGCCGTTCTTGTCCGTGATGCTGGCGATGGCGTGGGAGAGGATGATGGCCGGGTCTATCGTCAGCCCGCCCCAATGGCCGGAATGCACGCCGCCCTGGCGCAGCTTCACCACAAGGTCGAACATGAAGCTGCCGCGGGAGCCGGCTGCGATGGTGGGAAGCGCGGGCTCCACGCGGGGGCCGTCGGAGGCGATGAGGGCGTCCGCGGCCAGCGCATCCGCCTTGGAGGCGATGAATTCGCGCAAGCCCTTGGAGCCCAGCTCCTCGGACATCTCCAGCACGAGCTTGATGTTGGCGCCGAGCTTGCCGCCGCGCTCTGCGAGCACCGCCTCAAGGGCGGCGAGGTTGATGATGTGCTGGCCTTTGTTGTCGGCGGTGCCGCGGCCGTACCAGAGGCCGTCCTTCTCGGTGAGGGTCCAGGGGTCGAGGCCCTCGGACCACTGGTCGGCGAGGCCGCGCACCGTGTCGCCATGGCCGTAGAGGAGGGCCGTGGGGCGGGAGGGGTCCTCGACGCGGCTGGCGATCAGAATGGGGCCGCAGCCCTCGACCGGGTTCGGGTGGATGCTGGATTCGAAGCCCATGCGGGCCAGCCAGGGCTGGATGCCCTCCTCCAGGTAACGCATGCAGTCCGGAACATGCCCGGGATCCTGGGAGGTGGAGGGATAGGCGATCAGCTTGGCGAGGCGGGCGCGGAAGGCCCCGCTGTCGAACTCTGACTGGGCGCGGGCGATGGCGGCTTCGCGGCTGGGCATGGGCGGGTCCTTGGTTCTCGTTGCCAGTTCCGGTGCGGGCCGCCCGGCCCTTCTGCTGGGGCTTGCGGGTGGCGCTCGCCAGAGGGAATAGGGCGGATCGCGGCGCGGCGCAGCCCCAGGGGCAGCGCCGCATTGCATTCCGCGCCCCGTTCCCGGGGCCGGCGCCGGACAGGCGAAGCATTCGGTATGGGAGTTTTCCCGGCTTGGACGTTCCCGTGATTCCCATTGCCACCGGGCCGGCCCGGCCATTCTCACAGCGGGGCGCCTGATGGCGAAGCGACGGAAGGGCCCGCTTTCGCGCGGGCTCAAGGCGGTGGGGAAGAGCCGGGCTCTGTGGGGCGTGGTGGGCTGGTATCTCGGCCTCTGCCATCGCACTGCGCGTTGGGAGCTGCATGGAACGGAGCCGCTGCGGGAGCTGGCCAGGCGGCCGGAGGGCTTCGTCATGGCCTTCTGGCATGAATGCCTGCCGATCATGCCGCTGGCCTGGGCGCGGTTCTGGGAAGGGCTGGATGCGTCCGTTCCGCGCAAGCCGGGGCTGGTGCTGGTATCGCGCAGCCGGGACGGGACGATGATTTCCTCGGCGCTCGGGAAATACGGGCTGACGGTGGTGGCGGGCAGTTCCTCGCGTGGCGGGCGTGAGGCGGGGCTGAACCTGCTGCGCGGGGTTCGCGCGGGCGGAATCGCAGTGGTGGTGCCGGATGGGCCGCGCGGGCCGCGGCGCGAGGTTTCCGAGGGGCCGGTGCGGCTGGCTGCCATGGCGGGGGTGCCGATCGTGCCCTGCGGGGCCTATGCGGTGCCGTCCCGGCGGATGGGGTCCTGGGACCGGATGATCCTTCCCCTGCCCTTCGCGCGCTGCGTGGCGGTGGTGGGGGCGCCGATCCTGCCGGAGGCGCGGGAGCCCGGGGCGCTGGCCGCTGCGCTGGCGGAATCGCTGAATGGGTGCATGGCGCGGGCCGAGGCGCTGTGCGGGGTGGGCGGCGCTCCCGAGGGGTGACCTGCCGTCGGGATCAGACCTCGCCGCCAAGGCGTGCCTCGCCGTCCCGGCGGGCGGCGGGGCGGAAGGGGATTTTGCGCAGGCCCTGCCCGCCTTCGCGGTGTGCGGGTGGCTCAGGGCTGGCGGGGAGCAGGCAACGGCCGGGACCGAGCGCGGCAAGCAGCCGCTCCGGCGCCATGCCGCAGCCGCCATCCGCGGGTGGGTCCTCCGCACAATGCCAGGCGGGCGGCTCGGCGGGGCCGCATGTGTGCGGCGGCGCTTCGGCGGGCATGGCGGCGAGAAGCGCGAGGCGGATGGCGCCCGTGATGGTCAGCCGCAGCTTCTGGCGCTGATCGAAGGCCTGTTGCTGGGCTGCGCTCCGCAGGACCGGCAGGTGGTTCCAGAAGGCACGTGACACGGCGACGCTCCGTTGAAGCAGACCACTTTCGGGCCGGCGTAACAGCGGTGGGCGCGGGACGGGTGTGCCGGGCGGAACAGCTCGTTGATGGTACGTGACGAACCGGGGCGGGCCGTGCCCGGCGGCCGGATGGACCGCCGGGAGGCCTTGTGATCAGCCCTCGAGGAAGCGGCGGGCGCCTTCGGCCAGGACCTTCATGCCGAGGGCCAGGTCGTCGCGATCGGTGTCCTCGGTCCAATGGTGGCTGATTCCGCCCTTGGATGGGACGAAGAGCATGGCGACCGGCAGCTTGCGGGCGAGGTGCTGGCTATCGTGGATGGCGCCGCTCGGCATCGCCTGGGCGCAGCCGGGAACGATGTCCTGCGCGGCGGAGGCCAGGGCCGATTGCATGGCGGGATCGCAGGGGGCGGGTTCGGCGCGGCTCAGCTGCGTAAGGGTGGCGGGGCAGCGGTCGCGGCGGTTGCTCTCCTGGACGATGGCGCGGAGGCAGGCTTCCAGCCGGTCCATCACCGCAGTGTCGACGTCGCGGAACTGGAAGGTGACCTCGGCACGGGCGGGAATGACGTGGGGCGCGTTCGGGTCGAGCACGATGCGGCCGGTGGTCCAGGTGGTGCGCTCGCCGCAGACGCGGGGGAATTCGGTGTCGATGGCGTGGAGGACGCGCATGGCGGCCACGCCGGCATCGCGGCGCTCGGCCATGGTGGTGCCGCCGGTGTGGTCCTGCTTGCCCTCGAAGGACATCAGCCATTGGCGAACGCCGACGATGCCGGTGACGACGCCGATGCGCATTCCGGCATTCTCGAGCTGCGTGCCCTGCTCGATATGCATCTCGAAGGCGCCCTTGTAGCGGGTAGCGTCGAGGCTGAGGCGTGGCAGGCCGGCGAGGCCTGCGGCGGCGAGGGCGTCGCGCAGGGGCGTGCCGTCGAAGCGGTTGCGGCTTTCGTCGATCTCCTGCTCGGGCAGCGCACCGATCAGGGAGCGGCTGCCGAGGAAGCCGCTGCCGAAATGCGCCTCCTCATCGGCATAGGCGCAGACATCGACGGGGAGGCCGGCGCGGGCGAGCGCGAGCGCGGAGATGACGCCGAGCGCGCCGTCCAGCCAGCCGGCGTGATTTTGCGTCTCGAGATGGCTGCCGGCGAGGATGTGCGGGCCTTCGCCCTTGTGGCGGCCGAGGACGTTGCCGATGCCGTCGATGACGGGTTCGAGGCCGACCTCCGCCATCTGCCGCATCAGCCAGCGGCGGCTTTCCATGTCACCGGGGGAATAGGTCGGGCGGTGGACGCCGGTCCTGTAGGCGCCGATGCGGCGCAGCGTGTCGAGGTCCTGAAGGAAGCGGTCGGTATCGATGAACATGCGGCACTCCAGCCCCCATGGGCGCGGCAGGGTGCAAGCAATGGGTGGGCCAGGGAAGGCCGGCTATCGCCCGGCGCGCTGTCAGCGCGTGCGTGCCGGTCCCGAGGTGCCGCCGCCCTGGGAGCCTGCGATGCTGCCGCCGAGCAGGGCGCCGGCGATGGCCGGCAGGATCAGCCCGGCGATAGGGGCGGCGAGGCCAGTGCCGGTGGCGGGCAGCGTCACCGGTGCGCCGGATGCGGCGGGCAGAGGAACGCTTGCAGGGCGGGCCGCGAGGCGTGGGGCGCCGCGGGGCGGAACGACAATGCTACGGAGCTGTCCCTGGGCGAAGCTGGGCTGGGCCGCAGCGAGAAGGGCGAGAGCCGCAAGGGCCGGAAGGAGTGCGGGCCGGCGCGGCATGATGTCTCCTTCACGGCCGCGCCAGCCCCTGGCGGGTGCGGCGCTGGATTTCGTTCCGCGAGAGTGCTGGGGGATCACGAAACTGTCAACGCGGTGCGTCAGCGGCGTCCGAGCAGGTGCCGGGCGGTGATGACGCGCATGATCTCGTTGGTGCCCTCAAGGATGCGGTGGACGCGGAGGTCGCGAACGATCTTCTCCACGCCGTAGTCGTGCAGGTAGCCGTAGCCGCCAAGGAGCTGGAGGGCTTCGTCCGCGACGCGGTGGCCGGTGTCGGTCGCGAAGCGCTTGGCCATGGCGCAGAAAGGTCCGGCATCGGGGGATTTCGCATCCAGCTTCGCGCAGGCGCGCCAGAGGAGGGAGCGGGCGGCTTCCAACTCGGTCGCCATGTCGGCGAGACGGAATTGCGTGGCCTGGAAATCCGCGATGGGCTTGCCGAAGGCGCGGCGCTCGCGCGTGTAGTCGAGGGCGATGTCGAGGGCGCGCTGGGCGCCGCCGAGGGAGCAGGCGGCGATGTTCAGCCGGCCGCCGTCCAACCCAGCCATGGCCATGCGGAAGCCCTGGCCTTCCTCACCGAGCAGGGCGTCGGCGGTGACGCGGGCGTCCTGGAAATCCATGGCGCGAGTGGGCTGGGCGTTCCAGCCCATCTTCTTCTCATTCGCGCCGAAGGAGAGACCCGGCGTGTCCTTCGGGATGAGGAGGGCGGAGATGCCATCGGGCCCCTCCCCGCCTGTACGGACCATGGTGAGGTAGAGGTCGGAGGTGCCGGCGCCGGAGATGAACTGCTTGGAGCCGTTGAGGACATAGCCCTCGTTGTCGCGGGCGGCGCGGGTGCGCAGCGCGGCGGCGTCGCTGCCCGATCCCGGCTCGGTCAGGCAGTAGGAGGCGATGCGTTCCATGGTGACGAGGGAGGGCAGGTGCTCGGCGCGCTGGGCGTCCGTGCCCCAGCGGTCGATCATCCAGGCGACCATGTTGTGGATGGATAGAAAGGCGCTGGTCGTGGGGCAGCCGGTGGCCAGGGCTTCGAAGACCACCGCCGCATCCAGGCGGGTGAGGCCGGCGCCGCCCGATTCCTCGCGGACATAGAGGGCGGCCATGCCGAGGGCGGCGGCCTGGCGCATCTCCTCCACCGGGAAGTGGCGGGCGGCGTCCCATTCCAGCGCCTTCGGGGCCAGGACATCCCGGGCGAAGTCCTGGGCGGTTTCGCGCAGGGCCTTCGTGTCCTCCGGCAGGTCGAAGGCGCTGGGAGTGTCGAGCGGCATGGCGGTTCCTCGGTGCACTTCGCGGGACAGGTACTGGCGCCCCCGGCTTGTCCGGAGCCTAGCGGGCCTCCATTGGAAGGGCATGTCCCTTCTTGACCGGTTCCGGCTTTCCCTGGCCGCCCGCCTGCTTCCCGCTTTGCTGCTGGTTCTGCCAGCCCTCCCCGCCCGCGCGGCGGGACCGCTGACGGATGAGACGGCAGCGGCGATGGGCAGCTTCCTGCAGATCTGCGCGCGGGTGCTGACGGGTGGCGACAGCGCGGCGGCGGCGCGGGAGGCGGGGTTCACCGCGGTGCCCGCGGCACGCGCCGCGCCGCTGCTGCATGGTGCGACGGGGCAGGTGATGGTGGCGCGCGGGGGTTCGGTTCAGGGAATCGTGCTGATCCTCACCTCGCGCCCCCTCGCCTGCTCGATGCGGCTGCAACGGATGGATGTGGAAACGGCGGAGGCGCTGTTCGTGCGGCTGGCCGAAGGCGTCGCGCGGCCGGGGCTGACGGTGACGCGCGCCTTCGACGGCACGGTGCCGGCGCCGGGCGCGGGGGTGGCGCGGCAGATCACCTATCGCCTGTCCACCGGGGTGGCGGGGCGGCCGGATTTCGCCATGGCCTTCACGGGGGATGCGGATCCGGCAGCGGGGACGCAGGGGGTGCTGACCTTCGGGACCACGGCGCCGCGCCGGTAGAACATCTTTCCGGGAGAGCCGGGTGATGATGGCCCGGTTCAAAGGCCAGGCGCCGCGGATGCCAAGATGATCCTGCCGGTTTTGCCGCCCGGCACCGGGTCCGCCATGCTGGCGGCACGGGGGGAGGTGCGCGAATCCGTCCAGCGCGCCGCCTGACGATATCGAGAATGGAGCCAAGAATGAGCACGAAAGCCCGCAAGACCGCGCTGATCACCGGCGCAGGGCGTAACATCGGCCGCGCCGTTGCCCTTGGGCTCGCCAAGGATGGGTTCGACGTCGTCATCAACGGATCGACGGATCGTGCCGCGGCGGAGTCGGTGGCGGCGGAGGCGCGCGGCTTTGGCGGGCAGGCGCTGGTCCTCATGGGCGATGTCGGGCGGCGGGACGAATGTGCCCGCATCGCATCCGAGGCGCTGGCCGCCTTCGGCACGGTGGAGGTGCTGGTGAACAACGCCGCGCTGCGTCCGCAGAAGCCCTTCCTGGAAATCCAGCCCGAGGATTGGAGCCGGGTGATGGCGGTGGACCTGGAGGCGGCCGTGTGGCTGTCGCAGGCGCTGCTGCCGGGTATGGCCGGGCAAGGCTGGGGCCGCATCGTGAACTTCACCGGCATGAACGCCATCCATGGCTATGCCGGCCGCGCGCCGGTTTCCGTAGCGAAGCACGGGCTCTGGGGCCTGACCAAGGCGCTGGCAAAGGAATTCGCGCCGAAGGGCGTGACGGTGAACGCCATTTCCCCGGGGCCGATCGCCGCAGATGACGACAAGCCCGGCGTCGAGACGCATCGCCACAGCTATGTCTCGAAGGTTCCGGCTGGGCGGATGGGCACGCCGGCCGAGGTCGCGGCCGTGGTGCGAATGCTGGTGAGCGATGGCGGCGCCTATGTGACCGGCCAGATGCTCCAGGTGAACGGCGGCGCTGAGACCTGACGCCGGCACGCGCCACGGGTTGACGGCACCCTCCCCGCCGCCGCGCGGGGAGGCACGGCTCAGTTCGCGGCGGGTGCGGAGGTTTCCAGCAGGGGCTTCCAGCGGGCGATCTCGGCGCGCCAGAAGGCCTGCGCGCCCGCCGGGGTCGTACGCTCGCCGCTGGCGGGGATGCTGCCGAGCTCGACCATACGCCGCTGCACGTTCTCGTCCCGCAGCGTTGCCAGCAGCGCGCGGTTTAGCCGCTCGATTACCGGGCGCGGCGTTCCGGCGGAAGCGAAGAGCATGTTCCAGCCGGACATGCGCATTTCCGGCAGGCCGGCCTCCGCCGTGGTCGGCACATCGGGCAGCGCGGCGGCACGCGCGGGGGTGGTGATCGCATAGCCGCGGACCGCGCCGGCCCGGATCTGCTCGGCGTTATTGGTCGTCTGGTCGCAGCCCATGTCGAGGGTTCCGGCCATCAGGTCGTTCATCACCAGCGCATTGCCGCGATAGGGCACCAGCGTCACCGGCGTGCCGATCGAGGCGAGCAGCAACAGGCTGCAAAGATGACTGGTGGAGCCCACGCCGGCATTGCCCAGGTTCAGGCGCATCCCCTCGCGGCGGACCGTCGCCGCGAGTTCCACCAGGTTCGCCGCAGGAAAGCCGCGGCGCGCGATGATGGACATCGGCACCTCGTTCACCATGCCGATCGCCTCGAGCGCCAGCGGATCGAAGCTGAGGTTACGGAGGAGGGTGGGGATCGTCGCCTGGGCGAGGCTGCCGAAGAGGAAAGTATAGCCATCGGGGCGGGCGGCGGCGACGCGGCCCTGGCCCATCGAGCCGCCGGCGCCGCCCAGGTTCTCCACCACCACGGGCTGGCCGAGATCCGCGCCCAGGGCGGGGGCGATGAGGCGGGCGATGACATCGGCCGGGCCGCCGGGCGCGAAGCCGACGGCCATGGTGATCGGACGCGTCGGGTAGGAAGGCGGCGTTCCCTGTGCGGCCGCGCCGCTTACGAGGCTGGTGGCCAGCGCGACCCCGAGCAGGCTGCGGCGAGCAATCCCGAGCATTGTTTCCCTCCCGGTCTATTCCCGCGAGGTTCGCAGCATCCACCCTGACTGCAAAGGCCCGCTGAAGAAACGACCGCGCAGTCCGGGTGGCCGTCGCCACCCCGGCGGAGATCCGGAAGCAGAGCCTCCGGCGTCACTCGGCCGCCATGGCCGGAACTGGCGCGTCCAGCCGTGCGGCGATGGCGGCAAGGCGCGGGCGGGTCTTCTCGATATTGCGCTCCTTGATCGGCCCGAAGCCGCGGATGCCGCCCCAGGCTTCGACCCATTCGGGGATGGTCGCGTGGGTGGTCGTGTCCAGGCGCTGGAGCATGGCGTCCAGGCCCTGGCGGAACTCGGCGATGAGGGCGCGCTCGGTGCGGCGTTCGGCGGTGCGGCCGAAAGGATCAAGGGCGGTGCCGCGGAGGATCTTGCCGTGCCGCAGGAGCGACATGGCGCGGAACATCCAGGGGCCGAAGTCGCGCTTCACGGGACGGCCGGTGCCGGAATCGGTGCGGGAGAGGATGGGTGGGGCGAGGTGCAGGACCTTGCGCCGCGTGCCGGTGAAATGGCGGTCGAGCGAGGCCTGCCAGGCGGGGTCGGATTGGAGGCGGGCGACTTCGTACTCGTCCTTATAGGCCATCAGGCGATGGAGCTGGATGGCGACGGCGCGGGCGAGGGTTTCGTCGGTGCGGGCGCGGATCCGCGCGACATAGTCAGCGTAGTCCTTCGCATAGGCGGCGCTCTGGTAGGCGGTGAGGTCCGCGACGCGGCGGGCGATGAGGGCGTCGAGGGTCTCCGGCGCGCGGGCTTCAGCGGGGGCTTCGAGGGCGGCGGCACGCCCGAGGGCGAAGGCCTGCTTGTTGCGCTCGATGGCAGTGCCATTCAGCTCCAGCGCGCGCGTGATGGCGGATTCCGAGAGCGGGAGCAGGCCGCGCTGGAAGGCGAGGCCGAGCAGGAAGACGTTGAGGAATATGGCGTCGCCGAGGGTTTCCTCGACGCGATGCGCGGCGGGGAAGGCGATGACGTCGCGCGAGACGGCGCGGAGGTTGTCGAGGATGGCGCCAGCATCGGCGCGCGGGGTTCCGAGGAGGAAGCCGGCGGTGGCGGCGAGCTCGGCGTTGACGACGGTGGCCGTCCGGTCGGGCGAGAGAAGCGGGCGGACGGCGAGGCCATGCGCGCCGATGGCGTCGGCGGCGATGAGCAGATCGGCCTGGCCGGCGCCGATGCGGGGACCTGCCAGGGTTTCCGGCGCGGCGCCCTCCGCGCCGATGCGGAGCTGGGCCTGCACGCCACCGCCCTTCTGGGCGAGGCCGAGCTGATCCATGGTCCGGACGGGGCGGCCGTCGATATGCGCGGCCATAGCGAGGATGGCGGAAAGAGCCGTGACGCCCTGGCCGCCGATGCCGGCGAGGACGATGTTCCAGGCTTCGCCGCGCAATGCGGGCGGCACGGGCTCGGGGAGGTTCGCGGGTGCCGCGGCCGCTTCGGGATGGGCGGCGACCTCCGCGCCTTCGAGGCTGACGAAGGAGGGGCAGAAGCCCTTGAGGCAGGAGAAGTCCTGGTTGCAGGCGCTCTGGTCGATGGTGCGCTTCTGGCCGAATTCCGTCTGCACGGGCTGCACGGCGAGGCAGTTGGATTGCACGCCGCAATCGCCGCAATCCTCGCAGACGCGTGGGTTGATGACGACGCGCCGCGTGGCGGCGGGGGCGGTGCCGCGCTTGCGGTGGCGGCGGCGTTCGGTGGCGCATTCCTGATCGTAGATCAGGACGGTCACGCCCTTGGTTTCGCGCAGCTGCTTTTGCACGGCATCGAGTTGGTCGCGATGGTGGAAGGCGACGGCCTTCGGCACCATCGGGTCGTGCTGGTGGCGCGTGGGATCGTCGGAGACGACGGCGATGGCGGCGACACCCTCCGCCTCCATCTGCGCCGCGATGCGCGATACCGTCATCTCCGCTTCTGGCGTCTGGCCGCCAGTCATGGCGACGGCGCCGTTCACCAGGATCTTGTAGGTGATGTTGGCCTTGGCCGCGATTGCCGCGCGGATCGCGAGGCTGCCGGAATGCGAATAGGTGCCGTCGCCGAGATTGGCGAAGACGTGGGGAGATTCCACGAAGTGCATCTGGCCGAGCCAGGGCGCGCCCTCCCCGCCCATTTGGGTGAACACCTCGGTGGAGCGGTCCATCCAGGTGGCCATGTAGTGGCAGCCGATGCCCGCCATGGCGCGGGAGCCCTCGGGCACCTTGGTGGAGGTGTTGTGCGGGCAGCCCGGGCAGAACCAGGGCTGGCGGAGGGTGATAGGCGGGCGGGCAGCCGCCGCCAGCGCCGCAAGCGTGGCGAGGCGGGCGGCCATGGACTCGGGGCGGGGCTCGGGCGGCAGGCGGGCGTCGAGGGCGCGGGCGACGGCGGCGGCGTCCAGCTCCGTCAGTTCGGATAGGAGGGGAGCGCCGTCCGCGTTGCGCTTGCCAGTGATGCGGGGGGCGTTCGGCTGGCCGTAGAGTGCATCGCGCAGCTGGGCCTCGAGGAAGCTGCGGCGATCCTCGACGACGAGGATTTCCTCCAGCCCATCGGTGAAGGCGCGGGCACCGACGGCATCGAGCGGCCAGGCAAGGCCGACCTTCCAGATGCGGATGCCGAGCAGGCGGGCGGCGGTGTCATCCAGGCCGAGGTCGAGCATGGCTTGGCGCAGGGTGGCATAGGCCTTGCCGCGAGCGGCGATGCCGAAGCGGGCACGCGGGGAATCCAGCACGACCCGGTCCAGGCCGTTCGCCCGCGCGAAGGCGATCGCGGCCGGGAGGCGCGTCAGGCGCAGGCGGCGCTCCTGGGCGAGCACGACGTCGCGCAGGCGGATATGGCGCCCGTCCTCGCCTTCAAAATGTCCTTCCGGGATGACGGGGGTCCAGGCGGGATCGATGCGGAAGGTGGCGCTGGCATCCATGGTGTCGGCGACGCATTTCATCCCGGCCCAAGTGCCAGCGAAGCGCGAGAGGGCGAGGCCCTTCAGGCCGAATTCGAGGATGTCGCCGACGCCGGAGGGATCGAGGAAGGGGATTTCCAGATCCATGAAGGCGTGGTCCGAGGCATTGGCCACGGTGGAGGATTTGGCGGAGGGGTCATCGCCGGCGAGGGCGAGCACGCCGCCAAGGGGCGAGGTGCCGGCCATGTTGGCATGGCGCAGGGCGTCGCCGCTGCGGTCCACGCCCGGGCCCTTGCCGTACCAGATGGCGAAGACGCCGTCCTTCTTGCCGTCATTGAACAGGCTGGCCTGCTGGCTGCCCCAGGCGGCGGTGGCGGCGAGATCCTCGTTCAGCCCGGGCAGGAAGACGACGCCGGCCTCGAGCAGGCGCTTGGATTGCTTCTGCAGTTCCTTGTCATAGGTGCCGAGCGGGCTGCCGCGGTAGCCGGTGACGAAGCCCGCGGTGTCATGACCGGCGGCGCGGTCGAGGGCACGCTGTTCCAGCGGCAGGCGGACCAGGGCCTGCACGCCCGTCATCAGCACGGGTTCTGCGCTGGTTTCCCAACGGTCCTCCAGCCTCAGTGACGTCCGTTGCACGCTTCCCATCGACGGCTCCTTGAGCGCCTTCTGTCCGGGGCTCGTTCTCGGTCTTGATATGGGAGAGGATGGACCGGATTTCGCGGCGGTTTCCTTCCGTTTTCTATTGTGCACCGCCGAAGAGACGGAAGATGCTTCTGCCAGAAGGGGGAAACATGGACGCCACGGACCGGCGCATCCTGCGCGCGCTTTCGCGGCGTGGGCGGCTTTCGAATACGGAGCTGGCGGAGGAGGTGGGGCTTTCCCCCTCCCCCTGCTGGACGCGGGTGCGGCGGCTGGAGGCGGCGGGGGTGATCAAGGGCTATGCCGCGCTGCTGGACCAGGCGGCGCTTGGGCTGCCGGACACCGTGTTCCTGGAAGTGATGATGGAGAAGCATGACGAGGCGGCGCTCCGCCGCTTCGAGGAGGCAGTGCACCAGATCCCCGAGATCCTGGAATGCCACCTGGTAACCGGGGAATACGACTACATCATCAAGGCGGCGGTGGGCGGCACGGCGGGGTACGAGAGCCTGCTGCGCGAGAAGATCTACCGGCTGCCGGGGGTGCGGCACACGCGAAGCGCCTTCACCCTGCGTTGCCTGAAGCGGGAGATCTCGGCGGTGCCATAGGGTGGCGCCTCAGAGCAGGTCGATGCTGGAGACTGTGTAGTGGGAGAGATCAGGGAGCGGCTGGAGCTCGCCGATGGCCATGGCCATGTCCCGGTAGGAGACCGCGCCGCTCACCAGCAGCGCCGTCGAATGCGCCAGTTCTGCGGGTGATGCGTCCCGTTCAAAGGCGGCACGATAATGGCCGGCGGTCCAGGCTTCTTCGCTGAAGCCGGCGTAGAGCGCCTCGTGCATCTCGGTGTTCATCAACGTCTCATAGAGAAGAGCGAGCGCGCCGGGCTGCGTCACCGCGGATTTCCAGATCAGCAGGCTCGCGGCATCCGGCGTGGTGTCGAGCATGGCGTCATAGGCGCGGACCACGGCGGCCGCAGCAAGGTCGGGAACCCAGACGCCGGTCGGGCGGCTGGCTTCGAAGGCCGTGACGGATTCCGGGACCTGGGCGAGGCAACTGGCGATATAGCCCAGCCCGAAGCCGTGGGGCATGATCGCCGTCAGATAGGCCAGGGCCTCGGGTGCCGGAGCCTGGCCAATCAGGCTTGTGTAGACGGCGCTCACTTGCGCCGCCGGTGCCAGGCCCGCCAGCCGGGCCTGCGCCTCCGACGTGGAGAGGAACATCTCGGCCATGGCTTCCAGCGGGATGCCGCTGTTGAGCATGCTGACAAAGGTCGCGACATGCCATCCCCCGGGGCTGAAGCCGATTGTCGCCTCATAGAGGCGGGTCAGGACAGAGGCGGGGGATGCGCCATCCAGTTCCAGGCGGCCATCAGCCAGGGTGAGGCTTTCCACCGGCCTCATCCGGACGGTCGAACCATCGAGCCAGTGGAGGACCATCCCGTCCGGCGCCACATCGATCCGCGCGAGCTCCGCAGCCGAGCGGGTCGTTACGGCCTGACCGCCCGCCGAGACCGCCGTTTCGGCCAGGGATTGCCCCGGGCGCAGGATCTGGCCCGCAGGCTGGGTTGATGCATAGGTGGTGGCCTGCGCGTGGCCTGCCCCGTTGGGGCCCTGGCCGATTTCCGCCTGCGCCTCGCCGAGCGAGTGCATGATTTCGATCCGGGACGCCCTGCCCTGGTCCAGCAACTGCGTACTCCAGCTGAGTTCGGCCGTGGTTGCCGGGCGCTCCAGCGCATGCCGGTAAGCGCTCGCCACGAATTCGGCATTGGACTGTCCGCCGTGCCGGGCCTGGAAGAGGTCGGTGGCGGCGAGGTAGTGGTAGATTCCGCCCAGGGTCACCGCGCCGATGTCGAGCAGCAGGGACCAGCGCGCCAGCGCCGCAGCGTCGGGTGCCGAGTCGAGCACGGCGTCATAGGCGCGCACGATGCTGCGCTGGGTCAGGTTCATCATCCAGACGCCCGAGGGGTTCTGCTGGTCGCTGAAGGCCGCGGCTTCCGGCGTGTCGATCAGCATGGCGGCAAGCTCCGCAAGGGAGGCTCCGCTATTGGCGGCCCCGGTGAGCCAGTCCAGCGCTCCTTGCGGAGGCGAATAGCCGATGACGGATTTATAAATCAGCTGGATTTGCTGCTGCAGGGACAAGCCGCTGGCACGCGAGGCCCAGGTTTTCATGTCCAGCAGCGAGGCGGTCACGGCGAGCATTGGCACGCCCTGCTCCAGTAGCGTTGCCGTATGAGCCACCGACTCGTCGGCGGGGTTGGCGCCCTGGAGCGCCTGATAGGCGCGCAGCGCCCGTGCGGCGGCGGAGGCACCTCCGAACATGAGCTGGCCATCCGGGAAGGCGATGGTCGTCGCACCGCTGAGCAGCGCGCTGCTGCCGTCGTGCCAGGTGACGAGAAGCCCGTTCGCCGTGAAGCCAATGCTTGCCAGTTCGGCGGAGGAGCGCGTGAAGACGGCATCGCCAGTAACGGACATGGCGCCCCAGCTATCCTTCATGCCAGGCATCAGGACGGGCGGCGCATGCGGCGGCTGGGAGGGCGGCGAGCTCGGTGGGCTCACCTGGCCGTCCAGGACCACGACCGGAAGGGACGACACGAAGAGGCCGTTATAGGCCGGATCAGCACTGCTCAGCGTGAAGGAGATGGCGGCGAGATCGGTTCCTTCCAAAACGCCGTCATCCACGGCGGTGACGATGATGGCCCGGGCGGAGTTCCAGTCCTCTACCGTGAAGACAATGCTGCGAGACGGTGCAGCACCGCTGCCGCCGAGGGACAGGAGGAGGTCGGCCCCGCCAGACAGGGTCAGGGTGACAGATGCCTCCGGGCGGCGCGCCAGCGCGACGGTCAGGCTGTCGCCCGCGCCGCCTTCGGCGACGGAGGTGGAGCCGCCCGTCTGCACCAGGGCGAGGCCGGGTGGTGGGCTGGGAGGCGGCGGCGGGGGTGGCGGCGTGTCGTTGTCATGGACAGCGACGTTCAAGCCGACGCCGGTCAGTGAGGCGAAAGCCGGGTCGGCGCTGGTGACGGTGAAGGTGATCCGCGCGATCTCCGTTCCCTCGGCCAGGGCATCATCCAAGGCTGCCACGATGACGCTGCGCGCAGTGTTCCAATCCTGCGGCTGGATCGTGAAGGTGAGGGTCTTGCCGAAGCTGGCGCCGACGATGCCGCCGCGGGCGAGGAGCAGGTCTGTGCCTGCGCTCAGGGTGATGGTGACGGCGGCCGTGGGCATGCGGGACAGGCTGAAGGTGAAGCCTTCATTCGCGCCGCCCTCCGCCACGGCGGTTGTGCTTCCGGTGTGGGTGATGACGACCTGCGCCGCGGGCGGGGGGGGAGGCGGCGTGGATGCAGGCGGCGACGCCGGGGGGGATTCCGGGGGGGATTCCGGGGGTGATTCGGGCGGCGAAGGCGGAGGAGGAGGTGGCGGCGATTCTGGCGGCGATTCTGGCGGCGACGCCGGGGGCGAGGCGGGTGGCGAAGCTGGTGGGGAAGCGGGCGGCCCGTCTTCGTCCGTCGCGTTCACCACGGTGACGCCGATGGTGAAGGCGGCCTCGTTCAGGCCGTCGGAGACGGCGATCATCACTTCGCGCACCGTGCCGCCCTGCCGCAGCAGGTCCACGCCCTCTCGCAGCTTCAGCGTGGTGCCGACGATTTCGAATTCGGCGGAATCCGGCCAGAGAACGCGGTACTCGAGATTGCCCTGCGGGCTGTCGGGATCTTCGGCGAGCAGGCTGCCGACGGCACCGCCGATATCCGTCTCGAGCACCGCGCCGCCGGTGGAGAAGCGAAGGCCCGAGGGGGCGGTGTCGTCCAGGCCGCGAAGGGTGACGGACCAGTCGCCCTCCACCGTCTGCCATGTGCCGCCCGAGAGGACGGTCAGGTCGAAGGAGAGGACAGGATCCGCGCCGGGCGCATAGGCCTCACGGTCCAGCGCCCCCATGGGAGTGATGAGGATCTTGCCCGATGAATCGAGCCGTGCCTGGAACAGGCCGGCAGCCGAGCCGGTTAGGCCGACATCGGTGACTCCGGCGGCGCCGGACAGGGAGAGAGTGGCGGACCAGTCGCTGGCCCGCCCATTCTCCAGGATGGTAGCGGGCATCGTGCCCGCGGCCATGATGGCCATCGGTGGTTCCGCTCACGTCGTTTTGACGAGGACGGAAGGTCCACGGAGGGGTGAAGGCCGGCTTAACGCGCCGGCAGGGCGCCCCTTTCGGGGCGGCGCTGAATCAGGCGGCGGCGGCGCCCGGAAGCTGGGCGTCCATTGCGGCGCGCATGGCGCGAGCCCAGCGCGGGGCGGCGCCGAGCAGGCCGTCGAGCACGCGGATCGGCAGCATCTCGGCGAATTCCAGCGCGGTCAGCGCGCGGGGATCCCAGGAGGCTGCGAGGGTGTCGACGAAATGCTCGCCGGTGTGGTGGCGCTGGACGCGGTCCTCGTTGACCAGCATGCGGATGCGGCGCGCGGCGGTGATGATCCGCGCGGCGGCTTCGTGGCGCAGGCGTTCGGCGAGGTTGTCGTTCGCGATCTCTGCCAGGACCGCGAGCGCGGGATCCTGCTGTCTCATGTGCTCCGGTCCCGTCTGGTCGGGCATCGGCTTTCCTTCCTTCTGTGGCCTGGCTTTCCGGCGGTGGGCGGGGATTTCCGGCTGGCGGATGCGGAACGACAGGGTTGCAAACGCGTCTACCCCGTCCCCCGTTGCAGTTGATGCGCTATATGGCGAGCCATGACCCGCGCCATCCGCATCGCCGTGCTTGTCCTCATCCTTGCCCTCGGGGCTGTATGGGGAGCGGCCTTCTTGGCCCGTCGCCCTGGCGAGGGGGTGGGGGCATCCTTCGCGCGGCTGCTGGGCAATGCGCCGGCGCCCAGTGCGGGCGGAGTGGCGACGGGGATGGGGGTCGCGATCGGCGGGCCGTTCACCCTGGTGGACCAGGATGGGCGGACGGTGACGCAGGACGACCTACGCGGAAAGCTGGCGCTGGTGTTCTTCGGCTTCACCTTCTGCCCGGATGTCTGCCCGACGGAACTTCAGGCGATCGGCCAGGCGATGGACCTGTTGGGACCGCAGGCGGCGCAGGTGCGGCCGGTCTTCATCACCGTGGACCCGGCGCGGGACACGCCAGCGAAGATGAAGGAGTATGTGGGGCTGTTCCATCCCTCCATCACCGGGCTGACGGGAACGCCGGAGCAGGTGTCAGCCGCCGCGCGGGCCTGGCGGGTCTACTACAACAAGGTGACCCCGCCCGGTTCCTCGGACTACCTGATGGACCACTCGTCCTACACCTACCTGATGGGACGCGACGGGTCGCTGCGGGCCTTGTTCCGGCCGGGGATCACGCCGGAGGAGATGGTGACGGCGATTCGGGCAAATCTGGGCTAGCGGCGCGAGTCCCCTTCCGGACGCGGCTCGTCTGAAGGCGGGGGCGGGATCGCGGTATGCGCGATCCCGCTGCTGCGCCTGCGGCCGGGCTCGGTGCCCGCGGCCGGTGCGGCCGGCTATCGCGCCGTGCCGCCGAGGGTGCCGGCGGTGCCGGACGGAGTCGGGGTTGTCGGGGCGCCGCCACGGCCATCCAGCCGCATGCCGGTCGAGCCGCCGGTGGTGACGGTGCCCTGGGTGGTGGGGGTCATCGGGGCGCCGACGCGGTCCCGCTCAAAGACGCCCGGCGTGCTGCCCGTGGTCACGGCGCCCGAACCGGCGCTCGGCAGCGGTGCGCCGCGATCGCGCTCGGACCGGAGGCCCGGCGCGGGATCCGGCGTGCGGTCAGGGGTGCAGGCGGGGAGCAGACCAAGGCTGGTGACCAGAAGAGCGCCGAACAGTACCGGGCGAGCCGTCATCATCTGAACATGTCCTCTCATTGGGCGGCCGCACGACGCGGCAGCCTGGCGACTAGACACAACATACCAGCGCCGGTAACATTAAGTCTTGTTAATATTCCAAACCGGTCATTTGCGGGGTTCCTTCTAAGCGGCCCAGCCCCGCGCGCGACACTGTTGCACGGACGGGGGCGAATGCGGCATGGCACGCGCCATGCCCGACGCCCTCCCCTCCCCCGCCCCCATCTCGCTGGCCAAGGACAAGATCCGAATCCTGCTGTTGGAAGGCATTTCCGACAGCGCGGTCGCGACCTTGCAGGCCGCCGGCTACACCAACATCCGCCGCGAGAAGAAGGCGCTGGACGAGGCGACGCTGAAGGAGGCTATCAAAGGCATCCACATGCTCGGCATCCGTTCCCGCACGCGGGTGACGGAGGCGGTGCTGGACGAGGCCGACCGGCTGATGGCGATCGGCTGCTTCTGCATCGGCACCGACCAGGTGGACCTGGCCGCAGCGCGGAGGCGCGGCATTCCCGTTTTCAACGCACCCTTCTCCAACACGCGGTCGGTGGCCGAGCTGGTGATGGGGGAGATCGTGATGCTGTTGCGCGGCATTCCCGGGCGCTCCAACAGCGCGCATGTCGGCGTGTGGGACAAATCCGCGGCGGATAGCCGCGAAGTGCGCGGCAAGACGCTGGGCATTGTCGGCTACGGCAATATCGGCGCGCAGATCTCGGTGCTCGCCGAGGCCTTCGGCATGCGCGTGATCTATTATGACACCATCCCGAAGCTGCCGCATGGCAACGCCCTGTCGATGCCGTCCCTGCGGGCGCTGCTGGAAAGCGCCGATGTGGTGACGCTGCACATCCCGGAGACCCCGGCGACGCATGGGCTGATCGGGGCGGATGAGATCGCGTTGATGAAGCCGGGCGCGATCCTGATCAACAACGCCCGCGGCGGCGTGCTGGACCTGGATGCGCTGAAGGCGGCGATGGAATCCGGCCATCTCAGCGGGGCGGCGGTGGATGTGTTCCCCGAGGAGCCGGAGAAGAACACGGATCCCTTCACCTCCCCGCTGCAGGGGCTGCGGAACGTGATCCTGACGCCGCATATCGGTGGCAGCACGGCGGAGGCGCAGCTCCGTATCGGCGAGGAGACGGGGCGCAAGCTGTCCGACTATTCCGATACGGGTGCGACACTGGGCGCGGTGAACTTCCCCGAGGCGGTGCTGCCGGCGCGGGCGCGTGGCGCGCGCTTCCTGCATGTGCATGGCAACAATCCGGGCACGCTGTCGGCGATCAACGAGGTGTTCACGCGCTATGGCGCGAACATCGCGGGGCAGTACCTGCAGACGGATGCGGAGATCGGCTACGTCGTGGTCGATGCCGAAGGGCTGCGGGACGCGCAGGCGGTGCTGGAGGAGCTGCGGAAACTGCCCGGCACGGTGCGGGCGCGGCTGCTTTACGAGCGGGGCTGAGCGGCGCCCGCACCGCAGGATGCTTCATGGCGGCCGGGACGACGCCCGGCCGCCACGGAACGAAGGCAATTAGCCGGCGCGCAGGTTGAGGCGGCGGATCATCGCGCCGTCTTCCTCGTACTGCTTGCGGGCGGCGACGGTGTAGTCGGCGCTGTTGAGATAGGCCGGCGTCATGTCGAAGCGGTTCAGCAGCGCGACATGCGCCGGGTCCTCCAGCGCCTCCTTCAGCACACGCTCGAGCACGCTCACCACAGCAGGCTCCATGCCGGCCGGGCCGCCGACGCCGTAGGGTGAGGTGGAGACGATGTCGATGCCTAGATCCTTCAGCGTCGGCACGTCGGGGAAGCTCTTCGCACGCTCGGCGCCCCAGGTGCAGAGCAGGCGGAACTTGCCGTCCTTCACCAGCTCACCCCAGGCGCTGGTCTCGGCGCAGACCATGGTGTCGCCGGCGAGCAGGGACTGCATGTTCTCCGATGCGCCGCGGAAGGGCACATGGGTGAGCTCGATGCCCTCCTTTGCCGCGATCTGCTCCATCGTGATGTGCAGCGAGGTGCCGGCGCCGGGCGTGCCATAGGTGACCTTGCCGGGATTGGCCTTGGCATAGGCCAGCAGTCCCTTGAGGTCCTTCCAGGGGGCGTCGGCGCGTACGGCCGTGCCGAAGAGATAGCCGGTGATCTGCGCGATATAGGTGAAGTCCTTCATCGGGTCGAAGGGCGGGCGCGCGACCATCTGCGGGTATCGGAAGACCGAGATCGGGATCTGGGAAAGGGTGTAGCCGTCAGGGCGCGTGCCGCCGGCCAGGGTTTGCGCGCCGAGGATGCCGCCGGCGCCGGAGCGGTTCTCGACCACCACGGGCTGGCCGAGGCGCTTGGACATGGCATCGGACAGGGCCCGCATCAGCACATCCGTGCCGCCGCCCGGGGACCAGGGCACGAGCATGCGGATGGGTTTGTCGGGGTAGCGGGACTGCGCGAGGGCGGGGCGGGCCAGCAGCGGCAGGCCGGCGGCCAGGCCGAGCGCAGCGCGGCGTGTGACGGGTGGGGTGGGCATGAACGCTTCTCCGGATGGCGGCCGTTCGGCCTGTTCTCGTGGTCGGGCCCATTGGGCCCGAGGCCGATGGAGCCGCCCGGCGCGATGGCCGGGCGGCTGGATGATCAGACCTCTTCGACCAGCCCGCCGGCTTCCATGACGGCGCGCAGGTGATGGTCGGTGTCGCCGAACATCAGCTCGGCGGTGGTGAGGCGCTTGAAGTAGTGGCCGGCCTTGTATTCCCAGGTCATGGCGATGCCGCCATGAAGCTGCACCGCCTCCTGCCCGACGGAGCGGGCAGAGCGGTTCACCTGGGCCTTGGCGGCGGCGATGGCCGGGCGGCGCTCGGCGGCGTCGCTCTCCTCCGCCATCATGGCGGCGTACATGGCCATGGAGCGGGCCTGCTCCACCGCGACGAGCATGTCGGCGGCGCGGTGCTGCAAGGCCTGGAAGCTGCCGATGGCGACGCCGAACTGCTGGCGGGTCTTGAGGTAGTCGACCGTCAGCCGGTGCAGCTCCTCCATTGCGCCGAGGCTGTCGGCGCAGAGGGCGGCGAGGGCCACGTCCACGACATGGGTAGCCAGCGGCAGGCCGCCATCCACTGCGCCGAGGACGCGGCCGGCGGGGACTCGCACATTGTCGAAGGAGATCTCGGCGACGCGCTGGCCGTCCTGCGACGGCATGCCGCGGCGGGAGACCCCCTCGGCATTGCCATCCACCAGGAAGAGGGTGATGCCCTTCTCGTCACGGCGCGCGCCGGAGGTGCGGGCGGTGACGACCAGGAGGTCCGCGGTGTCGCCGCCGAGGACGACGCCCTTCCGGCCATCCAGCACATAGGAGTCGCCGTCGCGCTTCGCGTTGGTGGTGACATCGTGCAGGTCGTAGCGGGACTGCTTCTCAAGCTGCGCGAATGCCATGGTGAGGGAGCCATCCACGATCTGCGGGATGAACTCCTGGCGCTGCGCCTCGCTGCCGCCGAGGCGGAGGAAGCCGCCTCCCAGCACCACGGTGGGGAGATAGGGCGCATTGATGAGGCCGCGGCCCAGCGCCTCCATGACGATCATGGTTTCCACCGGACCGCCACCGATGCCGCCTTCCTCCTCGGAGAAGGGGATGGCGAGTAGGCCGAGCTCGGCGATGCTGCTCCACAGCGCCTTGTCGTCCGGCGCGGCGCCATGCGCGCCGGGGTCACGCGCATTGTCCGCCACGAAGCGGTCGATGCTTTCCTTGAGGAGCCGCTGCTCCTCGGTCAGGTCGAAATCCACGCTGCGTTCCCCTCAGAGACCCAGGAAGGCCTTGGCGATGATGTTGCGTTGGATCTCGTTCGAGCCGCCGTAGATCGAGACCTTGCGGTAATTGAAGTAGAGCGGCGCGGCGGCGTCGGCCCAGGCCGGGGCGACGGCGGGCTCGTTCCAGCCTTCCGGCTGGTCGTGCTCCGGCGCCGGGATCGCATAGGGACCCGCGACTTCCAGCAGCAATTCGGTGGTGGCCTGCTGCAGCTCCGATCCCTTGATCTTCAGGATGGAGGAAGCGGGGTCGGGCTTGTCGGAATCGCGGTGGCGCTGGTTGGCGACGACGCGCATCTGGGTGATTTCCAGCGCCTTCAGCCCGACCTCGATCTCGGCCACGCGGCGGCGGAAATCGGGGTCGTCCCACAGCATGCCGTCACCGGACTCGGTCTCGCGCGCCAGGCGCTTGGCGCGGGCGAGCCGCTGCTTGGAGAGGCCGATGCGGGCGATGCCGGTGCGCTCGTTGGCCAGGAGGAACTTGGCGTAGTCCCAGCCCTTGTTCTCCTCGCCGACGAGGTTCTCGGCGGGCACTTCCACATCATCGAAGAAGACTTCGTTCACCTCATGCCCGCCATCGATGGTGATGACGGGGCGGACGGTGATGCCGGGGGACTTCATGTCGATCAGCAGGAAGGAGATGCCGCGCTGCTTCTTCGCCTCACGGTCCGTGCGGACGAGGCAGAAGATCCAGTCTGCGTGCTGGCCGAGCGTCGTCCAGGCTTTCTGGCCGGAGACGATGTACTTGCCGTCCTTCTTGTCCGCGCGGGTCTTCAGCGAGGCGAGGTCGGAGCCGGCGCCGGGCTCGGAGAAGCCCTGGCACCACCAGATGTCAAGATTGGCGGTGGCGGGAAGGAACTTCTTCTTCTGCTCCTCGGAGCCGAAGGCGGCGATGACGGGGCCAACCATGAAGACGTTGAACTGCAGCGGCAGCGGCACGGCGGCACGCTGCATCTCTTCCGTGAAGATGTAGCGCTGGACGGGGGTCCAGTCCTTGCCGCCCCAGGCCACCGGCCAGTTGGGGGTCGCCAGCCCGGCGGCATTCAGGATGCGCTGGGAGGTGACGATGTCCTCCTTCTCCAGGTGCCGGCCCTCGGCGACCTTGCGGCGGATCTCGGCGGGAATCTTCTCGCGGAAGAAGCGGCGGAGGTCGTCGCGGAAGGCGATCTCCTCAGGGGTGAAGCGGAGTTCCATGGGCTTCCTCCTCAGGCGATCTCGATCAGTCCGGCGGCGCCCTGGCCACCGGCCACGCACATCGTCACCACGGCGTATTTCGCGCCACGGCGGCGGCCCTCCAGCACGGCATGGCCGACGAGACGCGCGCCGCTCATGCCGAACGGATGGCCGATGGAGATGGCGCCGCCATTGACGTTCACCTTGGCGGGATCGATGCCGAGTGTGTCGCGGCAATAGATGGATTGAGAGGCGAAGGCCTCGTTCAGCTCCCACAGGTCGATGTCTTCTACCTTCAGCCCGTGGCGGGCGAGGAGGCGGGGAACGGCGAAGACGGGGCCGATACCCATCTCCTCCGGCTCGCAGCCGGCCGTGGCGAAGCCGCGGAAGATCGCCAGTGGGGCCAAGCCGCGGCGGGCAGCTTCCTCCGCGGACATCAGCACGCTGGCGCTGGCGCCGTCCGAGAGCTGGCTGGCGTTGCCGGCTGTGACGAACTTGCCTTCCTTCACCGGCTTCAGCTTGGACAGGCCCTCCATGGAGGTGTCGGGGCGGTTGCCCTCGTCCTTGGAGAGGGTGACCGTCTCCTGACGCGTCTCGCCGCTCGCCTTGTCGGTGACGTTCATCACTGTGGTGAAGGGCACGATCTCGTCGTCGAAGCGCCGGCCCTGCTGGGCGGCGGCGGTGCGGCGCTGGCTTTCGAGGGAGAACTCGTCCTGCGCCTCGCGGGAGATGCCGTAGCGGGCGGCGACCAGATCAGCGGTGTCGATCATGGTGTCGTAGATGCTGGGCTTGTTCTGCTCGAGCCAGGCGTTGCGGTAGTGGTTCCGGTTCACCGTGGGCTGGACGAGGCTGATGGATTCCACGCCGCCGGCGATGGCGACGGGCATCTTGTCGACGATGATGCGCTTTGCCGCATGGGCGATGGCCTCGAGGCCCGAGGCGCAGAAGCGGCTGACGGTGACGCCGGCGGAGGTGACGGGGATGCCGGCGCGGATGGCGGCATGGCGCGCGACATTGCCGCCGGTCGCGCCCTCGGGATAGCCGCAGCCGAAGACCACCTCTTCCACCGCCTCAGGCTCCAGCTTCGCGCGGTCCATCACGGCGCCGATGGCATGGGCGGCCATGTCGGCGCCGTGGGTGGCGTTGAGGGCGCCGCGATGCGCCTTGCCGATCGGCGTGCGCGCAGTGGAGACGATGACGGCTTCGGTCATGGGGCGGAGCCCTCCTGAGGGGTGCCGGCGGCGCGGGCGCGCTCCTCGGCGACCAATGTGCTGGCCATGAGCTTGCCAGCCGGGGAACGGGGAAGGGTTTCGCGCAGCTCCAGCGCCGCCGGCATCTCGTGCCGGCCGATGCGGTCGCGCAGGAAGGTCTTCAGCGCATCCAGGGTGAGTTCGGGCGCGCCGGGGCGGAGGGTGACGAATGCCTTGGCAGACTGGCCGCGATAGGGATCGGGGATGCCGATGACGATTGCCTCGGTAACATCGGGGTGCTCGTAGATCGCGCCCTCGATCGCGGCGGGATACACGTTGAAGCCACCTGAGATGATCATGTTCTTGCGGCGGTCCATGAGGAAGAACATGCCGTCCCTTTCCATGCGGCCGATATCGCCGGTGAGGAACCAGCCATCGCGGAAAGCGGCCTCGGTCTCGGCGGGCTGGTTCCAGTAGCCGGCGAAGACGGTGGGGCCACGGATGGCAAGCTCCCCGGCCTCGCCGGGCGGCAGCGCGCGGGTGGGATCGTTGAGGGCGACGATGCGCAGGTCCATGCCGGGCAGCGGCAGGCCGATGATGCCAGGGCGCGGGGTGGCGGCGACTGGGACACGGGTGCCGGCGGGACCGGTTTCCGTCATGCCCCAGCCGATGCGCAGGCGCTGGCCGAGCAGTGCTTCCACTCGTGCCGCCACGTCGAAGGGCAGCGGAGCGCCGCCGGAGATGCAGGAGCGCAGCGAGGACAGGTCGTAATCCGCGGCGGCCGGATGGTTCAGCAGCGCGATCCAAAGGGTGGGCACGCCGGAAAGGATGGTGACGCGGCGGGTCGCGATATCCTGCAGCGTCGTTTCCGCATCGAAGCGCGGGCGGAGCAGGACTTCATTGCCCTCGGCCAGGTGACGCAGCAGGACGGTGGTAAGGGCATAGATGTGGAAGAGCGGCAGCACGGCAAGGACGCGCTGCTCGCCCTCGACGAGGACGCCGCCGTCATGCCAGTTGCGATAGATGCTGACGGCGGCGGTGAGGTTGCCATGGGTGAGCATGGCGCCCTTGGGCATGCCGGTCGTGCCGCCGGTATATTGCAGCAGTGCGACGTCTTCGGGCGAGACGGCGGGCCAACTTGCCGGCGGGTCGGTGGCGAGGCCGGAAAGGGATTGGGTGCGGGGATCCCCCTGCCCTGCCTCACCGCCCCAATGCGCGTCCTCGCCGAGGAGGATGCGCTCGGCGGCGCCGTCCTCCAGCAGGTCGAGGGCCGTGGGCAGGATGCCGGGAAGGTCGGTCGTGATGACGGTGCGAGCGCCGCTGTCGGCCAGCTTGTGGCGCAGGACGCGCTTCGCATCGAGCGGGCTGAGATGCACCACCCGTGCCCCGATCCGCGCCAGGGCGAGGAAGGAGACGGGGTGCCAGGGCGTGTTGGGCAGCAGCAGGCCGACGGGCTCGCCGGGGGTGATGCCGAGGCGCAGCAGGCCGGCGGCGATGCGGTCCACCGTCGCGCCCAGGGTGGCATAGGTGACCTGCCGGCCGCGGTATTCGAGGGCGGGGCGATCCGCCCAACGGACGGCGCTGGCATCGAGCAGCGCGCCAAGCGTGCCGATGGCGAGCGGCGCGTCCCAGCGGCAGCCTTCAGGGTAGGAGGCGATCCAGGGGCGGGTGGCGTCGGTGCTCATGCCGCGTCCGGCCCAGCTGTGCAGACCACGGGCGGGCGCCTGCCGCCGATGGGCCCTGCCTTGCCAGCCGCTGTTGGTGCCCATGCCTTGGGCTGGGTCATCGCGTCTCCCGGGGCGGCGATTCTCGCTGTCATTTTCCGCATTGCGGAAATATGTTCTGCCGTCTCAGGACCGATATCGACCAGCGGCCGCGCAGGGTCAAGACACGGCCGATGGGGATGGAAATGCGCAAGCGTCAACCGGCGGAGCCCGCCGGAAGCCAATCCGAGGCCGAGGCGGACCGGCAGTTCGTGGCCGCGATCGCGCGGGGCTTCGACATCCTGCATGCCTTCCGCGCCGAGGACCCGATTCTGGGGAACCAGGAGCTGGCGGAGCGGACTGGCCTGCCGCGCGCAACCGTCTCCCGCCTCACCTATACGCTCACGCGGCTGGGCTACCTGATCTACCTGCCGCGCTTCGCGAAGTACCAGCTCGGGCTTGGCGCAGTGCCGCTGGGGCGGCTTGCGCTGGCCAATATGGCGGTGCGGGGGATCGCGGCGCCGCTGATGCGGCAGCTGGCGGAGGAGACGAATGCCTCGGTCTCGCTCGGCAAGCGGGACGGGCTTTCCATGCTGTATATCGAGCACGTCTCGCCGCGCACCGCGGTGGCGCTGCAGCTGGAGGTGGGATCGCGCGTGCCGATCGGCGTAACGGCGATGGGGCGCGCCTATTACGCGGCGGTGGATAAGGTGGAGCGCGCGGGCATCGATGTCGAACTGGCGGCGCGGATGCCCGAGGACTGGCCACGAATCCGGGACGGTCTGCTCGAGGCGGTGGAAATGCAGGGACGCCTGGGCTTCACGGCGTCGCTCGGCGACTGGAACGACACGGTGCATGCTGCTGGCGCCGCGATCGCGCTGCCGGGCGGCGAGGTGGTCGCCTTCAACTGCGGTGCGCCGGCCTTCATGCTCGACCGCGAGCGGCTGCTGGGAGAGCTTGGGCCCCGACTGAGTGCGGTGGCGCGCCGGATCGAGGTGATGGCGCGCGGGCGGCCCTGAGGCGGTTTCACCCTGTGTGAAGCCGCTTGACCGGGTGCCGGCGGCAACGAACACTTCCCGCATGGCTTCCCATGCGCCGCGGCCGCTGCCGCCCAGCCTCTATGCCGAGACCGCCGCGCCGGCGCCGCCGACGCCGCCCCTGCGGGGCGCTTCGGTGGCGGATGTGGTCGTCGTCGGAGCGGGATTCACCGGACTTTCGACGGCGCTGCACCTAGCGGAGCGCGGCGTCTCCACCATCGTGCTGGAGGCGAATGAGCCGGGCTGGGGCGCCTCGGGCCGCAATGGCGGGCAGGTGAATCCCGGGTTGAAGTTCAGCCCTGATGCGGTGGAGGCGCGTTTCGGGGAGGATCTCGGGCGGCGGATGGTGGCTTTCAGCCATGCGGCGCCGGATTATGTCTTCGAGCTGATCCGCCGGCACCAGATCCGCTGCGAGGCGCGGCAGGGCGGCACGCTGCGTGTGGCGACGGGCGCGCGGGCGGCGGAAGAGTTGCGGCGACTGCATCGCGTCTGCGCGGAGCGCGGCATGCCGGTGGCGCTGCTGGAGGGCGATGCGCTGCGGCAGGCGACGGGAACGGACTTCTATCCGCTGGGGCTGCTGGATCTGCGCGGCGGCGACGTGAATCCGCTGGGCTATGCGCGCGGGCTGGCACGGGCGGCAATGGCGCATGGTGCGCGCATCCATGGCGGCACGCCCGCGACGGCGCTGCGGCGGGAAGGCGACGGGTGGCGCGTGGAGACGCCGGGCGGGAGCGTGCGCGCGGCGCAGGTGCTGCTGGCGACGAACGGCTATACGGATTCTCTCTGGCCCGGCCTGGCGCGGAGCCTGGTGCCGGTGTTCAGCGCGATCCGCGCGACGGAGCCGCTGCCGAAGGAGATCGCCGAAGCAATCGTGCCCTTCCGTGGCTCGGTCTTCGAGACGGGCCGCATCACCGTTTATTACCGCGTGGACGAAGGCGGGCGGCTGCTGATGGGCGGGCGCGGGCCGCAGGGCGAGCTGCGCTCGGTCGATGCGCTGGATTACCTGGTGCAGCATACGGAGCGGCTGTGGCCGCAGCTCCGCGGGGCGCGCTGGGCGCAGGCTTGGAACGGGCAGCTGGCGGTGACGCCCGATCACTACCCGCATGTGCATGTGCTGGCGCCGGGGCTGTTCAGCTGCCTCGGCTATAACGGGCGCGGCGTGGCCATGGCGAGCCATATGGGGCGCATCCTGGCGGCGCGTATTGCGGAAGGCGAGGATGCTGATTTCGACATGCCCATCCTGCCGATGAAGCCGATGCCGATGCACCGGTTCTGGCGGCTGGGCGTCTGGGCGGAGGTCTGGCGCGGGCGGATGCTGGACCGGATGGGGCTGTAGCGCCGCTCAGTAGAGCGGCGGGGTGACGGCCCAGAGGACGACGCAGCGCAGCGGGCCAGGATTGGCGAAGCGGTGCGGCAGGGTGCTGAGGAAGCGGAAGGAATCGCCCGCCTGGAGCAGGGCGGAGACGCCATCCACCTCCAGCTGCAGCACGCCTTCGGTCACCGTGCCGGCATCCTCACCCGCGTGCTGGTAGGGGGCCTCGCCGGAAGAGCCACCGGGCTCCACCGTGATGAGCATCAGCTCGATCTTCCCCTCCCCGTCCGGGCTCAGCAACTCCTTGGTGATGCCCTTGGCGGAAAGGTCCAGCACGCGGCGCTGCGGGCGGCGCTGCACCCAGGCGGGGCCTTGTGGCGCGGCACCGGAGTCGCTGAAGAACCAGCCGATCGGCACGGCGAAGATCTCGGCCAGCTTCTGCAGGGAGCGGATGGAGGGCGAGGACAGGCCGCGCTCGATCTGGCTCAGCATGCCGACGGACAGGCCGCTGCGCGCGGAAAGCTCCTGCAGGGTCCATTCGCGGCGCTGGCGCATGGCGCGCATCCGCTGGCCCAGCACGGGCGCCGCGTCCGTCGCGGTGGTCGGGATGGGAGTATCGGGCATCGATGCGGCCACCATTGAAAAAATCGCCGGGGTATTTTCAATGTGGTTGCAGAGACCCGGCGTGGCGCTAAGCTACCCTCAGGCAGGTTCGGAAAGCAAAGCATGCGCGTTGGGATCGAGGTCGGCGGCACCTTCACGGATCTGGTGGCGGTGGACCAGGGCGAGGTGCGCGTCGTGAAAGTGCCCTCCACCCCGCGCAGCCCGGATATCGGGGCGTTCAATGCGCTGGGCGCCGCGGGGATTGAAGCGGCGGCGGTGACGGACCTGGTGCATGGCTCCACCGTGGCCACGAATGCCATCCTGGAGCGGCGTGGCGCGGCGATCGCCTTCGTGGCGACCAAGGGATTCCGCGACATCCTGTTCATGCAGCGGCATGACCGCCGCAGCATCTACGACCTGCATTACGCCAAGCCCGCCCCGCCGGTGCGCCGGCGCGACTGCTTCGAGGTGGCCGAGCGGATCGGGCCGGACGGGACGGTGATTGCGGCGCTCGACGAGGCGGCGGTGACGCGGGACCTGCTGCCGGCGCTCGCCGCGGGCGGGTACCAGGCCGTGGCGCTCTGCCTGCTGTCCGCCTATGCCTCCCCGGCGCACGAGATGCGGCTGAAGCAGATGATCGCCGCCGCCCTGCCCGGCCTGCGCATCGCCGCGAGCCATGAGGTGGCGCCGGAGTTCCGCGAGTTCGAGCGCGCTTCGACCACCTCCCTCTCCGCCTATGTGCAGCCGGTGATCGACGGCTATCTTGACCGCTTCGAGGCGACGCTGGCGGGCGCTGGCTTCACCGGGCATTTCAGCGTCATGCAGTCCAATGGCGGGCGCATGCCGGCCACGGCAATGCGGAGCAACGCCATCAGCGCGCTGCTGAGTGGGCCGGCGGCGGGCGTCGTCGGCGCAATCCGGCAGGCGGCGCGCTCGGAGCGCGGCAATCTCATCACCTTCGACATGGGCGGCACCTCCACCGATGTGGCGCTGGTGCAGGATGGCGAGGCGGCGCTGGCGCCGGAGACGGAGGTGGACGGGCTGCCGATCCGCACGCCGGTGCTGGACATCGTGACGGTGGGCGCCGGCGGCGGCAGCCTGATCTGGATCGATGATGGCGGGATGCTGCGGGTGGGGCCGCGCAGCGCGGGGGCGGAGCCGGGGCCGGCCTGCTACGGGCGCGGCGGCACCATGCCGACGGTGACGGATGCGCATGTCGTGCGCGGCACGATTCGGCCGGATGCCTTCCTGGGCGGCGGCATGTCGCTGGATGCCGATGCGGCGCATCGCGCCTTCGCGGATGTGGCGAAGCGGTTGGGCACGGATGTGCGTGGCGCGGCCGCGGCGGCGATCCGGCTGGCGGTGGCGAATATCGTGCGCGCAATCCAGCTGGTCTCGACCGAGCGCGGGCGCGATCCCCGCGATTATGCGCTGCTGCCCTTCGGCGGCGCGGGGCCGCTTCTGGCAGCCGAGATTGCGGAGGAGCTGGGCATTCGGGAAATCCTGGTGCCGCCAAATCCGGGCGTGATCTCGGCACTGGGGCTGCTTTCGGCGGATTACGTGAAGCTGCGCGGGATCACCCGGCGCATGGGGCTCGATGCGGAGACGCCTTCGGTCATCGCGGCGGATTGCGCGCGGCTGCGCGAGGCGACGGAGGCGGAATTCGCGGCGCTGGGGCTGACCGGGCCGCTGGAGCACCGGCTGGAGCTGGACATGCGCTTCGTCGGCCAGGCCTTCGAAATCCCCGTGGCCGTGGATCCGGCGGAACTGCCGAGGCTGGGGGCGGCGGATCTGGCCGAACGCTTTGCGGAGGCCCATCGGCGCGTCTACCTGCATGGCGGCGAGCCAGGGCGGAAGGTGGAGCTGGTAGGGATGCGCTTCGGTGTGCGCCGCCGTCTGGATGCGCTGCCGGAGGTGCGGGAGCGCGCCGCGGGGCTGGCGCGGCCGGAGAGTGCCGAGGTGGTGACGGGCGGCGCCACGGTGCAGGCTCGGCTGGTGGATGCTGCGATGCTCGACCTGAACGAGGTGGTGGTCGGGCCAGCGCTCATCGAAGGCTATTCATCGACAAGCTGGGTGCCGCCGGGATGGCGGGGGGCACGGGATGGTGCCGGCAACATGCTGCTGCGGAAGGAGGGCTGAGCTATGCAACTCGATCCCGTCGAATACGCGATTCTCAGCCAGTCCGTGATTGCGGCGGCGCGCGAAATGGGCGTGAAGCTCGTCCGCTCCGCCTATTCCACCATCCTGCGCGAGGCACGGGACGGCTCGGCGGCGCTGCTGGATGCGCGGGGCGGCACGGTGGCGCAGGCGGAGCTGATCCCGATGCAGCTCGGCAGCATTGGGCGGGTGTTCCAGCCCTGCGCCGCGATGTTCCCGCCGGAGACGCTGGAGGAAGGGGACTTCCTCGTCATCAACGACCCGTATTCGGGCGGGCAGCATCTGCAGGATGTGTTTTTCTTCCACCCGATCTTCCATGAGGGAGAGGTGATTGGCTTCGGTGCCTCCGTCGCGCATCACCTGGATATCGGCGGCGGCAGCCCGGGGCTGAATGCCGGGGCACGGGACCTTTATGCGGAAGGGCTGATCATCCCGCCGATGAAGGTGAACATGGCGAGGGACTGGCACGGCGGCGGCTTCGAGCGGCTGCTGCGCGCCAATGTGCGCGTGCCGCAGCAGACCATGGGCGATTTCGACGCGCAGATCGCGGCCAACAACATCGGCGTGCTGCGCATCCAGGAGCTGGCGCGGCGCTATGGCGTCGAGAAGGTGCGCGCCACCATGGCGGGGCTGCAGGATTATTCCGAGCGGCGAATGCGCGCGGCAATCGCCGAGGTGCCGGACGGCACCTATTGGGGCGAGGCGATGCTGGATGATGACGGGATGGGCAGCGGGCCGCTGCCGGTGCGCGCGGCCGTCACCGTCTCGGGCGATTCCATCACGGTGGATTTCGAGGGCACGGCGCCGCAGGTGGGGAGCAACCTGAATGCGCCCTTCGCCTCCGTGATCTCCGCGACCGTCTCCTGCCTGAAGGCGGCGCTGACCAGCCCTGACATTCCCTTCAACGACGGCGCGCTGCGGCCGATCGCAGTGAAGGCGCCGAAGGGCACGCTGCTGAACCCGAACCATCCGGCGCCGGTACGGGCGCGGATGATTTCGGTTTCGCGCGCCTGGAACGCGGTAATGCAGGCAATCTCCCAGGCTGTGCCGGAGAAGGTGATCGCGCAGGGCTATGACACCACCACGGCCTTCTGCCTCTCCTGGCTCGGGCCGGCGGGATGGTCCGTCTATCTGGAGGTGTATGGCGGCGGCTATGGCGCGGGCATCGGGAATGATGGTTGCGACGCGGTGGATAACCCGCTCTCCAACTGCTCCAACACGCCGGTTGAGGCGATGGACCAGGATTTCAGCTTCTTCCGCGTGGTGGATTACGCGCTGCGCCCGGATAGCTGCGGCATCGGCGCGCGGCGCGGCGGGGCGGGATTCAGTCGGAGCTACAGGATCCTCGTGGATGGGCCGATCGTGTCGCATTACAGCGACCGCTTCACCGGGCGCTCCTCGGGCATCTTCGGGGGTGGGCCAGGCGCCAGCGGAAGCTGCCAGGTGCTTCGTGACGGCGAGGTGATCAACCTGCGCAGCAAGGATGCCTTCAACCTGAAGGCGGGCGATCTGATCACGATCAATCTGGGTGGCGGCGGCGGCTATGGCGTGCCGTCGGAGCGTTCGGCCGCACTTATCGAGCGCGACCTCGAGGATGGGATCATCACGAAGGAACTGGCCGAGAACTGGGCGAAGTAGCCCGCGTCACAACCCGAACAGGCGAGGCATGAGCATGAACCGCAGAGAGTTCCTCCAGGCGAGCGCGGCGGGTGCCGCGGCCGTCGCGGCGCCTTCGATCACCCGGGCGCAGGGCGCGCGGGTGTTCAAGTTCAAGCCGAATGCCGATGCCACCATCCTGGACCCGGTGTTCAGCACCGCCTTCTCCACGCGTTACCTGGCGCTGATGAGCTACGACACGCTCTACGGGCTGGATGACGCGCTGAACCCGCATCCGCAGATGGTGGCGGGGCATGTGGTGGAGAATGACGGGAAGCTCTGGCGCCTGACGCTGCGGGACGGGCTGCGCTTCCATGACGGCGAGCCGGTGCTGGCGAAGGATGTGGTCGCCAGCATCAGGCGCTGGGGCCGGGTGGATGTGATGGGCCAGCTCCTGATGGCCGTGACGGACGATCTTTCGGCCACCTCGGACAAGGAGGTGGTGTTCCGCCTCAAGCGCCCCTTCCCGCTTCTGCCGAATGCCCTGGGCAAGAGCACGAGCTACATTCCCGTCATCATGCCCGAGCGGCTGATCGCGGCCGATCCCACCAAGCAGGTGACGGAGGTGGTGGGCAGCGGTCCGTTCCGCTATCTGGCGAATGAGCGGGTGAATGGGGCGCGCTCGGTCTGGGAGCGCTTCGCGGGCTATGTGCCGCGGCCGGATGGGGTGCCGCAATTCACTTCCGGGCCGAAGCATGTGCATCTGGACCGGGTGGAATGGACGATCATCCCGGATGCGCCCACCGCCGCGGCGGCGGTGATGAGCGGCGAGATCGACTGGTACGAAGATGTGCTGCTGGACCTGGTGCCAGTTCTGCGGCGGGATCGAAACGTGGTGCTGGGCAGCTACAACCCGGCCGGCAATATGGGCATCCTGCGGTTGAACCACCTGCAGCCGCCCTTCGACAATCCGGCAATCCGCCGCGCGCTGCTCGGCGCAATCGACCAGTCCGAGATCATGACCGCCGTGGCGGGCACGGACAAGTCGCTGTGGGATACCGGGGTGGGCGTGTTCTGTCCCGACTCGCCGATGGCCTCCGATGCCGGGATGGCCGCGCTGAACGGCCCGCGGGACTATGCGAAAGCGAAGCGGGACCTCGCGGCGGCGGGCTACAAGGGCGAGAAGATCGGCTTTCTCAGCGCCTCCAACTTCTACACCATGAGCCAGCAGGTGGATGTGGCGGCGGACCATATGCGCCGCGCGGGGATGAACGTGGACGTTATCCCGGTGGATTTCGGCGTGTGGCTGCAACGCCGCGCCAGCCGTGCGCCGCTGGACCAGGGCGGGTGGAGCTGCACCACGACGCTGCTGCCGGGATTGGACCTGTGGGATCCGACCTCGCATCTGGCGTTGCGCGGCAACGGGCTGAACGCTTGGCCGGGCTGGCCGACGAGCCCCCAGTTGGAGAGCCTGCGCGACCAGTGGGTGGACGCATCCGACGTGCCGGCGCGGAAGGCCCTCGCGCGGCGCATCCAGGAGCAGGCCTTCCAGGACGTGGCCTATGTGCCCACTGGCCGCTGGCGGGATCTCACGGCCTATCGGCGCAACGTCACGGGCATGCTCTCGGGGATGCCGTTGTTCTACAACCTGAAGAAGGGCTGACGCCCGAATGGAAAGGGGCGCGGATGCCGGGTGGCATCCGCGCCCCTTTTTCATGTCCGGCGCCCCGAGCCGGGGCGCCGGAAAGCGGCCGCTAGTTGCGGCGCTCGTTGCCTTCCTCGCGGATGCGCAGCGGCACGAAGCGCTGGCCCTGCTGGCCCTCGACGAGGAGCAGCGCGCTGGCGCGGTTCTGGCGGCGCAGCGCCTCGATGCGGCTCTGCACCTCCTGGGGGGTGTTCACCCGCTCCTGCTGCACCTCCACGATCACGTCGCCCGGGCGCAGGTCGCGCTCGGCGGCGTTGCCGCCCGGCTCCACCTCGGTGATCACCACGCCGCGCTGCTCGGCGCGCAGGCTGAAGCGCTCGCGCAGCTCGGGGGTGATCGGACCGATCTTCAGGCCCAGGCCTGCGAGGTCCACCGCCTGGCTGCGGGGCTGGGCGGAGGGACCGCCGCGGGCGGATGCCTCGGCCTGGTCGGCGGGAAGCTCGGCGATGGTGACGTTGAGCGTCTCCTCCTTGCCGTCGCGCCAGACGGTAACCGGGGCCTCGGTGCCAACGCGGGTCTCGGCGACAATGCGCGGCAGGGTCCGCATCTCGCGGACTTCCTGGTTGTTGAAGCGCAGGATGACGTCGCCGTTGCGGATGCCGCCCTTGGCGGCCGGGCCGTCCTCCTGCGCGCGGGCAACCAGTGCGCCACGGGCACCGCCCTTGAGGCCCAGGCTTTCGGCGATCTCGTCCGTGACCTGCTGGATGTTCACGCCGAGCCAGCCGCGCCGCACACGCCCGGTCTCCTTCAGCTGCGCGACGATGCCACGGGCCAGGTTGGAGGGAATGGCGAAGCCGATGCCGATCGAGCCGCCGGAGGGTGAGTAGATCGCGGTGTTGATGCCCACCACCTTGCCGCTCATGTCGAAAAGCGGGCCGCCCGAGTTGCCGCGGTTGATGGCAGCGTCGGTCTGGATGAAGTCGTCATAGAGGCCCTGGCGGATGTCACGCGAGCGGGCGGAAACGATGCCGGAAGAGACCGAGGAGGCGAGGCCGAAGGGATTGCCGATGGCGAGCACCCAGTCGCCGACCTGCGCCTCGTCGGAATTGCCGAACTCCACCGCCGTCAGCTGGCGGTCGGTCTTGAGGCGCAGCAGGGCGATGTCGGTGCGCGGGTCGGTGCCCACCAGCTCGGCCGGCACGGTGGTGTTGTCATTCAGGACGACGTTGATCTCGGTGCCGCCCTCAACGACGTGGTTATTGGTGACCACCAGCTTCTCGGCGGCGTCAATGATGAAGCCCGAGCCGAGCGAGGTGCCGCGGCGCTGCTGCGGCGAGGGGCCGGGGCGGCCGGGAATGGCGGGGGCGCCCGGCGGGCGGTTGCGCTCGAGGAAGTCCCGGAAGAATTCCTCGAAGGGGCTGCCGGGAGGCGCTTGGGGGGCATCCGGCGCGTCGGGACGCTGGGCGTTGCGAGCGGTGGGGGCGGTGCTGACCTGCACGCTAACGACGGCTGGCAGGAGCTGCTGCGCGAGGGGACGGAAGGAGGTGGGGGCATCGCGCATCGGGGTCTGCGCGAGGGCCGGGGTCATGGGGGAGGCGGCCAGCGCCGCGATCAGGGCGAGGGTGGTGGCAATGGGGGTGCGGAAGCGCACTGGCGGTTTCCCTTCGGGCTTCAAGTGACAGGCTTCATACGGAACGGGGCGCGGGCCTGGGGCCCCAGGCTCGGACCGGAAGCGTCGGATGCGCAGATTGGACCATTCCGCCCGGCGCGAAAGGGTCTGCCTGTTACAAAGGGCGACAGGGGTCATCACGGGTGGGTGCGAATGTAGCAACTGCCCGCCCCCGGATTGCCGGGAACGGGCCGCTGGAAGGCGCCGGACGGATCAGGGCGTGACCGTCGGAAGCTCGCGGAAGTAGCGGAAGAACTCGCTGTCCGGCGAGAGGAGGAGTCGGCTATCGCCGCCCTCGGAGAAGGCCTCGCGATAGGCCTGCATGCTGCGCCAGAACCGGAAGAAATCCGGATCCTTCTCGAAGGCCGCCGCGGAGATGGCGATGGCCTCCTGCTCGCCCTGGCCGCGCAGGATGTCGGCGTTGGAGGTGGCCTCGGCGAGGAGCACGGTCCGGTCGCGGTCGGCGGCGGCGCGGATGCGGGCCCCCTGCTCGGCACCCTCGGCGCGGGCCTCGCGGGCCACGCGCTCACGCTCGGACTGCATCCGCGAGAGCACCGCCTGGGTGTTCTCCTCCGGCAGGTCGGCGCGGCGGATGCGGACATCCTCCACATCGACGCCGAAGCGCTTGGCCTCCCGATTCACCTGGTCCCGGATCTCGTTCATGATCCGCAGGCGGTCGACGGACAGCACGTTGAGCAGCGCCTCGTTGCCGAGCACGCGGCGCAGGGCGGAGGAGACGATCGAGGCAAGGCGGCCCCGGATGCCATTCTCGGCCACGCCCGCGGTCTGGAAGTAGAGCAGCGGATCGGTGATGCGGTAGCGGGTGAAGCTGTCCACGATCAGCCGGCGCTGGTCGCCCAGGATGACCTCCTCGCCCGACGCCTCGAAATCAAGGAGGCGGCGGTCCAGGGCGATGACGCTCTGGATGAAGGGGATCTTCGCGTGGAGCCCGGGCTCGCGGATGACGCGGATCGGCTGGCCGAACTGCGTGATCAGCACCTGCTGCGTCTGCTGCACGGTGAAAAGCGAGGACGCGGCCGTGACGAGCAGGACCGCCACCGCGATGGCGGCAATGGTGAGGCGGTTCATCGGGCGATCCCCTGCGCAGGACGCGGCGGCTGGGTGACGGCGGCGCCGGCGGCCGGCGGCACGGGATTACGGGCGGGCTGCTGCTGTTGTTGCGGCTGCTGCGCCCGGCCGGAGTCGAGGTTCAACAGGGGCACGAGGCCCTGCAGCCGGTCATCCACAATGATCTTCGGGTTGCGGCGGAGGATTTCCTCCATCGTTTCCAGATAGATGCGGCGCATCGTGACGTCCTTGGCCACCTGGTAGGAGGAAAGGACGGAGATGAAGCGCTGCGCCTCGCCTTTTGCGCGGGCGATCTGGCTGTCCCTCTGGCCCTGGGCTTCTTGCACCATCCGCTCGGCCTCGCCGCGTGCGCGCGGGATGATGTCGTTGCGGTAGGATTCGGCCTCGTTGCGGGCGCGCTCGCGGTCCGCATTGGCGCGCTGGACGTCGCGGAAGGCCTCGATGACGGCGTTCGGCGGATCCACCTTCTGCAGCTGGACCTGGGTGATCTCCACGCCCGCCTTGTACTGGTCGAGGATCGCCTGGGTGCCGAGGCGGACTGCCTGCTCGATCTGCGCGCGCGCTTCGGTGAGGGCGGGCTGGATCGCGGTGCGGCCGATCACCTCGCGCATCATGCTCTCGGCGGCGGACTTCACGGTAACCTCCGGGTTACGCGTGTTGAACAGGTATTCGCCGGCATCGCGAATGCGCCAGAACACGGCGAAGTCGATGTCGATGATGTTCTCGTCGCCGGTCAGCATCATGCTTTCCTCCAGCACGTCGCGGCTGGGGGTGGGGCGCTGCTGGATGGCGCCCGAATCGACGGCGCTGCGGAAGCCGACATCAACGCGGTTGATGCGGGTGACGCGCGGCGTCGTCACGCTCTCGACCGGCCAGGGGATGCGGTAGTTCAGGCCGGGGGGCGTGGTGCGCTCGAAGGCGCCGAAGCGCATGACCACGCCCTGCTCGTCCGGCTGCACGCGGTAGAAGCCCGAGGCGCCCCAGGCGGCGATGGCGAGGACGGCCAGGATGGCGATCCCCTTGCCGCTGCCGCCGCGCGGAAGGAAGCGGCGCACGGCGTCCTGCGCTTGGCGAATTGCATCTTCGATATCGGGGCCACGGCCACCGCCGCCGCCTCCACCGGGCGGCGGCACGCCCCAGGGGCCCTGCGGACGGTTATTGCCGCCGGGCGATCCCCAAGGGCTCGGTCCGCCGCTGTTGTTCCACGGCATGGGCCGTTCACTCTCCCCTAATAAAGGCGCGGCCCCGCCCGCTTGCGCGGGGTGGGGGCCACCCATATGGCGTTCGCAGCCCTCTTCCCCTTGAAGAGGGAAAAGGCCGGGCACGTGCCCATGTTGGCCGAGTGGCAGGGGTTTTCAAGCGATGGTGAGCGGTCTGGAGGCGTCGGTGCGCGATGCGCTGGCGAGGTTGCGTGATCCTGGCACGGGTCGCGACCTTGTGTCGGCGGGAATGTTGGGCGGTGTCACGGTGCGGGACGGGATGGTCCAGGTGGAGATCGCGGTGCCTCGCGAGCGGGCCCGGGAGATGGAGCCGCTGCGCGCTCAGGCCGAGGCTGCGGCGCGCGCGGTGCCCGGCGTGATCTCGGCCACGGCCGTGCTGACGGCGCATCGGGCGGCACCTCCGGGCCCGGCGGCGGGGGGCGCACCCCCCCCTTCCCCGGGCGGCCATGCGCAGGGGGAGCGGCCGCGTGCCGCGATGCTGTTGCAGGAGGTGGGGGCGGTGATCGCCGTGGCCTCCGGCAAGGGAGGCGTGGGCAAGTCCACCACCGCGGTGAACCTGGCGGTGGCGCTGGCGCAGAAGGGGCTGCGTGTGGGGCTGCTGGATGCCGATGTGTACGGCCCTTCCCTACCGCAGATGCTCGGTACGCATGAGAAGCCGCAGGCGCAGAATAATCGGATCATCCCGATCTCACGCTGGGGGCTGAAGGCGATGTCGATCGGCTTCCTGGTGGACCAGGAGACGCCGATGGTCTGGCGCGGGCCGATGGTAATGGGCGCGCTGGAGCAGATGATGTCCCAGGTGGAATGGGGCGCGCTGGACGTGATGGTGGTGGACATGCCGCCGGGCACCGGGGACACGCAGCTGACCATGTCGCAGCGCGTGGCGCTGCGCGGGGCGGTTATCGTCTCCACGCCGCAGGACGTGGCGCTGCTGGATGCGCGGCGCGGCATCCGCATGTTCGAGAAGGTGAATGTGCCAGTGCTCGGGCTGGTGGAGAACATGAGCTACTTCTGCTGCCCGAACTGCAACCACCGCACCGAGGTGTTCGGCCATGGCGGCGCGAAGGCCGAGGCGGCGCGGCTGGGAGTGGAGTTCCTGGGCGAGCTGCCGCTGACGCTGGCGATCCGCGAGCATTCCGATGCGGGGCGGCCGGTGGTGCTGGCGGCGCCGGACTCAGGCGAGGCGGCGGCCTACCGGGCGATCGCGGACCGGGTCTGGGAGAAGGCGAGTGGGCAGGCCACGGCGGGCGGGCCGCGGATCGTGGTGGAGTGAGGGAATGGGCCGGGGGATGACCCCGGCCTTCATCATTTCAGCAGCGCATCCGTCTCGGCGGCCGACGGCATCGAATCCGCCGCCCCCGGGTGCGATACGGCGATGGACGCGGCAGCGGCCGCGCGGCGCATGGCGGCGTCCAGCGGGGCGCCGCGCGACAGGGCGGCGGCCAGTACGCCGCACCAGCAATCCCCGGCGCCGGTGGTGTCGGCCACCCGGGCCGGGATGGCCTCGACGCGCCATTGGGCGCTGCCGGTAGCCGCCTCGGCGCCGCGCTCCCCGAGTGTGACGGCGACGGCGATGCCCAAGGCCGCGTGCAGGGCCCCGGCCGTGGCGGCGCAGCCGAGGCGGGCAGCGAGCCAGGCGGCCTCGTGCTCATTCGTGATCAGCAGGTGCAGGGCGCGCAACACCTCCGGCTCCATTGGACCGGCGGGGGCGAGGTTGAGGATGGGGCGGGCCCCCTCGCCCCGGGCACGGCGGATGAGGGCCGCGATCTCGCCGGGCGGCGTTTCCATCTGCATCAGCAGGATGGTGCCGGGCGCCAGGGGCGGCACCTGGGCAGCGCGGGCCAGGGCATTGGCGCCGGGGGAGACGGCGATCTGGTTGCGGCCCTCCGCATCCACGCAGATGCAGGCTGCGCCGGTGGGCGCTTCGGTTTCGAGCACGGCGGAGAGGTCGACCCCGGCGTTGCGCAGGGCAGAGAGGGCGATGGCGGCCATGGGGTCGCGGCCAACGGCGCCGATGAAGCGCACCGGGGCGCCGTCCCGCGCAGCGGCGACGGCCTGGTTGGCGCCCTTGCCCCCCGGCACGGCGCGCCAGGCACCGCCGAGCACAGTGTGGCCGGGGGCGGGAAGCTCGGGCACGGGGAAGGTCAGGTCGGCATTGACGGAGCCAAAGACGGTGACGGTCATGCCCGCTGCATTCGGGTGGGGCGGCTCCGGTGGCAAGGGGCCCTTCCCTCCATGGCCGGCCGGTTAGGCCTGCTTCGGCTGTCCGTTGGAGGCCATCAGCCCGCCATCTACCGGCAAGTTCACGCCGTTGACGAAACGGGCATCGTTGCTGGCGAGGAAGGCGATGACGTCGGCGACCTCCGCCGGCTCCGCGCCGCGCCCGAGGGGGATGCGGTCGGCGAAGCGCGCCATCAGTGCCTTGTCGGCCTTCATGTCCCTGGTGAGGTCGGTGAAGGTGAGCGAGGGGTTCACGGCGTTCACCCGCACGCCCTGCGGGCCCAGCTCCAGCGCCAGGGAGCGGGTGAGGTTGGACACGGCGCCCTTGGCGGCGTTGTAGAAGCTCATGTTCCAGTCGCCACCGAGGCCGGAGACGGAGGAGACGTTGACGATGGAGCCCTTGCTCTCCAGCAGGTGCGGCAGGGCGGCGCGGGTGCAGAAGAGCACGCCGTCCACATCCGTCGCCATCACGGCGCGCCAATCCTCGATCGAGGCTTCCAGGAAGGCGCCTGTGGGGGCGGCGCCGGCATTGTTCACGAGGATGTCGATTTGGCCGAAGCGGGTGATGGTGTCGGCCACCATCATTTCCACCGCCGCCTGTTCGGAGACATCGGCGATGGAGACCAGGGTGCGGTCCTGCGGCAGGTTGGCAGCGACGCGGACGAGCTTCCGCTCGGTGCGGCCGACCAGCACCACCGAGGCGCCCTCCCGCGAGAGGCGGCGGGCGGTTGCCTCGCCGATGCCCGAGCCCGCGCCGGTGACGATCGCCACCTTCTCCTCGAACCGCATGGCCTTGGCCTCCCGATGCCGTGCCCTGACATCCCTGCAACGCGCGGGGGCGGTTCCGGTATCCGGTGCTAGCGCGCGGTGGAGCGGCCGAGGGCGAAGCCGCCCACCAGGGCGCCGAGGATCACGGCCCAGATATCGCCCAGCACGGCGGCGGCGATGGGGAGGATGACCAGCACCGTCAGCACGATGATGACGACGCCGAGCCAGGAAGGGCCGCCGCCCCAGGCGCGGGTGGCCAAGCCCTGGCGGATCCGGCCCTTGCCGCCCGGGGGCCGGCGGGGCGGGGCCTTGCGCGGGCC
Source organism: Muricoccus harenae (assembly GCF_009848505.1). Classification (GTDB taxonomy): domain Bacteria; phylum Pseudomonadota; class Alphaproteobacteria; order Acetobacterales; family Acetobacteraceae; genus Roseomonas; species Roseomonas harenae. Next base: position 98,629 of record NZ_WWDL01000003.1, read on the forward strand.
GGCGCCGGCCCGGGCTGGTGCCTTGGCCATGCCGGGCTTGCCGCCCGCTGGCCGAGGGTTCGGGGGCTTGCTCATGGGCGCGGCCGGTTGGGCTTGGATCAGGCCTCGCGGCCGAGCATGGCCATCAGCTCGCGCCATTCGCGCTTGGAGAGGCCGCTGCCGGGCTGGTCCGGAGGCTGGCCGTCGAGCAGGCCACGCACCACGGAGAGCATCTGGGCCGACAGGGTGACGGCGCCCATGCGGTAATCGCGGAAGGCCTCGTGGACCAGGGGGACCCAGGCCTTCACCGTGTCGAGCATGGCATCGGCATAGACGCGGATCTCGTACTGGGCATGGGCATCGGCGCGGAGGGAGAGGAAGTTCAGGAGGTTGTGGAGGTCCGACTTCCAGTACCACTGGGTATAGGCGTTCAGCGTCAGGTTCATGCGGGCGAGTTCGCGGGCCAGGCCGCGACGGGTTTCATCAATGACGCGGCCATCGGCGTCCTCGTTCAGCATGTCCAGGTAATGGTCGTAGTTGCGGGTGGCGTCCTCGCGCAGCAGGTCGAGCACGCGGGCGGCCTCCTCACCCTGCAAGACGCTGCCGCGCCCCTGGCGGTTGACAGCCGACTGGGCCGCAAGCTGGTCCCCGGCGGGCAGGTAGAACTCGCGATCCAGGATAGAGTAGCGGGCCGAGTACTCGTTCACATTCGCCATGCGATGGCGGATCCACTGGCGCGCCACGAAGATGGGCAGCTTCACATGGTACTTGATCTCGCACATCTCGAAGGGCGTGGAGTGGCGGTGGCGCATGAGGTAGCGGATCAGGCCGCGATCCTCGTTCGCGGCCTTAGTGCCGCGGCCATAGGAGACGCGGGCGGCCTGCACCACGGCAGCATCGTCGCCCATGTAGTCGACCACGCGGACGAAGCCGTGGTCGAGCACGGGAATGGGGCGGAAGAGGATCTGCTCCAGCCCTGGGGAGACAGGGCGGCGGGTCTCGTGGCGCTGGGCCTCGGCCTCGGCCAGCTCCAGTCGCTGCGTCTCGGTCAGTTCCATCGGGCCCCCCTTGGTCGCGAGGGGTTTACCGGGGGCGCGTCGCCAGCGCCACGGGCTAGCAATCGGCCGTCAAATGCCCTATATGGGTCGGTGCCGCCTTCGGGCGGCTATGGCGATAAACGGCATGTGGAATAAGCGTTGTGGACCCGGGGGCAGTACCCGGCGCCTCCACCATCCTTCCCCCGGGCTTATCGGTCCGGTGCCCCCTTCCAGGGGCGGGAGCATGGGGGCGAAACAGGCTCGACACGCGCGGTAAAGACCTGTCTTTTGCCCGGCATTGTACCGCCGTTATCGGGCTAAATCACAAGTGCCAACGATAATGGTCGCGAGACCATGGCGCTCGCTGCCTAGAGATAGGTAAGCGCCGTCCGGGGGGAACGGGGCAACAGAATCCCCCCACCTTGCTTCGCTGCCCCTCTTGCCATGTCTTGGCTCGCTCCTATGCCGCGCGGGGGGGATGTCATATGTTGCGGCGGATCGAACTCCCGTGACCGGACCAGCCTTGGATAAGATTTGCGCATGAGCGAGCAAGCGCCGCCCCCCGAAAGCCTGCTGCCTTACGACCGCTGGACCGAGGAGGCCATGCGGAACGTGGCCCTTCGCGCGCTGGAATTCGCGGCAAAGAACGGGCTGCCAGGGGAGCATCATTTCTACCTCACCTTCCGTACGGACCATCCGGGCACCAAGGTTCCGGGCCATCTGAAGGCCCGCTACCCGCAGGAGATGACCATCGTCCTGCAGCACCAGTTCTGGGACCTGACGGTGGACCGGACGGAGCAGATGGTCTCCGTCGGCCTGTCCTTCGGAGGGGTGGCGGCTTCGCTGGTGATCCCCTTCGCGGCGCTGGTGGCCTTCTGGGACCCGCATGTGCGCGTGGGCCTGCGCTTCGGCGAGGTGGTCATGCCGGATGCAGAGGGCGACGAGGTGCCGGAGCCGGCGGAGCAGGAGGACCCGCCCGCGCCGCCGGAGGCGGCCGGGACTAAGTCCGATGCGCCGGCGCAGGTGGTGAGCCTCGACGCCTTTCGCCGGCGTCCGACGCGGGAATAGGCAGCCGGCGCTCCCTGCCGGCTTGGCGCCTGGCCCGTCGGGCCGGGTGCCCTCTTCGCCGGGCCGGAGCGTGTTTTCATCTGGGTTCTGCCTGCTGGCGTGCGGCTCTGCGCCGCGCTAACACAGCCCGACAACCCGTTCGTGCGGCCGGAGCCGCGCCCCAAGCCCGCGAGCCCCTGGCCGCTGGAGAGGGGTCGGCCGGGCCCCGCCTCCCCCGCCTTCCGCCTGGCGGGGCCAGAATCCGGAGAGCGCCCCCGTGAGCTCCAATATGCTTGATGCCGTCCAGCCCCCGATCCCGGTGGGCGCCACCCCTGTCGCGACGCATGACGGCGCCGAGGCCGATGCCGGCACGCCCGTCTCCCAGCGCAGCGCGGGCTTCCTGTTCAGCCCGATGTTCCCGCTGGCGGAGGACACCACCCCCTATCGCAAGCTCGACATCCAGGGCGTCTCCACCATCGAGGTGGAGGGCAAGCGCATCCTGAAGATCAAGCCGGAGACGCTGGAGCAGCTCGCCTTCCAGGCCTGCAAGGATGTGTCCCACCTGCTGCGCCCTGGGCATCTGCAGCAGCTTGCCAATATCCTAAAGGACCCCGAGGCCTCGGCGAATGACCGCTTCGTGGCGCTGGACCTGCTGAAGAACGCGAATATCGCGGCCGGCGGGAAGCTGCCCATGTGCCAGGACACCGGCACCGCCATCGTCTTCGGCAAGAAGGGCCAGCGCGTCTGGGTGGAAGGTGACGAGGAGGAGGCGCTCTCCTACGGCGTCCACCGGACCTATACCGAGACGAATCTGCGCTACTCGCAGATGGCACCGCTGACGATGTTCGACGAGGTGAACACCGGCAACAACCTGCCGGTGCAGTTCGACATCTACGCCTCGCCCGGAGACTACCACGCCGACGAGTTCAACCTGCAGTTCATCCTCAAGGGCGGCGGCAGCGCGAACAAGACCTTCCTGTTCCAGCAGACGCGCGCCGTGCTGAACAAGCCGAAGCTGCTCGCCTTCCTGGAGGAGAAGATCAAGACGCTGGGGACGAGCGCCTGCCCGCCCTATCACCTGTCCATCGTGATCGGCGGCACCTCGGCCGAGACGAACCTCAAGACGGTGAAGATGGCCTCCACCCGCTACTACGACACGCTGCCGGAGAAGGGCAGCAAGGCGGGCCATGCCTTCCGCGACCGGGAGCTGGAGGCCGAGGTCCATAAGCTGACGCAGAACCTGGGCATCGGCGCGCAGTTCGGCGGCAAGTATTTTTGCCATGACGTGCGGATCATCCGCCTGCCGCGGCACGGGGCCTCGCTGCCGATCGGCATCGGCGTGTCCTGCTCGGCGGACCGGCAGATCAAGGCGAAGATCACGCCGGAGGGCGTGTTCCTGGAGGAGCTGGAGCATGATCCGGCGCGCTTCCTGCCGGACCAGACGGAGGGCGTGCCCGAGGGCGGCGAGGTCGTTCGGATCGACCTGAACCGGCCGATGGACGAGATCCGCGCGGAGCTTTCCAGGCATCCCGTCTCCACCCGCGTGTCGCTGAACGGCACCATCGTGGTGGCGCGCGACATCGCGCATGCGAAGCTCAAGGAGCGGCTGGATTCCGGCGAAGGCATGCCGGACTACATCAAGAACCACCCGGTCTATTACGCGGGCCCGGCAAAGACGCCGGAGGGGATGCCCACGGGCTCCTTCGGCCCGACGACGGCGGGGCGCATGGACTCTTATGTGGGCGAGTTCCAGGCGGCTGGCGGATCGCTGGTGATGCTGGCCAAGGGCAACCGCTCCAAGGCGGTGACGGAGAGCTGCAAAAAGAACGGCGGCTTCTATCTCGGCTCCGTCGGCGGGCCGGCGGCCCGGCTGGCGCAGGACTGCATCCGCAAGGTCGAGGTGCTGGAGTATCCGGAACTCGGCATGGAAGCCGTGTGGCGGATCGAGGTGGAGGATTTCCCCGCCTTCATCGTGGTCGACGACAAGGGCAACGACTTCTACGACGGGCTCGAGTAAGGGCCGCGCGCCGTTCCGGTCCTTGCCGGAACGGCGACCCCTGTTTCCTCTTCTCGCCCCGTCGCCTTTCGCCCAAGCTTCGCGAAGGGCCGCCGGAATGTGCCGGCGGAAGGTGGGAGCATGTCCATGGTGGAACCGATCAGGATCGGCCAGCTCGAAATCCGGTTCCTGCAGACCAAGGACGAGACCGGCGGCGCGCTCGACATGTTCGAGCTGATGGTCCCTGCCGACGCCAAGGTGCCCGTGCCGCATTACCATCGGGACTGGGACGAAACCGTCTATGGCATCTCGGGCGTGCTGACCTGGACGCTGGATGGCGAGACGCGCGAGTCCGGTCCAGGCGAGACCCTCTTCATCCGGCGTGGCGCGGTGCATCACTTCTCCAATCCCCATGCCGAGACGGCTCGCGTTCTCTCGGTGCTGACGCCGGGGCTGGTGGGGCCAGCCTATTTCCAGGAACTGGCCTCCATCATCGTGCCGGGATCGCCGCCCGATCCGGCAAAGGTCCGCGAGGTGATGCTGCGGCACGGCTTGGTCCCGGTGCCTGACTGAAGGCGGGCCGAGCCTGCCTTTCGCCAGACTGGATTCGCTGACCCTGCGCCGAGGGGCGAGCGGGTGGATCCGCCCTTCGTCCAGGCACCGGCCGCCCTTCCCGAGCCCGGGATCGCCCCCCTCAGTTGACCACCGGGGCCGCTCCCTGCCATTTCCCCCGCGGGCGCAGCCGCGCCGCAAGCATGGATGGCAGAGACGGTGCGACGCCTCATCTCCTCCGGTAGCCCCTTCGAGCGGGAGATCGGCTATTCGCGCGCCGTGGTGGACGGGGACTTCGTCTTCGTCTCCGGCACCACCGGCTATGACTACGCGACCATGACCATCGCCGACGGCGTCGAGGCCCAGTGCGAGCAGACGCTGAAGAATATTTCCGCCGCCCTGGCCGAGGCCGGGGCGCGGCTGGAGGATGTGGTCCGGTTGCTGTTCATCGTGCCTGACCGGGCCGATTGGGAGCCCTGCTGGCCTGTGCTGCGCCGCTATTTCGGCAATATCCGCCCCGCATCCACCCTCATCCATGCCGGGTTGCAGACGCCTACGATGAAGATCGAGATCGAGGCGACCGCGCGCCTCCGTACCCCTCGCCCTGAAGGAAACGCCTGATGCGCTTCGCCGTGGACCGACTGGACCACCTGGTCATCACATGCCGGGACGTGGAGACGATGGCGAGTTGGTACCAGCGTGTGCTGGGGATGGAGATGGACAGCTTCGGGCCGAAGAACCGCACCGCGCTGCGCTTCGGCGGGCAGAAGATCAACCTGCGGCCGCAGGAGGCTACGCAGGAGGACTGGTTCACCGGCCTTGGCGCCGCGGCGGGCGGGAACGACCTGTGCTTCATCGTGACGGTGATGGCCGAGGACGTGGTTAACCACCTCAAGGAATGCGGCGTGACGATCGAGTTGGGACCGGTGGAGAAGGCGGGGGCGCTGGGGACGATCAACTCGGTCTATTGCCGCGACCCGGACGGGAACCTGGTGGAAATCTCCTCCTACGGAGAGTTGCGGTGAGCCTCGCCACGCTCGACACGCCCCGGCTACTGCTGGACCGGACGCGGCTGGAGGCCAATGCCGCGCGGCTGCGCGAGCGGGCGGCGGCGCTGGGGGTGGTGTTCCGACCGCATTTCAAGACGGCGAAGTCGGTGGAGGTCGCGCTGCTTTCCCATGGCGGGGCGGCAGGGCCGGCCACGGTTTCCACCATGAAGGAGGCGGAGGTGCTGGCGGCGGCGGGCGCATCCCGCGACCTGCTGCTGGCGGCCACGATGATCCCTGCCCGGCTGCCGCGCGCCGAGGCGCTGCTGCGGGAGCATGGCGGGCGTCTGCTGCTGGTGGTGGACAGCCCGGAGATGGCGGGGCTGCTGGATGCCGCCGCCTCGGCGCCGAGCGAGGTGCTGGTGGAGGTGGACAGCGGTGAGCATCGCGCCGGCGTACCGCCGGAGAAGGCGCTTGCGGTCGCGCGGGCCATCCATGGCTCGCGGAACCTGCGGCTGGCTGGCGTAATGACCCATGGCGGCCATTCCTACGGGACGGATGACCCCGCGCGCATCGCCGATATCGCGGAGGATGAGCGGGTGGCGGCCGTTTCGGCGGCCGAGGCGATCCGGGCGGCGGGAATGCCGGTGGAGGTGGTTTCCGTGGGCTCCACCCCGACCCTGCTGCATGCGCGGCACCTGGATGGGGTGACGGATGTGCGCGCGGGCGTGTCCCTGTTCTGGGACCTGGCGCAGATGTCGCGCGGAATGTGCGGCTGGGATGACCTGGCACTTTCGGTGCTGTCCACCGTGATCGGGCACAGCCCGGCGGCCGGCGCGCTGATCCTGGATGCGGGGGCGCTGGCGCTGTCCAAGGACATCACGGCCAATGCTTTCGCGCCAGGCACGGCCTACGGCACGCTGGCGGATGCGGAGACGGGGGCGGCGCTGCCGCTGCATGTCACCATCGTGCATCAGGAACACGGGACGGTGCCCGTGCCGGATGAATCCTGGTTCGCCCGCTTTCCGGTGGGGTCGCGGGTGCGGGTCTATCCGAACCATGCCTGCCTCACGGCTGCGGGTGGCTATGGGGCCTATGAGGTGCTGGATAGGGCGGGGGAGCCGGTTGGGCGCTGGTCGCGTATCGATGGGTGGCATTGAACCGGCCTTCCGGGGCTAGGCACGGTTCGGCCGGCTGTCCAACTTGCCGGCCATGACGGAATCCGCGCAGCCCCGCACCGAAACCGACTCCCTCGGCACGATCGAGATCGCGGCCGATCGGCTTTGGGGGCCGCAGACCGAGCGGGCCCGGCGATTGTTCCGGATCGGGTCGGAGCGGTTTCCGCCGCCGCTGATCCGGGCCGTGGGCCTGCAGAAGCAGGCGGCCGCCGAGGCCAACAAGGCGCTGGGGGAGCTTCCCGCCGAGATTGCCGATCCGATTATCGCCGCCGCGCGGGAGATCGCGGCGAACGGGCGGGATGCCGATTTCCCCCTCCCCGTCTGGCAGACCGGCTCAGGCACCCAGACGAACATGAATGCGAACGAGGTGATCTCGAACCGCGCCAACCAGATGCTGGGGCAGGCGCTGGGGTCGCGGAAGCCGGTGCATCCGAACGACCATGTGAACCGGGGGCAATCCTCCAACGACAGCTTCCCGGCAGTGATGCATGTGGCAGCGGCCGAGGCGGTTTCGGGCCGGCTCGTGCCGGCTCTGGAAGTGCTGCGGGCCAGCCTGGAGCGGCGGGCGGAGGAGTGGTCCGGCATCGTCAAGCTGGGACGGACGCATCTGATGGATGCGGTGCCCGTCACGCTCGGGCAGGAATTCGCGGCCTGGGCGCTGCAGGTGGAATATGGCATCGCGCGGCTGAAGGCGGCGTTGCCGGACCTGCTGCGACTGCCCCAGGGCGGGACGGCGGCCGGGACCGGGCTGAACACCCATCTCGACTTCGCACGCATCTTCGCCGAGCGGATGGCGGCACTCACCGGCCTGCCCTTCGTCGCGCACCCCAATCCCTTCGAGGGGATGATGGCGCATGACGCCTTCGTGGCCCTTCAGGGGGCGATGAACACGGTCGCCGTGTCGCTGAACAAGATCGCCAATGACGTGCGGCTGCTGGGTTCCGGACCGCGCGCGGGGTTCTCCGAGTTGGTGGTGCCGGCGGATGGGCTTTCCTCCTCCATCATGCCTGGCAAGACCAATCCGACGCAGTCGGAGGCGCTGACCATGGTCTGCGCCCAGGTGATGGGGAACACGACGACCGTCACGTTCGCCGGCGCGCAGGGGCATCTGGAGCTGAACGTCTTCAAGCCCGTGATCATCCAGGCCGTGCTGCAATCCGCCATGTTGCTGGCCGATGCCGCCGAGAGCTTCGCCCACAACATGGTCGACAAGCTGGAGCCTAACCACGCGCGCATCGCCGAGAACCTGGCGAAGTCGCTGATGCTGGTGACGGCGCTGAACCCTAGAATCGGCTACGACAAGGCCGTTCAGATCGGGAAGAAGGCGCTGGCCGAGAACCTCACCCTGCGCGACGCGGCCGAGCAGCTGGGCCATGTGAAGCCCGAGGATTTCGACCGCTGGGTGCGGCCAGAGGAGATGACGCGCCCCGGCGCAACGCTTGCCGGGGGCGGATGACCGGACATCTGGTCAAGCGGTCCTTCACCCTCGCCGGGCACCGCACATCCGTGGCGCTGGAACCGGAATTCTGGGCGGTGCTGGATGCGGAAGCGGCACGGCGGGGGGAGCCCCTGCTGCGCCTGATCGCCACCACCGACGCCGCCCGGGACGACCCTGCCCTTCCCCTTGCCTCGGCCCTCCGCGTGCTGGCGCTGCGGGTCGTGGGGCGGGGATAGGTCGGGCCGGACCGATGTGGCGATCGTCGCCTTGCTCAGCGCTCCGCACGCCAGCGCAGCCAGCCTGAGAGGTCCGGAACGCGGCGAGGGTCACTGGCGGGGCCGGTGAGGCGGATGCCGACATCAGGGATGGGGTCGGCGGGCTTCTGGGTCGCCGTCAGGTCGAGCGCGGAACGGGCGACATCGACCTCACCGCGCAGGGTCAGGGCGACGCCCTCGCCGCGGGCGGTGCCTTCGGTGAGTGTGGCGCGGCCGGCGGCCAATGTGGCACGGAGCGCCAGCGCCTCGAAGCCGGTTTCGCCCTGCTGCAGGGCAGCCCGAAGGGCGGCGGCGTCGCCCGCGGTTGCAGCGCGGCCGGCCGCGGCGGCGTCCAGGCCGACAAGAGCACCGCGGCGGGCGCTGAGCGTGACCTCTCCGGCAAGGGTAGCGATGAGGGTGGCGGGGCTGCTGCCGGTGGCCGTCAGTCTGGCGTCCAGATCGGCCTCGCCGGAGACAAGGTCGAGCGGCAGGCCGAGGACCGGGCCGGTGACGGTGGCGTTGCGGAGATTGGCGGTGACGGCCAGGCGCGGCGTGTCGGCGGAGGCATCGAGCGTGACGTTGCCGCGCAGGGCTCCATTGTCGAGCGCGGCCTCGATCTCCTCCAGGGACAGGGTTCCGGCGGTGAGGCGCAGGCGGGTGCGCAGATCGTTCAGCGGCGGCAGGCCGGCGGGCTCGATCCGGGTGGCGGAGAGGGCCAGCTCGGCATCGGCGGCGTGCAGGGCGGCGATCGGCAGCGGGTCGCGGCTGCGCCAGCCGATGGTGGGCAGGGCCAGGGTTTCCGTGGCGATGCGGCCGGTGAGGCGCGGGCGGGCATCGAGGGAAAGGGCGAGCTGGCCACTGGCGCGCAGGGAGCCGGCTACCAGGTCGAAGCGGTCCGCGGTGAAGCCCTGGGGACCGGCGGAAAGGCTGGTGACAAGGGAGAGCGAGCCCTGGTCGATCCACTCGGCGGCGGCGATGCCGAAGGCGTCGGAGAGCAGGCGCGGGGCACCGGGGTGGCGCAGGGTAAGATTGCCGTTGCCGCGGCGGCCGGGCAGGTCGAGCGTGCCGGTGGCCTCGAGCCGGGCCTCGCCGATTTCGGCACTGGTCTGCAGGGTCAGGGCCTCGGGGGCGCCGTTGGCAGTGGCGCGGAAGGTCAGCGGCTCATTGGCCAGGCGGGTGCCGTCGGGCCAGCTTCCGGGAAGCAGGGCGGACAAGGCGCGGGAATTGGGGGCGGAAAGCTCCAGCACCGCATCGGAAAGACGCGGGGCGGTGCCGAGCAGGGCCGTGCCGGAGGCGGAGAGATCGGCACCGCCGAGCTGGCCGGCGAGGCGCCGCAGGGTGAGCCGGCCGTTTTCCAGCGCGGCATCGAGGGAGGCGCGTTCAAGGGTCGCGCCACGCCAGCGGGCGCGTTCGGCGGCGAGGCGGAGATTGGCGTCGAGGCTGCCGAGCAGGCGGCTGGCGGCAGGCCAGTCCAGGCCGGGGCGAAGCCAGCCTTCGAGGTCCAGCGTATCCACCGTGAGGCCGAGGCCGAGGGCAGGACGGGCGCCGAAGCGCATCACCCCCGCGCCGGAGACGCGGGTGCCGTCCAGCGTAGCGGAGAGTTCAGGGACGGCGATGGAGCCGGGCTCGAGAACCAGGCGGGCACGCCCTTCCCCCTCGCGGAAGCGCGCCGGGGCGAGCCAGTCGGCGCCGAAGCCGAGCGCATCCACCGTGCCGCGCAGATCGGTGCCGGAGAAGCGGAGGGCAGCTTCCAAGCGGTCTCCAGCGGTGGCGCCATTCAGCTCCACACTGGTGTTGCCGGGCAGCAGGGCGGAGACATCGGAAAGGGTGAGGCGCTCGGCATCACGCGAGACGGCGGCGCGCAGCCGGCGGAGGGGGATGCCACGGAAGCTGGCGGCCTCCGCCGAAAGGTCCAGGCCCAGGGGCATGCCGGCGCGGCGGGTGCGCAGGGCCGCAAGCCAGGGATCAAGGTCCAGGCGGCTGGCGACCAGTGCGGCATCGAGGCGCGGAACCGGGGAAAGGCGGAGCGTGAGGGCGCCGCGGGCCGGGCTGCCGCCGATGTCGATGGTCAGCTCGTCGGCGGCCAGGAGATCGGCGGCGACGGTCATGCGGCCGCGCGCCCGGAAGGGGCCGGGCGGGCCCGGCACCAGCAGGGAGAGGTCGGGGCCCGAGGCCTCCACGCTTCCCTCCACCGTGCCGTCGGGCGTCAGCACGCCGCGGGCAGCGACCGAGGCATTGCCCATGGCGAGGGTGAGGTCGACCGGGGTGTAGCCGTCATAGCCCGGGCGGCCGAGGCTGGTCTCGAAGCGCCATTCCAGCCCGCCCCAGGCGAAGCGGCCGTCGGCGCGCAAGCCCTGGAGGATGTCGCCCGCCGTCAGCCGGGCCTGGACCGCTTCGAGCCGGACGCCGCCGATGATGATGCGGCTGTCCACCAGCTCGGCCGAGAAGCCGGACAGCTCATAGGGAAGGAAGGCGGCATCCGAGGGCGGCCAGGGGAGGCGCAGCTCGGCACCGACGATGGCGACCTCGCGCGGGGCGATGCGGCCGAGCAGCAGGGCGCCGCCATCCAGCCGCAAGCGAAGGGAGCTGGCGGAGAAGGCGAGATTGTTGCCGCCCGGCGTGCTGGGCGGGCCGAGGGTGACGCCCTCGGCCTCCACCACCGGATGGGGCAGGAGGCGGAGGCGCACTGGCCCATGCAGCGTGACGGTGCGGCCGATACGGGCCGAGGCGATCTCGGCGAGCTGGTCACGGCGCCCCGTCCAGTCAGTGAAGAGCGGGGCGACCCAGAGGGCGGCGAGCAGCAGGAGGAGGAGCGCGGCCAGGGATGCGCCGCCCAGTAGGAGGCGGCGCATGTCAGCCTTCCATCCCGGGGGTGGCGCGGCCATGGCTGTTGCAGCCCGGCGCCGTTCCGCTCATGCCCCCAGTTCCGAACAAGACACCTCCGCCGCGTGGAATTCCCGCTGGAACCCCTCGATTCTCGCGGTCGGACCATGCTTGAGGTGAAGGCGTGCGGCAAGGAAGCGCGGCGCTTCCGGCGGGCGTGGAATCCAGGCATAGGCTGGATCGACTCGGGGGACAGCCGGTTTGGGTTTCTGGGGCAAGATCATTGGCGGCGCGGTGGGCTTCGCGATGGGCGGGCCTGTGGGCGCGATGTTGGGCAGCGCTCTCGGCCATGCGGCCGATGAGGGCACGCTGGGGCGTGCGCTGCCGGGCATGGACGGCGCGCGGGTCGCGGCAATGCTGGGCACGCGCGAGAGCCTTTTCGCCGTTTCGGTGGTGGTGCTCTCGGCAAAGATGGCGAAATGCGACGGGCCGGTGAAGCGGGCGGAGATTGATGCCTTCAAGCGCGCCTTCCGCATCCCGCCCGAAAATATGAGCGAGGTCGCGCAGCTTTTTGATCGGGCGCGCGAGAATGCGGAGGGGGCGGAACCCTTCGCCCAGCGGCTGGGCGTGGCCTTCGCGGACCAGAAGACTGTGCTGGAGGATGTGCTCGGGGCCCTGTTCCGGATCGCCGAGGCCGATGGGCCGGTGAACCGGGCCGAGATCGCCTTCCTCGGCCTGGTGCATGCGCGGCTGGGGCTGGATGCGGGCGCCTGGGAGCGGGCGCGGCAGGGGCGCCCTGCGGGCACGGGAATGCTCGTGCCGGAGGGGCCGGATCCCTATGCGGTGCTGGGCCTGTCGCGGAAGTCCACCGACCAGGAGATCCGCGATACCTGGAAGCGGCTGGTGCGGGAGAACCACCCGGACAGCATGACGGCACGGGGGATGCCGGCTGATTTGATTCGCCGGGCGACGGGGAAGGTGGCCGACATCAATGCCGCCTGGGACCGGATCAAGCGGGAGCGAGGGATCTGATGGCGCGCGCGCGGCCCTGGCGGAACGCGGGGGTGGCCGCCGCATGACAGCCCGGCGAGGCCCCCTGCCCCGCCGGCCCGCCGCACGGCGCGGAGGGAGTTCCGTGCTGCCGCTGGTGCCGCAGGATTCCGGGCTGGCCATTACGGAGCTTCCCAGCCCGAACCAGGACGAGCGGCCACCGGACGTGCCGGTGGACATGCTGATCCTGCACTACACGGATATGGAGACGGGGGCGGCCGCGATCGAGCGGCTGCGCGACCCGGTGGCGCGCGTCTCCTCCCATTACGTGGTGGAGGAGGATGGGCAGGTGTTCCGGCTGGTCCCGGAGGAGCGGCGGGCCTTCCATGCGGGGATTTCCCACTGGCGCGGGCATGAGCTGCTCAACGGGCGCAGCATCGGGGTCGAGGTGGTGAATCCCGGCCATTCCTGTGGGTACCGGCCCTTCCCCGCGCTGCAGATGGCGGCGCTGGCGGATCTCTGCCTCGGCATCCTGGCGCGGCACCCCATCCCGGCGCGCAACGTGCTGGCGCATAGCGATGTCGCGCCGGACCGGAAGCGCGATCCGGGGGAATTGTTCGATTGGCAGGGGCTGGCCTCGCTCGGCATCGGGCTTTGGCCGGACGGGGTGGATGGGGGGGACCTGTCCACCGTTCCGGGCGGGATGGTGCGCGCGGCGGAGTTGCTGCGGCGGATCGGCTATCCGGTGGATCCCACACGGCCGGATGTGGCGCTGGTGGCCTTCCAGCGGCATTGGCGGCAGGAGGAATGGGGCGGGCGGGCCGATGCCGGGACGCTGGCACGGCTGGAGTCCGTGGCGGCGCTGGCCGAGGCCGGGTGAGCGGCGTTCCACAGGCGGCGGCGGCCTTCCGCTACGCGGCGCGGACAGGCATGCTGAAACGGGGCGCCGGCGAAGCATAAGCCACTGCTTCCAGCCGAATCTTTGCCCAGATCCATCCCTTTCATGGCGCTGCCGGAGCGGGACAGAATTGGGGTATGACACAGCCATCCCATTTCCGTCGTTCCCTTCTTCTGGCCTCGGCCGGACTTCTCGCGGCGCCGGCGACGCTACGTGCCGCGCCGCCCACCCTGCGAGTGGGCAACCAGAAAGGCGGGCTGCGCTCGCTGCTGGAGGCTTCGGGCGCCGATGCAGGCCTTCCCTACCGGATCGAGTGGAGCGAATGGCCCGCCGCGGCGCCTTTGCTCGAAGCGCTTTCGGCGAATGCGCTGGATGTGGGGACGATGGGGGATCTGGCCTTCCTGACGGTCTTCGCCTCCGGCGCGCCGCTGCGGGCCTATGCGGCGACGCGGGCCGAGCCGCGATCCCAGGCAATTCTGGTGCGTGGGGATTCACCGTATCGCAGCCTCGCGGATCTGCGCGGGAAGAAGGTGGCCGGCAATCGCGGCGGATGGGGGCAGTTCCTGGTGCGCGCGGCGCTCAAGCGCGAGGGGCTGGCGCCGGATTCGGTCGAGCATGTGTTTCTCGGCCCGGCCGATGCCTCCCTGGCCTTCCGCTCGGGAACGCTCGATGCCTGGGCGATCTGGGAGCCCTATGTCTCCATCGAGGTGGAGCGCTTCGGGGCCCGGGTGCTGGTGGACGGCACCGGCCTCACCCCGACGATCAGCTTCCTCGCAGCGCATGAGAAGGCGTTGCGGGACCGCCGGCCGCAGCTGGCGGACCTGCTGCTGAGGCAGCAGCGTGGCTGGGCCTGGGCGGGCCGGCACATTCCCGAATATGCCGCGGCCAATGCGCGGCTGACCCGGCTGCCGGAGGATGCGGTCCGGCGCGCCTTCGGCAATCAGCGCACCAGGGCCATCGCCCTCGATGCGGCGGTGGTGGAAGAATTGCAGGATGCCGCTGACAAGGCGGTGGAGTTCGGGCTGCTCCGGCAGAGGCTTGACGTGAGGGGGGCGCTGGACACTGAGTTCCAGCTTGAGGGGCAGGGGTGACTTATTAACTTATGCTGTCACGCACCTGTCAACTCCCCGCCTGAATCGGGGTTTGGGGCGCAAGACGGCCCGGGGATGCTTGGCAAGGCATACCGGGCCACCGCTGCTTGACCGGTGCGGGGCCGAGTCGCATATCCCGCGTACCAGACGGCCGGGCGACCGCTGCCAGTCCCGCAAGGGGCGGTGGAGGAAAGTCCGGGCTCCACGGGAAGACGGTGCCGGTTAACGACCGGCGGGGGCGACCCCAGGGACAGTGCCACAGAGAAGAGACCGCCCGAGCCGCCGAAAGGCGCCAAGGGCAAGGGTGAAACGGTGGGGTAAGAGCCCACCGCGCCCCTGGCGACAGGGGCGGCACGGCAAACCCCACCGGGAGCAAGGCCGAATAGGGATGGCCGGAGAGGATTCGCGAGGATCCGTCGCCAGGGGCTTCCCGCCCCGCCATCCGGGTTGGCCGCGAGAAGTCCCTGGCAACAGGGACTCCAGAGGAATGGTCGCCTGGTCCGCAAGGGCCGACAGAACCCGGCTTACAGGCCGTCTGGTATTTTTTTCCCCTTTTTTCTTAAGAATGCCCAGTAACCGACTGATATCAGTCGGATTGCGGAGCGTTGCAGTCAAGCAACACTTAGCAATGCACGCGCAATCGCGCTTGTTGACCCAGTTCGACCCATGTTATCCCACGTCATCCCGCAAGGGCCCGGACCTGAGGGGGGCGAGGGGCAGGCGGGATGGTCGGGTGAGCCGGCGAGGTCGGGGGGCCTCGCCGGCCGCTTGATCCGGGAAATCCAACGTCGCCCGGTGCGACCGCGAGGGGGCGGACGTCCAGCGGATGACCCATTTCATGGGCACCTTCACCGGGAAGCTGGACCGTAAGGGGCGGGTATCCGTCCCGGCCGCCTTCCGCGGTGCCCTAGAGCGCCTGGGCACGCTGGAGTTGGTCCTTCGCCTTTCCCATCGCGATCCCTGCGTCGAGGCCTGGCCGCTTCCGGCCTTCGAGAAGATGGCTGGGGGGCTCGACCAACTCGACGTCTTCTCCGACGCCCATGACGACCTTTCGATGAGCCTCTTCGCCGATGCCTTCCCGATGAAGCCGGATGGCGAGGGCCGTGTGGTGCTGCCGCAGGAGCTAATCGACCATGCCGGGCTCAGCGAGGCGGTGACCTTCATGGGTCTGCGCACCTCCTTCCAGATCTGGGAGCCCGAGGCGGCCCGCAAGCGCATCGAGGCTGCCCGCCAGCGCGCCCGCGAGCGCGGGCTGACGGTTCCCTCCCCCATTCCGGCCGGGGGGCGCGCATGAGCGCCGCCTCCCCCTCCCCTTCCGTGCAGCCCGATCCTACCGAGGGCGGCCATGTGCCGGTGATGCTGGCCGAGGTGCTGGAGACGCTCGCCCCGCGCGACGGCGCCACCTATCTCGACGGCACCTTCGGCGGCGGCGGCTACAGCGCGGCCATCCTCTCATGCGCCGATTGCACCCTCTATGCGGTGGACCGCGACCCGGATGCGATCGCGCGCGGCGCTGCGCTGGTGGCCCGTTTCCCCGGCCGGCTGCACCTGGTGGAGGGGCGCTTCGGCGACATGCTCTCGCTGATGGCCGCCCGCGGGATCGAAGCGCTGGATGGGGTTGTGCTCGACCTTGGCGTCTCCTCCTACCAGATCGACCAGGCGGAGCGGGGCTTCTCGCTTCGGGCCGACGGGCCGCTGGACATGCGGATGGAGAAGTCCGGGCCCAGCGCGGCGGAGTTGGTGAACACCCTGCCGGAGCGCGAGCTGGCCGACCTGCTCTGGGAACTGGGCGAGGAGCGGCATTCGCGACGCATCGCGCGCAAGATCGTCGCCGCGCGCGGCGATGCGCCTTTCGAGACGACGCTGCAGCTGGCGCAGGCCATCCACATGGTGATGCCGCGCGATCCCTCGGGCATGGACAGCGCCACGCGCTCCTTCCAGGCGCTGCGGCTGAAGGTGAATGACGAGCTCGGCGAAGTGGAGCGCGGGCTGGAGGCGGCCATGCGCCTGCTGGCGCCCGGCGGGCGCCTCGTCGTTGTCTCCTTCCACTCCCTTGAGGACCGGATCGTGAAGCGCTTCATGCGTGACGCGGCAGGCCGGAAACCTGGGGCTTCCCGCCACGATCCAGCATCGCTGGCGAATGCCACGCAAACGGCGGAATTCCGCCTGCTGACCACCACCGCTCTGCGTCCTTCCATGGCAGAGTCTACGACGAATCCACGCGCGCGGTCGGCCCGACTGCGCGCCATCGAGAGGCGTGCCGCCGCATGATCCGCCCGCTCACCTTCCTCTCGCTCGTGGCTGCGGCCGGGGCTGGCCTTCACCTCTATTCGGTGAAGCACGAGGTTTCGCAGCTGGAGAAGACGCTGCGCGAGACGGTGCGGCAGACCGAGCAGGCGCGGGAGCGCACGGCGGTGCTGCGCGCCGAATGGGCGTTGCTGAACGAGCCCGAGCGGCTGCGCGCCGCCGCGACGCGCAACCTGCCGCTGGAGGTGATGCAGACGAGCCAGTTCGTGCGGGCCGCCGAGCTGGAGCGCCGCCTGCCGGCCGCCGTGGCCTTCGCCGGGGCGCCGAGCCTCTTCGCGCCGCCGCCTGCCGAGCATTCCGGTGAGCAGCCGGCAGCGGTCGCCGTGGCTTCCGCGGCGGGTGCGGGCGGCGTGGCGACGGATGCTGCCGCGGCCGCGCTGACGGCACGGGCGGCGCAGGCGGCCGCTGCCGCGGCGGCACATACCCCAGCGGTCGCGTCCACGGCACAGGCGGCGCCGGCTGCCCCTGCCGCGGCGCCGCGCGCCACGGTGCAGGTGGCAGCGGCGCGGACCGCCCCGCCGCCCGCCGAGCGCGCCGCGCCGGCGCGGGTGGCGGCCGCATCGGCCCCGCAGGTTGCGGCGCTCCGCCCGCCCGAGCCGCGCGAAGTGCCGCGCTCCCTCCCCCGCGCCCCCATCGCCCAGGCCCGGGCCGCGGAGCGCGATGCGGCACCCGAGGCCGATCGCGAGATCAACATCGCGAACCGGTCGCAGCCGGCTGCCCTGCTGCGCACGGCAATGCATGTGCGGCCCTCCGTGCCGCCGCCGCGCGTGCCGGAACTGCCGGCCGCAACGGGCTCGATGCTCGGTGGGATCGGGCGCCCGCTGCTGGCGCCGCCTGTGCCGGTGGCGAGCGCCAGCGCCGCGACCTTGCGCTGAGGGCCTGAATGAACGACCCCGCCGCCCCCGATCCGAACGCCTCCATCGCCTATCACCTGCGCAAGCCGGTGCGCGCCTCGCGTCTGTCCGATCCGCGTTCGGCGCGGATGGGGCAGCCCGACCTCGCGCGGCGCGCGGTGCTGGAGAAGAGCCGAGGTCGGCTGGTGCTGGCCGCCGCCGGCTTCGGCCTGCTGTTCGGGGCGGTGGCGCTGAAGCTGACCATCGCGACGGTGCTGGACCCGCGCGAGCCGCGCCGCATGGCGCGCGACACGGGTTCCGCCCCGACTCCCGAGCCGGTGACGGGACGCGCCGCGATCACCGACCGCAATGGGGAGATCCTGGCGGTCTCGCTTCCGGTGACGGCACTCTATGCCAATCCGCGGCAGATCGAGAATCCGGTGGAGGTCGCGGCGCGTCTGTCGCGCGTGCTGCCGCAGCTCGACAAGGACCGCCTGGTGGGGCGGCTTTCGGGGGAGCGGCAGTTCTCCTACCTCGCGCGCGCCCTGACGCCGCGCGAGAAGCAGGCGGTGAACGACCTCGGCATCGCCGGGCTGCATTTCGAGGAGGCCGAGCGGCGCTACTACCCGCAGGGGCGGGCTGCGGTGCATGTGCTCGGCAATGTGGACGTGGACGGCTCCGGCCTCTCGGGCATGGAGCGCTACCATGACGAGCGGCTGCGGGCGCGTCCGCAGGAGCCGCTCCGGACATCTGTCGACATCCGCGTGCAGCTCGCGCTGCGCGATGCGGTGGCGAAGGCTATCGCCGACTACACCGGCATCGGCGGCGCGGGGGTGGTGCTGGACATCAACACGGGCGAGGTGCTCGCCATGGTGTCCCTGCCCGATTACGACGCGGGCGACATCGGCGGCGCGACGCCGGAGCAGCGCTTCAACCGGGTGACGGTGGGCATCTACGAGCCGGGTTCGACCTTCAAGCTGCTGACGGCTGCCGCGGCGCTGGATTTCGGCACGGCCAGTGTGAACACGAGCAGCTTCAACGCCGCCTCGCCGATCCGCTATGGGCGCTTCACGATCAGCGACTTCAAGGGCAAGAACCGCTGGCTGAGCTTCCCGGAGGTGCTGGCCTATTCGTCCAACCTCGGCGCTGCGCATATGGCGCAGGGCTTCGGGCCGCAGCGCCAGCGCGAGTTCATGCAGCGCATGGGCATGACCTCCCGCCAGGGGATCGAGATCACCGAGACGGCGCTGCCGCTGGTGCCGCCGGCCAATGGCTGGCGCGACATCAACATGATGACCATCTCCTTCGGTCACGGCATCTCGGTGACGCCGCTGCATGTGGTGACCGGCGTCGCGGCGATTGCCAATGGCGGCATCCTGCGCCAGCCGACGCTGCTGGCGCAGCGGCCGGGCACGGTGCGCGAGGGCACGCGCGTGATCAGCGAGCGCACCTCCGAAACCATGCGGCGGCTGATGCGGCTGGTGGTGACCGATGGCTCGGCCAAGGGCGCGGATGTTCCGGGCTATTTCGTCGGCGGCAAGACGGGCACGGCGCAGAAGACCGGGCCGCGCGGCGGCTATCTGGCGAACAAGCGCATCGCGGCCTTCGTAGGCGCCTTCCCGATGAACGCACCGCGCTACGCGGTCTATGTGATGGTGGACGAGCCGAACCCGAATGCCCGGTCGCATGGCTATGCGACGGCAGGCTGGGTGGCGGCGCCGGCGGCGGGCTCGGTGATCGCGCGCATCGCGCCGGTTCTGGGGATGGTGCCGGAGAACCCGCAGGCGCCGGAGATCGTGCAGGCGGTCAGCATTCCGCTGCAGCCCGGGCGCGGGGCGCCGCGCCCGGCAGCCTCGGCCGGGGCGGCCGCGCGGCCGGGGGCGGCTTCCACCCCGCCGGCGGTGCCGGGACGCCCGGCGACGACGCCGGCCATGGCGCCACGCCAGGCGGCCCCACCGATGTCGCCCGCCACCCCGCTGCTCGCACCTCCCGTGCCGCTGCGGGTGACAGAAGTGATGCGGGAACAGGCGGTGAGCCGGGTCCGCTTCTCCATGGCGGCGCAAGCGGCGACGCTCGACCCGCCCCTTCCCTCCCCCACGCCAAGCCATGAGGCTCGATGAGCTGATGGCCCGGCTGGATCCGATCGCGCCCGCTTCCCTCGGGCGCTTCGACTTCCAGCCTGAGATCACGGGGCTGACGGCGGATAGCCGGCTGGTGATGCCCGGTGCGCTTTTCGCGGCGCTACCGGGCGCGCGCACGGATGGGCGGGCGCATATCGAGGAGGCTGTGCAGCGCGGTGCGGCGGCGATCCTCGCGCCGGAAGGCACGGAATGGCCGCCGGGCGTGCCGCCGCGGCCGCTGGTGATGGCGGCGGATCCGCGGCGCGCCTTGGCGCAGATGGCAGCGCGTTTCCACGGCGCGCAGCCGGGGACCGTGGTGGCGGTGACCGGCACCAATGGCAAGACGAGCACGGCCGAGTTCCTTCGCCAGATCTGGGCCGATGCGGGATCCCGCGCCGCCTCCGTGGGGACGCTGGGGCTGGTGGCGGATGGCTTTCCGCCCGGGCCTTCGCTGACGACGCCGGACCCGGTCTCGTTGCATGCGACGCTGGCCGCAGTGGCGCGGGCCGGGGTGACGCATGCTGCGATGGAGGCTTCGTCCCACGGGCTGGAGCAGCGGCGGCTGGACGGGGTTGCGCTGGCGGCAGCCGGCTTCTCGAACCTGACGCGGGACCATCTGGATTATCACGGCACCATCGAGGTCTATCGGGCGGCGAAGCTGCGGCTGCTCGACACGCTGCTGGAGCCCGGGCGGCCGGCGGTGGCCAATGCCGATATGGATGGTGCGACGCTGGCGGCGATCCGCGGCATTGCGGCGTCCCGACGACTGCGGCTGCTCACCGTAGGCGAGGCCGGGGCCGATGTGCGGCTGCTGCGCCATGCGCCCCTGGCAGACGGCCAGGAGATCGAGCTTTCCCTCTTCGGCCGACGCGAGACAGTGCGGTTGCCGCTGGTCGGGCGCTACCAGGCGGACAACGTGCTGTTGGCGGCAGCCTTGGCGGTAACGACCGGCATGGCGGCGGACCGGGTGGTGCGGGCGCTGCCGCATCTGGCCGGCGTGCGCGGACGGATGGAGCTGGCGGCGCGGCTGCCGAACGGGGCCGCTGTCTACGTGGATTTCGCGCATACGGCGGATGCGCTGGAGCGGCTGCTGAGTGCCTTGCGGCCACATGCCGCGAGGCTGCATGTGGTGTTCGGCGCCGGCGGGGATCGTGACCCGGGCAAGCGGCCGCTGATGGGAGCGGCTTGCGCCGCGCTGGCCGACCGGGTGGTGGTGACGGACGACAATCCCCGCGGGGAGGACCCGGCGGCAATCCGGGCGGCGGTGCTGGCCGGCTGCCCCGGCGGGACCGAGATCGGTGGGCGCGAAGCGGCTATTGCCGAGGCGATGGCGGCGCTGGGGCCGGGCGACGTGCTGGCGGTGGCCGGCAAGGGGCATGAGAGCGGGCAGACGATTGGCGGCGTGACTTATCCTTTCGATGATGTGGCGGTGGTGCGGCGGCTGGCGGGCTTCACGCCATGAGCGCCGTGCTGTGGGAAGCGGCGTCGCTGCGTGCGGCGACGGGCGGGGCGGTGCGCGAAGGCGTGTCCGTCTCGGGTGTTTCGATCGACAGCCGGGGCGTCGGGCCGGGCGAGCTGTTCGTGGCCCTGCGCGATGCGCGCGACGGGCATGACTTCGTGGGCGATGCGCTGGCGCGCGGGGCCGGTTGCGCGATGGTGGATCGCGACGTGCCGGGGCTGGGCGCCGATGCGCCCCTGCTGCACGTGGGCGATACGCTGGCCGGGCTGACTGCGTTGGGCGCGGCAGGGCGGGCGCGGTCCGCCGCGCGCTTCGTTGCGGTAACAGGCAGTGTGGGCAAGACCAGCACGAAGGAGATGCTGGCGGCGGGGCTTTCGGCATGCGGCGCCGTGCATGCGGCGACGGCCAGCTACAACAATCATTGGGGCGTGCCCCTCACCCTGGCACGGATGCCGCTGGGCGCCGCCTTCGGCGTGATCGAGATCGGGATGAACACCCGGGGCGAGATCGCGCCGCTGTCGCGCTTGGCGCGGCCGCATGTGGCGGTGGTGACCACCATCGCCCCGGCGCATCTCGGGCGGCTGGGCTCGCTGGAGATCATCGCCGAGGAGAAGGCGGACATCGTCGCCGGGCTGGAGCCGGGCGGGGTGGCGGTGCTGCCGGCCGAGGGGCCGCAGGCCGGGTTGCTGCGGCGGCGGGCGGAGGAAGCCGGGGTTCGCGTAATCACCTTCGGCGAAGGCGCCGGGGTGGATGCGCGGCTGGCGGGCTGGGAGGGCGGCGCGGATCGCCAGTCCTTCCGCGTCGTGCTCGGTGGAAGCGAGATTGCCGTGTCGCTCGGCGTGCCGGGGCGGCACATGGCGATGAATGCCGTCGCGGCCTTGGCGGCGGCGCAGGCGCTTGGGGCTGATCGCGCGCGCTTCGCGGACGGGCTGGCAGGCTTCGCCGCGCTGGCCGGGCGGGGCGCGCGCGTCCCGGTGCCGGTGCCGGGCGGCACGGCGCTGCTGCTCGATGAATCCTACAATGCGAATACGACCTCCATGCGTGCGGCCCTTGCCGTCCTGGCGGCTCAGAAGGGAATGCGGCGGATCGCCGTGATGGGGGATATGCTGGAACTCGGAGACGAGGGCGTCGCGATGCATGCGGCGCTGGCGGAGGATGCGGCGGCGAGCGCCGATCTGGTTTTCACCTGCGGGCCACAGATGGCGGCGCTGCATGATGCGCTGCCTGCGGCGCGGCGCGGCGCGCATGCAGCGGACAGTGCGGCGCTGGCGCCGATCGTGGCCGATGCGCTGCGAGCCGGGGATGCGGTGCTGGTGAAGGGCTCGCTCGGCAGCCGCATGGCGGTGGTGGTGCGGGCGATCAAGGCGAGCGGCGCGCAGGGAGCGGCGGCATGATCCCCGCGCTCCTCGCCGGGCCGGGCGACCCGATCATCTTCAACCTGCTGCGCTACGTGACCTTCCGCGCGGGCGCTGCCTGCATGACGGCGCTGTTTCTCTCCATGATGTTCGGCCCGATGGTGATCCGCTGGCTGCGCGGCTTCCAGCGCGGCGGGCAGCCGATCCGCGAGGACGGGCCGGCGCGGCACCTGGTGGAGAAGAAGGGCACGCCCACCATGGGCGGGGTGCTGATCCTGCTGGCGCTCACCGTTTCCACCCTGCTCTGGGCGGATCTGCGCAACCCGCTGGTCTGGTCGGTGCTGCTGGTGACGCTGGGCTTCGGCGCGCTGGGCTTCGCCGATGACTGGCTGAAGGTGACGAAGCGGAACACCAAGGGCGTGTCCGCACGCGGCAAGCTGGTGGTGCAATTCGGGCTGGGGCTCATCGTGGCCTTCGCCATCCTGTGGTTCCTGCCACCGGGGTTGAATGACAGCCTGACCTTGCCGGTCTTCAAGGAGCTGCTGATTCCCTTCGGCTTCTTCTTCCCCGTCGTGGGGATGCTGGTGATGGTCGGCGCCTCCAACGCCGTGAACCTGACGGATGGGCTGGACGGGCTGGCCATCGTACCGGTGATGATTGCGGCGGGCGTCTTCGCGCTGATCGCCTATCTGGTCGGCAACCGCGTCTTCGCGGATTACCTGCAGCTGCATTTCGTGCCGGGCACAGGCGAGTTGGCGGTGTTCTGCTCGGCGCTGATCGGAGCGGGCCTCGGCTTCCTGTGGTTCAATGCGCCGCCAGCGGCGGTGTTCATGGGCGACACGGGCAGCCTGGCGCTGGGTGGGGCGCTCGGCGCGGTGGCGGTGGCGACCAAGCATGAGGTGGTGCTGGCGATCGTCGGCGGGGTCTTCGTGGTGGAGACGCTCTCGGTCGTGATCCAGGTCTTCTGGTACAAGCGCACCGGGCGGCGGGTGTTCCTGATGGCGCCGCTGCATCATCATTTCGAGAAGAAGGGCTGGGCGGAGGCGACCATCGTGATCCGGTTCTGGATCATCTCGATGATCCTGGCGCTGGTCGGCCTTTCGACGCTGAAGATCCGGTGAGCGGGATGCGCCCCTTCGCCGGATCGCGCATCGCGGTGCTCGGCCTGGCGCGGGCCGGCCTGCCGGCCGCGCAGCGCCTGCGCGAATGGGGCGCGGCGGTGACCGTGTGGGATGATGGGGAGTCTGCGCGGGAGCTGGCCATGGGCGTGGGGCTGCATGTGGAGCGGCCCCAAAACTTCGACATGCTGATGATCTCGCCGGGCATCCCGCATCTAGGACCGCGCGCGCATCCGTTGGCGCTGCGTGCCGCCGAGATCGGCGCGCCGATCCTCTGCGATGTGGAGTTCCTTTACCGGGCGGTGCGGGCGGCGGGCAGCCGCGCGCGCTTCGTCGGCATCACCGGGACGAACGGGAAGTCCACCACCACGGCGCTGCTCGATCACATCGCCCGCGCCGCGGGGATGGTGGTGGCGACTGGAGGCAATCTCGGCCCGCCGGCCCTGGACATGCCGCTTCTGCCGGATGACGGCGCCTATATCCTCGAGATGTCCTCCTATTCGGCGGAGCGGCTGGGCACGGCGCGCTTCGAACTGGGCGCCCTCCTGAATCTTTCGCCGGATCACCTGGACCGGCATGGCGACATGGCCGGCTATGCGGCGGCCAAGGCGCGCGTGCTGAAGGGCAATGACCTCGCGGTGCTCGGCATGGATGATGCGGAGACGCGCGCGGTGGCGGCGGCGCATGTGGGGCAGATGGTTCCGGTCTCCGGGCTCTCGCCGCAGCCGGGCGGCATCTGGGCCGAGGGATCGCTGCTGCGCGGCGATGTGGGGGTGATCGCGGACCTGTCGCAGGCGGCGGCGCTGCCGGGCATCCACAACGCGCAAAATGCGGCGGCCGCGGCGGCACTGGCCTTTGGCCTCGGGATCGCGCGCGAGGTCGTGGCCGCGGCGCTGCTGACCTATCCCGGCCTGCCGCACCGGCAGGAGCGGGTGGGCGCGGTGCGCGGCATCGCCTTCCTGAATGACAGCAAGGCGACGAATGCGGATAGCACCGCCTATGCGCTGGCCTGCCACGACCGGGTGGTGTGGATCGCGGGCGGGGTGCCGAAGGCGGGCGGGATCGCGCCGCTGGCGCCGCATTTCCCCCGCGTGGCCCAGGCGCTGCTGATCGGGCAGGCGGCTGAGGAATTCGCCGCGACCCTCGCGGACCATGGCGTGCCGCATCGGATTGTCGGCACGCTGGAAGCCGCGGTGCCGGCCGCGCTGGAAGCGGCGCGGCGGACCGGGAGCGCGGCGGTGCTGCTGTCACCCGCCTGCGCCTCCTTCGACCAGTTCACCAGCTTCGAGGCGCGGGGCGATGCCTTTCGCGACCTTGTCGCCAATCTCGCCAACCGTGAAGCGGAGGCCGTCTGATGGCCCTGTCGCGCGCCGATACCTCCACCCTGGGCCGCTGGTGGTGGAGCGTGGATCGCTGGACCCTGGCCGCGCTGCTGACGCTGGTCTTCTTCGGCTATGTCATGGTGCTGGCGGCGGCGCCGGCGGTGGCGGAGCGCATCGGCGCCTCCTCCCGCAACATGTTCTTCGTCAAACAGGTGCTGTTCCTGGCTGGCGCCTCGGCGGTGATGGCGGGCGTGTCGCTGCTCAGCCCGAAGGGAGTGCGGCGGCTGGCGCTGCTGGGATTCTTCGGCGCGCTGCTGCTGACGGCGGCGACGCTGGTGATCGGCGCCGAGGTGAAGGGCGCGCGGCGCTGGCTGAACCTGCCGCTGATGGGATCGCTGCAGCCGAGCGAGTTCCTCAAGCCCTGCTTCGCCATCGTCGCGGCCTGGCTGATCTCGCAGGCGAAGCTTGCGGGGCGGAAAGCCTGGATAGGCTGGGGGCTGGCGCTGGGTGCCTATGCGGTGGTGGCGCTACTTCTGCAGCGGCAGCCGGATATCGGCATGCTGCTGGTGGTTTCCGCGGTGTTCTTCTCGCAGGTCTTCGTGGCGGGCATCAACATGGCGGTGGTCTTCGCCCTGGGCGGGCTGGGCGTGGGCGGGCTTTTCTCCGCCTATTTCCTGTTCCACCACGTGCAGAGCCGCATCGACCGCTTCCTCAACCCGGAGGCGGGCAACAACTACCAGGTGGATGTCGCGCTCGAGGCCTTCGGGGCTGGCGGGATGATGGGAGTCGGCCCTGGCGAGGGGCGCATGAAGAACGTGCTGCCCGATGCCCATGCCGACTTCGTCTTCGCGGTGGTGGGCGAGGAGTTCGGGCTGCTGATCTGCCTGCTCATCCTTGGGTTGTTCACCTTCGTGGTGGTGCGCGGGCTGATGCGGCTACTGGCTGAGACCGACCTGTTCGTGATCCTGGCTGCGACCGGGCTGCTGACGCAGTTCGGGCTGCAGGCCTTCGTCAACATGGCCTCCTCCCTGCACCTCATCCCGACCAAGGGGATGACGCTGCCTTTCGTCTCCTATGGCGGCTCCTCGGTGATCGCCATCGCGCTCGGCATGGGCTTCCTGCTGGCGCTGACGCGACGGCGGTTGACGCGGGGCGAGGAAGGGGCAGCCCAGGGAGGGTTCCAGTGAGGGGGCCCGGCGTGAGGCCGGTCGTCATCGCCGCGGGCGGCACGGGAGGGCATTTCTTCCCAGCCGAGGCACTGGCGGCGGCGCTGATCAAGCGCGGCGAGCGGATCGCGCTGATGACCGATGCACGCTCCTCGGCCTATGCGAGCCCGGTCTTCGCCAATGCGGAGCGCTTCGTGCTGAAGGGCTCGGGGCTGGCGGGGCATGGGATGCTGGGTGCCGCGCGCGGCGCGCTGGCGCTGGCGCGCGGAACCTGGGAGGCGCGGCGTCTGCTGCTGGACCTCAACCCTTCCGCGGTGGTGGGCTTTGGTGGCTATCCGTCGGTGCCGCCGGTCGTGGCTGCTCGCTTCCTGCCGGCTTCCCGCCGGCCGACGGTGGTGCTGCACGAGCAGAATGCGGTGCTGGGCCGGGCCAATCGCGGCATGGCGCGCGGCGCGGACCTTCTCGCACTGTGCTTCGAGGGCACGCGGCGCGTGCCGCCGGAGGCGAAGGCCGAGGTGCTGGGAAATCCGGTACGCCCGGCCATCGTTGCGCTGCACGGCCAGGGCTATGTGGCGCCGGCCGATGTGATGCGCGTTTTCGTGCTCGGCGGATCGCTGGGCGCGCGGATCTTCTCGGATGTGGTGCCGGCGGCCATCACGGCGCTGCCGCCGGCGATCCGGCGGCGGATCGCGGTGGTGCAGCAGTGCCGGGAGGAGGATCTCGACCGGACGCGCACGGCCTATGCCGCCGCGGGCGTGCGGGCGGAGCTGGCGCCTTTCTTCGCGGATGTCGCGACGCATTACGCCAATGCGCATCTGGTGATCGCGCGGGCCGGCGCATCGACGGTCGCGGAGATCGCCTGCGCAGGCCGGCCGAGCATTCTGGTGCCGCTTCCGCAAGCCATCGACGACCATCAGAGTGAGAACGCCCGTTCCCTTTCGGCCGCCGGAGCGGCGGAATTGATGTCCCAGACGAACTTCTCGGCGGAATCCCTTGCCACAGCGCTGAAAAATCGTCTTCTCGCGCCGGAAACCCTGGACGAAGCAGCCCGTGCTGCGGCATCCCTGGGACGACCGGACGCGGCCGAGAGGCTGGCGGATCGGGTTCTCTCACTGGTCGACCTGGCATCGCCGCGCGGCGGGGCCGAACCGCCCCTCGGGAAAGCTGCCTGACATGCGCGCCCTGCCGCTCAATATTGGACCTATCCACTTCGTCGGCATCGGCGGCATCGGCATGTCCGGCATTGCGGAGGTGCTGCACAACCTCGGCTACCAGGTGCAGGGAAGTGATATCGCGGAGGGCTACAACGTCACCCGGTTGCGGGAGGCGGGGATCGCCGTGTCCATTGGGCATGACGCGGAGAACCTGGGCGCGGCGCAGGTTGTGGTGATCTCCTCCGCTGTGAAGCGCGACAATCCCGAGGTTCAGGCGGCGCGAACGCGCTTCCTGCCGGTGGTCCGCCGCGCCGAGATGCTGGCGGAGCTGATGCGGCTGAAATGGTCCATCGCGATCGGTGGCACCCATGGCAAGACGACGACGACGAGCCTTGTGGCCTGCGTGCTGGAAGCCGCGAAGATCGACCCGACGGTTATCAATGGCGGCATCATCAACGCCTATGGCACCAACACCCGGCTTGGCGCCGGGGAATGGATGGTGGTGGAGGCGGATGAGAGCGACGGCTCCTTCCTGAAGCTGCCCGCCGTGGTGGCAGTGGTGACCAACATGGATGCCGAGCACCTGGATCACTGGGGCACGGCCGAGCACATGAAGGAGGGCTACGCCCAGTTCGTGGGCAACATCCCCTTCTACGGCTTCGCGGTGCTCTGTGTGGATCATCCCGAGGTGCAGGCGATGATTCCGCGTCTCTCTGACCGGCGGATCATCACCTATGGCTTCTCGCCCCAGGCCGATGTGCGGGCCGAGCGCGTCATCACCGATCGCATGGGCGCGACCTTCGAGGTGGTGGTGCAGGACCGGCTGAACCGCCGCTCCCGCCATCTGAAGCCCTTCCGCCTGCCGATGCTTGGCCAGCACAACGTGCTCAACGCACTGGCGGCGGTGGCCATCGGCGTGGAGATGGAAGTGCCGGAGGAGACGATCCGCATGGCGCTGGCCGGGTTCAAGGGGGTGAAGCGCCGCTTCACCCGCGCGGGCGATGCGGGCGGCATCACGGTGATCGACGATTACGGCCACCATCCGGTGGAGATCGCGGCCGTGCTGAAGGCGGCGCGGCAGGCCGGTGCGCGGGATGTGGTGGCCGTGGTGCAGCCGCATCGCTACTCGCGCCTCGACGCTCTGTTCGATGATTTCTGCACCTGCATGAACGATGCCGGGACGGTGATCATCGCCGATGTCTATGCGGCCGGCGAGCAGCCGATCGAGGGGCGCGACCAGGATGCGCTGGTAGAGGGGCTGCGGGCGCATGGGCATCGCAGCGTCGTGCCGCTGCCCGGGCCGGACCATCTGGCGGAGATGGTGCATGCCATCGCCCGGCCGGGGGATTACGTGGTCTGCCTCGGCGCCGGGAACATTACCAACTGGGCGCATGCGCTGCCGGCCCAGCTGGCGGAGCTGCAGGCGAAGAGCGGGCCGCGCCGGATCAAGGGCGCGGCATGAGTGCCGCCGTCCACATGACGGAAAGCCCCCTCCCCGCCCTTCGTGGGCGCGTGCAGGCGGGTGCGGCGCTCGGACCGGCGACCTGGTTCCGCGTGGGCGGACCGGCGGACTGGCTCGTGCGGCCGGCGGATGTGGACGACCTGCTGCGGGTACTGCGGCGGGCGGAACTGCCGATCACGGTGATCGGGGCGGCCTCTAATCTCATCGTGCGGGATGGCGGCGTGCGTGGCCTCGTGCTGCGGCTCGCGCGCGGCTTCGGCGATGTGGTGGTGGAGGCGGATGGCGTCGTCGCGGGTGCGGCGGCGCTGGATGCGGTGGTGGCGGAGCATGCCGCCGCCGCCTCCCTGTCGGGGCTGGAGTTCCTCTCGGGAATTCCGGGGAGCATCGGCGGGGCGGTGGCGATGAATGCCGGGGCCTATGGCTCCGAGGTGGCACAGGTGCTGGACTGGGCGGAGATCGCGACGGTGGATGGGCTGCTGCGCGTGCGCGCGGCCGATCTGCGGCTTTCCTATCGCCGGTCCCAGATGCCCGCAGGCGGGGTGGTGGTGCGGGCGCGCTTCCACGCGGCGGCGGGCGATGCGCAGGCGATTGCCGCGCGCATGGCGGAGATCCGCGAGAGCCGGGAGGCGACGCAGCCGGTGCGGGCGCGGACTGGCGGTTCCACCTTCGCCAACCCGCCGGGCCACAAGGCCTGGGTGCTGATCGATGCGGCCGGATGCCGCGGCAAGGTGCTGGGTGGCGCGCAGGTCAGCGAGAAGCATTGCAATTTCCTGCTGAACACCGGCGATGCGACCGCGGGTGATCTGGAGGATCTGGGCGAGGCGGTGCGCGCTGCCGTGCTCGCGCATTCCGGCGTGTCGCTGGAATGGGAGATCAAGCGCATCGGGGAGCGTTCCGCATGAGCCGCGTCACGGTCCTTCTGGGCGGGCTGTCCAGCGAACGCGAGGTGTCGCTCTCCTCTGGGCGCGAGATCATCGGGGCGCTGCGCGAGGCAGGGTTCGAGGTCACCGCGGTCGATCCGGGGCCGGATCTCGGTGCGGTGGTGGGCGCCATCGCGGTCTCGAAGCCGGATGTGGTGTTCAACGCGTTGCACGGGCGCTTCGGCGAGGATGGCGCGATCCAGGGCGTGCTGGATTGGATGGGCATCCCCTACACGCATTCAGGGCTGCGTGCTTCCGCCGTGGCAATGGACAAGGCGGCGGCCAAGGCCGCCTTCGCCGCGGCCGGGCTGCCCGTGGCGCCGCACCGGCTGATGCAGGCGGCGGATCTGGCGGATGCCGATCCCTTCCCCTTGCCCTATGTGGTGAAGCCGGTGCGCGAGGGATCCTCCGTCGGCGTCTACATCCTGCGGGAGCATGACAACCGGCGGGCGGAGATCGCCTCCGGCTGGTGCTGGGGCGAGATTATCGCCGAGCCCTATATCCCGGGAAAGGAACTCACCGTCGCGGTGATGGACGATCGGGCACTGGCCGTGACGGAGATCGCCACGGGCCACGCCTTCTACGATTACGACGCCAAATATGCCGATGGCGGCTCACGCCATGCGATCCCGGCGCCGGTGCCGGATGCGGTGCGGGACCGGGCGATGGAAGTGGCCGTCGCGGCGCATGCGGCGCTGGGCTGCCGCGGCGTCTCGCGCGCGGATTTCCGCTGGGATGACTCGCGCCCGGGCGCCGAGGGACTCGTGCTGCTGGAGGTGAACACCCAGCCGGGCATGACGCCGACCTCGCTGGTGCCGGAGCAGGCGGCCTATCGCGGCATCCCCTTCCCCGAGCTCTGCGCCTGGATGGTGCGGCAGGCGCGGCATGACGGGGTGGATCGGGGCGCCGAGGTGCGGCCGCGGGCGAAGGGAATGCGCGATGCCGCGTAAGCTCGCCGCCGGAACCCGCGCCCGGCCGGCACCCCGCGAGATGAAGCGGCCGAGCGCGCTGCGGCTGTGGTTGCGGCGGCGGCGGCCGATGGTGCGGCCGGCGGCCAAGATCGGGGCGCTGCTGCTGCTGTTCGGCGTCGCGGCCTCGGCCGTGGCCAGCCTTGATCCGGCCAGCAAGTTCGCGGCGATGCTGGATGGCGCGGCGACCGATCTCGGCGCGCGGGTCGGCGGGCTGGTGGTGACCGAGGTGCGGATCGAGGGTGCGCGGAACACGCCGGCTTCCCAGCTGCGCCGGGCTCTCGGCGTGAAGGCAGGCGATCCCGTGCTGGGCTTCGCGCCGGAAGCGGCGCGGGAACGGCTGGAGGCGATCGCCTGGATCGAGGAGGCCGAGGTGCAGCGGCACCTTTCCGGCCTGATCCATGTGAAGGTGAAGGAGCGCGCGCCCTTCGCGATCTGGCAGAACAACGGCCGCTTCGCCGTCGTGGACCGCGAGGGGCGCACCGTGGCGACGGACCGGCTGGATGCCTTCGGGCCGCTGCCGCTGATCGTCGGCGCGGGCGCGGAGAAGACGGCGGGGCCGCTCTACGATGTGCTGCGCGAGGCGCCGGATGTGCTGGCGCGCACCCAGGCGCTGGTGCGGATCGGCGAGCGGCGCTGGAACCTGCGGCTGCATAGCGGCACCGACGTGCTGCTGCCCGAGGGGCATGAGGAGGCCGCGGTGCAGCGGCTGATGGAGTTGCAGCGGCAGAACCAGCTGCTCGACCGCCCGCTGCACACGGTGGACCTCCGCCTGCCGGATCGCCTGGTGCTGCGCCCCGTCGCCGCGCCGGAGCCGCCGCCCACCGCGACGCGCGCGCGGGCCGGGAGGAACGGTTGACCGCCGCGCCGCGCCTGCCGGAGGGAGCCGGCGCCCCGCGCGCGCGCCACCCGCGCGCGCGCAGCGGGCCATTCGGCGTGCTGGACATCGGCAGCACGAAGATCGTCTGCCTCATCGCGCGGATCGAGCCGGATGGGCTGCCGCGCGTGCTGGGCCATGGCTGGCAGCGGTCCCACGGGGTGAAGGGCGGCAACCTGATCGACCTGCATGCCGCCGAGCGCGCCATCCGCGCGGCCGTGGCGCATGCGGAGGAGATGGCGGACATCAAGCTGTCCGGCGTCATCGTCAATCTTTCCTGCGGGCAGCCGGAAAGCCGCCAGCACCATGTGCAATGGACCATCGGCGGCCGCGCCGTCACCGAGGCGGATCTGCGCGCCATGGTGTGGGAAGGCCGCCGCCGCATGGCGGAGGAGGGGCGCGAGGCGGTTCACGCCCTTCCGCTCGGATTTACGCTGGATGCGACGCCGGGCGTCGCCGATCCGCGCGGCATGATCTGCGAAAGCCTGGGCGTGCGGCTGCATCTGGTGGATGCCGCCTCGGCCTCGCTGCGCAATCTCGGCACCGGCCTCGCGCGCTGCGACCTGGAGGTGGAGGAGCCGGTTTCGGCGCCCTATGCCGCCGCCCTCTCCGCCCTGACGGCTGACGAGCGGGAGCTGGGCGCCACGGTCATCGACATGGGCGGCGGCACCACCTCCCTCGCCGTGCTGCAGGAAGCTTTGTTGCTGCACACGGCGCAGATCCCCGTGGGCGGCTGGCAGGTGACGAACGACCTGGCACGCGGCCTTTCCACGCCGCCCGACCAGGCGGAGCGGCTGAAGACCATGTATGGCAGCATGCTCGGCACCATCGATGACGAGCGCGAGATGCTCTCCCTCTCCCAGCTCGGTGAGGACGGGGAGATCCTGTCGCGCGTGCCGCGGGCGCAGATGCTGTCGATCATCCGCCCGCGGGTGGAGGAGACGCTGGAGCTGATCCGGGACCGGCTGGCCGAGGCGAATCTTGGCCCCGAGTCAGGACAGCGCGTGGTGCTGACCGGCGGCGCGAGCCAGCTCGTCGGCATGCGCGAGTCGGCGGCGCGCATCCTCGGACGGCAGGTCCGGCTGGGGCGGCCGCAACCGGTTCGCGGCCTGCCGGATGCCTATCTCGCCCCTGGCTTCGCCACCACACTGGGCCTCGTCGCCTGGGGTGCGGGCGAGGGGCGGCCGGCAATGAATTTCGATTACGGCCCGCAGGGATCGCGGGGCGTATTCACGCGTTTCGTCAATTGGCTCCGGGACCGTGTGTGATGCATAAAGGTCTGGGGGCGATTCGCATTCATCGCGTCTTCGAAGGGGGCCTCAAACGATGACGCTGAACCTGACAATACCGCGTCAGCAGCACACAGATTTCACGCCGCGAATCACCGTGATCGGCGTGGGCGGCGCAGGTTGCAACGCGGTCAACAACATGATCGGGATGGGACTCGAGGGCGTCGAGTTTCTTGTTGCCAACACGGATGCCCAGCAGCTGGTGAACAGCCGCGCCGAGCGCCGCGTGCAACTGGGCCCGCATCTGACGCAGGGCCTCGGCGCCGGTGCCAAGCCTGAGATCGGCCGCGCGGCGGCGGAGGAGGCCACCGAGGACCTCGCCCGGCACCTCGAAGGCGTGCACATGATCTTCATCACCGCCGGCATGGGCGGTGGCACCGGCACGGGGGCGGCGCCGGTGATCGCCCGCATGGCGCGCGAGCGCGGCGTGCTGACGGTGGGCGTGGTGACCAAGCCCTTCGACTTCGAAGGCCCGAAGCGCCGCCGTTCCGCCGAGCTGGGGCTCGAGGACCTGCAGCAGTTCGTGGACACGCTGATCGTCATCCCGAACCAGAATCTCTTCCGCAAGGCCAATGAGCGCACGACCTTTGCCGAGGCCTTCAAGATGGCCGACGACGTGCTCTACATGGGCGTTCGCGGCGTGACCGACCTGATGGTCAATCCGGGCCTGGTCAACCTCGACTTCGCCGATATCCGCACCGTCATGGCCGAAATGGGCAAGGCGATGATGGGCACGGGCGAGGCCGAGGGCGAGGACCGTGCTGTGAAGGCCGCCGAGGCCGCCATCAGCAATCCGCTGCTGGAGGACACCTCCATGCGCGGCGCCCGCGGCGTGCTGATCAACATCACCGGCGGCTACGACATGACGCTGTTCGAGGTCGACGAGGCCGCGAACCGCATCCGCCGCGAGGTGGACGAGGAAGCGAACATCATCTTCGGCACCTCGGTGGACGAGACGCTGAACGGGCGGCTGCGGCTTTCCGTCGTCGCCACCGGCATCGACGCGATCGATGCCCAGGCGCAGGCACAGCAGGCCGAGCCGCAGCGCGTGGTGGCGATCGGCGGTGGTGCCGCGGTGGCCGCCTCGCCCCAGCAGCCGCAGCAGGGCTTCCCGCCCGGCGCCCCGCAGGTGCCGTCCATGCGCGTGGGCCAGGTGCCGCCGGGTGCCGGCCGTCCGGCCGTGGCCGCACCGCGCCCGGTCGCCGTGGCCCCGTCTCCGGCCCCGGCCCCTGCGGCCGTGCATGTCCCGGCCCCGGGCAGCAGCCCGCGCCTGCCGATGGGCGTCCGCCGCGCGGCGACGCTCGAGGGCAGCGCTCCGGCCCAGGAGCCGGTGGCGGAGCTGCCGTCGCAGGCCGTGCCGGCGCCGAGCCTGCATGCGGCCCCTGCCCCGCGGATGGCGCCTGCCCCGCAGCCGGCCGCGCCGGCTGGCGGGCTGGGTGGCATCTTCCGCCGCGCGACCGGGATCGGCGGGATGCGCCGGATCCTGCCCGAGCAGGCCGAGGCACCCCAGGCCCCCGCGCAGCGGCCGCAGCCGCCGCAGGAGGACCAGATGGGCCTCGACATCCCTACCTTCCTGCGCCGCCAGGGGAACTGATGGCGGGCCCTTAGGGGCCAGCCGTTCCAAGGGGCCTCGCCGGTTCGCCGGCGGGGCCCTTCTTCGTTTTGGAAAACCCTTTCTGAACAGGGGCTTGCAGCGAAATATGGAGAAACAACGCTTGACTGGAACTGATCATGCTGCGGTGCGACGTTCCCTTCTGCCGGAGCGTTGATGCCGGCGTGGAATGTTTTCAGCCGGGGTACTCTATGGACGGCTTCTTCCCGATCAGCACGGCCCGCGCCCGGACCCTGAAGTCCGCGATCGGCTGCGTGGGCGTGGGGTTGCACTCCGGCGCGCGTGCGACGCTGACGCTGCGCCCGGCCGAGGCGGGTCAGGGTATCGTGTTCCGCCGGACCGATCTCGGCATCGACATTCCCGCCCTGTACGACGCAGTGAGCGACACTCGCCTCTGCACGGCCATCGGCGAAGCTGCGGCGCGGATCGGCACGATCGAGCATGTCATGGCTGCCCTGGCCGCCTGCGGCGTCACCGATGCGGTGGTCGAGGTGGACGGGCCCGAGATCCCCATCCTGGATGGATCGGCCGCCCCCTTCATCTTCCTGCTGGATTGCGCGGGGCTGGTGGACCTGGCCGAGCCGGTCCAGGCCATCGAGGTGCTGCGCACGGTCCGGGTGAGCGATGGCGAAGGTCCGGATGCGGCCTGGGTCGAGCTCTCCCCGGCCGAGGGCCCAGGCTTCCAGGCGGAGCTGAGCATCGATTTCGGCGCCACGGCGATCGGCCGGCAGTCCCTGTCGATGAGGGTCACCGAGGACAGCTTCCGCGGCATCCTGGCTGATGCGCGCACCTTCACTATGGCCGAGGACATTGCCCGGCTGCGCTCCGTGGGTCTGGCCCGCGGCGGGTCGCTGGCCAATGCGGTGGTGGTGGACGGACCGCTGGTGGTGAATCCGGGCGGACTGCGCCATGCCGACGAGTTCGTGCGCCACAAGCTGCTGGATGCGGTGGGCGACCTCGCTCTCGCCGGTGCGCCGCTGCTGGCGCGGTTCCGTGGGCATCGCTCCGGCCATGCGCTGAACAACCGGCTACTCCGCGCCCTCTTCGCCGATCCCCGCGCCTGGCGGCTGGCGGGCGAGGCCGAAGTGCCGGCGGCGGCGGCGGCCAATGCCCGCTTGCCGATGGCGGCCGCGGCAGCCTGATCCGGCGGCCGGGAAGCGCTTCCCGGCCCCTCCTCCGGCCTGCCGTTCCCCCCGCGGCCGGGGCCCCTCGCCTCCCCTCTTCACCTGCTGCGCTTCGTTGGCGCCCGCCATGTCGCGCCACCCGGGCGCGCGTGCTATAGAGCCGCCGCCATGACGATCCGCCGCCTCGCGATCCTTCCCCTCCTCCTCGCCCCGCTGACGCTGGGCGGCTGCGAGAGCCTGAACTTCTGGGACAGCAAGTCCGATGGGCTGCGTCCGCGGGGGGCCAGCTATGCCGACATGTCGCCGGAGGCGGTCTATGCGGCCGGGCTGGAGGCGTTGCGGGCCGAGCGCTACGCCCAGGCGATCGAGTTGTTCGACGCGGTGGAGCGGGACCATCCCTATTCCACCTGGGCCACCAATGCCCGGCTGATGAGCGGCTATGCCGAGTACTCGCGCAACCGCTACACCGAGGCGCTGGGCCAGCTGGAGCGCTTCATCCAGCTGCATCCGGCGCATCGCGACATCGCCTATGCCTATTACCTGCGTGCCCTCTGCTACTACGAGCAGATCGCGGATGCGGAGCGCGACCAGTCCGGCACCGAGACGGCCATGGCCGCCCTGCAGGACGTGGTGAACCGTTTCCCCAACTCCTCCTACGCCCGCGATGCGCGGCTGAAAATCGACCTGGCCCGGGACCATCTGGCGGGCAAGGAAATGAACATCGGGCGCTTCTACCAGAACCGGAAGCTCTATGCGGCCGCGATCGGGCGCTTCCGCGCCGTGGTGGAGCAGTACCAGACGACGAACCACACGCCCGAGGCGCTGCACCGTCTGACCGAGATCTATCTCGCCATGGGGCTGACAGAGGAGGCGCGGAAGACCGCCTCTGTTCTTGGGCATAACTATCCGGGCAATCCCTGGTATCAGGACAGCTACGCGCTGCTGGTGGAGGGCGCCCGGCCGGCGGACGGTCCGGCGCGGCCGGGCATCCTCCGGCGCGCGGTGGACGCGGTCTTCTAGGACAGGCGTGCTCGCCTCCCTCTCCATCCGCGATGTGGTGCTGATCGAGCGCCTGGACCTTTCCTTCGGTCCGGGCCTCTCGGTGCTGACCGGCGAGACCGGCGCGGGAAAATCCATCCTGCTGGACAGCCTGGGCCTCGCGCTGGGGCAGCGGGCCGAGGCGGGGATGGTCCGCTCCGGCCAGACACAGGCTGGGGTGGTGGCCGTGTTCGCGCCTCCCGCCTCGCATCCGGCCCATGCCTTGCTGGCCGAGCAGGGGATCGAGGCGGAGGACCAGATCGTGCTCCGCCGGATCGTGACGGCGGATGGACGCTCCCGCGCCTTCGTGAACGACGAGCCGGTCGGGGTGGCGCTGCTGCGCCGCCTGGGTGCGCTGCTGGTCGAGGTACAGGGGCAGCACGATCAAGTCGGTCTGGCCGATCCGGCGACGCATGGCGGGCTGCTGGATGCCTTCGGCGGGCTGGATGCGCGCCGCGCCACGGTGGCCGAGGCCTATCGCGGCTGGCGCGGCGCGGAGAAGGCGCTGCGCGAG
Source organism: Muricoccus harenae (assembly GCF_009848505.1). Lineage (GTDB taxonomy): Bacteria > Pseudomonadota > Alphaproteobacteria > Acetobacterales > Acetobacteraceae > Roseomonas > Roseomonas harenae. Next base: position 135,536 of record NZ_WWDL01000003.1, read on the forward strand.
GCGCAGGAGGCTATCGCGGCGGCTCAGCGCGACGAGGAATGGCTGCGCCATGCCGTGCAGGAGTTGTCCGACCTCGCCCCGCAGGAGGGGGAGGAGGATGCGCTGGCGGCCGAGCGCCAGGGGCTGCAGGGAAGCGAGCGTCGGGCGGAGGCGATCGCCTCTTCGCTGTCCGAGTTGCAGCCGCGCGACCGGCGGGGCGGCGGGGCGCCCTCGGCGGCGCTGCGCAATGCAGCGCGGGCGCTGGAGCGGCTGACACCGCCGAGCGACGAGGTGACCGCGGCGCTGACGGCACTGGCCGCGGCGCAGGATGCGCTTGCCGAGGCCGAGAACGTGCTGGAGCGGCTGGCGAGCGATGCGGCGCCCGATCCGCGCCGGCTTGAGCATGTGGAGGAGCGGCTTTTCGCCCTCCGCGCCGCCGCACGGAAGCATGGGGTGGCGGTGGTGGACCTGCCGGCGCATCTGGCGGGCTTGCGCGAGCGCCTGGCCAATCTGGATGCCGGGACGGGCCGCGTGGCGGCCCTCGATGCGGCGGCGCGGGAGGCCCGGGCAGGCTATGTCGCGGCCGCCGGGGCGCTGACGGCGCTGCGGCGGGAGCATGCGGCGAAGCTGGAGAAGGCGGTGGCGCGGGAGCTGGCGCCGCTGAAGCTGGACCGGGCTCGACTGCATATCGAGATCGCGCCGCGCGAGGAGAGTGCCTGGGGCCCGGATGGGCAGGACCGGGTGACCTTCCTGGTGACGACCAATCCCGGGCAGAAGCCGGGGCAGCTGGCGAAGATCGCCTCGGGCGGCGAGCTGTCCCGCCTGATGCTGGCGCTGAAGGTGGTGCTCGCGCGCGGTTCGCCCGTGCCCACGCTGGTCTTCGACGAGGTGGACAGCGGCATCGGCGGCGCTACGGCGGCAGCGGTGGGCGAAAGGCTGGCGCGGGTGGCCGAGCGGCTGCAGGTGCTGGTGGTGACGCATTCGCCGCAGGTGGCGGCGCGCGGGTCCCGGCATTTCCAGGTGGCGAAGGGCATGCGGGGCGAGCGGGCCGAGACACGGGTGGTGCCGCTGGATGCCGGAGCGCGGCGCGAGGAGATCGCGCGGATGCTGGCCGGCGAAAAGGTGACTGAGGCGGCGCGGGCGGCAGCGGACGAGTTGCTGACGGGAGCCGCCTAGCGGCGGGCAGCCGCGCAGCCCACTTGCCATGGCGCGGGCACCACACGGCGGGCACGGCGACGATCGGCTCCTCCCCGATGGACGAGGGCCGGTGGGTCTTGGCCAAGCTTCTGATCCGAACGTGCATTCCGGTGCCCGCTCGGGCAACATATCGCCTCCATCGGGGAGCGGCCGGCGATGGATGACAGCAAGCGCATCGCGGGAACCATCCGCGACTACATCGCCCGCGAGCACATGTCCCGCGACGAATTTGCGTTCCGGACCAAGCTCGGCCGATCCACGGTGGACAAGCTGCTGGTGGGGCTTTTCTCGGAGAGGACGCTCTCCGTCGTGGAGGCGCATACAGGACTGACGCTGCGTTCCTCCGGCAGGCCGGCGGATTCGGTTGACCTGGTTCCGGATACCTCCGACGCGCCACTGCTGGGTGCCGAAGCATCCATCCTGGCGGCGCCACGCCTTCCGAACCGGCCCTCGATCGCGGTCCTGCCCTTCACGAATATGAGCACGGATCCCGAGCAGGAATTCTTCTCGGACGGAATCACCGAAGACATCATCACGGAGCTGTCGCGACTTCGCTGGCTCTTCGTCATCGCCCGCCATTCGAGCTTCAGCTACAAGGGAAGGGCCGTGGATGTCCGCCATGTCGCGAAGGAGCTTGGCGTCCGCTACATTCTCGAGGGCAGCGTCCGCACCTCCGCCACGCGCATCCGAGTCACCGCCCAGCTCGTCGAGGCGGAGATGGGAAAGCACATCTGGGCCGAGCGCTACGACCGCGAGCTGAACGATATCTTCGCGGTTCAGGACGAGATCACCCGGAACGTCGTCGCTGCCATCGAGCCGCATCTCTATGCTGAGGAGGGATTCCTCGCCGCGAGCCGGCCGCCCGAGAGCATCGATGCCTGGGGCCTCGTGGTCCGGGCCATGGGCCTGATCAACCGGATCGGCCGCCGGCAGAACGAACAGGCGCGGGCCCTGCTCGAGGAGGCCGTCCGTATCGATCCGGGCTATGCGCGGGCGCATGCCGTCCTTGGCTGGGCGGTCTGGTGGGCGGCGCGCTGCTATTGGTGGCATGACATCCAGGCGGGCTACCAGCAGGCCGCGCAGCATGCCGAGCAAGCGGTTGCGCTCGATCCCAGCGAGCCATGGGCCCGGATGACACTGGGCCTCTGCCTGAGTGATGCGAGGCGGCATGAGCGTGCGGTGGCGGAACTTCGGGCCGCGCTCGACCTCACCCCAAGTTTCGCGCTGGGACGGACATTCCTCGGCTGGGTCCTGCTCCGCGCGGGACATTTCGAGGAGGCGATCGCGGAGACCGGAAAGGCGGTGCGGATGAGCCCCGCGGACAGCTTCTCGGGCCTCTACACCGCCACCCATGGGCTCGCCCTGCTCGGCTCGCAGCGCTTCCAGGAGGCGCTGCCCTTCCTGCGATCCTCGGTCGCGGCCTTCACCGAGTATTCCGGCCATTACAACACGCTGATCAGCTGCTGCGGCCATCTTGGGCTGCAGGAGGAAGCGCGGGGCTTCATCGAGGCACGGAACAGGGTCGGCCCGCCCATCTGTGTCAGCGTGCTTCGCAGGAACCTGAATGGTTTCGCCCATTGCGGCGTGTTCGTCGAAGGACTCGTCAAGGCTGGCGTTCCGGAGTGAGCCGCGAATGCTGGCTGAGCCATGCGCCGCGAGGCGCCGGGCATCGGGCATGCCAGTGGTCGTCCCCTTCCCCTCGCTGACAGGGATCTGGCTGCCGATCACCATCGGATCGAGCGGCGCAACGACGAGGCATTCCGGAATTTTCCGGAAAGTTTTGGAAAACTCCGGCGATAGCGTCGGAAAGTTTCGCCCGGCAGATTGCATGCACCGGCAACGAACCGGGCAAGCAAGAACATCGACGGGACGAGACAGCACCATGAACATCATCGCATTCGACGCCGCCGCAACGCTCAGCCGCGGGCTGGGCAAGAGCCTGAGCATCACCGTCCTCGCCGCCAGCCTGATTGGCGCGGCGGCCAGCCCCTCCCTTGCCGAGGGCGATTACGTGGCGGGCCCCACCGCCTCGCCGTCCTGGACGCAGGCTGCGTCCCGCACGCCGCTCGCAAGCGTCGCGCCCATCCGGATGCACCGGCTGGCGGGCGGCGATGACCAGTATGTCGTCGGGCCTACCGCCTTCGAGGCTTGGCCGCAGGCCGAGGGCCGCACGCCCCTCGCTGCCCCTGGCATGAACAAGGGGCATTTCGACTTGGCGAGCCAGGGCGGCTGACATCATCCATAGGCCCGGCCCCTGGGAAGGGGTCGGGTCTTCGCTTATCCAGAACCCGCGCTCAGAGCAGCCCCGCCCCCTCGCCGGCGGCACGGCGCGCCTCCCCCGCCAGCCTATCCGCCAGCCTGGTCGGCTCCGGCAGACGATAGCCGGCGAGCCAATCCATCACATGCCGAACCGCCGTCTCCAGCGAGATGCGGTGGCCGGTGGAGACGAAGAGCGGTTGCACGCGGCGCTTGCTGCGGAGGACTGTGGCGATCTGCCGCCCTTTCCAGACCAGCGGCGCCTGACTGCCCGCTTCCTCCCCCAACTCGCCTTCCACCCGGCCGACAAGGATGGATTTGGCGACCCCGATGGTGGACAGGTCCAGAACCACGCCGAGATGGGTGGCGATGCCGCAGCCGCGTGGATGGCTGGTGCCGTGGCCGTCCACAAAGATCAGTTCCGGCCGCCGCGGCAGCTTCGCCACGGCGCCGAGCACGAAGGGGATTTCGCGGAAGCCGAGAAAGCCGGGAATATAGGGGAAGGCGGGGGTGCCCTCCTCCAGGCCGGTTGCCATCGGCCGGGAGCGGGCCTCGGTGCCGAGCAGCACGGCCATGGCCCGCACCCGGTCCGGCGCACCACGCGCGGCGCCGGCGCAGTCCACCCCGGCGACGAGGCGGGGCTGGGCAGGCAGGCGGTCGGCGCTTTCGGCACGGGCTGCGATGGCGTGCTGGGCATCCCGCGCCGCCTCCAGGTCTGCGGGGTGGATCCAGTCCTTTGGCGTCATGCCGGAACAACGCGGGGAGCCGCGTTCCGTGGCAGGGCCGCGCCTGCTATCTCCAACCCATGGCCGAGAAGAACCCCTCCCCTGCCCTGCCGCCCGAGGATCTGACCGAGGAGGAGGCCGCGCGGGAGCTGGAGAACCTGGCCCTCCGCATCGCCGAGGCGAATGCCGCCTATCATGTGAACGACGCGCCGATCATGTCGGACGCCGAGTATGACGCCCTGTTTCGGCGCAACCAGGCGATCGAGGCGCGCTTCCCGGATCTGGTGCGGCCGGATTCGCCCTCGAAGAAGGTGGGCGAGGAGCCGGCGGCCGGCTTTGCCAAGTCACGGCACGGCACGCCGATGCTGTCGCTCGACAATGCCTTCGCGCCCGAGGACTTTTCTGAATTCGCGGCCCGCATCCGGCGTTTCCTGGGACTGTCTGCCGAGGAGGTGCTGCGCTTCGTGGCGGAGCCGAAGATCGACGGGCTTTCGGTGAACCTGACCTATGAGGACGGGCAGTTCGTGCGGGGCGCCACGCGCGGCGACGGGATGGTGGGCGAGGACATCACCGAGAACCTCAAGACGCTGGATGAACTGCCGCGCCAGCTGAAGGCGCCCTTCCCCGAGCGGATCGAGATCCGGGGCGAGGTCTTCATGACCAAGGCGGATTTCCTCGCCTTCCACGCGGAGCAGACGCGGCTTTTCGAGGAGCGGGAGCAGCGGCGCGAGGCGGGGGAGAAGGTGGGCGAGGCCGTTCGCATTCCCGTCAACCCCCGCAACGCGGCGGCGGGGTCGTTGCGGCAGCTGGACCCCAAGGTGACGGCGAAGCGGCCGCTGCGGCTCTTCGCCTATGCGCAGGGGGCCTCCTCCTCGCCTGTGGCGGAGGCGCATTCGGAATATCTGGACGTGCTGCGGGGCTGGGGATTCCGGGTGAACCCGCTGTCCGAGTTGCTGCGGGACGAGCATGCGGCGGCGGCTTTCCAGGCCGCCATGGGCGAGCGCCGGGCCGGGCTCGACTATGATATCGACGGCGTCGTCTACAAGCTGGACCGGCTGGACTGGCAGTCCCGTCTTGGCTTCGTCGGGCGTGCGCCGCGCTGGGCCATCGCCTGGAAGTTCCCGGCGGAGCGCGCCACGACGAAGCTGCTGGAGATCCAGATCCAGGTCGGGCGCACCGGCGCGCTGACGCCACGTGCCGTGATGCAGCCGGTCAATGTCGGCGGGGTGATGGTGCAGCATGCGACGCTGCACAACGAGGACGAGGTCGCGCGGCGCGATGCGCGCGTGGGCGACACGGTGGAATTGCAGCGCGCGGGCGACGTGATCCCGCAGATCATCCGCGTGGTCGATCCCGATCGCCCTGATCGGAGCGAGCCCTGGGTGCCGCCGACGCATTGCCCGGAATGCGGCAGCCCCGCCATCCGCCCTGAGGGCGAGGTGGTGCGGCGCTGCACGGGCGGGCTGATCTGCCCCGCGCAGCAGGTGGAGCGGCTGATCCACTTCGCCTCCCGCAACGCGATGGATATCGAGGGGCTGGGGATCGAGAATGTCGTGCTGCTGCACGAGGCGAAGCTGGTGGAGACGCCGGCCGACATCTTCCGGCTGAAGGATCATGCGGCGGTGCTGCGCGGCTGGAAGGGCTGGGGCGGCAGCGCCAGGGGCGAGTCGAAGAAGGTCGCCAACCTGCTCGCGGCCATCGAGGCGCGCCGCAGGCCAAGCCTGGAGCGCTTCATCTTCGCCCTCGGCATCCGGCGCATCGGCGAGCAGAACGCGCGGCTCCTGGCGCGGCACTACCACACGGCGCAGGCGTGGCGGCAGGCGATGCTGGATGCACGGGTGATCGGCAGCGAGGCGCGGGAGGATCTGGGCGGCATCCAGGGAATCGGTCCCGCCATCGCGCAGGAGCTGGTCGCCTTCTTCTCGGAGAAGCGGAATGTCGATGCCATCGACGACCTGCTGCGGGAGGTGACGCCGGAAGAGGCCGAGGCGGTGGCGGAAGGGGCGCTTTCCGGCAAATCCATCGTCTTCACCGGCAGCATGGAGACGATGACGCGGCAGGAAGCCGAGGCGCGGGCAGAGCAGCTTGGGGCGAAGGTGGTGAAGTCGGTCTCGAAGAAGACGGATTTCGTCGTGGTCGGCGCCGATGCTGGATCGAAGGCGAAGAAGGCGGCAGAGCTGGGGCTGAAGACTCTGACGGAAGCGGAATGGCGGGAGATCGCGGGCTTCGCGGCCGTGGGGGGCGCTGCCCCCTGATCCCCGCCGGGGTGGGCACGCGTCAGATTGGCTCGGCTTCCAGGCGGGCAAAGGCGACGAGGTCGTCGGCTCCGGGGCGGCGCAGCGCGGGATGTGCCGCGGAAGCGCCGGGCGGGGGCGCGGGCCAGCGGCGCAGGTCGATCAGGCGGGTGGCGAACCCGGCCTCGGTGAAGGCGGTGCGGATCTGGGACAGGCCGAGGCGGTTCACATAGAGGCCGCTGCGGGCCACCAGCCCGCCCTCCCAGAAGGAGGGGGGGAAGCGCAGCGTGTTCAGGGCGCCGCCGACATGGTCGTGGAAATCGATGGCATGTACGCCCAGCGCCTGCGGGGCGGAGAGGCGGCGCAGGGCGGCGAGAAGGCCGGGCAGCGCGTCACGCCGCACATGCTCCAGCACCACGTCGGAGATGACCAGTTCCACCGAGGCTTCGGGAATGGTTGAGAGCACCTCGGTGCCACCGAGGAGGTAGGTTGCGCCGCAGGCGGCCAGGGCTTCCTCTCGCGTCGTGGCGCCATCCAGCGAGGGCGCGGGCAGGCCGGCGGCGCGGGCGAGTTCGGCGGTGCGGGCATAGGCGGCGGGATCGGCGGGGGCATCGTCCTCGACATCCGCGAACCAGACTGGGCCGCAGCCGAGGGCGGCATAGGCGGCGGCGCGGGTGACGAGGCGTCCGGGCCCGATCTCCAGCACGCCGCGGGGAGGGCGGCCGTGCAGGGTGGTGAAGCGGGCCACATGGTGCATGGGCTCGCCCAGGACGCGGCTTTCGGCCTCATGGATGAAGCTGTGGCGGTTCACCCCGGCCCGGCGCAGCAGGTCATGCGGCAGGCGCAGCGCGGCGATGGCGAGCTTCGCCGCCATCTTGCTCCACCAGGGAACCCGCGCCCCCGAGGCATAGCCGGGCGGGACGACATCCTGCCGAACCGCATCATCCTGCATGTCGTTCCCCGCGCTCACGCCCCGCTTCTCCCCCAGCGCAGGGTCCGCGGCAACCAACTACGGGATTCAGGAGCGGCGCCCCTGGCCCGTCAGCGCAGAACCGGCTCCGCCTCCGGCGGCAGTAGGTCCGGCGCCGTGCGCGCGGTCCGGGAGGCGTTCCAGACCAGCGCCGCCATCCCGATCACCACCACCGCCGCGACGTAATGGGCCGCCGCGTGCCGGTTGGCCGCCAGCAGGAGCGAGACCAGCAACGGCGTGACGCCGCCGAAGATCGCGTAGGAGACGTTGTAAGAGAAGGACACGCCGGTGAAGCGGGTTTCCGCCGGGAAGGCATGCACCATCAGATAGGGCACCACGGTAATCATGCCGACCGAGGCGCCGGCCAGGGCATAGAGCGGCAGCAGGTTCTCCGGGTTCGCCTCCACTCCGAAGTAGAGCGCGTAGGTGGAGGCAACCAGGGCGAGGCCGCCCACAAGTCCGACACGGAGTGCGCCGAAGCGGTCCAGCAGGGCGCCGGCGACCACGGCCATGACGGTCAGCGCGAAGGTGGCGGCAACGTTGGCGCCGAGGGTGGTGGCAGGCGCCAGGCCATGCATCTTTTGGAACAGGGCCGGTGTCATCAGGATGACCACCACGATGGCGGCGGTCAGCATCCAGGTCACCAGCATCGAGATGATGATGGAGGTGCGCTGGTTACGCAGCATGGTCTTGATCGGCATCTCGCGCTCGGGGCCGGCGCGACGGCGCATCGCTTCGAAGACCGGCGTCTCGTGCAGCCAGCGGCGCAGATACATCGCCACCAGGCCGAAGATGCCGCCGGTGATGAAGGGAATGCGCCAGGCGAAATCCGCCACCTCGGCCGGGGTGTAGGCGAGATTGATGCCGGTCGCCATCAGCGAGCCCAGCAGGATGCCGCCGGTCAGCCCGCCGGTGAGCATGCCGCAGGCCAGGCCGACGCGGCGGGCGGGAACGTGCTCGGCCACGAAGACCCAGGCACCCGGTGCCTCGCCGCCAATGGCCGCGCCCTGGAGCACGCGCATGAGCAGCAGCAGGATCGGGGCGGCCACGCCGATGGAGGCATAGGTGGGCAGCAGGCCCATGATCAGCGTCGGCACCGCCATCAGGAAGACCGAGAAGGTGAAGACGCGCTTGCGGCCGAACAGGTCTCCGAAATGCGCCATGATCACGCCGCCAAGGGGCCGTGCCAGATAGCCCGCGGCGAAGATGCCGAAGGCCTGCAACTGGCTCAGCCATTCCGGCATGTCCGGTGGGAAGAAGAGCTGCGCGATGGCCGTGGCGAAGAAGACGAAAATGATGAAGTCGTAGAACTCAGCGCACCGCCGAGCGAGGCGAGGAAGAGGGTGCGGGCATCCTGACTGGTCAGGCGGCGCGTCTCGGGGCGGTGGTGATCCATTCGTGAGATTCCAGGGGGCAGAGCCGGCGGAAGCTTTCGCGCTGGCAGGATGCGACGACATATTGCGTCGCAGCATGGCCGTACCACCACCGATCGGGCAGGCGAGCCATGTGTTCCGGGCAGCCCGGCATCAAGGTTGCTGATCTGCGGGATCAGGATAACGCGTTCGACCCCTCGCCCACCGGGGAACAGAATGGGTCCATGCCCGTCGATCCCGCCCTTCTCCTCGCTTGCGTCCTGGCCAGCGTCGTGGTGGCGCTGTCGCCGGGACCAGACATGATGTTCGTGCTAGGGCAGACGCTCGCCGGCGGCGCGCGGCGGGGCTGGGCGGCGGCCATGGGGATTTATTGCGGGGCCGCGGTGCATATCCTGCTGGCGGCGCTGGGCGTGGCCGCGCTGCTGGCGGCCGAACCGGCGCTGTTCACCGCGCTGCGGCTGGCGGGCGGGGCCTATCTGGTCTGGCTCGGGGTGCAGGCGCTGCGCGCGGCCTGGATTGGCGCTCCGGCGGTGCTGCCCGAGGGCGTCGCGGCGCGTCGCGTGGTGCTGCAGGGGATGCTGACCAACCTGACCAATCCCAAGGTGGCGCTGTTCTTTCTGGCATTCCTGCCGCAATTCGTGGCCCCAGAGCGGGCGCCGGAATGGGTGCAGATGCTGATCCTGGGACCGGTGCTGCCGCTGGTCGCGGTGCCGGTCTTCGCGGTGCTGATCGCAGGAGCAGCCAAGGCTTCGGCACGGCTGGCACGCTCCGGCCGCGCCGCACGCTGGCTGTACGGCGCGGCCGGGACGATCTTCCTCGGGCTGGGGGCGCGGCTTCTGGTCAGCCGCGGCTGAGGGCCGCGCGCGGTCATGGTCAAGGACAGCACCGAGCCGCGCGGCCGAGGATGTTTCCCTGGAGATGATGGGCATCCTCGTGGCTAACGCGATTGGTCCATGGCGAGGAACTATCGAGGGGTCATGGCCGTTCCGCAAAGGACTGGCGCCTGCGAGGGGGAGCTCAGCCGCGGTCACCTGGCGCATCCGGGATGGATACCGGGCCGGCATCGAAACCATGCCCGGAAGCCCCGCTGACGCCGGGCCGTGGAATGACGAGATTGGTGATCGAGGAGGCCCAGATGAGGCTGAACGAGATCCTGGACGGGTTACGCGAGGACACGGCGGCACAGCCAGCGGTGCACGGTGCCACCGAGGCGATGTTCGCGGAGCTGCGGCGCAACGGCGCCGTCCGCCACGCGCTGTCAGTCGGCGATCCGTTGCCGGACTTCATGCTGCCCGACCCGACCGGCAGTTTCGTGGAGCGGGACGAGATCCTGGCAAAAGGACCTCTCGTGCTGACCTTCTTCCGCGGCCATTGGTGCTCGGCCTGCGAGGCGGCGGTGGATGCGATGCTCGAAGCGCTGCCGGCGATCCGGGAGGCAGGCGCGACGCTTCTCGCCGTGACGCCGGAGACCGGAGGCCACGCGCTGCGCGACCAGGCCCGCACGCCACCTGGGCTGCACATCCTCTCGGATGTGGACAACGGCCTCGCGCTCGCCTGCGGCGTCGCCTTTCGGGTTCCAGCGCATTACCGCGGCATGCTTGCGGCGCATGGAGTGAATCTCGAGGAACGGCAGGGCAGCACGTCCTGGTTCCTGCCCGCCCCGGCGACTTTTGTCGTGGATCGCACCGGGATCGTGCGCTGGTCCTTCGTGGATGTGGACTTCATGCGCCGCGCGGATCCCGCCGCCGTGGTGGAGGCTCTGCGCGCCCTGCCGGGCTGACCATCCTGGCGAGCACGAAGAAGGGCCTTCGTCACGCCGCCGGATGCGCTACCCTGCTGCCCGAGACACGGCGCAAAGGCTGGGCGCATCCCTTGGACCTGACGCAGATCCGCTACTTCCTCGCGCTCGCCCGCACACTGAATTTTACGCGTGCGGCAGAGGCGACGAATGTCACCCAACCGGCGCTGACCCGCGCCATACAGCGACTCGAGGATGAATTGGGCGGGCCGCTGATCCTGCGCGAGCGCGCGCTGACGCAGCTCAGCGAACTCGGCCGCACGATGCTGCCGCTGCTGCAGGCGACCTATGACGCCGCCGAGGCGGCGAAGGCGCGCGCGGCCGATCACCGGCGCGGGGCGGACGAGGCGCCGCTGCGGATCGGCATCAGCGATTCGGTGCATGTCGATGGTTTGCCGCGCGTGTTGCGTGCAGTCGCGGGACGTGTGGGCGAGATGCGCCTGACGTTACGGCGCGGCGGAGTGTCCATGCTGACGGAGGCACTGCTGGGTGGCGACCTCGATGCTGCGTTCTTGCCGGAGGTGGTGCCGCTACCCGAGCGCCTGAACCGCTGGCCCTTGTGGTCGGAAGGTGTCGTCGTGCTCGTGCCGGATGATCATGCGCTCGCGGCCTCGGCAAGCATTCCTGCCTCGGCACTGCATGGAGAGAGCGTGGTGGCGCTGGATGCGTCCCATCCGATCGCGGCAGCGATGCTGCGGCTGGAACAGGAGCACGGCATCCGGCCGCGCCCGGAGCATGCGGCCGATTGCCACTTGGATGCAGGGCTGATGGTGGCAGCGGGAATCGGGCTGGGCCTCGCGCCGGTCGGGGCAGTGTTGCCGGCGGGGGTGGTAGCGCGGCCGCTGGCGGAGCCGGAGATGGCGCATCCGATTGTGCTGAGCACGGCGGCCGGTCGTCCGATGAACCGGGCGGTGAGTGCTTTCGTGAAGCTGGTGCGTGCGGTGCGTTGGGAGGGTGGGCGCATCGCCTCGGCGCCGTGACAGGCGTCGCACCCGGCCGCCCTGGGGGCGGCCGGGTTCGCGTCGGGCAGGCGTGAGGGTTCAGCTGCCCTGGGAGGTGAAGTCGAACGCGCCGATGACGCCGGCCAGCGGCGTGCGGCCGGAGGCGGAGGGCGAGGCGGTGGGGCCTGCAACATACTGGTCGTCACCACCGGCATACCGGTTCTGCACCGCGAAGTAGGAGCCGGCGAGCGGGGTGCGGCCCTCGGACTGGCTCCAGGACTGCGAGGCGGTGGGGCCGGAGATGTAGTCGCCCTCGGCGAAGGAGGGGCCGGCGACGCCACCGACCAGGGCAGTGGCGAGGACGGCAATGGGGAGGATCTTGCGCATGGCGGGGGTTCCTTCTCTGTCTGGGTGGTGCGGCTCGGTGCCGCAGTGATGGATAGGACGAGGCGGGGATGGCCGGCTGTTCCCCCCGGCACACCGCGTCACGCTCTCATCGGTGGAGGCGGCGATGCGCGAGGGACGGGGCCTCAGCTGCTCTGGGAGGTGAAGTCGAACTCGCCGATGACGCCGGCCAGCGGCGTGCGGCCGGAGGCGGAGGGCGAGGCGGTGGGGCCTGCGACATACTGGTCGTCACCACCGGCATAGGGGTGCTGCGTGGCAAGGGCGCCGGCGAGCGGGGTGCGGCCCTCGGACTGGCTCCAGGACTGCGAGGCGGTGGGGCCGGAGACGTAGTCGCCCTCGGCGAAGGACGGGGCGGCGCCGGCGATCAGGGTGGTGACCAGGGCGGCAGCGAAGATCTTGCGCATGGGAGGTTGTCCGTTCTGTTTGGCGCGGCGGGCTGCCGCTTTCCGTGACCCAAACCTGCCCAAACAGCGCCGCCACGGCCAATGCCGGTGCGGCATCATCCCCATTCCGCAGCGGCATCCGCGCGAGGGCGCGGCGTCGCTGCGGAGCTTCATTTTGCCGGGGAGCTTGGTCTGCTTATCGCCGCGCGGCGCATCGCGCCCGAGCGGATCGGCATGCGACAGAACTACTTCCGCGAGTCAGGCGATCATCACCTGCGTTCCCGCATGCACGCGCCGAGACGATGCGGCGCAGGTGCTGCAATCGCCTAAGCGCAGCGCCATTCCGCGTGACATCTTCAGCAGCCAATTTCGCGATTCATGTGACGCAGGGCTGAAGGTTATCATTCGGTAATGGCCACAACCGCATCCACACCAATGCCGTCCACACCAGCGTGAACAGCGGCGATGCTTCATATGACCGGAGGAGATCCGGCGAAGGATGCGTCCTTCGCCGGATCGGTCACGCCGCTAAAGCGGTGCACAGGCGGCGCGGATCCAATCCGCGGTGGCGCCGTCCAACCCCGGGGCGACCTCCACGAGGATGCGCGCGTGATAAGCGTCGATCCAGGCGCGCTCGGCGCGATCCAGCGCCTCGGCATCGATCAGCGCGCGCTCGAAGGGAACGAGAGTGAGGGTCTCGAAGTGCAGCCAGCGCTTCGGACCGCGCGCGCCGGCATCGGCGCGCACGAGCAGCAGGTTCTCGATGCGGATTCCGTAGGCACCGGGCAAATAGAAACCTGGCTCATCGGACAGGATCATGCCCTCGCGCAGAGGGATGCTGGCGGCGTTGCGGGAGAAGGCGGCGGGGCCTTCATGCACCGAGAGGAAGGCGCCGACGCCATGGCCGGTGCCGTGGTCGTAATCCAGCCCGGCCTCCCAGAGCGGGCGGCGGGCGATGGCATCGAGATGTGGGCCCGCGACACCTTCGGGGAAGCGCGTGGCGGCGAGCGCGATCATGCCACGCAGCACCAGCGTGTAGCGGGTGCGCAGCTCCGCGGGCGGCGCGCCGGGGCCGGTCCAGAGGGTGCGGGTGATGTCGGTGGTGCCGTCCAGATACTGAGCGCCGCTGTCGAGAAGGAAGGACTCGTCCGGCTGGATCACGCGGTTCGTGGCCTCAGTGGCGCGATAGTGGATGATGGCGCCGTGCTCCCCGGCGCCGGCGATGGCAGGGAAGGATTCCGCGCGGAAGCGGTCCTCGGCGCGGCGGAAGGCGAGGAGGCGGTCGGCGGCGGCCATTTCGGTCAGCCCCCCCTTTCGGGCTTCCCGCGCGAACCAGGCGAGGAAGCGAGCCATGGCGCGGGCATCGCGGTGATGGGCGGCGCGGGCGCCATTGCGCTCCGCCTCGCTCTTGCAGGCGCGGGGATGGCGGACGGGGTCGGATGCCTTCGCGATTTCGGCGTCGGCCTTGCGCAGCGTTTCGGCGAACCAGACGGGTGTGGCCTCGGGATCGAGGCGGACGATCTTGCCCTTCAGTGCGGCGAGGGCGGCGGGCAGGCTGGCACGGGGCTCGATGGTGACGGCATTGCCCAGGGCCTTGCGCAGGCTGGGGCCGGCCTTGGCGGGATCCATGAAGAGCGTGACGGAGGCGTCGTCCCGCAGCAGGGCGAAGGCCAGGGCGAGCGGGGTGTAGTCGAGATCGCCACCCCGCATGTTCAGCAGCCAGGCGACCGAATGGGCATCGGCCAGGACCACCGCGTTCTGCCCGGCCTCGCGCAGCTCCGCCGCGATCGCCTCTCGCTTCTCCGCGGCGGAGCGGCCGGCGAATTCTTCGGGCCAGGGCTCGGCCGGGGCAGTGGGGGCTGCGGGGCGGTCCGTCCAGATAGCGTCCAGCGGGTTGGCAGGCAGCGGGACCAGGGTGGCGCCCGAGGCTGCCAAGCGGTCCAGCGCGGCCTGCGGGTGCAGCCAGGGGTCGTAGCCAATGCGCTTCCCGGCCGCGTGCTCTTTCAGCCAGGCAACGGGCGGTTCCTCTGTGATGTGGCGGCGTTCCCAGAGGGCGGGGTCGGTCTGCTGGGCGAGTTGCGTGGTGTAGCGGCCATCGGTGAAGACGGCGGCGCGGTCGGCCAGGACGATGGCGAGGCCGGCTGAGCCGGTGAAGCCGGTGAGCCAGGCGAGCCGCTCGCCGGAAGCTGGGACGTATTCGCCAAGGAATTCGTCGGCGCGGGGGATGATGAAGCCGTCCACTCCGGCCCGGACGAGTTCCATACGCAGGTATTTGAGACGACTTTGCGGCAGTTCTGTCACCAGTTCGTTAACCACGACATGTTTCCCCAGGTTTCTATGCGCTCGGCGCATAGCTCAGCCACATGAACAACGCGACATGCGCCGCCCCTGCAGGTCCATATAGCTCTCACCGAAGGCAGCCGGGCAGCGGGGATATGGGTCCCCGAGCGACGGGCGAGCCTCACAACGGACGACAACCGATGAATCCCCGCATCTCCCAGGTGCAGCATCCCGCGCCGATGATGCCCTTCCCCGCGAACCAGCAGCCGATGAGCACCACCGAGCTTCTCCGCCAGGCGAACGAGGCTCGCAACGCCGTGGTCGCCTCCGGCCTGAAGCGCCTGTTCGCCGCCTTTTCCGACTGGATGGAGCGCCGCCGCGCCGAGGCCGAGCTGCGCTCGCTGACCGATCGCGAACTGGCCGATATCGGCCTGACCCGCGCCGAGATCCCCTACATCCTCAGCGGCCAGCGCCAGACCGAGGCTGTGGTGATTGCAGCCCCGCAGGGCCAGCCGGCCCTGCGGCCCGCGAACGACCGCTTCGGTGACCGCGCAGCCGCTTAAGGCGCCTCACCATCGACTACCGGGACGGCGAGTTCCCCCCCCTCTATCCCCTCGCCGTTCTGATGCCCGGCCCGCGCAGCGCCCCCTCCCCCCGGGCGGCTTCGCGGGCCGGTGCTGTTTTGGGGGCAGGCTTCCTCGCGCTGGCCGCGGATGTTGATGTCGGCTAGGGCTTGCGCCGACGCAGAAGGACCAGCCCGATGGACAAGAACGAAATCACCGCCTGGGCGCTCGCCAATGGCTGGGAGGTGATGGGTGGGCATCCCAGCCTCATCAAGCCGGGCTCGCCGAAGAAGGAAGCCATCGTGCGGCTGGTCTGCCTGGCGACGGTGGTGAACCTCGAGGTGAAGAAGCCGGCGGGGAAGTGGGAGAAGGTGGGCGGCGCGCCCTATGCCAAGGTTATTGCCGATCCCGAGGGCGGACCGCCGGACGGGCTGAACTTTGCCGCGGTGCCGAGCATTTCCAGGCTGATGCAGGACAACCGCGACGCCCGGGTCTTCGCGAAGATGCGCTGAGGCAAGGCCGGGGAGTTCCCCGGCCTTTTTCATCAGCTTCAGCCGCGCTTGCGCAGGACCAGGGTGGTCCAATGGCCGAAGTTCAGGCGGCGCTCCAGATGGAGGCCGCCACGGCGATGCGCGGCCATCACCTGCCGGGCCTGGGTGCCGAGCAGCCCGGCCAGGATGCAGGTGCCGCCGGGGCGCAAGTGGCGGGCGAGGTCCCGCGCCATGGCGCATAGCGGGCGGGCGAGGATGTTGGCGAAGACCAGGTCGTATTCGCCCTTCGACACCACCGGCGACTTCCAGCCATCGGCCAGCACCGAACGCACCAGCGGGCGCAACCCGTTGAGCACGGCGTTCTGGTCGGCCACGCGGACGGACCAGGGCTCGATATCCGTCGCGAGGGCGCGGCGGTGCAGCGCGCTGGCGGCAGCCATGGCGAGGATGCCGGAGCCGGCGCCGAGATCGAGGATCCGCAGCCGGTCCTTCGGCAGCGGGCGCATGCGGCGGGCGACGCCCTCGAAGGCGATAAGGCAGCCGCGGGTGGAGGAATGCTCGCCGGATCCGAAGGCGAGGCCGGCATCCAGCTTCAGCACCGTGCGGCCATGCACCTTGCGGTCCGGCAGATGGGTCGGGCGGATGAGAACGCGGCCGCCGATCTCCTGCTCGGGGAAGGCCTCGGCGGTGCGGGCGAGCCAGCCTTCCGATTCCACGGGCGCGCGCTGCGCCTGGAGATCCAGGCCCGTCATCAGCGATGCCAAAGCGAGGGCGGCGGTGAGGTCATCCTCCTTTGCGCCTTCCTCACGCACGCCTTCGACGCGCCAGGTGTCGGTCTCCTCGTCGAGGAAATAGGCGACGGTGCGGCAGACGCGCTGGAGCGCGGCCTCCACGGCCGGGACGGCCTCTTCCGGCAGGGCGTCGAGCCAGACGGTCTCGAGATTCTGTGCGTGGCGTCGCGACATCAGGCGCGCCTCCAAAGGGGTGGCATCAAGCTTCTTTCAGGAAGGTGTCGATCACGCGCTTGGTGCCGGCCTTCTCGAATGCGACCTCCACGCGGTTGTCATCGACCGAGAGGACGCGGCCATAGCCGAATTTCTCGTGGAAGACGCGTTGTCCCACTTGCATCGTATTGGTGCGGGCTGGGCGTTCCTTCACCTCCCATGAGCCCGCCTCGATGACGCGGGGCCGCTGCGAGGTAATCGGGAACTGGCCGGTGAAGACGGTGGGCTTGTCCAGCATGCGGGCGCGTTGCACGGCGCCGCTGCCCTCGCGCTCGATCTGGTCGGGCGGCAGCTCGTCTAGGAAGCGGGAGGGGATGGCCGTGGACCAGTTGCCATAAACGCGGCGGTTTGCGGCATGGGAGATCACCGCCATCTTTCGGGCACGGGTGATGCCGACATAGGCGAGGCGGCGCTCCTCCTCGAGCGACTTGGTGCCGCCTTCGTCGAGCGCGCGCTGGTGGGGGAACAGTCCTTCCTCCCAGCCGGGGAGGAAGACGAGGTCGAATTCCAGCCCCTTGGCCGCGTGCAGCGTCATCAGCGAGACGCGGGCGCCCTCGGAATTCTCGTCATTCTCCATGACGAGGGCGACATGCTCGAGGAAGCCCTCAAGCGTCGCGAACTCACCGATGGCGCGGACGAGTTCCTTCAGGTTCTCCAGCCGGCCCGGAGCCTCGGCGGACTTGTCCTGCTTCCACATCTCCGTGTAGCCGGACTCGTCGAGCATGGTCGCGACAGCGACGACATGCCCTTCCTTCTGCATCAGCGCGCGCCAGCGGGAGAGGCCGTCGAACAGCTCGCGCATGGCGGCACGGGGCTTGGCGCGCATCACCTCGGTGCGGGCGAGGCGTTCGGCGGCGATGGCGAGGGGAATGCCCTGCTCCCGCGCGCCGAGATGCATCTGCTGCAGGGCACCGTCGCCAATGCCGCGCTTGGGCGTGTTCACGATGCGCTCGAAGGCGAGGTCATCGCTCGGTTGGTGCAGAACGCGCATATACGCCATGGCGTCGCGCACTTCGGCGCGCTCGTAGAACTTCTGGCCACCAACGACGCGATAGGGCAGGCCCAGCGTGATCAGCCGCTCCTCGAAGGCGCGGGTCTGGAAGCCGGCGCGGACGAGTATGGCCATTTCGCCAAGGGAGACGCCCTTGCGCTGCGCCTGCTCGATGCGCTCGCCGACCATGCGGGCCTCCTCCTCGGAGTCCCAGAGCGACACGACGCGCACCTTCTCGCCCTCGGAGTCGTTGCGGCCGGAGCGTAATGTCTTGCCGAGGCGGCCTTCATTCTTCGCGATCAGATGCGAGGCGGCGGCAAGGATGGGACGAGTGGAGCGATAGTTGGACTCCAGGCGCACGATCCTGGCGCCGGGGAAGTCCTTCTCGAAGCGGAGGATGTTCTCCACCTCCGCGCCACGCCAGGAATAGATCGACTGGTCGTCATCGCCGACGCAGCAGATGTTGTGGTGCGACTGCGCAAGGAGGCGGAGCCACAGATACTGCACCGTGTTGGTGTCCTGGTACTCGTCCACCAGGATGTAGCGGAAGGCACGGTGGTACTGCGCCAGCACGTCGGGCTGGGTGCGCAGGATCTCCGTCACGTGCAGCAGCAGGTCGCCGAAATCGGCGGCGTTCAGCGCCTTCAGACGGGACTGGTAGCTGTCATACAGGTCGCGGGCGCGGTTGCCGGCATAGTCGCTGTCCTCGACGGGGGTGACCCGCGCGGGGGTGAGGCCGCGGTCCTTCCAGCGCTGGATCACGGCCATCAGCCCCTGGGCGGGCCAGCGCTTCATGTCGACCGCGGCGGCGTCCATCACCTGCTTCAGCAGGCGCATCTGGTCGTCGGTGTCGAGGATGGTGAAGGAGTTCGTCAGGCCGACATATTCGGCATGGCGGCGCAGCATCCGCGCGCAGAGGGCGTGGAAGGTGCCGAGCCACAGCCCTTCGGCGGGGCGGCCGAGGATGGCGGAGACGCGCTCCCGCATCTCCTTGGCCGCCTTGTTGGTGAAGGTGACGGCCAGGACCTGGCTGGGGAAGGCCCGGCGGGTCATCAGGATATGGGCGAAGCGGGTGGTCAGCACCCGGGTCTTGCCGGTGCCGGCGCCGGCAAGGACCAGCAGCGGCCCGTCCACGGTTTCCACCGCCTCGCGCTGCTCAGGGTTGAGCTTGGCGAGGTAGTCGGTTGACGGGACCGCCACGGCGCGGGGGTCTTCGGAGGGGGGCTGGACTGGTGGGAACACGGGGGCGGCTATAGAACGGGACGCGAACCCGCGCCAAGCATTCGGCACGGGAGGGGGTTCCGCCGCTTGCCGCTTCGCCTCGCCCTTGAATGGTCCGCCCGGCATGGAGGCGTGCTGCTCGCCGTCGGGATCTTCGCGGGGCTGCTAACTCCGCCTGTGGCCGCCGCGCTGCATGGCGTGGTGACACCGGTGGTGGCCCTTCTGATGACCCTGGTGCTGCTGCGGGTCGATCCGGCCCAGGTGGTGTCCTATCTGCGGCGGCCGGCGCTGGTGGCGGCGTTGCTGGGATGGCTGCTGCTGGCCTGCCCGCTCCTCGCCTATGGGGTGGTGCGGCTGACCGGGCTGGATGGCCCGCTGGGCGCGGGGCTGGTGATCATGGCCACGGGCTGCGCAGCCACCTCCTCCCCGGCCTTCGCCCGGCTGGTGGGACTCGACGGGGAGGTGTCGCTGGTGGTGGCAGTGCTCTCGACCCTGCTGGTGCCCTTCACCGCCCCTCCCCTCGCCCTGGGCCTGCTGGGGATCGACCTGTCCATTTCCCTGCCGGCGCTAATGGGGCGGCTGGTGCTGCTGGTCGGCCTGCCGCTGCTGCTCTCCGTCGTCATTCGCCGGATCGTGCGGCGGGAGGTGCTGGACCACTGGGGGCGGGCGGTGGACGGAGCCGTGGTGCTGCTCGTGGTGCTTTACGGCTTCGGGATCATGGACGGCGTGCTGGCGCGGCTCCTGGCGGCGCCGGGCTTCGTGCTGGGCGGCGTGGCCCTGGCCTTTGCTGGCGCCTTCGGGCTGAATGCGGTGACGGCGCTGGCCTTCGCCCCGGCCGGAAAGCGGGTGGCGCTTTCGGCGGGGCTGCTCTCCGGGAACCGGAACATGGCGCTGTATTTCGCCGTGCTGCCCGCAGCGACGGATTCGCGCCTGCTGCTGTTCTTCGCCCTGTGCCAGTTCCCGCTGTTCCTCTCCCCCTTTCTGCTGCGACCGGTCTACCGGCGGATGCGGGTGGAGAGCTGAACCGGGTTAGCCGCCCCATTTCGTCAGCATGAAGGCGGCGAGGAAGCCGCCACGTCGCTGGGCCTCGTCCAGCAGGTCGAAGGAAAGCACCGAGACGAGCACGCCGCCGCCAATGCGGTGATGGTCGCGATGAGGCGTCCCGGGAGGTCCGCAAATCAGGCAAGCACCGCCCCAAGCACCAAGGGCACTGCCGCTGAGCGGGCCCCAGAGCACGGCCTGGTACTTGGATGGGCCATGGGTTCGCTCCACCAGGGTGTCCTGCGCTGAACGCGGCGTGGCGCCGGCAGTGAAGGAGGACAGTCCGGGCAGCCAAGGCGGCAAATTGCGTTTTACCCGGGTTATATTGACGACAGAATTTTGCCCGGGCATAAACTGGCAAGACGGAGAACTTGCCATGACAGAACCGGGACCCTCCTGCACCGCCTTCCTCGGCACGCGCCGCCTTGCCTCCGGCGAGCCGGGATCTGTGGCTCTGGCAATCCGGGCGCTTCCGGAAGGATCCGGCCCGGTGCTGGTCTTCGATGACCGGACGGGGCGGATGATGGATTTTGACCTACGTGGCTCCGAAGCGGAGGTGCTGGCGCGGCTGGCGCCGCCGGCCGCAGCGCCCCGCGGGCCGGGGCGGCCCAGGCTGGGAGTGGTGGCGCGGGAGGTGACGCTGCTGCCGCGTCATTGGGACTGGCTGGCGGCCCAGCCGGGCGGCGCCTCCGTGGTGCTGCGTAAGCTGGTGGAGGCGGCGCGGGCCGCAGGCACCGACCGGGCGCGGCAGGCTCGGGAGGCGGCAGACCGCTTTATGGGCGCCATGGCCGGGAACGAGCCGGGCTATGAGGAGGCCTCCCGCGCCCTCTATGCCGGAGACGGAGCGCGCTTCGCCGCGTTGACCGAGGGATGGCCCGCCGATGTGCGGGACCATGCCCGCCGGCTGGCGGCTGAGGGAATCGCGGCCGCGGAGTGCCCTGCGGGCTGACCTTGGGCTGCCGCCGGGACAGAATGGCGGCGGCAAATCGTGTGTCCTTCGATGGAGATGACGATGCAGACCGGTACCTCTCCGCCCTCCACAGCCGGCCTGTGGGTCGGGCGCGTGCTGAGCGCGCTCGTGATCCTGTTCCTGCTGCTCGATGGCACGATGAAGGTCATCGGAAGGCCCGAGGTCGAGGCGGCCATGGCGCAGCTTGGCTATCCGCCGGGACTCGGCGTCGGGCTGGGGCTGCTGATCCTGGGGATCGCGGTGCTCTATGCGGTGCCGGCGACCTCGGTGCTGGGGGCGGTGCTGCTGACTGGGCTGCTGGGCGGAACGATGGCCACACATCTGCGCGCGGGCAGCCCGCTCTTCAGCCACCTGCTCTTCGGTTTTTATATCGGGGTGATCGCCTGGGGCGGGTTGTGGCTGCGGGACGGGCGGCTGCGCGCCGTGTTTCCACGGCAGCGCTGAGTCCCGCAGCGCTGACCCCGAGCGTCAGGCCCGGGGGCGCGCCCCCAGGATATGGGCGATGGCATAGGTCAGGTCCGGGCGGTTCAGTGTGTAGAAGTGGAACTCGTCCACCCCATTGGCCTGGAGCAGGCGGACCTGCTCGGCAGCAACCACCGCGGCCACCATGCGCCGGGTCTCGGCGTCCTCCTCCAGCCCCTCGAAGAGCTTGGCCATCCAGTCCGGCACGCCCGCGCCGCACATGGCTGAGAACTTGGCCACCTGCGCGAAGTTCGTCACCGGCAGGATGCCAGGCACGATCGGCACGGTGATGCCGGCCGCATGGGCGCGGTCGATGAAGCGGAGGAAGGTCGGGGCATCGAAGAAGTACTGGGTGATGGCGCGGGTGGCGCCCGCATCGATCTTGCGCTTGAGGTTGTCCAGATCGGCCTCGGGCGAGGTGGCGGTCGGGTGGACCTCGGGATAGGCGGCGACCGAGATCTCGAAGTTGCCGATGCGCTTCAGCCCGGCCACCAGGTCGGCGGCATAGGCGTAGCCGCCGGGATGCGGAACGTAGCTGGTCTGGCCGGCCGGTTGGTCACCCCGCAGCGCGACGATGTGGCGGACGCCGGCATCCCAGTAGGACCGGGCGACCTCGTCCACCTCCTCCTTCGTGGCGCCGACGCAGGTGAGATGCGCGGCGGGGGTCAGGGAGGTCTCGCGCAGGATGCGGGTGACGGTGGCGTGGGTGCGGGCCTGGGTGGTGCCGCCGGCCCCATAGGTGACCGAGACGAATCGCGGCCGCAGCGGCTCCAGCCGCTGGATGCAGGACCAGAGCTGGGTCTCCAGCGCATCGGTGCGCGGCGGGAAGAACTCGAAGGACAGCAGCGGCGCTGGCATGGCCGTCAGCGACGGCAGCGCGCCGACGCGGGGGCCGGCCAGCCAGTTCTGGAGCGTCTTGGCGGGAGGCGACATCTCGTTCATGGCGCGCTTCTTAATGCAGGTTGGGGTCGCGTCGATACCAGGATGTGGCGGACCGGAGCCCGCGGTACCGGGCCGTCCAGGGACCGGGGGGCTTTCCCGGCTGTGCCGCCCTTGTTTCCCGTATCATGCCGCAGATGCTAACAGCTTGACGACCCTGGATTCCCGGAGCCATGCGCCCCTTCCGCCCGATTGCCCGCTGCCTGCCGGCCACCCTCCTCGCCCTTGCCCTTCTCGGCGGGGCTCTGACGGGCTGTGCCACCCGCCCGCCGGCCGATGATCCGGAGGCGCTGGAGGAGTTCCGCGCCACCAACGACCCGATCGAACCCTGGAACCGCGCGATGTACGACGTGCACCAGGCGATCGACACGGTGGTGCTGCGCCCCGTGGCCGTGGGGTATCGCGCGGTGGTGCCCGGCCCGGTGCGGACGGGCGTGGCGAATGCGCTGAGCAACCTGCGCAGCCCGGTGATCCTGATCAACGACGCGTTGCAGGGCGAAACGCAGCGCTTCGGTACCACCCTGGGCCGGTTCCTGCTGAACACCACGCTCGGCGTGGGCGGCATCCTCGACGTGGCCGAGGATCTTGGCCTGCCGGAGCACAGCGAGGATTTCGGCCAGACGTTCGCCGTGGCCGGGGTGGAGGAAGGGCCCTACCTGTTCATCCCGATCCTGGGGCCGAGCAACCCGCGGGACCTGCTGGGCTATGCCGCCGACATCGCGGCAGATCCCTTCACCTGGCTGACCTTCGGCAACCGGGACCTGGCGGAGACGCTGCAATACATCCGCGCCGGGGCGACGGTGGTCAGCACGCGGGAATCTCTGTTGGACACGCTGGACGACGTGCAGCGGACCAGCCTGGACCCCTATGCCACCCTGCGCAGCGCCTACCGGCAGCGGCGCGCGCACGAGATCGCGAACCGGCCGGGTGCCAGGGAGTCGGCGCCCCAAGGATTGGGAACCGGGCTGGGCGCCGGACTTGGCAGCGCGACTCCCGATACGGCCCAGCCCTGAACCGCGTGCGGGAACGGAAGCGCACAGCACGCGTTGAGGCGGCGATGCCGACGCACCACCTGGGGCGTGACCGGCCGGACGATCGGCCGGCCGCACGCCGCATAGAGAACGAGATTCCTGAGCCGATGATCGAACGACGCACCCTCCTGGCCGCCGGGGCCGCGCTGGTTCTGGCGCGGGCCACCCCCGCCAGTGCGCAGGGGGTGGACACGACGAGGGCCACCGCCTTCATCCAGTCCACAGGCCAGGATCTGGTGGCCGCCATCAACAGCAACGCCCCCGTGGCCCAGCGACGGGAGCGGGTGGCGGCGGTGTTGCGCAACGCGGTGGACGTGGAGGGGGTCGGGCGCTTCATCCTCGGCCGTTGGTGGCGGCAGGCCACCCCGGAGGAGCAGGCGGTCTATCTCCGGCTCTTCGAGGAGATCCTGATCCGCAACCTCTCGGCCCGTTTCGGCGAGTACCAGGGGGTACGCTTCTCCCTCGGCCGCAGCCAGCAGCGGACCGAGGACGACACGCTGGTGAACACCGTCATCGAGCGGCCCAACAGCGCCCCCTTCTCGCTGGACTGGCGCGTGGGCGAGGTGGGCGGGCAGCCCCGCGTGGTGGATGTGATCGCCGAGGGGACGTCCCTGCGGCTGACGACGCGGAGCGAGTATTCGGCTGTCATCAGCCGGAACGGCGGGCGGACCTCGGCGCTGCTGGACGCGATGCGGAACCAGGTGGCGCAGCTGGCGGCCCGCGAAGGACGGTAGGGCGGCGTCGGGAGGCTCTGCCTCCGGACCTCCGCCGGGGCCGCTCCGGCCACCCTGGGCCCGTATTCGCCTGGGGGGACCTCCGGGGCTCAGGCGCCGGTGAGTTCCCGTTCCACGAGGCGCACCAGGCAGCTTGCCCCGATCGGCAGCAGGTCGTCATTGAAGTCGTAGCGGCCGTTATGGACGGGCGTGCGGCTGGTTTCGGATTCGCCCGCCTGGCCGAGCAGGATGAAGGCCCCCGGCGTTTCCTGGAGCATGTAGGCGAAGTCCTCCCCTGCGGTGAGCGAGGGCAGGTCGGCCTTGATGCGCGCGGCGCCCACCACGTCGGTGGCGGCTTCGGCAGCGAGGGCGGCCTGGGACGGCGTGTTGATGGTGGGCGGGTAGGAGTAGTTATGCTCCAGCTCCAGCCGGACACCATGGGCGGCGGCGGTCCCCTCCACCACCTGGCGGAACAGCTTCGCCAGATGGTCATGGGTTTCGGGGCGAAGGGTACGGATGGTGCCCCGCATCTCCACCACCTCCGGCAGCACGATATCGGAGGTGCCGGCATGGAACTGGCCGATGCTGAGCACGGCGGTGTCATGCGGGTCGGTGCGGCGGCTGATCAGGGTTTGCAGCGCGTTGTAGATCTGGACGGCGCAGGGCAGCGGATCGAGGCCGTTATGCGGCTCGGCGCCGTGGCTGCTCCTTCCGTGCAGGCGGATGCTGAAATAGTCCACGGCGGCGAGCACCGTGCCGGGGCGGATGGCGATGGTGCCGAGCGGCATGCTCGGATGGTTGTGCAGCCCGTAGACGGTATCGCAGGGGAAGCGGGTGAAGAGCCCGTCCTTCACCATCTCCAGCGCGCCGGTCAGGCCTTCCTCGGCGGGCTGGAAGATGAAGTGGACGGTGCCGGGAAAGTCGCGCGTGGCGGCGAGATGCTTCGCGGCGCCGAGCAGCATGGCGGTGTGGCCGTCATGCCCGCAGGCATGCATGGCGTGGGGATTGGTGCTGCGATGGGCGAAGTTGTTCAGCTCCGGCATGGGCAGGGCGTCCATGTCGGCACGCAGCCCGATGCTGCGGTTGCCCGGGCGCTTGCCGCGCAGGACGCCGACGACCCCGGTCTGGCCGAGCCCGCGATGCACCTCGATTCCCCAGGATTCCAGCTTCTCGGCCACGATCCCCGATGTGCGGATCTCCTGGAATCCGGTTTCCGGATGGGCGTGGAAGTCCCGGCGCCAGTCCTGCATCTCGGGGCGGAGGGCTTCGATGGAGGCGAGGGTCGGCATCTCAGAACTCCCGGCGATGGCTCGGGCGAGGATGCGGCGCGGCTGGGCGGCAGGCAACCAGGGGCATGGCTGAGGGCGGCCAGGCCAGCAGCCGGGAACGTTGCTTAGCGGAGGCTTTCGAAGACCAGCATACGGTGGCCGAGATTGGTGAACTCACCGGCCGGGGTCATGCCAATATCGGCCATGACGGCACAGGAGGAGACATTGGTCTCCCGCGCGACGGCGATGATGCGCCTGAGGCCGGCGGCGTGGCCGAATTCGAGAGCGGCCCTCGCCGCCTCCCGCGCATAGCCCTGGCCGCGGCAATGCGGCCAGAGCGCGTAGCGCAGGGCAACGCCACGGCCATCCGGGCGCTCCATCAGCCCGGCGATGCCCAGGAACTCGCCATCCTCGGTGCGATGCACGGACCAGGTGCCGTAGCCGCGCACCGCCCAGAAATCGATGTCGTCCTCCAGCTCCTCCAGCGTGCGCTCGGGCGTGCGGACGCCATGCAGCATCAGCCCGAAGACGGCTGGATCCGCCTTCAGGGGGATAAGGTCGGGAAGGTTCTCCTTCCCGACCGGCAGCAGCGTCAGCCGCGGCGTGCGGACGACGCGGGAGGTGACGAGCCGGCTCGCTGGCTGCACGGCGCGCCTACCTCGTGAGGGGGCGGTACTTGATCCGGTGCGGCTGGTCGGCCGCGGCGCCCATGCGGCGTCGCTTATCGGCCTCGTAGGCCTGGTAGTTGCCCTCGAACCACTCGACATGGCTGTCACCCTCGAAGGCGAGGATATGGGTCGCCAGCCGGTCCAGGAACCAGCGGTCATGCGAGATGATGACCGCGCAGCCCGCGAAGTCCTGCAGCGCCTCTTCCAGGGCCCGGAGCGTGTCCACGTCCAGGTCGTTGGTCGGCTCGTCGAGCAGCAGCACGTTGTGCGGGTTCTTCAGCATCTTCGCGAGATGCACGCGGTTGCGCTCGCCGCCCGAGAGAACGCCGACGGGCTTCTGCTGGTCGCCGCCCTTGAAGTTGAAGGCGGCGCAATAGGCACGGCTGGGCACCTGGCGCTTGCCCATGGTGATCAGGTCCTGCCCGTCGGAGATTTCCTTCCAGACGGTGTTCGCATCGTTCAGCGTGTCGCGGCTCTGGTCGACATAGCCGAGCTGGACGGAATCACCCACGATCATGGTGCCCGCATCCGGCTTGTCCACGCCGGTAATCATCTTGAACAGCGTGGTCTTGCCGGCGCCGTTCGGGCCGATGACGCCGACGATGCCGCCGGGCGGCAGCTTGAAGGACAGGTCGTCGATCAGCAGCCGGTTGCCGAAGCCCTTGCGGATGTTCTCGGCGGTGATGACGATGTTGCCCAGGCGCGGCGCGGGCGGGATCTGGATCTCGGTGGGGTCCGGGGCCTTGTCGAGGCTCTTCTGCAGAAGCTCCTCATAGGCCTGGATGCGCGCCTTGCTCTTGGACTGGCGGGCGGCGGGGGAGCGGCCGATCCATTCCTGCTCCTCGGCCAGCTGGCGCTGGCGGGTGCTCTCCTCCTTCTCCTCCTGCTTCAGGCGCTTGCGCTTGGCGGTGAGGTAGGCGGAGTAGTTGCCCTCATAAGGGATGCCCCGGCCGCGATCGACTTCGAGGATCCAGTTGGTCACGTTGTCCAGGAAGTAGCGGTCGTGGGTGACGATCAGCACCGCGCCCTCGTATTCGCGCAGCGTCTTCTCCAGCCAGGACACGCTTTCGGCGTCCAGGTGGTTGGTCGGCTCGTCGAGCAGCAGCAGGTCGGGCTTCTCGAGCAGCAGCTTGCACAGGGCCACGCGGCGGCGCTCGCCGCCCGAGAGGTGCGTCACGGCGCTTTCCGCGGGCGGGCAGCGCAAGGCGTCGAGGGCGATGTCGACGGTGCGGTCGATCTCCCAGCCATTCGCGGCGTCGATCCGCTCCTGCAGATCAGCCTGCTCGGCGAGCAGGGTATTCATCTCGTCCTCGGACATCTCCTCGGCGAACTTCATGCTGATCTCGTTGAAGCGCTCGAGATCGGACATCAGCGTGCCGAAAGCATCGCGAACATTCTCGCCGACGGTCTTGGTGGGGTCGAGCTGCGGCTCCTGCGAGAGGTAGCCCACGCGCACACCCTCGGCCGCCCAGGCCTCGCCGCCGAATTCCTTGTCCTGCCCCGCCATGATCCGCATCAGCGTCGACTTGCCGGCGCCGTTGGGGCCGAGCACGCCGATCTTCACCGTGGGCAGGAAGGACAGGGTGATGCCCTTGAAGACCTCGCGCCCGCCCGGGTAGGACTTGGTGAGATCCTTCATCACGTAGATGTACTGGTAGGCGGCCATGGTGGGGGCTCCGCTGGGCAGGGGTGTGGGCGGGCGATACTGTGCCGGCCTTCTACCGGCGTGGCGGGTCCTCGCCAACCGCCCCTTCCTTGGAGCCGCCATGCGGGACCCGGTCCTCTTCACGCTGACCGTGCTGCTGATCCTCGGGACGCCTGGACCGACCAACACGTTGCTGGCCACCGCGGGCGGCACGGCGGGGTTCCGCCGCGCCCTGCCGCTGGTGCCGGCGGAGGCGGGCGGATACCTGGTCTCGATCCTGGCGATCGGGCTGGCGGTGGGGCCGGCCATTGCCTCCCTGCCCGCCGTGGCGCTGGGCTTGCGGCTGGCGGTGGGGGTCTATCTCGCCTGGCTGGCGGTGAGGCTGTGGCGCCGCGGGGCGGTGGACCTCTCGGTGGTGCCTGTGACGCCGCGCCAGGTCTTCATGACGACGCTGTTGAACCCGAAGGCGCTGGTCTTCGCCCTGGGGGTGATCCCCTTCGGCGCACCCGGCTGGTGGCCCTACCTGGCCGGCTTCCTCGGGCTGCTGGTGCTCGTGGCGCTGTGCTGGATCGGGCTTGGCGCGGCGCTTGGGCGTGCGGCAGGTGCCGCCGGGCGGGCCGGGCTGGTGCCGCGCATCGGGGCGGCAGCGGTCGGCGCCTTCGCCGTGGTGCTGGTGGTGGGGCCGCTGCTGCGCTGAGGAGGCGGTCCGGGCCGCCCCCTCCCCACGTCCTCAGCCGGGGCCGTGACCCCGGCCGGGTCCGCGATCGTCCCTGCCGCGATCGTCCCTGCCCCGATCATCCCGACCGCGGTCACCCCGATCGCCAGGGCCGCGATCGTCCCGGTCCGGACCCCGGTCGCCGAAGCCACGGTCCCCAGGGCCACGATCGGGCCCGCGATCAGGGCCACGCTGCCACTGGCCGGGCGGGCCCCGGTTGTCGTGGCGGTCATCGCGCCGATCGGCTTGGCGGTCAGGCGGGCCGCCGCGCCATTCCGGGCCATGGCCTGGGCGCGGGTCGCGGCGCGGCTCCCGGAAGGCCGCGCGGGGTGGCGGGCCGCCCCAACGGTCGCGGTCGGCATACCAGGAGCGGCCGCGGTAATGGCTGCCCCAATAGTCGCCGAAGCTGAAGGTCACGACCGGCAGGCCCACCCGCGGCGCGTATTCGGGCAGCGGCACGCGGCGGTTCTCATAAAGGTATTGCAGGTAGTTGGCCGAGACCCAGCCGCGCACCTGGCCGAACCCGACATCGCACCAGCTATAGCCCCCCAGGCAGCCGATGATCTCGACCGGGGCACCCGCGGGCACGACCGTGACCTGCGGGTAGTTGGTGCCGGGGCCGGCGCGAAGATTGACATTGCCAGTGGCGAAGCCCGGCGCGGCCGAAGCCGGGTTGGACAGTGCCAGGAGCAGGGCGGCGGCGGCCGGAATGGCAGCGTTTCGCATCGGTTCTCTCCTGTGGGTTGTGGGGGTCAACGCGCCATGGGGCACTCCGATGCGAGGCGGAATTACGGCGCCTCCGCGGCCCGTTTGCGGAGGGGGCGGGCGAAGCTGGCGCCGGACGGGGTGAAGCCAAGTGCCTGGAGGAAGGCCGTGGCGCCCCCTTCCTCTTCCGAATGCGATAGTGCGGCCTCCAGCAGGTCGCAGCCGGCGGCCCGGGCGGCCTGGGCGCCGGCCTTGATGAGGAGGCGGCCGATGCCGTTGCGGCGCTCCTCCTCCGCCACGGCCAGGGCGGAAATGCGGGCCCGCGGGCGGTCGGAGGTCAGGGTCGGGTGCCAGTGCAGGGCGATCACGCCGATGGCGGCGCCGTTCCAGCCGGTGGCGACGAGGACCGCCGCGGCAGGGTCGCGCGAAACGGCATCAAGGCGGGTGGCGATCCCCCGGGACGTGCCACCGAGCAGAATGGCAAGGTCGGCGGAATCGGCCGGCAGCGCGGCGCGGAGATCGACCCCATAGCGGGTTCCAGTTGCCATTCGGCCCTTTCCGGTATCGGCTGTGCCCCGCCAGCCTTGGGGTATGGCGCGGCGGGCGGTCTGCCCGCGGATATTGGGAGTAGGCGATGAAGAAGCACGGTTCCGCCACCTGGCAGGGTGGGTTGAAGGACGGGCGCGGCACGATCTCGACCGAGAGCGGCGCGCTGGATGCGCGGCCCTATGGCTTCGCCATGCGTTTCGAGGGAGTGAAGGGGACGAATCCGGAGGAGCTGATCGGCGCCGCCCATGCCGGCTGCTTCACCATGGCCCTGTCCAACATCCTCGGCTCGGCCGGGCTGACGGCGGAGCGGATGGAGACGAAGGCGGAGGTCACGCTCGACAAGGTGGGCGAAGGCTTCGAAATCACCAAGGTGCATCTGACGCTGCGGGCCAAGGTGCCCGGCGCCGACGATGCCAGGTTCCAGGAACTGGCGGCCAAGGCGAAGGCCGGTTGCCCGGTTTCCAAGGTGTTGAAGGCGGAGATTTCGCTGGACGCGGCGCTGGAGGGCTGAGGCTCCTCCCCTCGCGCCGCCCGTGCTTGACAGGGCGGCGCGGGGTCCTTGGCATGGGCGTTCCGCGATCATGACGGAAGTCCCCATGACCACACGCCGCGCGCTTCTCGGCGCCGCCGCCGGCGCGACGGTGTTCCGCGGCGCCCCCGCCATCGCGCAAGGAGATGCGGCGCATGTGCTGCGCTTCGTGCCGCAGGCGGATGTGACGGTGCTCGATCCGCTCGCCACCACCTCCTATGCGGTGCGCAATCGCGGGTAACTGTGCTCGGACACGCTCTATGGGCTGGATGCCGATTTCCGGCCGCAGCCGCAGTTGGCGGCGGGGCATGACGCTGCCGCTGAACGTGAAGCGGGAGGCCTGATCGGGCGCCCCTCCCCCCTTGCCCATCCGTCTCCTGCCTTCGATCTTGGCAGCACAGGAGATTTGACCATGGACCTCGCCCCCTTCCCCGCCTCGATTTCCCCCGCCGACAGTGCCGCCGATGCCCGGCTGGAGCGGCTGGCGGAGCTGGCCGTGAAGGTCGGGCTCGGGCTTGTGCCGGGGCAGGAGCTGGTGATGACGGCGCCGGTGGAGGCGCTGCCGCTTGCCCGGCTGATCACCGAGCAGGCTTACAAGGCGGGCGCGACGCTGGTGACGACGCTGTTCTCGGACGACCGCTCGGCGCTGCTGCGCTACCAGCATGCGCGGGACGAGAGCTTCGATGTCTCTGCCGGCTGGCTGTATGAGGGAATGGCGGCAGCCTTCCGGGGCGGTGCGGCGCGGCTGGCCATCGTGGGCGCGGATCCGTCGCTGTTGTCGGAGCAGGCTCCGGGCAAGGTGGCGCGGGCGAACCGGGCGCAGAGCAAGGCCTATCGCCCTGCGCTGGACCTGATCGCGGACAGCTTCATCAATTGGACGCTGGTACCCTTCGCACATCCGGCCTGGGCGAAGGCGGTGTTCCCCGAGGCGGCGCCGGAAGCGGCGGTGAAGAAGCTGTGGGATGCGATATATGCGATCACCCGCGTGGATGCCGCCGATCCCATCGCGGCCTGGGCGGCGCATAATGCCAACCTCAAGGCGCGGCAGGACCGGCTGAACCAGCAGCGCTTCCATTCCCTGCATTTCCGCGGGTCGGGCACGGATCTGATCGTGGGCCTCGCGGATGGGCATGCCTGGATGGGCGGGGCGAGCCATGCGAAGAACGGCGTCTATGGCAATCCGAACATCCCGACCGAGGAGGTGTTCACCACGCCGCATCGCGCACGGACGCAGGGCCATGTCTCCGCCACCAAGCCTCTGTCGCACCAGGGCACGCTGATCGACGGCATCCGCGTGCGCTTCGAGGCCGGCGCGATCGTGGAGGCGCATGCGACGCGCGGGCAGGCAGTGCTGGAGCAGATGATTTCCACCGATGCGGGCGCGCGGCAGCTGGGCGAAGTGGCGCTGGTGCCCAGCTCCAACCCCATCGCGAAGAGCGGCATCCTGTTCTTCAACACGCTGTTCGACGAGAATGCGGCGAGCCACATCGCGCTCGGCCAGGCCTACAGCAAGTGCTTCGTGCAGGAGTTCTCCGAAGAGGAGCTGGTGGAGCGCGGGGCCAATCGCA
This sequence comes from Muricoccus harenae, assembly GCF_009848505.1. Classification (GTDB taxonomy): domain Bacteria; phylum Pseudomonadota; class Alphaproteobacteria; order Acetobacterales; family Acetobacteraceae; genus Roseomonas; species Roseomonas harenae. The sequence continues at coordinate 167,150 of NZ_WWDL01000003.1, forward strand.
GCCTGATCCATGTGGACTGGATGATCGGCTCGCCGGAGGTGGAGGTGGACGGGCTGGACGAGGCCGGGAAGGCCACGCCGGTGATGCGCAACGGCGAGTGGGTGGACTAGCCGGCACCAAGCTGGTTGCGCTTGCGGGACGGTGGGGCGGAGGCCCCGCCGGCCTGCAAACGGAACGCGCCCCGGGCGTTTGAACCGCCGAGCGGGCCGCACCGGCTGCGCTCGGATGGGAGCCAGGCGGATGAGCGCAAAGAAGAACGAGAACACCGGCGGCAAGAACGACGCCGGAAAGGACGGAAGCGGCGAGCCGGGCGGCGCGACGCTCAACCAAACCATGCAGACTGGCAATCCGCTCAGCAACCAGACATCCGAGCCGGGCAACCAGCTGAACTACGAACCCGGGCAGCCCGTCCGGGAGTCGAACGACCCCGAGGGGCATGCGGGCAATACGGGGCCTTTTGGCAAGCCGCAGTAAAGGCGGCCGGTTGAGGGCCGCGGCCGGAAGTCGGCCTTCCGCACCCTGAATTCGTGCCCGATGGGGTTGCCCGCGGGCGGGACGCGGCCGGATAGTGGCTTCGTTCCGCTGTCGGGGGCTTCGATGCCGCGTGATCCGGGCTTGCGTCCATGCTGAATCCGGCAGGGCGCGTGGTGATGCTCTCCGGTGCCACGCGCGGCATCGGGCGGGCGGTGATGGAGCGGTTGCTGGCTGCGGGATGCCTGGTCAGCGCCGGGGTGCGGGATGCGGCACGGCTGCCATCGCATCCGGGGCTGACACATCATGCCTTTGAGGCGGCGAAGGGCGGCAGCGCCGAGGATTGGGTGGCCGCGACGGTGGCGCGGCATGGACGGATTGACGCGCTGGTGAATGCGGCCGGGATCAATCCGCGCGGCACCCTGCTCGATCCGGACGAGACGCCGTTCGATGCCATGTGGACGGTGAATGCCAAAGGGCCGATGCGCGTGATCCGCGCGGCTTGGCCGCATCTTGTCGCGAGCGGTTCTGGGCGGGTGGTGAATGTCGCCTCGCTCTCCGGCAAGCGCGTGCGGAACGATAATCTCGGTTATGCGATGAGCAAGTTCGCGGTCATGGCGCTGACGCAGGAGGTGCGGCGCCTGGGCTGGGAGCATGGCATCCGCGCGACGGCGCTCTGCCCGGGTTTCGTGGACACGGACATGACGGCGCATGTGAAGCATGTTCCGCGCGGGGCCATGTCGCGGCCCGAGGATCTGGCCGTGCTGGTGGAGGCGGTGCTGCATCTGCCGAATACCGCGAGCGTCGCCGAGCTGCTGGTGAACTGGCGGCACGAGGATACGCTGTGAGGCTGGTGCGGCTGCGCGATGCCGGGCGACCGCGCATCGCGGTGACGCTGGATGGCGCGGCGCTCGAGGCGCAGGAGGGCGACACGCTGCTGACGGCGCTGCTCGCCGGTGGCGCCGGGCATCTGCGCATGAGCGAGTTCGGCGATGGGCCGCGGGCCGGCTTCTGCCTCATGGGCGCCTGCCAGGATTGCTGGGTGGCGGTGGAGGGGATGGGACGCGTGCGCGCCTGCACGACGCTGGCGCAGGACGGCATGGCGGTGCGGCGCGGATGAAGGTTGCCGTCGTCGGCGCCGGGCCTGCCGGGATCCGCGCCGTGGAGGTGCTGGTCGCGGCGGGGCTGCGGCCGGTGTGGATCGACGAGGCTGCCGAGGGCGGCGGGCGGATCTACCAGCGGCCGCCCGCGCCGCTCAAGCGCGATGCGAAGGCGCTGTATGGGTTCGAGGCGGGTCGGGCGACATCGCTGCACGCTGCATTCGATGCGCTGCGGCCGCAGGTGGATTGGCGGCCGGAAACGCTGGTCTGGCATATCCGGCCCGGGGCGAAGCAGCTGCACACGCAATCCGGGCCGAGACGCGATCAGGTGGAGTATGACGCGGCCATTCTCTGCACGGGAGCGATGGACCGGGTGGTTCCCCTTCCCGGCTGGACGCTGCCCGGTGTCACGACGCTGGGTGGGGCGCAGATCGCGCTGAAGGCGCAGGGCTGCGGGATCGGGCGACGGGTGGTCTTCGCTGGGACGGGGCCGCTGCTGTGGCTGGTAGCCTATCAGTATGCGAAGGCCGGGGCGGAGGTGGCGGCGGTGCTGGACACCACGCCCTTCGCGACGAAGCTGGCGGCCTCGCCGGGCATGCTGCGTGACGCCGCGACCTTCGCCAAAGGAATCTACTACATCGGCTGGCTGCGGGCGCACGGCGTGCGCATCGCGGAGGGTGTGACGCCGATCGGCATCGAAGGTGAAGCGGGCGTGAGCGGCATCGCCTGGCGGGATCCGGGCGGCCGTGAGCAGCGGGTGGATTGCGATGCGGTCGGGATGGGCTGGGGTCTGAAGCCCGAGGCGCAGCTGGCTGATCTGGCCGGCATCCCCTTTCGGCACGATCCGCTGCAATGGAACTGGGTGCCAGAACGCGATGTGGCCGGCCGCACCGCCATTGCCGGGCATTACCTGGCCGGAGACGGCGCGGGGATCGGCGGCGCGGCGGTGGCCGAGTTGGCGGGCGCGCGGGCGGCGCTGGCGGTGCTGGAGGATGCGGGGCGCATGGTAGATGCGGCCCAGCTGTCACGGTTGGATGCGGCCCTGGCGCGGCAGCAGGGCTTCCGGGCGGCACTGGACCGGGCCTTTCCCTTTCCCCGTGCCCTGGCGGCAGGGGTGGCGGATGAGACCATCCTCTGCCGCTGCGAGGGGCTGCGCGCGGGCGAGTTGCGGGCGGCGCTGGCGGCGGATCACGCCCCCGGACCGGCATCGGAGCTGAACCGGGCCAAGGCCTTCTCCCGCGCCGGCATGGGGCGCTGCCAGGGGCGCGTCTGCGGCACGGCTGCGGCGGAGATCATGGCGGCGGCGCTGGGAAGCACGCCCGAGGCCATCGGGCGTTTGCGCGGGCAGCCGCCGGTGAAGCCCATCCCGCTCGTCGCGGAGCCGGTGGCGTGAAGGCGGATGTGCTGGTGCTGGGCGGCGGCGGGGCGGGTTGCTCGGCGGCGCTGCATCTGGCGCAGCGCGGCGCGCGGGTGGTGCTGCTGGAGCGCGGGCTGGTCGGGGGGCAGGCCTCAGGCGTGAATTACGGCGGGGTGCGACAGCAGGGGCGGCATCCGGCGGAGCTGCCCATCGCGCGGCGCTCGCGCGAGATCTGGGGGCGGATGAAGGCGCTGGTGGGGACGGATGCGGAGTTCACCGTCACCGGCCATCTGAAGCTGGCGCGGAACGAGGCGGAGGAAGCTGATCTCGTCGCCTATCTCGACACGGCGAAGGAATACAGGCTGCCGCTGCGCTTCATCGGGCGCAATTCGATTCACCGGGAATATCCCTGGCTGGGGCCGGCGGTGGTGGCGGGGTCCTTCGCGCCGGAGGATGGGGCGGCGAATCCGCGATTGCTCGCCCCCGCCCTGGCGCGCGCGGCCAGGGAGGCCGGCGCGGTGCTGCTGGAGAACACCAAGGTGGTGTCCCAGACGCGGGATGTGGATGGCTTCCTGCTGGTGAGCGAGGCCGGGGATGAATTCCGCGCGCCGGTGCTGCTCAACATGGCGGGGTTCTGGGGCGGAGCGGTGGCGGAGGCCTTCGGGGAGCCGGTTCCGGTCTCGCCGCTCAGCCCGAATATGATGGTGACGGAGCCGGTGCCCTATTTCATCGAGCCGAATCTCGGCGTGGTGGGAGGCAATGTCTATCTGCGGCAGATCCCGCGCGGGAACATCATCGTCGGTGGCGGCGATGGGGAAAGCGATCCCGCCACGCCCTGGTCCCGACCCCTGGCGGAGGTGTCGATCGAGGCAATGGGCCATGCAGTGCGGCTGGTACCTTCCCTCGCCGGGGTGCAGGTGATCCGCAGCTGGACCGGGATCGACGGGGAGATGCCGGACCGGATCCCGGTGATCGGGCCGAGCGGCACCACGCCGGGCCTGTTTCACGCCTTCGGCTTCTCCGGCCATGGCTTCCAGTTGGGACCGGCTATCGGCGCCATCATGACCGAGCTGGTGCTGGACGGGCGGGCGGATGTGCCGCTGGAGGCCTTTGCCATCTCCCGCTTCGCCGGGCCGGGTGACGGGGGCGGCGCGAAGGCGTAAGGCGGGCGCATGCGCCGCAAATGGACCGGCCTCGCGCGCCTCCTTGCCTTCGTGCTGCTGCTCCAGGGGGCATCGGCGATGGAGCCGCATGCCCGGGCCCTGGCGGCGCTGGGCGGCGCCAGGCTGGTGGAGCTGTGCAGTGCGCATGGCCCGCGGAGCGTGCTCCTCGGCGAGGATGGGCAGCCGCTCGAGAGGGAGCAGGCGCCGGATTGCTGCGCCCCCTGCCTGACGCCCGTCGGCGCGCCGCCGCCGACTTCCATGGTGCCGCCGAGGGTTCTTGCCTTTGCGATAGTGGTCGCCTCCCCAGGGCGGCCGGGATTGCCGCCACTTCCGCCCCGTGCCCCGCCGCAACTTCCGCGGGCCCCGCCCATCATCTGATCCGACTTCCCATCCTTCACGACACGGGGCGTCGCACGCCCCTTCCCTTGGGATTCGATCAGATCATGTCCATTCATCGTCGCGTCCTGGCCGGCCTGGCCGCGCTGGGCGCCTTCGCCTTCATCCATCCCCTGTCCGCGCAGCCTTCGGGCATCGTGGTCGAGCAGCCCTGGGCCCGGGCGGCCCTGCAAGGCGGCACGGGGGGCGGCTTCCTGACCCTTCGTAACAATGGGGCGCAGCCGGACCGGCTGCTCTCGGCCTCTACCCCTCTGGCTCGCACCACCGAGATCCATGAGACGGTGCGCGACGGCGAGGTGATGCGGATGCGGCCCGTCGCCGCGCTTGACGTGCCGGCCGGGGGCAGCGTGTCGCTGCGGCCCGGCGGCGCACATTTGATGATGGTGGGGCTGACCGAGGCGCTGCGGCCCGGTGCCACCGTGCCGCTCACCCTCACCTTCGAGCGTGCCGGGACGGTCCAGGTGCAGCTGGCGGTGCAGGCTGCCGGGGCCAGTGCTCCCGCCGCCGCGCACCATGCCCACTGAGCGGGAGGGGAGAATCATGACCTTCCCTCGCACGGCCACGCTTGCCCTGGTGGCGCTGCTGGCGACCTCCCCGGCCATGGCGCATGTCACGGCGGATCGCGCGGAGATGCCGGCGAACAGCTATGTCCGCATCGCCTTCCGCGTCGGCCATGGATGCGATGGCGCGGCCACCACGGGCATCCGGCTGACGGTTCCGCAGGAGCTGCGCGGCGCCAGTCCCATGCCCCATCCGGGCTGGACCCTGAGCCTCGGCGGTGGCGAGGCGTCCGAGCATGCTGGCCATGCGGGGCACCATGGATCGCCCATGCCGCAGGAGATCGCCTGGACCGGAGGGCGGCTGGACTCGGCCTATTTCGACGAGTTCGTACTGCTGGTCCGCAGCCCGGCGGAGGCAGGCGGAACGCTCGCCTTCCCGGTGGTGCAGGAATGCGAAGGCGGGGCGGTGGCGCGCTGGGTCGAGCGCCCCCCGGCAGGCGGTGGGCGCGTTGCCTTTCCGGCGCCGGTCGTCCGGGTGGTAGAAAGGCGGTAGATCCGGCAGGCCCAGAGGCAGGGAACCCGGAATAGAGCCCGGGCTCCTTGCCAAGGCCGCCGGAACCGGCCGATCCTCCCTGCACGCCGCCGAGACGGCACGGAGAGGAACGCCTGATGCCCGTCGCTTGTGACGCGGCCATGCGCTCTCCGGCCTTGCGTATCGGCGCAGTGCCAGGAGAGAGACTCGCATGACCGTTGGCCTACGCATCGTCGAGACGCGCCCCGAGCCCGATGCCGCCCTGATTGCCCGCGCGGCGAAGCTGCCGGTCGCGAATATCGGCGACGTGATGAGCCGGCTGCAATCCATGCGCGGCGGGTTCTTCGCCTATGGCGGGCGCCGGACCTTCGTCGGTCCCGCATTCACGGTGAAGGTGCGCCCGGGCGACAACCTGTTCCTGCACCGCGCGATCGACATGGCGGCGCCGGGCGAGGTGATTGTCTGCGATGGCGGCGGCGACCTGAACATCGCGGTGTCGGGCGATCTGATGATCGGCCATGCGGAAGCCCGCAAGGTGGGTGCGCTGGTGATCGACGGCGCGGTGCGCGACCTGGACGGCATCCGCAAGATGGATATCGGCGTCTGGGCGCGGGGCGCCAATCCGTCCGGCCCGTACAAGGATGGTCCCGGCGAGATCGGCTATCCCGTCGCCTGCGGCGGGCAGGTGGTGATGCCGGGGGACCTGATCGCGGCGGATGAGGATGGCGTGGTCGTCATCCCGCGCGCCGATGCGGCGCAGGTGATCGCTGATGCCGAGAAGCATGCGGCGAAGGAGGCCGAGACCACGGCCGCCATCAGGGGCGGCGGCTGGGTGCGCGGATGGGTGGAGGAGACGCTCGCCGCCAAGGGCGTGCGCGTCACGCGCTGATGCGGGTCCCGGCAGAGCGCGTCCGGCGCCAGATCCTCAACGTGCTCCAGGCCTGGGGCATGGCGGAGGACCTGGCCGCCACCACCGCGGGGGCCATGGTGGAGACGGACCTCATGGGCATCGACAGCCACGGGCTGTCGATGCTGATGATGTATGAGACCTTCCGGAACAACGGGCAGCTCGACCTCAATGCGCGCCCGCGCGTGGTGTTGGATGCGGCGGCGACGGCGCTGGTGGATGGCGGGGCGAATCTCGGCCATCCCAATGCCGATTTCGCGATGCGGCTGGCGGTGGAGAAGGCGAAGGCCGCGGGCATCGGCGCGGTGGGGGTGCGGAACTCACACCACTTCGGCGCGGCGGGGCATTACGCGCGCATTGCATCGCGCGCGGGGGTGATCGGCTTCATCACCAGTTCCGCGCGCACGGTGCTGATGGTGCCGACGCGCGGCACGCTGCCGCTGCTGGGCGCGAACCCCATCGCCTTCGCGGCGCCGGCACTGCGGAACCGGCCCTTCGTGCTGGACATTTCCACCACCACCGTCGCGGCGAACAAGGTGAAGGTCTACGACCTGAACGGAAAGCCAATCCCCGAGGGTTGGGTCACGGACGAGGCCGGGCGGCCCATCACCGATTCCGCCGAGGCGATGGAGGTGATCTTCAAGCGGCCCGGCGGCGGGGTGACGCCGCTGGGCGGGGCGGAGGTGACGGGCGGGCACAAGGGCTACGGCCTCGGGGCCATGGTGCAGATCCTTTCGGCCACGCTTACCGGCGCCGCCTTCGGACCAGTCCGCAACCCCACGCGCAAGCCGGGCGATCCAGACGATGTCGGCCATTTCTTCCTCGCGATCGATCCGCGCGCCTTCCGGCCGGAAGGCGGGTTCGAGGAGGAGCTCGATGCGATGATCGACGTGCTGCACGAGACGCCGCCGGCCGATCCCGCGCGGCCGGTGCGGGTGGCGGGCGACCCGGAGGCCGAGGAGCGGGAGAGGCGGCTGGCGGAGGGCATTCCGGTGCCACCCGCATTGGACCGGCATATCCGTGACATCTGCGAAAGATCAGGGGCACGATACGAACTCGGCGAAGACTGAGGCGCCCACGAGGGAACAGGGAAGGAAGCAAGATGGTCAGCATCACCCGGCGGGGCATCCTCGGCTCGGCGGGGGCAGCACTCGGCTGCCCCGCCTATGCGCAGCAGATCGGCCGCTGGCAGCCGACGCGGCCGATCCAGCTCAATGTCGGCTTCGCGCCCGGCGGGGGCAGCGACATCATCGCGCGCACCATCGCCGAGGCCTGCACGCCGCTGATGCCGGTGCCGCTGGTGGTGGTGAACCGCCCCGGCGCGGGCGGCGCGCTGGCGGCGGAATACGTCGCGCGCGCGGCGCCCGACGGGCACACGCTGGTGATACATGGCGGCAGCGAGAGCACCTCCATCCCCGCGCATCGTGAGGTGCCCTATGACCCGAAGACCTCCTTCCGAGCGGTGATCCGGCTGACGCGGAACGGTCATATCCTGTCCTGCAAGGGCGGAGATTCGCCGCGCTTCGCGGATTTGAAGGCGGCACTTGCGGCGGCCAAGGCCGATCCGGGCGGGTTGGCGCATGGATCATCCGGCGTCGGCACGCTCTCGCATTCCATCTTTATCCTGCTGGAGCGCGCGGCGGACGTGCAGTTCCTGCATGTGCCCTTCAATGGCGGCGGGCCGGCGCTGCAGGCAATGCTGGCCGGACAGACGCAGCTGGGCGTGAATGCAACCGACGAGCTGGGCACGCAGGTGACCTCGGGCACGCTGAAGGCGCTGGCGATCGCTTCCGAACAGCGCGCCCCCGCCTACAAGGACGTGCCCACGCTGCGCGAGCTGGGCTACGACATCGTGGCCGACAACATGAAGGGCTGGGTCGGCCCGGCCGGGATGACGGATGAAATGGTGACCTATCTGCATGACCGCTTCCGGCAGGGCATGCAGACCGCCACCTGGAACCGCTTCATGGAGCGGGTGGGCGAAGGCGACGGCTATGCCGATGGCCCGGCCTTCCAGCGCTCCATGGACATGCTGCTGGATTCGATCCGCGCCGCCCTCAAGAGGAGCTGAACGCCTTGGACACCATTTCGCCGCCCGCGCATGTCGCCTTCATCGGACTTGGGGTGATGGGGGCCGCCATGGCGGCCAACATCGTGAAGGCTGGCTTCGCGCTCGCCGTGCACAACCGCAGCCGGGGCAAGGCAGAGGCGCTGGAGGCGTCGGGGGCACGCTGGGCCAGCACCCCGGCGGAGGCGGCGCGGGGGGCGGCCTGCATCGGGCTTTGCCTGCCGGACACGCCGGATGTGGAGGCGGTGCTGTTCGGACCCGGTGGCCTGGCCGAAGGCGTGGAGGCGGGGAGCGTGGTGATCGACTTCAGCACCATCGCCGCCGCTCCGGCCGCGGGCTTCGCACGGCGGCTGCTGGAGGAGCGCGGGGCCCATCTTCTGGACAGCCCGGTGAGCGGCGGCCCCGGCGGGGCGCGGGACGGAACGCTGACCTGCATGATTGGCGGCGATGCGATCGCCTTCGAGGCGGCGCATCCATTCCTGCAGGCGGTGGGCAAGACGGTGACGCATCTGGGGCCGCCGGGCGCCGGGCAGGTGTGCAAGTCGGCCAACCAGCTTCTGGTGGCGGCGACGATGCAGGCGGTGTCCGAAGCATTGGCGCTGGGGCGCAAGGCGGGGCTGGACCCCGTGGCGATGCGCCAGGCGTTGCTGGGCGGCTCCGCCCGTTCCTTCGTGATGGAGAACCACGCCAAGCGCATGATCGAGGGCACGCTGCAGCCGGGCTTCCGGGCGGAGCTGATGCGGAAGGACACGCGCCTCTCCCTTGCCGCGATGCGTGACCACGGCGTCTTTGCGCCGGCCACGGCGATGGCGGCGCAGATGATGGAGGCGCTGGTGAACAGCGGGCGCGGCGGGATGGATTCCGCATCGCTCGGGCTGCTGGTGGCCGAGTTGTCGGGGCTGGAAGCTTGAGCGCGCCGCTGCGGCTGCTCTCCACCCTCGCTGTCCAGGGCGCGCTTCGGGGAAGCCTCGGGCGCTGCGAGACCGCGGCGGGCGTCACGGTGGATGCGGATTTCTCGCCGACGATCGGGCTGCTGGCGCGCATCCGGGGCGGTGAGCGGGCGGATGCCGTGGTCCTCACGTTGGAGGGCGTGGAGGAGTTGATCGCGGAAGGCGTGCTGGACAGCGCGAGCCGGGTGGATCTCGTGCGCTCGCATGTCGGGCTGGCGGTCCGGGCGGGGGCGCCGCATCCGGCGATCGGCTCGGTGGATGAGTTGCGGGCGGTGCTGCTGGCAGCGCCCTCCATCGCCTATTCCCGCACGGGAGCGAGCGGGATCGCCTTCGCGGCGCTGATCGAGCGGCTGGGCATCGCCGAGGCGGTGAACGCCAAGGCCCGGATCATCCCCGCGGGCTTCACTGCCGCCCTTGCCGCCAGCGGGGAGGTGGCGCTGGCGGTGCAGCAGGTGAGCGAGTTGCTGGCGGTGCCCGGGATCGAGGTGATCGGGCGGTTGCCGCGGGAGGTGGAGACGGTGGCGGTTTTCACCGCCGCCGCCTTACGCGGCACGCCCAATGCGGAAGCGTCGCAGCGGCTGATCGGCTTTCTCGCCTCGGCGGAGATGGCGCCGGTGCTGGAAGCCGCGGGGCTGGAGCCGATCGGGCCGAAGGGCTGAGCGGCTATTGCCGCTCCATGCCCGTGTTCTCGATCACCTTTGCCCAGCGCGCGATCTCGGCATGCACATCGGCCTTCACGGCGGCCGGGGCCGTGGACGGGCGCGGGGCGAGGCCGAGTTCGCCCAGCCGCTTACGCAGTGCCTCGTCCGACAGCACCTGTCGGGTTGTTTCGCTGATGCGCGCGACATGCTCGGGCGGCGTGCCGGCGGGGACGGCGATGGCGTACCAGGTCTGGATGTCGAAATCGGGGGTGCCAAGGAGCTCGCCGACGGTCGGAACCTCGGGCAGCAACGGGGAGCGTTCGCGCGAGGTGATGGCCAGCGCCCGTGCCTCGCCACCGCGGATCTGGCCGAGAACGGAGGAGGCAGGTTCCACCACCAGCTCCACCTCGCCGTTGCGGAGGGCGACGAGGGCGGCCGGGGTGCCGCGATAGGGCACATGGGTCAGCCGGATGCCAGCGGCGGACTGGATGGCCTCGGCGACGAAATGCTGGGTGCTGCCGACGCCGACGGTTGCGACATGCAGCTTGTCTGGCGCCGCCTTGGCGCGGCGGGTCAGCTCGGCCATGTCGCGCGGCGCCTCCGGCCCGGTGCCGGCGAGCAGGACGAGGCCGACCGAGGCGACGGGCGCGACCGGCTCCACCTCCGTGAGCGGATCATAGGGAAGGCGGCGGTAGAGGGCGGCGGAGACGGCATAGCCGTTGTTGATGAGCATCAGCGTATGGCCGTCCCGCGCGCGGGCGAGCCCTTCCGCCGCGATGGTGCCGCCGGCGCCGGGGCGGTTCTCCACCACCACCGGCTGGCCCAAGGCGCTGGCAAGGGAGGGAGCGATCAGCCGGGCCACGATATCCGTGGTGCCGCCAGGGCCGAAGCCCTGGATGAAGCGGACCGGGCGGTCCGGCCAGGCGGCGCTAGGATTTCCCGTGCTGGTGCCCTGTGCGGCGGCCGCCCCCGTTCCTCCCCCCTGCGCCAGGCCGGCGGTAGGGCGCAGGGCGGGCAACGCAAGCAGGCTGAGCGCGGCGCGGCGCGCCACCGGCATGGAACGGGGCATGGACACTCCTCCTGGTGGCCCCTGCCCTCCCGTTGCGGGAGTCGAAGCGGCGGCGGCCTTTCCGGAATGGGAATGGGGGGCACGGCGCGCGTCAAGCGCTTCGTATCGCCAGGGAGACAGGTGCCGCCTATCGTGCCCCGGAACGGGATTCGCCGGGGGGAACGGGATGAGCGACGCGCTGCTGCGCCGGATGCAGGTGATGGAGCTGGTGCAGAACTGGGCCGTCTGGCGCGATGCCGGCGACTGGGAGCGGTTCCGCACATGCTGGGCACCCGAGGGACGGATGATGGCGACCTGGTGCCAAGCGCCGGCGGCGGAATTCATCCGGGCGAGCCAGGAGGGCTGGGCCAAGGGCGTTTCGATCCTGCATTTCCTCGGCGGCTGCTCGGTGGACATCGCGGGGAAGCGCGCCATCGCGCAGACGAAGATGACCATCTCGCAGCGCGCGCCGGTGCATGGCGTCATCGTGGACGTGGTCTGCACCGGCCGCTTCTACGACTTCATCGAGGAGAAGGCGGATGGATGGAAGGTCGTCCTCCGACAGCCGATCTACGAAAAGGATCGGATGGACCCCATCGATCCGGCGGCGAAGCTCGAGCTTGATCCCGCGCTGCTGTCGCGCTTCCCCGAAGGCTACCGGCACCTCGCCTATCTGCAGACCGGCATCGGCTATGAGGTGAAGACCGACATGCCCGGGCTGAAGGGGGAGAAGGTGCAGGCGCTCTATGACGCAGGGGCCTCCTGGCTGCGCGGCGGGGTGCTGTCTTGGGAGGAGTGATTCCGCCTCGCGCCTTCGTCCACGCGCCGCTGCCGCAGCGGGTGGTGTTCGGCGCGGGCAGCCTGGGACAGGTGGCGGCGGAGCTGGATGCGATGGGCGCGCGGCGCGTGCTCGTGCTCTCCACGCCCGGGCAGCGGGTGCTGGGGGAAAAGGTCGCCGCGGCGATTGGCGAGCGCGCGGCGGGACTTCATGCGGAAGCGCGGATGCATGTGCCGGTTCCGGTGGCCGAGGCCGCCGCGGCGCGTGCCGCCGAGTTGGGAGCGGATGCGCTGCTGGCGGCTGGCGGCGGCAGCACGATCGGGCTGGCCAAGGCCGTGGCGCTTTCCACCGGCCTTCCAATCCTGGCGCTGCCGACCACCTATTCGGGATCCGAGGGCACCTCGATCTGGGGGCTGACCGAAGGCGGCGCGAAGACCACCGGGCGCGATCCGCGGGCTCTGCCGCAGGTGGTGGTGTATGATCCCTCGCTGACACTGGACCTGCCGGTGGGGGTTTCCACCGTCTCCGGGCTGAACGCCATCGCCCATGCGGTGGAGGTGCTCTACGCGCCCGATGCCACGCCGGTCACGGCGCTGATGGCGGAGGAGGGCATTCGCGCCCTGGCCGCCGCCCTGCCCGTCCTCATGGAGGCGCCGCGCGATTCCGGGGCGCGCTCGGAGGCGCTTTACGGCGCCTGGCTCTGCGGCACGGTGCTCGGGCAGGCGACCATGGGGCTGCACCACAAGCTGTGCCATGCGCTGGGTGGCGGCTTCGACCTGCCGCATGCCGAGACGCATTCCGTGATCCTGCCGCATGCCGCAGCCTTCAACGCCCCAGCGGCGCCGGAGGCCATGGCGCGGATCGCACGGGCGCTGGGTGCGGACGACGCGCCTTTGGGGCTCTGGGCGCTGGCCCGGCGGCTGGGTGCGCCGCCTTCCCTGGCCGCGCTGGGGATGCGGGCGGAGGATCTGCCGCGGGCCGTGCGGCTGGCGACGGCCAGCCCCTATGCCAATCCACGCCCGGTGACCAAGGAGGGCGTGGCCGCCCTGCTCGCCCGGGCGTTGGCCGGGGATGCGCCCCTCGCCGATCCATCCTGACCTTTCCTGGAGGCATCCACGACCATGAGCGCGTTCAACATCCTCGGCATCTCCGGCAGCCTTCGGAAAGCCTCCCACAACACGGCCATCCTGCGCGCGGCGGCGGAGCTGGCGCCCGAGGGGGTGGAGGTGACCATCTTCGGGGGGCTGGGCGAGATCCCGCCCTATAACGATGACGTGCGGGTGGCTTCGGGCTACCCGGCCTCCGTGACCTCCTTCCGGGAGGCACTGCGGGCGGCGGATGCGGTGCTGATCGCGACGCCGGAATACAATTATTCCATCCCAGGCGTGCTGAAGAACGCGATCGACTGGGCCTCACGCCCGCCCGAGCCGCCCTTCGAAGGCAAGCCGGTGGCGATCATGGGCGCGACGCCCGGGCTGCTGGGCACCGCCCGCGCGCAATACGACCTGCGGAAGATGTGCGTCTTCCTCAACGCCTATGCGCTGAACAAGCCGGAGGTGCTGATCATGCAGTCCGGCACGCGCCTCGACGCCGAGGGCCGCGTGACGGACGAGACGACGCGCGCACTGATCGCCTCCCAGGTGGTGGCGCTGCGGGACTGGGCACTTCGCCTCAAGGGTTGATGAGCGCCGCGCGCTCCCCCTTGGCGGGGCGCGCGGCCCCAGCGTAGCCTGCTTCCGGGACGCTACACGGCCGAACGGCGGAACCGGGACAAACCCGGCGCCCTGGAAAGACGGAGACCGCGCTTGGCCTATGCCCTGCAGCAGCTGATCAACGGTGTCGCGCTGGGCATGATCTATGGGTTGATCGCGGTGGGCTACACGATGGTCTACGGGATCATCGGCATGATCAACTTCGCCCATGGCGACATCTTCATGGTGGGCGCCTTCATCTCGCTCATCTCCTTCGTGCTGATCGCGGCGGGCGGATGGACGGCGGGGCCGGGGGCGATCCTGCTGGTGCTTCTCGTCTCCATGGCGGTGACGGCGCTTTATGGCTGGTCGGTGGAGCGGGTGGCCTATCGCCCGCTGCGCGGCTCCTTCCGCCTGGCGCCGCTGATCAGCGCGATCGGCATGTCCATCGTGCTGCAGAACTACGTGCAGGTGGCGCAGGGTGCGCGGGTGAAGCCGATCGAGGCGATCGTAACCGGCAATCTGGAGCTGTGGCACGGCAATGGCTTCGCGGTTTCGGTCTCCTCCATGCAGGCGCTGATCGTGGTGGTGACGCTGGGGGTGCTAGCGGTCTTCACCTGGCTGGTCACGCGAACACCCTTGGGGCGCGCCATGCGCGCCTGCGAGCAGGACCGGAAGATGGCGGGGCTGCTGGGAATCGACACGGACCGCACCATCAGCATCACCTTCGTCATCGGCGCGGCGCTCGCATCCGTGGCGGGCACCATGTACCTGCTGCGCTATGGGGTGATCGACTTCTACATCGGCTTCCTGGCGGGGGTTAAGGCCTTCACTGCGGCTGTGCTGGGCGGCATCGGGTCCCTGCCCGGGGCGGTTCTCGGCGGCCTGCTGATCGGGCTGATCGAGACCTTCTGGAGCGCCTATTTCTCGGTGCAGTACAAGGATGTCGCGACCTTCGCGATCCTGGTGATCACGCTGATCTTCATGCCCACCGGCCTGCTCGGCCGCGCGGAGGTGGAGAAAGTATGAGCGGCGCCAATTCGTCGCTTGGCGTGCCGCATGAGGGCGGGGTTCCCCACAACGACGATGGCGTGCCCGATCCGGGCGAGTTGAGCGGCATCCCGCGCTCCTCGGCGCCACCCGCGCCCCGCCCGCCGATGGCGCATTCGCTGCGCGACGCGGGCATGGCCGCGCTGGTGGCGCTGGGACTGTTCGTGCCGCTGGTCGGGCTGCGGACGGATGTGGGGCCGGGCGGCGGTGGGCTGATCATCCGCACGCGCTGGGCAGATGTGGCGATTCTCGTCGGGCTGGTCTTCGCCGGACGGCTGCTGCTGAACCTCTGGACCACCTTCCGGCCGGCGCCAAAGCCACGGACCGCGCAGCGCAGCGCGATGATCGCGCGCGTGGGAACATGGGTGGCGCCGGTGCTGCTCGCCTATGCGGTCCTGCTGCCGATGCTGCCGGGAACCACGCGCTATGGGCTCGATCTCGGCATCCTGGTGCTGACCTATGTGATGCTTGGCTGGGGGCTGAACATCGTGGTCGGGCTCGCTGGGCTGCTGGACCTCGGCTATGTCGCCTTCTACGCGGTGGGTGCCTATAGCTACGCGCTGCTCTCCACCACCTTCGGCCTTTCCTTCTGGGTCTGCCTGCCGCTGGCGGGGCTGCTCGCGGCCTTCTGGGGCGTGCTGCTCGGCTTTCCCGTGCTGCGGCTGCGCGGCGACTATCTTGCGATCGTGACGCTGGCCTTCGGCGAGATAATCCGCGTGGTGCTTCTGAACTGGGTTTCGCTGACGGGCGGGCCGAACGGTATTTCGGGCATTCCGCGCCCCTCCTTCTTCGGGCTGAGCTTCAGCGCGGGTGGCGGACCCGGCTCCTTCTCGGATTTTTTCGGGCTGGAGCCCTCCCCCACCCATCGCGTCGTGTTCCTCTACTACGTCATCCTGGCGCTGGCGCTGCTGACCAACTGGGTGACGATCCGGCTGCGGCGGCAGCCGCTGGGCCGCGCCTGGGAGGCGCTGCGCGAGGACGAGATCGCCTGCCGCGCGCTGGGCATCAACGTGACCAACACCAAGCTGACGGCCTTTGCCATCGGCGCCATGTTCGGCGGCTTCGCGGGCGCCTTCTTCGCCACGCGCCAGGCCTTCATCTCGCCCGAGAGCTTCACCTTCATCGAGAGCGCCATCATCCTCGCCATTGTCGTATTGGGCGGGCTGGGCAGCCAGCTCGGCGTCGCCATCGCGGCGCTGGTGATGATCGGCGGCTTCGAGGCGTTCCGGGACCTTGAGGAATGGCGGATGCTCGTCTTCGGGGGCGCCATGGTGGTGATCATGGTTTGGCGGCCGCGCGGGCTGGTCTCGTCGCGCACGCCCTCCGTCTCACTCGGGAAGCGCCGGGCGATCGCGGCCGAGCTCGTGGGACAGGGCCGGTGAGCGCCCCGGTCCTTCAGGTACGCGAGCTGGTGATGCGCTTCGGTGGGCTGACCGCCGTGAACCAGGTCTCCTTCAATGCGAGGGCGGGCGACATTACCGCGGTGATCGGGCCGAATGGCGCGGGCAAGACCACCGTCTTCAACCTCATCACAGGCTTTTACCGACCGAGCGCGGGCGAGATCCTGCTGCACGGACGCTCCGGGGAGCGGGCGCTGCACCGGACGCCGGGGCACCGCATCGCGCAGGAAGGGGTGGCGCGCACCTTCCAGAACATCCGCCTTTTCCCCGGCATGACGGTGCTGGAAAACCTGTTGGTCGCTCAGCACAACCGCCTGCAGGCCTCGACCTTCTTCGGCATCGGCGCGGCGCTCGGCCTCGGGCGCTACAGGGCGGCGGAGCGCGCGGCCGTGGATCTGGCAAAGCACTGGCTGGAGGCGACGCGGCTGCTGGACCGCGCGGACGATGCAGCGGGCAGCCTGCCCTATGGCGCGCAGCGGCGGCTGGAGATCGCGCGGGCTATGTGCACGGAGCCGGTGCTGCTCTGCCTCGATGAGCCGGCGGCGGGGCTGAACCCGCGGGAATCCGAGGAGCTGTCGGAGCTGATCCGGCTGATCCGCGCGAGCGGATGCTCCATCCTGCTGATCGAGCACGACATGGGCGTGGTGATGAAGATCTCGGACCGCGTCGTGGTGCTAGACCACGGGAAGAAGATCGCAGACGGCACGCCGGCGGAGGTGCGGGCAGATGAGACGGTGATCGCCGCTTATCTCGGCGAGGGCGATGAGGATGACACGCCGGCGGTTCCCCTGGAGGGCGCGGCGTGAGCGCCATGCTGCGGATGGAGAGCGTGACCGCCGCCTATGGCGCGGTGGAGGCGCTGCGGGGCGTATCGGTGCATGTCGACGCCGGTGAGATCGTCACGCTGATCGGCGCGAATGGCGCCGGCAAGTCCACGCTGCTGATGACCATCTTCGGCGCACCCCGCGCGCGGGCCGGGCGCATCTCCTTTGAGGGGCGCGACATCACCGCATTGCCGATGCATGAGATCGCGCGCGCCGGAATCGCGCAGTCACCGGAGGGGCGGCGGATCTTCCCCCGCATGACGGTGCGCGAGAATCTGCTGATGGGCGCGCAGGCCATGGGCGTCGATCCGGCGCCGGGGCTGGAGCAGGCCTTCAACCTGTTCCCCCGGCTGAAGGAGCGCGAGGCGCAGCGGGGCGGCACGCTCTCCGGCGGGGAGCAGCAAATGCTGGCGATCGCCCGGGCGCTGATGTCCCGGCCCCGGCTGCTGCTGCTGGACGAGCCCTCGCTCGGCCTCGCGCCGCTGGTGGTGCGGCAGATCTTCTCCGCGATCCGGGAGCTGAATGCCCGCACGGGTCTCACGGTGCTGCTGGTGGAGCAGAATGCCAACCAGGCACTGCGGCTGGCGCATCGGGGCTATGTGCTCGTGACCGGGCGCGTGACGCTGGAAGGCACGGGGGCCGAGCTGCTCGCCCGGCCCGAGGTCCGGGACGCCTATCTGGGCGCCCACTGACCTCCCTTCCGCATCAGCCGATCAACGACCATTCGCTGCCGACAGCCGTGGTGACGCCCGCCCCATAGGTCAGGATGAAGTCGTCGGTGACGGACAGGATGCCGTCGCTCACGGTCAGGCGCAGGTTCAGGGCGCTCTCCCCGCAGGCCGCCGCCCCGATGCTCAGCGTCTGGGTGGTGCCGTCCAGGGTAAGCCAATCGGGAATGGCGCCGCCATCCGCCATGCTCAGCGTGTAGGTGAGCTTCTGGCCGACATCCGCATCGATGAAGTGGCCTGCGGCGAGCTTGAAGGCGGCGGGGGTGCCATCCGTGCGCACGGCCATGTCGGAGATGGGCGCCATCTCCACGGGCCGGTTGTCGACGAGGAGCGACACCTCCACCTTCCGGGGCGTGCCGAACTCGTCGCGCACCGTGATCTTGACGTGGTCGCGGCCGAGATAGCCCGCCTTCGGGGTGTAGGTGAAGGAACCGTCTGCGGCGAAGGTGATGAAGCCTTCCTTCGCCGTCCCGATGGGAATGCCGATCGCCTCATCCACCCTCAGGCCCTGGCCGTCGGTCAGGTCATTGGTCAGCACGCCCTCGGAGGCGTCCCCCATCAGAGCAACGCCGGGCTTGACGACATAGCTGTCGTCCCTGGCCTCCAGGTCCGGGCGCACCCGGACGGTGATCTCCTTCATGAAGGCCGAGCTCCCGTTGCCGTCGCTCGCGAGGAGGACAACCTTCACATTCGTCTCCCCCGCCTCATAGTCGAGGCTGGCGCCTGCCTTCAGCGCAAGCTTGCCGTCCCTGATCTCGAAGCGGCCGGACAGCGGATCGCCACCGGCGACTGAGAGGGTATAGCCGGTCCTGGCGCTCACCGCGCCAAGCGTGACGCCCACCGCATCATCCGCCACCACCATCTGGCAGTTGACGAAGTTCAGGCCGAAGGAGTGGATAGTGGTGCTGATGGTGCTGCTGGCGCCCCACTGGTCGGTCGCCTTGATCGTCAGTTCGGCGTCGGTATTCTCGGTGAACTTGCTGTCGGCCTTGAGCTTCAACCGGTAGGCGCTGTCCGACCGGACGATCTCGAACATGTCGGCCTTGGTGCCACCGATGGAGAAAGAAACCCCGTCGTCATTCGCGTCCTGAACATCGAGGATGCCCACCTCCGCGCCCTTGGTGCGGGACACCACGGCATGGTCCGTGAGCGTCAGGGTGGGGGCGAGGTTCGTAAAGGCGGAGAAGCTGGCGGTGGCGCTGCTGGTGTTCCCGAGCGCGTCGCTCATGACATAGGTGAAGCTGTCGGTGCCGACATAGCCGGCATTGGGCGTGTAGACCGCGGCGCCGTTCGCCTGGGTCGTGACCGAGCTATGGGCGGTCGCGAAGGTGCCGATGCTGACGGCCGCCAGCTTCACGCTGAATTCCTGAACCTGTTCGTTGGCCAGTAGGTTCATGGCCAGCGTGCGGTCATTCGGCGTTCGGCCGGCATTCTCGGAGTGGGCGCCCCAGGGCTCCACGACATTCGTCAGGTCGACAATGGCGTGGTGGTCGCGGCGGATGCCGTAGGAATCCGTGACGCGCAGGCTGACGAGGTAGTCGGACCCGGCCTCATAATCGCCGAGCGTCGCGCCTTCCTTCAGGAAGAGCGAGTTCCCCGAGACGTAGAAGCCGGTATGCAGGCTCGTGATCGTGTGGGTGTCGCCCAGATCGGGATCGATGACGCTGAGCGTGCCGAGGTTCAGAGCGCCGGGCGCGTTCTCCGGCCGGGGTGAGGCGGCCAGGGTGACGCCGGTGGACGCGCGGGCGGTGGAGAAGATGAAGTCGTTCGCCGAGAGCTGGCCGAGGGTGACGGTTGGCAGCCGCAGGATGTCGGCACTGAAGGGCGAGCTGAAATCGATATGGAGGCCACCATTCGGGCGGACATCGACATGGCTCAGAAGTTCCGCAAAGCTGGTGATGCCGGTGTCCAGGAGCAGGATCTTGTCGGTGCCGGGCGTGAAGTCCGCGAAGGTGTCAATGCCGTGGCCGTCATAGATGAAGACGTCCTCACCGGCGCCGCCGATGAAACGGTCGTCGCCATAACTGCCGCGGACGGTGTCGGCGCCGGCCGTTCCCACCACGCGGACAGCACCGAAATCGATGGCGTTGACCGAGAGGCTGGTGGCGGTCTCTGCGGAGATGACGATCTACCCCGGGCCAAAAGCTGCGGCGGCCGTCTCGCCGAGGGCGATGCTTTGCGCTCCTGTGCCGCGCAGGATGATCTGGTCGAGGCCGGACATGCCCGTGAAATCGGAATCGACAACCGACGCATCGAAGTTCAAGAGGAGGTAGTCCGTCGCCGCCGTTCCGGCCACACCGGCTGCCGCGGCAAGCATCTGGTCCTTCGTATTGAACACAAAACGGGCCATGGTCTGATCCGATGATTGGTTAAAGCATCGCAACGGAAACGTGAGATCACAACAAGGTGTGGTCGCTGATTCCACTGCCACTTTCGGCAGCCTCGCACCGGCATTGAATCGGCTCCGGCTCAACGCCTAGGCTCAACCAAGCAGCCTCCGGAGATTCCCATGACTCTCGAACGCCGCGTCGTTCTCGGCGCATCCTTGTGCCTTCCAGCGCTCCTGGCATCACGCGGCGCCCTGGCCCAGGCGCGAACCGTCCGGATCGGGATGGTGGGGCCGCTGACCGGCGCCAACGCCACCTTCGGCGCGCAGATGCGCGAAGGCGCGACCCAGGCGGTGACCGATATCAACGCCGCCGGCGGCGTCCTCGGCCAGCAAGTGGTGCTGGAGACGGGCGACGATGCCTGCGACCCGCGCCAGGCGGTTTCGGTCGCCAACCAACTGGCGGGGCGCCAGGTGCGGGTGGTGATCGGGCATTACTGCTCCGGCTCCTCCATCCCGGCGAGCAAGGTCTATACGGAGGAAGGCGTGCTGCAGATCAGCCCCGCCTCCACCAACCCGCGCTACACCGACGAGGGCGCCTGGAACACCTTCCGCACCTGCGGGCGGGACGACCAGCAGGGCTCGATCGCCGGCAAGTACATCGCCGACACCTACAAGGGGAAGCGGATCGCCGTTCTTCACGACAACTCCGCCTATGGCAAAGGCCTGGCGGACGAGACGAAGAAGGCGATGAACGCCGCCGGCACGACCGAGGCGATCTACGCCGCCTACACCCCGGGCGAGCGCGACTACAATGCGGTGGTGTCGCGGCTGAAGGCCGCGAATGTCGATGTCATCTATGTCGGGGGCTATCACACCGAGGCCGGGCTGATCGTGCGCCAGGCCAAGGAGCAGGGCATGAACGTCACGCTCATCGGTGGCGACGCGCTGATGACGAACGAATTCTGGCAGATCAGCGGCGCGGCTGGAGAGGGCACGCTGATGACCTTCTCCTCCGATCCGCGCAAGCGCCCGACGGCGGCCGAGGTGGTGGCGCGCTTCAAGGCCCGCAACGTCGATCCTGAGGGCTTCGTGCTCTATACCTATGCCGCGACGCAGATCTGGGCCGAGGCCGCAAAGAGGGCCAATTCGGTCGAGCCGCGCAGGGTCGCGGAGACGATGAAGGCGAGCGGGCCCTGGCAGACAGTGCTTGGCCCGATCAGCTTCGACCGCAAGGGCGACGTCACCGTGCCGGACTATGTTTTCTATGTCTGGAAGAACGGCACCTACGCCGAGATCTCTTGATCCGCGTGGGGCCGGCACCCATCTCCCGCTTCGTCAACAGCATGAAAGGAGGTGATCCGGTGTCTCATCGCATCAACCAGGTCTTCGCGTCCGCCACCCGGATCACCGTCGGCGCCTAACTCCGACGGGTCACCGGAAGACGCGGGCCGCGAACCGGCCACGCGATGGGAAGGCCCTGGCGGGAGACCGCCGGGGCCTTCTGCGCATCTGGGGGTCCGGATGTCCCTTCGTGGCTTGCAGGCCACGCTGCGCGTCCCGCGCCATACTTCCGGGCAACCCATCCTGGGCATACCCGTTGCCCCGCGAGAACCATCATGGTTCGAAATAAGGGACGCACGGCATGTCCGGCTACAACCAGTCACAACACACATCTACCCAGCCCACGGTCGCCACGCGGGCGCCGGAGGGTGCGCCGGTGCTGCGGCACCGCATCTCCTGGGGCGCTATCCTGGCGGGGGCGCTGGTCGCCATCGCGGTCGGCGCCTCGCTCAACGTGCTTGGCTTCGCCATCGGGGTGACCACGGTGGACGTCCAGGCGCGCGAGACGCCTTCCGCCACCACCCTCGGAATCGCGGGCAGCATCTGGATCCTGGTCTCGAACCTGCTCGGCCTGGCGCTGGGTGGCTATACGGCCGCACGGCTCTCCGGCACGGCGGACGAGCATGACGGAACGCTGCATGGCGCGGCGGTTTGGGCCACCGCCTTCCTCGTTTCGGCGGTGCTGCTGGGCAGCATGGTCTCGGGTGCGGCGCATACCGCGACCAACGCGCTTTCCGGGGTCATGAGCGGGGTCGGTCAGGCCGCTGGGCAGGCGGCGCAGGCCGCGGCGCCGCAGGTGGATACCGACGCCCTTGTGGAGCGGGCGCGCGTCGCCCTTTCCGGCCCGAGCGACCCGGCACGGATGACGCCGGAGCAGCGCGGGGCGGAGATCAGCACCCTGGTGGGTAAGCGGGTGGCGAATGGCAACCTCTCCGACGCCGACCGCACCCGGCTGAACCAGTTGGTCGCGGCCGAGGCCGGGATCCCCGAGCAGGAGGCCGCGAGCCGCGTGCAGGCCTATGAGGCCGAGGCGCAGCGTGTGGCGCAGGAGACGGAGCAGAAGGCGCGCGAGGCGGCGGATACCGCAGCCAAGGCAGCCGCCATGGCCGCCTTCTGGGTCTTCGCGGCGCTGGTACTCGGTGCGGGGGCGGCGATCATCGGCGCGCGCACTGGGACGCGGGACATGGTCCACCTCGCCGGGCGTCGCCCGGTCGCCTGACCACCAGCCGTAGTCACCAATGGGCGTGCGGCCAGTGGCCGCGCGCCAAGCGCTTCCGGCACCGGTGTCCGAAGGGAGGCCGGTGCCGGCTTATGTCAGCCCGGCAGTCCGACCGGGTGGTAGTTGCGCGAGAACCAGATAAGCGCCGGGCGCGCCGTGCCGAGGCGGATGGCGCGGACCTGGGCGAACATCACGCTATGGGTGCCCTTCTCCAACACTTCCTCCACAACGCAGTCGAGGGCCGCGACGGCATCCTCGAGCACCGGGGCGCCGGTGGCCAGGGTGGTCCAGCTGCCCTCGCTGAACCGGGTCGCCTGATCGGCACCGGTGAAGCCGGCGAAGAGGTTGGACAGGCTCTGGTCCTCGCCTGAGAGGACGTTCACGCAGAGGACCCCATTCGCCTTGGCGGCCGGGTTGAGGCTGCTGTTGCGGTTCATGCAGACGAGCAGAGTGGGCGGCGAATCCGTCACGCTGCAGACGGCGCTGGCGGTGATGCCGACGCGCCCGCCGGCAGGGCCATCGGTGGTCACGATCGTCACGGCGGCACCGAGACGCGCCATGGCATCGCGGAATTCCTGACGGTTCGGCTCCATGGCGGCACTTCCCTCTCGACCGGCGGTCAGTCCGGTATCGCCCCGTTCGGTCGGATTTCATAGGCCAGGGGCAGTACAGGATATGGGGCCGGCTGGTGCGCTGCCGCAGGGGCGGCCCTAGATGCGGGGGATGAGCCCGTCCGATTTCGCCAATCGCCTTACCCCTGCCCTCCCCCGCCGCGCCGCGCTTGCCATGCCGCTCCTGGGCATGGCCGCCGCGCGAGCCGGAGCGGCGGGGGGGGCGCCGGCCTGGTCCGCGCTGGCACGGGATGCGCTGGCGCCGATCCGCGGCGCCTTGGCCGCGGCCGAGGGCCCGGTGCTGCTGAAATCCTTTACCACCGAGCGGCACGAGGATTTCGACCGCGTCCATGCCGAGGTGGCCTTCACCTATGACAATGCCCTGGCGGGGCTGGCGCTGCTGGCGGGCGGGGATCGGGCGCTTGCGGCCCGGATCGCCGAGGCGCTGCGCCTGGCGCAGGAGCAGGATCGCCATTGGCGGGATGGCCGGCTGCGGAACGCCTATCCGGCCGGGCGGGTCTACCCGGAGGCGCCGCGGAGCATGCGTCCGCCCGGCTGGTGGGACGCGGCGCGGGGGCAATGGCTGGAGGATGGCTACCAGGCTGGCAGTGCGGCAGGCCCGGCGGCCTTCGCCATGCTGCTCTGGACGGCCCTGGGGGACCCGCCCTTCCGGCAGGCCGCGGAGCGCACGGCGGATTGGCTGGAAGGGTTGCGTGGGCCAGCGGGGTATCGCGGCGGGACGATCGGGCATGAGCCGGCGCCGGCTGCGCTGCCCTGGGTGAGCACGGAGCAGAACCTGGACCTGGCGGTGGCGTTCGGACGGCTCGGCCGTGCGGAAGCTGCGGCGCATGCGGCGGGCTTCGTGCGCTCCATGTGGCAGAAGCCGGAGGGGCGCTTCGCCATGGGGCTGGCCCCGGACGGTTCGGTGAATGCGGGCAGTGCGCTGGATGCCAATCTCTGGCCGCCGCTGGCCTGGCCGGAACATGGGCTTGAGACGGCGCTGGACTGGGTGCTGGCGCGGCACGGCCTGCCGGCGGGGGCGCCGCCCGAAGAGATGGACGGGCTGGACTTCAACGACGACCGCGACGGCATTTGGCTGGAGGGCACCGCCCAGGCCGCGCTGCTGCTGCGACGGCTGGGGCGGGAGGCGCTAGCGGAGCGCTTCGCCGTAACGCTGGCCCGGCATCGGCGGCCGGATGGCTGGATTGCAGCGGCCAGCCTGCCCTGGCTGACCACCGGGCTCGGCACCGGGCTGCGGCCGGGAGCGGCGGATTTCCTCTATCCGGCGCGGGGGCATCTGGCGGCGAATGCCTGGGCGGCGCTGGCCGGGCTGGATGCGAGCCCCTTCGGGTGAGGCCGAGTGCCATCGGGTTGCCACCCTAAACGGGGACCGTGTTGGCCAGCCAGTCTGCGCGCTCCAGACTGTACCAGACATGCCGGTGCAACCTGTGGTCCGGCGGCAGGCGCGGATGGCCGAAGCAGCCGGCGCGGCGCATGCCGAGCCGCTCCATCATGCGCCAGGAGCGCTCGTTCACCGGTGCGGTGAAGGCGACGATCCGGTCCAGGCCGAG
This sequence comes from Muricoccus harenae, assembly GCF_009848505.1. GTDB lineage: Bacteria > Pseudomonadota > Alphaproteobacteria > Acetobacterales > Acetobacteraceae > Roseomonas > Roseomonas harenae. The sequence goes on from NZ_WWDL01000003.1 coordinate 191,825, forward strand.
GGCGCCGAAGCCTTCCGCAAGGGCGAGGCGCGCGGCTTCGGTTGCCAGACCACGGCCCTGGAAGTCGGGGCGGAAGCGCCAGGCGATTTCCACCGCCGGGGTAAAACTCGCCTCGAAGGAGACGTGGAAGAGGCCGCACAGGCCCGCCAGTTCGCCCTCGGCCTCCACCGCGCGGGCGCCGAAGCCATAGGTGGCGTGATGGGCCAGGAAGCGGTCCATCAGGGCATCAGATTCGGTGCGGGAGAGCGGCGCCGGGAAGTGGTGCATCACCTCCGGATCGGCGTTCATGGCGGCGAAGGGCGCGCGGTCGGATTCGCGCCAGTTCCGCAGGATCACGCGCGGCAATGTCGTCATCACCCCTCCCCTGGACCTCGCCCCTGGCGCCTGGGGCCTCGCCCGAGGTGGAGGCGGGGGTTTGCAGCGGGTGCAAGCGAGGGGAAAATGCGCCAGCTTAGCCGCCGGAGGAAATAGCATGACCCAAGCGAGCCTGGAGGCCCTGGCGGCCAGCGTGCCGGATGGCGCGTTGCTGGCGCTGCCACCGGATAATTCCCTGCCCTCGGTGGCGCTGGCCAAGGCGCTTATGCGGCGCGGAGCCAAGGGGCTGCGGCTGCTCGGCGTGCCTGTCTCCGGCTTTGCGACCGACCTGCTGATCGGCGCCGGCTGCGTGGCGGAGGTGCAGACGAGCGCGGTGTCGCTCGGCGAGGCCGGATTCGCGCCGCGCTTCTCAGCAGCAGTGAAGGCGGGAACGATCCTGCTGCGCGATGCCACCTGCCCCGCCATCCACACCATGCTGCAGGCCGCCGAGAAGGGTGTGCCCTTCATGCCGCTGCGCGGGGTAGTCGGCAGCGACATTCTCGCGCACCGGCCGGACTGGCGCGTGGTGCAGAACCCGTTTTCCGAGACGCCGGACCCGATCCTGCTGCTCCCGGCGCTGCAGCCGGACGTGGCGGCGGTGCATGCGGTGATGGCCGATGAGGCGGGGAATGTCTGGGTCGGTCGGCGGCGCGAATGCGCGACGCTGGCCCATGCCTCGCGCCGCCTGCTGGTGACGGTGGAGCGGGTGGTGCCCGGCAACATGCTGGAGGATGAGCGGCTGGCGCCGGGGGTGATTTCGGCGACTTATGTGGAAGCCTTCGCCGTGGCGGAGCGCGGCGCGCATCCGGTGGCGCTGCTGGACGAATATGGCTTCGATGCCGGTTATGTCGCTGCCTATGCGCGGGCCGCGCGGACCGAGGAGGGCTTCCGCGCCTGGGCGGAGGAGCATGTCTTCAACCGCATCGCGCGGGAGGCCGCGGAATGAGCGGCGCGGTGCAGCCCGAGGAGCGGCTGGCGGCGACGCTGGCGCGGCTGATCCTGGATCCCGCCGCGCCGCCGGTGCGGCATATCGCCGTGGGCGCGGCTTCGCCCATTCCAGCTGCGGCCTGCTGGCTGGTGGCGAAGTCCGGCCATCCGGTGCGACTGTCGCTGCTGCATAAAAGGAGCGGCAATCCCTTCACCGAGGGAACGCGAGAGTTGTTCGACCTGACAGGCCAGGGGCGGATCGATCTGTTCTTCCTCGGCGGCGGGCAGATCGACGGGCAGGCGAACATCAACCTGATCGGCACGGGCGAATGGCCCGGCGCCGGCGTGCGCTTCCCGGGCAGCTTCGGCTCGGCCTTCATGTACTTCATGACCCCGCGCACCATCCTGTTCCGCGAGGAGCATTCGCCGCGCGTGCTGGTGCCACGCGTCGACCACGTCTCGGCGCCGGGTGTTTCGCCGCCGGAAGTGTTCCGTCGCGGCACGGCGCAGGCGCTGGTGACGGGACGTTGCGTCTTCCGCTTCGAGCCGGCGCGCGCGCGCTTCGTGCTGGAGAGTGTGCATCCGGGCGAAAGCCTGGAGACGATCCGGGCGGAGACGGGCTTCGACTTCGACGCGCCGGATCAGGTGGTGGTGACGCCGGATCCCTCGGCGGAGGAGCTGGCGCTGCTGCGCGGGGCGGTCTGCGACGAGATGGTGGAGACTTATCCGGAATTCTGTGCCCGCGTTTGGGCGCGGAAGGCGGCAGCCTAGAACGGCGCGGCGGACGGGGAAGGCACCGCGCCTTCCCCGTTCGGCGCAGCTTCAGCAGTCGGAACAGGTCAGCAACGGCTGGCCATGGGCTTCGCACATCTGCACGCCGCTTCCCTCCACGGGAAGATTGCGCTGCGGCGGCGTGTTGACCGAGCCGTTCATGTTCACCTTGGCATCGCCGAGGCTCCGGTTCATCAGCCGGAGATAGGCCAGCACATCGGTCGGCTCCCAGCCGGTCTGTTTGGAGAAGAAGTCCACGCTCGGCAGCTTGCCCTTGGTGCCGAGCTTCTTGACCGAGATTTGCTTGTCCGAGCCGCCGGCGCGCAGGGCGCGGATCACGGTGGTGGAGCAGTTCTTCTTGATGCTGTGGTAGGAGGCCGATTCATAGGCGTAGCCCTGCCACCACAGCTCGATCGCGCGGGTGTTCAACACGCCGTCGGCGATCTCCACCACCACATCAGCGCCGCGATGCTCATCGCGCACATCCGCCTGGTAAGTGGCGTTGCAGCGGTGCTTGACCTTGTAGATGTCGGTGGTGCCGATCAACTTGCCAAGCATCTTGGCAAGAAACGGGTTCTTCTTGTTGTCCACCATGTAATTGCGCTCATCATCATGGGACGGCCACCAGGAGATGTATGGCCCTGCCTCGACTTGGATCGAGGAATGCCCCCAGGCGGCGCCCTCTCCGCCACGGACGTGATCCCAGGAATAGACCCAGACCTTCGCCATCCGGCGACCTCGCACACGAGTGCGTGAGAGCTTTGCGTGCTTTTTGGACGGCCGCTAGTTTCGAGATAGGCTATTTCCGAGACAACGCTCCATCTACTGCAACGCGTGGCGGCGCGAGGGCCCATCAGCAGGGACCTCGCGCCACGTGCCTGGGTATGGAAGTGCCGTCAGTCCTAGGCGAGCACCGCCACGCATTCGATCTCCAGCAGGAAGTTCGGACGCGGCAAGGAATAGACGATGGCGGTGGTGCGGGCAGGGTACTTCCCGTCCGGGAAATGCGCCGCGTAGATGCGGTTCATCTCCTCGAAATCCTCACGCCGCGTCAGCAGGACGTTCACCTTCGCCACCCGGTCCCAGCCACCGCCGGCATGCTGGAGGATTTCGGTGATCGTCTTCATCACCTGGGTCATCTGCGCGGTGAAGTCGCCGATGGCGAGCTTGCCCTGCTCGTCATAGGCGGGAATGCCGGAGATGTAGAGCAGGTTGCCGACCTTCACCGCCGGCGAAAGCGGTGCGGCCACCTTGAACTGGCCGGGGACATGGATGTGCTCGAGCGGGGTCATGGTCGTTCCTGATCAGCCGGGCTGCAGGTTGGCCGCCCGCACGACCTCCGCATAGATGGCACTGTCGCGCTTGATGCGGGTGGCGAGCTCCTCGGGGCCCCGGGCCAGGATGTCGAGGCCGATCTCCTCCATCCGCGCGCGGGTGGCGGGGCGGTTCAGCGATTCGAGCCAGGCTTTGGAGAGGGAGGCCACCACCTCGGGCCGGGCACCCGTGGGCATGACGACGCCGTACCAGGAATCCGAGACCGCGGCCGGGAAGCCCAACTCGATGAAGGTCGGCAGATCCGGCAGCAGTCGGTGCCGGCGGGGCGCGATGATGCCGAGCGGGACCACCTGGCGCTCCTTGATCGGCGACAGCACGTCGGGGAGATTGGCGAAGGTGTAGTCCACCCGCCCGGCGATCAGATCCGTCAGCATCTGCGGGGTGCCGCGATAGGGCACGTGCTGGGCGTTCAGCCCGGCCATCAGCTTCAGATGCTCCATGCCCATGTGCTGGCTGGTGCCCTGGCCGTTGCTGCCGAAGGACAGGCCCGGGCCGGGCTGGCGCGCCTTGGCCAGGAAGTCTTGGAAATTGCCGGCCACCGAGGGGTGGCACACCATGACATGCGGCATCTCGACCAGCAGCGCGAGGGGCTGGAAATCGGCCAGCGGATCATAGGGCTTCGGCTTGTGCAGCGTGGGGTTCACCGTGAAGCTGTTGGCCACGACCAGCACGGCCTGGCCGTCCGGCGGCATCGCCTTGACCGCCTGCACGGCGACGAGCGTGCCCGCGCCCGGCCGGTTCTCCACCACCACGTTCTGCCCAAGGATCGGCTGCGCGCCATCCGCGACCATGCGGCCGACGAGGTCGATGCTGGAGCCCGGGGGAAAGGGAACGACAAAGCGGACAGGGGCGTGGGGCTTCCACTCCTGCGCAAGCGCCGGGGTGGCGAGCAGGGCGGGCATGGCGAGGAAGGAACGGCGTCGCATTCGTTGTTCTCCGGCGGCCTGTCGGCGGACGCGATGGCGCCGCGTCCCGGCGCCCGTGGGTCGGAAGGTTGGCTCTGGAAAAGCAACCCCCGTGCCAACGCCCTGCGCCCAGCAGCCCTGAGGGCAAGCCGTCTTGGCGGCCTGTTGCGCCGGAGCCATGCTGCACCGGCAAGCGGGGAAAATACCATGCGAATCATCGACCTGCGGGAGGTGACGGCGCCCATCGCCTCCTCCATCGCCAATGCCTATATCGACTTCAGCAAGATGACCCTTTCGCTGGTCGCCATTGTCACCGACGTGGTGCGGGACGGGCGGCGGGTGGTGGGCTATGGCTTCAACTCCAACGGCCGCTACGGCCAGGGCGGGCTGATCCGCGAGCGCTTTGCGCCGCGGCTGATGGAGGCCGACCCGGCATCGCTGCTGAACGATGCGGGCGACAACCTGGATCCGGACCGCATCTGGGCGATGCTGATGAAGAACGAGAAGCCCGGCGGGCATGGGGAGCGCTCGGTCGCCGTCGGCACCATCGACATGGCGGTGTGGGATGCGGTGGCAAAGATCGCGGGCAAGCCGCTCTTTCGCCTGCTGGCGGAGCGGCATGGGCGCGAGGCCGATCCACGCGTCTTCGTCTATGCGGCGGGCGGCTACTACTACCCCGGCAAGGGGATCGAGCAGCTTCGGGCGGAGATGCGGAGCTATCTCGACCGTGGCTACAGCGTGGTGAAGATGAAGATCGGCAATGGCATCGCCGAGGACCGCCCTCGGATCGAAGCCGTGCTGAAGGAACTGGACGGGAAGGCGCGGCTTGCCGTGGACGCCAATGGGCGCCTGGGGCTCGAGGACGCGGTGGCCTATGCCAAGATGCTCCGGGACTATCCGCTGTTCTGGTACGAGGAGGCCGGCGATCCGCTGGACTACGCCCTCCAGGCCGCGCTGGCCGAGTTCTACCCCGCTCCCATGGCGACCGGCGAGAACCTGTTCAGCCACCAGGATGCCCGCAACCTGCTGCGCTATGGCGGCATGAGGCCGGACCGCGACTGGCTGCAATTCGACTGCGCCCTCTCCTACGGGTTGTGCGAGTATCAGCGCACGCTGGAGGTGCTGAAGGTGGCGGGGTGGTCCCCGAGCCGCTGCATTCCCCATGGCGGGCACCAGATGTCGCTGAACATCGCCGCCGGCCTCGGACTGGGCGGGAATGAGAGCTATCCGGACCTGTTCCAGCCTTATGGCGGCTTCCCCGACGGGGTGCGGGTGGAGGATGGGCATATCGCCATGCCTGAACTCCCCGGCATCGGCTTCGAGGGGAAGTCGGACCTGATCAAGGTGATGCGGGACCTGGCCGAATAGCCCCTGATCGCCCTTCCCGGCTTGAGCCGGGCGGCCCGTGGGGGCAGAACGGGCCAACGGAGGAAGATCCTATATGACTGACGCGCTCCCCCAGGCCGAGACAAAGACCGGCGGTGCCCTTGCCGGCATCCGGGTCATCGACCTCACCCGCGTTCTCGGCGGGCCCTACTGCACCATGATCCTGTCGGACCATGGGGCGGAGGTGATCAAGATCGAGCCTCCGCAGGGCGACGAGGTGCGCGCCTGGGGCCCGCCCTTCCTGGATGGCACGGCGAGCTACTTTCTCGGCGTGAACCGCAACAAGCGGAGCATCGCCCTCGACCTTTCCAAGCAGGAGGGGCGTGACGTGCTGCTGCGCCTGCTGGAAGGCGCGGACGTGCTGGTCGAGAACTACAAGCCCGGCAGCATGGAGAAGTGGGGGATCGGCTACGACACCCTCTCCCAGCGCTTCCCGCGCCTGGTGCATTGCCGCGTTTCCGGCTTCGGCGCCACGGGCCCGCTGGGCGGGCTGCCGGGCTATGACGCCATCGTGCAGGCGATGGTCGGGCTGATGTCCATCAACGGCGAGCAGGGCAGCGGACCGCTGCGCATGGGCACGCCCGTGGTCGACCTCGCGACCGGCCTCTATTCCACCATCGGCATCCTGATGGCCCTGCAGGAGCGGGAGCGTTCCGGACGCGGCCAATATGTGGACATGACGCTGCATGACTGCGGCATGGCGCTGCTGCATCCGCAGGCGGCGAACCACTTCCTGAACGGCAAGCGGCCGGTGGCCACCGGCAACCCCCATCCGAATATTAGCCCCTATTCCAAGTTCCCCACCGCAACCTGCGAGATCTTCGTCGCCTGCGGCAACGAGCCCGCATGGCGGAAGTTCTGCGCCTTCCTGGGTCTGGATGAGCTGGCGAAGGATCCGCGCTTCGCCACCAACGGCGACCGCGTGGTGAACCGCGACGCGCTGAACGCCCTGCTCGAGGAGCGGCTGAAGACCGAGGATGGGCATGCGCTCTGCGACCGCATGCTGAAGGCCGGGCTGCCCGCCGGGCCGGTGCTGCATGTGGACGAGGCCGTCGCGGCCCCGCACACGGCCGCCCGCAACATGGTTGCCGAGATCGGCGAGTTCCGCGCGCTCAACACGCCGATCAAGCTCTCCCGCACGCCCGGCGGGGCGCGCACGGCGCCGCCACGCTTCAACGAGCATGGCGAGGCGGTGCTCTCGGCCGCCGGCTACTCCGCGGAGGAAATCGAGGCATTGAAGGCGCAGGGTATCCTCGTGGAGACGCCGCGCTAGACGGCAGGCCAAAGGACCGGCCGCGACGGACCGTCGCGGCCGAGAAACTGAATCTTCAGCGATGGCGCCGATGCTGGCCGTGGAATCACCTCGGCAAGGCCACGCAACATGCGCTCCGATCCCTCTCCATCCGCGGCAAGCTCCTGGCTGCCTTCGGATTGATCTTCGTCCTCATCCTCGGGCTGGGCGGGATGTCCGCCGCCCAGCTCCAATTCATCAACGGAAATACGCGCGACCTTCGCGACAACTGGATGCCCTCCATCCAGGCCCTGGGCGAGTTGAAGCTGCTGGTTTCCCGCGAACGCACCCGCGCGGCCCGGGTGATGGGAACGAGTGACCCGGCGCAGCGCCAGGCAGCGCCAGGCAGCGCTGGCGGATTACGAACAGGCGCGGCCGCTGACGGAGGCGGCCAGCCGGCGCTATGAACGGCTGATCTCCTCCCCCGAGGAGCGCACCCTGTTCGAGCGGATCAGGGCAGAATACAGCAGCTATTCCGACCACTTGGCGCCGCTTCTTGCCGGGACGGTCGGCGATGCGGCGGCGATGGCGAATTTCAACGGGGAATCCGTCCGCCTCTTCCGCGCGGTGCTGGAGACGCTGGACGCCGCGAGTGCCCTGAATGATGCGGGCGGTGCTCAGGCGGCACAGGAAGCCGAAGCATCCTATTCGCGCGCCCTGTGGCTGACCCTTGGCACGCTCATCCTGGCCGCGGTTCTTTGCGGGATCAGCGTGGTCTGGCTGGCCAGCAGCGTGGGCGGCGGGGTGCGGAGCCTTTCGGCCTCGATGCTGCGCTTGGCGAAGCGAGACTACGGCTTTGATCTGCCGGAGATGGCGCGTGCCGACGAGATCGGCGACATGGCCCACGCCGTCGCGACCTGCCGGGATGGGCTGCGCAAGGCGGATGCGCTGGCCGCCGCCCAGGCCGCGGAGGCAGCCGCGAAGGCGGCGCGTGGCGAGCGCGTGGACGGGCTGCTGCGAGGATTCGAGGCAGAGGCCGCCAAGGTCCTGCGCGGCGTCGCCTCGGCGGCGGTCGAGCTGAACGCGACGGCGGGGGAGATGGCCTCCACCGCCCATGACGGGGTGGAGCGTGCGACCTCGGTGGCCGCGGCCTCCGAGCAGGCGAGCGCGAATGTCCAAACGGACGCGGCCTCGGCCGAGGAGCTGGCAGCCTCCATCGCCGAGGTGGCGCGGCAGGTGGCCAGCTCCGCCGATGTGGCGCGGCGGGCGGCCGATGATGCGCGGCAGACCGATGGCGCGGTGCAGGGGCTGTCCGAGGCGGCACGCAGCATCGGCGACGTGGTGCGGCTGATCAACGACATCGCGGGCCAGACCAACCTGCTGGCGCTGAACGCCACCATCGAGGCGGCGCGCGCCGGCGAAGCCGGGCGCGGCTTCGCCGTGGTTGCCAGCGAGGTGAAGACCCTGGCGGCGCAGACCGCCAAGGCCACCGAGCAGATTGGCAGCCAGATCGCGGCCATGCAGGGGGAGACGGAGCGTGCAGTCTCGGCGATCGGGGGAATTGTGCGGACGATCGGGGAGATGAACAGCATCACCACCCAGGTCGCCGCCGCCGCCGAGGAGCAATCCGCCGCAACGCGGGAGATCGGCCGGCGGTGGCCGAGGCGGCTTCCGGCACCCAGGATGTTTCCCGGCACACGGCGGGCGTGACCGAAGGCGCGGAGCGCACCGGGGCGGCAGCGGCGCAGGTCCGATCGGCCTCGGGCGAGCTGGCCCAGCAGGCGGAGCAGCTCCGTGGCCGGGTGGATCGCTTCCTGTCGGAAATCCGGGCGGCGTGACGCCCGGCAAGGGCCCCTCGCCGGCGTCTTAGCCGGCGGCGGGGCTTTCGGCTTCCGCGACCGGCGGCCGGGCAGCCTCGGCCGTCAGGCGGCGGTGTGAGCGAAGAGAGAAAGGGATCATTCCCACATAGACGATCCCCGCGGCCGCCAGGGCGGCCCAGGGCTCCGCCACCAGAAGGGCGGCATAGGCGGCGGCGCCGAGCAGGAGCGGCAGGACCGCCTGGCGCGGCACCTTGACGTTCTTGAAGGACCAGGTGGGTAAGGTGCTGACCAGCAGCGCCGCCACCGCCACCAGCAGGATGGCGGAGAAGAGCGGGTGGCGGAGAATGTCGGCCAGGCCGGTCAGGCCCCAGCCCTGCAGCGTCAGGGCCGCGAAGATCGGGAAAAGGGCCAGCCCCGCCCCGGCGGGAGCCGGAACGCCGGTGAAAAAGCCGGCCGGCCGCGGCACGGCACCGGGCTGCGCCGGCGCGTCGATGGCGGCGTTGAAGCGCGCCAGGCGCAGGGCCATGCAGGCGGCGAAGAGTAGGCAGGGCATGAAGCCGAAGCCCCGCGCCTCGTGCAGCGACCAAAGATAGAGGATGAAGGCGGGCGCCACGCCGAAGCAGAGGAAGTCCGACAGGCTGTCGAATTCCGCCCCGAAGCGGGAGGTGGCCTGGAGGAGGCGGGCGAGGCGGCCGTCCAGCGCATCGATGAAGGCGGCGACGACAATCAGCGTCACCGCCGGTTCCCATCGATCATCCAGGGCGAAGCGCACCGCCGTCATGCCGGCGCAGAGGCCGAGCATGGTCAGAATATTCGGCAGCAGCCGGTTGAAGGACAGGCCCTGCAGCCGCGGCCGGTGGCGCGGTGTGAAACGGAAGCGGCGCGGGGCCTGTCCCATACCTATTCCTGAATCCCGGCAGGGTGGGTGAGGTCGGCGATCACAGTCTCGCCGCCGATCATGGTCTGGCCGGTCACGACGATGGGGCGGACGCCCACGGGCAAATAGAGGTCCGTGCGGCTGCCGAAGCGGATGATTCCGAAGCGGTCACCAGCGCGGACGCGGTCCCCTTCCCGCACATGGCAGAGGATGCGCCGGGCGATCAGCCCCGCGATCTGCACCACTGCGAAATCGCGGCCATCCTCCAGCCGGACGGCGATGGCATTGCGCTCATTGTCCTCGCTCGCCTTGTCGAGGGCGGCGTTGATGAAGGCGCCATGGCGATAGGCGATGCGGGTCACCGTGCCGTCGATCGGCATGCGGTTCACATGCACGTCCATCACGGAGAGGAAGGTCGCGACCCGCCAGCGCGGCGTGGAGCCGAGGCCCAGTTCCTCCGGCGGCACGGCGGGCTCGATGGAGACGATATGGCCGTCTGCCGGGGCCAGGAAAAGGCCGGGCCTCCCGGGCGGATACCGCTCCGGGTCACGGAAGAAGTAGAGGCAGAAGGCGGTGAAGGCCGCCCCCAGCCAGAAGATCCAGCTCCCGAAGGCCAGGCCGCCGATGACGGCCACCACGATGCCGCCGATCAGGAAGGGACGACCCGCCGGATGCGGGGGCGCGAGGACGAGGCGCATACCGTAGGCGAGTGACATGATGATCCAGAAAAGAGGGGAGCCCGGTTATGGTTTCTTGGCCGCCGCCGGGCAACCCTTGGCAGTGCCGGCGCCTGCCGCGTTTCAGTCGCCCAGGGGCAGGGTGAAGATCTGACCGGGAAAGATGCGATCCGGGTTCTGGATCAGCGCCTCATTGGCCTGGTAGATCACCGTGTAGCGGATGCCACGACCATAGGCCTCACGCGCGAGGCGCCAGAGGCTGTTGCCGGGCTGCACCACCACGCGCCCATCCCGCACCGCGTCGAGCGGCAGGGATTCGCGCTGGAAGGCCACCTCGATCCGGCTGGCGACAGCGGCGTTGCGGACGGCCTGCACGCCGGCGGGGCGCTGGATATTGAGCTGGTCCACGCGCAGGGTGTGGCGGCCGACCGGGGGCGGCTCGGCCGGGGTGAGCGACCAGCGGCCGGCGGGATCGGCCTCGGCATCGCCCAGGTGGCGGTCACCGGCATAGACGCGGAGCTGCGCGCCGGCAGGGGCGGTGCCGGCGAAACGCATGGTGTTGCTGTCGTCGTAATCGACCACGTCCAGGCCAAGCGGCGCCTGCACCTCCCCGGCGGGCCGGGCGGAGAGGCTGCGCGGGGCTGCCGCGGCCGTGGGCGGCAGGAGGAGAACGAGCGCCTGCTCCGGCCGCGCCAGGGCAGCAGGTCCGGCGGTGGGGAGGGAATCCTCGCCGGCAGTGTCGCCCCCGTTTGCGGAGCCGGACGCCTCCCCAAGGCGGGCCAGCTGGTCCGTCCGCTCCGTCGGCGATGCAGCTTTGGCGGGGAAGGCCGTTTCCGGTTGCTGCGCCCCCGGGCCGGCACGGGACGCCCCTTCCGCCGGGGAGGACTGCTCGGCGCGGGCCTGGGCGACCGCCTGCGGTTCGGAGGGGCCGACCACCAGCACCGTGTCGAAGCCGGCGATCTCCTCGCCGCCGGGCGGGCGGGAGCGGAGGGATAGTTCCCTGGCGCCAGCGCCGATCGGCTCGGGGGGCAGGATCACCCATTCGCCGCGCGAATCCGCACGGGCGCGGCCGATCTCACGTTCGCCGTCATAGAGCACCACCTCGGCACCGGGGGCAGCGCGGCCGGCCACCACCATGTTCCCGCGTGCACCCATCCGGACCACGTCGAAGCGCGGCGGGCCGAACGCCTGGCCCGGCTGCGAGGCAGGCCGAGCGGCGGGGGCAGTGGCGGAGGGCGCGGCGGCTTCGCGTCGCGCCGCCTCGGCGGGCGCGGCAGGCAAGGATGCGGAGACGGCGACAGTCGGCGCTGCCGCACGGTTCCCCATTCCGTAATAAGCTCCGGCCACGACGACGCCGGCCAGGACTGCCAGGCCGCCGACGACTCGCAGCCGCGATGCGTCTGTCATAACGCGGTAAGTACGTCCGCAGGGGTATCGATCACAAGAGCGCGCGTGAGCGGAAACTGCGATTCCGCCCCCTCCCCCGCCATCCCTCTGGGCCTGGAGCCAGGGGCTTCCCTATCCTGCCCTCTTGGAGCGGAGGGCGGCATGGGCGACGCGGCCGGGCAACTGGTGAAGGTGAAGGTCTGGGACGGGTGGATCCGGCTGGTCCACTGGGCTGTGGCGGTGCTCATCGGCATCTCCTGGTGGACGGCCAGCACCGGGCGGATGGAGTGGCACATGCTCTCCGGCGAGGTGATCCTGGCGCTGCTGCTCTTCCGCCTCGCTTGGGGATTGGTCGGATCGGACACCGCGCGCTTCTCGCGCTTCCTGCGCTCGCCTTTGGCGGGGCTGCATCATCTGCGGCGGCTGCACCGGCGAGAGCCGGATGCCGAGATCGGGCATAATGCGGCCGGTGGCTGGATGGTGCTGGCCATGCTGGTCCTGCTGCTGGTGCAGGCGAGTTCCGGGCTGTTCACCGATGACGGCATCCTCGCCCGGGGGCCGCTGGCACGCAGCGTGGCGCCGGAGACCGGCGATGCGGCGCGCAGCCTGCACCTGCTGGGCTTCGACCTGATCCTCATCGCCGTCGGGCTGCATGTTCTGGCCGTGTTGGCCTATGCGGCGCTGAAGCGACAGGACCTGGTGCGGCCGATGGTCACAGGCTTCAAGCGGCTGCCCGGCGCCATGGCGGGGATGGCGCCACGCATGGGCAGCCCCTGGCTGGCGCTGCTGCTCCTCGCCATCGCCGCCGGGGTGGTCGCAGCCATCGCCCGGCAGGGCTGAGACCGGACCGCCCCTCGCGAATCAGCGGCTGCGGTTGTTCCGGTGGCAGGCGCCGCAGGCGCTGCCCATCGCGCGCACCGCTTGGCCGGTGGCGGCGGCATCGCCGCTTGCGGCCGTGTTGCGCAGCGCCTCGGCCGCCGTCGTGGCATTGGCCGCGGCACGCTCAAAGCCCGGGCGGTCCGACCACACGGCAGGTAGCGCCTTGGAGCCGTTGCCATCCGAGCCGGGTGGGAAGAGCAAGGGCAGGTCGCGGAAGAAGGCCACCATCTCGTCGGCACGGGCCACGGTGTCGCGCGTGTTGCCCCCGGAATTGGCCACCGCCCCGATCGCCTCAAGATTCGCCTGCATCCGGCGCAGCCCGTCCTTCCGGGTGGACACAGGATCGGGCTGCGCAATCGCGCCGCCTCCGAGGAGGAGCGCCGCCAGGGCGGCGGTGGTCAGGAAGAGGCGAGGACGCGCCATCGGGCATGTTCCATGTTGCGGGCCAGAAAGCTTAGCCGTGCTGCCTGTTCCGCACAGCGATTCGCGGCGCGATTTCCTACGGGATTCAGCGCCCCTGCCGATTGCGGCTCAGGTGCCCTTGCCGCCATCCCGGCACGGCGCTATACGCCGCCGCCCGGAGGTCGTCGTGACGGAGCGTAGCTCAGCCTGGTAGAGCACTGTGTTCGGGACGCAGGGGCCGGAGGTTCGAATCCTCTCGCTCCGACCAGACGACATCCAGAAGCCCCGCCCGGCGAAAGCCTGGCGGGGCTTTCTCATGATGCGGCTGCGGCCGCATCGCCGCTTCATGCGTCGATTCGTGGCGGATCGGCAACAGACACCCCGTGATCGGCACGCCTCGCGCCCAGCTGCCAGGCACGTGGCACGGCCCTCGCAAGACGCTCCTGCACCACGCCAGAGCGTGAGGGGAAGACTCGATGACAACGAACATCGCCGCGGCATCCGCATTGGTCCTCGGCCTGTCGCTCGGCGCAGGCTCGGCCGGCGCCTTCGAGCTGGAGGATGCGGGGCTGACCATCGGCATCACGCCGACCATCTCGTCCGACTACCTGTTCCGCGGCGTCAGCCAGACGCGCAACCGCCCGGCCGTGCAGGGCACGATCGACATCCAGCACACCACCGGCTTCTATGTCGGCGCCTTCGCCTCGAACGTCGCCTTCCTCGGCACGAATGCGCGCCAGGAAATCGATGCGCTGGCCGGCTGGCGCACCTCGGTCGCGGGTGTCAGCCTCGATCTCGGGGGCATCGCCTATACCTATCCGGGCTATGACAACCCGGCGGGCTCGGGCCTCTACGACCTGCAGTATTACGAACTGGCGGTGAAGGCCTCCTACGAGGTGCCGAACCTGCCGGTTCCAGCCAAGCTGCTCGCCTCCTTCAACTGGTCCCCGAACTATCAGCTCGAGAGCGGCAACGGCTACTACGTCGAAGGCGGCGTGGAAGTCGGCCTTCCCTTCGACTTCACCCTCGCCGGCCGCGCCGGATACCAGTGGATCCAGAACAACACGCGCTGGGGCTCGCCCGACTTCGCCAACTGGAACGTCACCCTGT
>NZ_WWDL01000030.1 GCF_009848505.1 Muricoccus harenae
TCTCGCGCAATGACGATGCCCAGAGCTCCAGCACCGTCTCAATCGAAGCGCCCCTCATCCACGTCCCCTGAACCATGATCACCCATGGATTCAGAGATCGAGGAAAGACGCAACTGTAATGCTAGGCCACGTCTCTGAAGCACGCCCCGTGGAGCAACGGCAAGCCTTTGGAAGGCGGCGTTGTTGACGAGAATGTCCAACCGGGCGAACCCATCGATGGGTCGCTGGACAGTGGTGCGGCAGTGTGCAGGGTCGGCGGTTTCTCCCGGAACCAGCACGTATTTACGCGCCGCCTTCTCGACCCAGTGCTGCGTCTCCCGCGCATCGTCCTCCTCGTCCAAGTACGAAATGAGAACGTCCGCTTCCTCACGTGCGTATGCGATAGCGACCGCGCGGCTGATTCCTAAGTCGCCGCCCGTGATCACGGCCGCCTTGCCGACGAGCTTGTCGCAGCCCCTGTAGCTTGTCTCGCCGTGATCTGGCTTCGGCTGCATTTGCGACTCTACGCCGAGGGTGTCCGCTGCTGCTTTGGCTGGTCACTGATCCCTCCCATGGCGCGGCGCTGGAAACGGGTCCGGTATTGCAGCCGGAGCTCGCTGCCGCTCGAGCGCTGCGACGCACGCCATGCTTGAGCCGGACCAGCGGCTCGTGCCCCTCGGGTGTTAAGGCAACTATCGGAAGCTCTTGTAAGGTGCTTCCGATGGTTTGGCAGGATGAGCCGGCCGTTAGCGCCTCCACGGCGGGCGGGCGTGCCCTTCGCTCGGCCCGTCGGAACTTCCGCGCCGCCGCTCTGTTTCTCTCATTGGCCACCTACTCACCACCCTGAGGCACCTATGGGGCATTCCTTCCGCGCAGCGCTGATCACTGGAGCCACCAGCGGCATCGGCGAGGCTTTCGCTCGTGCCTTGCCCACCACGACCGACCTCCTGCTGACTGGACGAAACAAGGAGGCGCTGGGCCGCCTCGCGACGACGCTCGGAGACGGCGCCTCCGGAAGGCGGGTGGAAACCGTCTCCGCCGATCTGACGAGCGATAAGGGTCTCGACGCACTTTGCGCTGCAGCCGCGCCCTTCGCCGCCGATCTGCTCATCTGCAACGCCGGCTTCGGCCCCTTCGGTGACTTTCTGTCCGCACCCGAGGCTGATCTGCGCAACACCGTGTCGCTCAACGCCATGGCGCCGCTCGTGCTGATGCGCCGGCTGCTGCCCGGCATGCTCATTCACGCCGAGGCGGAGGGGCGCCGCGCCGGATTAATCGTGGTGTCCAGCGGCCTGGGCTTCCTGCCGGTGCCGCGGCTGGCCACCTATGCCGCCACCAAGGCCTTCGACCTGTCGCTGACCGAGGCCTTGGCCGCGGAACTCTCCGCCCGCCCCGTGGACATCCTGGCACTCTGCCCCACCGCCACGCGCACTCGCTTCAGCGAGCGCTCCGGCTACGGGCGCAACCCGCCTGGCGCGCAGGACCCAGCCCATGTGGCCAGCCAGGCGCTGGTTGCGCTGGGGCGGCAGCGGACGCTGGTGCTAGGTGCGGTCAGCGGCTCGGTGCTGACCGTTCCTGCCTTGGTGCGTGCCGCGGTAGCGCAGGCGCTGCAGACCCTGCTGCCCAGACGCTGAAGCGCCACAGGCTGGCTTCGCCCAGAAGGAGCTTTGCCGCATGGAAGCTACGTCCCGTCCTGAGCTCTCCGGCCGACATGAAAGGTGAAGCCGTGGTTGCTGGCCTGTTGCCCGGCTCGGAACTCCGGCTGGGCCGTCTCTGCCGGTTCTCAAACCAGTTTTGAGACCCAGGAGTCAGCCTCCGGGCCTGGATGCGTCGCGCCGCAGGAAGACTAGGCTGGCCAGCCCAAAGGCGGCCAGCTGGGCCGCGACGAGGAGGAAGGCCAGGCCGTAGCTGCCGCGCCAGTTCACGGTCAGTGTGAAGGCCAGCGGCCCGCAGATTGATGCAGCAAAGCCGAAGAGGCTGGCTGCCGAGGTCACGTCGCTGACCAAATGCATCGGCGCAACGCGCGCAAGTTCCGCCATGTGCACGCCGTTCCAACCAATGGCGGTGAAACCCGCCAGCGCTGCGCATCCATAGAGCGCCCAGGAGCCCTGGCTGCCGGCGGCGACCAGAAGCGCGACCGCCAGGGCCGAGACCACGGCCTGCATGGCCAGGTGTCGCAAGGCACCGCCCATGCGGTCGGCCACCCAGCCCATGGCAACGCGACCGACCATGCTGGCGCCCTGCATCAGCGCGACAATCTGTCCGGCCTCGGCCAGGGAGGCGGCGTGGCGGGTGACCACATAGGTCGCGGTGAAAGCCATCAGGCAAGACTGCATCACCGAGAAAGAAGCGCCGAGGACGGTCAGCAGCGGCAAAGAGGGATGCGCGCGGAGGATGCTGACGGATCGCGCCAGCGCCGCCGGCGAAAGCAGCGCGCGCGCCCAGCCTGGCTGCGCAGCACCTCTCTCTCCATCCAGGCGCCGGCGGAAGGGTTGCACCGCCAGGATCGTGAGCAAGGTCACGGCGATCACGGCCCCCAATGCGGCGGACAGGCCCTGCGCCAGCACCAGCGGCGCCAGCACGAGCCCGGCCAAGGCGCCGCCCAGGGGAACGCCAGCCTGCTTGATCGAAAATATCAGCGTACGATGCCGGGGTGGAGCGGCACGGACCAGTATCTGGCTGCCTGCCGGCGTGTTGGGGGCGGCGCCGAAGCCGATCGCCAGGGCGCCGAGCAGTCCGAGTAGCCCCAGGGGCTGTGACAGCATGAGTAGGCCGAGCGCAGTGCAAGCCAAGCCGATCTGCAGCGTTCGGACTGGCCCGTGGTGGCCAAGCATCGGTCCGCCGGAGGCCAGGCACCAGCAGATACCGGCCGACGTCATGGCGGAGACGAGGCCGATGCTCTCCAGCGGCAGGCCGGCACGCGCCATCAGCGGCGGGCCCAGCAGCGGGATGGCAATGGTGGCGAAGGAGCTGACGGTCTGAACGATCAGGGTCGCGATCAGGGCGCTAACCCACAACGGCAATCTCAATATCCGCTTCCACCCTTCCGCCCGCCCGATTCTACACGCGGCCGAGCCTTGCGGCGATTGTGCCGGGATCTGGGCGGGTAGCCTAGGTGCCGTTCCTCCATTGAAGGGGGTCTTTGGACCAGAAGCGTTTGCAACGCCGCATCAGAGGCGTTCGTCCACCTGGAGCCGACGCCAAGCCCTGTCGCAGGGCATTCACGACTGCTTCGGTGCAGGTTTGGGAAGTAGTTGTCCCAGGCCAGCAGTCCACTCTCGGCACCGCGTGGCCCAGACTCCAGGTGTTGCGACAGGACGAGGTTACCAGCGCCACCACAGGTGCTCGAGCGGCCCGCCCCAGGATCTTACGGCGATGAGCATCGGTCAGGCTTGCTTGACACCGCTCTTGGCTTGTCTGCCCGCGCCGGGACGGGTGACAAGAAGAGCCCAGCGTCGGGTCGACCTCGGTTTTCATGAGCGGCGCGGGCACGTCGGCGGTGAGACGTTCGTTTCAAACCTTCCGTCATCCAGGACGTGGAAGGTCTGCGGCTGCACCGGCTGCCGCAGACCTTCATTCCAACCCTGCCGCCACCCTGGCTAATCGACGCTAGTGCGGGCGACTGCACCATCCGGTCAGAAAGCCTGCGACAGGCAGTTTTCCCTCTGTCTCAGGAGCGTCGCAATTCTAGCCCCCTTCACTTGGCATGGCTGGTGGCGCCGTGCCCGCCAGCAGCGCTCCACGGGCGGCGGCAAGAATGGAGCCGCCGCCGCGCTCGGGCCATAGCACGAAGAGGAGCAGCGATCGGCCCGTGACCAGATAGGGATGGCCAGGCTCAAAGGCCTCCGGCTCATCCAGTTCCGGGCGGTTGGTATCCACCAGCAGCATCCAGCGTCGGCCCGCAGTCGGATCAGGAAGCGCGAATTCCACCACGTCATGATGTGCGTTGGCGATGAGCAGCAGCGTGGCATCGGAGCCGGGCCGGCGGATCCCGCTGGTCTGCGCCCTTCCGTCGAGCAGCATGCCGAAGCAGCGCGTGTTCGGATCCTCCCAGTATTCCGGCTCCATCTCGGTTCCGGCGGGGGTGAGCCAGGCGAGATCCTTGACGCCGATTTCCTCGTTATAGGCACCGGTGAGGAAGCGGCCGCGGCGCAGCAAGGGGAAGGTCTGACGCAGGGCGATCAGCTTCCGCGTAAAGGCGGCCAGGGCCTTACCTTCCTCGCCGATGCCGGCCCAGTCTACCCAGTTGAGCTCGTTGTCCTGGCAATAGACATTGTTGTTGCCTTGCTGGGTGCGGCCGAACTCATCGCCAGCCAGGATCATGGGCGTGCCCTGGGAGAGCAGTAGCATCGCCAGCATGTTGCGCTTCTGGCGCTCGCGCATGGCGCGAATCTCGGGATCCTCGGTGGGCCCCTCAGCGCCGTGGTTCCAGGACAGGTTATGGGAATGGCCGTCGCGGTTCTCCTCTCCATTCGCCTCGTTGTGCTTCTCGTCATAAGAGACAAGGTCATTCAGGGTGAAGCCGTCATGCGCTGTGATGAAGTTCACGCTGGCCCAGGGCTTGCGCCCGCGGCGGTTGAACTTGTCGCCCGAGGCAGTCAGGCGGGCGGCGAGTTCCGCCACCTGGCCTTCATCGCCGCGCCAGAAAGCCCGGACCGTGTCGCGGAAGCGATCGTTCCATTCGGCCCAGCCCGGGGGGAAGCCACCCACCTGATATCCGCCCGGGCCGCAGTCCCAGGGCTCGGCGATCAGCTTGACGCGTGAGAGCACCGGGTCCTGGCGGCAGCTGTCCAGGAAGCCGCCACCTTCATCGAAGCCATAGGGCTCGCGGCCCAGGATGGTCGCGAGATCGAAGCGGAACCCGTCCACGCGCATTTCAGTGGCCCAGTAGCGCAGGCTGTCCGTCACCATCTGCAGGACGCGCGGATGCGATAGGTTAAGCGTATTCCCGGTGCCGGTATCGTTGATGTAGTAGCGCTTCTGATCAGGCAACAGCCGGTAGTAGCTGGCGTTGTCGATCCCTTTGAAGGACAGGGTCGGGCCGCGTTCATTGCCTTCGGCGGTGTGGTTGTAGACCACGTCCAGGATCACCTCGAGACCGGCTTCGTGCAGCCGGGCCACCATTTCCTTGAACTCGGCAAAGGCGAAGGCCGGGTCGCGCGCATAGCGGCGCGCCGGCGAAAAGAAGCTGATGGAATTGTAGCCCCAATAATTGGTGAGTCCCCGCTCCAGCAGGAAATTGTCATTAATGAAGGTGTGCACGGGCAGCAGCTCGACCGAGGTGATGCCGAGGTCGCGCAGGTAATCCACCACCTCTGGGGCCGCGAGGCCGGCATAAGTGCCCTGCATAGCCTCTGGCAGGGCCGGGTGTAGGCGAGTGAAGCCCTTCACATGGGTCTCGTAGATGATGGTGCGGTCCCAGGGCACGGCCCGGCCGCGCTCGCGTCCCCAGGTGAAGGCAGGATCGATGACGCGGCATTTCGGCACCAGGGGCGCGCTGTCGCGCTCGTCGAAGGTGCGGTCGTCTTCCGTCTCAAGACGGTAGCCGAAGACCTCCGGCCCCCAGGTCAAGTCGCCGATGATCGTCCGTGCATAGGGATCGAGCAGCAGCTTGTTCGGGTTAAACCGGTGCCCCGCTTCGGGCTCGTAGGGGCCGTGGACGCGATAACCATACACCGTTCCCGGGCGAGCGTCCGGAAGATAGCCATGCCAGACCTCATCAGAGAACTCGGGCAACTCAATGCGCTCAAGCTCCTGCTCGCCTGCCTGATCGAACAGGCAAAGCTCCACCTTCGTCGCATGGGCTGAGAACAGCGCAAAATTGACCCCGACCCCGTCCCAGGTCGCACCGAGTGGCGTGCTATGCCCCTCGCGAATGCGTGACCGACGCATCACCTGCGGCGCCGGCATACCGATCCGAGCGTCCATTCTTATGGCCCTTCCTATCCTTCGCAGCAGAACAGAGGTGGAGCCCTTCCGTTTCCGTGCGGTCAGGCCCTTCCTGTCGTACCCTGCCATGTTTTTTCGGACGGGCTGCGACACCCGGATCCGCAGCCCGTTTCCGCGGCTATTAACCATCTGCGGAGGCCCCGGTGGCATTCCTGGCCCACTGCCCTCTCTGTGGGCGATTTTTTTATGGACCGGCTAGGCTTGGATGCGCCGCGCGGAAATTCGCGGTCACCACCCACCTAACCCCACGGTGTCGCCCATGCTCCGCGCGAAGCCATGCCCCGTCGGCTGAGGCGGCCATGGCGCTGGAGCAGGCGCTTTCCGTGGCGCGGCTGGGAGCAAGCCCGTCTCCAGCCGCGCCCCTCGTGCTGTTCGCCTCACGGAACGCTGGCAAGTGCACGCTCCTGAGGGCGCTGATGCGCCACGGCCGCGTGCCTTCCGCTTCCCGCCCTCGCCGGTCATCCCCAGCCACCTGGGCCACCGCAACCGAGATCCGCCACGGCACCGTCACCGCAGCCGTTCTTGCCATGATTGAGCCCGCCGCGGGAGCGAAACCCCGACCTGCTCCAGGACGCCCCATCATCAGAGCGGCGAAATGGACAGCGACGGAGAACGCGGTTGACGGTCTGCCGGACGCGCGTCGTCCTCCCTCGGACGCAGCCGGCACATCGCGAAGACGTGCAGCCTGAGCGGACGGAGGCTCTTGTGTCACTCCTCCCGGAAGAGTCGCACTGGTGCTGCCGCGGACGCGTTACGGCTTAGAAGCCACTTACCGTTCACGGAGGCCCTGATGCCGCCCCCCGTCACCTTGCGCCGAGACCTGCTGGCCGCAGTTCCGGCTGCCATTCTCGCAAGATCGGCCGCTTCGGCGGCCCCCCTGCCGAGCGGTCCGCCCAGTACCGATCCCGGGCCGCCGGGCGATAAGTTCAGGCCGAGGCTCTTCAGAAGCTTCTTTCTCGGCGGTTTCGAATGCTCCACCCACCGCCGGGGCGATGGCGTTCGGCTCGACCTCCTCGCCAGCACGCAACACGACGCCTATGTCGTGCAGGATTACCTGCAGCTGGCAACGCACGGCATCCGGACGGCGCGAGACGGGGTGCGCTGGCATCTCGTGGAAACCTCACCCGGCCAGTATGACTGGAGCTCAGTCCTACCCATGCTGCGCGCGGCGGTGAGCACGGCCACACAGGTGGCCTGGGACCTCTGCCACTACGGCTGGCCGGATGATCTCGACATCTTCTCTGCCGCCTTCGTGGAGCGTTTTGCCCGCTATGCCCGCAGCTTCGCGGAGCTCCATCTGCAAGAAACCGGGCAGCCGCCCCTGCTCTGCCTGATCAACGAGATCTCATTCATGACCTGGGCGGGCAGCGACCGCGGGCTGATGCGGCCTGCGGCGGCCGGGCGCGCCGGCGAGCTGAAGCACCAGCTCGTCCGGGCGACCATCGCGGGAACCCTCGCGGTCCGAGAGGCCGCACCAGAGGCGCGCTTCCTGGCCATTGATCCCATGATCAGCGTCGTCCCTCAAAAGGGCCAAGCCCCCGAGATCGCGCGGGCCCATCACGAGATGCAGTTCGAGGCCTGGGACATGCTCTGCGGGAGGCGCGATCCGGAATTGGGCGGTGGCCCGGAGCTGCTCGATGTGATCGGCGTAAACTACTACTGGGACAATCAATGGGAGCTCGAAGGGCGAACCCTGCGTCCAGGCGAAGAGGGCCACAGGCCACCCCGGGAACTGATCACCAAAGTTTACGAGCGGTATGGCCGTTCCATCCTCCTGGCGGAAACCAGCATCGAAGGCGATGCCCGTGCCGAGTGGCTGCGCTACATCGGCGAGGAGATGCGCGCCGCGATGAGTGCCGGCCTGCCACTGGAGGGAATCTGTCTCTACCCGGTGATCTCATACCCTCTCTGGGAGGACGGCCGATATAGCCCGGTTGGCCTCTTCGAGATCGGGCTGCGGAACGGCAGGCGCGAGGTGCACCAGCCCTTGGCCGACGAGCTCAGTCGTCAACAGCGCCTGGTGGAAGCCTTCCTCTCTAGCCGCTAACGAGATCTGGGATCCCAAGCTGACAATGTCGTCTTTCGGCGGCGGGCGAGCATCTCCGCATTGCCATGCCCATCGGCCAGCGACCGGGCTACCCCAACAAGGGCAGGACGCGCTCATTGCCCGTCGACACCAGCCGGTCTTGCCGGGCGACCTTCACATGCTGCGGGTGGTGGTGGGGTTCGGGAGTATGGCGCATGCCCCCGAAAGCTTGCCCCTGTCCGAGCCAGCCATCTCGAAGACGATCGCCGAGATGGAGCGCAGCCTTGCTGTCCAGTTCCTCGACCGCTCCGCCCGTGGCGTCACGCCGAGTGCCTAAGGGCGCGTCCTGCTCGAACGCGGCGCGGCGATGCTGGACGAGCTGCGACAAGGGGTCGAGGAGATCCGCTTCCTGGCGGACCCTGCCCAGGGCAAGGTGCGCGTCGGTGCGACCGAGCCGATGACCGCTTGATCTCGGTCGTCATCGACCGTCTCGCCGCACGCCACCCGCGCATGCGTTTCCAGGTGGAGGTTGCGCAGGCCAAGGATCTGCTGGAAGGCTTGCGCAGGCGCGACCTCGACCTCGCCGCAACCCAGGTGGCGAACGCGGGAGCGGAACCCGACATATGGTCAGAGGTGCTCTTCGAGGACGCGCTGGTCGCGATGGCAGGCAGGCGCAACCTCCTGGTTCGCCGCCGCGTGAGCTTCGCCGGTCTGGTAGACGAGCCCTGGCCATTCTGCCCTATGACAGCATCCTCGGCGCTTTCAATTCGCAAGTCTTCCATAGCCGCGATCTGGAGTATCCACGGACCGTCGTCTTCACCCGGTCGGTCCAGATGTGGGTGGCGATGCTGCGAAAGGGGTGGTTCCGAGGCATTCGACCCTCCACGCTGCTGCGCTTCTCCGCGCACTACCCGGCCCTCGCAGCCCTGCCCTTCGATCTGGGGGAGACGCGCCCCGCCCTGTTGCGTCAGCTGACGGAGATTGCAGCGGCGGCCGAAATGGAAAGATTGCCGACGGATGAGAACTCCCCCACCTGCCAGTGGCGCTGGTTGACGAAGGATGGAAACGGTTTGGAGTCTCGCGGGTTCATGTGACCGCCGCTTACCCGCCGCCGGATAACCGGCAGCGTTTTCCCGAACACCGAGGCCGAAATGGTTCGCTGCCTGCAAAGTCCCGTTGCGGCTGTCGCTCGCACAAAGGCACAGATTGCGGATGCGAGCAAAAGCGATGTGCTCGGCATCGCCGTACATCTGTTCACGCAACGCGCCGAGCCAGTGGCCGAGCGGACGGCCGGCCGCTTCAGTTGGCGGGCCGAAGCATCCCGGGTACCGAATGCAGGCCGCTGCACCCCGAGGAAGGCGGAGTAGATGTGGCGTGAGCTCCTGCGCCTATCCCTGGGCATCGTATTGCTGCTGGCATTGGGAACGGTCAGCCTGCTGGCCTATGTTTATTCCGGGATATATGACGTGGCGGCAACACGGCAGCACACCGCCCCGGTCTATTGGCTGCTCACGACGGCGCGGCGCCAGTCGATATGGGCACACGCAGCGCTCGAGGCGCCGCAGCCGCCAGATTTGGGGGACGCTGATCTCGTTTTGACAGGACAGGTCCTGTACGACCAGCACTGCGTAGCGTGCCACGGCGCGCCTGGCGTCGCGCCGGGAGCGATCGGCCTCGGCATGATGCCCTCCCCGCCCAATCTGGTGATCGCGGGGAGGGACCGATCGGCACGTGAGATCTACTGGGCGGTCACCAACGGTATCAAAATGTCAGGGATGCCTGCCTGGAAGTTTCGCATGGCCGAGCGCGAGCGCTGGGCAGTGGTGGCTTTCCTCAAGACCTTGCCGATGTTGACGCCCTCTGCCTACGAGGCGAGGCGCGCTGCGGGCCATGCTTTAGGGTCTGCCAGACAGCCAATCGAAGGCAACACAGGCTCCCCCGTTGGAATTACCGCAGTTTCAGCCCCTTAGGTCCCCCAGATCCCACCAGACTCCGGTCATTAACCGAAGCCCATCTCTGAGCATTTCGGGCAGGCCATGTTCGTCAGGCGCATGCTGGTTACTGCCGGCATAACCGCTCGGAATCCAGAGCACAGGTGCACCAAGCCCGCTCAGGAAGACCTCCGTCGGATTTCCGCCGGATGAGTTGGGAACCATATTCGGCGCCTGTCCAGCTGTGCGCTGCAAGGACGCGGCTGTGAACGTCACCCAGTCGTTGTCAGGATCAGTGCGGCCTGCGGGGAAAGTGTCCCGCTCGGCCACGGGAGTCACCCGCACCTGACCTAGCCCGGTCGCTTCCAGATGGCGGCGGAGCGCCGGGATGATCTCTGTGCCATCCACTTCCACCGTGTGCCGTACCTGCAAGCGTGCGCGCGCCTCGGGTTGCACGGCGTTGGTGGGGGCGTCGGGATGGCCTGTGATGAAGGAGAGGACAATGACGCTTGTCCAGGCATAGATCCGCTCTGCCTTGGAAAGGCCAGGCTCACCCCATCCGGTATCGGGCTGGGGCAGGCCTGGAATGTCCTCGAAGACCAGCCCTGCGCAGGCGCGGCGAACTGCATCTGGAATCTGCTTCGGCGTCCAACCATCGACGAGGATGCGGCCGTCGCGCGTGACGATGCTGGAAAGGGCGTGGGAGAGGATGAAGCCGGGATCGGCGAGCACCCCGCCCCAATGCCCGGAATGGGCGGCATGCTCGCGGAGCTGCACAACCAAATCGAAGGCCACGCCACCTCGCGCGCCCAGCCGGAGCTCGGGCACGGCACGGGCCTGGCGGGGGCCATCCAGGCCGATGAAAAAATCCGCCGCGAAGCGGTCCGGCTCCGACGCTATCAATTCGCGCAGGCCGGGGGATCCCACCTCTTCGCCCGTCTCGATGAAGATCTTGGCGTTGAAGCCAAGCCGCCCCCGCTCCTGCAGGATTGCGCGCAACGCCTCGATTGCGATGAGGTGCTGGCCCTTGTTGTCCACGACCCCGCGCCCGTACCAGCGACCGTCGCGTTCGACGACCGACCAGGGATCGAGCCCCTCGCTCCACCGACCGGACTGGCCATGCACCACGTCGCCATGGCCATAGATCAGCACGGTCGGGCGCGACGGGTCCTCAATGCGGGTCGCCAGCGCCACTGGCCCGAAGCCCGGCTTGGGGTTCTCCACAACCGTGCTGGAAAAGCCCATGCCGTCGAGAAGCGCCGGGATGGTCCCCTCGCAGTAACGGCGCAACTCGGCCATGGAGTCCGGCCGCTGGCTCTCCGTGCGCACAGCGACCAGCCGGCGGAGCGCGGCGATATAGCGGCCCTCGTCAAAGCAGCGCTCCGCTCGCGCGATGGCTCCCTCGCGGCTGCTCATGCCAAGTACCCACTCCTCGTTCGCCAGTTCACGTCCTTCCGCCCTCGTCCTCACTTCAATGTCTGCAGCAGATGCAGAAGGAGCGTGCCGCGCGGCTCGATTGTGACGATCTCCAGGAACTCGCCATTCGTATGCGATGCCCCGCCAAAGGGCCCCAGCCCGTCCAGCACCGACGCGTAGGGGATGCAGAACTGCCCGTCCGATCCGCCCGAGCCCTCCCCCGAAGGCAGATCCTGCAGATCGAAGCCGATCCCGGCGGCCAGGGAGCGGGCATGGTCGAACAGCTCCGCCACGTCCGGCCGCTCCTGCTTCGTATAGGGAAAGCGGTTCATCCCGCCGGTTACCGTCAGTGTGACATCGGGGGTAACCGGAGCCAGCCCCTCGATTCTCGCCACCATCTCCTTCGCATCGGCCATGGTCGGCACGCGAAGATCGATGCTGGCCGTCGCGTGTTCCGGAACCACATTCGCTGCCGTGCCCCCGGACACCATGCCGACGCTGACCGTGATGCCACGGTCATAATCGGTCATCCCTTCCAGAGCGATGATCTGGTGAGCCAGTTCCTTAACCGCGCTGCGGCCAGCCTTGTGCGCGCTGCCCGAATGCGCCGGAACGCCCCGCACCGCGAGATCGTAGCGTGCCAGCCCCTTGCGCGAGGTGACAACCCGTCCGCCGCCACGCGCCGCTTCCAGCACGAGCACATGTTTCGAGCGCTTCGCCTCCGCCTCGATCAGTGCCTGGGAGGTCTGGCTGCCCACCTCCTCATCCGAGACATAGACGATGGTCAGCGGCAGCGGCGTGGTCCGCCCTTCCTCGACCAGCCGGCGCAGAGCGACGAAGCAGGCATGAGCCCCCGCCTTCATGTCGTTGATGCCGGGACCATAGGCGCGCCCGTCCTCGGTGCGGATCGGATTGAGCGCAAGGCTTCCGATCGGATGCACCGTGTCGAGATGCGCGAGCAGCGTCACGCCGCGCTCGTTCGAAAGCCCGTTCCAAGGGGCACGCACGACGAGGTGGTCGCCCCGGCCCTGCGTGCCCGGCACCCGCTCCACCGTTGCGCCGATACCCTCAAAATCGGCCTGCACGCGGTCCATCAGCCGGTTCACCGCGCCGGGATCTGAAGTGGGACTTTCCAGCGCCACCCAGGCATTCAGCCCCTCCAGGAAACGCTCAGGCGTGTCGAAGGCCAGAAGGCCGGTGGAGACGTCGTTCATGGCGGTCTTTCAGGCAGCTTGAACCAGTCCGGCTGGTGGCGGGCCACCTTCCGGCTGCTCGACGAGATGGCAGGCCGCACGCCCCCCCTCGGGGCAAGGCAGCAAGGCCGGGGCCTCGCGCGGGCAGCGGTCGAACACGGCGGGACAGCGCGGATGGAAGGCGCAGCCGGGGGGCACCGAAAGCGGATTGGGGAAGGCAGTGCCCAACCGCATCTCCGGCAGGCCCAGCGAAGGATCAGGCGTGAGGACGGAGGCGAGCAGCGCCGCTGTGTAGGGATGGCGGGGATGGCCGAGCACGCGCTCCGCCACTCCCTCCTCCACCACCCGCCCGAGATACATCGCCGCCACTCGTCCCGCGAGCATCTGCACCACGGCCAGGTTGTGGCTGATGAACAGGTAGGAAAGGCCCAGCTTCTCCCTGAGATCGAGCAGCAAGTTCAGGATCTGCGACTGGACGGACACGTCCAGTGCCGAGGTCGGCTCGTCGCACACCACCAAGGTGGGGCGCAGCACCAAGGCGCGCGCGATCGCGACGCGCTGGCGCTGCCCGCCCGAGAGTTGGGACGGAAAGGCCTCCGCATGGCGGGGCGCCAGGCCTACTAGACCCAGCATCTCCTCCACTGCATCCCGGCGCTCGGCGGCGGTGCCGACGCCATGTACGGCCAGCGGCAGGCCGATGATGGCCGCAACATTTCGCCGCGGGTTGAGCGAGGAATAGGGATCCTGAAAGACCGGCTGCACCAGCCGGCCCCGTTCAAGCCGCCCAAGGCTGCCGATGGGGCGGCCATCGAGCAGCACTTCTCCCTCGCTGGGCTCTTCCAGCCCGAGCATCATGCGGGCCAGCGTGCTCTTGCCGCAGCCGGACTCGCCGACGAGGCCTAGCACCTCGCCCCGATCGACCTTCAGGGAAACACCAGCGACGGCCGTCAGCGTGCGCCGGCGAGCCAGCATGCCCGCGCCCACGGTGTAGCGCTTATGGACGCCGCGAAGCTCGAGGATCGGTGGGATGGCGCTCATGCCGCGCGCACCAGGGTCTCGCCGGGCAGCACGCACCGCCAGGCATGGCCATCCGGACCATCACGCACCGCCACTGGCTCGGCGCAAACGGGCATGGCGTAGGGACAACGGCCCCGAAAGGAGCAGCCGCGCAAATCTCCCACCAGGGAAGGCACCATCCCGGGAATGGTGCCAAGCCGCGTACCCGGCGCCGTTCGGCCCGGCTGCGGGATGCAATCCATCAACCCGCGCGTATAGGGATGGCGCGGGGCGCCGAACACGATGCTTGCCGGGCCCTCCTCCACCACCTCCCCGGCATACATTACGGCCACACGGTCGGCGATGCGGGCGACGATGCCGAGGTCATGGGTCACCAGGACCAGTGCCATATGCATCTCCCGCTGCAGCTCTGCCAGCAGTTGCAGGATGCCCAGCTGGATGGTCGCATCGAGCGCCGTGGTCGGCTCATCCGCCAGCACGAGGTCAGGCCCGCACATCAGCGCCATGGCAATGACCACCCGCTGACGCAGCCCACCGGAAAGCTGGTGCGGGTACTGACCCAGCCGGTTCGTCGCGGCCGCCATGCCCACCCGCTCCAGCAGCGCCACGGCCCGATCACGCGCGGCGCGGCGGTTGCCCTTGCCATGGCGCAAGAAGGTCTCGGTGAGCTGGTCGCCAATGGTCAGGGACGGGTTCAGGCAGGTCATGGGGTCCTGAAAGACCATCGCCATGCGATCGCCGCGAAGGGCACGCAGGCGGCGAGGCGAGGCCGACATCAGATCCTCCCCCGCCAAGGATAGACGCTCCGCCCGCCGCTTCGCACTGGCCGGCAGCAGCCCCATCAGCGCAAGCGAGGTGAGCGACTTGCCACAGCCGGATTCACCGACGATGCACAGGGTCTCGCCACGCCGGGCCGACAGTGACACGCCACGCACCGCGTGCAGCGTGCCACCCGCCACCGGGATGTCCACCTCCAGCCCCTGGACATCCAGCAAGAGGTCCCCTGCCCCGCTCATGAGCGGCCCTCCGGCGCAGTCACGTCGCGGATGCCGTCGCCTAACAGGTTAATGGCCAGCACCAGGACGCATATGGCCATGCCCGGCAGCATGATCATCCATGGCTCGAAGAGCATCAGCTCCTTGGCCTCGCTCACCATCAGTCCCCAGGAAGGTAGCGGCGGCTGCACGCCCAGACCCAGGAAGGAAAGCGCCGCCTCCAGCAAAATGGCCTGCGCCATCTCATAGCTGGCGATCACGACGAGACCCGAGACCACATTGGGGAGCACCTCGCTCCACAGGATGCGTGGCACCGAGCAGCCGATGGCACGGGCGGCGGTGACGTATTCCCGCCCGCGCACCTGCATGGTGGCACTGCGCATCACCACCGCGAAGCGGTCCCACAGCAATAGGCCCAGCACCAGAACCACCACCTCCAGCGAGCCGCCCAGCACCGCCACCACGGCCAGCGCAACCATCACCACTGGCAGGGATAGCCGCGTGGTGATCAGGAAGGACACGACCGTATCCGTTCGGCCGCCGAAATACCCCGCCGCGATGCCGAGCGTCGTACCGATCGTGCCCGAGACGAGCATGGTAAAGAACCCGATCAGCAGCGAAATGCGCGCCCCGTAAATCAGCCGCGACAGGTAGTCCCGGCCGAGATTGTCGGTACCTAGCAGATAGGCGGGGTCCGCCCGCTCCGCATCCACGAAGGCAGGCGGCAGGATGCGGGCATCGAGCGACTGCGCATATGGATCATGCGGCGCAATCAGCGGCGCGAAGATCGCCAGCAAGGCGATCGCGGCAAGGACGAGCGCCGCGATGACCAGCCCCGGATTGGACAGCCAGCGCGACCACCTCCGGCGCCCCAGCGAAGCTGCGGGGGGCGTTTCGACCGGAGTTACCTCGGCGATGGCGGTAGCGGCGGGAATTGGCTCCATCTCAACCCTCCCGGATCCGTGGATCAAGCCAGGCGTTCAACAGGTCCGACACCAGGGTCAGCAGCACATAGAAGAGCGCGACAACCAGCAAAATGCCCTGCACCACCGGGAAGTCCTTCCGGGATATCGCCTCCCAGGCGAGATAGCCAATGCCTTGCAGAGCGAAGACCGTTTCGATCACCACCGATCCCGACAGCATGTTCCCAAACTGCACGGAGGCAAGGGCGACCACCGGTGCCACCGCATTCCGCAGCGCATGCTTCACCAGTACCACACGCACCGGCAGCCCCTTCGCATGCGCGGTGCGGATGTAGTCGGCCGCCAGCACCTCCACCATTCCGGCACGTGTCAACCGCATCAGAACGGGAGTGGAAAACCAGCCGAGCGCCACGGCGGGCAGAACGAAATTGGCCAGGCTGTCTGTACCGGACACAGGCAGCCAGCCCAAGGTGAGGCCGAAAAAGAAGATCAGCAGCAGCGCAAACCAGAAGGAGGGCATGGCCTGACCCAGTACCGCCAGCCCGAGGGCGGCACGGTCGATCCAGGTGTTGCGCCGCAAGGCCGCCACCATGCCTAGCGGGATGGAAAGCAGCAGCGCGATGACCAGCCCGAAGCTCGCCAGGATCGCCGTATTGGGCAACCGGTCCAGGATCAAGGCCGCCACGCTATCCGGGTAGAAGAGCGAGCGACCCAGATCGCCCGAGAGCGAGCGCAGCAGCCATTCGCCATACTGTACCACGAGGGGCCGGTTCAGGCCGTAGAGCGTCCGGATACGCTCGATTTCCTCGGGCGAGGCCTCTTCCCCTGCAAGAGTGCCGGCCAGATCGCCGGAAGCCCGCAGCAGCAGGAAGGCAATGACGGAAACCGCGAAAGCAACCGCCAGCGCCAGCAGAAGCCGCTTCGCCGCAAAACGCAGCATACGTGCCTCAGCGCTTCCAGCGCGAAAGGAAGAAGCGGGGAACCTCGTCGGCCGATGGCTGGAACTCCAGCTGGCTGTTGAAGGCGTAGGTCAGCGGATAGGTCCACATCGGCAACCAATAGGCCTGCTCGGTGATGCGCCTGATAGCCGGTGTATAGGCCGCGATCCGGGCCTGCGGATCCGTTGCGCGGTCGCCGCGCTCCAGCAGTGCAGCCACTTCGCTGTCGCGTGCCATGTCATTTGGCGTGTTCTTGAAGAAGTAGGAGGTGATAGCCGCCACGTCGTAGAGCGAGGTGGATCCCCAGGCACCCATGTTCAGCCGCACCTTTCCGTCCCGGACATCCGAGGAGAAGGTATCCGCCTGCACCCAATCCAACCGTGCACGGATCCCAACCGCACGAAGCTGGCCGATGACCGCTTCGACCCAGGACCGATCGCGATAAGCCTGCAGTGAAACATCGAAGCCGTTCGGGTAGCCTGCCTCGGCCAGCAGGGCTCGCGCGCGCGCCGGATCATAATCATAGCGCGTGATGCCTTCCTGGGTGCAGCCAAACTGCTCAGGATGGCAGGGGGTGTGCAGCACATTCGCGCCCTCACCCACCAGGTTGCGCACAATGCCAGGCCGGTCGATCGCGTGGGAAATGGCCCGACGCACCCGTAGGTCCGTCATCGGGTTGTTCTCCTGCCCGGTCCGCCCGCCTGCATCCATGGACATATAGACTATGCGGACGGTTTCACCGCTGGAGATGGTGAGATTGCGTCGGCTCCGAAGGTTGCGCGCCTGATCGGGCTGGACGCGCCAGATCCAGTCCAGGCCGCCGGTCAGCAGCTCAGCCATGCGGGTATTTGCTTCCGGAATTCGGCGGAAGATGAGGCGCTCTATGGCCGGCTGGCCCTTGGCGCCGCCGAAGTACTGATCGAAGCGCTGCAGCACCGTCTGCCGCCCGGGCGCCAGCTCCGTCACGCGATAGGGGCCGGTGCCAACCGGCTCGCGGGCCATGCCCTCGAGGCCTACGCGTTTCAGATACTCGCTCGGCATGATGACAACGTTGGTCAGGTACTCCTGCCAGGGCCCGAAGGACTCTTTCATCTTCAGCCGCACGGTCCGCGAATCCACCACCTCGGCCCCCGATAGCCAGGTGATGCGCTGGAAGTTCACGATCCGGTTGGCCGGGTCGAGCATGATGTTGACGGTGTCGGCGACGTCCTGCGCATCCACCACCTCGCCATTATGGGCGACGACACCTTCGCGTATGCGCAGTTCGATGGTGGTGTCATCCACCATGCGGACCGATTCAGCCAAATGCGGCTTGTATTCCCCGGTCGCCGGATCGCGGTAGGTGGGCGCATCCCAGATCAGGTAGCCCATCACCACCCCTTCTCGGACGGTGTTCTGGTAAGGGATGATGTTTGCAGGCTCGCTGTCCGAAGCCCAGCGCAGCGTGTTATCCGCAGGTCCAGCCTGGACATCGACGGCAGCAAGGCTGCACAGCAGCGTAGCAGCCAAGGAAAAGCGCGCGACGAGCCCCATCTAATACTCCCCCGCCCAACGAACGATAGATTCAGGAAACGAGCTGTCAACGCTTTCACAGCCTGCCTGGCAATGCAACCATCGGCCAGGAGAACGCAGCGGGAGAAGCGGCAAAACATGTCAGGCAGGAATGACAAGGGCAGCCGGGAAGGCGCTATCGCACGCGCCCAGGGCTATTTCGACGATGGGCGATATCTCGCCTCGCTGCGACGCCTGGTCGCTGTCCCATCCGAAAGCCAGATGCCGGACAGCGTCGACGCGCTGCGCCGTTACTGCACCGACGCGCTCTCGCCCGAGCTTGACGGCATGGGTTTCGAAGCGACCATTCTGGAAAATCCCCGTCCGAATCGGGGGCCCGTCCTGCTGGCCAGCCGCATCGAGGACTCCGCGCTGCCGACGGTGCTGATCTACGGCCATGGGGACGTGGTGCGTGGCCTGCCGGAGAAGTGGCGCGCTGGCCTGGACCCGTGGAAGGTGGTGGTAGAAGGGGAGCGCTGGTATGGCCGCGGCACGGTGGACAACAAGGGCCAGCACCTGATTGCGATCCAGGCGCTGCGCGCGCTGATCGAGGAACGGGGCCGCCTCGGCTTCAACGCCAAGATCTTCGTCGAAACAGGCGAGGAGGCCGGATCGCCTGGACTGCGCGACATCATGCGCCGCGATGCCGCGTTGCTTTCGGCCGACGCCTTCATCGGCCTCGACGGCCCGCGCCAGGCTACCTTCCTGCCGGATCTGAAGCTCGGCGCGCGGGGTGGCGTGGCTTTCGACCTAGTCGTGAAGCTGCGGGATCACGCCGCCCATTCGGGCCACTGGGGCGGCGTGCTCGCCGATCCCGGCTTCATCCTGTCCCATGCCCTTGCCAGCATCGTCACGCGCGAGGGCCGCATCCTCGTTGACGGGTGGTTGCCTGCCAACGTGCCGCCCTCGGTCCGCGAGGCGTGCAACAACCTGGTCCTTGAGGACGTGCCCGGGACGCCGATACCTGATCCTGGCTGGGGTGAACCCGGCATGAGCGTGACGGAGCGGATCTTCGCTTGGACGAGCGTGATTGTCCTCTCCTTCATCACGGGCCATCCCGACGCCCCCACCAATGCGGTGCAGCCCGAGGCTCGCGCACGCTTGCAGGTGCGCCACACCGTGGATGTAAAGGGTGACGACATCATGCCGGCCTTGCGGCGCCACCTCGACGCGCATGGCTTCCCGGAAGTGCAGATCGTGCCGGTGATGGAGCGCGATATGTTCAGCGCGTCCAGGACAGATCCGGATCATCCTTGGGTGAAGGCGATCGCCGCGTCCATGCAGCGCACCTATGGCCGTGCACCGAACATCATACCGAACTCATCGGGCTCCAATCCCTCGGACATCTTCCAGGAGGAGTTGAATGTTCCAGTGATGTGGATCCCCAACAGCTACGCCGGTTGCAACCAGCACGGCCCGGACGAGCACGCCCTGGCACCTCTGCTCCGCGAAGGTCTCAGTCTGATGGCTGGCATCTGGTGGGACATCGGAGAGGGGCGCGTACCGGCACGAGGCAGCAGTTGAATGAGGGTCCCCCGTTCTCATGGACGCGGGATTAGCTCGCCATCTGCGTCTTGGCTCGTTCAGGTGTAATGTATTCGAGGGCTGAGTGGATGCGAGCCCGGTTGTCATATCCTTCGATGTAGGCGAACAGGCCGCGGCGCGCCTCGTCTCTCGTCGCCCAGCGACGCTGATGGACGAGTTCGACCTTGAGCGTGTGGAAGAAGCTCTCCATGGGCGCGTTGTGGTAGCAGCAGGCGGTTCGCTCATGGAGGCGACGGCACCGATCGCGGCGGGCTAATCAGCATAGGCCTCGGTTGCATATTGCGATCCACGGTCGGAGTGGCAGATCAGCGCACAGCCCGGTCGTTGCCGCTGCACCGCCATCATCAGGGCTGCCAGCGTCAGCTCAGTGCGCATGTGGAGCCTCATCGTCCAACCAACGATCTTTCTCGTCGCGAGGTCGAGGATCGTGGCCAAGTAGAGCCATCCTTCGCCGGTCGGGATGTCTGTGATGTCGGCGATTCAGACGCGGCTCGCGGCAGAAGCGACGAATTGCTGCTGCACGTTCGGTGTGCCCGAGAGAAGGTGACGGCTGTCGATGGTGCAGGGGCGGAAACGCCGGCCGGCAAGAGCACGGATGCCATGCGCTCGCATCAGCCGCTCGACGCGGCCGCGACTGCAGCGGTGGCCTTCTGCCCGCAGCTCGGCGTACATGCGTGGACTGCCGTAGCGGTCCTGGTGGCGCGCCTCCACGCGGCGGGTCTCAACGAGGAGCTGGCGGTTGGCAGCAGCCCACGGGCTCTCCGGGCGGGACCGCCAAGCGTAGTAGCCGCTCGGCGACACATCGAGCACGCGGCAGATGAGGCGCACCGGGTGGGCGGCCGCACGCTGCTTGATGAACCCGATCCTCACCCCGGCACCTCCGCGAAGATGCCGATGGCTTCTTTTTGCACGTCGCGTTCCATCCGCGTGCGCTCGAGCTAGCGTCTGAGCTTGGCATTCTGCGACGCTGGATCAGCCTGCGACGGGAGCGGTGGTCCCGCCGCCGTCGGCACCCGAGTCTGCGCAGCTCGCGAACGAGATGCCGCGCCAAGTTCGATCGCCCGGCAGTTCCTAGCCGCTATACGCGCAATCTCGTCATCAAACTGCTGAAGCTTGCTCCCCGAAGGCCGACAGCCCGCTTCCGGCCCCCATCTGAGGACCGACATGCCGGTGGCCGTGAACACTCGAGTGACTCAAGGCGACCACGCTGCGGACAACACCCGCTCCGGATCCGCGGCCAGGACCTGCTTCCGCAGATCCGGTGCGACGCCCGCCAGTTGTTCGTGGGGCTCGGTAAGCCCCATCGAGAAAGGCCAGTCGGAGCCGAAGAGGATGTGGTCCCGCCCGAAGGTCTCGGCCGCGAGGGCCAGAGCGGCGTCGGAATGTGTGATGCAGTCCGCCAGGAAGTGGCGGAACGCGGTTGTCATGGGTGGTGCGCCCGTGTCCGCGCCGGGGCGCCGCACGGCCTGGCCGCGTGAGGGCCGGCCTGCCACCATCGCTGCGCTGCCGCCGCCATGGGAGAGGATGAAGCGGATGCGCGGGAAGCGCTCGATCACCCGCGACATGGCGAGGTGCGCGGCCGCGAGCGCCGTCTCGCCCGGCCCGCCCAGCAGGTTGTGCAGGAAGAAGGGGTCCAGGCGCGGATCGCGACCCGCAGTGGGGTGCAGCAGCAGGAAGGCCCCAGCCTGGTCCAGCGCAGCCCAGAGCGGCGCATAGGCGGCGTCCGACAGCACGAGACCTGAGGCGGCGTGTCCCGCCGCCATGGCGAAACGAGCGCCGCGCGCCGCGAACTCGCCTACGATCTCCGCCGCCAGGGCGGGATGGCGGATGGGAAGAAGGAAGCTCGGCGCCAGCCGGTCCGCATAACGGGCGCCGATCTCCGCAAGGGCCGGGTTTACGTAATCGCACCACTGGCGCGCTGCGGCCTCGTCCAGGTGGGCGCGGTACATCGGCGGGGGCACGGAGAACCAGGCGCGGTCGATGCGGTTGGCATCCATCCAGACGAGCAGCGCCTCTGGCCGGAAGACGGCAGGGGTGGCGAGAGTCACCTTGCCGTCCAGTAGCAGGCGTGGCTCCTCCGGGAACCATTCGACACCGGGAAGCCCTGCGAGGCGCTCCGGCAGGATAGGCGCCAGATGCGCGTGGCAGTCGAGAGCAATGCGGTTCATGGGAGCTTTCAGACGCGTTCGTGCAACAGACCAGCGCGGAGGTCCGCCAGCGCGGCCTGGGCAGCGTTGTGGCCGGAAAGGCCAGAAATGAAGTTGCCCGGCCAGGTTCCGTTGCCGGAGAGATAGAGGCCCCGGCTGGGCGTGCGGTACTCGTGCAACCCGGGCAGCGGACGCATCCAGAAGCTGTTCCAGGGCGCTAGGTCGCCATGGACCATGTTGGCGCCGACCAGCCCGAACTCACGCTCGAAATCCTCGGGGTTGAGGCAGCGCCAGTCAGTGATGATGTCCGGCAGGTTGGGCATGTACTCGGCACAGGCGGCGATGGTGCGGCGGGCCAGCGCCTCGCGCTCCGTCTTCCAATTCCCGCTCTTCAGCCGGTAGGGCGCGGTACCAACATTCAGGCTGAGCACGTGCTTGCCGTGCGGCGCTAGCCCCGGCGAGCTGAGGGAGGGGCAAAGGCCCCAGGCGACCGGCTTCTCAGCAATGCGGCCGAGCAGCAGGTCCGAATGGCTTTCCTCGAGGTAGTCAAGCGAGGGCGCGATGCGGAACTGCGCGGAGGCTATTGTTCGAGCTCGCATTCCGGTAGAGCGGATTCGCCGTCCGGTGCTGACCATATCGGGCACCGACGACGGGTCCTGGCCGAGCACGCGCTATGCAGAGATGGTGGAGGAAGCCCTAACTGCCGCAAAGCATCCCTGGCCGCACGCTCATCTGCGTTGCGAGGGAGCGGGCCACGCCATCACTCATCCCTACCAGCCGACGACGCACATCGTCTGGCCTCACCCGGTCAGCGGTGTCATTACCACGGGTGGCGGTACGGCCGAGGCCAATGCCGGGGCCAACGAGACAACATGGCCTGCGATGCTGTCGTTCCTACGATCCGCCGCCACAGGGTAAAGCCTGACGCGCATGGCCTGGATGTGCCTTACACCGGCCAGCTTCATCAGTAGCGGCGTCGGCGTTGGCGTGAAGTTCAGGGTGTCCATTGCTTGTCTCCCTTTGCCGTCTGAGACAGCGAATCTACTGAGGGCGCTACTTCCAACCGAGTATCTCCCGCTGGATGGCGCCTCTCTGGGCGCCCGGGCCAGCGCCAAAGTCCTCCGGCAGAAGGACGCCGCCCGATGCAGGATGTGTGCCTCCTTCGCGGCCGCCGGCTCACTCGGGCTGGGCCCGGCGGAGTCATCGGCAACCGCGAAAGTGGGCTCAGGGGCGGCGGGCTCCCGGCAGGAGAATCTACGGCTTCGGTCCCGTCATCTCCTCAGCGCGCACCCACTGGTCGAACTGCTCGCCCGTGACATGGCCGAGTTTCAGCGCCGCCTCGCGCAGGGTCGAGTTGTCGCGATAGGCGGTCATGGCGATCTTGGCCGACTTCTCGTAGCCGATATGTGGGTTGAGGGCGGTGACGAGCATGAGCGAGTTGTCCAGATGCTCGCGGATGCGCCCCTCGTTCGGTTCGATGCCACGGGCGCAGTGCTCGTCGAAGGCACGGCAGGCATCGGCGATCAGCTCACCAGATTCCAGAACGTTATGCACCATTACTGGCTTGTAGACATTGAGCTGGAAGTTGCCCTGGCTTCCCGCGAAGGCTACGGCCGCGTCGTTGCCGTAGACCTGAACGGCAACCATGGTCATCGCCTCGCTCTGCGTCGGGTTGACCTTGCCTGGCATGATGGACGAGCCGGGCTCGTTCTCCGGGATCCGCAGTTCGGCAAAGCCCGCACGCGGGCCGCAGGCATACCAGCGCACGTCGTTGGCGATCTTCATCAGGGCGCCCGCCAGCGTGCGCAGCGCCGCACTGGCATTCACCAGGTCGTCATGGGCGGAGAGCGCCGCGAACTTGTTGGGCGCGGAGACGAAGGGCCTGCCTGTCTCCTTCGCGATCCACCGGGCGGCGGTGTTCCCGAAGTCCGGGTGCGCATTAAGGCCGGTACCCACCGCCGTGCCGCCGATCGCCAGGCGGTAGAGGCCTGCCAGCGCGTGCTCGATCGTGGCGACGGCATCATCCAACTGGGCGACCCATCCGCCGATCACCTGTCCCAGCGTCACCGGGGTCGCGTCCTGCAGGTGAGTGCGGCCGACCATGACCACCTGCCCGAACTCGCGGGCCTTAGCGTCCAGGGTGTCGCGCAACTGGCGCACGGCTGGGATGGTGACGTCGAACAGTACCTCCACCGCGGCAATGTGCATGGCGGTCGGGAAGGTGTCGTTCGACGACTGGCTGTGGTTCACGTCGTCATTCGGGTGCACCGGTTTCTTCGAGCCAAGCTGGCCGCCCGCGATCTGGATGGCCCGGTTAGCGATCACCTCGTTGGCATTCATGTTGGTCTGCGTGCCGGACCCCGTCTGGAACACGACCAGGGGGAACTCGGCGTCCCACTGGCCGTCGATCACCTCCTGTGCCGCCCGCGCGATCAGATCAGCCTTTTCCTGCGGCAACTGACCGAGCTCCGCATTGGCCAGCGCCGCGGCCTTCTTCAGGATGCCCAGGGCACGAATCACCGGCCGCCCGAAGCGAAAGCGCTCGACGCCGATGGGGAAGTTCACGCGGGACCGCTGCGTCTGGGCGCCCCAAAGGCGGTCGGCGGGGACCTGAACCTCGCCCATGGAGTCCGTCTCGGTCCGGAAGCCTGTCTCCGGCCTGCTCGCCTGTACCATCCTGTCCTCCGCTTTGGGCCAGACACGCCGGGGATTCGGCTCGCGTTCCCAGTCGGATCATGGAACCCGATAAGCCCCGGCGCACAACGCCCGGCGCAGCCATCGGTTCTCGGCCGCCGGATCGAGCTCAGCAGGCGCGTTCGTCGGCAGCGACGAGGGCAGGCGGAGGGCTGGAAGCCGCGCAGCGGGCGCTCCGTCATGCTCCGTGGATCTTAGGCTGCCACCGCAGCGACCCTCGCGGCCTCGCCACCCTGCGGTCACCGGTCGCGCCTTCTTGCTGATGCCGGGCAGGCTGCGCTGCAGATCACCGGTGCTGCAGGTCCCGCCATCCAGCGGTTGCAGCGCGTGGAGCACCATGGGGGCCATTAGCTGCTGCACAGCTCCAGCATGCGCCACGGCGCGCAACCAAACTCATGGAGTTCCGGACTCCTCTCGCGCATGGAGGGGCACCGTAAGGTGACTATGCCCCTGAGGGGTGCCTCCTAGCCGCGCCGTGCCGGGGCTCCTACCTACGGGCCTGGGAGGAGCAGGTGAGGTTTGGGAACATGGCAGGATCGGCACTGATCGCGGGCGTCAGCGGCATCGTGGGCAACAACCTGGCCCGGCGCCTTCTCGGCCAGGGCTGGCAGGTCAGCGGCCTCGCGCGGCGCCCGCCGGGCGATATTGAGGGGCTACGGCCAGTCGCGGCCGACCTGCTCGACCCTGCCGGGCTGCAGGCGGCACTGCGCCACCAGCGCCCAACTCATGTCTTCATCACCACCTGGCTGCGCCAGCCCACAGAGGCGGAGAACATCCGCGTGAACGCCGTCATGGTGCGCAACCTGCTGGACGCGCTGCGACCCGGCGGCGGCGTGACCCATGTCGCGCTGGTGACCGGCTTGAAGCACTATCTCGGGCCCTTCGAGGCGTATGGGAAGGGCAGCCTGCCCGCCACGCCCTTTCGCGAGAACCAGCCGCGCCTGGACATCGAGAATTTCTACTATGCCCAGGAGGACGAGGTCTTCGCCGCCGCCGCGCGCGACGGCTTCAGCTGGAGCGTGCACCGGCCGCACACCATCATCGGCTATGCCGTCGGCAACGCCATGAACATGGGCGTCACCCTCGCCGCTTATGCCACGCTGTGCCGCGAGACCGGCTGGCCCTTCCTGTTTCCTGGCTCCGCGATGCAGTGGAACGGGCTGACCGACATGACGGATGCCCGGCTGTTGGCGCGCCAGCTGGAATGGGCCGCGACCACCCCGGCGGCGCGGAACGAGGCTTTTAACGTGGTCAACGGCGACGTCTTCCGCTGGAGTTGGATGTGGAGCCGCATCGCCGAATGGTTCGGCCTGCAGCCGGCCCCCTTCCCTGGCCAGGGCACGCCGCTGGAGCAGCAGTTGGCCGATGCCGCTCCGGCCTGGCGCGAGATCGCGCAGCGGCACAACCTTGCCGAGCCGGACCTGAACCGTTTGGCCTCGGCCTGGCACACGGATGCCGATCTGGGCCGCCCAATCGAGGTCGTCACCGACATGAGCAAGAGCCGAAAGCTAGGCTTTCTCGATTACCGGGCGACGGACGATGCCTTCTTCGACCTGTTCACCACGCTGCGACAGGCCCGGATCATCCCCTGACGCCGCTTTGAGTCGGAACCGCCGCAGATAAGGGTGCCGGTGACCGAGCCCCCCTGACAACGCCGCCCTGGCTCCATCAGGGCGGGTTCCGTTCTACCACCAGGCCGCTGATCGGCACGCCCAACCTCGCCTCGCGCATGGACGCCGCGCCATGGGGCGAGCGGCGCCTGATTCCGGCGCCCGTGCCTCTCTCAAAGCCAGCAACAAAGCAGCGCCCGCCGGCGCAAGGACACGGCCAGCACGCCGGCACTGAGGGCAGCCCGCGAAGCTGCCAGGGCGTCTTCACTTCCCTTCTCGACCTTCCATGCGTCACCTCCACGGCGGCCAGGGCCAGCGCCACAAGCCGCTGGAGGTCAGCGCATCGTGATCGCAGGTTTGTCAAATTGGGCAACGCGACACGGCTCCGGGAAGCGTTTCTAAAACTCTGTCGGGAGCAAGCGTCGATGCACAACATGACCCGGCGCCGGGCCCTGGGCGGCGCTGCCCTCCTGGCCGCCAGCGGCAGCCTCCTTCCGAAGCCCGCCGGCGCCCAGGGCGCGGCTTGGCCGTCACGCCCGGTTCGCCTCATCGTGCCCTTCCCGGCCGGCGGCACCACGGACCTGCTCGCCCGCATCCTGGCGGAACGCCTGCAGCAGCGCCTGGGCGCGACCTTCGTTGTAGAAAACCGGGGCGGCGCCGGCGGCAGCATCGGCTCCGACGTGGTCGCCAAGGCGGATCCGGATGGCTACACGCTGCTGATGGCCACCATTGGCACGGCCGCCATCAACTACGAGCTCTATAAAGACAGCATCACCTACAAGCCGGCGGACCTCGCCGCTGTCTCCAACGTATCGAATGTGCCGAATGTCCTGACCGTGCATGCCGGCTCCCCCACGCGCACTCTGCAGGACCTCGTCACCCGCGCGAAGAGCAACGCGGGCGGCCTCACCTATGGCAGCTCCGGCAACGGCTCGAGCCTGCATCTGACGGGCGAGTTGCTCAAGGCCGAGGCGGGGATCGACCTGATCCATGTGCCCTATCGCGGCTCCGGCCCGATGCTGACCGATGCGATCGCCGGCCGCGTCGATATGGCCATCGACAACCTTCCTTCCTCCATGGGCCATATCCAGGGCGGGCGGCTCCGCGCCCTGGCGGTGACAAGTCCCAAGCGCAGCCCCTCGCTGCCTGATGTGCCGACGGTGCGGGAGGCCGGCCTGCCAGGCGTCGAAACGGTGGCATGGTTCGGCATCCAGGCCCCGGCCCGCACGCCGCGCCCCATCATCGAGCGGCTTGCCACAGAGATCCATGCGGCCGTGACGGAGCCGGCAACTCGCGCCAAGATCGCGGAGTTGGGCGGCGAGCCCGTGGGCGATAGCCCCGAGGAGTTCCAGCGCCTGATCGACGCCGAGATCACGCGCTGGACGGAGGTGATCCGCCGCGCCAAGGTTCGGCCCGACTGACGAGACGGCGGATGTGATGACGGAACGTGTGCTGATTACAGGTGGCGCATCGGGCATCGGGCGCGCGGTGGCCGAGCGCTGCCGCTCCGAGGGCTACGAGCCGGTGGTGATCGACCGCGAGGGAGAGGGCTTCATCCGCGCCGACCTCTCCGATCCGGAGCAGACGGCACGCGCGCTTGAGGAAGCGCTGCGCGGCGGCCCCATCACGCGCCTTGTGAACAATGTCGGCGCCGTGCGCCCCGGCCCGCTGGAGGAGCAGACGCTGGCCGATCTCGATCTCGTTGTCTCGCTGAACCTGCGCTGCACGATGCAATGCGCGCAGGCCCTCCTGCCCGGGATGAAGGAGGCCGGCTTCGGGCGCATCGTGAACATGGCCTCCCGCGCGGCGCTGGGGAAGGAACTGCGCACCGTCTATGCCGCGACCAAGGCCGGGCTGATCGGGATGGCCAAGGTCTGGGCGCTGGAATTGGGCGAGCATGGCATCACCGCCAATGCGGTTGGTCCTGGCCCCATCCGGACCGAGTTGTTCGATCGCGCCAATCCACATAACAGCCCGCGCACCCGCGCAATCATCGAGGCCGTTCCGGTGCGCCGCCTTGGCACGCCCGAGGACGTCGCTAATGCCGTCGCCTTCCTGCTGGATGCACGCAGCGGCTTCGTTACCGGCCAAGCGCTCTATGTCTGCGGCGGCATGACCGTGGGAGCTGCCGGCGCATAAGCGGCCCCCCGAAAAAGCGCCCGTCGCGATTGCCGGCGGGGGAAGCATCGGTGTCGCCTTCGCACTGGTCTTCGCCCGCGCCGGCCTGCCTGTGCGGGTCCGGGATCCCGATGCCGCGCGGCCAGCCGCCGGGACTGGCGAGGTCCGGACCCGTCTGCTCGATCTCGACGTCTATAGCCTACTCGGCGAGCCCGTGGATGCCATCCTCGATCGCGTCACCGTCCTCGACGAGCTGGAGGCAGCGGCGAAGGACGCGCAGCATGCGCAGGAATGCGCGCCGGAACGCGTGGAGCTGAAGCGGGATCTTTTCGCCGAGTTGGACCGGCTCGTGCCGCCTGAGGCCGTACTGGCCAGTTCTTCCTCCTTTCTTCCGGCCTCCGCCTTCGCGGCAGGTCTGCCGGGGCGCGCACGCTGCCTGGTCGCGCATCCCGGCAATCCTCCATACCTGATCCCGGTGGTGGAGATCGTGCCCGCGCCCTTCACGGAGGAGGTGGCTGCGGCGCGTGCCGCGGCGCTCTTCGCCCGCGCGGGCCTCTCGCCCGTCCACGTCCGGCGGGAGGTGGAGGGCTTCATCTTCAATCGGCTGCAGGGCGCGTTGCTGCGAGAAGCCTACTGCCTCGTCCGCGATGGCGTCGCCTCGGTGGAAGATGTGGATAAGGTGG
The DNA here is from genome assembly GCF_009848505.1 of Muricoccus harenae. Classification (GTDB taxonomy): domain Bacteria; phylum Pseudomonadota; class Alphaproteobacteria; order Acetobacterales; family Acetobacteraceae; genus Roseomonas; species Roseomonas harenae. The sequence continues at coordinate 28,716 of NZ_WWDL01000030.1, forward strand.
TGCGTGATGGCCACGGCCGCCGCTGGTCACATATCGGTCCCTTCGAGACGGCGGATCTGAACACGCGGGGCGGCATCGCCGCCCATGCGGAAAGGATGGGGCCGTCCTATGCCCGCATGTGTGCCGAGAGTGGGCAGAATGACCCCTGGACCCCGAGTTGGTCGCTCAGCTGGAACGGGAGCGCCGCGCCCTCCTGCCTGCCGAGAACTGGGAGTGACGGGTGGCATGGCGCGACCGGGCCTTGATGGCCGCGTTGAAGGCCCGGCAGGAATAGGCTGCGGCGGATGCGCTGTGCGCCGCTCCCGCCGGCCAGCCGTGGCGAAGGCCCGGCCTCCCCCGCGGCTGCCTCAGGAGTCCTCACGCGGCCTTGCGCCGAACGGGGCCTTGGACATGCTGGACATGGCTTCCTGCATCTGGGCGGGCGTCCACGGAGCCAGCGGAAGCCAGGTCCGGAGCATCGCCTCCGGCGTGAGATTCGCGATGGCGTCGTTCATCTGCTGCCCGATCTTCGCCATGGCCGCGTCCTGCAGCGGCTTCACATCGGGAAGGCCGAAGAAGTGCCGGGCTTCCTCCGGGGTACAGTCGACCTCGATCGTACACTTCATGACTTTACCTCCGTTCGCTTCTATTTCTCCAGCACATAGCGGCCGGGGGCATCCTCCAGTGCCGGATGCGCGGCGCTGCCCATCGGCGGTGGTGCAGCCCTGGGACCGGAGTGTTCACGGAGCCATGCGCTCCAGTCGCTCCACCAGCTGCCTTCATGCCCTACCGCATCCCGCCTCCATGCCTCGGCCGTGGGAGCAGCGGGCACTCCCGGCGCCTGGGTCCAGTAGCTGCCCTTGCCGCCCAGCGGGTTGATGACGCCCGCAATGTGGCCGCTGGATGCAAGCACGTAGCGTACCTTACCGCCAACGAGCTGCGTGACGCGCCAAGCTGCGTCCCAAGGGACAATGTGGTCCCTCTCCGCCCCCACGGCATAAATGTCCTGCTGAATGCGGCCAAGGTCGATAGCCTCGCCTTTCAGCTCGATCCCGCCCGGCACGATCAGCCTGTTCTCACGATAGGTGTTGCGCAAGTACCAGCTATGGGCCGCACGGGTCATCCGCGTCCCGTCGCTGTTCCAGTACAGGAGGTCGAAAGCCGCGGGCTTCTCGCCCATGAGGTAGTTGTTGACGACATTCGCCCAGATCAGGTCATTGGAACGCAGGAGGTTGAACATGTTCGACATCTCGCGACTGTCGAGATAGCCGCGTTCCATCATCTGCTGCTCGATCAGGTCGATGGACTCGTCACCCATGAAGACCGCGGTGTCACCAACCCTTGAGAAATCTTGCAAGGACACCATGAAGGTCGCCGAGCCAAAGCGTTCGTCGCCCTTCGCGGCCAGCCAGGCAAGCGTCATCGCCAGCAACGTGCCGCCGATACAATAGCCCATAACGTTGACAGTGGGGCTCCGCGTGATCTCGCGCACCACTTCGCTGGCCTCTAGCGGACCGAGATCCATGTAGTCTTCAATGGTGATGCCATCCATTGAGGCATCCGGGTTTTTCCAGGATACCATGAACACGGTGAAGCCCTGCTCCGTCAAATATCGCACCATGCTGTTCTTCGGCTGCAGGTCGAGGATGTAGTACTTGTTGATCCAGGGCGGCAGGATCAGCAGCGGCGTCTTGTGGACCTTGCCACCCGTGGGAGCGTATTGGATCAGCTCCATCAGTTCGTTGCGGTGCACAACCTTGCCTGGAGAGAGGGCAAGGTTGCGCCCGGGCGCGAAGGCGTCCGTATCCACCAGGCTCAGGCGCCCAGCACGCAGGTCCTTAAGGAGGTTACGTGCTCCATCCGCCAGGCTGCCCCCGCCGGTTTCGATGGCTCGCCGCAGGGCGGTGGGATTGGAAAAGAGTAGCAGGGAGGGGCTCATCGCATCCACGAACTGGCGCAGATGGAAGGTGAGTCGCTGCCGTTCCGCCTCATCCAGTCCATCCGCCTCGCCTTGCTGGAGAAGCCAGTCCGAGGCGAGCAGGTAGGCTTCCTTCAGCGTGCGGTATACCGGGTTGCTGTGCCATTCGGGCGCGGCGAAGCGCTTGTCGGCCGGCCTGGCCGTCGGCCCTGTCGTGGGGGGCTCGGCGGCCCCCAGCCAGCGCTGCGCAGTCTGGCTCCAGGCCTCGAGTGACGAGCGCCAGAGATCGGCGTTGAGCCTGGCGGCGGAGGCCATCGCATCGGCTGGGCGGCTCAGGCTGCGGAGCCAGACCATCCGCAACGCCCGCGCCACCTCCGCCCAGTCGACCGGAACCACGTCTCGCATTGGGTTGGCGTTCCACATGCGGTCGACCGAACGCAGGACCGGATCCTTTGCAAATTGAGCACCGAGTTCCCTTGCGGCGGTACCGAACATTGCCCCGGCCGGATGAACACCATGCATTGGCCGCCACAGACCCCCACCCGCCCAGGGCTGGCCGGCCTCCGACATCGTCTTCATCCAAGACGCCCAGAGGTTGAACAATGCATCAGGGGTAGGCAGCCCCTGGCCATTCTGGAGTGCGAACGCCCCTTCCCCCGTTTTCCCCCCATCAGGATCAGCAGGGATCTCAGGGAGTGCCTCTTCTCCGACCTTCTTGCCATCCGGCATGGCGCTTCTCCCTGGGTGCTGTCTTCCGCTGACGGCGCAAGACGGTGTGCTGGCCTGCGACTGGCATCCTGGGGGTCGCGATGACCCGGCTCAGCTGGATCACTCCGTTGCTGGGCTATGCGCGCCAAGGACGCACATCCCCTCAAACGCACAGCGGACCGAGTTGCTTCGGAATTAGTTGTGCATGAGCGCCAAAGTGGGACTCTACCACCGGCGCAGTGAACGGACGAGCCGGATAGACTTTGTTCTCCTCGCGGAAGCCTTCCGGCCCGTTATCAACATTCAGCGTCTTTGTCCGACCTCGATCGTGCGCCAGTGGATCGAGTTCCTGTACCACGTCAATGGCCCGGAAAGGCACTCCGGTACGATCAAGAGCGCCTCTCGCGCGTGGGCGTCCAGTACAGCCAGGATGCGGATCGGGTGGCCATTGAACAGCTGATCCAAGGCGAAGTTCGTGGGCCGAATCTCGTTTGGCGCCGAAGCGCCTGGCCTGCCGGCCTGGTAGCGCCAGGCGCGCTTGCGGCGAGGCAGCTTGGTCCGGATAGTGACCCCTTCCTCGGCGTAGAGCCGGTATGTGCGCTTGTGGTCCACAGGCCTCCCCCGTGTCTGAGCAGGATATGCAGTCGCCGGTGCCCGTAGCGAACCCGGTTGGCGGCGAGGTCCCGCAGCCGTATCCGCAGCTCGGTCTGCGGATCCCGCCGTGAGCGCTAGCGCTGCGACGAGCGACGGAACCCCGTGACGTGGCAGGCCCGCCGCTCGTCGCTCGCCAATGGCCTAGGCGCCCTGCAGATGGCGCTCCACCTCCCGGCGCAAGGCGGGCCTCACCATTTTCTACGCAGCACGTCCTGCAGCATGGTCCTGTCCAGGCTCATGTCCGCGACAAGCCGCTTGAGTTTGGCCTTGTTCGTCCGCTACGCGGCCTCACTCAACAACTGCTTGAACCGCCGAATCCCGGCCGTCCCCATCCCCGCAAACGGCTTCTTCCAGGAAGAGAAGCTCGGCTCCGAGAGGCCGATCTTGCGGAAGATCTCCTCTACCGGCGTCCCGCTCTCCACCTGTCCTAGGCCAGAGACGATCTGCTCCTCTGAGTACCGCTTCCGCTTCACGGCACCTCCCCATCCTCAGGAGTTCAGAAAGCCCGAAAAAGTTGCGTTCCCGACGGACCTGCTTCGAGGGGCAGGACCAAGGACCAACCGCACCAGGCAGTGGGCCGTCATCGAACTCGATTACGGAACAGGCTTCTACAGCCTTCATGCGAGATATTAGGCACGGGCCTTGACCTTGGCTGGGGTGCGAATACCGTTCCAGAGTACCTCGGAAGGGTGGCCGATGCGCATCGCCGTTTTGCAGTTCATGCATGAGACAGTCACCTTCCTCCCTTACGACACGACGCGCGAGGATTTCATCTACCCCGGGTCCCCCGCATCTGGGGAGGATCTGCTCCGGACCGACCCCAAGGGGTACATGGGCGGCTTTGTCCAAGTGGCTCGTGAGTATGATGACGTTGAACTGGTTGGAATCACCTCCCCTCTGTGGCCACGGACTGGATCAGGTTCGGGGTGGGTTACCCAGGACGCCTACGAGCACTTCCTTGGCACCATGATCACGGAGCTGAAGGCCCAGCCGAAGCTTGACGGTGTCTACCTGGCACTTCACGGCGCGATGGCCGTGCGTGGTGTCCCACGCCCTGAGGCTGACATCGCCCAGCGTGTCAGGGAGGTGGTTGGCCGCGACGCCTTCATTGCGGCAACATTCGACCCGCACGGTAATGAGGACGAGACGTTCTTCCAGCACGCGGACATGGCCTTTACGGTCAAGTACTACCCCCACTACGACATGCACCTGCAGGGCGAGCGCGCCGCCCGTATGCTTGTGCGCGCCATTAGGGGCAAATTCCGACCGACGGCTGCGACCGTTAACGTTCCGATCATTTCCCCGACGGGTGTGCAATGGACTGGCGCACCCCCATGGTCCGATCTCATCCAGCGTGCCCTGGCCTGGGAAGCACGGGAGCCGGACGTGTTCGTCAACGTCTTCTTCGGCTTCCCCTGGGCCGATGTCCCGGATGCCGGCATGACCTTCCAGGTGATAACCAACGGCGACCCTGCGATGGCAGAGCGCGTGGCACGCGACATGGGTGAGACTGCCTGGCGCAAGCGCGAGGCGCTGCTGAACTCCACCCGCGTGCTCCTGATCGCAGATGGTGTAACGCAGGCCAAGGCGGCTGTCAGAGCTGGCCAAGTACCCGTCGTGCTGGCAGATCACAGCGACCGCTCTGGCTACGCAACTTGGCTCTTCCGGGAGATCGTCGACCAGCAACTAGAGCGCACGCTGATCGCGACGATCGCGTCGCCAGATGTCCTCAAGGCCCTGGCCGCCAGCGGTGCCAGACCCGGAGATGCGTTCGACATGGAGGTCGGTGGCCGGGTTGACGTATCAGCGGGCAATCCCGTGCGGATCTCCGGAACGGTTTTGACCATCGGGACGGAGACGTCGGGGCGTGCTACAGGCGGCGGACTCAGCTGGGCCTGCATAGGCTTCGGCCATGGCAATGTTCTGGTCATTAGCCCCTTCCTGACACAGATTCTTGAGCCGTCCGAACTCTGGGCCATGGGCCTGAAGCCTGGCGATTTCGACGTCATCGCGATCAAATCGCGCGTGCATTTCCGCCGTGGCTTCGACGACAGCGGCTTCGCCCGCACGATCCTCCTCGTGGAACCCCCACAGCCATTCCTTGGCACGGTTCGCCTAGATGGCCTGACCTATGAGAACCTGACGTTGACGGACTACTATCCATACGGACAACCGGCGTTCACGGTTCAGCCCTGACGGTCCGTGAGATCTCACCACTCCCGGCGGATCGCATTCCGCCCAGCTGGACCACCCCCACCATGAAGAAGATTGGCTTCCTCTCCTTTGGCCATTGGACGCCCTCGCCGAATTCCGGCACCCGCTCGGCCGCCGACGCCCTGCTGCAATCCATCGACCTCGCCGTCGCAGCGGAGGAGCTGGGCGCGGACGGCGCTCATATTCGTGTCCACCACTTCGCCCGCCAACTTGCCTCCCCCTTCCCTCTCCTCGCCGCCATGGGCGCAAAGACCAGCCGCATCGAGCTCGGCACCGCTGTCATCGACATGCGCTACGAGAACCCGCTCTACATGGCCGAGGATGCCGGCGCCGCCGACCTCATCAGCGGCGGCCGCCTGCAGCTCGGCCTCAGCCGAGGCTCGCCCGAGCAGGTGATCGATGGCTGGCGCCATTTCGGCTACGCGCCGGCAGAGGGCGAGACCGACGCGGATATGGGCCGCCGCCACGCCAAAGTCTTTCTGGAGGTGCTGCGCGGCCAAGGCTTCGCCCAGCCGAACCCACGCCCGATGTTCCCCAACCCACCGGGCCTGCTGCGCCTCGAACCCCATTCGGAAAGCCTGCGGGACCGCATCTGGTGGGGCTCCGGCTCCAACGCCACGGCGGTTTGGGCGGCGCAGCAGGGCATGAACCTGCAGAGCTCCACGCTCAAGGACGACGAGACCAGCGAGCCCTTCCACATCCAGCAGGCCAAGCAGATCCGCGCTTACCACGCTGCCTGGGAGGAAGCCGGCCATGCCCGTCCTCCCCGCGTCTCGGTAAGCCGCAGCATCTTCCCGCTGCTCGATGACCGCGACCGCACCTACTTCGGCCGTGGCGGCAAGGAGCAGGACCAGGTCGGCGTCCTTGACGAGAACACCCGCGCAATCTTCGGCCGTGGCTACGCCGCCGAGCCCGACACCCTCGTTGAGCAACTCCGCACCGACGAGGCGATCGCTGAGGCAGACACCCTCCTCCTGACCATCCCGAACCAACTTGGCGTCGAGTATTGCGCCCACGTCATCGAGGGCATTCTGAAGCACGTCGCTCCGGCGTTGGAGTGGCGCTGATCTGGTACATCCGGCGGCTAACGTCGCTTCCAGAAGACATGCCCGGCGTAGCCACTCTGAACCTGTCACACTGGGATGCGACGACAGCGCCGAAGCACAGCGCCGATGGACGCCGGACTATCAGGCTATGTCGCTGTTCTGATTCGAAGTTGGGATTTACCAGCCACCGCGTACATGTGTTCTAGAAATCGGCTCTTTCCTCCCGACCTCCCCGCAAGATACCGGATTTCCAAGCGAGTCCTCCCGTGGCTGCGGGATACCGCATGTTCCATGATCCCAATGTGAGCGCAGGCAACATCCGGGAGCACTTCTTCTGTGCCTCCCGTGCGGATCTGGCCCGATTGGCATTAGCGGCCGGAGCACCCGGCTGGGTCCGCACTCCCGAGCCTGCCCTCGCCCAAATAGTCAGGAGCACGTTCTGGAGGTTGCCCGACGCGTTAGGCCGCTTTGACAAGGCCCGTTACGATTTCCATGAAGTCATCGCTGAGCCGGGAAATCGGCTTGTTCTCAGGAAAGAAGAACCCGTAGGTCAGGTCAATGGCACCCTTGAGCGGAACTGCCACGACTGTATCGGCCTGCGCCATCATTGGGCTGAAGGGATCAACGACAGCCAAGCCCATACCTTGAGCGACAAGCTTGCAAGCGACGATCGGGGAAGAAGTCTCCATTCTTATGTGATAGGTGATCCCCGCCTTTGCAAACTCAAGTTCGAGCTTCCCGCGAATGGAATTGTCGCGCGTGAGCATAACGAGATCCTCGCCCGCAAAGTCCCGGATGGTGAGCGATGACCGCCCTGCCAAACGGTGGCACGCGGGGACAACAGCCGTCGCGGGTATCGTGAAGGTACGGCGGACCGACAGGTTCGGGTTGTCGAACGGGACGACCGTGAATCCCATGTCGTAGGGCGTGGCACGCGCGGCATGACCAACCTCGCTCCGCTGCACGATGTGCAGGTCGACCCGAATGTTTGGGTAGCGCTTGGTGAAGCGGCCAATTGCCTCCGGGAAGATCGTGTAGCCAGCCTGAGGCGTGCAGAGCAGGACCAGTGATCCTTGCCGGTGTGATCCGATCTCCTGGGCAATGCGCGCCAAGTCATCCACGCCGGCCAGCACGTGCTCCACACGCTGAAAGAATAGCTCCCCCTCGCTGGTAGGCAGCAGCCGCCCCTGTTCCCGCACGAAAAGCGCAAAGCCGACATCTTCCTCCAACCCGCCGATCAGACGGCTCACTGCAGGCTGGGTGAGGTTCATGGCGTCCGCCGCCCGCGTGACCGAGCCGGTTTTCATGATGGCGCGCAAAGCACGAAGGCGCTGCAGCTTCATCAAGGCTCCCCCGCACCGTCCCATGCAAGAAAATTATGGGATCAGGATTTTATATCATTTGCAAGCATGAGGCAGCGTGTCGAAAGATCAGGATCAGGCGGAGCGCAACGCGACGGTCGCGAAGGACGCCCCGCTGACGGGCAAGGGATTAAAGGCGGGGGAACGCTCGCCGATGCCAGTGACACGGTTCATGGCCACTCCAGGGCGCTTTGCGCCGAAGGAACCGCGCAATGCCGAAGTCTGCCGAAGCGACGCTCACGACCGGCCGCCTCACGCGGCGAAAGCTTGGCGCACTGGCCGCCGCGCCCTTCCTGGCCGGCCGTGCGCGTGCGGCTGCCTGGCCAGAGCGTCCGGTGGAGATCATTGTTCCCTTCACGCCCGGCGGCGGCGTGGACCTGACGGCACGCATCGCCGCGCGTTTCCTCGACAAGCATATGGGAGGGCGGGGCTTCGTGGTGGTCAACCGACCAGGCGCCGGCGGCGAGATCGGTTGGGGAGCTGTCGCCGATGCGAGGCCGGACGGCTACACGCTCGGCCTGCTGAACGCACCCAACATCCTCGCCATTCCCATCGAGCGGGCGCAACCCCGCTTCACGCTCAGCAGCTTCTCCCTTATCGCCAACCTGGCGGACGACCCCGTCACTATCTCGGTCCGTTCTTCCAGCCCCATTCGGTCAATCCGAGACTTCATCGCCGCCGCCAAGGATCGGAACGGTGAACTGACCTACGGCACAGCTGGCATCGGCGCCGTTGGCCACATCGCCATGCTGTCCCTCGCCCGCGCGGCTGGCATCAACGCGGAGCACGTTCCCTTCCAGGGCGCCTCCGGTGTCGCTACGGCGCTGCTCGGCGGCCAGATCGACGTCGCGACGACAACCTTTGCCGAGAGCGTCGCCTTCGCCAAGGGCAAGGCGGACTGGCGCACACTTGGCGTCATGGCGCCGGAGAGGCTGACCGACATGCCCGAGTTGCCAACCTTTAAGGAGGCCGGCGTCCAGGTGGAGGTCGGGTCCCAGCGCGGCCTGGGCGCCCCTGCGGGGATCTCGCCCGAGGCCACTGCGGCGCTGTCAGCCGGCGTCGACAAGATGGTGGCAGATCCTGACTTCGCCGCCGTCATGGCCTCCTCGTCCCTGCCCATCCGGGTCATGACCTCCGCTGCCTATGCCGCGCATCTGAGGAAGCTGGAAGCGGATCTGCGGGCCCTCTGGGCGACCCATCCCTGGAAGTGACCGTGCCGGCCACCCTCCACACCATCAAGGAACGCTGAATGCGCACTGACCGCGTGCCCTATGCCGATATCCGGGCCTATCTGCAAACGAAGGACACGGTAATCGTCCCCATCGGCGCCACCGAATGCTATGGCCCTCACCTCGCCACGGGGACGGAGCTCCGCATCTGCGAGGCCTATGCGACCGAGATCGGCGAGCGTGCCGGCATCGCCGTCGTGCCGGTCGTGCCCTTCAACTACTCGCATATGTTCCTGGATTATCCCGGCACCTGCTCCGTCGATATGGCAACGCTGGAGCGATACTTGCTGGATGCCTGCGACGGACTGGCGGGGCAAGGCTTCAAGCGCTTCTTCTTTATCAATGTGCACAACGGGTCGCTCGGTCCGCTAGAGGGCGTAAGCCGTGAGCTACGGAGGAGGCACGGCACCATGGGTGCGCTGATCGACGTCTTCTCCGTCATGCGCGACGTGGGCGGCATCAAATTCGAGACGACCTCAGCGCCGACAGCCCATGCCGCGGAGATGGTGACTTCCGTCGCCCTGCATCTCTGCCCCGAATTGGTTTTCATGGACCGGGCAAAGCCGCCCGTGATCTCGCCTTCGCCGCATGACAAGGTGCGGGCCCTCTCGGGCAACAAGATCGCCTTTGGCGGCTCGCACTTCATCAACTTCGCCAACATGGCCGATGACTCCCCCATGGGCCTGCGGGACGACCCGCTGCCCTCCACAGCGGAGAAGGGAAAGACAATCTGGGAGAACGCCGTCGCCTACGGTGCCGAAGCAGTCTCGATCTACTCGGTCATGACACCGCCGAGCGGGGTGCCGGCATGAAGCCGGTTGCGGACTACAGCCCCTATGCATGGCGGGCGCGGATCGGCCTGATCATCCCCTCCACCAACACCATCAACGAGACGGAGTTCTGGCGGATGGTTCCGGAGGGCGTCACGGTGCACTCTGCCCGTGCCACCTCCACCGGCGAATTCAGCGAAGCCTATTTCCAGCGCCTGCGCGAAGCCGGAATGCGCTGCGCAGAGGACTTGGCGACTGCCGAGGTGGACGTTATCGCCTATGGCTGCACCTCCGGTTCCATCGTGTGCCCGCTGGAGGAGATAGTGGCGGACATAGAGGGCCGGACCGGCATCCGCACCATTGCCACGGCCGGCGCCGTCGTGACCGCGCTCCGGGCGCTGGGCGTGCGCCGGGTTGCGGTGGCCACACCCTATGTCGACTTCATCAACGAGGCAGAGCGAGAGTTCCTGCAGCGGCGCGGCTTCGAGGTCACCTCCCTTCACGGCCTGCGGCTTGGCGAGACGCAGGCGGAGCGCCGGGCGATCGGGCGCGTGCCGCCGGAGCATGTCTATCGCATGGCTCGGCTCGTGGACCGTCCGGAGGCGGAGGCCATCTTTATCTCCTGCACCAATCTCGCTTCCATCGGCATGATCACGCGCATTGAACAGGACCTCGGCAAGCCCGTGGTCACCAGCAACCAGGCCTGCCTTTGGAATGCCCTTCGCCTGGCCGGCATCCCCGACCGGGTTGACGGCTACGGCCGCCTCCTCAGCGAATGCACCACCCTGCCGCCCTCCCCTGAGGCTGGCCACAGGTTCGAGACCAAAGCCGCATGAGCGATCCCAGCCTTCTCCCCGCCACCGAACTCGTGCGGCGCATTCGCTCGGGCCAGCTCACAGCCGCCGCCGTGATGGAGGCGCATCTCGAGCGCATCCGGTCGCGGGAGCCGAGCCTGCGTGCCTTCACCCATATGGACCCGGGGACTGCGATGGAGGCGGCGCGGGAGGCGGATCGCCTCGCCTCTTCCGGCGCCAACTCCGGTCCCCTGCACGGGCTACCGCTGGGTGTGAAGGACGTGCTGGACGTCGCTGGCATGCCCTCGGCTTATGGTTCGCCAATCTGGGCAGGCTTCGTGCCCCGGGCGGACTCGGCCGCCGTCGCCATGGCGCGCAGGGCCGGCGCCGTGATCATCGGCAAGACCGTGACGACGGAGTTCGCCACTCGCGAGCCGGGTCCCACCACGAACCCGGTAAACCGCAAGCACACGCCGGGCGGCTCCTCCTCAGGATCCGCTGCGGGGGTCGCGGCCCATTTCTTCCCGCTCGGCTATGGTACACAGACGGCGGGCAGCATCCTCCGTCCCGCCGCCTATTGCGGCATTGTCGGCTACATGCCGAGCCATGGCGCCATTCATCGTGCCGGCATGAAGGTGATGAGTGAAAGCCTGGACACGATCGGCGCACTGACGCGGACGGTGGGCGACGCCGCGCTCATGATCGGCGGGATCACGGGCCGGGACCTCGGAAACCCGGAGGCCAGGCCTGACCGCGCACCGCACCTGCTGCTCTGCATGGGTCCCACCGCCGCCCAGGCCGCTCCCGAGACCTTGGAGCTGATGGAGAGGGCGGCGGAGGCCGCCAGCCGTGCCGGCGCCCGCGTCACCCGCGGCGAGATGCCCGAGATTGTCGCCGCCGCGGCCAAGGCGCACCCGGTGGTGATGAACATGGAAGGCGCCCAGGCGCTGGCCTGGGAGCTGGCGACGCATGCCGACCGCATGTCCCAGATTCTACGTGACCGGCTGACAGGAGCCCGCGCAGAGCCGCCAGAGGTCTTGATGGCGGCGCGTGATACCTTCGTCGCTGCCCGTGCGGCCTTCCCCGGCGCGATTTCGGACTATGACGCCGTTCTCACCCCCGCCGCCGTCGGCGAGGCGCCAGAGGGCCTCGGGTGGAGCGGCGATCCGGCCTTCAACCTGCTTTGGACCGCCCTGCACGCCCCCGCGGTCAGCGTCCCGGCCGGGTTCGGTCCCCATGGCCTGCCACTCGGGGTCCAGATCGTCACCGCACCCGGCACCGACGCGGCGGCCCTGCGCTGGGCGGAGTGGATGCGCCAGGCCTTGGGCTGAAGCGCCTTCCTCAGCGGCCTGTGAAGACCGGACTCCGCTTCTCCAGCCTAGCGCGCCGGCCTTCGGCATAGTCGGCGCTCGCATAACAGGCATCCTCCGCCGCCTTGACCTGCTTCAGGTCCGGAGGGTCGCCCCGCCGTGAGAGCTCTCGAAAGGCGATCTTGGCAGCCCGCAGGCTCAGGGGCGCGTTGGCCGCCAACTCCTGTGCCAGCGCCGCAACCGCCGTGTCGAGCGCCGGGAGGTCCGGGAGGAGTTGCTGGGCAATGCCGAGGGAGAGCACCTCCTCTCCCGCATACTGGCGCCCGAGCAGCACCATCTCCCGTGCGCGGGCAAGGCCGACAACGTCCACGACCTTCTCAATGTCCTCCAGCCTGTAGGGCAGGCCAAGGCGGGCGGCTGGGATGCCGATGCGCGTATCCGCCGCGCAAAGCCGGAAGTCGGACATCAGGGCGAATTCGAAGCCGGCCCCGAGGCAGTAGCCGTGGAGCGCCGCCAATACCGGCTTCTCAAGTGTCTGAAGCGCAGTCGCGACCGCTCGCTGCCAGGCGTTGTAGCGCTCCGCAGCCTGAGGATCGGCGCGGATGGTGTCAAACTCGCTGATATCGTTTCCGGTGCAGAAGGCGCGATCGCCACTGCCGGCGAGGACCAGGACCCGGATGGAAGGATCCTCCGCGACGCGGGCGAGCAAGCCGGGCAGGGCTTGCCACATCTCCGCGTTGATGGCGTTCAGCCGGCGGGGATTGTCGAGTGTCAGCCGCGCGACGCCGTCCGCCACCTCGAAGCGGATGAGGGCGGTCACAGTGCCTTCTCCGCCCGCAATGCCGCCACTTCCTCCGGAGTGAAGCCAAACTCCGCCAGGACGGAATCCGTATGCTCGCCCCTGTCGGGTGTGGGACGCCTCGGGTTCGTCACGCCCGGCATCTGGATAGGCGTGCGCACGAGGTTGATCTCCCCAAGCCTCGGGTGCCGGACCGGGAAGCTCAGGCCAAGGTGCTGCACCTGCCGGTCGGCGAAGACCTGATCCATGGAATAAACTGGCCCGGTCGGCACGCCGGCCTTGTTCAGCCGCTCGATCCAACTCTCCGCCGTGTCCTGCAGCAGCTTCGCCTGGAGCACGGCATTCACCTTCGCCCTGTTCGCCGAGCGCGCAGCTTCCGTCGCCAGCTCCGGGGCCTGGGCCTCCTCCCCGATATCCAGCGTCTCCACGATCCGGCGCCACATCTCATCCCCGCCGGCCGCAAGATTGATCACACCGTCCGCCGTGTGGAACAGCCCTGTGGGCACCGTGGTCGGGTGGTCATTGCCGGCTTGCTGCGGCACCTCCCGCGCCATCGTCCAGCGAGTGGCCTGGAAGTCCATCATGGCGATCATCGCCTCGAGCAGCGAGGTGTGCACCCAACGGCCCTTGCCTGTCCTCTCCCGCTCCAGCAGGGCGATCAGGATGCCGATCGCACAGAACAGGCCCGAGGTGAGGTCCGCGACAGGGATGCCGACCCGAACCGGCCCCTGGCCGGGCAGGCCCGTCACGGACATCAGGCCCCCCATGCCCTGCGCGATCTGGTCGAAGCCTGGCCGCCGCGCATAGGGGCCCTCCTGGCCGAAGCCGGAGATGGAGCCGAGCACGATGCGCGGGTTCATCGCGGCCAGCGCCTCGTAGCCGATGCCCAACCGGTCCTTCACGTCGGGGCGGTAGTTTTCCACCACGACATCGGCCTGCGCCACCAGGCGGCGAAAGGCCGCAAGCCCCTGAGGGTGCTTCAGGTTCACCGTGATGCTGCGCTTGTTGCGATGGACATGCTGGTAATCCGGGCCATTGCGGGCGCCGCCCATACCCTTGCCCGTGTCGATCTCATCCGGCGCCTCGATCTTGATGCAGTCGGCGCCCCAATCGGCGAGCTGGCGCACGCAGGTGGGACCGGACCGGACGCGGGTGAGGTCCAGCACCTTGATGTGGGAGAGCGGCAGGGTCATCAGGCGGTCTCGCGCTCGGGCGCCATGGCGGTGGCGGGCTGGGCCAGGTGGATGGCGATGTTGCCGCCCGCCTCCACCATGGCGCGGGCGCCAGGCGGGATGAGCAGCGTGGACATGGCTTCCTCGACGATGGCAGGGCCGGTGATCTCCGTGCCGGCCGCCAGGCGGCGCCGATCCAGGACCGGCACCTCATATTCGGCCTGGCCGAACCGCGCCTGACGGGTGCCGGTGCGCGGGTCACCCTGCGCGGCCTTCGGAACCTCCGGATCCAGGCTGCTCCCGGCCGTGCTCCCGGTGGCCGAAACCCGGATGTTGATGATCTCGATGGCCGCCACGGCCGGCCTGCGGGAAAAGACGCGTTCATAGCCTGACAGGAAGGCCTCGCGGATCGCCGCCTCCATGCGGGCGTCATAGGGCCCGGGTGGCAGTTCGGTGATCAGCTCATAGCCCTGGCCGACAAAGCGAAGGTCGGCGGCGCGTCGCAGGATGGGCCGCGTTCCCTCCCCGATGGTTGCGGCGATAACGGCGCGGGCTTCCGACTCCAGCTTCGCATAGGCCTCCTCCAGTGTGGGCCAGTCCATTCCGTCCAGCCGGCGCGAGATTGTGGCTACGCGATCCACCCGCGCCGGGGCCAGCAGCAGGCCCAGGGCGGAAGCGACGCCTGCACCGGGCGGGCAGATCACCTGCGTGATTCCCAACCGCCGCGCCAGTTCGCAGCCATGCAGCGGGCCGCCTCCGCCCGTGACCAGCAGCGCAAAGTCCCGCGGATCATGCCCCTGCTCCGCCACGTGAACGCGGGCGGCGGCGGCCATGGTCTCGTTCACCACGGCATGGATGCCGGCAGCGGTCTGCGGTACGTCCAGCCCGGCCTTGGAGGCCAGGGCGCCGACCGCGCTTCGCGCAGCCTCCATGCTGAGCTTCATCGTCCCGCCGGCAAAGGTCTCCGCATCGAGATAGCCGAGCAGCAGGTTGCCGTCGGTGACGGTGGGCTCCGTCCCGCCACGGGCGTAGCAGGCCGGGCCGGGTACGGAGCTGGCGCTGCGCGGGCCGACCTTCAGCAGCCCCAGCGCGTCATGGGCCGCGATGGAGCCGCCGCCTGCCCCAATCTCGATCAGCTCGATCGTGGAAATGGTCAGCGGCACGCCACTGCCGGAGGTGAAGCGGCGTTCCCGCCCCGCCTCAAACTTATGGACCACCAGGGGCTCGCCCCCATGCACCAATGCCAGCTTGGCCGTGGTGCCACCGAGATCGAAGGCCAGCAGGTCTCGGCAGCCGGAGCGCTCGCCGAAGAAGGCGGCCGAGAGCGCGCCAGCGGCTGGGCCGCTTTCCAGCAGCTGCACAGGCACGCGCTTCGCCTCGTCCACATGGGTCAGGCCGCCATTGGACAGCATCATGAAGAGCGGGGCGGTGATCCCCAGCGCAGCCAGATCGCCGGAGAGGCGGTTCAGGTACTTCTCCGCCAGCGGCTTCACATAGGCATTGGCCACCGTAGTGGAGGTTCGGTCGAACTCGCGGATCTGCGGGGCGACGTCGCTGGAGAGGGACAGGATCACCGAGGGGTGGCGCTCCGCCACAAGCCGCGCCGCGTCCTGCTCATGGGCAGGGTTCGCATAGGCGTGCAGGAAGGCGATGGCGATGGACTCGACCCCCTGCGCCACAAGCCTCTCGGCCGCGGCCAGGACGCTGGCCGCGTCCAGGGGGATTTCGACCGCCCCGTCCGGTGCCAGTCTCTCAACCGCCTCGAGCCGGAGTGCACGGCGGACCAGGGGCTGCGGCAGAGGCAAATGAAGGTCGTAGAGCTCGTACTTCCGCTCATGCCCGATCTCGAGTGTGTCGCGGAAGCCGGCGGTGGTGATGAGTCCCGTCGGCGCGCCGCGGCGCTCGATCAGGGCGTTGGTGAACAGCGTCGTCGCATGGACCACGCGCGTCACCCCGGCGGCATCCGTTCCTTCCTGCGCGAAGAGGTGCCGGATTCCAGCCACCACGCCCATGGCTGGATCGGCGGGGGTGGTCAGCTCCTTGTGGGCGGCGAAGCGGCCGGTCGTGTCGTCATAGAGCACGATGTCCGTGAAGGTGCCGCCGATGTCGATGGCCAGGGCGCTCATGCCGGCATCTCCGTGACCAAGCCGTCTTCGTGATCCCGCTGGGCGAAGAGGGTATCGCGCTGCGAGGGAGGGCCGAAGCCGCCGCCTCCGGGGGTTCGCAACTCAACCGTGCTGCCCGGATTGAGGATGTGCTGCCGCTTCGGGTCCACCACCTCGCCATCGATCAGCACGGCGCCCGGCTCCCCTGCCCCGCCGCCTGCAAGGCCACGTGCGGCGGCCTCGGGCTTCGTCCGCTCGGCCATGAAGGTGATGGCGACCGGCGTGGTGGAGCGGCTCTCGAAGGCCCATTCCTGCCCTGTGCCGCCGCGATGCGCGCCGGCTCCGCCGGTGCCTGTCCGCAGGCGCCGGTGGCGGATGCGGAAGGGATTGCCTTGCTCGATCATCTCCACTGGTGCGGCGGAGACGTTCGATGGCCAGGAGAGGACGTTAGCCCCGTCATGCCCCGCCGCCGCGCCGTAACCACCGTTCATGAAGAACTGGTTGGCGATGGGGGAGCCGTCGGGCCGCGTGCCCGCGAAGTTCAGGCTCCAGAGCGGCGAGCCGACGCCGGCGATCACCCGTTCCGGAATCGCCTCCGCCAGGGCCTCCAAAATCATCGGCGGGATGAAGTGCCCGGTCAGCGCGCGGTTGGCACCGGCCGCGGGCGGTGTGGAGTTCAGGATGCAGCCTCGTGGCGCGGAGACCGTGATGGGGCGGAAGGCGCCCTCATTGTTCGGCACCTCCGGGCACAGCGCCGCCTTCACCGCGAAGGCCGTATAGGCGAGGGTATAGGCTAGGCAGACATTGATGCCGCGCGGGACCTGCGGGTCCGTGCCTTCGTAATCGGCCAGGATGCTATCGCCCTGCTTCTTCAGCGCCAGCTTGAGGCGGATGGGTTGCTCAAGCCCATCAGTCACGACCTCCGCGTGGTAGGTGCCGTCCGGCACGGCGCGGATCGCGGCGCGGGTCGCCTTCTCCGAGCGTGCATGAATCTCGTCCGCCAGCGCCACCAGGTCATCGAGCCCATGCTCGGCCAGGAGGGTGCGGAGCCGCCGCTCCATCAGGTCCAACGCCGTGAACTGGGCGTAGAGGTCACCCATGGTCTGGTCCGGCACGCGGGTATTCTTGCGCAGGAACTTCACGAAGGTCTCGTCGATCGTTCCGGCGCGGACCACCTTCATGATCGGGATCTGCAATCCCTCCTCGAAGACCTCCCGCGACTCCGCCGTGCGAATGCGGCCGCCGATGTCCGGCGCATGAGCAACCGAACCGGCGAAGCCAAGCAGACGTCCGCCGAGCATGATGGGCTTGGCCACCGTGATGTCCGGCAGGTGCCCGGTGCCAAGCCAGATGTCATTGGTGATGAGGATATCCCCTTCCTCCAGCGTCTCCGGCGGGTACTCGGCCAGGAAATGGCCGATCGTGCGCGGCACGGTGCACAGGAAAGAAGGCACACCGTCCGTGGCCTGCACCAGTGAATGGCCGCGCGCATCGGTTAGCACGCAGGCGAAGTCATGCGATTCCCGGACGATGGTGGAGAAGGAGGTTCGAAG
The DNA here is from genome assembly GCF_009848505.1 of Muricoccus harenae. Classification (GTDB taxonomy): domain Bacteria; phylum Pseudomonadota; class Alphaproteobacteria; order Acetobacterales; family Acetobacteraceae; genus Roseomonas; species Roseomonas harenae. The sequence continues at coordinate 46,328 of NZ_WWDL01000030.1, forward strand.
TAGCGCCGCCGCCGCCTCGTCCACGATGGAGACGAGGCGGGTCCAGAGCAGCTCGAGCGTAACGGGGTCGAAGGTCGTCATGGAAACCTCAGTTGAGCCGGATGTTCGCGGCCTGGATGACGCGGTTCCACTTCTCCGTCTCTGTGGCGAAGAAGCGGCGGGACTCGGCAACCGTTCCGCCCACCGGCGTCGCACCGAGCTGCCGCAGCCGCTGCTGCACCACCGGCAGCGCCAGCACCTGGCGGGCATCGGCATTCAGGCGTTCAAGTAGCTGCTCCGGAACGGTGCCCGGGGCGGCGAGGGTCATCCAGGCGGTGGCAACGTAGCCCTCCACACCGGCTTCAGCGGCGGTCGGCACATCCGGCAGCGCGTCGGAACGCGTGGCGGAGGTCAGGGCGAGGGGACGCACGGCGTTGCCCTGCACCAGTGGCGGGACGGTGGGAAGGTTCTCGAACATCGCGTTCAAATTGCCGGCGACCAGGTCGTTCAGCGCCATGGAGCTGCCGCGATAGGGCACATGCGACATTTGCACGCCGGCGCTCAGCAGGAAGAGTTCGCCCGCGAGGTGGGTGGAGCTGCCGTTGCCGGCGGAGCCGAAGGTGAGCTGTCCCGGCTTCTGCCGCGCCAGCGCGACCAGTTCCTGCAGGTTCCGCACTGGAAGGGAGGGGTTCACGATGATGACGTTGGGCACGTCGATCAGCACGGTGACGGGCGCGATGTCCTTGGCCGGATCATAGGTCAGCCGGGGATAGATCGCGCTGGCCGCGTGGATGCCGACGGTGCCGACCAGTAGCGTGTAGCCGTCCCCCGGGGAGCGGGCCACCACTTCGGCACCGATGTTACCGCCCGCACCGGGGCGGTTCTCCACGACAACCGGCTGCCCCCAGAGGGCGCCGAGATGTTCCGCCATGATCCGACCGGACACATCGGCGGTGCCGCCTGCGGAGAAGGGCACCACGATGCGCACCGGCTTCGTGGGGAAGGCCGGCGCTGATGGCTGTCCCTGTGCCAGTCCCGGCACGGCACCGGTGGCGGTGAGCAGTATGGCGACGAAAAGGCAACGCAGCATGATCCGATTCCCCTATGGTGAGGCAAGCCGCGTGCGGTGGCATTTCCCGTTTGGTTATTTTGAAATCGTTCTTGAAAGCACTTCGACGTAGAGTTCGCGGCCTGCAGCAATGTGGCGCCGCATCGCGACCTCTGCGGCCTGCGCCCGACCAGCCTCGATTGCGGCAAGAATCTCCGTGTGCTCCGCCGCGATCCGGTCATGGCGCTCCGGCACGGCGCGCGCGAGATGACGATAGCGCTCGAAGCCGACCAGCACCTGCTCATGGCACGCCGCGGCGGACTCGTTCCCGCTCAGCCGACGCAACTCCTCGTGGAAATCGTAGCCGACGGACAAGACGAGCTCGGGATCCCCGATCCCCAGCACGCGAAGGTGCCGCGCATGGATGTCCCGCAGCCGGTCCAGCCGGACCATGCCACGCGCGACGCCATCGGCTGCGGCGCTGGCGAGCAGCCCTTCCAGCACTTCGCGCGTAGCGGACAGGTCATGCATTTCCCCCATCGAGAGGGGTGGCACGCGGAGGCCCCGCGCCGGTTCGCGGACCAGGAGCCGCAACTGTTCGAGCCGCCGCACCGCGTCGCGAAGCGGGGTGCGGCTGACCTTGTAGCGCGCCGCGAGGCGCTCCTCGGTTTCCACTGTGTCGGACGTCAGCTCGCCGCTGGTGATGGCTCCGAGAAGCTGGCGGAAAACCAATTCGGCCGCCGTCATGCCAGACGGTGCCCGATCCAGGCTATCGCGGTTTGCCATGCTCCAACTCATGCACACATGAATGCATGTATACATACCGGTGGCAACCCGCATGATCGTCGGCCGGAATAAGATCAGGCGCGGTGTGCCGCAGCGCCCTCTGCCTCTGCGATCAGCCAATCGCGGAAGGCCCGCAGGGCTGGCACCTCCTCCGCCGCCTCCGGATAGACGAGACGATAGGCCATGCCGCCGCCCAGCACTTGCGAGAAGGGCGTAGCGAGGCGGCCGCAGGCTATGTCGGCCTCGATGAGGAAGCCTGGAAGCAGCGCGACCCCCAGCCCGGCCGCGGCGGCCTCCGCCACCATAGCCATGTGCTGGAACTGCGGCCCGCGCAGCCCGTCGATTCCCTCCAGCCCGGCCTCCGCCAGCCATTCCACCCAGCCCCGCGGCCGCGTGGTCTGCTGCAGCAGGACTTGGCGAGACAAGTCAGCCGGGCTGCGCAGCATGGCGGCCACCGCCGGTGCGCAGACAGGCAGCCGTGCATCCTCGACCAGATCATGGCTGACGATGCCGGGCGCGGCGGCGCCGGTGAGGATGATTGCGGCATCCACATCCTCGGCCGCGAAGTCCATAGGCGTCAGCCGCGTGGTGTAGTTCCGGAAGTTGAGCATCATTGCCGGATAGGCGGCGCGGAAGCCCGGCAGGCGCGGCATGAGCCAGCGCGCGCCAAAGGTCGGGGAAACCGCGAGGTTCAGCGTCCCGCCGGCCCCGCGATGCGCCAGCAGTTCCAGAGTGGCGCCCTCGAGGCGCGCTAGGCTGGCACGGACCTGCGGCGCATAGGCAGCACCGGCCGGCGTAAGGACCAGCCGCTGCCGCACCCGCTGGAAAAGACGCAGGCCAAGCAGCGCTTCCAACCCCGCAAGTTGGCGGCTGACCGCGCTCTGGGTCAGCCGCAGCTCCTCCGCGGCGCGAGAGACGCTGAGATGGCGGGCGCAGGCCTCGAAGGCCTGCAGGGCGGAGGTGGGAGGAACATGGCGGCGCATCCAGCGGTTCATTCTAGATCGTCATGAAGACATGCGCGAGTTTCAGTTGCGGTTCCGCGACATCGGGCTGAACCTGGGGCTCAGCCGGAAACCAGCCGCGGCAGCGTGGCCAAGACCCATGCCAGATGCACATGGGATGGAACGGCCACAATGAGCCGCCCGGGCAGCGATCCGGCGGCCGTGGGATGGATGCCTGCCTCACTCGGCCCGCCAGGAGGTGACTTCATGACGTTCTTCCGAATGCCGCGTCGCGCTTGGCTGACCGGCGCAGCCGGTGCCGCCTTCATGTCACGCACCGCGTCGCCGGCGCAGGCCGCCTGGACGCCTCAACAGCCCATTCGGATCCTGGTGGGCTATCCGCCCGGTGGCGCCGTGGACATTCTGGTCCGCGTGGTGGGCGAAGGCGTGCAGCGCCTGCGTGGCGTGTCCGTGGTGCCCGAGATCCGCAGCGGCGCCTACGGCTTCATCGCCGCGCAGACCGCCGCACGCGCCGCGCCTGATGGCTACACCCTGTGCAGCGCCATCATGGGGATGATGAGCGTGCTGCCTGCCATTCCCGGCATTCCCGTGCCGCTGGATCTGGACAAGGAGCTAACGCCCGTCTCCGCCCTGGCTGGCACGCCGATGGCGCTGGTCGTGCGACCGGACGCGCCGTTCAACGACGTGGACGGGTTGATTGCCTATGCCCGGTCGAAGGGTGGTGCAGCCACCTACGCCTCCTCCGGAAACGGATCCATCAACCATCTCGGCGCCGCGCTCTTCTGCGGGACGGCGGGCGTGCAGATGACGCACATTCCCTATCGCGGCGGCGCACCCGCGACCCTCGATGTCTCGGCCGGACGGGTCGACATGATGGTGGCGAACGTCGCCGAGGTGGCCCAGCAGATTGGCGCCGGCCAACTCAAGGGCCTGGGCGTGACAGCGAAGGAGCCGACGCCGCTGGCGCCGCAGCTCGCGCCGCTCGCAGGGCGCATTCCGGCGATGGAGATCAACAACTGGTTTGGCCTAGCCGGCCCGGCCGGCATGCCGGCGGAAGTGCGCTCGGCACTGGGCGAGATGTTCAACACCGTCGTCAACGACCCGCAGACGGCGAAGATTCTCACCGAGCGCGGACTCCTGCCGCTCGGCGAAGCCGGTCCCGCCTTCGAGCAACGCATCCTCCGGGACCGCGCGCGCTGGAAGGACGTCGCGCAGGCCAACAACATCCGCGGCGACTGACGGCCGCCCCTCCGCGCCAATTCAAGGAAGCTCATGATCGCGTCCCTTTCGCCCAGTTCCTTGTCACTGGGCATCGATATCGGTGGAACCTTCACTGATCTCGTCATCCTGGACCCCGCCGACGGCCGCGCCTCCATCTGGAAGGAAAGCACGACGCCTGATGATCCCTCTCGCGGCGCGATCGCAGGTCTTGAGCAGTTGCTCCCTCGCAGCGGCATTCAGGCGGGGTCGATCGGGCGGGTGGTGCATGCCACCACCCTCTTCACGAACGCGCTGATCGAGCGGAAAGGCGCGGCCACGGGCCTCCTCACCACGGCCGGCTTCGCCGACGTGCTCGAGATCGCTCGGGAGCGGAAATATGAGCTCTACGACGTCTTCTTGGAGATGCCGAAGCCCCTCGTTCCCCGCCCCTGGCGGAGAGAGGCGAAGGAGCGGCTGGCGCCTGATGGTAGCATAGAGGTGCCGCTGGACGTGGAGGCCGCGCTGGCCGAGGTGGCGGATCTCGTGGCGCAGGGCGTGACCAGCCTCGCGATCTGCTTCCTGCACGCCTATGCCAACCCGGTGCATGAGCGCATGGCGGCCGAGGTCATCGCCAAGCGCTTTCCGCAGCTTTCTATCTCCCTCTCTTGCGACATCGCGCCCGAGATCCGCGAGTACCCGCGCGCGGTCACCACCGTGGCCAACGCCTATGTCCGCCCCATCGCCGAGACCTACCTGGACACGCTGGAGGCCGCGCTGAAGCGCGCCGGTATCCCGGGCGGACTCTTCCTCATGCTTTCCAATGGCGGGCTGACCCATGTGGCAGAGGCCAAGCGCGCGCCCGTGCAGCTGCTGGAGAGCGGCCCCGCGGCTGGCGCGCTGGCCGGCGCTTGGTTCGGCCGCCATGCAGGGCTGGAGCGGGTACTGGCCTTCGATATGGGTGGCACCACCGCCAAGCTGGCCCTGGTGGATGATGGCGAGCCTTTGGTGGCCTGGGGCTTCGAGGCGGCGCGCACCAAGCGGTTCCTCCGCGGCTCCGGCCTGCCTGTCCAGATCGCGACCGTGGAACTGATTGAGATCGGCGCCGGCGGCGGCTCCATCGCGCGCCCGTCCGATCTCGGCACGCTGCATGTTGGCCCGGAGAGCGCGGGCGCGCAGCCCGGCCCCGTCTGCTACGGCCGCGGCGGCACGGAGCCAACCGTCACCGACAGCGACCTGGCGCTGGGATACCTGAACCCAGACTTCTTCCTAGGCGGAACGATGCGGATCGATCCCGGCCCGGCCGTGGCGGCGCTGGAGGGGCTTTCTACGCGGCTCGGCCTCGAGGCGGGGCGTGGCGCGCCGGGCATCCATGACGTGGTGAACGAGAACATGGCCGGCGCCGCCCGTGTCGCCATCGCCGAGCGGGGCCGGGTCCCTCGTGACTACGCCTTGCTGGCAACCGGAGGCGCTGCCCCCGTCCATGCCTGGAATGTCGGCACCAAGCTCGGCGTCTCCCGCGTCGTCTGCCCACCCGGCGCCGGGGCGGGCAGCACCATCGGCATGCTGATGGCCCCTGCCCGCATCGACCGCGTTGCCTCCCGCAACGAGGCGCTGGCGACAGCCCGGTGGAACGAGATCGCCGCCATCTTCGAGGCGCTGGAGGCGGAAGCCCTGGCGATTGTCGACGGCACGGGTGCGGACCTCTCCCGCCGCAGCGTCCGGCGGCTGGCGGACATGCGCTATGTCGGGCAGGGCTCGGAGATCACCGTGGCCCTGCCGGAGGAACTGGAGGCGAAGGGCGTGCTCGCCGCCTTCGAGCTGGCCTATCGCCAGCTCTTCGGCCGAACGCCGCCGGGCGCCAACGTGCAGTTCGTGGCGTTGCGCCTCTCCATCTCCGCCCCCATGCCAGGCGCCGGCGAGACGCTGCGCATCGGCAGCGGGCAGGCAGGCGCGGAGGCGCTAAAGGGCCGGCGCCGCGTCCACTTCCCCGATACCGGCGCGATCGAGACGCCGGTCTATGACCGCTACGCCCTTATCCCCGGCGTGCAGCTCGAAGGCCCTGCGGTCTTCGAGGAGAACGAGAGCACCTTTGTCGTCGGACCCGGCGCCCGCATCAGCGTGCTGCCCGACGGCTCAATCCTGGCGGAGCGCGTGGCATGAGCGCGGTTGAGGACGTGCGGCGTTTCGACGCCGTGGAGATCGAGCTGCTCTGGCGGCGCCTCATCTCCCTTGTTGATGAGGCGGCGGCAGCGCTGGTGCGCACCAGCTTCTCCACCCTGGTGCGGGAGAGCTACGACTTCTCGTGCGTGGTGACGGATGCCGATGGACAATCCCTGGTGCAGGCCACGGAAAGCATCCCGAGCTTCATCGGCACCCTGCCTGAGACGGTGAAGCACTTCATCCGGCACTTCCCGGAGGAGAGCTTGCAGCCCGGCGACGTGCTGATCACCAACGATCTCTGGCTCGGCACCGGCCACCTGCCCGACATCACCGTGGCTAAGCCGATCTTCCGCAACGGCAGGCTGGTGGCGTTCAGCGCCTCCACCGCCCATGCGCCCGACATTGGCGGCAAGATCCGCAGCCCAGAGCCGCGCGAGGTCTTCGAGGAGGGCCTTCAGATCCCGCCCATGAAGCTGCTGCGCGCCGGCCAGCAGGACGACACGCTGGTCTCGATCATCCGCAAGAACGTGCGCACGCCCGACCAGACCATGGGTGACCTCTGGGCCCAGGTTGTGGCGCTGGACTTGATGGAGGAGCGGCTCCTGATCCTCATGGAGCAGGCCGGGCTGGACCACCTGCGCGACCTCGCGGCCGAAATCCACACACGCTGCGAGACGGCAATGCGCGCTGCGATCGCGGCTCTGCCGGACGGCACCTATACCAGCTCCCTCCAGACGGACGGGCTGATGGACAAGCCCATCACCCTGCGCCTGGCCCTGTCGATCCAGGGCGACACCATCACGGCCGATTTCACCGGCACGGACCCGCAGGTGGACCGCGCGATCAACTGCGCCCTCTGCTACACCTATGCCATGACCATGTATGGGGTGAAGGTCTGCACCAGCCCCAACCTGCCGAACAACGAGGGCGCCTGGCGCCCCATCCGCATCGAGGCCCCGGCCGGCTGCATCGTGAACCCGGTCTTTCCGGCCTCTGGCGGCTCCCGCATGCTGATCGGGCACTACATCCCCATGCTCGTCTTCGGCTGCCTTGGCCAGGTGGTGCCGGAGCGGGTGATGGCGGCCTGTGGATCGCCCATGTGGGGCATGAACCAGTCCGGCGTTAACGCCGCCGGCAAGCCCTACGCCAACATGTTCTTCTTCAACGGCGGCATGGGGGCGAATATGCAAGGCGACGGCATCTCCTGCCTATCCTGGCCCTCCAACGTCTCCTCCACGCCCGTCGAGATCACGGAGCATATTGCTCCGCTGCGGGTGCACCATAAGCGGCTGCGCCCGAACAGCGGCGGCCCCGGCCGCCACCGAGGCGGACTGGGGCAGGAAGTGCTGATCGAAAGCCGGTCCGAAACCCCGATCGCTGTCTCGTTCCTGGCCGAGCGCACCCTCTTCCCGGCGTTCGGGATCGAAGGCGGGGAAGCCGGGGCGCCTGGTCTCCTGCACATCAACGGACAGGCCGTGGATCCCAAGCGACAGTATGTACTGCTGAGGGGAGACACCGTGCTGATGGGCACCCCCGGTGGAGGTGGACATGGTCCGGCCTCCGAACGAGGGGCCAGCGCGTTGCAGGCAGATCGGCGCGCCAGATACGTCGCGTAGCTGCCGGTCCACATCACTCCAGATCAGCCGAGGAAGTTCAGGCGGGCGATCAGGAGCGGCCCGCGCGCAGCCTGCTCCGCTGCACGCGCAAGCCGCTCAAGATTGAATGCCCGCCGCGCCTCGCTGGGAAGAGGCCAGTTTGAGGGACTGACCTGTCAAACCAAGGTGCTACACAAAGCGCATCACGCGCGCGGGGGCCACGGCTCCCGAACCCGCCAAGTTTACGGCGACACGCCGGCTGGCTGCGTTCGGCCAACATCCGTCACGCCGTTCTGCACCCGCCCCCCTCAACGCCCAGATCGCCCCGAACCCGACGGTGCAGAGATATCCTGGCCATGCTGACAATCCATCTCGGGAAACCTGGCAGCATGGCGTGATCTCCGGAAGCAGCGCGGCGGCTGAGGCGCCGTTGCGCTGGGCGCAGCTACTCTGGCTGCACGCCCGCTGCGCGCAGAATCGCCGTGTAGCGCTCGACCCCCTCGCGCACGAAGCTCATCACCTGCTCAGATGTCTCGAAGCCCCCTCGCGGCGCGACGCCAGCCATCTCGTTGAGCTTCGCGGTATTCTGCTGGATCGCTCCCCGGAAGGCGGCGCCGAGCGTGGCCACCACAGGCGCAGGAGTGCCAGCTGGCGCGAGGATGGGGAAGAACTCCTCGTGGATCAGGCCGGGCAGACCGGCCTCGGACGCGCTCGGCACATCGGGCAGGGCCGGGCTGCGATGCTGTGCAAGTACCGCGAGCGCGCGCAGCCCCCCGCCGCGGATCTGGCCGATCGATGATGCCATGGTCGGCGTGCCAAGCTGCGCTTCCCCGGCCATCAGTGCGGCGACGCTCGGTCCGCCTCCTCGGTAATGCACCACCTCAACCGGCACCTGGACGATGGAGCGGAGCAGTTCCCCGGCGAGGTGCACACCGCTGCCGAGGCCGGCCGTGGCCAGGTTGTAGCGGCCCGGAGCGGCCTTCAGCAGCGCCACCAACTCTTGCGCCGTCTGCGCCGGCAGTCGTGGATTGACGACAAGCACATGCGGGGAGAAGCCGGCCATCGCCACGCCGACGAAATCGCTGACCGGGTTATAGGGCATACGTGCGACGATCGCCGGCACTGTCGCATGGGAACTGTTGATGAGCACCGTGTAGCCATCCGGAGCCGAACGCGCGACATGCTCGGAGCCGACGACGCTGCCGGCCCCGGCGCGGTTCTCGATGACAACTGACTGACCGAACGTCTGACCGGCGGCTTCCGCAATGATCCGCGCGACGATGTCGTTCGAGCCACCAGGGGCGAAGGGAACGATCATCCGGATCGGCCGCTCGGGCCGCCAAGCCTGCGCGGTCTGTGCACGGGCGACAGACGGCGAGAGGCCGGCAGCAAGGGTAAGGGTGAGGGCTTGGCGGCGGGTGGCCATCGAGAACGTCTCCCTGGTTTTGGTTGCGCTGCGCCCTGGAGGGGCGATGCGAGCCCTCTTATACCCGTTCCACGAGCTGCTGACTCGTTTGTGTGAGGCGTGGTTCGCAGGGGCGTGATTTCGTGTTCTCCGGCTTAGCGGAAGTCACTGGATGGGCGCGGCGGTGGTGACCTGGGCCAACATCAAGGGGGCGGAGCTGAGGCTTCTGGCGCGCCGGAATCAGGTTGGGCCAGTGTCGGCGCGGCTTATCGCGCTCGCAAATGTCCTGGACGGCATGAACCGAGAGGCGGCGGCCGGGGCTGCGGGGATGGATCGACGAACGTTGCGGACCTGGCTGTCGATGATCTCGGCAGTTGGCTGGGCCGCCCGTCCTGTTGCTATTCGCTGGCGCTCACGGAGCGCCGCGTTGAGCGTCTTCCAGGTGCCAGCTCGCCGCCATCTGGGATAATGCCAGTACACCGCAGGCCAAGGCGGAAACTCATGCGGGATGGTCCGCCTGCAGTGCAGGAGTGAGGAGTGGACGCAAGATGGCCCACTCGCCACCGCGCAGTTCAGAGAAACAGGGTTCGGACCACATCCAAGCCAGATCGTCGCTGGCCGGCCGCCTGCCGCACCACTTGATGCGAAAAAGAATCACCAAACGCCCTCCCGGAGGCCGACGCGCATCTTTCCTCCCAAGAGGCGCGCCCAAAACCGCACGGAGGTCCCCCCATAGCCGTCCACCGTCAGTCAGCGGTGACCTGAACGAAGATCAGCTTTCCTCTGCTCTCCGGCCGAAAGCGGCCTTTCGGCTTTCGGCTTTCGGCTTTCGGCTTTCGGCTAGATTTACCCCTTCCGCTTCGCGGCCATGTTGGTCATCTCTGCTCCGCGGTAAGCTCCTCGAAAGCGGCCTTGGCGCGCCGGTATTCGGACGGTCGAGATTTGTGGAAAGGCGGGGCCGTTGACCACTCAGGCCCGGCATGGCAGGGCGGGTCCATGCCCCAGCTCCAGGCCGCACAGATCCCGGTCACGCCATTTCAACAGAACTGCGCCCTGATCTGGGACGCGGAAACCGGACGCGGCACGGTAATCGACCCGGGCGGTGACGTGCCGCGCATCCTGGCCGCGCTGGATAAGGCCGGGTTCAAGGTGGACCGCATCCTCCTCACGCACGGCCACCTGGACCATGCCGGCGGTGCCGCCGCGCTGAAGCGCGAGTTGGAGGCGCGGCAGGGTGACGCCGTCCCGATCGAGGGGCCAGACCGCCGCGATGCCTTCCTCCTCGAAGGCTTGGCCGATCAGGGCACGCGCTTCGGAATCGAGGGGCTGGAGAGCGTGACTCCCGACCGCTGGCTGGCGGAGGGCGACAAGGTCTCCGTCGCTGGGCAGGACTTCGCGGTGCTGCACTGCCCCGGCCACACGCCCGGCCACGTGGCCTTCGTCTCCACCGCGCTCGGTATTGCGTTGGTGGGGGACGTGATCTTCCGCGGCTCAGTGGGGCGCACCGACTTCCCCTATGGCGACCACGCCGCGCTCATCGCGGCAATAGAAGACAAACTGCTGCCGCTGGGCGACGAAATCCGCTTCCTCTGCGGCCACGGCCCGGGCTCCAGCTTCGGCGAGGAGCGCCGGTCCAACCCATTCCTCAAGGGCCGGGGCTGAGGCGCGGTCTTCGGTCTTTGTCAGAAGAGCCTCTTCAACCGCTCCGGTGATTCCGCGCCCACTCGGCACTGACGAAGTCCTTCGTGTCGTCGTGCGGCGGCTCGACGCGCTGCCCTCTTACGCGCGCCGATTGGCAGTGCACCTCGCGGCGGTGTGAGACGCCTGTTAACGATCGAGTTCCGCTGCCGCCAATTCCGCCACCTGCAGGTCGGTCGGCGCCGGCTCGCCGTCCTCCAGGAAGCACGCCGCGGAAAGGCCACACCAAACTTGGATTCAAAGCAGTAGGCGTTCCCGCTCCGGCGCCGCAGACTCCGTCACGATCGTAAGGCGCCGGGCGAAGTGCCCAGGCTAAGTGGCCACCCAGCGGGTTGGATCAGCCAGGCCGGGATTGCTGAAGATGTTGGTGAAGTCGAAACCGTGCCCGCCCGCCAAGCGCTTGATGTCGATACGGCTCCACGGCTGCTTTGGCTCACTTGCAAGGGTAGTCAAACCCCAGAAGGATAACTCTGGGCAGTAGATGGCACTGTCCGCTCTGCTGTTGCCCGGTCTTGAAAGCCGGCATTCCGTTATCCAGCAAGTCCCGCCACGGCGGATCTCCGCCCTTGCCGGACGGTGACGGGTGTCTGGCTGGCATTCAGAAGCAAATATCACTGAAGCACGAATCTTGAACGGCGAACTTGGCGATGGATAGGATGTGGCCGCGGCCAAGCCAGCAGGGCTGCCGCGAAGAAGCGTGGAATGCGCCCGTCAAGGGCTCCTGGCCTGAGGCCGCTCCGCGCCTCTTTCAGCCGCCGCCAGGAACAGGCAAACCTCCGTGAGGTTCCGCACGAGGTCCCCTCTGCGGCTTTCCACCTCTTCCAGTGGGCCACCCAGCCCAATGGCAAGCGGCGGCTGGTCCTGTAGTGACGGCAACGGCATGGCAAGCACGCTCTGGCCCGGAACCATCGATCCCGCACTCTCTGTCCATCCTCGTGCTCGGCTTATACGCAGGTCGGTGAAGAAGGCACCCAGCCTCAGACGCAGCGCCGGGTCGTGCTCCTCGGCGTTGGCGCGGCGTAGGATGCGGGTGACTTCATCATCCGGCTTCAGCATCAGCAGCGCCTTGCCGACTGCGGCCCGGGTGACGGGGCGCAGCATGCCGGCGCGCATGTTCTCATCTCCCGGCAGGTCCGGACGTCGCAGGGTCAATATGTACTGCACGTGCGCCTGGCGCTGAAGGCCGATGAGAACGCTCATGCCTGTGCGGGCGCGCAACTGCTCCATCAATCGAAGCAGGCTACTGTCACCTAGCAACCGGTCCTGCAGCCATCCCCCGAGCAACATCACGCGTAGCGTCGGGCGGTAACGCCGATCCTCGGGATCCTGCTCGAGATAGCCCATCCGCGCCAGCCCGGCGAGCAGCACTGATGTACTCGACAATGGTGCGCCGAGACGCCGCGCGAGCTCGCTCACACCTGCTGCACGATGCGCCTCGGCAAAAAACTCCAGCACCTCGATCGTACGCCGGGCGGACTTAACCGCAATGCCCTCGGCCAACTCCATCCGTGCCTCCCCAAACTTCACATACGTGAAGGGTCCAGAAGCCTAAATCCGTGCCAAGAATGGGGCAATGGCGCCGGGCGAACCGGCCTGGAAAGGGGAAACGCTGCATGAGCCAACCAGGATTGTCCCTTAGCCGCCGCAGCATGCTGGGCGCTGGATTTGTCTCGCTGGCACTGGTCACGTCGAAGACCGCACGCGCGGATTTTCCGGACAAGCCCATTCGGCTGATCGTGCCCTATGGCGGCGGCGGGCAGACGGACATCGTGTCGCGCCTCGTTGCCGAAGCGATCGGCCAGCGCCTAGGCCAGCAGCTGCTGGTCGACAACCGGCCAGGCGCGGCCGGAAATCTCGCGGCTGAGATGACTGCACGAGCGCCAGCAGATGGATATACCATCATGGTCGGCTCGACTGGTCCCTTCGGCGGCGTGAACGCCGCCCTCTATAAGAATCTCGGCTATGATTGGCAGAAAGATTTCAGTCTCATCGGGCTGTTCTGCACCACGCCAAATGTTCTGCTGATCAATACCTCCGCCATCCCAGCGAAGACGCTGCCGGAGTTCATCGATATTGTGAAAGCACGCCCCAACGAGCTGAACTTCGCTTCCTCTGGCATTGGCGCCACAACTCATCTGTCAATGGAACTGTTGCTGGAGCGCGCTGGCTTGCAAATGGTGCATGTGCCTTACCGGCAGAGCACCCAAGGCATGACCGACCTCCTCGCCGGTCGTGTGCAGGCGCGCTGCCTGGGTCTGCCGGAGGCTGAGCCGGTGAAGAACGACCCACGTATCCGCGCACTGGCTGTCACCAGCGTCGAGCGAAGCCACAACTGGCAGGACGTGCCTGCTATCGCCGAAACCATGCCAGGGTTCATCGGAGTGAATGAGTTCGGCCTGGCAGCACCAGCAAAGACACCTCCAGAGATCATTGCCCGCATCAGCACAGCGCTGAACGACGCGCTCGAGAGCCCCGTTCTGCAAGCCAGCTTCCGGCGTGTTGGGGCCGTTCCCGCAAGGCCCAACTCGCCGGAGAGCTTCACCGCATATTTGCGGGAACGCAGCGCAGTCTGGACCGGCTTGATCCAGCGCCTGGGACTTTCCGTCGAATGAGCCCCGCAGACGATATCGCCGCCGCGCTGCCGGAGCTGGAGAGCTGGATCGGCCGCTCCCGCTTGGTGCCTGAGGACATCGCACTTTCGGCCGTGCGTCGTGCCGCCGCGACCTTTGACCTGGATCCTGACGGCTTCAAGCCCGGGGATGAGCTGCCGCCTCACTGGTACAGCCTGTTCTTTGCAGACATGCCGCGGCAGTCGGTGATCGGACATGACGGGCACCCAAAGAAGGGCGCGTTTCTGCCGCCGATTCCACTCCCGCGCCGCATGGGCGCCGGCCGCCGGGTGCGCTTCATGGGCAATCTGCGTGTCGGCGATGCTGCGGCCAAAAAGGTTGAAGTTGCAGCCATCACGCCCAAGGCAGGTCGCACCGGGCAGATTGTGGTGCTGACCATGCGCCAAACTATCATCGCACGTGGCAAGACACTGGCGGTGGACGAATTTGACGCGATCTATCGCGAAGCCGTCGCGGCAGGCACTGCCAGCAAGACCTCGCCCCCCGCTGCAGCGCCCGCAGATTCTGTTTGGTCGGACACGGTCTTCCTCGATCCGGTGCTGGTCTTCCGTTACAGCGCCATCACCTGGAATGCGCATCGCATCCACTACGATGCGGATTATGCGCGCGGCGAGGAAGGCTATCCCACCGTGGTGCAGAATGGCGGCCTGACCATGCATTTGTTGCTGGATTCTGCACTGAAGCGGGCCCCCGGCCGACTTGCTGGCTACAGCGCGCGCCTGGCGCGGCCGCTCTTTGTAGGTGACGGCGTGACCTTTCATGGCGCCGCACCTGAAGGCAGGACGATGCGGGCCTGGGCGGCTGACAAGGACGGGTTGTTGGCTGCGGAAATGACGCTGGAGTTCGAAGCATGACCGGTGGACCGCTGGAAGGCGTGCGTGTCATCGACCTGACCTCCGTGGTTGTCGGCCCGATCTGCACGCGGACTCTTGCTGATCAGGGGGCCGAAGTAATCAAGGTGGAGCCGCCCGGCGGCGACCTGCTGCGCACCATGGCCCGTGGCAGCCGCAATCCCGGCATGTCGGGCAAGTTCATCAATTTCAACCGCAACAAGCGCTCGGTCTGCCTGGACCTCAAGCAGCCAGATGGCATGTTGGCAATGCGGCGGTTACTGGCACAGGCGGACGTCTTCGTCAGCAACGTACGCCCTGTCGCGCTGGAACGGCTGGGGCTGGATCATGCCACCTTGCTACGGAGCAACCCGAAGCTGATCTATTGTGGCATCCTCGCCTTCGGTAGCGCCGGCCGGTATGCCAATCGCCCGGCCTATGACCCGATCATCCAGAGCCTGTCCGGCGTCGCCGCAACTTTCGAACGGGCCACCGGGGAGCCCCGCTTCGTGCCGATGGTGATGACAGATCACGTCACCGGCCTCATCGCGGCACAAAGCATCGGCTTCGCTCTGTTCCGCCGCACCCGTACAGGGCTCGGCGAAGCAATCGAGGTGCCGATGTTCGAGAACATGGCAAGCTTCGTCATGAGCGAGCACATGGGGCCCGCGACCTTCGATCCGCCCGTTGGCCCGACCGGCGACAACCGCCTGTTAAGCCCAGACTACCGGCCGCTGGCGACCAAGGATGGCTATATCACCGTTGGCCCAAACACCAACACGCAGGCTTTCGCGTTTTTCGAAGCGATCGGCCGGCCAGAGTTGCGCCATGATCCGCGCTTCAGTTCTGCGGCGGCGCGCACTGCCCATGCTGCCGAGTATTTCGTCGTCCGCGCCGAAGGCCTGGCGCAGCGCACGACTGATGAATGGCTGGAGATCCTCGGCAAGCTCGACGTGCCTGCCGCGCGCTATAACACGTTGGAGGATCTGATGGTCGACCCGCATCTGCGGGATGCCGGCTTCTTCAGGACGGAAGACCATCCGACCGAGGGCCGCATCCGCCGCACCAGCACCCCAAATCAGTTCAGCGGCGGCATGCGAGAAGATGAACTCCCTGCCCCGCGTCTGGGCGAAAACACGCGGGAGGTCCTGGGTGGGCTGGGCTACACTGATTCTGAACTCGACCTCTTGACCTCTAAGGGCGCCATAGGCGAAGCCGAGCCCGCCGTTGCAGCAGGAGCCGCCGCATGAGCCGTTCACAGCCAGCTTGGCGGTCCCTTCTTTTTGTACCCGCAACTGCCGAGCGTTTCATCGCCAAGGCCCATACACGCGGTGCCGACGGAATTATCCTCGACCTGGAGGACGCCATCCTGCCCGCGCACAAAGCCGAGGCACGCGCCGCGCTCGCTGCGGCGGTGCCGCGAGTCTCACAAGGGGGTGCCGATATTGTCGTCCGGATCAACCGCCCGCTGGAACTGGCGGTTCCCGACATCGAAGCCGCCGTCATGCCTGGGGTGGCCGCTCTGATGCTGCCCAAGGTCATGGGTCCTGAGCACATTCGCCTCCTGTCGGAATTGGTGACTACGTGCGAGGCCGCAAAGGGCATGGCGATCGGCCATACCCGCTTCATCGCTCTGGTCGAAACGCCCGACGCGCTGCCGCATCTTTTTGCCATCGCATCTGCAGACCCGCGCATGGCCGCGATGTCGGTCGGCGGCGAGGATATGGCGACGGAGCTTGGTGCTATCCCTTCGCCAGACTCCATGTATGTCTGGACCATGCAGGGCTTGGCCGCGTCGCGAGCGGCGGGGATCTTGCCGATGGGGTCGATGGGCAACTTTGCGCAGATCGACGATCTGGAGAACTACCGCGCAGGCTTGAAGCGTGCAAAAGGCCTGGGGTTCGCAACCGCCTCCTGCATTCACCCCTCGCACGTCCCGATCATCAACGAGGAGTACGGCGCCTCTGCAGAGGAGATCGATCGCGCGAAGCGCCTTCTCGCAGCCTTCGACGCTGCTGTGGCTCAGGGCCTAGGCGCTGTGGCCTTCGAAGGCGGCATGATCGACCTGCCGATTGTCATCCGCGCGCGCCGGCTGCTTGAACGGGCTACAGCCTGGAATTGACTTTCGGCAAAGCCGGAAACGGAGCGCCCGCGCCCGAAGGTCCACGGAGCGCGTGCACCGCCGGCCAAGCCAGCGATGCATTCTGATCCGGATGGCAATCTTACCCGTCGATCGCCGAAGTGGCGGACTAGTTGCGCGTCAGCCACGCCCAGTGAGATCCATGGGTTCTGCAAGCCAATTGTATCCGTTCCCAGCCCGCACGACATGGCCAAGCCCCGGCCAGGGGAAATGATAGGAGAGCACCAAGTTCCGGTCCGTCGCAAGTCGGTCGAGCATGCGGCTTCTCGTCTGTGCCGATTGTTTTGGGTCTGTGTCGAAGGAGAACTCCCACATAGGCCGCTGCAGGAGAAGGACGTGATGGTGCGCGAGGTCACCTGTATAGACCATGGTCTGCCCGCCTGAGGTGATCGTGTAGCAGCTATGCCCCACGGTATGTCCTGGCGTCGCGATCGCGGAGATACCAGGTATCACCTCGGCGCCGTCACGCACCATCACCATACGATCGCGATAGGCCGACAGGTTCTTCTTCGCGCCTTCGACGAACGTCGCCATGAAGGCTGGCCCACGCTTGTTCCCGTCGTCGGTCCAGTAGCGCAGATCCGCCTCCGTCACCGCAACCTG
This sequence comes from Muricoccus harenae, assembly GCF_009848505.1. Lineage (GTDB taxonomy): Bacteria > Pseudomonadota > Alphaproteobacteria > Acetobacterales > Acetobacteraceae > Roseomonas > Roseomonas harenae. Next base: position 63,364 of record NZ_WWDL01000030.1, read on the forward strand.
GGCGTTCGCAAAATTGCGTTTGCCCTCGGCATCGACCAGCGCCCAGCAATGGTCGCTATGCGCATGGCTTAAGACGACAACGTCAATCTGCTCGGGCATGATGCCCGCCGCCTTAAGGTTTGGCAGCATGCGCCCGGTTGTCGGACCGAACATCCGGCTGTCGGCGCCCATGCTGTCACCCATCCCTGTGTCAAAGAGGACAAGTTGGCTCCCGGTGTTCAGGACGAGCACGTTCTGCTCCAGCGTCGCGGCATCCGGCGGCAGGAAGTTCCCGCGTAGAAGAGACTCGATCTCCTTGGGCGGTGCGGCTGGAAAGGCCGGTTCTGGCTTACCGAGAGGCAACCGCCCGTCGGACACCACCGTTGCTTCGAATTCACCGAAGCGGAAGCGATACCAGGCGGGTGGTGCGTCGTTACGGAAAGGTGCTGCCGCCGAAGCAGGCAAGATGCGCGAGGCAAGCGGAGCTGCGACTGCCACACCGGCAGTGCCGCGCAGCAGGTTGCGTCGACCAAAAGACATAGCCGTTCTCCTCCACGCTTTGGCGGAGCGCATCGCGGCCGGCCTCACTAGCCAACAAGCGAGACCTGAACGTCGCCCGCGGGCGAAGGCTATCTCACATGATTAACCCCTTCCATGGCGAAACCCCCATCCCGCTCGTTGCGGGTTACGACTCACTGAACTGTGCGCCTGCGATGGCTGAACATTCCTACCGCTGCAATGGCCCCTGCCGCGCCAGAGTACTTCAGGCTTGCACGGGGTCGAGTGTTCTGATTCGGCGCTGATGTTGGAGCGGCGAGACTGGGCATTGAAGCGCGAGCGCCTGGTCGGTGCCGCGCACCACGGTCACTGGCACACAACCACCTTCATCGCGGGCCTGCTCCGCACCGACCTTACCGCCCCTCTCGTGCTCCACGGTCCCATGACGGGTGAGGCCTTTCGGGCCTGTGTCGGGAAGTTCCTCGCGCGGACCCTGGCAAAGGGCGACGTGGTCATCCGGGACAACCTTCCCACCACGAGCTTGCAGGCGCGCGCGAGGCAATCAGGGCAACCGGCGCCAGCCTTCTCCACCTGCCGCCCTACTCGCCGGATCTGAACCCCATTGAGCAGCTCTTCGCCACGCGGAAGGCGCGGCTCCAAAAGCCCGCGGCCCGTTGCCCGAGAGGCGCGCTGGGTCACCATTGGCCGCCTGCCCGACACCCTCACCCCAGCCGAGTGCAAGGACTATCTCGCCAACTCCAGCCATGCGTCCGAGTTAGGTGGAAGAGCTCTAGGGAGTGGGTTCAAAGCTGTGTTCATTGCCCACCAAGGGCCGGTTCCAGCACTCGCTTGTATTGCGCCCCTCCTCGTCTATTGGGAATGGGCACACTCAAACGCGGCTGCCGCCGCACCATTCTAGCTTGATCGCAGGTTCCTTGACTTCCCCACCGACGCTGACGCAGCAGTGCCCGCATGCTTGCCATCCGCTGGCTGGAGCGGCGCCCATTTGGCCGGACGCTTGTCCTACGTTGGACGGCACGCAGCGCCCTGTTCAGACGGCAGTGATCTCTCCGCGCTCGATCACGAAAGTTCCGTCCACGAGGGACTGCAGCAACTCCGGGCTGCTCTCGGTGATCAGAATGGCTACATCCGGTAGACTTGAGCGCAGTCGTCCCAGCGCCTCGGCATAACGAAGCGCGAGCGCCGGGGCCAAGCCTTGAAATGGCTCGTCCAGAAGCACCGCGCGCGTGCCCACCATCAACGCTCGCCCAAGCGCCACCATCTTGCCCTGGCCACCAGAAAGCCCGGCCGCCCGTCTCGTCGCGAAGTCTCGCAACTCCGGCAGTAGCGCAAAAACAGCTTCGAGCCGCCGGGAGACCTCAGCTTGGGGAAGACCGAGCACCTGCGCCGGGAGCAGCAGGTTCTCCCGCACGGTGAAGGATCCAAAAAGCCGGCGCTCCTCCGGTGCGTAGCCGATCCCCAGCCGCGCGCGCCGATGCGCAGGCACGGCGACGCATTCTTGCCCGTCCAGGACGATGGAGCCGCCGCTTGGAGTCAGTAGGCCCATCAAGGTCCGCAGGGTGGTCGTCTTCCCTGCGCCGTTCCGGCCGATCAGCGCCACGCGCCCTCCGGGCGGCACCTGCAGAGATACGCCACGCAGCACTGGCACCCCGGCGATCTCAACCGAAACACCCTCAAGCCGCAGCATGACTCGCCTCGCCTGGTGCCAGGCCGATAACCTCGCGGCGCACATCTGGGTCGTTGAGCACCTGGTCGGGCGGGCCCAGGGCCGTGATACGTCCCTGCCCCCACACCGCGACCCGGTCAGCGAAGCGGGCAACCACCTCCATGTCGTGCTCGACGAACACCGCGGTGACACCGGATTGGCGAAGCACGCGCGCCAGCACCTCCACCACCGCCATCTTGTCGGAAGAGGCTACACCGCTGGTCGGCTCATCCATCAGGAGCAGGCGTGGCCGCAAGGCGACGGCCATCGCGATATCCGTCAGCTTTCGGGCCCCCTCATTCAGCGCATTCGCCCTTTGCCCGGCCTGTGAAAGGAGGCCAAAGCGGTCTAGCAACTCCTCAGCTTCCTGCTTGAAGCGAGGGCGCAGCAGAGGCGAGAAGGGAGACCAGATGCCATCTCGAGCAGCGACAGCCAGTGCCGCGTTCTCCAGCACCGTATGCTCGGTAAAGAGCTGCGGTAGCTGAAACGAACGCCCGATGCCGAGCCTGACAATCTGGCGGGGGGTCATGCCCAGGATATTTCTGCCGGCATAGCTGATCTTCCCGGCCTGTGGCCTGAGATAGCCTGTCGCCATGTTGATGAAGGTCGTCTTGCCTGCGCCATTCGGTCCAATGATGGCGAGGAACTCGCCGTCATCGACATCCAGATCGACTCCATCAGCCGCTTTCAGGCCGCCGAAGGCGATCTTCAGGCCGCGTGCGGAAAGCAGCGCGCTCATGCCTGTCGCCTCCCGCCCATCAACGCACGTCCTATTGCCCACAGCCCCCCGGGCGCGAAGAGGATGACCAGCAGCAGCACGAATCCGAGAATCATCTGCCAGGCATCGGCGACAAGAGCCGCAGCATAGACGCGGGTCAGTTCATAGGCGATCGCCCCCAGGAAGGGACCGGCCACACTACCCGCCCCGCCGAGAATGGCGATGAAAACGAGTTCTCCCGAGGTGGTCCAATAGGCCAGCGCCGGCGTCACATGCCGCGTGGTCATGCCCAGGACCGCGCCACCGGTGCCTGCCATCAACGCCGAGAGCACATAGGCCGACAGCAGCACCCGGCGGGCAGACATGCCCATGAATTCAAGCCGCGCCTCGCGCGTCTTGATACCGGCCAGTGCCTGGCCAAGTGGGGAAGCAAGATAGATCCGCATGAGCCACGCGAAGAACGCTGAAAGCACCAGCGCGAGCGACAGCATCGCCCAGCCCTGCGCCTCCGCGCCCAAGACCTGGCCGGCGAAGGTCGTGGGCGGTAGGCGAATGCCGTCCGTTCCATGGGTGATGGCGTAGAATTTCTCCAGCACGGAGTAGAAAACCATGCTGAGCGCCAGATTCAGCATGCCGAAGAAGATCTCACGATACCTCACCACGAAAAGTCCAACGACAAGACCAAGCAGTGCGGCCCCAAGTGCCGCAAGTGGCAACAGGATCAAGGTCTCCGGCACAAGGGCAGCGCCGAAAGCAGCGGCATAGGCTGCGAAGGCGAGATAGAGCGCGTGGCCGAAACTGACCTGTCCGGCGCGTAGCAGGAGCAGGATTCCCAGCACCGCAAGCCCCTTCGCCAGAGCGATGGTCAGCACGAAACGGAGCCAGGGCACGAACCAGGCAATAGCCAGCACGAGGCCAGCGGCGCCAAGAACCAGAACGACCTCCCTCGCGCGGCTCATATGCGCCGCGTTTCCGGCACGCCGAACAGGCCTTGTGGGCGGATGAGAAGCACTGCCACCATGATGATGTAAGGAATCACCACCTCGAGCTCCGGCTCGAAATACACGGCGAAAGCTCTTCCCAGCCCGATCAGCAGCGCCGTGACCGCTGCACCTTCCACCCGCCCCAAGCCTGCGGTTGCCACCACGGCAAAGGACAGCACGATGGTTTGCGCGCCGACTCCCGGCACCAGGGACGCGGTTGGCGAAGCCAGTGCACCGCCGAGGGCGGCCAACGCAGCCCCGGCTGAGAAGGTCAGCAGCGTGACGCGCGCCGCATCAATGCCCATCGCACGCGCCGCTTCCCGATCCTCGGTCACAGCGACAATCATGCGTCCCGCCAGGGTTCGCCGAAGGAACCAGACCAGCCCGAGCAAGGTGAGCAGCGCCACGCCCGGCACGACGAAGAGCTGATAGGCTGTGAATGGAATGACGTCCGCTCCGAAGGGCACATCCACCGTTCCCAGCAGCCGCACCGGCGCGTCCGAGACCACGGGCTGCACGCCCCAGAGGAGCTTCTGAAGATCCTCCAGGATCATGAAGAGCGCAAAGGTGACCAGCAGCTGCAGCACCGGCTCCTGCTTCTCGACGCGCCGGAGCAGCAACCGCTCGATCACCGGCCCGAGCAATGCGCCGGTCAACACGGCCGCCAGCAGGAGCGCGGGCAGCGAGAGCCACGCCGGTAGCCCGCGGCTCGTGATGAATAAGCCGAGCGACGCCGCCACATAGCCCCCGATGGCGAAGAGGCTGCCATGCGCGACATTCAGGATGCGGAGCACCCCGAACACCAGGTTGAGCCCGACCGCCACCATGAAGACGGTCGCTGCATAGGACAGCCCGTCTAGCGCGGCGAGGCCGAGGAGAAGCGTGTTCTCCGAGAGCCAGGCTTGCATGCCGGCCCCTTACGGCTGATAGGCGACGGGCTGTGGCACCCGCTGGATAATCTCCGGCTTCAGTGTCTTGAGCCAGTCCGCACTCTTCATCCCGACCGGTGTGGTGACCAACTCCGCGGGGAAGACCACCATGTCCGTCATCACGGCGAACGGGTACTGATCGGCGTGATGCGTGGTCCCGATGATCTGATTCTCCAGCCCCTGACCATCCTCACGGATACGAACCGATGCGGTAAGGGATGGAAACTCCAGGCCGCGGAAAGCAGCCGCTAGTTCCGCATCGGTCGGCCAGCCGCCTCCCTTCGCGGCCATCGCCTTCTCGTAGCCCGCCTTCATGGCGAAAACAGCCTGGGCCATATGATGGCAGGGATAGATTGGATAGCTGGAGAAGCGCCGGCGGAAGTTGTCCGTGAACCGCTTGAGCAGCGCCGGATCTTTCGGGCCGGGATGCAGAAACCAATGATCCCCACGCGCACCAATGATATGCCCGGCTGGCAATGCGCGCCCGACGCGCTCCAACGAAGACTCCGCCAATGGCAGCACAAAGGTGCTGCGCTCGAACAGCCGCCGGTCCGAGGATTGCCGGATGAAGGCATCAAGATCTCCACCCCAGGAGGTGGATAGAACCACATCCGGCCGCAGGGCCAGGAGCCGCGTGATCTCGGTGGAGTAATCCGTGGCGCCGAACCGCGGAAAGAGCTCGGCAGAGACGCGAACGCCAGGCTTCAGTGCCTGCATTGCCGTGCGGAAAATCTCCCAGGAGTCGCGGCCCCAGGCATAGTCCTGATTGACGACGGCAATGCTCCGGAAGTCCGGCTTGGCGCGCAACAGGTAGAGCAGCGCCGACAAAACCTCGGGCGTCGCATTCGCTTGGGTGCGGAAGGAGTATTCGAAGCGGTTCTCCTCGAAGATGCGCTGCGTCCCGCAGTCCCAGAGCAGGGTCGGACGCTTCATCTCGTCAGCAAGGGGGGTGCAGGCCAGGCAGTCACCGGAGGAGATCGCCGCGAAGACGATATGCACTCCCTCGCTCTGAACCAGGCGCCGGTACTCACCGACGAAGTGGTCAACGCCGGGCCCTTCATCCACGAAGATGGGGCGAACCCGGACTCCGCCGATTCCGCCCGCCTCATTGATCTCATCGAAGAGCATCTCTGCCGCCTGACGCCCCGGCACCCCGAAGACGCTCGCCGGCCCCGATAGATAAGTCGCGATGCCGACTTTGATCTCCGCTGGCCTGGATGGCTGTGCCTGCACGTGCCGGCCAGAGAGTAGAAGACCGCCCGCAACAGCCGCGGCGAGCGTTTCACGTCGGGTAACGGGGCCAGGCTTCCCGACGGCAGCCCCAAGGATCGGCCCAGGATCTCCGGACGTCATGACGCTCCCTCCCCATTCTTATAGGCCGGCGTCGGTTCGCCCCCGCCTAGCATTGCCGCCAAGTGTGACCGGACGTGGCAGTGCTGTCCAATAAGACCTGCAAGCACCTCCCACAGGTTTGAAGCAAGGAACTGCGGCCGCTGCGATCCCGCCGGCCGGCGAGCCAGTCGATGAACAGGTGCCTGGCCCGTCCTGGAGGGTATCCACGATCGGGACGTGCCTCCGCCCGGCTGCACCAACTCAGGGCTTCTACTCATCTTGTCCGATTGCAACCTCCCGTCGCCCACCGGCGTCCGATTCTACGTCAGCCGGATCAGGCGCCTCTGCTTCGTCCTGCTGGGGCCAGTATCCGGTGTCTTGTTGGTGCCCGGGACCGGACATCACCTGAGGCATATAGGTCCGGGTTGCCGAAGGCGCGGCTGAGATGGATGTGCGCGTCCAGCGCGATCAGCTGCCGAGCCGCAGCTCCGCACCGGTGATCTCATCAGGAACGGGTCTTCATGACCGCTGTCGCCCTCGCAGAGATCCTGAAACAGCCGAAGCTCGCCGAATAGGCGCAAGCGAAGAAGGCGGCTGTCGCCAGGAGCATCATGGCCGCCAGCGTCACCACCGCAGGCACGCGCGCCGAGAACGGCCGGCCAGCAGCGCAGCAGCGGGATAGCCCGCCAGCTTCGCCGCCCCCGGAGAGGCGGCCGCCGAGGGCTCGAACCGGTGTGCGCCGATGATGGCCGGCAGGAGCGACGTATAGGCAAGCGGGCGAGCCCAATGCCGATCAGGCTGACGCAGAAGGCGGTCAGGATCGCCCGCGAAATGGCAGTTCCTGGAAGGGGACGATCCCATTGGAACGATACTTTGCGGCTGCGTCCATGCAGGGTGCTCCCTCCTAAGCCTGCAGCGCTGGATCTGATGATGACACGGAGCCTCCCTGCGCCGCAGGGTCGGCCGCCTCCGTCCAAATTCCCATCCGCATCGTACTGAGGGACCAGCCATCCGGCTCGATCGGCAGCCGCAGCGGCAGGCCCAGGGCGCAGTAGACCAGCGTCCTCAGCTCGAAACGCCACATCCGCTCGGCTCCGCCTCGGTCCAGTTCGGGCGCATCTACGTGCTGCCCGTGATGACCGAATACATGTCACTTCACCCCTCTGTCCTGATGCGTGCGCTGTTCGTGGACCGCGTGCTGAACATGATTGAGGAAGGTGCGGATGTGGGCGTGCGGATCGGGCATCTCGCCGGTTCAGGCATGGCAGCCATCCGGGTGGGCACGGTGCGTCATGTGGTCTGCGCCACGCCGGACTATCTCGCCCGGCACGGCACGCCCGCAACACCCCGCGACCTGCGCGATCACGCCGTCATCGGCTCGACAAGCATTGAGGCGTCCCCCGAATGGCGTTTCGGTCGCGAGAGGAAGGTTGCGGTCACGCTCTCTCCGAGGCTCATCTGCAACACCGTCGATGCGGCACTGGCCGCGGCGATCGATGGGCACGGCATCGCGCGGCTGCTTTCCTACCAGATTGCGCCTGCCCTGGCCGAGAGCAGGCTCACAATCCTGCTTGAGGATTTCGAGGAACAGCAGGTGCCGATCCACGTCGTGAATCCCGACGGAAGACGAGCATCGGCCAAGATACGCACCTTCATGGAACTGACCCTACAGCGGCTCCGAGCCAACCGAATGCTCCAGGCCAGCATGTCATAGCGCAGCCACGCGCCGCGCCGGCTCACGGAGCTATGCGTTCTCGCCACTTGTTTGCAGGCACCTGCTGCGACTGGGGAGGGATCGCCGTGTTGGGGAAGGTGCCAGATCAGAACGCGATACGGCCATGGCACGATAACATCCGCTTGCGGGAGGCGGTTCCCCAAAAGCGGACATTCTGCTCCGGGCCAAGCCATGGGCACGAGGCCACGGACCGTGCTTGGACGCCCGCTCGCGGGACCGGAGCTGAAGAGGTTCTGTCAGAGCAGCCAGCTCAAGCGACTAGCTCCTCCGCCTCATCCGAATCATAGCCTCGTTCGATGCGCGGCCGATCCCCTCCAGGATGTCAGCGACCGAGCCGTGCATCCGGGCGAAGGCCTGCGTCGCCTGCCCCGCGAGCGTCTCCTCGCCGCAGCCCAGGTCGCGCAGCGCCTCGCAGGCCCAGTCGTAATGCCTGGCCTCGTCCGCCGCGTGGCTCGCGATGAGTCTCGACATGGCTGGCGGATAGGGCTTGGCGGCGTATCGGCCGTACTTCTCGCGCGACTGCCACTCGTTGGAGACGAAGCCGAGCAAGATCGTCCGGTCGCCTCCGGGCAGCCCGGCCATCTGAACTCCGAGCTTGAACAGCCCAGTCGGCAGGTGCGGCAGCAACGGCGGCGCGCCGCCCAGCTCGCGAATGAGGGCCGTGAGATCGCGGGCGTGCCGCTCATGGTCCTGTCGGTAGGTCCGGAGCCTCTCCCGCAGCGCCTGGTCGCGCAGCGCCGAGATGGCCATGGCGTACATCGGCAACGCGTCGAGCTCGAGCTGGAGCAGGTCGGCGAGGTCCGCCTGCAGGGCCGCGATGTCGACGGACTTCGCGTCAGTCGTGGTGTCGGACATGGGCTCGAACCTCTGGACCAAGATGCAAACACCCAGTTGGGGATCGATCTGCCCAATGCCCAGCCCGTGGCGGACCGCTCCGGTCTTGCCGACAAAGCGCCAGATTTGGAAACGGCCACGGGGCGGCGAGACCATGGCCACCACGCAAGCCTCCCAACGGCAGGGGCGTTGCTTTCCTCGGCCCGCGCACATGACAGGCAGGGAGGAACGATATGGACGAGGGCCGGCATCGGGGGCGGCCGACAAGGCCGAGGGCGCTGTGAGGGACGCTGTCGGCTCGGTGGCCGGTTATGCGAGGACCCAAAAGCCAAGCACAAGGCGGTCAAGGCGATATGCACCGTGCAGAAGGCAGCAGACGGAGCCAAGGACGCTATTCGCGACGCCACTTCCAGGTCTTGCGCCTCACGGCGGGCCGTTTCCAGGAAATCCCGGGCGGCACGCCTGAGGCCCGGCAAGCCCGCGTCCGCGGCGACGGTTCTGCGCTCGGGGAGCGGCAGGCTGCGCAGTTTCCGAAGGTCCGCGCCACCCCGCAAACGCTGAACCATGACGCAACAAGCAACAAAGCCCCTACTCCATCCTACTCACAGAGATGACCCGACCGGCGCGTAGCGAGGTGCGGCCCGTGCCAACCGTGCGTAATCCGGTGGATCGTGATCAGCGATTCCGTTTGATCGTGATCAGTGGATCCGGTGGATGCTGATCGGTGATTCCGGTGATCGTGATCACTGGAATGGGGGTGGGGTCAGAGGAGTGGCGCGGCCGGCAAGTCTCAACCAGCGGTAGTTTCGCCCCTGTGCTGAGCAGGGGGGCGGGATGCCAGGCGAGAGAGTGCCGATGCGCAAGATCCGAGATGTTCTACGGCTTGGCTGGGGCCAGGGCCTGTCCCAGCGGGTGATGGCTCGCAGCCTCGGCCTGAGCCAGGGGGTGGTGCACGCCTATCTCAGGCGGGCCCGCAGTGCCGGGCTGACCTTGCCGTTGCCGGAGGGGCTGAGTGACGCGGGGCTGGAGGCGCTGCTGTTTCCCGCCCCCAGCGGAGCCGCGGTCGAGGATCGGCCACAGCCCGACTGGGCCTGGGTGCACCGGGAGCTGCGGCGTCCGAACGTGACGCTGTCGCTGCTCTGGGAGGAATACCGGGCGGGAGCGCCGGATGGGTTCGGCTATTCCTGGTTCTGCGACCTGTACCGGTCCTGGACGGGACGGCTGAAACCGACACTGCGGCAGATCCATCCGGCCGGCGAGAGGATCTTCGTCGATTTCGCCGGCAGCCCCATGGCGGTGCTGGAGGGGGCGAGCGGGGAGGAACGGCGGGCGGAGATCTTCGTCGCTGTCCTGGGGGCCTCGAGCTACACCTTCGCCTGCGCGGTCTGGAGCCAGGGTCTGGCGGACTGGCTTCGAGCCGGTGCCGCAGGCAGCCGACGCACTGCGTCGGCAGGAGAGAAGGGAAGGCGCGCCGGCGCGCCGCCCTCGGGTGCCATGTGCGGGCGTTCGAGCACTTCGGCGGTGTCGCGCGGCAGCTGGTCAGCGACAACCTGCGCGCCGGGATCAGCCGGGCCTGCTTCCACGAGCCGGCGGTGAACCGGACCTATGCCGAGATGGCGGCGCATTACGGCACGGCCGTGCTGCCGGCGCGGCCCTACAAGCCGCGCGACAAGGCCAAGGCCGAGGTCGGCGTGCAGGTCGTGCAGCGATGGATCCTGGCCCGGCTGCGGAACCAGAGGTTTTTCTCCCTGGCCGAACTCGATGAGGCGGTCCAGGCCCTGGTGGTGCGGCTCAACGAGCGGCCGATGCGCGCCCTGGGCACGACACGGCGCGCACTGTTCGAGGAACTCGACCGGCCGGCGCTGCAGCCCTTGCCGGACGTCGCCTATGAATATGCGGCCTGGAAACGCTGCCGGGTGGGGCTCGACTACCATGTTGAGGTCGAGCGGCACTTCTACTCGGTGCCGCACGCCCTGGTGCGCCAGGAGGTGGAGGCGCGGACCACCACCGCGACGGTGGAGATCTTTCACCGCGGCCAGCGGGTGGCCAGCCATCTCCGCAGCATCCGCCGCCATCAGCCCAGCACTCAGGCCGAGCACATGCCCAGCTCCCATCGCCGCTACCGGGAGTGGAGCCATGAGCGCATCCATCGCGAGGCAGGTGCCGTCGGGCACGATACGGCGGCGCTGGTGGAGGTCATCCTGCGCTCCAGGCCGCATCCCGAGCAGGGGTTCCGCTCCTGCATCGGCATCCTCGGCCTGGTGAAACGCCATGGTGCCGAGCGGGTTGATGCCGCCTGTGCCCGGGCGCTCGCCTTGGGGACGCGCTCCTACAGCTCGGTCGCGGCCATCCTCAACAACCGCCAGGAGCGGCGGGTCGTGCCGGACGAGCCAGCCATGCTGCTGCACGAGAACATCCGTGGCCCGGGCTACTACAATTGAAAGGCGATCCGATGCTGATCCATCCCACGGCCGAGCGCCTGCGCGGGCTCGGCCTGAGCGCCATGGCCCAGGCTTTCACCGAACTCCTCGGCGCCCCCGAGGCGGCAGCGCTCTCCCGCGAGGACTGGCTGGGCCTGCTGGTCGACCGCGAGGCGACCAGCCGGGAGAACAGCCGCCTCACCCGCAGGCTGCGGGAGGCCCGGCTGCGCCAGGCGGCGGTGATCGAGGACACGGATTTCCGCACCCCGCGCGGCCTGGACCGGGCGATGTTCCTCCGCCTGGCCGGTTGCGGCTGGATCCGCGAGCACAGCCATGTGGTGATCACGGGCCCAACCGGGGTCGGCAAGTCGTGGCTGGCCTGCGCGCTCGGCCACAAGGCCTGCCGGGAGGGCTACTCCGTCCTCTACAAGCGTGCCCCGCGGCTGTTCGCCGATCTGGCAACCGCCCGGGGCGAGGGGCGGCTGCCCAAGATACTGGCGGCGATCGAGCGCACCCGCCTGCTCATCATCGATGACTGGGGCCCGGAGCCGCTAAGCGCCGAGCAGCGCCGGGACCTGCTCGAGATCGTCGACGACCGCTACGACCGCGGCTCCCTGCTGATCACCAGCCAAGTCCCCCCAAACCGCTGGCACGACGTCGTGGGCGATTTGACACTCGGGGATGCCATCATGGACCGCGTCATTCACCGTGCCCACCGGGTCGAACTCAAAGGCGCCAGCTTGCGCAAGCGTCACGCCAGCAACGATGCCTTGACCGACGAAGCCGGCGAGTGAAGTCTACAACCGTCGGCCGTACTGCTCCCCGGCCCCGTCCCCCTGCCAAGCCCCAATGCGTGGCAGGTGATCATGATCACCGGATTGGGTGATACCTTCGGCTGGAACAGCCGATCAGGATCACCGGAATACGCAGCCAACCGCAAGGGATCCGCCTCCCCGCTCCTCCACTGACCGCTCCTCCCTCCGGTGCAGTAGCCGAATTCCCTAGCCCAAGAGGGCGCGGATAACACGGCGCGTTGTCACGGGCTTCTCATAGCGGGGGACATTCGCGTAGGCCTGCGGCATTGCCCATCGATCGTAGCCGGTGGCGAAAACAAAAGGCACGCCGCGCTTTCGAAGCAGGTCAGCGACCGGGAACACCATCTCGCCCCCGAGATTTACATCCAGGACCGCGCCATCGAGGGTCCCCGCAACGGCGACAAAGCGTAGCGCGTCGGACACCTTCGCCGCCGGACCAACGACCTCGGCACCGTGCTCCACCAAGTCACGGCGGAGCTCGTCGGCCACCATGTACTCGTCCTCGACCACAAGTATGCGAAGACCCCGCAAGGTGGCCGCAGGCTCCGGATCAGGCATCGTCGAGTGCTCCGTGAAAAGGTGGGATGGGCAGGGTAAACGTGCAGCGCACATGGTCGGCCTTGAGCTCGCAATCACTCTTGGCCTGGAGCTGGTATGGCAGCGCCCGTACAATCAACCCACGCCCGTAGCCCGTTGGAGGAGGTTCGCCGCCTGCCCCGATCGGCACCCGGATGCCCGTCTCCTGCCAATCCATGTGTAGGCGAGGCGCGCCATCATCGCCCCGCTTGATCCGCCAGCGCATCATGAGCCGCCCGTCGGGCTGGAACAGGGCACTGTGTTTGAGAGTGTTGGTGGCGAGCTCATGCAGCGCAAGAGCCAAGGTTTGGACGGTGGCAGAACGCAGGCGCACGCCCTGAGCTTGCTCCAGCATCACCCTTTGGGCCCTGCCCCTCGCTGTCGCACGCCAACTCCCGAAAGCTCGGCGCGAATCACAACCCGCCGAAGGTGATCCGCTCGCCTGTCTCTGAACGGGACGACACTGTCCCGGCCACGTCCGAAGCGCGCCTGCCCAATTGCGGGGTTGTAACCGAGAACGCCCGGAGGCGACCTGTAGCTTCCCAGCTCTCTACGCAGCTCCGAACGCAAAAAGCCCACAGCCTTAGGGGGCTGTGGGCTTTACTGTATCGCTTTGCTAACAGGATCCGGCCTGGTGACCTGGCGCCGACCGACTCTCCCGTGCCTTAAGACACAGTACCATGGGCGCGGAGGCGTTTCACGGCCGAGTTCGGGATGGGATCGGGTGTGGCAGCCTCGCAATAGGCACCAGATCACCGGGCCGGATCCTGTATAATCCGGGACTGGTCAGTTATTCTGAGAGAGTATGTATCTAACGCGATTTGATGCTGCGTGCGGTGTCCCGATGGGACGCCTGATGGTGGCATGATTGAAATTCGATCGGGCGATTAGGACCGCTCAGCTACGTCCGTTACCGGACTTCCACCTGCGGCCTATCAACGTGATGGTCTATCACGGCCCTTGGGGAGACCTCGTCTTGAGGCTGGTTTCCCGCTTAGATG
>NZ_WWDL01000031.1:0-73872 GCF_009848505.1 Muricoccus harenae
CCGGGCGGCTCGGAACAGGTCAGGGCCAGCACCTTGGCCACCGTCGCGGTGGCCAGCGGCGCCCGGCCAGGCTTGCGCGTCTTGTCGCGCAGCAGCCCGTCGACACCCTGTTCGGCATAGCGCACCTACCACCGCCAGACCCCGGGGCGGCTGACGCCCGCGCGGCGCGCCACCTCCAGAACCGGCAGCCGCTCAGCGGAGAGCAGAATGATGTTGGCCCGCTGTACATGCTTGAGCGGGCGGTTCCGGTCGCCAATGATCGCAGCCAGGTGGGCGCGATCCTCAGATCCAACGATGACACTGACGGTCTGGGCCATGCCCAGAGAATTCCAGCGCAGCGCCCCCTTGTGAATCCTCCGTCTGGGTCAGTGCACTAGCTGAACAGCGAACCCCTGACCTCGTCCTTGCCCCGCCATCCAACCCAAACAGCGAATCACGCCGGCAGGTCAGACACCAGAGGCCGATTTCAGCACCCTGCTAAAGGCTGAAAATCGCGCGCAGCCCGACAGCCTCGAAATCGCGCTTGCCCGTGAACAGATCGGTTGTGCCATTCTGATACTGCGCGGCAAGTCGAAGCTGGCGTGACAGGTACCAGTTCATTCCCACGGTCCAGATGCTCTGCTTGCTGCCTCGCGATCCATCCCGCAGATCAACGGTGCTGTAGCGCGCGGCGAGCTCCAGTACGCCCCAGTTGTTCGCGGAAGGGTTGATCCAACCTTTGGTGGCCGGACGCACCCAGGTTCCATCTTCCTTGTTGCGCTCGCGCGCCGGCCCGATCAGCGGATAGGCGCCCTGGATGTACCAGCCCTCGAAACTGCGGTCGCCACCGTCGGTGGCATCGATTTCGACGCGTTGCCACAGCGCCTCGAAATAGAGTGGGCCTAGCCGGCCGGCGAGTTCCGGCCCCACGGCGATGGCGTGGTCCGCAGGGATCGAGCCGCTGTCGAGCAGGCGCCGGCTATCCACGCGAAGCTCGGGAAAGTCGCGCAGCCTGACGGCTGCCGGGCCAGGGTTGGTGCCTGGGTGGAGCTGCGCCGCGAAATCAGCGCCGAGTTGCAGTTGCAGGTTCGGATGAGAAAGTGCGAGCACGACCGCGCGGCCGGCCACGCCACGCTGGCGATCATCATTCGGCGTCGAGGCCACTCCGCCGGTGACATAGCCGCTAGCGTTCCAGCGGGCGCCGCCACTCCCGATCGCGCCATTCCCCTCGATGCCGACGGCCAAACGCGTGTCGCCCGAAGCTAGGCTGCTGGCGATGCTGGTGATGGATGTCCGTTCCATGAACAGCAGGTCGAGCGAGCTGGCGGCATACTCGGGCAGATGTTGCGGCGTGAACGCGCCGGCTCGGATCGTCGCCCATTTGAGGCCGGTATAGGCGATCTGCGCCTCGAACAGGTTGCTGTAGTCGTTCGGGCTGGCTCCACCGAAATCCCAGGTGAAATTGTAGGAGAAATCCTGCAGCACCGTCCCGCGGACCCCCAGCCGCCCGCGCCGCAAGTTGACGCCGCTGCGATAGCCGCCCGGCACGTCCTGACCGAAATATGATCCGGCATCGGCATCCAGGCGGAGGACCGGCGAAGCCGTGAAGGCCCCGCCTCCGAGGTGCAGCGTCGGCTTTGCGTCGTCCCAGACCACGCCGTCCTGGCGCGGCGGCGTAGTCTGGTCCTGTGCGGCGGCAGGGGCAGCGGCCAACACGGCGAAGGCCAGACACAAAGCACGAGACATCAGCGAACCCTCCGGTTTTCGTGCCGGGCGTCCGTTGTTCCTCAGCCCCGCCCCCGCGCAACCGCAGTGGCTGCGGTCACGTCAGGGGGGAGATCAATTCCTCCCTTCCGCGTCGTCGCGGAACTCACTTTCCGGTGCGCCATCCTGCGAATTCGGAGGCGTTCCAGATTGCTCATCTCTCTGTTCTAGCTTCTTCTGCGCCTTCGCCCTGGCCTTCGCTTCCTTGGCGTTGTTTCGCTGCGCACGTTCAAAGTCGTAGTTCGGCTTCCGCAATTTCAGTCTCCCGTAAATCCCTTAGGATGCCGGCTCCTTACCATGAGCCATGGGATGATGGCGGGGTTTAACCGCCCAAATGTCACCCGAAACACATTTCTCCCAGGTCGACCGCGTGACGGAGGTTCCCGGGCCTGGTGCATGATTGAAGCCCGCCCGGTGGGTTCGGCCTCCATGCCCCTGCACGCATGATGTGGTTCCTACCCTTGGGGGAGAGCAAGAACCATCGAAGTCTTGCAAATGGCCCGCCCCGCCGCCATAATACGATTCAACTCGAAATATCGTAAAATTGCAGAATGGATGCCAGTCAGGCTGTCGTGGCGCTCGGCGCCCTCGCCCAGGAGACCCGCCTCCAGGTTTTCCGCATGCTGGTGGAGCAGGGGCCGGACGGCCTGCCCGCAGGTGTGATCGCGGAGCGCCTGGGCCTGCCGCCCTCCTCGTTGACCTTCCACCTGCAGCAGCTTTTGCGTGGCGGCCTGGTCACCCAACGCCGGGTCAGCCGCCAACTCTTCTACGCGATGGTTCCGGACGCGATAAACGGCCTTGTCGCCTATCTCACCGAGCATTGCTGCGGCAGTCAGGCGATCTGCGGCCCCGCCTGCGACCCCACGGCCCCTGATGCCCGCCCCGCCAACATCAACGAGGAATGCCGATGACCGTTACGATCTATCACAATCCGGCCTGCGGAACCTCGCGCAACGTCCTCGCCCTCATCCGCAACTCCGGCGAGGAGCCGGAGGTCATCGAATACCTTAAGACGCCGCCGTCTCGGGAGCAGCTGGCGGACCTCGTCCGGCGCATGGGCATCAGCCTCCGTGACCTGCTCCGGCAGAAGGGCACGGCCTATGACCAACTCGGGCTCGGCGATCCGGTGCTGACCGACGACCAACTGCTCGACGCCATGATGGCGCATCCCATCCTCATCAACCGGCCCATAGTGGTGACGCCGCTCGGCGTGCGGCTGTGCAGGCCGTCGGAGGCGGTGCTGAACATCCTCCCGGACGAACAGCAGGGTGCCTTCGCCAAGGAGGACGGCGAGAAGGTCATTGACGACCAAGGTCGGCGCGCGGCGCCGGGGAATGCGGCATGAGCGCGGCCGCGCAGGGCGAGGCTGCCATCCAGCGGCGCCGGGCGGCGATGGGCAGCTTCGAACGCTACCTGACGCTCTGGGTGGCCTTGTGCATCGTCGTGGGTATCGCGCTCGGCGCCCTGCTTCCCGGCCCGTTCCAGACGCTCGGCCGCATGGAGGTCGCGCAAGTCAACATCCCCGTCGCCCTGCTGATCTGGGCCATGATCGTGCCCATGCTGCTGCGCGTGGACTTCGCCGCCATGGGCCAGGTTGCCCAGCACTGGCGCGGCATCGCCGTCACCCTCGGCATCAACTGGCTGGTGAAGCCCTTCTCCATGGCGTTGCTGGGCTGGCTGTTCATCGGCTGGCTGTTCCGGCCCTGGCTACCGGAGAATCAGATCGACAGCTATATCGCCGGGCTCATCCTGCTGGCCGCGGCACCCTGCACGGCCATGGTGTTCGTGTGGTCACGCCTGACGGACGGCGAGCCGAACTTTACGCTGAGCCAGGTGGCACTCAACGATGCCATCATGGTCGTGGCCTTCGCGCCCGTGGTCGGCCTGCTGCTCGGCCTCTCCGCCATCACGGTGCCCTGGGACACGCTGCTGCTGTCGGTGGTGCTCTACATCATCGTGCCGGTCTTCGCGGCGCAGATCTGGCGGCGCTGCCTGCTGGCATCCGGGGGCGCGGCGCGGCTGGAGCGCACGCTAAAGGCGCTGAACCCGGTGTCGCTGGTCGCCTTGCTGACCACGCTGGTGCTGCTGTTCGGCTTCCAGGGCGAGCAGATCCTGGCGCAGCCGCTGGTCATCTTGCTGCTCGCCGTCCCCATCCTGATCCAGGTCTACCTGAATGCGGGCCTCGCCTACGTGCTGAACCGGCAGTGCGGCTCGGCGCACAGCGTGGCGGGGCCATCAGCCCTCATCGGCGCCAGCAACTTCTTCGAACTGGCCGTCGCCGCCGCCATTAGCCTGTTCGGCTTCGAATCCGGCGCCGCGCTGGCCACCGTGGTTGGCGTTCTGGTAGAGGTGCCGGTCATGCTTTCGGTGGTTCACATCGTGATGCGCAGCCGCGCCTGGTACGACCGCGGGGCGAGCCGGGCGGCGGCTGGCTAGCCGCCCCGCCGCCATTTCGAATCCACCCGACATGGCTACCTTGGCCGCCATGCCGATCGATGTGCCGGTGATCCGCTCCGCCGACAGTTTCCTGCCTGCTGGGCGTGACCAGGGTGGGCCAGCCGCCCAATGAGGGCATCCCCCAGCCAGTGGCGTGCGCCGCTTCCCGGTAGCCGGGGCTTTGTCGCCGCCATCGTCGCCGCGCAGGTCCTGACCCAGATCGGCGCCTTCACGCTGCCGGCCCTTCTGCCCGCCTACATCGAAGGATGGGACCTGACCAAGACCGAAGCCGGGTGGCTCGTCGGCATCTTCTTCGCCGCCTATGTACCCGCGGTGCCGGTGCTGCTGTCCCTGACGGACCGGGTGCCGGCCCGGCGCGTCTATCTGGTCGGCACGGCGCTCACGGCGCTTTCCCATCTTGGCTTCGCCCTGGTGGCTGAGGGCTTCTGGTCCGGCCTGCTGATGCGCGCGCTGGCCGGGATCGGGTGGGCGGGTGCCTATATGCCCGGCCTCAAGGCCATTGCCGATCCGCTGGAAGGAGCGGCACAGTCGCGCGCCGTTTCCTGGCATGCCGCGGGCGTCGGCATTGCGGGCGCCGTCTCCTTCGCAGCCGCCACCCTGTTCGACTTCCTGGCCGGACCAGGCGCTGCCTTCCTTTTCGGCGCTGTCGCCGCGGCCACAGCCTTCGCCATTGCCGCGGCGGTCATGCCCCGCATGCCACCGCGGCAAACGGGGACGGCGACGGGCGCGCTGCTCGACTTCCGGCCGGTGTTCCGTAACCGCCGGGCGATGGCATGGATCGTCGGCTACACCGTTCACACCTGGGAACTGACCGCCCTGCGCGCCTGGGGCGTCACATTCCTCGCCGCCACCGCGTCCCGGCTCGGCGCGCCGGATTGGATGCCCGGGCCGGCCGTGTTGTTCACCGCGGCAGGGCTTGCGGGCATCGCCGTGTCCGTCACCGGCAATGAGACGGCGCAGCGCCACGGGCGCGGCCGGGTGGTGCTTTGGGCCATGGGCAGCGCGGCGGCGCTGTCGCTGCTCGCGGGCTGGACAACGGGGCTGTCCGTCGTCATGGCCGCTCTGCTCGTGCTGCTGTGGAATGCCGCCATCTACCTGGACAGTGCAGCCCTCACCGCCGGGACGGTGCAGGCGGCGGACAAGAACCTCCGGGGGGCAACGATGGGGCTGCACAGCATGGCGGGCTATGCTGGCGGCTTCCTCGGCCCGCTCGGCGTCGGATGGGTTCTCGACTTGGCGGGTGGCGATGGCGTGCTCGGCTGGGGCCTCGCCTTCGGCCATCTTGCGGTCGTCACGCTCGCCGGCCTCCTCATCGTCCGGCGCCTGGGGCGGGCGGGCTGACGCGCCAAAGGCCTGGGTGCGGCGCTACGGACGGCGCAGCACCAGCCGACTGGACTTGAAGGACACCGCTACGCCGCAGGCACCGCGGCGACGTTAAGCTCGATCGGATCCCCGGCACCCCTCCGGATGCCGCGGTTTATGGAGGATGCCCTGCTCGAACTCGCCATCGTCCTCTTGCTTGTCCTGCTGAACGGCGTCTTCGCCCTTTCGGAGCTTGCCCTGGTCTCGGCGCGGCGTCCGCGGCTGCGTGCTATGGCCGAGGCCGGCCGCCCCGGCGCCAGCACTGCCCTGGCGGTTGCAGAGAACCCGGGCCGCTTTCTTTCAACCGTCCAGGTCGGCATCACCCTGGTCGGCGTGCTGGCGGGCGCCTTCTCCGGCTCCGCCCTCGGCGGGCGGGTCGCGGCCTGGCTGGCGGGGCTCGGGGTGCCCCAGGCGGTGGCCGAGCCGGCCGGGTTCGGGGCCATCATCGCCCTCGTCACCTACCTCTCCATTGTCATCGGCGAACTCGTCCCCAAGCGCCTGGCGCTGCGCGACGCGGAGGGCCTAGCCTGCCGCGTCGCACCGCTCATGGCGGTGGTGTCGCGCGTCGCAGCCCCGGTCGTCTGGCTGCTCGACACCTCCAGCAACCTGATCTTCCGCCTGCTCGGCCTCGGCGACGAGCCGGAGGAGCGGGTGACGGACGAGGACCTGCGTGCGCTGGTCACCGAAGCCGAGCGCCAGGGCACCATCCAGACGGCGGAGCGGCGCATGATCGCGGGCGTGCTGCGCCTCGGCGACCGGCCGGTGGTGGGTGTCATGACTCCGCGCGGCGAAGTGGTTTGGCTCGATGCGGGTGCGAGCGAGGACAGGGTTCGCGAGATCCTCCTCCGCACGACGCATTCGCGGCTCCCTGTCGGCGAAGGCTCGCCGGATGCCATGATCGGCGTCGTCCCCTCGCGCGAACTGCTGGCGGCGCTGGTGCGGGGCGAGCCGCTCGAATTGCGAAAGCGGGTGCGGAACGCGCCGGTCGTGCCCGCAGCCGCCGACGCGCTCGACGTGCTGGAGACGCTGCAGCGGGCCGAAGTTCCGATGGCGCTGGTGCATGACGAATACGGTGACTTCGAGGGCATCGTCACCCCCGCCGACCTGGGCCATGTCATCGTGGGTGCCTTCCGCTCCGAAGCGGATGACGAGCCGGCGGCAGTGCAGCGCGAGGATGGCTCATGGCTGCTCGCGGGCTGGATGCCCGCCGATGAGATGGCTGAGCGCCTGCGGATCGCCCTCCCGGCCCAGCGCAGCTACCAGACGACCGCCGGCTTCATCCTCCAGGCCATGGGTCACCTGCCGCGCGCGGGGGAGGCCGCTGAGGCGCAGGGCTGGCGCTTCGAGGTCATCGATCTGGATGGGCGGCGCATCGACAAGGTGCTGGCCGCCCCGGTCCAGCCCGGCACTACCCTCATGGCCCGCCGCCCCGGGGCCGGCCCGGCGCCGCGGACTTAGGTAAATTCGCCTTCCTCCTCCTGACCTACCGCCGAGGGCGGGCTGGAGCATCGCTTCCGCCCGCCGGACGCCGCCGGGCGGAAGCCCTTCCGGCGAGCCTCAATCCAGGCTTGCGCCCGAGACGCGCACGGCTTCCTGCCAGATCGGCGCATCGGCGCGCATCGCCGCCGCGAATTCGGCGGGCGTGCTGCAGACCGCGGTGGTCCCGAGGCGCTCAAGCTTTTCGCGGAAGCCTGCATCGGCGCAGGCGGGCTTCAGCTCACCCGCGATGCGATCGATGATGGCGACGGGAACGCCGGCCGGGGCGGCAATGCCGTTCCAGGTTTCTGCGCGGAAGCCGGGATAGCCCTGCTCGGCCACCGTCGGCACCTGCGGCATGGCCGGCGAGCGCTCGGCACCCGAGACGGCAAGCACGCGGATCGCGTCCCCCTGCACATGCGGGATCATGTCCGAGGTGTTGCCGAAATAAGCGGCGAGGCGGCCGCCGAGCAGGTCCTGCATCGCCGGCGATCCACCGCGATAGGGGACATGCTGCATCTCGATCCCCGCCCGCTGCAACAGCAGCGCCATGACCAGATGCGTGGAGGAGCCGGTGCTCGCCGAGCCGTAATTGAGCTGCCCACCCTGCCGCTTGGCCAGGGCCACGAACTCGCCCAGCGTGCGCACGCCGAGGCTGGCGCTCACGCCGATGGCCAGCGGGTTGGAGGCCACGATCGACACCGGCGCGAAATCCCGCTCGGCGACGAAGGGCACCGTCGTCAGCGCCGGCAGCATCACCATCTGGGACGCGCTGGCGGTCAGCAGCGTGTATCCGTCCGGCGCGCTCCGCCGGACAGCCTCCAGGGCGATGGTCCCGTTGCCGCCGCTGCGGTTCTCGACGACGATGGACTGCCCCAGCCGTGCCGAAAGCCATTCCGCGCTGAGCCGGGCGATGCTGTCCGTCACCCCGCCCGGCGCGAAGGGCACCAGGAGGCGGATAGGGCGGTCCGGCCAGACGGCCTGGCTCGCGGCCGGCCGGGGAAGGCCCGCCAGGACGAATCCAAGCGCCAGCAGCCCGGCCAGCGCGCAGGGGGAGCGGAGCCGGCCCCGGACAGAAGCCCCGCCGCGGGATGGGCGAAGGTGATCGGAAGGCATCGGTGTGGACTCCTGTACGGGAAGATGGAGAGGCATCCTGTGGAAAGGCCCCTATCGCGTGGCGGCGGGTGCGGCGTTGACCACCCCCGCCCACTGGTCCATCTCCGCGCGCAGCATCTGCCGGTACTCGGCCGGCGTGCTCGAGACCGCGATCGAGCCATAGGTGCCCATGCTGCGCTGGATCTCCGGTGAGCGCGCCATCTCCGCCAGCAGCCCGGCCAGCCGATCGACGATGGGTTGCGGGGTGCCGGCCGGGGCAAAGAGGCCGTTCCAGGATTCGGCGTTGAAGCCGGGCACGCCGCTTTCGGAAACCGTCGGCACATCCGCGGCATAGGGGCTGCGCGCCGTCGTCGTCACTGCCAAGGCGCGCACCGTGCCGGCCTGCATCTGCGGCAGGGCGTCCGACATGTTGGCGAAGACCATGTCCACCTCGCCCGCCACCACCGCCAGCGCGGCCGGCGCGCCGCCGCGATAGGGCACATGGAGGAACTGCGTTCCGGTCCTCTGCTCGAAGACGCGGACAGCGAAATGCATCAGCCCGCCGACGCCGCTGGAGCTGTAGGTGAGGCTGTTCGGGTTCCGCCGCGCATGCGCGATCAGCTCCTGGATCGACCGGACCGGAAGCGTAGGCTTGACGAGCACCACCTCAGGATTGGTGTTGATGATGCTGATCGGAATGAGGTCGCGCAGCGGATCGTAGGACAGCTTGTCCACGACGGGCGAGATCGAGATGGAACCGGTGCTGCAGACGCAGAAGGTGTAGCCATCCGGCGCCGCCCGCACGACTGCCTCAGTACCGACGATGCCGCCGGCCCCGCCGCGATTCTCGATGACGATGTTGGTGTTCAGCGCCTTACGCAGATACTCGGCCGTTGCCCGCGCGACGGAATCCGTGTTGCCGCCGGGGGCGAACGGAACCACGAAGCGGATGGGCCGGTCCGGCCAGGCGGATTGCGCCAGGACCTGGCCAGGATTTAACAGCAGCCCCGCCGCCCAGGCGGCCAGCAGCAACACACCCCGCATTCTTCATTCCCTTCCCGCAGCCATGCCTTGACCGTCGAGCCGGCGATCCGTCCCAAGTCAGCGTTGCTTAATCAGATAGCTTTGTCAAAATGGCATTTCCGCCCGCCGGCCGCTGCCGCGGGCCAGGCTGGAGACGACGAGTGGATCACATCGCTGCCACCCCAACAGGCCAGGCCGGGCCCGCGTTTCGCGAAGGCGGCCGCATCCTCGTCGATGCCTTGCGCATCCATGGGGTCGATCGCGTCTTCGGCGTGCCCGGTGAAAGCTCCCTGCCGATCTTTGATGCATTGCGCGATCCCGCGGCCGGGGTACAGTTCGTGGTCTGCCGCCATGAAGCCGCCGCCTCCCACATGGCCGAGGCCGACGGAAAGATGCTCGGGCGGCCCGGTGTCTGCCTGGTCAGCCGCGGGCCCGGCGCCATGCATGCGGCGGTGGGCATCCACACCGCCTTCATGGATTCCACGCCGATGATCCTTCTCATCGGCCAGGTGCCACGCCGCTTCCGTGGTCGCGGGGCCTTCCAGGAGATGGATTACACCCGCGTCTTCGCCTCCACGTCGAAATGGGCTGCGGAGATCGAGGATCCTGCGCTGATCCCGGAATATCTCAGCCGCGCCTTCCACATGGCGGTCAGTGGCCGGCCCGGCCCTGTCATCCTCTCCCTGCCCGAGGACATGCTGGAAGAGGAATGCGCCGTCGCGGACCTGCCGCGCTTCGTCCCCTCGACGCCGGCGCCACAGCCGGACCTGCTGGCCCGCATGCGCATCCTCCTGCAGGAAGCAAAGAGACCGCTCGTGGTCCTCGGCGGAACGGGCTGGACGCCGCAGGCCTTTGATGACCTGCAGGCCTTCGTGACTGCGAACGACCTGCCGGTCGCCGCCGCCTTCCGCTCGCAGCACCTAATCGACAACCGCAGCGAGAACTACATCGGCGATCTCAGCCTCGGTATGCATCCCGACGTGGCGGCGCGCGTCGCTGGGGCAGATCTACTTCTGGTCATCGGCGATCACCTCGGGGAGGTCGTCACCCGTGGCTACAGGATCGTGACGCCGCCACAGCCGCAGCAGCGCCTCATCCACGTGCATCAGGATGGCGACGAGTTGGGGCGGGTGTTCCATGCGGAGTTGCCGATCCAGTCCGGGGCTGCGCCCTTCGCCGCGGCGGCCCGGCAACTGCCGCCGGTGGATGCCTCGGCCTGGCGGGACTGGCGGCGGGAGGCGCGGGAATCCTATGAGGCGCGGCATAGGCCTCCGCCTGCCTCCAACGCCGGTGTGGATCTCGCGCAGGTCTGCATCTTCCTGCGCGACCGGCTGCCGCCTGACAGTATCGTCACGAACGGTGCCGGCAATTATGCGGGTTGGGTCCATCGCTTCCACTCGTACCGGCAGCTCGGTTCCCAGCTCGCACCGAAATCCGGCTGCATGGGCTATGGGTTGCCGGCGGCCATCGCAGCCCAGCTCCGCTATCCCGACCGCAAGGTCGTGGCCTTCGCAGGAGACGGTTGCTTCATGATGGCAGCGCCGGATTTCGCGACGGCGGTGCAGTACGGCCTGCCCGTCGTGGTGATCGTGGTCAACAACGGCATGTACGGTTCGATCCGGATGCATCAGGAGCGCCGCTATCCCGGACGTCCCAGCGCGACGGACCTGCGCAATCCGGACTTCGCCGCCATGGCTATAACCTTCGGCGCGCATGGGGAGCTGGTGACCGAGACGGCCGACTTCGCCCCGGCCTTCGAAAGGGCGCTCGCATCCGGCCTGCCAGCCCTGATCGAGCTTCGCACCGATCCGGAGCAGATCACGCCGGATGCCACGATCTCCCGCATCCGGGGCACGGCCGTTCCGGCCTGACGCCACCGAAGCGCATGGGTTCACCGGGCGGTGGCGCGGCCTCCGCCCGGGACGGCCGACTCAGACGGAAGGCCAGCCACCATTCCTTTCAGGAATGAAAAGCATTCCTCCCATGCAGTGGATCGGGCGCGGCTTCCGGCTCATATGGCTCGTCGACAGACGACGACACGGTGCCGTCGCCATCCACAAAGGATTTGAGCGATGTCCTCCTTCAGCTTCTCCAAGACCCTGCGGACTCTCGGCCTGGCCGCGGCCCTGATGAGCCCCATGGTCGCAGACAGCGCCTTCGCCGAGGGCGAATACGTTGCAGGCCCGACCGCGGTTGGCTCCTCGACCCAGAGCAGCGGCCGCACGCTGCTCGCCGGCAATGGCTATCAGACGCTTGAGCAGACCGGTGCTACGGGCGGTGGCGGCCAGCACAGCTGATCAGGCGCAGCGGGCAGGGCCGGCAAAGCCCTGCACCTCTGATGCGGATTGGGGCTGCCGGTCATGCCGGCAGCCCTTTTCGCATGAGCGCGACCCCTGCCACCGCCTGCTCCAGGGATGGTCTGCCCGCTGCACGAAGGAGTGAGCACCGGCCCCGCGCGCCAGCGAAGGGAGGCGGGGCACGTTGACCGATGACGGCCGCACCCGCGGCCGCCACTCACCCGGGATCCACAGAGATGTTGTCCTCCAAACCAGTCAGGTTCTTCGGCATCCTCGGCCTCGCAGCCCTCCTCGGCGGTCCTGTCACCGTGCAGGACGCTGCCGCGCAAACATCGTCCACAACTGGCGCTTCGGCCGAACGGGGACAGACCCGCGCCCAGGCCAGTTCCCAGCGCCGCCGCGCCCCGGCACGCCGGAACAGCGCCACAGCGCGCAACCGCACAACCCCGACGGCCCAGCAGAGTGGCGCCACCGGCGGCGGCGGCCAGCACAACTGATCGCCGACTGCGAACGCGTTCCAGCTCTGGGGCCGCTGGCGGTAGCTTGCGGCCCTCCTTCAGGGCAAGAGATCTCGTCGCTGCTGCACTAGCGACGAGCAGCTTCCCGCTTCGTCAACCTGTCGCTCGGTACCCCCTCTCCGCGTGGCGCGATCCCGGCGGCGTTCGGGAGAGCATGAGACGCCAGGAGCGGCTTGAAGCAGAGCGATTTGTCGCCGCCCAATTAAGAGCATCCTGCACGCGAACACTCGCGCGGCTGAGGTCGGTGGCGCGTTCGGCGAAGACGACGCAGCGTACCTTCGCGCTGCCAGTCGTCACCTTCGGCACGGTCAGCTTGTGTCATGCTGACCGTGCAGACGAATGCTGGAACGATGCCGACGCATTTCGCACAGAGGTTTCCGGCCAAGTAAGCTGCCAGCGGTGAACGTGGCGTTCAGTTTCCGCCAGTGCTGCACAGCACATGCACATCTTCGCCGTGCAGGATCCTAAGCCGCGACTCTCGCGCATGTCGGCGAGCCTGAACCCGGCGGAGGGGATGGCGCCAACACAATCGGTCGCATCGCGACACTCAGAACTGCTGCTCCGCTAGCGGACGTCGCCGTGGGCTCTTCGAGAATCATCGGCAACCTTCGCGATGTGCCGCCTCAAAGACCGCGAGCACTGCAGCGCGGCACCGGCAGTTGGGACTGCATCGCAGATCGCCCTCACCACCACCCGGCTGGCCGACGCCTGACAGGATGAGGAGTCCGAGGCCACCAACCAGAGCGAGGGTGACGGCGAAATTCTACCATTGCGCGAGTGGACGGAACGTGCCATCAACTGAACTCACGAAAACGCGATCAGTATAATATGTGCCTCCGGGACACCACCTGGGCCGGGTATCATCTTTTACGGAGCGAAACATGTCGTTTATCAGAACAGATTAACATTACGATTTAATACTGTTTATCGCCTCTTGCCCACGCTACGCAGCTTCGCTAGGTCTTTTGTGCCCACATCATGGACGGCACGATTTTGACTGACGAATTTATGCCTATTACTGAATCTCTCGGGGCAAAACACAGTCTAGTGGACTCCAGTGCTTCACAGCCTGGACGCCGGGGACCATCCGATACTGGGTGCCCGGTTCACGTTCCGCGTGCATAGGGCGATTTTCTTGAACTGAGGCATCTCGGGACAGTTCCGGATGCAGCACAGGCATTGGTCGGCTTGAACAAGCCGGGTATGGCTGCGCGTCAATAGTCTAATCCAGCGTGACACCAGCTCTTCACGCTGCGATTGCATCTACGCGTCTAATGAAATCCACAACATTATAGACGAACATCGGGCGTTTTACTCGATTGGTCTGCGCAGAAGGCCGAAATCTTCTGTCTGGGGCAATCCACGCTTGTGATTCATCTATATTTCACAAGGATACTTACTTTGGCTCAGTATGGTGTAGTTTCCGGCTCTAAGCCCGCTGGTGCGATCGAACTCGCTGTTGGTTCCAACTATCAGCAGATCGTCAATAGTGCCCCGACCGGGTCGACCTTCTGGTTTACCTCGGGCACGCATCGCGAAGTGTCGATCCAGCCCAAGGATGGCGATGTGTTCCTGGGCGCCCAGGGCGCTGTGCTGAACGGGTCGGAGCTGGTCACCTCCTTCGCCAAGTCCGGCTCCGCCTGGGTGATCAGCGGCCAGACGCAGGAGGGTGCGCGTAACCTGACCGGTTACACCGCCGATGGTGCCCAGCGCGGCGGATTTCCGGAGACCGTCTTCTTCGATGACAAGCCGCTGACGCCCGTCGATGCCCTGTCGAAGCTGAAGGCAGGAACGTTCTACTTCGACTATGGCGCCGACAAGATCTATCTTGGTAGCGACCCGACCGGCCATAAGGTCGAGACCGGCCAGAGCTCCTTCGCCTTCAACGGCACGGCCGACAATGTCACCATCAAGAACCTGACGATCGAGAAGTACAACGCCCCGGCCCAGCACTCGGCCGTCGATGGCGGCAGCGGTGATGGCTGGGTCATCCAGAACAACGAGATTCGCCTGATCTATGGTGTTGGCGCCAATATCGGCGACAACGGCAAGATCATCGGCAACTACATCCACGACAATGGCGAGATGGGCCTTGATGGTGGTGGCGCCAACATCGTCGTCCAGGGGAACGAAATCGCCCGCAACGGCTACTGGTCGGGCATCGACATGAGCTGGGAGGGCGGTGGCACCAAGTTCACCGAGACGACGAACCTCCTGGTCAAGGACAACTACTCGCACGACAATGCGGGGAATGGCCTCTGGACCGACATCAACAACTACAAGACCACCTATGACGGCAACCTGGTGATCAACAACGCCCTCGGCGGCATCAGCCACGAGATCAGCTACGACGCGGTCATCAAGAACAACACTGTCATCGGCAACGGCTTCAACAGCATCGGCGACGGCACTGCCGGCAACCCCGTCTGGCTCTGGGGCGGGCAGATCCAGGTTCACAACTCGCCGAACGTGGAAGTCTTCGGGAACTACGTCAACTCGACGAATGCCGGCAATGGGATCAGCCTGATCGAGGAGGATCGCGGCTCTGGTGATCGCGGCGCCTATCTCATCCGGAACGAGAACATCCACGACAACATCATCGTGAATGCCTCGGGTAATGGCGGCAACGGCGGCGAGAGCAACGTCAACAATTCCGCCTACATCGACGGCGGCAGCACCTGGAACAACAACAAGTTCTACACCACCGATGGGCATTTCAACTGGGGTGACGCGTCGAACACCTACACCCAGTTCGAAGCGGCCACGACCGGGACGAACTCCTTCGGCTCGGCCAGCTCGGCCCCCGCGGCCCCGAATCTGAGCCGCTGGATGCCAGGCTCGAGCACGGCGACGCCCGCGCCAACCCCTGTCGAGGATACGACGCCAGCGCCGACGCCCACTCCGACGCCAGCACCCACCACCCCGGCACCGACGCCTGCTCCGGCACCGACGCCGACGCCGACCACCGGCAACAGCGCCGATATCCTGGGTACCAAGAGCAACAACACCCTGAACGGCACGTCCAAGGGCGAGAAGATCTCGGGCCTCGGCGGCAATGACACCATCGACGGCAAGGCCGGCAACGACACCATCGATGGCGGGACCGGGAACGACAAGATCAACGGTGGGACCGGCAACGACAAGATCACCGGAGGTGCCGGAAGCGACACCTTGACCGGTGGTGCCGGGAACGACCAGTTCATCTTCAGCAAGGGCTTTGGCAGCGACAGGATCCAGGAGTTCTACGCCGAGGGAACGGGGACCAACCACGACGTCCTCGTCTTCAGTCATGATCTCTTCAAGGACTTCGCGGATGTCATGGCCCATGCCAAGACGGTTGGTCAGAACACGGTGATCTCCATCGGGTCCGACCAGCTGACCATCGTGGATACGGTCAAGGCCGAGTTCCACGCGGACCACGTCTGGTTCATCTAGGCCCGCCGAGCACCGCGTCTATTGGGGCCGGTCCGATCGTACCGGACCGGCCCCTCAGGCACGACTCAACTCCCGGCAAATCAAGCGATGCTGTCGCGCATTCAGATGGATGCGCGACAGCTCGCCCGAATCCTTCCGCAATGTCTCGTCCGATGAGCCGCCACCGGGAGCCAGCGCCGCCAGGACGAGCGTCACTCGCGGGACCGCGGCTGTGCCAACCGGCGATTACCGCCGTGGGTTTGGCGAGAGCGGAAGCATGCGACTGGCTAGGCCATGACTCAGCGGCACCCGTGCATCCGATTCACTGACTGCGATGGAACTTGACCGGACAGGATCATATTCGTGGTCGGGCATGAAGCGGCGCGTTCTCCTGGTTCTCAGACTCCGTCACCGGAGAATCAGCGCACCCCGCTCACTACGTGACAGCAGACACCCCCGAGTGCCTCAACTTCCCTCAACCTCCTCGGACGGAAGCTTCACCAGGGCCACCAGCGCCGCCGCGACAACGGTTCCGGCCGCTATGGAGGCCAGGTACATGACAACATTCCCGACCGCGCCCGGGATCAGCAGCACGAACATGCCGCCATGAGGTGCCCGGAGCGTGCAGCCAAAGAGCATGGAGAGCGCCCCGCTCACCGCGCCGCCCACCATCATTGTCGGGATGACCCGTAACGGATCGCGCGCCACATAGGGGATCGCCCCCTCCGAGATGAAGCAAAGGCCAAGCACACCCGTCGCCTGCCGCGCCTCGATCTCGGATCTGACGAACTTGCGCGGGGCAATGAAGGTCGCCAATGCCAGCGCAAGCGGAGGCACCATCCCTGCCGCCATGGTCGCCGCCATCGGCCCGAAGGAGGAGGAGGAAAGCAGCCCCACCGTGAAAGCATAGGCTGCCTTGTTCACTGGACCGCCCATGTCGAAGCACATCATCGCGCCTAACAGGGCGCCCAGCAGCACAGCATTGGTGGACGACATCCCGCCTAACCAGGCGGTTAGCCCATCCATGATCCCCTTCATCGGTGCGCCGACAACATAGACCATGAGCAGCCCCGTGGTCGCAGTCGCCAGCAGCGGGATCACCAGCACTGGCAT
This sequence comes from Muricoccus harenae, assembly GCF_009848505.1. Taxonomy (GTDB): domain Bacteria; phylum Pseudomonadota; class Alphaproteobacteria; order Acetobacterales; family Acetobacteraceae; genus Roseomonas; species Roseomonas harenae. The sequence goes on from NZ_WWDL01000031.1 coordinate 16,499, forward strand.
GAGGCCCTGGATGCCTTCGGGCAGCTTCACCTTGTCCGCTATCAGCCGCGCCGAGTAACCCGCGATGAAGCCGGACACGATGCCGCCTAGGAACCCTGCCCCAAGTTGGGAGGCAAGCAACCCGCCAATCAGCCCCGGCGCCAGTCCTGGACGGTCCGCGATGGAATAGGCGATGAAGCCTGAGAGCACCGGCACCATCAGAAGGAAGGCCGCCCCGCCGCCGATCTGCATCATCGCCGCAGGCAGGGTCCCCGGCTCCTTGAAGGCCTCGATGCCGAAGACGAAGGAGATTGCGATGAGCAGCCCGCCCGCCACCACAACCGGCAACATGTAGGACACGCCGGTCAGCAGGTGCTTGTACGGGCCGGACTGGGCCTTGCCGCCCGCACGCGCCGGTTTCACGGCCCGGGAAGTTGATGAGGCGTCCCCGGCCGGTGCTTCCGTGGCCAACGCCGCCTCGATCACCGCCAGCGCCTTCTTGAGCGCCGATCCCGTATCCGTCTGGTACAGCGCCTTGCCCGCGAAGCGCGACAGATCCACCGCCGTGTCAGCCGCGATGATCACTGCATCCGCCTGGGCGATCTGCTCATCGGTCAGGACATTCTTCGCGCCGACTGAGCCCTGGGTCTCGACCGCAATGTCATGTCCCATCGCGGAGGCCTGCCGCTTCAGGGCCTCTGCGGCCATGAAAGTGTGTGCGATGCCCGTCGGGCAGGCCGTGATTGCCACCAGCCGCTTGCCGGAAGCCGGCGTTGTGACGGGCCTATCAGCGCTGCCCGGCGGGGCCACCGCCGGAGAGTGAGCCGTAGGACTTACCGCTGGGGCCGGAGCCGGGGCATCAGAAATAGTAGGCGCCGGCTCGGCCGTCTTGGAAGCAATCGATGCCGTTCTGCCCAGCGCCAGCGCTGCCTGAATTGCACCCGCCGGATCACGGATGGCCGACGCCGTGCTCGTCACATGCATCCGCCGCGCGCCCAGTGAGCCGAGATCAAGCGGCGTGTCGGTCGCCAGCACCACGCCATCCGCCGCCATCATCACCGCGTCATCCACCCAGGCCGCGGTGCCGGCGCCAGGATCGACCACCCGCGCATCGATCTCGTGCCCCAGCAATGCCGCCTGCTTCTTCAGCGCCTCGGCCGCCATCACCGAATGCGCGGTGCCCGACGTGCAGGCCGTCAGGGCCAGGATCCTGCTCATCTCACAGCCTCCCACGCGTCACGGCATGCATCTCAGGTCGCATCCGGCAGCACCTCCACCTGCACCTTCCCGGCCAACGCCGCGATCTCCGCTGCATCGGGCAAGCGCGGTCCCAACGTCGAAAGTGCGCCGAGCGAGAAGGCCGTCGCCAGCCGCGCGCGCGCCACCAGGTCCAGACCGCGCAACACGCCCATCAGCCAACCGGCGACCATCGCATCCCCGGCGCCAACCGTGGAGCGAAGCACCTGTGGTCGCCCGACTGCATGAACGCGCCTGCCGCCATCCGCGAATACAGCGCCATCAGCACCGAGCGAGACGATCACCGTTCCCACACCGCGCGCCTGCATCCGCCCTGCCGCACCCGCCGCATCGGCCACCCCGGCGATGCGCTCGCCCAACAGCTCGCCCAGTTCCTCGCCATTCGGCTTGATGCAGTCCGGCCCTTCCGCGAGCGCCGCCGCGAAGGGCGCGCCTGAGGCATCTAGGAGCACCCGCGCACCCGCCTGCCGCACCTCCCGCAGCAGGCGCGCATGCAGGTCCGGCGAGGCACCCTTCGGCAGCGATCCGCAGAGCGCCACCCATCCCACTTCGGCCGCGATCGAACGCACGGCGTCGGCCAGCGCGTTCTCACGCGCCCCATCCACGGCGAAGCCGGGAAAGTTCAGGTCGGTGACGCGCTCGTCATCCTCGATGATCTTCACATTCGTCCGCGTGGCGCCAGGGACGGAGAGAAAGCGGTCTACGATCCCACCCATGGCGAGGAAGCTGCGGAAGCCTGCCGCATTCATCTCACCCAACCACCCCGTGGCCAAAACCGGCACCCCTGCGCCTTGTGAAGCCAGGAAGGCGGCCACATTGATCCCCTTGCCGCCCGGATCCTCCTGCGCCTCGCGCACCCGGTTCACCAGGCCGGGCGTGAGCACGCCCAGCCGCGTCGTCAGATCCAGCGCCGGGTTCGGCGTAACGGTGGCAATGCCTCTCACGAAAGCGCCCTCACCTCGGCCGCCGTGCCGCAAGCTAGCGCCCTTTCGGCCAGCCGCTTCGCATCGGCCATCCACAACCCCCGGATGCGCGCCTTCAGCTCGGGAACCGCGGGCGGGCTGACGGAGAGCTCATCCACCCCCAGCCCGACGAGGATCGCGCAGGCTTCGCGCTCGGCGGCGAGGTTGCCGCAGACACCCACCCATTTGCCCGCCGCATGCGCCGCCTGCACCACCTGTCCGATCAGCCGCAGCACGGCGGGGTGCAGCCCATCCGCTTTGGTCGCCAGGGCCGGATGCATGCGGTCCATGGCCAGTACGTATTGCGTCAGGTCATTCGTGCCGATGGAGAAGAAGTCCACCTCGCGCGCCAGCACATCCGCCATGGCCGCGGCCGAGGGCACCTCCACCATGATGCCCACCTCCATCGGCGGTGCGCCCAGCTCGGAACGCACGGCCTCCAGCGCCGCACGGCCCTCGCGGTATTCCTCGACGCTCGCGACCATTGGGAACATCACCTTCACCGCCCCGGCCGGCGCCGCACGCGCGGCGCGCGAGATGGCGCGGAGCTGCGGACGGAACAGGTCCGGCCGCTGCAGGCAGAGGCGCAGCCCGCGGATTCCCAGGAACGGGTTGTCCTCCCGCGGGAGCCGCAGATAGGGAACCTCCTTGTCGCCGCCGATATCCAGCGTGCGCACGATAAGCGGCAGGCCGCGCAGCGCCTCCGTCATCGCGTGCAGCGCCTGGAACTGCTCCTCCTCATCCGGCGCCGCCTCCCGGTCGAGGAAGAGGAACTCGGTGCGCAGGAGGCCAACACCTTCCGCACCCGCCGCCACGGCAGCCGCGGCCTCGGCGGGAGTGCCGATATTCGCCACAGTCTCGAGCCGCCGGCCGTCTCGCGTGAAGGCAGGGCGGTAGGCCGCCTCCCTTGCCTCCGCATCGGCCGCCTGCCGTTCAGTGCGCGCGGCCTCGGCCAGGGCGCGGTCCTGCTCATCCGGCTCCGGGAGGAGCACGCCGCCATCGCCATCCAGCACCGCCTCCGTGCCATCGGGAATCCGGAGGATCCCCTCCCCCAAACCCGCGACAGCCGGCAGGCCCAGCGCGCGTGCCAGGATGGCCGTGTGCGAATTCGGTCCGCCCACTGCGGTCGCCAGCCCCAGGACGCGCCTGGTATCCAGCCCCGCCGTATCGGAAGGCGCCAGGTCTTCCGCCACCAGGATCACGGGATGATCCGGCAGCACGAGGCTTGGCGCCTCGGCCGCGCCCGAGAGGATCCGCACCACCCGCGCCCCGACATCGCGCACGTCCCGCCCGCGCTCCGCCAGCAGGGCATCGCGAAGGGATTCCATCTCCTGGGCCCGCGCCTCGGTTACCGCCCGCCAGGCTGCAGCGGCGGAGATGCCCTGCGCCACGCGCGCTCGGGCGGCGCCCACAAGCTCCGGGTCATCCACCAGTTCCTGATGCGCCAGGAAGATCGCCGCCTGCTTCGATCCCGAGCGGGCTGAGACCTCGGCCTGGAGGGCCCGCAACTCCTCATGCGCGCGCGTCAGCGCCACATCGAGCCGCTGCGCTTCTGCCGCCGGGTCGCCGATGGGCGCCATATCGGCGACTGCTGGCGCCGCGTGGCGCAGACGGTGCGTGCGCGCGATCGCCAGCCCGGGCGAGGCCGCGACGCCCCGTCGTACCGCGCCTCGATAAGGAACGATCGCCGTGGTCCGTGCGACAGGGTCCGGTTCCTCTGCTTCATCCGCGTCGCCCAGCCCGGCGGCCACGGCCTCAGCCAGGGCCCGCACGGCCGCGGCACCATCCGCACCGCGCGCCGCGATCTCCAGCAGCGCCCCGCGCTCGGCGCCGAGCGTCAGCAGGGCCGCCATGGATTTGCCATTGGCGAGCTTTCCGCCATGCCCGACGAGCACCTCGGCCGCAAAGCTCTTGGCCAAGGTCGCGAAGGCGGTTGCCGGCCGTGCATGGAAGCCGGCATGGCCCACGATCTCGGCCGAGGCGCGGTGGTCATAGCCCTCCGGCATCTGCGCGGCGGCAGCCGGCGGCGGCGGGGCCGCGCCGCCCAGTGCCCGCAGGATCTCGCCCTTGTCGCGGGTGCGCCCCAAGGCCTCGGCCACCTCGGGCTCCTGCAGCACGCCGGTCAGTGCCGCCAGGACCTGCACATGCTCGTCCGATTGCGCCGCGATGCCGATGGCAAGGTGAACCACCTGCCCCTCATCCCAGGTGACGCCGCCCGGAAACTGCGCCACCGCCACCGCAGTGCGCCGCACCATGCCCGCATCGCCACGCAGTCCATGGGGAATGGCGATGCCGCTGCCGAGATAGGTCGGCACCTGGCGTTCGCGCGCCAGCATGCTCTCGGCATAGGAGGGTTCGACGCTGCCCTCACCCGCGAGGATTGCGGCGGTCTGCCGGATGGCGTCCTCCTTGTCCCGGGCATGCAGCCCCAATCGAACCAGGGACTCAGTGATCGCCACCATGCGCGCCTGCCTCCTTGCGTCCCCGGCCGTAACCGAGGAACGCGCGAATGCGGAAAAGAAAGCGTCGCCTGGAGAGTTTCGCTCCTCATCCGGCGCCGAGGCCGAAACGCGCCCAAGCCCGACCATTCCGAGGGGAGCGGCCATGGCTGCGGAGTGCTTGTTGGCAAGGTCGCAGTGATCACAGATGGAGAGAGCGGCATCGGGTACGCCATGACCTATGCGGCGCGGATGCGGACCTGGTGATCAGCGACAGCAACGTGCCGGATGCGCGCAAGGGAGACGCAGCACTGGGCGGAGCAGGCCGGGTGCAGATGCGTGCTGGATCCCGGTGTCTTCAGCAAACCGGATGACGGCAGCGGCGGTGCCGATCTCGCTCAGTGTCTGGAACGCCCACAACTCGGCGAACCGCCTGATCGCGCTGCTGGGGAGAATGGTGCCAGGGTCATGGCACGGCTGGCGGCATTCCTGCTGCTCTGTGTCGGCGTGCAGATTCTGAGCAACGGGTTTCAGGACCTGATGATCCCTGTCTTCCGGCTCCCCCAACCGCCGGGCTGAGCGAGCGCTCGCCAGGCGGCGGGCACGGATGAGGGCTTGCCGACTGCCCACGGAACAGGGCGAGACGACACCTCCATACCGTCCAGCCGCTCCTTCCGTGACATCGCCGGCACTGGGATCGCGCGCCTCGTGGCCTTTCACCTTCGCGGCATATCGCAAGCGGGCGCCCGATGCACAGCAAGCGAGGCCTCGGAAGAGCAGGCCCGTCCTGGAGCGGGCTACGTCCGCGTCGTGCCTCGCTTCGGGCATACACATCATAACCGCACGGCATTGGAGCGCCCAACCGCCCTAGCCCAACTTCCCCGCACGAGCCGCGGCACATCGCCGCAGGGCCCGCGGAGCGGAGAACCCGTCATGCGCAAGCTCTTCGCCGCCTTGGCCATCACCCTGATCGCCGGCGCTGCCACGCCCTCCTTTGCCGAGAGCGAGGACGATGCCGGCGGCTCCAGCCCGTCGCCTACCTGGCCCCAGACTGGAAGCCGCACACTGCTGGCCAGCAACAGCCAGAACGGTGTCACCAGTGCCGATATGGGCCGCCAGGACGCCTAACCGTACGGCACCACCCCATGCTGCTTCAGGAGAAGAAATATGTTTGAAATCTTCACCCTCGGCGCTCTCGCTTCGGCTCTGATCGCAGGGCCGACCCATCCCGCCGGCGCTGAGGTCGAGTTCGTCGCCCGGCCGGTCGTGTCCAAAGCCTGGGGCAAGGACCCCGCCGGTGATGCACCCAGCGGATCGCGCCAGGAAGATTGATGCCCCGCCTGGCGGCCGCCGGCACGGATCAGCCCCGCAAAGAAGACCGGCACGATGATGAGCAACCCAGGACCAGCGGGTGGATCGACACCGCCCGCGCAACCTCCCTTCACGTTTTCCGCACCCCTGACCGGCCGCGCGGGATCGTTCCACGCGCTGGCGCCCACCTTCGGATCCGCGGCTGCGTCCTGGGGTGATCCGGGGGCGGACCGGGACCTTTGGAGGCAGATTTCACGGCGCTGGATGATGTCGGTCGCGACGCGGCCGGCAACCCTGGCTCCGCCCGTCGATGGCCGCATCGCGTGACAGCCGGTGGTCAGGCCCTCTCATAATGACGCAGGCGCAAGACGTCGGCGCATTGTCCGGCTGCCTGGCATTACCGTGGAGGAAGTTGCGCGATGCGCCTCGAAGCTCTTCTTGCCGGCCTTCTGATCGCACTGGGCGCGGAAAGCGCCGCAGCCCGGGATATGTCCGGCAAGGCCTACGCCGCTCATGCACACCGCGCCTCGCCCGGCACGCATGCCCAAGCCGGCGCTCGTCGTCGGGCGGCGGCCCAGGTTGAAGCATCTGCCACGCGCCGAAGCGCGGCCGTTCGAGCCCGCAGGGACGTCCGATCTCAGCAGGTCTTCTGCCTGCCCGGATTCACCTTCCCGGTCTATCATTCCGACGGCATTGCTCGGCCGGACCTCCTCACGGCGGGGATGGCGCGCAGGTTGCCCGGCCCCTCACATCCCGAACTCACCGTGCCGGCATCATTTCCGACCGGAAATGTCCCGTCCTGGTCATGTCTCAGCCGGCCATGGATGGTCTGACCCGGCCTCTTGTCCCTGAATGTCTCGCCGCAGGCACGCTTCGGTGGTGATGGCCGGTCAAGCTGCAGGCTCAATCCGCAGGCACTGGCAGATGGTCCTGATTCAAATTTGAACCTAGCTCGTCGCCTCGCGGCATGGCATCTAGGTTCATTCTTTGTTCTGTTCAGTATCGGAGTTGGAGGGAGGCAGAATGGCGAGGATCCCACGCGAGCACCATGCGACGATTCGTCAGCGGGTGGATGTTGGTGGCGAGAAGGTTGCCGAGGTGGCCGCGAGCTATGGCTGCACGCCGGCCAATATCTACGCCATCCTGGCCAAGCTGCGCCGCCATGACGACCAGGAGGGCAGCACGCCCGCGCCTGCCGTCCTCCCCATCGAGGCCGCGGACGCCTCCGGCACGCCGGAACTTCCCGTGGCCGCGGTGACTGTGGATGCTACCCCGCTCCAGGTTCCGGCTTCCCTCTCGGAACCGGCCGAGCACGCCGCGCCGCCAGCTCCTTCGGCCCAGACCGTCCCGGCAGCACCGCCCCTCCCCAGCCCGGCCATCGTCGTCCCGCCGCGCCGGGAGCCCGGCCCTGTCGCTGTGCCAGTCCGGTCGAGGCCCTCCATTGCCTCCCCCGCTCCGCGTGCCGGCCGGAGCGGTTACGCCCTCATGATGCGCACCAGCGACGGCGAGGAGGCGGTGAACCCCTTCCGCTCGCTCGACGAGCTTCTCTCGGCGGCCAAGCCCCTCCTGCGCAACGCGGCACGCAGCCAGGAGCCCATCTGGTTCTCCATCCAGCCGGTGGACCTTGATGCGCTGGAGGAGGCCTTCTGAGCCAGGCCGCCGAACTCGAGCGCGTCAAGGCGCGCATCCGGGCACTCGCCGACCGCACCGTCTCGAACGGCTGCACCGAGGCTGAGGCACTTGCCGCGGCCGAGATGGTCGGCCGCCTTCTCGAGCGCTACGCCCTGAGCATGGAGGAGGTGGACCTCCGCGCCGAGCCCTGCGTGCAGCGGGAGATTCCCCTCCCCAGCCGCCGGCGCCGGCCCGTCGACGGCTGCGTTCCGGCGATCGCCCGTTTCTGCGACTGCAAGGTCTGGCTTGCGCGTGACGACGAGGGATGCCGCTACGTCTTCTTCGGCTTCGAGCCGGACACGGCGCTCGCCACCTACCTCTTCGCCGTGATCGAGCGCGCCATGCATCAGGAGGGCCAGGTATTCCGGACGAGGAATCCCGCCCTGCGCGGCACCGAGTTGAGAGGTGCCGCAGCGCGCTTCGCCCACGGAATGGCCGGGCGGCTCGCCGAGCGGATCGAGGCCATGCACGCGGCCCGCGAAGCCGCTATCGCAGCCCTGCGCCCGACCGGCACCGCGCTGACCGTGGTCAAGCACAGCGTGGTCGAGGAGGCGTTCCGCGCCAGCAAGGTTCGCCTGGTGAGTTCGCGCGGAGCGGAGGTCCGCCAGGACAGCGCCTACCACGAGGGCTATGCGGCAGGCGGGCGGGTGAACCTCAACCGGCCCGTGGGCAGCACCGTGCGGGACCTGCTGGAGCCATGAAGGGCCGCGACCGCCAGCGCGCGCGCGTCTACGCCTGGGAGGAGCAGGCGGTCGCGCCGCACGGCCGCGACCTGATCCCCTTCTCCGCCGCCCAGGCCATGGTCGACGCGATCTGGACGGATCTGGGCCTATGTTGGCCACCCAAGGTCGAGCGGCTGCCGAGGCAGGCCAGAACCCTCCGCGCGGATGCCTCCCGCTTGGTCATCCGCATGCCCAACGCCCTGCCCTCCTATCTGCTGCTCCATGAAATCGCCCATGCCCTCACCAGCACGGCCGAGGACGGGACGGACGGGCACGGGCCAGCCTTCATGGGCCTCTATCTACAGCTGATCCTGCGCTACCTGCGCCTGCCGGAGGACGAGTTGCTCCAGTCGCTCGAGAACGCAGGGATCCAGTATGATCGCTCGGCCAAGCCAGCCTTCGTAACAGGGTGAACCGCCAGGTGGCGCGTGCCGGCCAAGCCCGCATCGGCGAATTCCAGTGCCTCCTCCAAGTCCTGCCACGCTGCTGCCTGCATGGAGGCGAAAGTCCTTTTCGTTAGCAATGAATGGCTTCTCGGCACCGTCCCGCATGCGCACTCCAGCACGGGATTGCGGCATGCCCTGGTTCGGATGCACCGCGTGCCATGCCGGAGCCAGGGATGTGACAAGTGCGAGTGCCGCGGTAGACAAGACGGACCAAGGAAGAGAAGGCCCGTGCAATGAGGAACCCCAGCGTCTGGGCCGTGGTCATTGCTGCGGCCGTCACGGCCTCCATGGCCATGGGCATTCGCCAGACCTTCGGCCTGTTCCTCCTGCCCCTTGGCGCTGAGGAGGGCATCTCCACCGTCACCCTCGGCCTGTCGATTGCGCTGCACAACCTGGCCTGGGGCATCGCCCAGCCGGTGACCGGCGCGCTCGGCGACCGCTACGGTGCCGGGCGCGTCGCCGCCGCGGGGGGGCTGCTCTATGTCGCCGGCCTCGGCCTCGTGGCGATCCACCCATCGGCCATCACCGCCCTGGTGGGCATCGGGATCATGACAGGGCTGGGCGTGGCCTGCACCGGGACCGGCAGCGTCATCGCCGCCGTGGGTCGCGCGGCGCCTCCCGAGCGCCGGGGCAGCATGCTGGGCATCGCCGCCGCGGGCGGATCGGTCGGGCAGGCCCTGCTGGTGCCCTACGCGCAGATCGGCATCGGCTGGTTCGGCGCCGCCGCGGCGCTCGGTGGAATGGCGATCGCGGCGCTGCTGATCCTTCCGGCGGCACGTGTCATGGAATGGTCGCCCCGCAACCCCTCGGCGCCGCGCCGTGCCCTTTCAGAGTTGCCCAGCCTGGCCCAGAACGCCTTGCGGGAGCGGGACTTCGCGCTACTGGCGCTGGGCTTCTTCGCCTGTGGATTCCAGCTCGCCTTCCTCACCACCCATCTGCCGTCGCATCTTGCCCTGTGCGGCATGCCCCCCTGGCTCGGCGCGACCTCGCTGATGCTGGTCGGGCTGTTCAACATTCCGGGTTCCTGGCTCTGCGGCAAACTGGGCAATGTCATCCGGCCGGAAGTGGCGCTCGGTGGCGTGTATCTGCTCCGCAGCCTGGCGATCGCATTGTTTGCCATCCTGCCGGTGACAGAATGGGGCACGCTGCTCTTCGCGGCGGTCCTTGGATCGATCTGGCTGGGTTCGGTGCCGCTGACGGCCGCCGCGATCGCCCGCCGCTTTGGCGTGGCGGATCTGGGCGCGCTGTACGGCGTCTGCTTCTTCAGCCACCAGATCGGCGGCTTCCTGGGCGCCGGCGCCGCGGCGGTCCTGGTGGACGCGACAGGCAACTACGCCGCCTTCTGGCCGGTGATGATACTGGTCGGGCTGGGCGCAGTCGCGGCCAACTGGGCCACGCGCGGGCCAATCCGGGCAACCGCAGCAGCTTAGGTCACCTCTGCTGGCGAATGCTCGGAGCGCCGCCAGATCAGCGCCAGCGACCACATGTGTGATCCCCGGCCGGACGCGCATCCGCGAACCCGGGCCTGGCTCGTAAAGGGCTCAGCCGCGACAAGCTCACGATGCGGCTGGGCCAAGTACTTACCCGGATGCAGCAGGCCTTATCGCTCCAGCGGAGCCAGCGCGAGAATGCCGGACGCTCGCAAGCCGCCATAGTGATGGCTTGATCCGGCCGCACTTCCGACAGCGCAACAGCGTCCATTCCTGCTGGGGGAAAGCTCAATCGGCAAATCGCCGCCATCCTGAAGAGGTTCCCATGAACCGTACCTCCTGGACTGTCCGCGCGCTTACCCTTGTGGTCGCCAGTGTTTCGATGGCCGGCTGCGTCGGCCATCACGGCCGGTACAATGGCTACAACAGGGGAGATGGCTATCACTCCTACAGCCGTGAGGCCCCGAGCTGGCGCGATCGCGGCGGCGGTCGGTCATATGGCTATGGCGGAGGGCGCCGCTACGGCTGGCGGTGAACCTCGGCAGGGTGCCGAGAGCATGTGGTGAATTGTTGAGGGGAAGGCAGTGCGCAACGTCGCCTTGCCTCCCCTTTAGCTCAGTTGTTCGTCACGCCCGCTTGGCGGACGATGGGCCCCCAACGCTCGAACTCCGCGCGGACAAAGTTGTCTGTCGCCTCCGGCCCAGCCCAAATATTTTCTGAACCCAGATCCACCAGTCGCTCTCGCATCGATGCCTGGTCGAGCAGCGTCCTCACTTCCGCTGATAGACGCTGGATCACCGGCTGGGGTGTCCCGCGAGGCGTGAAGAGGCCAGTCCAGGATTGTACTTCATAATTCGCCACACCCTGCTCGCCGATCGTCGGAATGTTGGGACGGCTGGACAGGCGTGACTTGCCGCCGATTCCGAGGATCCGCACCTGCCCGGCTTCGGCTGCCGGCAGCACGGTGGGCAGGTTGAGGAAGGCGATCGGCACCGTCCCGGCGATGAGATCCGCCAGCGCCGGCCCGCCGCCGCGATATGGAACATGGTTCAGCTCCACCCCCGCGCGCAACCGCAGCAGTTCTCCCGCCAGGTGATTGCTGCTGCCCACCCCGGTTGAGGCAAAGCTCAGCCCGCCGGAGGTGGCACGAATCTTCGCCAGAAGTGCTTGCAGGTCCGCCACGCCGAGGGAGGGATGCACCGCAAGTGCATTCGGCACGTCCACCATCATGGCGATGGCCGACAAGGCCTCGCGCGGATCGTAGCCTTGGTCGGGCACGACGAGGTGGTTGAATACGTGATTCGATGCGGAGGAGACCAGCAAGGTTTGGCCATCGGGGCGAGCACGCGCAACCTGGCTCATGCCGACGCTGCCCCCGCCGCCCGTCCGATTCTCCACGACAAAGGACTTCCCGAACGCCTTCTGAAGCCCGGGCGCGAGCAGTCGGGCCACGACATCATTGGAACCGCCCGGTGCATAAGGCACCACCATCGTCACGGTGCGCGACGGCCATTCCTCGGCCCGCGCCGGACGGCCCACCATCGCCCCGAAACCCAAAGCCAAGGCCGCTCGTCCGATTGCCCGTCTTTGCATGAACAATGCCCTCCCAGTTCCAAGATTCTTCTTCGTGATCCGGCCGCCGACCGGCCGCGAGGGCCTTCAGCGACGCGAGATCCTCGGCGGCCACCAGAATACCTCTCTGGCGCCGGTGCGCCATGGGCTCGAGTTCCACGCTGCCCGGACCTCCAGATGCATGGGATGAGCAAAAGCAACTGCTTGGGGCCGTCTGACCGCCGGCACTTGGTTGCGACAGGCTCTTGCCCCTTCAGCCATCGGCATCACCACTTCCAAACTGGGTCGTGACGCCCTCGAGGCCGAACTGATCCCTGGCAGCCCTCCTCAATCTCTTCGGCACAAGGTTGGAAGCTGCTGAACGTCGAAGGAATCATCGGTCAGTCAATGCGAACCATCAGGCCCCTCTGCCGGTAGGTTCACAGCAGCAGGCACTGCTTTGCAGCTCAGGGACGACCGCCATGGGTAGGCGGTAGGTTCAGCCAGGAAGCCCCCTCGCAGCGGGCACCTTCATCACCCCTATTCCGGCCGGACGCCGAGGCGATGGATCAGGTCGGACCAGTAGGTCAGCTCGGAGACGGTGAAGGCGGCCAGCTCCATGGGGTTCATGTAGGCCGCATAGGTCCCGCTCTCTTCGCAACGGCGGCGGAACTCTGGCATCTCGGTCATGCGCCGGATTTCGGCCGAGAGCTTATCCACCACAGGCTGCGGCGTGCCGGCCGGCGCGTAGATGCCAAACCAGGCTTCCAGCTCAAAGGCGGGGAAGCCTGCCTCCGCGGTCGTTGGCACGTCCGGCAGCATCGGGTGACGGCTGCGGCTCGCGATCGCCAGCGCGCGGATGGCTCCGTCCCGCACGAGCCCGACCACGGCAGGTGGCGTGGTGATCATCAGGTCCATGTTGCCGGCCACGAGGTCATTCATCGCCGGGCCCGCCCCACGATAGGGCACGTGGACCATGGGCGCGCCGACCATCCGGGCGAACTGCTCACCGCCGATGTGCTGGATCGTGCCCGCGCCGGAGGAGGCGTAGTTCAGCCGGCCGGGGTTGCGGCGCGCGTAATCGGCCAGGTCCGCCAGGGTCCGGACGGGCAGGTCCTTCCTTACGACGATGACGTGCGGCGCCCGCAGCACCAGGGCGACGGGCGTGAAGCTGCGCACCGGATCCCATGACAGATTCGGGAAGAGCGCGGGGTTGCCAACATGGGTGCCGGAATAGGCGAGCAGCAGCGTGTACCCATCCGGCACGGCACGGGCGACCGCTATGGCCGCGACGTTTCCGCCGCCGCCCACCCGGTTCTCGACCACGAAGGGCTGGCCGAGCGAGCGGGTCAGCGCGTCGCCGAGGAGGCGGGCCGTGAAGTCGCCGCCCCCGCCGGGTGCGGCCGGCACCACGATGGTCACGGAGCGCTCGGGGTAGCGGACCTCCTGGGCGACGGCGCGCGTCGCGGCGCCCGCGATGCCCAGCGCCAACAGGCCGCGCCTCGTCCTGCCTATCATGGCCGTGCTTCCTGCCGTTTTCCCGGACCCGGATGCGGTCGGGTTCGTCACACCGGCACCCTATCCCACCAAGATGTGCCGGGGGCCCCCTCGAGGCGCCCCCTTATGACGTGGAGCGCTCGAAGGCGCGGGAACGCCGCCAGCGCACGCGGCTGTGCCGCAGATGGAGCCCCGCGAGCATAGCCGCCAGCCTCAGGGGTGCGCCGATCCCCTCCACGACGGGTACGCCGACCTCCCGCTCCACCCACGCCGGGTCCAGGAGCACGGGACATTGCGTAACACCCATGGCAAGGATCACATCGCAGCCTGAATCCCGGACCAGGCGCCGCGCCCCCTCGACGAAGTTCTCCGTCATCGCGGTAAGGTTGGCACTGAGGTCCGGCAGGTCAAAGCCCGAGGCGTGCCAACCCACGACCTTCCTCTCCATCCCGTAGCGACGGACGATGGCCTGGAGGAGCGGGATGAGGTCGTCGTGATAGACGAGCGCTCCGAACCGATCACCGAGGAAGCTGGCGACGTGGAGCATGGCTTCCGTCGGAGCGATGACGGGGATGTCCACCACGGATCGTCCGCCATCCACGCCAAGGTCGAGTGTGCCGAGCGGCACGACGGCGTCATAGCCATCCAATTCCGCCTGCCGGAAGGCGGCGATGAAGGCAGGCGCGGCGAGTTGAACCTCGGCCGGCGTGAGGCCGTGGACGAAAGGGGACGCGGGCGTGCGAATGATGCCGATCTCGACCTCCGGGGAGGCGTAGGCCAGAGCTGCCTGCTCCCTCCGGCGGAACTCCTCCTCCGGGTAGTCGCCGATGACGAAGGCGACCCGCACGGGGTGGCGCAGCCTGCGTCGCGTTTCGCTCACTTGGTTCTCCGCACGTTGCTGGACCCGAGCGCGGAGGCTGGGGACGACCGGGTGACAGGCCTTTGAACGGGGCCCGAACCTGCTCCAAGATGATACGCCCGGCCTGGCTGAGGGGCGAGCCGAGCATCTTAAGGGAGGAACGAGGTTGGTCCAGCACCCGATACCGGCCGTTTTCATGCGGGGCGGCACCAGCAAGGCGATCATGTTCCACGCCCGCGACCTGCCCGCGGACCGGGAGGCCTGGCCGCCGATCTTCACCGCCGCCATGGGCGCACCGGACCCCTACGGACGGCAGCTGGACGGCATGGGGGGCGGCGTCTCCTCGCTATCCAAGGTCTGCGTGCTCGCCCCCTCCGCGCGGGACGACGCGGACGTGGACTATACCTTCGCGCAGGTGATGATCCGCGAGGCACGCGTGGACTACCGGCAGAACTGCGGCAACATGAGCTCCGCCGTTGGACCCTTCGCGCTGGACGAGGGGCTGGTGACGGCTTCGGGCGAGACCGCCACCGTCCGCATCTTCAACACGAACACGCAGAAGATCATCCACGGCACCTTTCCCGTGGAGGACGGGCGGACGCGATACGACGGGGACCTGTTGATTCCTGGTGTCGGCGGCACCGGCGCGCCGATCCGCCTGGACTTCCTGGCACCCGGCGGCGCTACGACCGGCCGGCTGCTGCCCAGCGGCGCGGCGCTGGACCGGCTGGAGGTACCGGGGCTCGGCACCATCGAGGTGTCGCTGGTCGACGCCGCCAACGCTGCCGTGTTCGTCCGGGCGCGCGATGTGGGGCTGAACGGGACGGAGCTGCCCGAAGCGCTGGAATCGCGCCCGGAGGTGCTGGCGCGGCTTGACGCCATCCGCCGCGCCGCCTCGGTCCGCATGGGGATCGCCCCGGACGAGGAGGCGGCCCGCAAGGTGACGAGCGTGCCCTTCATCGCCGTGGTGGCCCCGCCCGCCGACGGGCCCAGCCTCTCCGGCGAGACAGTCCACGCCGCCGAGGTGGACCTTGTCGCTCGCGTCATCTCCAATGGGCAGCCGCACCGGGCCCTGCCGCTGACAATCTCCCTCTGCACCGCCGTCGCGGCGCGGATCGCGGGCACGGTGGTCGCGGAGGCGCTCTCTCCCGCGGCTGGCAGCGGCGTGCTGCGGTTGGGGATGCCCTCCGGCGTACTGACCGTCGGTGCGGAGGTCGTGCGGGAGGGCGGGGAATGGGTTGCCCGGGCCGGCTCCTTCTACCGCACGGCGCGGCGGCTGTTCGAAGGGCGCGTCCTGGTTCCCGGCCGTGCCGCCGCATGAGGGCGATCCGCATTGCGCGCTACGGCGGCCCGGAGATCCTGCTGCGCGAGGACATTCCCGTGCCGGAGCCGGCGCCGGACGAGGCGCTGGTGCGCCTTCGCCATTCCGGCATCAATTTCATGGACATCCACACCCGGCAGGGGAAGTACGAGGGCTCCCGCACCTACCCCGTCCGCCTGCCCACCACCCTCGGCATCGAGGGCGCGGGGGAGGTGGTGGCGCTCGGCCGTGACGTGCGTGATCTGCGGGTGGGGGACCGCGTGGCATACTGTCTCCACTGGGGCAGCTACGCGGAGTATGCCGCCGTCCCGGCCTGGCGGCTCGCCCCGGTGCCGGACGCGCTGCCCCTGGACCGCGCTGCGGCGGCGATGTTCCACGGGCTGACAGCCCACGATCTCGCTCATGACCTCGGCCGCGCCGGGCCGGGCGTGACTTGGCTGGTCCACGCGGCCTCGGGCGGGATCGGACAGATCCTCGTGCAGATGGGCGCGCGGCTGGGGGTCACGGTCTACGCCACCACCTCCACCGAGGCGAAGGCGGCCGTCGCGCGCACCCGCGGCGCCGCGGCCGCCGTTCCCTACGAGGGTTTCGCCGAGGCCGTGCGTGGAATGACGAGTGGCCGCGGCGTGGATGTGGTGTTCGATGCGGTCGGTCGGCCCACCCTGCGGGAGAGCCTCCGCGCTGCGCGTCGGCAAGGGCTGGTGGTCAACTTCGGCGCCGTTGGCGGTGCGGTTCGCGATCTTGATCCCATCGAGCTGGGGGAAGCCGGGTCGCTCTTTCTGACACGCCCGCGATTGGCGGACCACCTGCCGGACGGCCCCACCATCCGTCGCCGGACGGCCGATATCTTCGGGGCGCTGCTGGACGGGACGCTGATCATCGAGATCGCCAGCCGCCACACGATGGATGACGTGGAGGCGGCACACGCAGCACTGGAAGAACGCCGGGTGGTGGGCAAGCCGATCCTCGACCTGCCCTGAGCTTCAACAAGAACTGAGCGTCAACAAGAACCAGGAGAGGGAACGACCGAGGTGACGACACGCCGCAACCTGCTGCTCACGGCGCTTGCCGCGCCATCAATCGCGCGCGCCCAGGGCACTGCGCCCTTCCCCAACCGCCCGATCCGCATCGTCTTGCCCTACGGGCCCGGCGGCCAGTCGGACACCGTCGCCCGTCTGATTGCGCCTCGCATGGGAGCGGCGCTCGGTCAGTCGGTGGTGGTGGAGAACCGGACCGGCGCGGGCGGCTCCATCGGCGCCGGGATCGTCGCTGGCGCCCCGGCAGACGGTCACACCCTGCTGTTCGACGCCCCCTCCTTCCTCATTGTTCCCTTCGCGGTGAGGAACCTGCCCTTCGACTACGAGAGGGACTTCACCCCGCTCGGAATGGCGGTGTCGCAGCCCTACGTCCTCGGCGTCACAGCGTCCTTTCCGGCACAGGACGTCGCGGGCCTCGTCGTGCACGGGCGGACCGGCAAGCCTATCGGCTTCGGCACGCCAGGCGTCGGCAGCATCGGGCATCTGGCCGGCGCCATGCTCGGCAGCCGCGCTGGAATTTCGATGGAGCACGTTGCCTACCGCGGTGGCGCGGACGCCGCGCGCGACCTCGCGGCCGGAAACCTGGAGGCGGCGATTATCACGCCCAACTCGCTCGATGCCATCGTGCAGTCCGGTCGGGCCCGCGCCCTGGGGCAGACAAGCGAGCGCCCGAGCCCCCTGCTGCCAGGCATCCCGACCATTGCCGCGGCCGGCTTCCCCGGCTTCGACCTGACGAGCTGGAACGCGGCCTTCGCCCGCAGCAGCACGCCGGAGCCGATCCTCGAGGCCCTGGAACGCGCCTTCCGTGCCGCCGTGGAAGACCGGGAGGTGCAGGACGCCTTCCGCCGCATGGGCGGCGAGCCGGGCACGGAGAGCCGCGCCGCCTTCGGCGAGCGGCTCGCGCGGGAGCGCGCCGTGGTCCGGAACATCATCGAGAGCACAGGGATCACCTTCTGATGACGCCGGCGCATCTCTCCGTCCAGATCGCCGACTTCGTCGCGGCGATCTCCCTCGACCGGCTGCCGGAAAGCACGGTGCGTGCCGTCAAGCGCCTCGTCCTCGACACGTTGGGCTGCGCGCTCGGGGCAGTCGGGGCGGAGCCGGTGCGGATGCTGGAGACGATCCTGCCCCCGCCCGGCACGCGCGGCGCACGCTGCATCGGCAGCGGACGGCGCACAACCGCGGAGGGGGCGGCCGGCGTGAACGGCGCCCTGGTGCGCTACCTCGACTTCATGGACGTGTACTGGTCCCGGGATATATGCCACCCCTCGGAGAACATCCCCGTCGCTCTTGCATGCGTGGAGGAGGCGGGCGGCGGCGGCCGCGCGCTGATCGAGGCGATCGTCGCCGGCTATGAGGTTCAGATCCGGCTTTGCGACGCCTTCTCCTTCCAGGATCGCGGCTTCCATCACGTCAGCGCCGCGGGCTTCGTTGTGCCCTTCGTTGCCGGCAAGGCCTGGGGGCAGGCGGCCGGCGCGATGGCGCATGGAAGTGCACTGGGCGGGATGCGGCACCTGACCCTTGGCGTCCTGTCCCACGGCAAGCTGAGCATGGCGAAGGCGATCGGCTACCCCGCCAATGCGGCGGAGGCGATCACGTCCGCGCGGCTGGCCGGCGCCGGCTTCACTGGCCCACTGGCTGCCTATGAGTGGCTCTTCGGCAAGACGGCAGGGCGCGAGGAGGATCCGGGTGCGCTCGCGCTGGACCTCGACACCTGGCGACTGGAAGGGGTGAGCCTGAAACAGTTCCCCGTGCAATACGCGCTACAGGCGCCGGTGGCCGCCGCGATCCGGCTCCACGGCGCGCTCCGCGGCCGGCTGGACGAGGTGACGGAGATCCGGGCCCGGGTCCGGCCGGAAACCCTGGCCAGGACGGCGGATCCCGAAAAGTTCCGGCCCAGGGACCGCGAGACCGCCGATCACAGCCTGCCCTCCTGTGTTGCCATGGCACTGTGCGACGGGGCGCTGACGGAGCACCAGTTCGAGGCGGCGCGCTTCCGTGATCCCGATGTGATGCGGCTCACCGCTCTGGTGGAGCCGGTTGGCGACGTGGCGTTCGAGCGGCGCTTCCCTGCCGGCCGTCCTGGTGCGGTGGAGGTGGTGTTGCGGAACGGCGAACGGCTGGAGGCCGCGGAGGAGATACCCCTAGGGGACCGCGATCGGCCGATGGACGACGACGCCGTTCAGGCCAAGTTCCTCTCCCTGGCCGAGCCGGTCGTAGGCGCCGACCGGGCGGTCCGCCTCATGGCATTTGTGGAGGAGCTGGAGACGCTGCCTCGCCTTGATCCGTTGCTTGACCTCTGTGCGCCTCCCGCGACGACAGCGGTCCATGACCGTCATGGCTTACGCGCATGACCGTATCCGGCCTCTCCGGATCTCAATGATCCAGGATCGCGTTCTGCATCACGAAGGGCGCTCGGATGCTCCGGCTTCCTCCTGAGGCAGAGCCCAGGGCATCTCCGCCCTGCGCGCCGGTCCCGGCGTGCTCACGCTCGGCCATTCCTCCGTGGTCAGCGCGAGTATTGCGGAGTCCGCCTATCGCCCGATGAAGGAGATCGCCCAGCAGTTCGGCGTCGCCGTTTCCCTCGCCGCACCATCGGGCGCCGCCACGGCGCTTGTGCAAAGGACGAAGGCACCCACCATCCTGCGCCTCGCGCTTCATGTTGGCTCAGCACTGTCCATGGGCAGTTCCGCCCTCGGCTGGGCCTATCTGGCGGGTATCGGCCCGGATGAGCGGCGCCGTACTTTCGGCACGTTGCGTAACTCGCTGGGGGCAGCGTGGCCAGAGTCCGAGCGGCACATCGAAGCCTCGCGGCACAGCTTTGAGCGCCAAGATCATGTGCCGAACCTCCGCCATCACCACCCGGACGTCAGCGATCGGCGTCCCGGTTGTTGCTCCCAGGCGACGCACCGTCCTGGCGCTCAACAGCAGCGGCGCGGTCTCCGTCGCGACGGTGGAGAAGCTGGGCGGACCGATTGCGGATGCGTTGAAGGAGCCGGCCGCGCGCTTAGCCACGATGCTCCCGCCCGGTTAGCGGGCGCCGTCCTGCTCCGGCAGCGTCCACGGGCGCGGGGTCGTCGAGTTCGGTCGGGAGGCTGCCGTAACAGGTAGAGCGCGCGATCCCCATCAGCTGGCATACCCGCCCGGCGCTTGACCTCCATGCTGCGGGAGCAGCGTCTCGCCAGGGACATCCATCCTTCGGAAGCCGGGCTCCCCGCTCAATTCAGCCTCGTCGTCATGTCCAGCCCCAGGGACCCACTCCAGCGAACAACATCGCCGCGCGGAAGGCTCAGGCCTTGGGCGCTTGCCGCTCGCTAGCCGACCCTACGGAAGTGGTTCAGCGGAATTTTCAGGTAAGAGACGCCGTTCGCCTCCGGCTCGGGCAGCCGGCCGCCGCGGATGTTGACCTGAAGCGCATCCAGAAGCAGGCCCGGAAGGGGCAGGCTGCGGTCGCGCTCCTCGCGCATCCGCACATAAGCTTCCTCACTCACATCGCCCCGAAGATGCGTGTTGTGCGCACGCTGCTCGGCGACAGTGGACTCCCATTTCGGCGGACGGCCGCCTGGCTGGTAGTCATGGCCGCTGAAGAGGCGCGTCTCCGGCGGAAGATCCAGGATGCGGCGGATGCTGCGGTAGAGGCTGCGCGCATCGCCGCCCGGGAAGTCGGCGCGGGCCGTGCCGCCATCGGGAACGAACAGCGTGTCGTGAATGAAGGCGGCATCGCCGACACAATAGGTGATGGATGCCGCGGTGTGGCCGGGCGAGAAGATGATCTTCCCCTCCAATTCTCCGATGCGGAACCGCTCGCCATCCCGGAAGCGCCGGTCCCATTGCGAACCGTCGGCCGGGAAGTCGGGGAGGTTGTAGATCGTCTTCCAGATGTTCTGGACGGTCACGATATGCTCGCCGATGGCCGTCGGTGCGCCGAAGATCTCCTTGAGATAAGGCGCGGCGGAAAAGTGGTCGGCATGTGGATGCGTGTCGAGAACCCATTCCACCCTCAGCCCCTGCCCCCGCACGAAGCCGATCATCCGGTCCGCAAAGCTGGTATGGGTGCCGCGGCAGGCACGGTCGAAATCGAGCACCGGGTCCAGGATCGCGCAGCGCTTCGTGGCAGGGTCCGTGACCACATAGGCGATACTGCACGTGTCCTCGTGATAGAAGCCAGTTACCACAGGAAAATGATCCAACATCGGCGCTTCCTCTCCAGACGCAGGGCGGACCGTCACCGGCGCGTCCTCCGGCAACTGCTCCAGCGCCAGATTAATATCGACTCCGACAGGACCGCGAGAGCGAAGCCAAGGCAGGCTCCGGACCATCGCCCCTAAACCCGGTTGGCGGTGCACCAGTGTCGTCCTTCGATAGACCTCCAGCTGTCGACCGAGATGGGTGGACAGCAGACCTCCCGGAGCCTTTGTTCATCCCGCCGGGGATGCTCTGCTAGAGCACTTCAGTCTTGTACAACCAGCTAGATGACCGCAGTTCTATAGCTTTCGCCGCTCCGTCTTCAGGAGGCCAGTACAGGAGTGCCGATGCCAGACCAAGGGACCATCGACCGGAGACGGTTCCTCGCACTCCTGAGTCTGGCCAGCGTGGCTCCCCGGCCCGCAGAAGCGCTGGAACTCGCCGACGTCAACGGGCTGATTACCGAGAACCGCCACGATGGCGTGCGCATCCTTAGCCCAGGGGGCGAGTTCGTGGGCGCGCGCGGGGCCTATTACGGGCCGCCCGTGCCGTTCGCCCAGCTTCCGGCTCACCTCGTCAACGCGCTCGTGGCAAGCGAGGACCGGCGGTTCTACGAGCACTGGGGTCTCGATCCGAGAGCGATGGCGCGCGCGGTCTGGTCCACCATCACGGGTCGCACTCAGGGTGGCAGCACGCTGACCCAGCAGACCATCAAGGAGATTTACCTCCGGGAGCACAGCCCGATCATTCGGAAGCTGCTTGAGGAGCCCGTGCTGGCACCGATCCTGGAACTCAACCTGAGCAAAGAGGAAATTCTCTACGTCTACCTCAACAGGGTGTTCTTCGGCGGCAGCGCATACGGGATTGAGGCCGCTG
Source organism: Muricoccus harenae (assembly GCF_009848505.1). Lineage (GTDB taxonomy): Bacteria > Pseudomonadota > Alphaproteobacteria > Acetobacterales > Acetobacteraceae > Roseomonas > Roseomonas harenae. Next base: position 38,041 of record NZ_WWDL01000031.1, read on the forward strand.
CCCGCGTCTACTTCAACAAGTACGCCCGCAGCCTCACCATTCTCGAATCCGCCATGATGGTGGGGTTGCTCCCGGCGCCCAACCGGTTCAACCCGCACCGTAACCTTCAGCGGTCGCGTGATCGGGGTATCCGCGTCATTGAGCAGATGGTCGAGGCGGGCACTCTCAGCCGGAGCGCGGCAGACCGCGCGAAGGAGCAGAAGGTCACCGTAGTTCCGTCCAGATCGGCGTGGGGCGGTTTCTACCCCCGCAGCGTCGGGATCGGGTGGTTCGCGCGCTGGGCGGAGAATGAGGCCAGCGCCAACTCAGCGCCAGCCCAGCGGAGCGGCACGCGAATCATCACGACCACCTTGGACCTAAGGATCCAAGCAGCGGCGGAACGGCACCTGGAGGCGGCCCTGCGCCAGCACGCGGCGGCGAAGCAGATCGAGGAGGGAGCGGTCGTCGTCATGCGCCACGACGGCGCCGTGCTGGCGCTCGTTGGCGGCCGCGACTACCGGCGGCGGGAGTGGGATCACGTTACTCAGGCCAGGCGCCAGCCGGGGTCGATCGCAAAGCTCTTTGTATACCTTGCCGCACTGAGGGAGGGGGGCACACCGGCAACGAGGGTAAGCGACGCCGCCCTCATGCTCGGTGGACGGGCCATCAGGAACTTCGACGATCGCTATCTTGGCGAGATCACGCTGGCCGCGGCGCTGGAGAAATCGTCCAACACCGCGGCGGTCCGCTTGGCGCTGCAGAACACCCGCGAGACAAAAGAGCTGATCAAGGCTTTGAACATCGCAGAGGGTACTGAGGGCGAGGCCGGCGACCTCGCACTCGGGAGCTACGAGGCGAGGCTCGTGGACTTGACGGCAGCCTTCGCCAGTGTTGCGAATCGTGGAAGGATGGTTGTCCCCTACTCGGTGCAACGGGTTCAGGACCCCGCGGGTGCCGAGCTCCTGACCCGCGTACTCCCGGCACGATCAGAGATCAGGCAGGTCATTGAACCTGAGCATGCCGAGGCCATGCGGCAGATGCTCGCCGGCGTGGTGCAAAGGGGCACCGGAAAGGCTGCTGATCCAGGATTCTGGGCTGCCGGCAAGACGGGCACCACCACGGCCAACCGTGATGCATGGTTCATCGGCTTTACCGAGCGGTATGTCGCAGGCGTCTGGCTTGGAAACAGTGATAGTAGGTCGATGCACGGCGTTTCAGGAGGCGGCCTGCCTGCCCAGATCTGGCGGGCGGTGATGGTCGATGCTCATCGGAGTGCGTGACGAGGCGACCAACACATAGTCTCTCGTCGTAGTGGCAGCGCAATAACATGCACCCTCTGCATCTCTGCGGTCGTAGCGAGCTACCTTATGGCCGCCCAGATCACCGAGGACGCACAGAAGAGCACCATTGAAGATGAAGCTTGGCGGCCCAGCGAACATCGCTGGGCTGAACCGAATCCCCGCTTCAGCGCCGCAGTGGTTCGGAAGCGGAAGTGCTCCTGTCGGCCAAGGGCGGCGGAAGCCTGGCTCAGGATGCAGACCCGTGGCGCCGCAACTCGCTGCCCGCGGTCCCGTTGCGCTATCAGAGTTTCCGACGGACGCAGGTCATGCCTCGCGCATCAGCGAGGTCGGACCCAGAAGCGAGAGGATCCACTGTGGCTGCCATCTCCGCGCCAGGGTCAGCCAGGCCGCTTCACCCCTTGCACGCGATTCTGCTGGCTTTCCCGTTCCCGCTCTTCCTCGGCGCACTGCTCAGCGACTACGCTTACTGGTCGAGCTTCCAGATGCAGTGGGCCAATTTCTCGTCCTGGCTCATCGCCGGCGGATTGTTCGTCGGCGGCTTTGCCCTGCTCTGGGCCCTGATCGGCCTATTCCGGAGCGGACCGGCACGGAGGAGGCGCGCGGCGATCTACTTCCTCGTGCTGCTCGGAGCCTGGGTGGTCGGCTTCGTCAACGCACTCGTTCACTCGAAGGACGCCTTCGCAATCATGCCGGAGGCGCTCGTCCTATCGGCGATCGCGACGGTCCTCGCGCTCGTCGCGGCGTGGATGGGCTATTCCGGTTTTCAGTCCGGGGAGGTGGAATGATGCGCGCGATTTTGCTGGCGGGTGCCGCGGTGTTCGCCCTGTCCGCCTGCGACAGCGAGCCCACCCCGCAACAGCACGGTGCTAACCCGAACCTCCCGGAACCGCATCGCGGCCTGCTGCCCGACATGAGGATCCCCCGCCCGGCAGCCTGGGGCAATGAGCGCCCGACGGTGCCGCAGGGCTACATGATCCAGGCGATCGCCACGGATCTCAGGATTCCGCGCCAGACCCTCGTCCTGCCCAATGGCGACATCCTGGTCACAGAGGGAACGGGCGGCCAGGGCGCACCCCGGCTTAACCCCAAGGCCTTCATCGCGAACGTCATCAAGAGCTGGGGCAGGACGTCGGTGCCGGGCGGCAACCGGCTCACGCTGCTGCGCGATGCAGACGGCGATGGCACCTACGAGGTCCGGCGGGTCTTCGCGGAGAACCTGAACGGGCCCTACGGCCTCGCCCTGGCCAACGGCGTCCTCTACGTCGCCAACCAGGATGCGCTGGTGCGCTTCGATTATCGCGACGGGCAGACCGAGGCGAGCGGGCCGCCGGCGCTGGTGACGAACCTGCCCTCGGCGATCAATCACCACTGGACGAAGGCGATGGCCGCCAGCCCTGATGGCCGGTTTCTCTATGTCGGCATCGGCTCTAACAGCAACATCACCGAGCGCGGTATGGAGGCCGAGGTCGATCGGGCCATGGTGTGGCAGATCGACCCGCAAACGGGCGCGCACAAGCCTTACGCGACCGGTCTTCGCAATCCAACGGCTCTCACGATCCAGCCGGGAACGGGCCAACTCTGGGCGGTGGTGAACGAGCGCGACGAGATCGGTCCCAACCTCGTTCCGGATTACCTGACATCGGTGCGGGAGGGCGGCTTCTACGGCTGGCCTTACAGCTACTGGGGCCAGAATGTCGACACCCGCGCGCAGCCGCAAAATCCGGAACGCGTGGCCGCGGCCATCCGCCCCGACTACGCCCTTGGAGCGCATGTGGCAGCACTCGGCGTCGCCTTCTCGACCCCCGCTATGGGCGCGGCCTTCGCGGACGGGGCCTTCGTCGGTGAGCATGGCAGCTGGAACCGGAGCCCCCCAGTTGGTTACAGGGTCGTCTTCGTGCCGTTCCGTGACGGCCGGCCCGCCGGAGATCCGATCGACTTCGTCTCCGGCTTCCTGGACGGCGAGAACAATGCGCGCGGCCGGCCGGTTGGGGTGACAGTGGACCCGCGCGGGGCCCTGATCGTAGCCGACGACCTCTCGAACACAGTCTGGAGGATTACGGCGAACCGGTGACGGCGTCGCGTGGGGGAACGCTGCGGAGCAGCAGAACGCATGGCAGCTGGTTCTCTGGCCGCAACATCACGTCTGCGTCTAATTCCACATGCGGCATTCTCAACTCGTTTGCTCAATAGCCGCGCTGGGCCGCATCGTGTGACCGCATGCATCGTCACGCCGCCGTTCGGGCGCAGGTCTCCTGCTGCCAGACCTCGAAAGCCTCGGCGCGGGCATGCCGATACTGGGGGGCGGTCATGAGGTGCGGACGCGGTGGGAAGTGACCGTAGATCATGCTGTGCGCCGATAGGAACCGCTGTGCCTGCCTGGGTGACTTGAAGCGCTGCATCAGCCGCTCCCGGCGTCGGGTTAGCCGATGCGAGTTCTCGGCACGATTGTTGAGGTAGCGGCTGTTCCGGTGCCGCACATCAGGCAGGATCTCGCGCTTCGCCGCGCCGTGCCTGCGAAGCCCATCGGTGACGATGCGCTTCGGCTTGTAGTTCAGGCCGCCCAGCAGGCGCTTGAAGAAGCGCTCGGCCGCGGTCGCGTTCCGCCGGCCCTGCACCAGGATGTCGAGCACAACCCCGTGCTGATCCACCCCGCGCCACATGCAGGAAGACCTCGTCGAGGTGCCAGGTGCCGCCTGTCCTCGGCCGGCGCCGGCGCAGCTTCCGAGCGAAGTTGGCCCCGAACCTCAGGCCCCCTGCCGGATGCTCTCGTGGGTAACCGCGATCCCGCGCCTCGGCCAGGATCAGCTCAACGTCCCGCAGGCTGAGGCTGAAGACATGATAAAGCCATACGGCCTGGCCGATGATCTCGGCCGGAAAGCGGTAGCCAGGGTAGGTGGCGAGGTCGGGCTGCATACCGCCAGCTTGGCCCAGCCACCTCGTTCCGGACAGAGACTGCCAATTTCGCAATGGCCCAGCGGGCCTTCATAGGCCCGGTTCATAGCCCCGGAGCGGTCTCGCCGGGAGTTGCGGAACGCCGTGTCATCAACGTTGTCACCGCCCAGGCCTCGGACGACGTCAGTGCGGCGGTCGGCCCGCTATGGGACCGACCGCCGCGAAAAGGTTGCGAAATCAGCAATCCGCGTCAGCGAGCACCAGGGACAAGTTCACTGGCACCTTACAACAAATCCTCACACGTCGAGATTCGCCACCTTCAGCGCGTTCCCCACGATAAAGTCGCGGCGTGGCTCCACCACATCCCCCATCAGCGTGGAGAAGACGCGGCCCGCATCGTCGGCATCCTCGACCTCGACGCGCAGCAGTGTGCGCGCCTCCGGGTCCAGCGTCGTCTTCCAGAGCTGATCGGGGTTCATCTCGCCCAGACCCTTGAAGCGCTGCACGCTCAGGCCCTTGCGGCCCTGCGCCAGGATGCGGTCCAGCGCCGCCATTGGCCCGCGGGCCTCCTGCCGCTGGCTGTCGAAATGCAGCGTCACCGGTCCATCGAAATCAGCCGAAAGGCGATCGCGCCGCTCCTCCAGCCAGCGCGCATCGGCCGAGCGGAGCGCGACGGGGTCAAGATGGTGGCTCTCGGTCACGCCCCGCACTTGGCGGAAGACGCGCAGCCCCTCATCGTCAAGTGTCGCCTTCCAGCTCCGCTCCGTCGGCGCCGCCAGTTCGTTCAGCCGCGCGGCGAGCCGCGGCGCGGCCTCCGAATGCAACTCGGCACCCAGAGCACCGGCGACGGCAGCCTGCTCAACGATTTCCGCCGGCACGTTGTTCGTCAGGTGCCGGATACGGCGGGACGCGTTGCGCAGATCATCCACTGCCGTCCGCAACTCCTCGCCGCTGATCTCGCGCCCATCGGTATAGGTTAGGCGCGCGCCATGCAGCGCCTTCTCGAGGAGATACTCCTCCAGCGCGCGGTCATCCTTCAGGTACCGCTCCTCATTCCCGCGCTTGGCGCGGTAGAGCGGCGGCTGCGCGATGTAGAGATAGCCGCGCTCGATCAGCTCCGGCATCTGCCGGAAGAAGAAGGTCAGCAGCAGCGTGCGGATGTGGGAACCGTCCACATCCGCGTCCGTCATGATGACGATGCGGTGGTAGCGCAGCTTGTCCGGATCGAAGAACGGCATGTTCGGCCGGTCCGGATCGCGCGCGCCGATGCCGGCACCCAGCGCCGTGATCAGCGTGCCCACTTCGGCGGAGGAGAGCATCTTGTCCATCCGCGCGCGCTCGACATTCAGGATCTTGCCCTTCAGCGGCAGGATCGCCTGGTTCGCGCGGTTGCGCCCCTGCTTGGCGGAGCCACCTGCGGAGTCACCCTCGACGAGGAAGAGTTCGGACTTCGCCGGGTCCTTCTCCTGGCAATCTGCCAGCTTGCCCGGCAACGTGGAGATGTCGAGCGCGTTCTTCCGCCCCACCTTCTCCCGCGCGATCTGCGCCGCTCGCCGCGCGACGGCGGACAGCACGACCTGATCGAGGACGAGCCTCGCCTCCTTTGGATGCGTCTCGAACCAGTGGGACAGTGCATCAGCCACCGCCATCTGCACCACCGGCTGCACCTCGGACGAAACCAGCTTGTCCTTGGTCTGGGAGGAGAACTTCGGATCCGGCACCTTCACCGAGAGGATGCAGGAAAGCCCCTCCCGCATGTCCTCGCCAGAAAGTTCCACTTTCTCCTTCTTCGCCAGATCGGCGGCGTATTTCGTCACCACGCGCGTTAGCGCCTGGCGGAAGCCGGCCTGGTGGGTGCCGCCGTCGCGCTGCGGGATGTTGTTGGTGAAGCAGAGCGTGCGCTCGCGCGGCGAACGGTTCCACCACATCGCCATCTCGACGCGGATGCCCTCGCTCTCCTTGCTCGCGAAGGAGACGGGCGGCTTGAACAGCGGGTCCTCGGCCGCATCCATCCACTCGACGAAGGCGACGAGGCCGCCCTCGAAGTGGAAGTCCACCTGCTGCACGGGCGTGTGGCGCTCGTCCCGCAGGTGGATCTTCAGCCCGGAATTAAGGAAGGCCAGCTCGCGCAGGCGCTTCTCCAGGATGGCGAATTCGAACTCCACCTTGGTGAAGGTCTCGGATGAGGGCTTGAAGGTGACCTGCGTGCCTGTCGGATGGTCGCTCGGGCCCACCACCTTCAGCGGCTGCACCGTCTCACCATACTCGAAGCGGATGAAGTGCTCCTTGCCGTCCCGCCAGATGCGAACTTCCATCCATTCGGACAGGGCGTTCACCACCGCCGCGCCCACGCCATGCAGGCCGCCGGAGACCTTGTAGGAGTTCTGGTTGAACTTGCCGCCCGCATGCAGCCGCGTCAGCACCACCTCGGCGGCGGAAACGCCTTCCTCGGCATGGATGTCAGTGGGGATGCCGCGACCGTCGTCCGTCACGGTCACGCTGCCATCGCCGTTCAGCACCGCGGTGCAGGTGGTGGCATAGCCGGCCTGCGCCTCGTCCACGGCATTGTCGATGATCTCGAAGGCCATGTGATGCAGGCCCGAGCCGTCATCCGTGTCGCCGATATACATGCCGGGACGCTTGCGGACGGCCTCCAGGCCACGCAACACGGTGATGGAAGCGCTGTCATAGGCACCGTCGGCGCCGGCAGCGGCGACTTCAGCCTTATGGGCGGCGCGTGTGGACTCGGTCATTCGGGCAGGGAACCTCTCGGGCCAGGGCGAGGCCACCCGAAGGGGGCGCCCGGCCATCAGAATCTATCCCTGCCAATATAAGGATTCCGCGCGCGCGAAGCCATGGGTGAGCGGACGGTTGCGGCCCGGAAATCAAGGATTTCGCCTGCCGGCAGCCCCAGTTTATCCTGCCACCGGCGCCGGGAAGTCCGAATCTCCCACGACGCCCTCAGCCCCGATGGAGAACCCCTCCGCCACACCCCGCAGGGAGGCGAAGACGCCCGGCTCCGTCCCCGTCAGGAAGCTCTGCGCCGGCAGGGCCGCCAGGGCGGCAAAGAGGGCCTCCCGCCGCACCACGTCCAGATGGGCGGCAATCTCGTCCAGCAGCAGCAACGGGGCGAAGCCGCGGGCCGCTGCGATCAGCGCCGAATGCGCCAACACGGTCGAGATGAGCAGCGCCTTCTGCTCCCCTGTGGAGCACAGCTCGGCCGGCACGCCCTTGGGCAGGTGGGAGAGCCGCAGGTCGCAGCGATGCGGCCCGCCCAGCGTCATCCCGGCCGCCGCATCGCGCCCCCGGCGGGCCTTCAGGGCCTCCCGCAACCCATCCTCCACCTGCAGGGCGGAACGGCTCTCCAGCGCGGCCGCCGTCTCGCATTCCAGAGCACAGAGGGCGGCCGGGAAGGCGCCTGCCAACCCCTTCGCCAGGGCACTGTTCAGCCGGGCGATCAGGGACCGCCTGGCGGCCGTCAGCGCCACGCCATGGCGGGCCATGGCATCCTCCAGCCCATCCAGCCAGCGCGGCTCGGCGCGCCCGCCCTCGCGCCCCTCGGCCAGAAGCCGGTTGCGCTGGGACATGGCGTTCTCGTAGGCCGAGACCTCCCGCGCGTGGTTCGGGTCCAGCCCCCAGACCAGACGGTCCAGGAAGCGGCGGCGGCCAGAGGCGGCCTCCTGGAACAGCCGGTCCATCTGCGGCGTCAGCCAGACCGCCGCCACCATCCGCCCCAACTCCGCCTGGGACCTCACGGGGGCGCCGTCCAGCCGGAAGGCGCGCTTGTCAGGGGGACCGTCATGGGCGGTCCCGGTGCCCAGGTCGAAGCTGCCCTCGGGCCCCTCGAAGCGCCCGGAGACGGCCCAGGGCAGTGCATCCTCGCCGACATGGCGGCCAAGCTCGGCAATCTTCGCCCCCCGCAGCCCCCGACCTGGCCCCAGGAGGCTGATCGCCTCCAGCAGGTTTGTCTTACCCGAGCCGTTCTCGCCCGCAATCACGACAATGCCGGCCGAGAACCGCAGTGTGGCTCGCGCATGGTTGCGGAAATCCTGCAACTGCAGGCGCGTCAGGCGGAGAGAGGGAGTCACGGAAGGACAGGGCCAGCAAAAAGGATCTCGCCAGCCACGCCGCCAGCGGGGGAGCCGTCACATGGGGGCAGGATCACCTTCCCCGGCCAACGGCATCCCAACCCAGATGGCGCCGCGGGGCGCCCCATCAAGCGGCGCCGGGTCAGACCCGCATCGGCATCAGGACGTAGAGCGCCTCGGGCTTAGAGGCGTCCTGCACGATGGTCGGCGCGGAGCCGTCCGAGAAGCGGAACTCCAACTGCCCGTCCACCTGATCGGTGATGTCCTTCAGGTAGCGCGCCTGGAAGCCGATCTCGAGCGGCGCGGCGTCATAGACCACCGTATCGCCGTCCAGCTCCTCCTGCGCCTGCCCCTGCTCGGGCGAGGCGGCGGTGAGGAGCAGGCGGTTCTTCTCCAGCGAGAGCTTCACCGGACGCGAGCGCTCGCTGCTGATGGCCGCCACACGGTCCACGGCGGCGGCGAAGGCGGTCTTGTCCACCGAGAGGATGCGGTCGTTCCCCTTAGGGATCACCCGCTCATAGTCCGGGAAGGTGCCGTCGATCAGCTTGCTGGTGAGGGTGACGGTGCCGAGCTTCACCTGCAACTTCGTGTCCGAAAGCCGCATCTCGATCTCGTCCATCGTCTCCTCGGCCAGCTTGCGCAGCTCGGTGACGGTCTTGCGGGGAACAATCACACCCGGCATGCCGGCCGCCCCATCGGGCAGGGCCTCCTCCACGCGGGCCAGCCGGTGGCCGTCGGTCGCCACGGCGCGCAGCACCTTCACGCCATCCACCTCGGTCGCGTGGAGATAAATGCCGTTGAGGTAGTAGCGCGTCTCCTCGGTGGAGATCGCGAAGCGAGTGCGGTCCACCAGGTCCCGCAGCATCCCGGCGCCAACGGAGAACTTATGCGGCAGCTTGCCCTCGGTCATGGAGGGGAAGTCCTCCACGGGCAACACCATCAGGCTGGTGCTGTAGCGCCCGGCGCGCAGCGCCAGCGGGGCATCGCCGCCCTTGTGGTCCAGCTCGACCTTCGCGCCCTCGGGCAGCTTGCGCACGATCTCGAACAGGGTCGCGGCCGGTGCGGTGCAGCGACCCTCGCGCGCCACCTCGACGCCGGAGACCTCCTCGATGATCGCGATTTCCATGTCGGTCGCAGTCAGGCGCAGCCCGGCCTGGCCGGCATCCAGAAGCACATTGGCCAGGATGGGGATCGTATTCCGCCGCTCCACCACGCTTTGGACATGGGCGAGGGCCTTCAGGAGCACCGCCCGGTCCACCGTGAACTTCATCGCCGCCATCCCCGCAACGCTGTGGGGGGCGAAAACCCCCCGGAAGAACCTCGTATCATTATGAAAACGCGGCGTGAAGCCTGGGCCGGATCAGGCCCTCAGGTCTCCAGCATGCGGCGGAGCAGTTCCACGTCCTCGGCGAAGCCGGCATCCCCCTGCATCAGCTCCGCCACACGAGAGACGGCATGCATCACCGTGGTGTGGTCGCGGTTGCCGAAGCGCCGTCCGATCTCGGGCAGGGAGCGGGAGGTGAGCTGTTTGGAAAGATACATCGCCACCTGTCGCGGCCGGGCCACATTCCGCGCCCGGCGAGCCGAAGACATATCCGTCAGGCGGATATTGTAATGCTCGGCGACCCGCTTCTGGATCTCCTCGATCGTTACCCGGCGGTCATGGGCGCGCAGGATGTCGTGCAGCACCTCCTGGCAGGATTCCAGCGTCACCGGCCGCCCGAACAGGTTCGCATGGGCGATCAGCCGGTTCAGCGCCCCCTCCAGCTCGCGCACATTGGAGGTGATCTTATGGGCCAGGAATTCCAGCACCCGCGCGGGCACGTCCACGCCGGCGGCCGAAGCCTTGGACTCCAGGATCGAGATGCGCAGTTCGTAGGTGGTGGCGTGGATATCAGCCACCATGCCGCAGCCCAGCCGCGTCCGCAGCCGATCCTCCAGCCCTGCCAGGTCGCTCGGCGGTTTGTCGGAGGAGACGACGATCTGCTTGCCCTGGTCCACCAGCGCATTGAAGGTGTGGAAGAACTCCTCCTGCGTGTTGTCCTTGCCGATCAGGAACTGCAGGTCGTCGATCATCAGCACGTCGACGGAACGGAGGCTCTCCTTGAACTCCATCGTGGATTGCGAACGCAGCGCCGCAATGAAGCGGTACATGAACTTCTCGGCGCTCATATAGGCGACCGAGCGCCCTGCCCCGCCCAGCTGCGGCTCCCGGATCGCCCAGGCGATCGAATGCATCAGATGCGTCTTGCCCAACCCGACGCCGCCATAGAGGAAGAGCGGGTTGAAGCCCGGGGAATTCGGCTTCTCCGCCACGCGCCGTGCGCAGGCATGGGCGAATTCGTTGGGCTTGCCGACGATGAAGCTGTCGAAGGTGAAGCGCGGATCCAGCGGCGCAGCCCATTCGCCGCGCGGATCGGGCTTGGGCGCCTCGGCGCGCATTTCGCTGACTGGACGCGCCACGGCGAGCGACTCTGCCAGCCCGGCGCCGTCCGGCGCGCTGGCCACCTCCGCCTCCGCCGCCGCCTCGCGCGCCCCACCGGAGGGCGCCACGCGGATATCCACCCGGCGAATACCAAGTCCCTCGGCCTGCCAAAGCGCCCGCAGGCGGTCGCCATACTGGCCGCGCAGCCAGTCACGCAGGAAGCGAGTGGGAACATGCACTACCGCCTCCTCGCCTTCCACGCCCGCCAATGTCAGCTGGCGCAACCAGGTCCGGTATTCGGCCTCGCCCACTTCCTCGCGAAGACGGCCACGAATGCGCACCCAGGCCGCGTCCAGCCGCGCGTCCTCGGCGAGACCCGCCGTCGGAGCTGCGGACGCGGCGTTGGCGTGCTGTTCCGGCATGCGATCCACCCCTGAGCCCCTGTTCCGCCCGGCGTCACCCCCGGACGGTCCCTGCAACACAAAGCGTAACTTGCGGTGCCAGCTACCGTAAACGCCAAACACGTTCCCGGTAGACACACCACAAGCACACAGAAACGCGCCACGGCGCACAAGCACCGTGACGCGTTTGCATCACGACTTTACTTGGAGATGACTTGTCGAAGAGCGCCCAAAGGCGCTCCTGACTGATCAGGCGGCTGCGCCGAGCGCCTTGATCCGCGACGACAGCCGCGACAGCTTGCGCGCCACGGTGTTGTCGTGCGTTACGCCCTTGTCGGCGGCGCGCTGCAGCTCGGGCTGGGCAAGGCGGAACGCCTCCTGGGCCTTCCCCTTGTCACCACCCGTGATCGCGTCTTCGACGGCGCGCAGGAAGGTGCGGACGCGCGAGCGGCGGGCGCGGTTGCGCTCGACGCGCTTCTCGTTCTGCCGGATGCGCTTACGCGCGGAAGCGGTGTTCGCCATGGGCCTTGAGGATACCAGTCGAAATGTTCGCGGGATGCGATCCGCCGTGGGCGGCCGCAGGAAGGGGGGCGTTCTATCCACAGCCCCCCCAGGAGTCAAGGAAAGGAGTCGCCCCTTCCTCAGGCGTTGCGGAAGGCCGGTTTCCGCTTCTCGGCGAAGGCCGCCATTCCTTCCTTCTGGTCCGCCGTCGCGAAGAGGCTGTGGAACAGCCGCCGCTCCAGCCGAATGCCCTCGCGCTGCGGCAGTTCATAGGCGGCATTCACCGCCTCCTTCGCCATGGCGACCGAGGGCTGGGAATAGGCGGCGATCACCTCGCCCATCTTCACCGCCTCCTCCACCAGGCTCTCCACCGGCACCACGCGGGTGACGAGGTTGGCCCGCTCGGCCTCGGCGGCATCCATCATCCGGCCGGTCAGGATCATGTCCATCGCCTTGGACTTGCCGACCGCCCGGATCAGCCGCTGCGAGCCGCCGGCGCCGGGAATAATGCCCAGCTTGATCTCAGGCTGACCGAACTTCGCGTTCTCGGCGGCGATAATGATGTCGCACATCATCGCCAGCTCGCAGCCACCGCCCAGCGCAAAGCCGGCAACCGCGGCGATCACCGGCTTCTTGATGGTGAGCACCGTCTCCCATTTGTTGCCGATGAAGTCCTCGAAATGCACCGCCGGATAGGTGCGGTCCTTCATCTCCTTGATGTCTGCGCCGGCGGCGAAGGCCTTCTCGCTGCCCGTCAGCACGATGGCACCTACCGCAGGATCGGAATCGAAGCCCCGCAGGGCCTGACCCACCTCGGTCATGAGCTGATCGCAGAGCGCGTTGAGGGCCGAGGGCCGGTCGAGCGTGATCAGCCCCACCTTGCCGCGCGTCTCCGCCTTGATCATCCCGTAATCGGCCATCTCGCCCTCCCTTGAAGGGCCGCAGGCTGTGGCGCGGCGAGTGCGCGGTCAACCAGGGGCCCGATAACCTGCGCCGGAGAGCCCAAGGCTCCCCGGCCCCACCATCTCAGTCAGCGGTCACCCCAGCCGCCCGTGCCACCGGGCCCCAGGCGGCGTCCTGCGCGCGGATCGTCGCCGCCAGCTCGGCCCGGCTAGAGCCGACCGCCTCGGCCCCCAGCTCCCGCAGCCGCGCCGCCACGGCGGGGTCGCGCGCTAGGGCGATCATCGCCTCCTCCAGCCGCGCCGCCTGAGCCTCGGGCAGGCCACGCGGGCCAACCAGCGCCAGCCAGGTCTCGGCCACGAAGCCCGGCACGCTCTCGGCCACCACCGGCACCTCGGGCGCCAGGGCGGAGCGGGCGGGGGAAGCAATGGCCACGGCCCGCGCCCGCCCGTCCCGCGTCGGTGGCAGGCCGGTGACGACGGTATCGGTATAGAGGGCGATGGTGCCGGCCAGCAGGTCCGGCAGGGCCGGGCCGGTGCCGCGGTAATGCACGATCGTGCATTCACGCCCGAGCTCCCGCATCAGCAGCGACACGGCCAGGTGCTGCGTGGTGCCGGCGCCCGGCGTGCCGCAGGGCAGCGGCCCCTTCTCCAGCGCGGAGCGCAGCGAGGCGATATCCGTGATGCCCGAGCGCGGCGAGGCCAGGAACACCACGGGAATGGCGGCGAAGCGGCTGATCGGGGTGAAATCCGCCAGCGGGTCGAAGGGCATGCTGCGATAGATATAGCGGTTGATCACCAACGGCCCCGCCGGCACGGCGCCTAGCGTGTTGCCGTCCGGCGCCGCCTTGGCCACCGCATCCGTTGCGATGTTGCCGCCCGCGCCCGTGCGGTTCTCCACCACCACGGTGCGCCCGAGGCGGGCGGCCAGCCCCTCCCCCATCACCCGGGAGAGCAGGTCGATCCCACCGCCGGGCGGGAAGCCGACGATCAGGCGGATGGGGGGCTGGGTCTGGGCGATGGCCTGCGGTGCGGCCAGCAGGGCCAGCGCCGCCACTGCGATTCGCAGCATGGGCATTTCCTCCGGTTTGCCCGGAGGGTTCCGCCTGGCGGCACCCCCGTCAACGGGTGGGTGCGGCCGAAGCCCTGCCGGAAAACCGGCACGGGAAGGCTTCAGCGCGGCGCCAGCACCACCACGGCCTGCACCGTCGCCGGCACCACCAGGTCCTCGGCCTGCGCCACCGGTGGGGTCGCGGCGCGGGCGGATGCGGCCTGCATCATCATCGGGCGGGGCACCGCGATCTCGCTGGTCTCGAGCTGGACCTCGGCGATCCGCTCCACCTTCATCTCCATCTGCGCCGCCACCGCCTCGGCCCGCTGGCGCAGCGCGTCGAGCGCCAGGGAGGCCGCCTCCTGCCGGGCGGCACGGGTGGCCGGGCGGGTCAGGATATAGTTGATGCCGTCCACCACCAGGCCACGCGATTGAAGCGTGCCGACCAGTTCCAGCAGCTTCGCCGGCTCCGCGCCCCGCAGGTTCAGGGTCTGGCTGGCAACCCAGCGCGCCGGATCCTCCTGCCGATAGGTGCGGTAGCCGCCGGTGGAGGCCGTGATGCCGGAAACGCCGCGCGCCGCCTCCAACGCTGCGGTCATGGCGCGATTCACGCTTCCCTGCACGCCGGCGGCAGTGGCTTCACGCGCCTCGAAACGCAGCACGGCACGCACCTCATCCGGTGCGCGGGTCACGTCTGCCGTTTCGGATAGGCGCAGCAAGGTCCCCGGTCCGGGGTAAATCGCGGGCACCTGGGCGACGGCGCTCCCAGGGAGGATCGAGGACGCAAGCAGCGACAGGGCGAGCGTGGCGGCCAAGGAAGTGCGTCGCATGAAACATCCTCTTCTCGAATATTCAGTTTCAGAGGTGGAAATGGCTTTCCACCTAATGGATGCCAGTGTCACGCTGCGGCCAACCAAGCAAGACAAGGAGGATGCGTCCATGCCCCTGGCCCGCCGCGCGTTGCTGTCCGCGCTGCCATTGCCGCTCCTCACGCGCGCCGCCGTGGCGCAGGACCGCGGGTGGCGTCCCTCGGCGCCGGTGCGGATTATCGTTCCCGCGGCGCCGGGTGGTACCACCGACATCATGGGACGCCTGTTGGCCGCCCATTTGCAAGCGCGCTGGGGAACCCAGGTGGTGGTGGAGAACCGCTCCGGCGCCGGCGGCATCATCGGCACGCAGGAGGCGGTACGCGCGGCACCCGATGGGCACACCCTCCTCTCCGGCAATATCGGGCCGCAGGCGATCGCCTATTCGCTCTTCCGCAACCTGCCCTACAAGCCGGAAAACCTGCAGCCCGTCAGCAACATGATCCGCGGGCCGAATGTGCTCGTGGTGCATCCCTCGGTTCCGGCAAAGAACGTGGCGGAGCTTGTGGCGCATCTGAAGGCTAATCCCGGCAAGTTCTCCTACGGCTCACCAGGTGTGGGGCAGAGCCCGCATCTCTCCGCCGTCTGGTTCTGCCAGATGGCAGGGATAGAGGCGATCCACGTGCCCTTCCGCGGCGCCGGTCCGGCGATGATGGAGCTGGTGGCGGGCAACATCCACTTCATGTTCGATAATCTCACCACCGCTATCGAACAGATTCGCAGCGGTCGCGTCCGGGCCCTTGGCGTCACCAGCGCGGACAGGAACTCGCAGCTTCCCGACCTGCCGCCGCTGCGGGAGACAATGCCGAACCTGTCCGAATACGACGTTTCCACCTGGTTCGGCATGTTCCTGCCGGCCAAGACGCCTGCGCCGATCGTGCAGGCCTACAATGCCGAGATCCGCGCGCTGGTCGATGATCCGGCAAGCCAGGCGCGCTTCACCACGATGGGAGGCGTGCCCGCCGCCTCGGATGTGGCGACCTTCGAGGCCTTCGTTCAGGCTGAGATCCGGAAATGGGGCGAAGTCATCCGGCGGGAGGGATTGCAGCTCGATGTGAGCTGAACCGCTCCAGGGCGAAGCCTAGTCCGCCTTCCGCCCCGGCAGCACCGCGCTCATCACCTGCTTCGCGGTATCGAGAATGACGCTGCCCTTTTCCGGATCGCGGGCAAGGGCAGCGGCGAAATTCCGCGCCTGCTCCACGGTGGTGTGGGGCGGCAGCGGCGCGACATTCGGATCGGTCCGCACCTCCAGCACCACGGGGCGGTTCGAAGCCAGCGCCTGATCCAGCGCCTCGCCGATCCTTGCCGGATCATCCACGAAGATTCCGCGCAGTCCCGCAAGCTCCGCAAACCGGTGGTAGGGGAAATCCGGAATCCGCTGCGTCTCCTCGAACTTCGGCATCCCCTCCATCACGCGCTGCTCCCAGGTCACCTCGTTGAGATCCTGGTTATTGAGCACGATGCAGATCCAGACGGGATTCGCCCAATCCTTCCAGTGCTTCCCGACGGTAATCAGCTCCGCCATGTTGTTCATCTGCATGGCGCCATCACCCACCATTGCGATCACCGGCCGATCCGGATGCGCCATCTTCGCCGCGATCGCATAGGGCACGGCCGCCCCCATGCTGGCGAGCCCGCCGGAGAGCGACGCCATCATTCCGCGCCGCATCTGCAGGTTGCGCGCATACCAGTTTACGCAGGAGCCGGAATCGCTGGTCAGGATCACCCGCTCTGGCAGACGCTTCGACAATTCCTGGAAGGGAAGCTGCGGGTTCACCGGATTGGCCGAAGCCTTCGCGCGGCTTTCCAGCAATTCGTGCCAGTCCTTGTTCCATGCCGCGATGCCGTCACGCCAGGAGGGGTCCTCCTTCTGCTCCAGTAGCGGAAGCAACGCGCGCAGCGTTTCGCCGGAATCGCCGCAGAGCGGCACCTCCATCGGATAGCGAAGGCTGAGCATGGCGGGCCGCAGGTCGATCTGCACGCCACGCGCCTGGCCTTCCTTCGGCAGGAACTCCGACCAGGGGAAGCTTGAGCCGACCATCAGCAGCGTGTCGCATTCCTGCATCAGGTCCCAACTCGGCCGCGTGCCCAGCAATCCAATGCAGCCCGTCACCCAGGGAAGATCGTCCGGCAGCACGGCCTTGCCGAGCAGCGCCTTGGCGGCGCCCGCGCCAAGCTTGTCGGCCACCGCCGTCACTTCATCCGCCGCCCCCGCCGCGCCGGCGCCGACGAGGATCGCGACCTTCTTCCCCGCATTCAGCACCTCCGCCGCGCGGCGCAGATCCTCGTCCCGCGGAATCACCCGCGGCGGCGTCCAGCCGATGCCGGAATGGATGGTGCCGTGGGCGTGCGGCGGATCCTCATAGGGCTCGTCCGGAAGGTCGTTCGTCACCACCAGCGCCGTGACGCGCCGCTCCCCCATGGCGGTTCGCATCGCACGATCCACAAGGTGCCGCATCTGGGCCGGCACCATGGCCTGTTGCACGAAGGCGCCCGCGACATCCTTGAAGGCGGAAACCAGATCCACCTCCTGCTGGTAATGCCCGCCCACAGCCATCCGGCCAGACTGCCCGGCGATGGCCAGCATCGGCATGTGGTCGGCCGCCGCGTCATACATGCCGGTGATCAGATGGGTCGCCCCCGGCCCGCTGGTGGCGATGCAGACCCCCACCTCCCCAGTGAACTTGGCATGGGCGCAGGCCATGAAGGCGGCCATTTCCTCATGCCGCACCTGGACGAACTCGATCTTGTCCGTGCCGAAGCGCTGAAGGCCGGCAAGCAGCCCGTTCACCCCGTCCCCCGGATAGCCGAAGACGCGGCGCACGCCCCATTGGTGCAGCCGTTCCCAGAAGAAATCGCCGACCTTCTTCGCCATGAAACCTCGCAGCCGATTGGAGGAAGTGACCGGCGCTGTCCTGGCCGGCATGTCGCGCCACGCCCTGGCGCCGCGGGCGGCTCCCCAGGAACGGACCCCCTTCGGGTAGGTTGCGGGGCGTTGCCCCCGGATTGACGCGGGCCGGAGCCGGACCGACCCTGCCGCCCCCGGCCAGCCCTGGGGTTTCGCCACCACCATGCGCCGCCCCGGCCGCGCGCTCCCCTCATCGCCCGTCCGGACCCGCTGACACCTCCATGCCCCTCTGGCTCGCCGCAACCCTCTCCGCCGCCCTGTTCCAGACCTGGCGCACCGCTCTCCAGCAGAAGCTGCGTGGAACCCTCTCCCTCAATGCCGCCGCCGTGGTGCGCTATCTCTACGGCGTGCCGCCCGGGCTCATGCTGCTCGGAAGCTGGTGGTGGTTGACGGATGGCATCCTGCCCGCCTTCGGCAGCCGCGCCCTCATCCTCTGCGCGATCGGCGGTGTGCTGCAGATATTCGGCACGGTGCTCCTCATCGCCTCCTTCGCCCCTCGCGGCTTCGCCGTCGGCACCGCCTATTCCAAGACCGAGGCGCTGCAGGGCGCGATCTTCGCCATCGTCCTGCTCGGCGAGCACATTCCGCCCCTCGCCTGGCTGGGCGTGGCCATGGGGGTCTGCGCGGTGCTGTGGCTCTCGCTCGCGGGGCAGGTCAGCAGCCTGCAGCAGGTGCTGCGAGCCACCTCGCAGCCGGCGGCGCTCTGCGGCATCGCGGCGGGTTCCTGCTTCGGGCTGACCAGCATCGCCATCCGGGCGGCGAACCAGGAACTGGCGGCACCGGACCCGGTTCTGGGGGCTCTCTGCACCCTCGTCGTCACCAATGCCATGCAGACGGTGATGCAGGGCGGCTGGCTGCTGCTGCGGGAGCCCGCCTCGCTGGGCGCCGTGTTCCGCAACTGGCGCAATGCGGCCCCGGTCGGGCTGCTCTCGGCCCTGGGCTCGGCCTGCTGGTTCACGGGATTCGCCCTGGCACCCGTGGCGCTGGTGCGGTCCGTCGGGCAGGTGGAGATCCTCTTCACCCTGGCCTTCGGCCGCTGGTACCTGAAGGAACCGCTCAAGACCCGGGACGTCATCGGCGCGCTGCTGATCGTGCTGAGCGTGGTGCTCGTGATCCTCAGCTGAGGGCCGCGCCGCAAATTTACCTCCGGATGCACACCGTTCCGCCCTGGCCCCCAAGGGCTGCGGCTGCAACAAATATCCGCTGATGGATCATGCGCCGCCCTTCCTCGCTAGCCTCGTCCTCGGACTTGCCTTCGCATTCGCATTTGGACTGATCGCGCGGGTGCTGCGGATGCCGCCGCTGGTCGGATATGTGGTCGCCGGCATCGCCATCGGCCCCAACACACCCGGCATCACCATCGACGGTGCCTTCACCCGCACCATGGCTGAGGTCGGCGTCGGTCTCCTCCTGTTCGGCGTTGGCCTGCATTTCCGGCCGAAGGACTTGCTGGCGGTCTGGCGGGTCGCGGTGCCGGGGGCGACGGCGCAGGTGGCCTTCGGCACGCTTCTCGGCGCGGCCCTAGGCCTGGCGCTGCCCGGCTTGTCCTTCGGCTCCGCCCTCGTCTTCGGCCTGGCGCTGGCCATCGCCTCCACCGCCGTTGCCACACGGGCGCTGGAGGAACGCGGGCAGCTTTCCAGTGAGGCGGCACGGATCGCGCTGGGCTGGCTCGTGCTGCAGGATCTCGTCGTGGTGCTCGGCCTCGTGCTCCTGCCGGCGGCCTCAGGCGGGCACGGAGAGGAGGTTGGCAGTGCCGTGTTGCTGGCCATCGCCAAGCTCGGCGCCTTCGCGGCCCTGATGCTCGTGGTGGGGCGGCGGGTGCTGCCCTGGGCGCTCCGGCAGGTCGCCCGCTCCGGCTCGCGGGAGCTGTTCACCCTGGCTGTCGTGGTGGTGGCGCTGGGCGTCGCCTTCGGGGCCTCCAGCCTCTTCGGCGTCTCCTTCGCCCTCGGCGCCTTCTTCGCGGGGATCGTGCTTGGGGAAAGTGACCTGGGCCATCAGGCCGCGGCCGAGACCCTGCCGCTGCAACGGATCTTCGCGGCGATCTTCTTCGTCTCGGTCGGCATGCTGCTGAACCCGCTCACGGTACTGGATGCGCCCGTCACCTCCGTCCTGGCGCTGGCCGTCGTGCTGATCGGTACCGGCGGGCTAACCTTCGGCGTGCTGGTCGCGCTGCGCGTCGCGCCCGCCACCGCGGTCATCGTGGCGGCTGCCCTGGCCCAGATCGGCGAGTTCTCCTTCGTGCTGATGGAGCTGGCGATTGGCGAGGGCATCCTGCCCGCGGCGCTACGAGGGCCGATCCTGCTGGGCAGCTTCGGCGCCATCCTCCTCATGCCGCTGACCTTCCGGGTTCTGACGGCCCTTACCGCACGGCTGCCGACCTGGACGCAGCGCCCCCCGCGCGACGTGCCGCGCACCGCCAGCCTCCCACGGCTGGGGGGCCATGCCGTACTGGTCGGCTATGGCCGGGTCGGCGTGCTGGTGGCCGCTGCCCTGCGCCGGCACAACCTGCCCTTCGTCGTCGTGGAGGATGACCGGGCCCGCATGGAGCTGCTGCGCCGGCAGGCCGTGCCCGTGCTCTGGGGCAATGGCACGCAACCCGAGATGCTGGAGGCCGCCGGCATCGGCCATGCGCGGCTGCTGATCGTGACCCTGCCTCTCGCCTGGGAGGCGCGGCGGGTGGTGGAGCTGGCCCGCGCCGCAAACCCCCGCATCGAGGTGGCCGTGCGTGCCCATCAGGATTCCGAGGTGGATTGGTTGCACGATCAGGATTCCGCCGGGCTGGCGGTGATGGGGGAACGCGAGGTGGCACTGGGCATCGCTGATTTTGCCATGCAGCGCATGGGGGTGGCGGCCAGCACCGCCCAGGCCACGATCGACGTGCTGCGCAAGCGCCGCGTGGCCGATGCCGCCGTGGCGGGGCTGGGCGCTTGACGCTGCGCTTCAGCCCGCCGGCCGGGCATCCGCCCCGCCTGCGCCTCATCCTGCTGCACGGCGCCGCCTGCGGTCCCTGGATCTGGGCCGAGGGCTTCGCGCAGCGCCTGGCGGATGCCGGGCATCCAGGCATGGCCATCTCGCTCGCCGGCAGGACCTTGTCGGACCGCGTGGCGACGCTTCGCACGGCGCTGGAGGAAGGGCCGGCCCTTCTGGTCGGCCATTCCCTCGGCGCGCTGATTGCGCAGCGGATGCTGGATCACCCCATGGTCCGCGGCGCCGCGCTGCTCGCGCCGGTTCCGCCGGAAGGCCTGTGGTGGTCCAACGCGCATCTCGCCGTGTCGGACCCTGCGCTGTGGAATGAGGTGGCCCGGATGACGGGACCGGGGGAGCCATCACCGGCCCTGCTGCGCGGGTTGTTCGGCCCCGGCATGGATCCCGCCGCCGCCCTGCGCCACGCCTCAAGGCTCCGCGATGAATCCCCGGCCGCACTCATGGAGTCGCAGATGCCCCAGCCTGTCACGCCAGGCTGGGTCCATGGCCGCCCCGTGCTGGTGCTGGGGGCGGAGCATGACCGGCTGATCCCGCGCGATGCGGTGGAACGCTGCGCCGCCTGGCACGGCGTCGCACCGCGATTCCTGCCGGGCACCGGGCACCTGCTGATGCTGGATGCCGGCTGGCAGGATGCGGCGGACCAGATCGCGGAATGGGCGCCCGCCTAGCGGCGCCCCCGCACCCCGTCAGCCCGGCCGGTGCAGCACCGGCACCGCCCGCGTGACTGTGCGCCGCCCGTTCTTGAAGGCGGCCAGGACAGGGCTAATCTCGCGCAGCGCATCGGCCGGGGCGGGCGCATCCACCAGAACGAGATCGGCCGGGTTGCCCAGCGCCACCCCGTAATCCGTGCGCCGCATCAGCTTCGCCGAACCGGCGGTGAACATGTCCCAGGTGTCGCGCAGGTCGTCGCGCATGCCGCGCTGCACGATGTTCGCGTAGAGATTCGCCTGCCGGATCAGCTGCCCATCCCCCATGGGCGTAAAGGGATTGAGGATGTTGTTGGAGGAGAGCGAGCAGGTGACGCCCGCCTTCACCAGCTGGTTCGCATCCACCACGTTGCGGCGGACATTCTCCGTCTGGTCGCGGCCGCCGAGATACAGGTCGGTAGAGGGCAGCACCGTCAGCGCGACGCCCGCATCGGCCATGCGCTTCGCCACCGCATCCACCCCATCCGGCGGCATGACCGAGAGCTTGGTGACATGCCCCACCGCCACGCGCCCGCCCCAGCCGTATTTCTCGGTCAGCTCGCAGACCAGGAGCGTGTCCAGCTCCTCGGCCGAGCTGCCGCTGTCGAGATGCATGTCGATGTCCACGTCGAATTCACGGGCCATCTCGAAGACGCGGCGAATCTGTCCGGCGCGGTCGCTGTCATAGTTCGGTGCAGCCCCGACGACGCGCGCGCCATTCCTCAGCGCCGCGACCATCAGCTCATCCGTCCCCGGATTGTTGAGCAGCCCCTCCTGCGGCATCACGCAGATCTCGATGTTGATCGCCCAGGCATATTCCTGGATGAGGGACTTCACCCCCTCGAAGCCGCGCAGCCCGACCCTGGGATCGACCTCCACATGGGTGCGCATCGTGGTGCAGCCATGCAGGATGCACTTCTCCAGCGTCCGCTGCGCCCGCGCGCGCACGTCATCGACGCTGAACGTGTGCTTCACATCCGAGACCCGCTCCATCGCCAGATGCGGATTGCGGCGCGTCTCGCAGGCACAGCGGTCGATGATGCAGGTCTTGTCCAGATGGATATGCGTCTCGACGAAGCCGGGCGCCAGAAGGCGGCCGTTTCCTTCCACCACCTCCACCGCCTCGCAGGACAGGCTCGGGCCGATCGCCGCAATCCGCCCCCCCGAAACCGCCACATCCACCGGCGTGCCATCGGGCCCGGAATCGACGAGACGGACCTGGCGGAAGAGGAGATCGAAGTTCATGTCGAATCCTGAAGGCGGGACGGGAGACCTCCTGGCACGCATTATGCCAGTGGTTCCGCCAGCGATATCCTCGCCTTACCGGCGTGGCAAATCGCCCGCCCATTGGAAGACAAGAATGGCCCGCCCGTACCCCCTCACCCGGCGCCTGATCCTCGGCGCCGGCGCCTCCCTCCTCGCAGCCCCGGCTGTCCATGCCCAGCCGGCCTGGCCAGTGCGCCCCATCCGCTGGATCATCAACTTCCCGCCCGGCGGCGCGGCCGACACCCTCTCCCGTGTACTGGCGGAGCAGATAGGCAATAAGCTGGGCCAACCGATCGTGCCCGAGAACCGCCCGGGGGCCGGCGGGATGGTGGGGGCCGATATCGTCGCCAAGGCGCGCGGCGACGCGCATGTCGTGATAATGTCGAGCGGCGCGTCCCATGGCACCGGCCCGGTCCTGTACCGCAACGTGCCCTATGACGCGCAGAACGACTTCACCCACCTGCATCTGGTGGGCACCTTCTCCTGTGTGCTGGCGGTGAACAACGACCTGCCGGCCCGCAACCTCGCGGAGTTCGTGGCACTGGCCAGGAAGCAGCCCATGACCTACGGCTCGGGCGGCAATGGCACGCTGAATCACCTGACCGGGCAGCTCCTGGCACGCGACGCCGGCGTCACGCTTGAGCACGTGCCCTATCGCGGCTCCGCAGCGGCGCTGACGGACACGATGGGCGGCCAGATTCCCTGTTTGATGGAGAGCCTGCCGATCGCCCTGCCGCATCTGCAGGCAAACCGCCTGCGTCCGTTAGCCGTGAGCGGACCGGAGCGCGACGCGACCCTGCCCGATGTGCCGACCTTCGCCGAGGCTGGTTATCCCGGCGCCACGGCCACGAGCTGGTTCGGCTTCTCCGCTGCCGCCGGCATCCCGGACGCCGTGGCGGATCGCTGGCAGGCGGAGATCGGCGGTGCCCTCGCGACAGACTTCGTGAAGGAGCGCTTCGCGCGTATCGGCGTGACGCCAGGCACGCTGGATCGCAAAGGCTACACGGCCCTGGTTCGGGATGAGTTGGCCCGCTGGAAGCCCCTGATCGCCGCCGCCGGCATCAAGGCCGACTGAGTCCCGCCGCCTTCCCCGCTTCCACCCGACTCCTATCGGGTGGGAGCGGCATCCGCGTCACCCGACCCTCATCCCGGCCTCGCGCGCCACCTTTCCCCAGCGGCGGCTGGCGGATGCAATCCATTCCCCGGCCTCGGCCGGGCCGCCAACCTCCGGCTCCACCGCCCAGGTAGCCAGCCGCTCGCGCACCTGTGGCTCGGCGAAGACGGCCGTCACGAGCCCGGCCCAGTCGCGCCGCGCCGCCTCCGGCACGCCGCGTGGGGCCATCAGCACATAGGCGAAGCGCACATCGAAGCCGGGATGGCCGGCCTCGGCCACCGTCTGCGCCTCGGGCATCATCGCAAGCCTCCGCGGGCCGGACACGGCGATCGCCCGCAACCGGCCATCGCGCACGAAATCGGCGCCCCCGGACACAGCGATGAAGCCTGCCGCCAC
Source organism: Muricoccus harenae (assembly GCF_009848505.1). Taxonomy (GTDB): domain Bacteria; phylum Pseudomonadota; class Alphaproteobacteria; order Acetobacterales; family Acetobacteraceae; genus Roseomonas; species Roseomonas harenae. The sequence goes on from NZ_WWDL01000031.1 coordinate 61,799, forward strand.
GCGCCCCGCGAGCAGATCCGTCATCGCCTCGGCATTGCCGCGGAACGGGACATGCTCCAGCGCGGTCGGCGGCAGGCCGAGCGTGCTGCGCAGATGCTCCATGGCGAGATGCCCCGGCGAGCCATTTCCGGCAGAGGCGTAGAGCAGCGGACGAGCCTGTGCCGCGCGCAGGAATCCGCCCAGATCCGCGATCCCCGCCGATGGATGCACCAGCAGCGCCACCGGATAGGTGCCCGCAATCGCCACGGGCTCCAGGTCCCGCGCCGGATCGAAGCCCTGATTCGCATAGAGATGCGGGTTGAGGCTGAAGGTGGTGTCGATCGCCAGCAACAGCGTCCGGCCATCGGCCGGCGTGCGGGCCACGAGGGCGGCGGCGATATTGCCATTGGCGCCCGCCCTGTTCTCCACCACCACCGTTCCGCGCGACCGCCCGCCGGCACCGCGCGCCGCCCCATCCGCCAGCAGCCGCGCCACGCCATCCAGCGCCGCCCCGGGCGGAAAGGCGGCCACGATCCGCGTCGCTTCCACTTGGGCGAGAGCCAGGCCAGGCGCCGTCGCACCGAGCGCCAGCTGCCCCGCCATGCGGCGCGTGAGTATGGCCATGCTTCCCTGGTCTCCCATCCCCGCTGGCCGGTCTACCGCCGGCCTGGGTAACGCCCTACCGTCGCCGCATAAGATCGGAGGAGGCAAGGGACCACGTGACCGCTCGGAACGTTCTGTTCGTGATGGCGGACCAGTTTCGCTGGGACCACATGTCCTGCGCGGGCCACCCGCATCTGCCCACACCCAATCTCGACAGGCTGGCGGAGCGGGGCGTGCGCTTCGCCCAGGCCTATGTGCAGTCCGGCATCTGCGGTCCGTCCCGTATGTCCTACTACACTGGCCGCTACGTCTCCTCGCATGGCGCCACCCACAACCGCGTGCCGCTCTCGGTGGGTGAGGTGACGCTCGGCTGGCACCTGCGGGAGGCGGGGCGCAGGCTGGCCCTCGCCGGCAAGACGCATATGCTGCCCGATGCGCGCGGCATGGCGCGGCTCGGTCTCGACGGGCAGCATGATCTGAAGGCGCTGCTGGACGAGGGCTGGTTCACCCTGGTGGACCGCCATGACGGCCATCACGGCGAACCCGATTCCGCCTATGCCGACTGGCTGCGGAGCAAGGGCTATGACAGCCCGGATCCATGGACCGACTACGTCATCGCCGTGGATGGCCCGGAGGGGCCCCGGTCAGGCTGGAAGATGCGCAACGCCCGCCTGCCCGCGCGGGTGCGCGAGGAGCACAGCGAAACTGCCTACACCACCGATGTCGCGATCCGCTTCATGGAGGAGCGCGGGGAAGAGCCCTGGGTGCTGCACCTCTCCTATGTGAAGCCGCACTGGCCCTACATCGCGCCCGCGCCCTACCATGCCATGTTCGGGCCGGAGGACTGCCTGCCCGTGGTGCGCGGGGAGGCCGAACGCGGCCCCGGCGTCCATCCCGTGCTGCGCGAGTTCCAGCGGGAGGAGGTGGCGGAGAACTTCGCGCGCGACGAGACGGTGTCCACGGTGCGTCCGGCCTATCAGGGCCTGATCGCCCAACTCGACCACCATCTCGGCCGCGTCTGGGACACGATGGAGCGGCTGGGACGCTGGCGCGACACCCTCGTCGTCTTCTGCTCCGACCATGGGGACTATCTCGGCGATCATTGGCTCGGCGAGAAGGAGCTGTTCCACGACTGCATCCAGCGCGTGCCCTTCATCCTCTTCGACCCCTCGGCCGAGGCGGATGCGACGCGGGGCTCGGTCGACCACCGGCTCGTCGAGGCCATCGACGTGGTTCCCACGATGCTCGACGCGATGGCCCTCGATCCGGCCGAGCACCTGGTCGAAGGACGCTCCCTTCTGCCGCTCACGCGCGGCCGTGAGATCGAATGGCGCGATGCGGCCTTCTCCGAGCTGGACTGGACCTTCCGTGGGGCCCGCCGCCGCCTCGGCCTGCCGACCGGCCATCACCACGCCTGGATGGTGCGCACAGCCCAGTGGAAATACGTTCATTGGACCGGCGGGCTGCGACCCATGCTGTTCGACCTTACCGCCGATCCCGACGAGTTGCAGGACCTGGGCGACGACCCGGCCCTGGCAACGGTCCGACGGATGATGCGGGACCGCCTTCTCGCCTGGTTCAGCGGGTTAAAACGCCGCACCACCCTCACCTGGGCCGAGGCGGAACTGCGCACCGACAGCTACAAGCGCTCCGGCGTGTTCTTCGGCGAGTGGTGAAGGCCAGCGGCCGGGCCATTCGCCTGAACCTACGGAATGTCAGGGCGCGACGGTGTCCTGCATCTCGCGGCGCCACTCGGCCCGCGCCGCTGCCTGGCCCAGCAGGGCGCCAACGAGCAGCAATCCCAGGCCGGAGCCCAGCATTGCGGCCATCGCGGTGGTTCCTGCGATCATCGGCCGGCCATGGCTGAAAGGATTCCAGCCGATCACCCCGGTGAGGAGGATGTAGATTCCGACAGCAAACGCGACGGCCCCGACGAGGAAAGCCACGAATCCGAGGATGTTCAGCAGCCTGGGCATCCGATTCCTCACCTTCCGTGCAGGGTCGGAAGCCTGCCATGGCCCGAACGCGCCGCGAAGGGGGCGGCTGCGGCCCGCGGCGCACTATATTCCGCACCAAGGAGTCCAGACATGCCGATCGACGAAAGCCGCAGCTTCCTGCCCGTGAACATTGCCATCCTGACGGTGAGCGACACGCGCGACCTCGCCACCGACCGCTCCGGCGACACACTCGCCACCCGGATCGAGGCCGCCGGCCACCGCCTGGCCGACCGCGCCATCGAGAAGGACGATGCGGAAGCGATCGAGGGCCGGCTTCGCCGCTGGATCGCCGATCCCCAGGTGGATTGCGTCATCACCACTGGCGGCACCGGCATCACCGGCCGCGACGTGACGCCCGAGGCCTTTGCTCGCGTGCTGGAGAAGGAGATCACCGGCTTCGGCGAGCTCTTCCGCATGTTGAGTTATCAGAAGATTGGCACCTCCACGATTCAGTCCCGCGCCATCGGCGGCGTCTCGGGCGGCACCTATCTCTTCGCCCTGCCGGGCAGCACCGGGGCGGTGAAGGATGCCTGGGACGACATCCTGGTCCATCAGCTCGATGCCCGCTTCCGCCCCTGCAATCTGGTGGAGCTGATGCCGCGCCTGCTCGAGCACCTGCGGGCAGCCTGAAGCCCCCTGGCAACTTCCCGCCTCGGGGCCACGTTCGTTCCGCTTCAGCGAACGGAGGCAGGAATGTCGGACAGCGGCTTGCGGATGGCCCAGGCGGGCGAGGCGGTTCCCTTCGAGATCCCGGGCGCGACCGGCGATTTCCGGATCCAGATCCTGAACGAGGATCGGGACAAGGGCGTGGTCACCTCGATTGTTCACCTGCCGGCGGGCGGTGTGATCCCGGCACATTACCATGATGCCGGGGCCGAGATGCATTACCTGCTGGAAGGCGATCTGATCGAGGCGGGCGAGACCCTGCCGGTCGGCGCCTTCCTCACCCATGCAAAGGGCGTGGTGCACGGTCCGCATGAGAGCAAGGGCGGTGCCAAGGTGCTGACGGTGCAGACCTGGCAGAGCGAAGGCGGCAGCTTCGACTTCCGCCCGGCGGAGCAGGGTGCTTCCCAACAGGACGCTGGCTCGTCCGGCGGTGCCGCTGCTTCGGGCACCCCCACCACGCAGGAAGGTGCCGCCATGGAGCGGGAGCCAAAGGGCTACACCTGACCCGGGCTTCCGGCCGCGCTCCGCGCGGCCGGGTCGGCCTCAGCCCAAGGCGCGCGAGAAGACCGCCGGGTCTACGTTTCCGCCGCTAATCACCACGCCCAGGGTGCGGCCCTTGGCGGGAATGCGCCCGGCCAGCACCGCCGCCAGCGCCACCGCGCCGCCCGGCTCCACCACCAGCTTCAGGTGGTCGAAGGCGAAGCGCATGGCGGTCAGCACCTCATCCGGCGTTACCGCAACCCCACCTGCGAGGCGGGGCTGATTCACGGCAAAGGTGATCTCCCCAGGCCGGATCGACAGCAGCGCATCGCAGAAGGTCGAGCCCTTCCCATCCGCCGAGAGCCGTTCTCCGGCGGCGAGGGACCGCGCGGTGTCGTCCCATCCCTCCGGCTCCACGGCGATCACCTCTGTGCCCGGGCTGGCGCCTTCGACCGCCAGGGCGCAGCCGGCGACCAGCCCGCCGCCGCCCGTGCAGACCGCCAGCGCATCCAGCCGCAGCCCCGCGGCCTTCGCATCCTCGATCAACTCCAGCGCCGCCGTGCCCTGCCCGGCGATCACGTCCGGGTGGTCGAAGGGCGGGATGAGAGTGGCACCGCGCTCCTCCGCCAGCCGGTTCGCCAGCGCCTCCCGATCGGTGTTCAACCGGTCGAAAAAGGTGATCTCGGCGCCCCATCGGCGCGTGCTCTCCACCTTGATGGAAGGCGCGTCCTTCGGCATGGCGATAAGGGCCTTCACCCCCTCGGAGGCTGCCGCGCAGGCCAGGGCCTGCCCGTGATTGCCCGAGGAATGCGTCACCACCCCGCCGCCGCGCTTCTCCTCCGCCAGCCGCAGCACGGCATTGGTGGCGCCCCGGAACTTGAAGGAGCCGGTGCGCTGCAGCGGCTCCGGCTTCACCAGCACCGTGCCGCCGACGGCCGCATCAAGCACCGGATGGCGCAGCATCGGGGTACGCACGACGCGCCCCGCCAGCCGCACGGCGGCGGCGCGCACATCGTCAGGGGTCGGGAGCGAATTCATGCGTTTTCCTTGGCGAAGCGGCGCGGATCGACCATCGGCACGATGTCGCGCAGGCCCTCGGGATCGTCCTCGTTCACCAGCATGGACAGCAGCCGCCCGGCGGCCGGCGCGGTCTGGATGCCATAGCCGCCCTGGCCGCAGTTCCAGAAGAATCCGGGCGTGCCGGAAGGCCCGATGGCCAGGCTGCGATCCGGGGTGAAGGTGCGAAGGCCGGCCCAGCGGTGCTCGACGCGCCGCACCTCGATATCCAACGCGCGCTGGAAGCGGTCCACGGCGATGGCCACGTCCAGCTCGTCCGGCTGAGCATCGCAGGGGTCGCTATCGGTCTCGTCGGCCGGGGAGACCATCAGCTTGGCCCGCGCCTCCGGCCGCGCATACCACTGGTGCTCCACGTCATCGAGTAGCGGCCAGGACGACACGTCATAGGGTGCCGGATCGACGATCAGCGCTGTTCGGCGCTTCGGCTGCAGCCCGAGCGGCGCCACGCCGGCCAGCTGTGCCACCTCGTCACCCCAGGCGCCGGCAGCATTCACCAGGACCGGGGCGGCGAAGACGGAGCCGTCGCTCGTCTCGGCGTGCCACAGCCCGGATCCCCGCCAGATGCGCCCAGCCCGCTGCCGCAGGGCCAGCACCCCGCCATGCGCCCGGACCTGCTTCAGGAAACCGGCATGCAGGGCGGCCACATCCATGTCGAAGGCATGGCGCTCGATTCCGGCGGCCACAGCATAGCCGGGGCGCAGGGCCGGGGCCATCTCCCGCACCGCCTCTGGCGTGATCGCCTCGATCCCATTGCCCGCCGCCATCATGGCTTCCAGCACCGGCACCTGATCGGCGCGCGCGAGATGCACCACCGGCCGCGGCGACATCAGCGGCACCTCCGCAAAGCCGGGCGGCGGGTTGCGAAAGAAGTCGCCCGACGCGGCGGTCAGCAGCTGCGCATCCGCCGTGCCGTAATTGAGGATCCAGATGGCCGCCGAACGGCCCGTGGTGTGGTAGCCGGCGCTTTCCTCGGCCTCGAGGAGCGCAGTGCGCCGCGTGGGGGCGAGATGCGCTGCGGCGGTCGCGCCGCCGATGCCGGCACCGACCACCAGCGCGTCGAAGCGATAGATATCCATGCCCGGCATGGTGCGTCCCGCTCGATCCGTCCGCAACCCGGCCCCACCTTGACATTCTTGCACGATCATATTAAGTGCAATTCATAAATCACATTTGACACAAGGGAAAAGCCGGTGCCTTCCGCGCGGCGACATCGCGAAGGGCGAACCGCTCCAGCCCGGCCCGGCACGCAGGACGGCGTCGCGGCATGTTGGATTTCGTGCCCCGCCCATCCGTGGCAGACCCCCCGGGCCTGACGGCCCCTCACTCCCTCCGGGTTTCGCCCATGTCCGACCCTTCCGGCACCCCACCGGCTATTTCACTGAATGACCTGGTCCGCGAGTTCCGCGGCCGCGGCACGCCGTTGCGCGCGCTCGACGGCGTCTCCCTGGATGTGGCGCCGGGCGAGATCTTCGGCATCGTCGGTCGCTCGGGCGCCGGCAAATCCACGCTGCTCCGTTGCGTGAACCTGCTGGAGCGTCCCGATTCCGGCAAGGTGACGGTGCTGGGCAAGGAGATGACGCGGCTGGAGGAGGCCGCGCTGCGCCAGGCTCGCCGCGGCATCGGCATGGTCTTCCAGCACTTCAACCTGCTCTCCGCCCGAACCGTGGCCGATAACATCGCCTTCCCGCTGCAGATTGCCGGCATTCCCCGCGCCGAACGCGACGCGCGGGTGGCCGAGCTGCTGCCCCTGGTCGGGCTGGAGGATCGGCGGGATCACTACCCGGCCCAGCTTTCGGGCGGGCAGAAGCAGCGGGTCGGCATCGCCCGCGCCCTCGCCTCCCGCCCCCGCGTCCTGCTCTGCGACGAGGCGACCAGCGCCCTCGATCCCGAGACGACGGAGGAGATTCTCAGCCTCATCCGCTCCATCCGCGACCGGCTGGACCTCACCGTCCTGCTGATCACGCATGAGATGGCCGTGGTGAAGGCCATCTGCGACCGGGTGGCGGTGATGGAGGCCGGCAAGGTCATCGAGCAGGGTCGCGTCTTCGACGTCTTCACCCGACCTGCCCATCCCACGACGCGCCGCTTCGTCTCCGAGGTGATCGGTCATGTCGTGCCGCCCGGCACCATCGCCCAGCTTCCAGCTCCCAATCCGGGGGAGGAGCGCCGCCTGCTGCAGGTCCTTTTCGCCGGCCCATCCAGCACCCGCGCCGTGGTCAGCGAGGCCTCGCGCCGCTTCGGACTGGACCTGAACATCGTCTCCGGCCGCATCGACGCCATCGGCAACGAGCCCTACGGCCTCATGGCCCTGGCCGCCTATGGTTCGCCCGCCGCCATCGCGGAGGCCATCGGCTGGATGCGCAGCCTCGGCCTCGACGTCTCCGAGATCGGGGAGGACCCGGCATGATCCCCTGGCTTCCGCCCGCCCTGACGGACCTCATGATCGAGGCCGCCTGGCAGACCCTCCTCATGACCTTCGGCGGCGCCGTCGTCGCCATCGCGGCCGGACTGCCGCTGGCCCTGCTGCTGCACGCCACCGGGCCTGACGGGCTCTCGCCCAATGGTTGGATCAACCGGCCCATCGGGCTGCTGGTGAACGCGATCCGCTCCACCCCCTTCATCATCCTCATGGTGGCGATCGTGCCCTTCACGCGGCTGGTCGCCGGCACCTCCATCGGCACCACCGCCGCCCTGGTGCCGCTGGCCCTGGCCGCCACCGCCTTTATCGTCCGGCTGTTCGAGAACGCGCTGCGCGAGGTGGATCGCGGCGTGATCGAAGCCGCCCGCGCCATGGGCGCCACGCGTACCCAGATCATGGCCCGCGTGCTGGTGCCTGAGGCCCTGCCCGGGCTGATCGCGGCCACCACCGTCACCCTGGTCGGCCTGGTCGGCTATTCGGCCATGGCGGGCGCCATCGGCGGCGGCGGTCTCGGCGATCTTGGCATCCGCTTCGGCTACCAGCGTTTCATGCCGGAGGTGATGGCGACTGTCGTCCTGATCCTCATCCTCTTCGTCCAGGGCCTGCAATCCCTGGGCGACTGGCTCGTCCGGCGCTTCAGCCGGCGCTGACACACGGAAGAAGAACAATGATCACTCGCCGTACCCTGGGGGTCCTGACCGCCCTCGCACCCGCCGCCGCCTTCGCGCAGGACATCGGAACGGCGCAGCGCCCGCTCCGCATCGGTGTCACCGCCGGGCCGCATGCGCAGGCCATGGAGAAAGTGCGCGAGATCGCGGCCCGTGACGGGCTCACGCTCCGCATCGTGGAGTTCACCGACTACGTCCAGCCGAATGCGGCCCTTGCCGCCGGCGACCTCGATGCTAACTCCTACCAGCACCAGCCCTTCCTCGACGCCGCTGTGCGCGACCGCCGCCTGCCGCTGGTGGCCGTGGGCAAGACCATGATCTTTCCGATGGGCCTCTACTCCCGCCGCCACAAGACGGCGGAGGCGGTGCCGAATGGCGCCAGGGTCGCCATTCCGAACGACCCCAGCAACGGCGGCCGCGCGCTGGTGTTGCTGGCCAAGAACGGCCTCTTCTCCCTGAAGGAAGGCGCGGACCACAGCGCCACGGTCGCCGACATCACCGCCAACCCACGCCGCATCCGTGTCGTCGAGCTGGAGGCCGCCCAGCTCCCGCGCGCGCTGGAGGAGGTCGACCTCGCCGCCATCAACACCAACTACGCCATCAATGCGGGGCTGAACCCGGTGCGCGATTCCATCGCCATCGAGGACAAGGACAGCCCTTATGCAAACGTCATCGTCGTGCGCGAGCAGGACAAGGGCGCCCCCTGGGTCCGCCGCCTCCTGGCCGCTTACCAGAACGACGAAGTGAAGAAGTTCGTCGAGACGACCTTCCAGGGCTCCGTCGTTCCCGCCTTTTGATTCCCCAGGTCCAGACCCCAGGAGATCATTCCGCCATGCTCCGCCGTTCCCTCCTCCTCGCCGCGCCGCTTCTGGCGGCACCCGGTTTGATCCTCGCGCGCGGCGCCTCCGCCCAGGGTGCAGCCTTTGGCACCGCCGCCCGTCCGCTGCGCGTCGGCGTCACCTCCGGCGTCCATGCCCAGGTACTGGAGCGCGTGCGCGACGCCCTCGCCCGCGACAACTTCATGGTGCGCATCACGGAGTTCGGCGACTTCATCCAGCCGAACGTCGCCCTCCAGGCCGGCGAGCTGGACGCCAATGTCTACCAGCACACTCCCTTTCTCGAGGCGCAGAAGCAGCAGCGCGGCTACGACTTCGTGCCGGTGGGCAAGACCGTGCTGACGGCGATGGCCGTGTTCAGCCGCAAGCACAAGCAGCTCTCGGACCTTCCGAACGGCGCCCGCGTCGCCATCCCGAACGACCCCACGAACGGTGGCCGCGCGCTCGTGCTCCTCGCCCAGGCTGGGCTGTTCAAGCTGCGCCCTGGTGCGGATTTCCGCTCCAGCATCGCCGACATCGCGGAGAACCCGAAGCGCATCCGCATCATGGAACTGGAGGCCGCAGCCATCTCCCGCGCCCTGGATGACGTGGATGCGGCGGCCATCACCGGCAATTACGCGGTGCCGGCTGGGCTCCAGCCGGGGCGCGACAGCCTGTTCGCTGAATCGGCCGAAGGGGCGAAGACGAACCCCTATACCTGCCTCGTGGTGGTGCGCCGCGCCGATGCCAATGCGCCATGGGCGGCGAAGCTCGCCTCAGGCTATGCGGATCCTTCGGTGAAGGAATTCGTGGAGCGCGAATTCGGCGGGGCCGTGGTCCTCGGCGTCTGAAAAAGAAAAAGGCCGGGAGAAGAAATTCTCCCGGCTCCTCATCTTTTTCTTCGGATTGGGTGAAGGCCGGGCGGAAGCGTCCGGCCTTCTTCCGTTCAGCTCTGGGCGTCGGGCGAGATCACCATGCAGGCGTTGCGGCCGCGCAGGCGGTCGCAGGCATTCTGCGCACCTTCGCGCGACAGGCCGGTGACGCGGGCGCGATAAAGCGTGCTGCGGCCTTGCGCCACCGCCATCACCGTGGCCCGGCCATTCCCGCCGGCCCCGTTCCGCGCCTGGCCGGCGGCATCGCGCGCCAGATTTTCGCTGGCAAAGGCGCCCACCTGGATCGCCCAGCCACCGGAAGCGGCCGGGGCGGAGGAGACACCGGCGCGCAACACGCCCGGCGGCAGGCCATTCTGCCGCGTCATCGGCGTGGGCAGGGTCCCGGCATGCGCAGAGGACAGGATGGAGAAGCCACGCCCGCCCGACCGCTCGGAGGGCGGAGTCGCCCGCTCGAAGGGAACGGCGGAGGGCCGGGCCTCGGCCGAGGCCACCGCCATCGACCGCGAGGGCACGGAGGCCGGGGCAGGCGCGGCCGGCGGATCGGGGATCGGATCCATCCGCGCCACCACCACCGGAGCGGGCTCCTGCTCATAGGTCGAGCCATCCGGAATTGGCTCCATCCGGATCACGTTCGGGCCGAGCGAGGCGAGCTGCGTCTGCACCGGGGCCGCGGCGGGCGACGGGCTGGACGAATAGCCCGATGCATAGGTAGAGCCATCCGGGATCGGCTCCATGCGGATGACAGGGCCAGGAGCCAGCCGCGCCACCTGGATGCCGGGATCGGTCGCGCGCCGCTGCTCGCGCAGCGCCAGCATGGTGGCGGTGTCGCCCGTGCGACGGGGCGTCGGGTTGAGGCCGATATCGGCCGCGGCATAGACCTCGTCCGGCGCGCGGCGGCTCGGATGGGCGCCCTGGATGCGCGGCCCGATACGGGCGACGTAGTTCCGGGTCTCCGCCGGCATGCTGCCGCCGGCCCAGAGATAGTTCTCCAGCCGGCGCGGACCGCCGTTATAGGCCGCCAGGAAGCCCGGCGAGCCGTAGAGGTCGTACATCTCGCGGATATAGGCCGTGCCGGCCATGATGTTGTCCCACGGGTGGTAGGGGTCATCCCCCAGCCCGTGCTTGCTGCGCAGCTCGGCATAGGTGCCCGGCATCAGCTGCAGCAGGCCCATGGCGCCGACCCGGGAGGTGGCGGCGATGCGCCCGCCGCTCTCCTGGCGCATCACTTCGCGAATCCAGCGATCCGGCACGTCGAATCGGTTCGAGGCCTCGCGGATATAGGGCCCCCAGGGGTCGGAGGAGGGGCCGGGCGGATCATAGGTCGTCGGCCGGTTGGAGGAGGAGATGCGCGTACCGGTCGTCGGTCTAGTCTCAGGCTGGCTGCCGCAGGCGGCCAGCGCCGCCATCAATGACATCGCCGCCAAGGCCCGCGCACCGCGTCGCAGTCCAGGCGCATTGGCGCCCCGAGCGATCAGGATCATCCCCCTCAACCCCCTGTCTCTGCCCGGCCGGTCGCCCGGCCGGCACGGAATTCCCGGCAACGCGTCCCCACGCGTTGCCGAATACTTCCGCCGGCTGCGATCAACTGTCGCACCGCCAGGGCTAACGGATGCTTGCGGCCTCGGCAAGGAGACTTTGTGGCGGTGTGGCGGCGTCGCCGCAGGGAAGCCGCGCCGCAGCGCGATAGCGGAATGTTGAGCAGGGCTGGTCGCCGGCGAAAAGACGCCCAATCTGCGCCCCCACGACCCGCCTGTCCGGAGAAGCCGATGCCCGCCCGTCTGCCCGCCCCCCCGATCCTCTATGCCGGCGGTGCGGCGCTCCTCGCCCTGGCGGCCGTCCTCGCGGCCTGTGCGCCGGAGAGCACCCCGGTGGCTGCCGGCACACCCGCCGTGACGCGGATTGCCGGGGCCTCCTACGGCACGATCATCGGCACCCGCCCCCTGGCCGTGCGTGGCGAGGGAGCGGGAAACGGGTCGCACCAGGACCCCGGGCTAGCCCAGGCAGTGGAATTCACGGTGCGCGAGGATGACGGCGCCGATGTCCAGATCGCCCAGACGAACGAGGAGCGGCTGCAGGCAGGCGACCGCGTCGTCATAGCCCGTGGCGACCGGACGCGGGTGGTTCGTGCGGGCGGGGGATCGTCACCGGTGGCCCAGGCGCCTCGCGCCGCAGGCGCGGCAAGGTAGTGTGGGCCGCAGGCGCGGCAAGGTAGTGTGGGCCGCAGGCGCGGCAAGGTAGTGTGGGCCGCAGGCGCGGCAAGGTAGTGTGGGCCGCAGGCGCGGCAAGGTAGTGTGGGCCGCAGGCGCGGCAAGGTAGTGTGGGCCGCAGGCGCGGCAAGGTAGCGCCGGCCGCAGGCGCGGCAAGGTAGCGCCGGCCGCAGGCGCGGCAAGGTAGCGCCGGCCGCAGGCGCGGCAAGGTAGCGCCGGCCGCAGGCGCGGCAAGGTAGCGCCGGCCGCAGGCGCGGCAAGGTAGCGCCG
>NZ_WWDL01000031.1:73963-75103 GCF_009848505.1 Muricoccus harenae
GTAGCGCCGGCCGCAGGCGTGGAAAGCTCGTGTCGGCCGCAGGCGCGGCCCGGCAAAGCCCGGGGAGCGCTGGCCCCCGGGGCACCGGCCGGTGTATAGGCCCGCCCGATGCTTGCAGGCCCTCTCATCACGACCGAAACCTACAGCTTCGATGCGGCAGCCCCGCGTCGGGTGGAGTTGGCGCGCTCCGACTTTCGGGAGGGCTTCGCCTCCTGGCGCCTGGCCTGGACCCTGGCCCGGCTTGACCTGCGGAACCGTTACCGTGGCTCGGTGATCGGCCCCTTCTGGGTGACGCTGTCCACTGTGGCGATGCTGGTGGGGTTGGGCCTGCTCTATGCCCGTCTTCTGGGCCTGAGCCTGGCGGACTACTTACCGCACCTGACCGTCAGCCTCGTGATCTGGAATGTTATCGCGACCATGGTCGGCGATGCCTGCTCCACGATGACAAGCGCCGAGGGCGTGATTCGGCAGCTCCGCATTCCCTTCACCGTGCATGCGCTGCGGACCGTCTTCCGCAACGCCCTTACTGCGGCGCACAACCTGCCCCTGATCTTGCTGGTGCTGTTGATCTTCTGGAAGATCCCAGGGCCGGAAGCGCTGCTGGCGCTGCCGGGCGTTGCCCTGCTCCTGGCCAATGCCTTCTTCGCCTCGCTGCTGCTCGGCATGCTCTGCGCGCGCTTCCGCGACATCGGGCCGATCGTGACGAATGTGATGCAGCTCTCCTTCTTTCTCACCCCGATCATCTGGAAGCCGGAATTGCTGAAGGAAGCGGCCGTCTGGCTGCCGCTGAACCCCTTCTACGCGCTGCTGGAAACCATCCGGGGTCCGCTCGTGGAAGGTGGTGGGGCGCCCATCGTCTGGCTCGCCGCCATCCTGTACACCCTGATCTTCGGGACCATCGCCATCGCCTTCTTCGTCCGCTTCCGCGGGCGTCTGGCCTTCTGGGTCTGACCCTCATGGTGCATATCGAAGCAGCCGGATTGCGGGTCGATTTTCCGCTCTATCACCTGGCCGCGCGCAGCCTGAAGAAGCAGCTGCTGGCCCGCGCCGCCGTGCGGGTGCGGACGGATGAGTCGAATCGCGTCGTGGTCAGCGCGCTGCGCGACCTGGACTTCCGGATCGATTCCGGGGAGCGCGTCG
>NZ_WWDL01000032.1:0-6121 GCF_009848505.1 Muricoccus harenae
TCGCCTTGTGCACGTCCAGCCCGACAAAAGTGATAGTCTCTCCCACGGCCCGTCTCCTGTGCTGAGGCAAGGCGCCGACACACCCAGCGCAACCCTCGTCATTCCTGCACAGTTCGAGGCGGGCCACCCCCGCCTCGGACGGACATCTGGTCTAGGTTTTGTGGACACTTACCTCACCCAGAGGACGATGGCTGCGAGGGTCACGACGGCGAGGTAGTTTCTTGCGGTCTTTTCGTATCGCGTGGCGACGCGGCGGAACTGCTTGAGCTTGGCGAAGCACTCGATCAGGTGGCGCTGGGCGTAGAGGTGTCGATCAAGCGGGTACTTGCGGGCGCGGGACGGGTTGTTGGGGATGACGGCCACGGCCCCTTTGGCAGCGATCGCGTTTCGTAGGGGATCGGCGTCGTAAGCGGCATCGGCCATGACGGCCTCGGCGGGCAGGCCGTCGATCAGTGTGTAGGCCTGCGGGCAGTCGCCTCGCTGCCCGCCCGTCAGGAGGAAGCGCACCGGTGCGCCGAGGCCGCGCACCGCGAGGTGGATCTTGGTGCTCAGGCCCCCGCGGGAGCGTCCCAGGGCCTGATCTTCAGGCCCCCCTTTTTGGCGCCAGCGGCGTGCTGATGGGCGCGAATGATGGTGCTGTCGACGATCAGGTACTCAAAGTCGGCATCGTCGGACATGGCCTCGAAGATGCGCCGCCAGACGCCCTTCTCGCTCCAGCGGCTGAAGCGGCGGAAGGTACTGTTCCAATCGCCAAAGACCTCGGGAAGATCGCGCCAGGGCGCGCCAGTGCGCACGATCCACAACACGCCCTCGACAAACAGGCGGTTGTCTCGGCCGGTAGACCCTTGCTGATCCGGTCGCCCAATGACCAACGGCGCCATCCGCTCCCACGCCGCGTCGCTCAGCACCAGCCGGTCCAACACACCCAAGGCCGCCCCCCATCACCAAAGGCAGCCTTGAATCACGTGTCAAACCATCAGGGAATCCCAAGAGTCCACAAAACCTAGCCTGCCAGCGCCGTACTGAAGCCGAAAATAGACTGCTCGGGATCATCGGGCATGCCGATCGGCAGCACGCGAGCCGTCTTGCAGACAAGGCACTGCCGCCCTGTGTTAACCCTTCTTGAGGAAGCGCGTTTGTTCCGGACTGAGCCGCCCCTGTAGCACGACCCAGCCGGCCTCACGGCGTTTCCGGACCGAATGGTATTGAACCGCGTCGGTGCGGGCAGCACCCGTGCCCACCCATGTCCTAGCCTCCTCCAGCCCGCAACGCGGCGATTTCGGACCGAAGGGCGCGCACCTCCGACATTAGCATCTGGCTGTCGGCGTGGGCGGCGGATGCCGCGGCATCCGTGGCGGCCTGGGCTGCCTTGGCGTCAGCGCTCTCACGCGCTTCCCGGAGCGTCTGGATGCTCTCGACGATCACACCGAGGAAGAGGTTCAGCACGACAAAGGTGGAGATGACGATAAAAGGAATGAAGAACAGCAGCGCTCCGGGGTGGTTCTCCATGGCGGGTTTCACGATGTCTTCGACCCAGCCTTCCAGGGTCATCAGCTGGAAGAGGGTGAAGACGGAGTCACCGAGGGTTCCGAACTTCTCCGGCATGCTCTCACCGAACAGCTTGGCCGCCATCACACCCGAGACGTAGAACATCAATCCCATAAGGAGGACGATGCTGCCCATGCCGGGGAGGGCAGCCAGCATGGCTTCCACCACGTTGCGCAGAGACGGGACGACTGAGAGCAGGCGGAGTACCCGCAGCACACGCAGCGACCGTAGGACGGCCAGATCCCCACTCGCGGGCGCCCAGGCGATGCCGATCACAACCAGGTCGAAGATGCCCCAGGGATCCCGCAAGAAGCGGCCGCGGAAGGCGAAGATGCGCAGGGCTAACTCGGCCGTGAACAGCCACAACAGAGCACTGTCCGTCGCCTCCAGGACCGGCCCGTAGGCTGCCATGACCGTGGCCGAGGTTTCTAAGCCCAGGGTGACAGCGTTGAGAAGGATAAGAGCCGTAACAGCCTGCTGAAATCTGGCCGACGCCACCAGCCGGGCAACACGCGCGCGCAGAGTTGGCGCGAAATCCTGCGCCAAAAGCGCTTCCTGCAATGCCGTTCTCTCCGGTTACAGCGAGTTGATGATGGGTCTGAGGCATCTCAATTCGCGCGCCGGAGCGCAAGTGGTGCACCGTACAAGAATCCACCGATTGATCCGGCCTCGGGCAGTGAAACACCAACCCTCGGTTGCGGAGTTCACCATTCGGCGCTGCCACGGCAGTGGGTCGTCCCGGATCTCCACGGCCGGACCGGCGGCGCGCTCCACCTCGGCCCATGGTGGACACGTGGTCCGAACGGTGCCCGCGACGAGTTCCACCTTGCCGCTGCCGCCCAGAACCTCCGCAGGCTCGACAAGCTCTCCCGCTGCCAGGACGCACCACCGCCTGAAGGCCTGGGCCCCGCTCGCTGGAAACAGGGTGCCCTCCGCCAATAGACGAGTTTTCAACAGAATTGACCGGGCTGTGCGAGCTGGTCGCTCCAGAGTGCGGAATCGGCGGCGGGCCGAGCGCGCCATGGATTGCCTGCCGCATGTGGCTGACGGCCGAACCAAGAGGCGGCGCCAAGACAGTACGGGGATGCCGCGGGAGTCGCTGGTTGATGGAGCGGGGTCGGTCATTGTCCGCGTAGTCCTTTACCTCAAAGGCATCGGCGGCGTCGCCGCCGAGGGCGCACTCCTCGAGCGCTGTGGCGAACGCGGCCTTGTCCACGATGGAGCCTCTTGCCGGGTTGACCAGCATGGCACCGATCGCATCCGGGCCGGTGCTGCGGCGCCGATGAGGTGGTGGCTGGCGGGCGTGAGGAGCAGGGCTCAGGACGAGCCAGTCGCCTCCTGTGATCACGGCTTCGCTCGGGCGCTGCGTGAGGCCAAGGGCTGTCCCGTCCTCTGGCGATAGGAGACGCTCAACTGCGTAGGTCAGCTGGTATCCGAAGCCTGTGGACCACGGCGTGCAGCATCAGGCCCAAGATGTCTACGAGGACGTGGCGCTTCTTTCCTTTGATCTTTCTTGCCACCCTCATAGCCAGGTGGATAGATCGAGGCGCCCCTTTCTAGGCGCTCGTTACGCTCTGGCTGCCGATGATCGCGGCGGTGGGACTGACCGCGCGGTCGGCCTGGGCGCGGCACTGCTGGTAGAGCACGTGATGGACGCGGTTCAACTGCCTGCTTGAGGCTACCAGGAGCGTTCCGCCCGTTCGTGGAACTGTCTTGCGAGTATCATGAACCGTTCATCACAGCTTCGCGCCTGCCGCTTAGCAGCGCTCCGACCGGGTCGGTAGGTCGATGCTGAGGTAGGACATGTCAGACACATCAATTGATTCTGCCGGTGACAGTCTTGGGCAGTCTGAACTCGAGGATATCGGCAGCAATCCAGCGCCCGCCGACCCAATTGCGGCGGTCATCGGGCGGCGCCTAGCCCGGCGCGCCGCGTTGCGGGGATTGTTCGGGGCGGTGGCCGCGGGCGCATCGTCGGAGCGGCTGGTGGGGCAGGCACTTGCCCAGCCCTCGCAATCCACGCTCGGTTTCAGTGGACTACCGCATGGGGATGTCTCCACCGAGGCGGTGGCCGAGGGATACGAAATCCAGACGGTGATCCGCTGGGGCGATGCCGTGCTGCCTGGCGCACCAGCCTTCGATCCTAGCAGGCTGACCGCCGAAGCACAGGCGCTGCAGTTCGGCTACAACAACGATTACTTAGACTACTTTCCGCTGCCAAAGGGCGCGCCCGGAAGCGAACACGGGTTGCTCGTGGTTAATCACGAGTACACTTGCCCAGAACTGATGTTCCCGGGACTCGGCGATGCTCGCGCGGCGCGGCGGAACGGCACCGCGGCGCAAGTGCGCACCGAAATGATGGCACATGGCGTGAGTGTCGTGGAGATCCGCCGTCAGGATGGACGCTGGGCACCGGTTCCAGGCGCTGCAATGAACCGTCGCATCACCGCGGAGACGCCAATGCGGGTGAGCGGTCCGGCGGCTGGGCATAAGCGGCTGATAACCTCCGAGGATCCTACTGGCACCTGCGTGCTGGGTACGCTGAACAATTGTGCGGGCGGCAACACTCCGTGGGGCACGGTTCTGATCGCCGAGGAGAACTTCAACTACTACTTCGGCGGGCGGGGCGTAGAGGCAGGCGTCCAGGCCGCTGCCTACAAGCGCTACGGCCTGGTGCCTGACGCTATGTTCCCTTGGGGCCGCCATATACCGCGCTTCGACGTAGCGAAGGAGCCCAACGAGCCGAACCGCTTCGGATGGGTGGTGGAGTTCGACCCCTATGATCCACAAAGCGTGCCGGTGAAGCGCACGGCACTCGGTCGCTTCAAGCATGAGGGTTGCACCCACGCCATTGCTGCCGATGGGCGGGTGGTGATCTACATGGGCGACGACGAGCGCTTCGACTACATCTACAAGTTCGTTACAGCCCGCGCTTGGAGCCTCAGCGATCCGGCCGAGAATCGGAATCTGCTGGATGAGGGCACGCTGTACGCCGCCCGCTTCCACGACGACGGCAGCGTCCTGTGGTTGGCGCTGGTTCAGGGGGAGGGGCCTCTCACCCCAGAGAACGGGTTCCATTCGCAGGGCGACGTAGTAATCGAGGCGCGCCGTGCTGCCGACCTCCTGGGCGCGACACCGATGGATCGGCCGGAGGATGTGGAGACCAATAACGTCAACGGCCGAGTCTACATGATGCTGACCAACAACTCGCGCCGGCGCGCGGAGCAGGTGGATGCCGCCAATCCGCGTGTGGCCAACGCACACGGGCATGTCATCGAGATCATCCCGCCCACCGCTCCCGGCCGGCTGGGGCGCAGCCTCGTCGATCACGCGGCAACCACGGCGCGCTGGGAACTGTTCCTGATGGCCGGTCAGCCGGGTATCCATTCGGGCGCGACCTACCACCGCGGCGTTGGCGGGGATTCGGGTTGGCTGTCCTGTCCCGACAATTGTGCATTCGACAGCAAGGGACGCATCTGGATTTCGACCGATGGAGCGCCTGAGGCAGCAAAGGTGGCGGACGGTCTCTACGCCGCCGACACGCAGGGTGAGGGGCGCGCGCTCACACGCCGCTTCTACTCCGCACCCGAAGGAGCTGAGGTGTGCGGGCCGTTGATTGGGCCGGGGGAGCGCACCGTGTTCCTGGCTATCCAGCATCCGGGAGAGGGGCAAGGAAGCAGCTATGACAAGCCCTCGACCCGCTGGCCCGACTTCGAGGAGGGCATGCCGCCGCGGCCTTCGGTGATTGCCATCGTGAAGAAGGACGGAGGGACGATTGGGAGCTGATCCGAGGGAATGATCCCCGGTGAAAGTCACCTATGGAGAGCGGAGGCCCCTGCAGGTTACCATGCTGCCGCACCGGCGTCGGGCGTATCTACCCATCCCGTGATCCCCAACCGTAACGCGCCCTGGCAATGTGGTTCCGGCCAGGCCATGCCGTCCCAACCAACTGGAAGCATCCCGGGTACGATGCTTCCGGTCCTGGCTGAGCCTTCAAGGGCAAGCCTGGACAGCGATACCTTGGTGATGCCCTTCAGAATGGCCGACTTCCGGACGTCTTACGGCCGCGCTGCGCTCGATCCCCGTAAGCCCATCCTGGTGCATGTTGATTACACATTTCAGCCCGCCATAGGGCACGATGTGGCGGACCTTTTCGGCATGCAGCATCTCTCAGGGCAACACGGAAGCGCGGCGGCTTCCGGGTTGATGCGGGTACCTGGGCACTTGATCTGCCGGATGACGATGGGGCGCTCCAGGGTTAGGCCGCTCCCTGGGCGCCAGTTTCCTGTTGCCATGCCCGAAAAGCGTTCGCCCGAAGGCGCCGGTACTCGCCGGGCGGCATCAGGTACCGGTGTGGGCGGAAGTGCCTGTAGACCATGCCTGTTCACAGACACCTCAGCGAGAATCATGCCCAGATGTCGGCAGATGCCGATGTCTCAGGCGCCCGCACCACGAAGCCGCTGAGGGTGGCGTTGTCGAGGTCGTCGGCGCCGCTGCTTTCGAGGCGGAGGTTGAGCTGGCCATCGGCGACGGTCACGTCACGGGTGACGATGTAGGCGTTGTTGGTGCCGCC
>NZ_WWDL01000032.1:6210-67715 GCF_009848505.1 Muricoccus harenae
GCCGCCCGTGACCGTGATGTCGCTGGTGCCGATGCTGGCGAGCGCAATCCCGGAAGGATCGCTATAGGTGACCGCCACCGTATGCGTCTGGTTCGCCGCAATCAGATCAGCGGCAGAGCCCGATGCGCTCGGCGGGACCGTGTCGGTCTGGCCTGACTGCGTCTGCACCACGAAGCCGCTGAGGGTGGCGTTGTCGAGGTCGTCGGCGCCGCTGCTTTCGAGGCGGAGGTTGAGCTGGCCATCGGCGACGGTCACGTCACGGGTGACGATGTAGGCGTTGTTGGTGCCGCCGGCCGCTGTGAACAGGTCGAGGTCGGCAATGACCTGCTGCCCTTCCAGGTGCACGTCGAACTTCCGCTTGCCCGCGCTGGTCCAGTAGGTTTCGACGAACTGAAGCTCGATGGTGTAGTCGCCGCTGGCAAGATTGACGTTGTAGCCGAAGTCCTTGCCCGTCCGGTAGGACTGGAAGAGCGTATCGTCGTTCGTGTTGGCGATGGCCGCGCTGACCGACTTCGCCGTGCTGGTGCCGGTCAGGGTGGGATGCGGCGAGGTGGCCGTGTCGGCGGCATATTGGATGCCGGTGTCGGTGTCGGTGTAGACTGCACCAGCGGTGTTGACCGCCGCCGAGGAGGGCGCCTCCCCGATGTCGACGGTGAAGGTGTCGAGCGTCGCGGAGGCCGTGGCGTTGCCCCGGGTGTCGGTCACCGCGCCGCTGGCGAGCGCCACGGTGTAGGTGCCGTTGTCGGCGGTCGTGAACCCGTCCGCACCGGAGGACAGCGTATAGGTCGCCACCACCTGGTTGCCACTCCCCTGGGTGGTCACGCCGGTCACCGTCACCGGGTTCGGGCCGCCCGTGACCGTGATGTCGCTGGTGCCGATGCTGGCGAGCGCAATCCCGGAAGGATCGCTATAGGTGACCGCCACCGTATGCGTCTGGTTCGCCGCAATCAGATCAGCGGCAGAGCCCGATGCGCTCGGCGGGACTGTGTCAGCGCCTTGATCCTGAATCAGACGAAGCTCCGGACTTACGGCGCTTATGACGATGCCCTGTGCATTCACCTCCGCGGCAGCCACGACCATGACCCGATCGGGAAGCATATCCACCGCAGCCGCCGCCCTTCCATCGGCATCGAGCGTGAGCGTCTGGTAGGTGACCTGGGTGGCGCTGTTTCCCTGATACGGGTCAGAGGAGGATACGACCTGCTGCTCGACCGCCAGGACTTCCACGCGAACCCTGCTGCCGGGCGTGCCGGAGACGATAACACTCGCGTCCGAGAAGGGCACCGAGACATTGCCGCTGCTGACGCCGCCAGCCGTTACCGTCGGCGCGGCGGCCTGCGATGGCCTGCTGGTCGCCTCAGCCTGGGCAACGCCCGAGCCGAACAAATCAGCGACCTGCTCAGTGCCATCGGCAAAAACATAAGTGACGCGCGCTCCCGCCGCTTCGGCGCCGGAAACGGCGCCAGGATTGACGGACTGTGGATATCCCCGCATCGAATCCGGATCGATGTCGATCGAGAATCCGAGCGTCTCGCCAGGGTTGAAATCGGTGAGGTTGAGGGTCAGTTCCCGGTAGCCAAGTTGGTTGCTGCCGTTGCCATAGCTCGCGACCGCGTTGAATGCCCCGATCTTGCTGTCGATCGTGAATGGCTTGCCGTCCGAGCCGCCCGCATTCGCAGGATCGAAGAATATCCCATCAGGAAGAATGGCGCTGCTCAGATCGATGCGGATCTGCGTCAGATTGCTGCCGCTGCTCGATAGGTTCTCGAGACGGAGGGTGTTCGGGTTAAACGTGCTGACATTGAGCGTGCCGTTCGGCGTCACCGTCAGCCGGGCTGCACCGGCCTCCCCGGGAGGAGGCTCGGCGGTCGAGGTTATGCTAACAGAGTTCCACGTGGCGTCGAATGGCGCACCAGGCCCTGTGGAGGTGGAGATAAGGCCCACCGCCAAGGCGCTTGGAACATCGGTGCCGTCTCCAGTGGGCACCGTGTACGTGCCCTGGAGCGCCTGGAGCAGCGCACCGGTGACCTGGACGGGGTTGCCCGACCCCGTGATCACCGTGCCGCTGCTTCCGGAGGTCGCGCCGCGGGTGACTGTCCAGCCGGGCGTCACGGAACCGACATCCGGATCCACGGTCAAGGTCAGCGTTATATCGTCGAGCGACGTAAGAGGCAGGCTTCCGCCGAATACCGGGACAGCGATTTTCTGCTGCGCGACAGCCTGATTGTTGCTTTCGAAGGTTGTCTCGATCATCGCCGTGTTGGCCGAGCCGATGAGGTCGCCCGCTCCTGCTACGATCTTGAGGTAGCTGGCTTGATCGCCTGTTCCAATGAAGAAGCCGATATTCTGATAATTGGCGGGCGTGGTTGTCTCGAAGGGGTTGTCCAGCTTGGTCGTGACGACAAAGCTGTCGACATCGGGCGCGACTTTGACGCCGAACTGGTAGCCATCGAGCTGACTGTTCTTGGTCCCGTTGGCGCTTCCTTCCGTGATGTCCTGCAGCAGGACGCCCGATGCCGCGCCGCCGGCTACAACCCGGGTCGGATCATATTGCTGCTTGTAGGATGCGGTCGTGTTCGTCATCACGCCGGTAAAGCCGATATTGTGGATCGTCTCCTCCGGGCCGGGGTGATCCTGGTTCTGGCTAAAGCCCCAGGTCAACGTCCCCCCGCCCTGCAACAGCGTCGTCATGCCGTTGTCCGGGTCGACAGCAAAGCGGTCAATGGTGTCGGTCAGGCCGTCCCCATCGGTGTCGTCGGTAGGGGGCGGTGAAACGGTGTCGCTCGGCTTCAGAACCGTGATGCCGCCGCCATAGCTCGCCACCCACAGGGTACCGACAAACGGGCCTGAGTCGGGCGCGGCGTGAACATCCAGAGCATTTCCGCCGCCAAGCACCCCATTCGGCGTGAGATTGGTGACATCCAGGACAGATTGTCCGTCTGACGCAAGATTCACCCGGTAGATGAAGTCCTCGTTGAGAGAAGCAAGAACGAGATCTCCGGTCATCTCACCGTCGAAATTCACTGCGCGATAGTCATCGATGCCGTTCACCGAACCGAGGAATGTAGTTAACTCGTCCCTGAGATTGATCGGGGTTTCAAGGTTCGACGGGAGCCGAGCGGCACGATCTTGCCCGGGCGGCAGGTAATAGCCTTCGACCGGGTTCTCCATCCCAAGCGGGACCGGCGGCCAGTCCGCAGGCAGCGGCACGAGGTTGTTGTTGGCATCGTACAGTCCCGCGCCGTCCGGATTACCCCTGATTGGGGTTGGGTGCCCGCCATAATAGCCTTCCTCAATCCAATGCAGCGGCGCCTTGTTGACCGAGCCGGAGCCGTTGTTGATGCGATTCGTGACGTCGTCGGTGGGCGTGGTCGAAAAGCTTCCGTCCGCCTGACGATAGATGGGCGGACCGCCCCAGGTCGGGTTGCCCGAATTGTCGATTCCGTACATCTTGCCGGATGCAGAGAAGGTGATGTCGTAGATGTTTCGGAAGCCTCCGGCGTAAATCTGGACAGGGCTTTCCGCAGTCAGGCGCGCCTGATTCAGGCCGTCATTTCCTCCAAATATCTCCGGCTGCCCGGTGGCGATGACATCGGCGCCGTTCGATCCATCCGCGCGAGTGGGATCGTTCACGGTCGGCAGCATGTATTTGTAGGTTTGGCCGCGATAGGTGATGTCGGGCATCGCATTGATGGCTTGCAGGTCGATGCTTACGATTGAGCTTGAATAGGCATACTCCGAAAGGTAAGCGAAATTCGCGGAGGGCGCTCCGACATTCGTGTTTCCGCCGACCGTCAGCAGGAGATGACCCGTCGCCGGGTCGATCTGCATTCCATTGACGGCGTGGTTCTCTTCGCTGCGCGGGAGACCGACGACGAGGTCTTCCTTGACCCATGTCGAACCAGCCTTGGTCAGACGGGACAGAATGCCGGAATTCGTATCTAGCCCGGTATCGTTCTGCGAAGTGCCCGCCCCGATCCGGGGGTCGCTGGAGCTGACATAGAGGACGGGGTTGGTCGCGGTGCCGGTGACCAGGATGCCCGTCACCTGGCGCCCGGTGATGCTGGAATTGAACGCGCCGTTATCATTATGGTTCGGCATCTGCGCGACAAGACTGATCGTCTCGGTCGCGGTAACCGTGTACCCGCCCGTCGACGTCTCTGCGATGGAGAATGCCTTTAGCGTTCCATTGACCTGCGAGGCGTACAAGCGGCCATCAGGCCCGAACTGCAACGACGTCGGATTCACGATGCTTGCGTTCAGCTGGAACTGCTCGAAGTTGACCATGGCGTTTGGCTCCACCGGGCGGTTTGACGCTATACTTGCCTTCAGCAGCTGCAACATGCTGCGCTTACGGAACGGACGGGAGCGATAGGGAAGGCCAGGAGAAAGATGTTGCTGACGGGGGCTTCTATGAATCGGATCGTACTCGTGTGACGCCGATTGCGAAGCAGCTGACGCACTGAACGAACCGGGTTAATGCTAGAAACAACCAAGTGTGATCGATGTCGATCTTCGCTTGCGCGAGCTTGGACCGGTCAATGCAGTCCGTGGTTGATAATTCGCTTCTGCCAGCTTTCGCGCCAGAAGGGGCCGGGTAGCGGGCGAGGATGTCTGGTGGGTAGGCTCCGGACTGGATCAAGGCGGCTCAGGAGCCCGGGATGGAATGCGTCGGCTGCGGGTCCCAGGCTGCCTAAGAGCGCCGGGACCGCACCCGGCGCTTCAGCTGCCGCGGTTTTGGCCGACAGTCCAATGAGCGCAGCGGCGGCGTGCTGAAACTGACTCAGTATCCGAGCGACGTTTATTGCCTTGGTCGTGTTCTGGCGCTTACGCCGCCGCCTCACACTGCAGGACCTCAGCGCGATGTTTCTGGAGCGCGGCATTGTCTTCAGCCATAAGGCGGCCCGGGAGTAGGAGGCGAAGTTCACACCCATTCTGACCGCCGAGCTCTGGCAGGGACGTCGTAGCAAACACGGAGCCGGTCGCCGGTCCTGGCCTGTTGGCGAGACCTGTTCGAAGGTTCGCGGTCGCTGGTGCTTCCTCTGCCAGGCCACCGATCGCAACGGTGATCTGGTCGACGCTCTGCTGAGCGATCACCGCAACATGGCCTCCGCCCAAGCTTTCTTCCGCTCGGCCAAGTCGGTCACCGGTATGACCCCCGATCGCGACACCACGGACGGACATGCCTCCTATCCAGGCTAACGAAATACCAACGATGCTCCGCGAGCAAACAGCTTATTGTCGCGTTCGGCCATCGATACTTATGCCGGTGCGGAGCCCGCATCTCACCTCGTCGAGTATCGCATGGCTTGCTATCCTGCTCGGATTCTTGGGGCCAGGCACCCGCACGGCCCGGATCCCGAGGGTGATCCGGGCCGGCACTCATCCTCCGGAAGTCAGAGGATGAAATCACTGGCGGAGAGGTTGTGCTCGCCCGTCAGTTCGATCTGGAAATCGGCATCGCCATCGCCATTCAGATCGCCCTCGACAAGCGTATTGCCGCCGGACTGAATGGCGTGCAGTTCGCCGGCTGCGCCAGTGAACTCCACGGCACCCAGGAATGCAAAGGCCTGCCCGCCATTCAGATTCAGCATCGCGCCGAGTGCGGCGAGATCGATCACGTCACCATCGCCGAAATCGGTAATGACATCGTGGCCGCTGCCCCTCTTGGAGTCCTCCAGCGTGGTGAGGGTGAAGCGGTCCCCCCCCGCCCCGCCGGTAAGGATGTCCCTGGCCGCGCCGCCGATCAGGATGTCGCCGCCATTGCCGCCGTCGAGTGTGTCCTTGCCAGCATCTCCGAGCAACGTGTCATCGCCCGCGCCGCCGAGCAACGTGTCCCTTCCATTGCCGCCCGCAGCGCGGTCGTCACCAAGGCCACCGTCGATCCGATCGTCGCCGGTGCCACCGATCACGCGATCATTGCCGCCGCCCGCTTCGACGATGTCGGCGCCGCCTTCAGCGTCGATCATGTCGCTGCCATCGGTGCCAGTCAGGCGGTCGACAAAGCCGGTGCCCGCGAGGGTGGGGGTGAGGTCGGCGTCATCTGCTGCGTCGTCATGCAGGAAATCCAAGAACTGCGGTGCGAAGAAATGGGCACCGACCTGTTGCAGCTCGCCTGACGCGATGGGCAGGACAGCCTTGTAGCCTTGGACCCCGTCGGCCTCACCGCTGCCTGTACCCTGGCCTTCCTGCAGGGTCAGTCCATGCAGCACAATTTCCTTGGCCTGGAGGGGCGTGATGCCGCCGAAGATTGCCTGGGCGTTCTGGTCCGAGGCATCGAAGTGGAAGGTTTCAGTGTAGCGCAGAAAACCTTTCTCGTCCGCGGTCGGAAACACTGCTGCCGCGGTGTGGTCATGGCCGTCCGTGCCATGGTCATGCACCGAGTTGTCAGGGTTAAGGGTCAGATTGAGTTGAACCGGTCCATAGGTATCGAGCCCTTCCAGAAGCTCGACAAAGCCGTCGCGGTCGTCATCCTGTGCAAGTGTCGGGGTCCTCGCTTCGAAGTCGTTGCCGAAGCCATGGATGTGCTGCGGGTGCACTTGGTTCGGCTCAAGCCCCTCAGCCTTGATATGCACGGTAAGCGTCTGGCTGCGCGCGTCGAGGAACAGAAGCGCCTGTCCATCGACGCCGGAGTTGTTGAGCGCAGTGAACTCGGTCGCAAATATCTGCAGACCACCAGTCGCCGATCCGGTCTGGCTGCTGCTGTGACGATCGCTACTCATCGCGTGACATCTCCCTGTCTCCGTTCGTTGGCGCCAGGTGATACGGAGGGAGAGGTGCGCTGGATCACAGGGTAACGCTCACGTGACCGTCTGGGCTCGATGCGGTGCCCGCCATGTATGTCTGTTATGAATGTGACCTGTGAGCCTGAGCAGGTCACCAAAGTGATCTAGCCGAGCGCTCGTCACGTATTGGGCTGGAGCGTCGTCATTGCAGTCGCACCGTTCGCCCCAAACCAGCACCGAGGCGGCGCTCGAACGCTACGCCGCCGAACTGGCGCGGTCGCAGGACCAGGCCGCCTTCGCAGCTCTGTTCTCTCACTTTGCGCCGCGGCTGAAGACATACCTGCGCAGACTAGGCATGGTCGATGGGGAGGCGGAGGAACTGGCACAGGAAGTAATGATGCTTGTCTGGAGAAAGGCAGCGCTGTTCGACCCCGAAAGGGCTGAGTTCTCCACCTGGATCTATGCGATTGCCCGGAACCTTCGCCTTGATGCGCTTCGCCGCAAAGGCTTCGCCGGGCATGAGATCACGGCGGCGGAGCAGGACGCGGTTCCCGATACCGCCCCGGATGCGGAGGAGCAGTTCGCCTCCTCAGCACAGCAGGCACGACTGAAGACGGCGATGCACCGCCTGCCTCACGAGCAGGCACAGGTCGTTCAACTCTGCTACTTTGACGACAAGTCACATGTCGAGGCCGCCTCTGAGTTGGGCATCCCTCTTGGTACTGTTAAGGGTCGCCTGAGGCTCGTCCTGAGGCGACTGCGCCGGGCGTTGGGAGATGAGGGAAGATGACCGGAGAAGGATATCGTACGGCCCGCCGTCATCCTAGTGCGGCGACGTTGGCCTTTTATGGCGCAGGCCACCTCGGACAGGCTGCCGGCATTGCTGTCGCGGCTCATCTTCTCCACTGCGAGCACTGTCTTACCGCAGTCAGCATGGCGGAGGAGGTTGTTGGGCCGACGATACCGGACCTGCCGCTATCACCGCTTGCCCCTGACGCTCTGCAGCGAACCATGGACCGGATCCACGCTGACTACACGGCCCCGCCCGATGTGCTGTCTACCGGGGGACTGCCGGTTCCCACCCAAGGGGCGGCAATCACGCTTGACCGTCTCGGCTTGCCTCCTCCCCGGCTTCGCTGGGCTGCTCCAGGCGTTCGTATTGCCCGGCTGCTGCAGGAACGTTGGGGAAGCAACGACTGTGAGACGCTGCTCCTTCTGCGCGTCGCGCCGGGTGTTGCGCTGCCCGGCCACGGCCACGAGGGCAGCGAGCTTACCTGCGTGCTGGAGGGAGCCTTCGCAGACGAGACTGGGCAATACGGCGCCGGGGACATGGCGGAGGCGGAGGAGGATGTCAGACACCGGCCGGTGGCAGAGGGGCGAAGTGACTGTGTCTGCCTGATCGCGACGCGCGGACGGTTGCGATTCCCAGGGCTGATCGGGCGGCTGGCAGGAGCCTATCTGAGGATATGAGCACTTAAGATCTGCGGCTGAGCTCTACTTGGAACAGCCGACGGAACCGTCTGACCTGGCCGAGGCAGACGGGGGCGCAGGCGAGTGTCGTGAAGGCGAGGTGGATATCCGAGCGTCGCTCGTATCGGATGGTCAGGCGGCGGTATCGGGCCAGCCAGGCGATGGTCCGTTCCACAACCCAGTGGCGGCGACCGAGGTGGGTGCTGTTCTCGACCCCGTGGCGCGCGAAGCGCGGGACAATGCCACGAGCGCGGCAGTCCTGGCGGTCGCGGCGGTGGTCGTAGGCCTTATCGGCGTGGAGCTTGTCGGGCCTGTGCCGAGGTCGGCCGCGATGGCCGGTGCGGACCCGTCAGCGCTGCCAAGTCAGCTAGCCGCAGGCGACCGCCCTTCGGCTTGGGCCGCTTGGGCGGTAGCAGCGGCTCAATCGCCGCCCAAAGGTCGTTCGGAACAGGGGCTTCGCCAGACCCCAGGAACGCTCAGCAGCCAGTTGTGTTAGGCATTCCAAGTGCAGCGCCGCCTTCTCCGAGGACCCGTCGCCGGGATGAGAACTGGGCAAGGCCTGGAGTAGTGCTGTGGAAGCTTCGGTGAACCGCGCGCCCTAGATTGGCCTGCTGGCTCTGATCTGACGGCATGATGTGGCGGCCGACGTGCCGACCACGGACGGAGGCATGACACCGGCGACGTGGCAATCCCTCGAAGGGACTTGACGGGATTGGCCCATCACGAAAGCACTATGGCGCTCGCGGCCGCGTTCCGAGACACCCGCCGGGCGGGACCGACCGCCGCTCCTGCCGCCCGCTCATGAGCCGCTCTTCGCCCGAGATCCGGGGCTCGTCGGCAACCCGGAAACCGGGTAGGGCGAAGCCGCGAACAGGCATTGCTGCTGATCGAACAGCCAGCGCAGAGCGTTGGGGCATCTGTCGAAGAGGTATTGCCATCCGCGCACGAGCTCTACGAGTAGCTCCTCCGGGGTGAGCGAGGCTTCCCTGAGGTCGGGCCCTATCCCCGCAAATGTCACCATGCGCTGGCCGCACTCAAACTTGGTGAGGATGTCGTCCGACTCCTGCATCACGCGGCGGGTCAGATCCGCGTCCCTGAACCCCCCAACGGGGCGCGTGTGCACCGCCGACACTCCGTCGATGATGCCGACGCGCTCGTAGCCGAGGATCTTCGGCCAAGCGGAATCGAGGCCGAAGCCCCATCCCGTGGTCGAGAGCGCGAACGTGGGAAGAAGCTCCTCGAGAGTCGCTCGGCGGAAGCAGGGAATCATGATCTCTACGAAGCCGACCCGCCTTGCGAAGAAGCTCGCGTTTCGCATCGCGATGAAGTGGGCATAATGCGAGGTCTCGTGGAGGGCCGGCGCGAAGAGATGGAAGTCGAGCGCGCGCCCAACCTCGAACATGCTCGTGATAGCATCCTGTCTGGCGAGGATGTCGTCGTCGGGAAGCCAGATCTGGTCGTAGTCACGCCAGCCGGGCCATGCGTTCAGCAGCCTGGTCAGGCCGGTCCATTTCGGACCCGGGATAACGTCGCCGATCTGGCAATCCAGGTCCTCCTGTGGCCCGATCTCCTCGTAGGGACAGAGATAGAGGTCCCAATCTCGCGGCTTGCCCGCATCGATCCAACACCGGTGAAGCGATTTCCGGCCAACCCGAGCGATGACGAGAGAGCGGCTCATGAAGCCTCCGCAAATGGGTCGAATCCGCCGACTGCATGCTCCGCAACTCGCTCATCTGCGCGAACACGGCATCTACCCCGGCTTCCGTCAACTTGGTCCCGTGACCGGGAGGGCAGTACCGCCCACCCGAGAAGCCGATACTCAAATATCGGCTTACACCCTGAGGCCCGCGAGACTATCTTCGATGACGACGCATCCGGCGCTAACATAGGCTCCGTCACTGCCGGGGTTTTAGGCGGACAACGCACAGAACCATCCAGGGTTACCGTTCGGAGGCGGACAGTTCCCACTGCGCATTCGGCGCGAAGACTCCTTTGGCCCGGAGTTTGACGCCGAAATAGGCGCGCCGCTTGCCGCATCTGCGATTAGCTCTCGCCGCCCCTAATACCGAGTGTGCATCCGTGGCAATGTCTTCTGCTGCCTGCCTGCCTGCCTGCCTGCCTGCCTGCCTGCGTGCGCGCACGCACAACGCATCGCCAGTTGCACGGTAAAGCGCCTATGGTTTCCTGCATGCAGGGCAATGGCTCTCTGGGTCCAGATACGAGTGGACACGGGGAGCCCCTCACTGCCGCTGCCCGGCTTACCCCCGCACAAACGATGCCTGCGATGACAGAGCCGCCTGTCGATCCCGCCTCATACGAACCCAGCTTAGATCAGCTCAGGAACGAGTGGTGCCTGAGAAGCGCCGCACAACGTTCTCGAGCAACCGCGAGATCGGTCCGCCGAACACTCCGTCCTTCCAGAGGCTGCCGAGAAAGGTGATGGAGCCGACTGCGAAGACGGCGCCGCCGCCGGGCACATCGAAATAGACGATCTCCGCCCGCTTCAGAGCCTCCGGGCTCTCGCCCGTTACCGTCGCGATGTGCGAGAGCAGCTCCTCCGGCACCGTCACGAAAGAGTTGGG
This sequence comes from Muricoccus harenae, assembly GCF_009848505.1. Lineage (GTDB taxonomy): Bacteria > Pseudomonadota > Alphaproteobacteria > Acetobacterales > Acetobacteraceae > Roseomonas > Roseomonas harenae. Next base: position 16,988 of record NZ_WWDL01000032.1, read on the forward strand.
CGGTGGTCCCGAACGCGCCAGGATAACCGTACCCGGCGGGGTGCCGAGACGCTCATCTGCTCTGTCCAGCTCGAAGCCTGCCGCGCCGCCGCCCGAGAGGCCATGATCACCGAAGATCTCCGGCACGTCCTCGAACATCCAGGCATGGGCGGGGTCATGACTGGCTGGCAGGCGGTGATAGAAGGTGCCCTCGAACAATCCCTGAGCACTGAAGCCGACGCCCGCGAGCGCCTGGGGCGGGCGGCGGTTGCGGCGCCAGAGTCCGCCAAGCGCACCATCCAGCTGGTGGTGGTACTCGCCGGGCTCTGCCGCCCAGGCGCGGATGCCTCCCTCCGCGCGGCGAACCTCGATAAGGTGTGGGCGGGTGGGATCGCGCGCGATGCGCCAGTAGAAACCGTTGCCGCCGAGGTAACAGAGCCGGCCACCGTTGTCGCGATAGGCGGTCAGCGCGTCGAGCATACGCTCCGTGTGGTATTCTGGGTGCGAGCCGGTGAGCACCACGCGGTGCGGGCGAAGGAGTTCCGTACCCTCGTCGTCCAGATCTTCGTCGGTGATCACGTCGAAAGCGATGCCGCGCGCCTCCAGCCAGGCCAGGAGATGCGTGTCCGCAGGGTAGTGGCGCAAGCCCGAACCCTTGGCATCGTTGAAGGTGAGGAAGCCCGGCCGCATCGTCAGGATCGGCCGCCGGCGGGAGGAGAGCGCGACGCCGCTGCCGTCGGGGTGGCGGTTGTAGGTGGAGTGGGCGAAGTCCGGCACGCTGTCCGGGTTGAAGGAATAGGCGCCCCATTCAGCCACGCGCGCCTGGTAGTCCGCGTCGGCATTGCCGCGCGCGTGGTTGGCATAGGCCTGGTAGGTGAAGGTGGAGGCGAGGAAGGCGACTGGCGCGTGCGGCCCCTCCCGCCGAGGCAGCACGTAGAAAGGCAACCAGTCCTCTCCGCCCGCGCAGGTCAGGTGGAAGGCGTAGGCGCCGCTCGGCAGGTTGGCTGGAACGTCGAAGTGGAATGAGGGCGCCCAGCCCAGGTCGTCCAGATCGTCCGCGTGGAAATGGACGGCGGCGTAGTCGGCCGGGGCATGGCGCCAGCAGGTCTCGGTGCCCGACCAGCGCGCGCCCACCACGCCGCGGGTGGGGGCGTTGCGGAAGGTGCCGTGCAGGGCGTCCGGGCCGCGATCGGCGAAACCCCAGCCCTCGATCCTGGCGGAGAAGTCCCAGCGGGCACGCAGCTCGCCCGGTGGTGGCTCCAACACGTCCGGCCATGAGGTAACGAAGGCGGCCAGCAGCAACGGGTCCTCCACCTTGCCGGTGAAGTGATCCGACGGCACCGCACCCCCGCGCGCTCCGAACGTAGCGGCGGTAACGGCCGGCCCCTCGCCGGGCGGGACATCCGCCCTGGCTGTCGCGGCGCCGCCTCCCAGAGCCTTCTGCCCGAGCAGCGCGCGGCCCGTCACCGGGTCTTGAGACAGCCAGAGCCGGTACCATACCCCTGGACGCAGTGGCGCCCCCGTGGCGAGGCGCGTCACAGCCCCGTCCGCCGCGATCTCCGCCTCGGCGCCGCCGGCACCGGCGCGGATCGTCACACCCCCGGCCGAGAGAACGGTGGCGGCGGGCAGGGGGGCGAGGAGCTGCACAAGCACCGCCCAGCACCGCGCCTCCGTGCCCGACAGGCGCGGCCCCGCTGGTACCTGGCCGGAGGAGCCAAGCCGTGACGGCTGGTGGATTCCCGCGAAGGCATGGTTGAACAGCTCCGGCATGGAGCGGAGGTCCATCCCGGGCCCCTCCGGGTTCGGGTCGCCAGAGACCACGCGGACGAGGCGGGCGCGGCAGGGCCCCGGCTCGCGCAGGCTGACATGGGCCGTGACCCGGCCGCCGGGACGGCGGGACAGGCGGTCGAGATAGCCGGTGACAGGAGGAAGCATCTCAGGCGCGCCGAATGTTCCAGGGCACCGGGCGCGGTCCCTCCAGCAGGCCGGTCAGCGACCGCCGGTAGGCCGTGCGGATGAAGAATTGGCCGAGCGGCACGGTGGGTACGTCGCGGAAGGCGAGGTCCTGCATCTGCTCGCCGATCGCCATCCGCGCCGCTTCATCCGGTGCCGAGAGCCAGCGCTCGTTCAGCGCCTCCATCTCCGCGCTCCCGTACCAGCCGCTCCAGCCACCGGCGCCCTGGCCGCGGATGAGGGCGTTCTGCGTCGGCGTGACGATTCCCATGCCGCTCCACCAAACGGGATAGAGGTTCCATCCGCCCTGGGCTGGCGGGTTCCGGTTGTTGACGCGCCCGAGCACCGTGCCCCAGTCGGTGGACACGAAATCCATGTTGAAGCCGATGCGCGTCAGCAGGTCATTGGCGATGAGGCCGAGCGGCGCGATGGAGGTGAAATCGGAGGGGTTGAGGAAGGTCACCTTCTCCCCATTGTAGCCGCTCGCCCGCAGCATCTGCCGCGCCTTCTCCATCCCTGCCCCCGCCATGGGGTCGGGCGAGGGTGCGCGGCCATAGGGCGTGGTGCAGGGGAAGAAGGAGTGGCAGATATTATAGGCGGTGGAATCGTTGTTGGTGACGGCCGCCATGAAGTCCGGTTGGCTGATGGCGGCCAGCACGGCGCGTCGCACCTCCGGCTTGTCGAAGGGCGGGTGCAGGTGATTGAAACGCAGCACGCCCATGTAGCCGGCGGGATCTCCGTTCCCGATGGCGATGTCGCGATTGCGGCGCAGCAACGGGATCAGGTCCGCCGCCACCTGCTCCCACCAATCCACCTCGCCGGACTGGATGGCCGCCGCCGCCGTCGCCTGGTCGGGCAGCATGATCCATTCCACCCGCTCGAAGTTCACCGCCTTGCCCCCGGCGGTCCATTCCGGCGCCTCCTGGCGCGGCGCGTAGCGCTCGAACTTCCGGTAGGCGGCGCGGCTGCCGGGGATGAACTCGTCCGCCACGAAGCGATAGGGGCCGGAGCCAATGATCTCCGGCAGTGGCCTTAGCGCGTCAGTGGCCGCCAAGCGCTCCGGCACGATGAAGGCGGGCACGGTTCCGGGCTTGGCCAGTGCATCCAGCAGCAGCGGGAAGGGACGCTGCAGGCGGATGACGAGGGTGCGGTCGTCCGGGGTCTGATACTCGGCGACCACGGCCGCCAGCGTCCGGCCGAAGGTGTCGCGGCTTCCCCAGCGGCGGATGCTGGCGGCGCAGTCGCGCGAGCGCACCGGCTCCCCGTCGTGGAAGAACAGGCCCTCGCGCAGGCGGATGGTCCAGGTCAGGCCGTCATCGGAGACGCTCTGCCCCTCCGCCATCTGCGGCTGCGGGCGCATCTTCGCGTCCACGCCGTAGAGCGTGTCGAAGACATAGAAGCCATGGTTCACCGAGACGCCGGCGACGGAGGAGACCGGATCGGGATTCGACAGGGCCGCTTGCGGCACGAAGCGCAGCACCCGCGGATCGGCGCGCTGGGCACGCGAAAGGGAGGGCGCCGCAAGGATCGCGCCTCCGGCCAGGAGCGCGCCGCGGCGCGTGACGGTGGTACGCATGCCCGAACCCCCTTGTATCCCGATGGGTGATGTCAGCGGAGGACACCCTCCGACCGCAGTTCCGACGCGTAGTCGTCGAGTACGGCGGCGAGCCGCTCGACGAGGAGATCGACCTCCTCCGCCGTGATCGTCAGCGGCGGGCTTATCATCAGCCAGTCGCCATACGCGCCGCGCGACGTGCGGCGGCAGTAGAGCGCAAGGCCACGCCGCATCCCCAGCGCCTTCACCCGCTCTGGCGCCACGCGCTCCAGCGGGATCATCGCCTTGGCTTCCTTGTCCGCCACCAGCTCCACCGCGAGCAGCAGCCCCTTGCCGCGTACGTCGCCGATCAGCGGACTGTTCGCGGCCAGCTCGTCCAGCCGGGCGCGGAGCAGGTCGCCCCTGCGCGCGGCGTTGCCGACGAGGTCCGCCTCCTCCACCTCGCGCAGCACGGCGGCGCCGACGGCGCAGTTCATGACATGGGCGTTGTAGGTGAAGCCGTGCATAAAGCCGCCGGCCGCCGTGACGGCCTGCACCATCGCCGCCGAGACCAGAGCGGCACCGAGTGGCGCGTAACCGGCGGACAGGCCCTTGGCGAGCACCGCGATGTCCGGCCGCGCATCGGGCCAGTGGTCGGCGGCGAGGAAGCGGCCGGTTCGGCCGGCGCCGCTCATCACCTCGTCGAAGATGAGCTTCACGCCGTGAAGGGTGCAGATCTCCCGCACCAGCGTATAGTAGAGGTCGGGTGCCACCAGCGCGCCGGTCGCGAGGCCCCCGACCGGCTCCATGATGAAGGCGAGCACCGTCTCCGGTCCCTCGCGCTGGATCGCCTCGTCGAGAGCGGCGGCACAGGAGCGGGCGTGACTCTCTGCCGTGTGGTTCGGCGGCACGCGGTAGGTGAGGGGCGCCGGCACGCGGGGCACGGCGCGCATCATCGACCCGAAGATCTCGTGCGCGTGCGCATCGCCCGAGACGGCGAGCGCCCCAAGCGTGTTGCCGTGATAACCGGGCTGGCGTCCGATCACCTTCCAGCGCGAGCCCTGCCCGGTGACGACGGCGTGCTGGCGGGCGAACTTGATGGCGCTCTCCACCGCTTCCGAGCCACCGGAAACGATAAAGGCGCGGTCCAGCCCCGGGCCCGCGAGGCGGCCGAGGCGTTCGGCGAACTCGATGTTCGCCGCGCTCTCGAACTGGCTGGGATACGCGAAGACCGCCTGGCGCGCCTGCGCCTCGATCGCCGCGATGATGCGCGGGTGGCCGTGGCCGAGATTGCTGGCGACGGGGCCGGAGGAGGCGTCGAGATAGCGGTTGCCATCCGTATCGATCAGCCAGATGCCCTCGCCGCGCGCGATGCGGGGGAGCGGCGGTGCGTCCAGGGGGCGCGAGAAGGCCTGGAGGCCGTAGCCCGGCTCGGTCGGTGTGGCTGCAGTCGGCAAGGCGAGCTCCCCATCGGCTGAGAGCAGTCTGGCGCGGTTCTTGAGCATCGTTCAAGAGGCTTTCGTGGCGGGCGAGGGAGCGATAGACGGGCGACATGCCGAGAGAGCAGAAGGCCAGGCGCCGGGCCGCCCGCGCCGCCCCCGTCGCGGTCGGGCTGAGCCGGGCGGCGATCATCGATGCGGCGCTGGCCGAGATCGACCTCGGCGGGCTGCCGGCCTTCAGCCTGCGTGGTTTGGCCCGCGCGCTCGGGGTGAATGCCAACGTCATCGTTTGGCACGTTGGCAACCGGGACACCGTGATCGCCGAGGTGATCGCCCATGTGCTGCGCGACGTCGTACCGTCCGAAATGCCAGAGGAGGGATGGGAGGCACGGCTGCGCGGCCTTTTCGCCCGGTTCCGCGCGGCCATGCGGCGGCACCCGAACACTGCCCCACTGATCGGGGCGGATGCTGTCTCCAATCTCCGGCCCGACCTCCCCCTCATTGAAGCAATCCTCTCGGCACTGGAGGAGGCGGGCGTACAGCCGGAACGAATCTGTGAGACCTACAACACTGTACAGGCGGCCATGGTCGGCTTCGTGACGCAGGAATTGGCACGGCTGCCGACAGAGGATTTGCCGGGTTGGCAGGCCAGGATCCGCGCCGGGCTGGAGGCGGTGGATGCCGGGCGCTTCCCGACCTTGGCGCGCCATCTACCGCGCCTGATGAATCGCGCCTTCATCCTGCGTTGGCAGAATGGCGCGGAGGTGCCGATGGAGAGCAGCTTTGAGGCGTTCGTGGACTGCGTTATTGCGAGCATCGCTACATCGCGGGGCGAACCCTGGATGCAGTAGGAGTAGAGTATTTCTGCATACTCCGCTGGTCCGACCAAATGCGCCCGACGACCGGATTAGGCTAACCACATGGCAGAGAGTGACCCAGGAACACGTGCCTGTTTTCGGGTTTCTCACAGGACAAAGCGGACGCTGAGTGGGACAGGCGTTTTGCCAGCCATCGGCCATTTCTCGGGCCATCACGGAGCGAGGCCGGACGGGATTACCCCGATAGCTCGAGTTGCTGGTCCATCGGACTGGCACGCCTGAGGTATCACCGGAGGGTCGGCGCTGCGAGAGGGGGCGCGATGCAGCGGTCAGCCCAGGCAGTTGGACGCTGTGGCGTGGCGCTCCGCCCAAACCTCGTCGATGCCGATGCTGCCCCAGCGAAGGCGACCGGCCGATCCGGCGGTGGGGACCGGAGGACGAGGGATCCTGGGAGATCCGGACGAAGCACGAGCCCGAGGGCCAGATCCGTCCCGGCTTCATCCATCAGCGCAACCTGATGAATCTGTCGGGGATCACCGACCGGATCTTCAACTTCGCCGACACGCTGTTCAGCCGGATTCATGGTGGGCTGACCCAGGTTAGCATTCTGGGCAGCCTGATCTTTTCCGGCCTTTCCGGCGCCGCGCTGACCGACCCTGCGAGAAGCGTGGGGTGCCACCTTGCCTGCCATCCCGCCCCTGGTGGCGGCCGGGGCGGACCCGGTGCATCCGGGCTTGGGCGTGGTGGCCGATCAGATGATCGGCCTGCTGACGCCGCCCCTGTGAATGGCGCTGCTCCTGATGACCGACATCGCGGAGATCAGCATGCGCCAGCTGCTGCGCGCGTTGGTGCCCCTCCAAATCCCGTTGATCGTGACGCAGGTGGTGATCACGATGTGGCCGGATGTGGTGCTGGTGACCCCGCGGATGATTCGCTGACGGCGGCGAAGCGGGGCGGGCATTGGTTTTCGCGGCTTCGGGACGCGGGTGTTGGATGGGGCGGTGCGAGGTCAACTCGGCGGCAGGGTGCCGCTCGCCTGGAAGGCCTCGGGGCCAGTTTTCGAGACTGAAGTGCTGGTCAAGCCGAAATGGCAGCTTGCCGACATGGCCACGACACCTGGAGCGAGTTAAGGCAGGATCGCGCAGCTCGCGAGGCGACGCTTTTCGCCCTGGACGGCAAGTGCTGCCTTACGATCGGAACGTCTGCTCTTAGCACCGCGGCGGCGCTAGGCGTCGGTTATGACGCGCCCTGCCGAGCTGCGACCTTGTTGCGCCGAATGTCCGCTTCGGAGTGCGCCTGAGCGGGCTTGGAAGGTTCGGAATGGGCGCAAAGCTGAAGGTGCCTGTCCAGGTAATCCCGAAAGGGGAAAGCCCTGCTTCAACCTGAGGCCGAGGGGGCCGAGGAGAGGGCGACTGCTTCCTCATATCGCCGCACACCCTCAGATGTAACCAACAACTTTTTTGCAACAATTTTTGCACGGCCGCCCACCCGGCTGTCCCGCTAATCCGGACGTTGCAGCTGAGGTCCACAGTCAGACGTTGGGACCGTGTTTAGGAGAATCAGCTACAATGCCCGAGAAAACCCTCAATGACGCCTTCTACGAAACGCTGAAGGACGTCTACTACGCCGAAAAGCAGTCGGTGCGCGCCCTGAAGAAATCCGCCAAGGCTGCCGAGGTGCCCGCGCTGAAGGATGCCTTCAACCAGCATGCCGAGGAGAGCGCCGTGCAGGTCGAGCGCCTCGTACGGGTGTTCGAGATCATCGGAAAGGCGGCGCGTGCCAAAACCTGCCAGGCGATGCAGGGGCTGGTCGCGGAGATGGAGTCGGATCTGAAGGATTTCAGTGGCACCGAAGCAGCGGACGACGTGCTGATCGGCTGCGCGCAGGCGATCGAGCACTATGAAATTGCTCGCTACGGCATGCTCCAGAGCTGGGCCCGGAAGCTCGGCTATGATGAGGCCGGGGAGTTGCTAGGCGAGACGTTGGAGGAGGAGAAGCGCACCGATGTGCTCCTGACCGAGATCGCCGAGAGTCTCGAAGCGTCCGGTGCGGAGGAGGAAGAAGAGGAAGAGGAAGAGGAAGAGGAAGAGGAAGAGGAAGAGGAAGAGGCTCCAGCGCCCAAGCGCACTCGAGCCGCGAAAGCTTCGCCTGCTAGGTCCAAGGCGAAGAAGTAGGCTCCGGTCGGAAGCACCTGCCAGGATGTGAGGACCGCGGCGAGGGCGGGGCCAGTTCACATGGCTCCGCCCGGAGGTGTCCAACACCGAGCAGCGGTCGTTGGCCGATGTTGAACATGAGGCAGGCGTAAGGCTTGTCCCCCACAGAAAGTTCGGGTTCGCCAAGAAGTCGCCCATGTCCGGCTCGTTGACCTGCCCGCTGATGGCACGTCCGAGCGCCATGATCAGCGCTACGACGGCATCGATCTTCTGCTCCGGCCGGGCCGTGCGCGGATAGACATTGCCGCGGGCGTCATCATGCCCGACCACATTGCCGTTGTATCACCCCAGCACGGGCGTGCCGTCGTGCCGGATCCGCCCCGCCTGCGTCGCTGCGCCTGGCTCTTTGATGGGCGAGCCGCGGACCACTTGCGGGACAACCTGATCCTCTCGCCCGGGCAAATGCCCGACCGGGTGAGGATAATATCCGCCCGATCGAGGCCTTCGTTCCACCGAGGATTGACGTTCCGGGCAGGCGACCGGGTTCCCCCCGCTTTATGCCTCCCGGAACTGGGCAGGATCCTCGATGCCGAGCTCGGCGCCCTTGGCGTCGAAGGCCGCCTCGTAGACCTGCGTCAGGCGGCTCTTGGGTGCCACGCCGCCGTTTCCCTCTCCCGACAGATCCGACAGGGCGAGCACGTCAGCCTCGATGGCGATGGCCATCATATGGGATGCCTGCGCCGCCAGGCCTGCCGAGTGCATCGTCTCCACCGCCAGCTTCGCCTCAGCGATAGCGAGTTGCCGCTCAAGCTCCGCGGCTTGCCGTTCCGCAACGTCAGCCCGTCGCTCCTGCTCCATAAGGGCGGCTCGCAGCTCCTCCATCTTCGCGGCCATGTCGCGTACGGCCTGATCCAGGCGGTTCAGGGGGAGGCGTTCAAGACCGTTGGAGGCGCCCTTCGGGGAAGGGATCGTTGCGGCTTGGGGCTCGGGCATCGGAACTCGCTGGGCCAGGAAGGCGCCACCCATAGTTCGGTCTGGCCGGACAGGAAATGCTGGGCAGGCCCGCACCTCCTAGCGGTTGGCAGCCTTGTGGGTGCCGACGTTCTCGTGCCACTCGACCGGCATCCCATCCCAGAAGGTGATCTGCTTCCCTGCCCACTTTCGCCGGACATAGACGTGGAATGCGTCGGGTGAGGCCTCGACGTAGCCGGACTTCCCGTCGGTCAGCCGCAGATGAAGGGCCAACTGCTCTGCCTGCTCCTTCATGTACGCGTCATCCGAGTCGCTCATCGGGAGCCTCCCATGGGTCATGTTCCAGTCTGCCCCGGAACCGCCGCCGGGCGGAGGGGTTTCCTGTCCGCCACAAGGGAGGCGGACCGCTTGCCAAGCGCCACATCAAGCGGATCGCGGCGGGACCAGGCACCGGCCGTCCTCTGGCGCGGCCCCGGTACGGGCAGCTTGGGGTAATGCGCGTCAATGGTGGGGCCGCTGGTGGTGCTGTTCTTCCGGTGCCTCACCTGATGTCAGGTGAAGTAGAGCACTCGCGCCTGCGGCAGGTGGCGAGCGACGCTCGCTTCCAGGCCCGCGCGCAGCTCGGCCATCAGCGCCTTGGGGAAGACGTACTTGGCCGAGCCGAACTTGGTGAGCTTTCGGCTGCGCTGCGCCGGGTCCATCTCCAGACCGCTGCCGGGGTACCAGCCCTGGAGCACCTCCCGCGAGCCCTCGGTGAAGCGGTGGGTGATGAGTTCCACCGTCAGGTCGGGGTCCGGCGCGCCTTCCAGAGCGGTCGCGCAATCTGCCAGCAGGACGTCGTAGGCCTCCCGCCAGCCCGGCAGGTTCAGGAGGGGCGCGACGGTGAGGCCGATGCGGTAGCCAGCCATGGCGGCCTGCCGCATGGCGTAAAGCCGGCTCCGCACGCGCGGCGCCCCGCCCTCGAAGCGCTCCGTCCCGCGCGCATTGACGGAGAAGCGGATGCGCGTGCGGCGGCTGTGCGGCAGGTCCAGCAGGGGGGCGATGGCGTCGTATTTCGTGGTGAAGCGGAGCTGCGCCTCGGCCTCACAGGCGCCGAAGAAGCGGATCGTCTCGGCCAGGCTGCCGGTGATGTGCTCGATACCCAGGGGATCGGTGTAGCAGGAGGCCTCGAAGGTCGTGCCTTCTGCCACGCGGGCGGCATTGCGGGAGGTGACCTGGCCCTGGCCCAGCAACGGCGGCAAGGCGGCCAGGATCTCCGGCAAGTTGGCGTAGGCGCGGATGATGGGCGGGCCGGCGAGGGAGCCTGCGAGGTAGCAGTACGCGCAATGGGCCGGGCAGCCCTCGGCCAGGTCGAAGCGCCAGTCGGCGCTGGGCGGGATGGGCTGCGGCTTGCGGCGGCTGGGGGAGGCGACGACGACGGCCATGGTCGTCTTGGCGTCGCGGTAGGTGTTGGGCAGGCCGGTCAGGCGGTCGGCCTTCAGCCGCACCACTTCGGCCCCCAGCGCTGCAGCGCGGTCCGCCATGGTCGCGCCTTGCGGCCAGGAGAGGGCCGAGGGGGTGATGAGCAGGCGCTTTGGCTTCCAGAGCGGGTGGGCGCGGGCAGGGACCTCCAGCATGTCAGAAGGCATAGCGTACCCGGCAATAGGGCATACGGGCGGCCAGCAGGTCCTTGAAGCGCTGTAGCCAGCGGCCTTTCCAGCCGGTGCGGTAGCGCAGGTTCACGCCGCCGCTTTCGGAGACCTTCTCCTCCTGGATGTCCGGGCGCCAGAGCAGCTCCTCCGCCTTCGGATGCCAGGCGAGGTTGATCTCATGCAGTTCCCTGTTGTGGGTGAGCATGATGATCTCGGCCGCCAGCTGATCCTTCACGGCGGCAGGCAGTATGTCGTCCAGCTCCTCGAACAGCGCACCCCACTCCGCCTCCCACCCCTCACGCAGCACGACGGGAGAGAAGTTCAGGTGCATTTCGTAGCCGGCGCGGTGGAGGTCCGGGATGGCGGCGATGCGCTCGGCCACGGGGGAGGTGCGGACATCCAGCAGCTTCGCCAGGTCGGGCGGCATGAGGGACATGCGGATGCGCGTGCGGCCCCTCGGGTCGTAGCCCAGGAGATCCGGGTTCACCCACTTCGTCGCGAAGCTGCCCTTCGCGTCTGGCAGGGTGCGGAACAGGGAGACGAGGTCCCGCACGTTGTCGGAGATGGCAGCGTCCACGGAGAGATCGCCATTCTCGCCGAGGTCGTAGACCCAGGAATGCGGGTCCACCTGGTTCGGCACCGTCTTTGAGCCCTGGCGCGCCGCGTGGCGGGCGGTGGCGGCCAGCATCGCCTCGATGTTGACGAAGACGCTGATGGGATTCGCGTGCCCCTTGCGCCGGGCGACATAGCAGTAGGCGCAGGCCATGGCGCAGCCGTTGGAGGAGGAGGGCGCGATGAAGTCCGCGCTGCGGCCGTTGGGGCGGAAGGTCAGGCCCTTTTTCACGCCGAGCACCAGGGCCTGCCGCTTGGCGGCCAGGTAGTCGCCGGGATCGCCCTCCCGCAGCTCCGGGATGCGCCAATGGGAGGCGACCGGGATGCGCTCGGCCTCTGGGAAGCGAGCGAGGATCTCCCGTCCGCGGGCGTGCTCCTCCACGGCGGGTTCGAGGTAGATTCGGGCGATGTCGAGTGGGAGGGCGGCCATCCACGCGAGATGTGGGGACTCCGCCCGGGCTTCCCAGGGGGCAGGTCAGGCCCCCGGCAGCATCAGGATCCGCTTTTCCGTCCCGGTCGGGTACGCGCATCGCGGTCGGGAATGCTGGCCGGGTGCGGCCCGCCACCTGCCTCCCCGCCGCGCGACCTGGGCAGGCGTGCCTCCAGCGTGATGTTGGTGAAGAAGCTGCCAGGTACACGCATGGCGAAGGCCTTCAACACACTGCCGGCCGCGCTGCTGGCGCAGGACCCGCGGCGCGAAAGAGGAAATCGTGTCATCTTCCTCCCGGGTAATGACGAAGGGGCGATGGCGGAGGTGACGCTGGTGCGTCAACTCGGCTCTGCGCCGGTGCCACTCGGCACGCTCGAGACCGGCGGCATGCTGATGCAGCTCGGTGGTGCGCTGATGGTCCGTGACCTGATCCACTACGGCCGAAACTCGAGACCGGGACATGACAGTCGCGACCGAGCTGCTGACGGCCGGTCGTCCGATGAACCGGGCGGTGAGTGCTTTCGTGAAGCTGGTGCGTGCGGTGCGCTGGGAGGGTGGACGCATCGCCTCGGCGACGTGACAGGCGTCGCACCCGGCCGCCCTGGGGGGCGGCCGGGTTCGCGTCGGGCAGGCGTGAGGGTTCAGCTGCCCTGGGAGGTGAAGTCGAACGCGCCGATGACGCCGGCCAGCGGCGTGCGGCCGGAGGCGGAGGGCGAGGCGGTGGGGCCGGCGACATACTGGTCGTCACCACCGGCATACCGGTTCTGCACCGCGAAGTAGGAGCCGGCGAGCGGGGTGCGGCCCCCGACCTGGCTCCAGGACTGCGAGGCGGTGGGGCCGGAGATGTAGTCGCCCTCGGCGAAGGAGGGGCCGCCCTCGCCACCGACCAGGGCAGTGGCGAGGGCGGCAATGGTGAGTATCTTGCGCATGGCGGGGGTTCCTTCTCTGTCTGGGTGGTGCGGCTCGGTGCCGCAGTGATGGATAGGACGAGGCGGGGATGGCCGGCTGTTCCCCCCGGCACACCGCGTCACGCCCTCATCGGCCTGCTGCGGGACATGGCCGGGTATCCACCCGCGCTGGCCGTCTGCTCCGGACTCTCCTTCCTGGCGGCGCTGACAGTCATCCGGCGTCCTGGCGGTAGGAGCAGGCGGCGGCAGAGGCGCGGCATCCTTGTGCGGGCCTGATCCCGCCAGCACGGCTCACCCCTGGCTGGGGCGGACGATCCGATAGGGCAGAAGGCCGCGCTCCGCCGTGCCGACATCCAGCCGGTGCCCCACCGGCGGCATGGCCCGGTGACGGCAATCCCCACGCTCACAGGCCCGGCAGCCCGGGCCAATCGGCACGGGCAGCCGCTGATCCGCCAGGGCGATACCGGCTGAATAAACCAGCTGATCGGCATGTCCGATCTCGCAGCCCAGCCCGACTGCTCCCTCCCGCGGCTGGTTGAGGAAGGAGCCCCCGCTGCCGACGGTGCGCGCAATGCACAGATGCGTCACCCCGTCGGGCGTGCGGGCGAGCTGCGTCAGGATGCGGCCCGGCTGGGCAAAGGCCTGGTGGACGTTCCACAGGGGGCAGGCGCCGCCGAACAGCGCGAAGTGGAAGCGCGTGGCGCTGGAGCGCTTCGAGACATTGCCGGCCACATCGACCTTGAGGAAATAGAAGGGCACGCCCTCCTGCCCCGGCCGCTGCAGCGTGCTGAGGCGGTGGCACACCTGCTCGAAGGAAGCGCTGAAGCGGCGCTGCATCCGCTCCACGTCGTGTCGCAATTCCCGCGCGGCGGCATGAAAGCGGCCATAGGGCAGCATCAGCGCGCCCGCGTAGTAATTGGCGAGGCCTACCCTCGCCAGGGCACGCGCATCGGGGCCCGATAACGGTGCGCCGGCCACGATGCGGTCGATCGTCTCGCCCTGCCCCAGCAGACCCACGACATGGGCAAGGTAGAAGAGGCGGCTCTCGGCCGCCATTTCCTCGGCCAGCAGCAGGCGGCGGGTGTCGCGGTCCAGGCGCCAGAGCACGCCGGTTTCCCGTTCGTCTCCGGAGGCTTCCGCCACCGAGATGCCGTGCCGCTCCGATAGGTGGTTCCGCAGATCGGCGGACAGGGTCTGGGAGGAGAAGCCCCTGGTCTCGAAGAGGTGCTCCGCCGCCTCGTCCAGGGCGGGGAAATGGTTGCGCTGGGCCTGTACCCAATCCTGCACCTCGTCATAGGGAAGACGGGAGGCCGGGCCCATGGCGACGGCGCCATCGACCAGCCGGGCATGCAGGGCCCGGTGCTCCTCCTCCAGCGCGCGGTAGGCGCGGTGCATCGCGAGAAGGCGCGCGGCCACCTCGGGCGCCGCCCGGACGGCAGCATGCACCTCGGCCAGGTCGGGCGGGGCCGTGCCGAACAGGGGATCGGCGAGGGCCTCGCGCAGGTCGCCCACGCGCCGGAGTTCATCGGTTTCGGCGAAATAGCCGGGGCGGACCTCCAGCGCCTCGCAGAGCCGGTTCATCACCTCGCGCGGGAGGGGGCGCTGGTCGCGCTCGATCTGGTTCAGATAGGAGGGCGAGAGGCGGAGCAGGGTGGCCAGGGCGACCTGGGTCATGCCGCGGCCCGTGCGCAGGCGCCGCAGGCGTTCGCCGGCGAAGATCTTGGCGTCCTGGCGCGTCATCGGCACTCCTGGCATTCGCAAACTTCGCAACACTGGTGCCATGGCGCGGCACGAATGAGCAAGATTGCCCCTTCACGCTGCGCGGTGCTGTCGCGATCTTCGCAGTGACCTGGGAGCAAAGGCGCATCATGATCGTCCACGACGTCACCGTTCACCCGGAGCGGGACAGGCTGCCGCGCGAAGAGCAGCTGGCCTGGAAGATCGCCGCCGTGGCGACGGACCCGGTGCCGGTGGAACCCGCGGTGGCGGAGATGATCGTGAACCGGATCATTGACAATGCGTCGGTGGCGATCGCGGCCATCAACCGCCATCCGGCGGTCACGGCCCGGGCGCAGGCGCTGGCACATCCGCGCCCGGGCGGCGCCACCCTGCATGGCTGTGGACCCGAGGTGCGGGTGCATGCCGAATGGGCGGCCTGGGCCAATGGCACGGCGGTGCGGGAGCTGGACTTCCACGACACCTTCCTGGCCGCCGACTATTCCCATCCGGGCGACAACATCCCGCCCATCCTGGCCGTCGCCCAGCAATGCGGCTGCGACGGGGCGGCGCTGCTGCGCGGCCTGGCCACGGGCTACGAGATCCAGGTGAACCTCGTCCGCGCGATCTGCCTGCATGAGCACAAGATCGACCATGTCGCGCATCTCGGCCCCTCGGCCGCGGCGGGAATCGGCACGCTGCTGGGGCTGGACACCGCCATCATCCACCAGGCGGTGCAGCAGGCGCTGCATGTCACCACTGCGACGCGACAGAGCCGCAAGGGCGAGATCTCCTCCTGGAAGGCCTTCGCGCCCGCCCATGCCGGCAAGCTGGCGGTGGAGGCGGTGGATCGCGCCATGCTCGGCGAGGGCGCGCCATCCCCGATCTATGAGGGCGAAGACAGTGTCATCGCCTGGATGCTGGACGGCAAGGATGCGCATTACCGCGTGCCGCTTCCCGCGCCGGGTGAGGCCAAGCGGGCCATCCTCGACACCTACACCAAGGAGCATTCGGCCGAGTACCAGTCCCAGGCGCTGATCGACCTCGCCTTCCGCATGGGGCGCGGGATCACCGACTGGGACGCGGTGGAGGAGATCGTGGTGGAGACGAGCCACCACACGCATTACGTGATCGGCACCGGGGCCAACGACCCGCAGAAGATGGACCCGACGGCGTCGCGCGAGACGCTGGACCATTCGATCATGTACATCCTCGCGGTCGCGTTGCAGGACGGTGCCTGGCACCATGTCCGCTCCTATGCGCCCGAGCGGGCCGCGCGCCCCGACACGGTGCGGCTGTGGCACAAGATCCGCACGCTCGAGGACCCGAAATGGACGGAGCGCTATCATTCGCGCGACCCGCATGTGAAGGCCTTCGGCGGTCGGGTGGAGATCCGCATGAAGGATGGCTCCATCATCGCCGATGAGCTGGCGGTCGCGAATGTCCATACGCTCGGCGCCACGCCCTGGGGCCGCGCGGACTACATCCGCAAGTTCGAGACGCTGACCGAAGACTTGCTCGATCCCGCGGAATCGCGCCGGTTCCTGGAGCTGGTGCAGCGCTTGCCGGAGCTGCGTGCCGGGGAGCTGACGGGGCTGAACGTGGCCATGCCGGCGGGCCGGCTCGACAGCGCGCGGCTCACCGGTATCTTTGGCCACAAGGCCTGAACACAGGAGAGGAAGAGAACGCCATGAACGACACGCCGCAGGCCCCGAAGGCCAAGAAGTCCGTCGCCCTCTCCGGCGTTACCGCCGGCAATACCGCCCTCTGCACGGTGGGCCGCTCGGGCAATGACCTGCATTACCGCGGCTATGACATCCTCGACATCGCGGGGCAGTGCGAGTTCGAGGAGATCGCGCATCTTCTCGTGCACGGCACGCTCCCCAGTGAGGCGGAGCTCCGCGGCTACAAGGCCAAACTCCGCTCGCTGCGCGGGCTGCCCGCCTCGGTGAAGGCCTCGCTCGAGGCGCTGCCGGCCGCCGCGCATCCGATGGACGTGATGCGCACGGGCGTTTCCGCCCTGGGCTGCGCCCTTCCCGAGAAGGAGGACCATGACCCCGCGGCGGCGCGCGACATCGCCGACCGGCTGATGGCCTCGCTCGGCTCGATGCTGCTCTACTGGTACCACTACGCCCAGAACGGCCGCCGTATCGAGGTGGAGAATGACCAGGACAGCATCGGTGGGCATTTCCTGGAGCTGCTGCACGGGCGCTCGCCGCGCGAGAGCTGGGTGCGGGCGATGCACACCTCGCTCAACCTCTATGCCGAGCATGAGTTCAACGCTTCCACCTTCACCGCGCGGGTGATCGCGGGAACGGGCTCGGATTTGCATTCGGCGATCGTCGGCGGCATCGGCGCGCTGCGCGGGCCGAAGCATGGCGGCGCCAACGAGGTCGCCTTCGTGGTGCAGAAGCGCTACGACAATCCGGACGAGGCGGAGGCCGATATCCGCCGCCGCGTCGAGGCCAAGGAGGTGGTGATCGGCTTCGGCCATCCCGTCTACACCATCGCCGATCCGCGCAACGCCATCATCAAGCAGGTGGCGCTGGAGCTGTCCGAGGAGGCTGGCTCGCGCAAGATGTACGACATCGCCGAGCGCATTGAGGCGGTGATGGCCGATACCAAGAAGATGTTCGCCAATCTCGATTGGTACTCCGCCGTCTCCTACCACATGATGGGCGTGCCGACGGAGATGTTCACGCCGCTCTTCGTCATCGCGCGCACCGCCGGATGGAGCGCGCATGTGCTGGAGCAGCGCGCGGATGGCAAGATCATCCGGCCAGCGGCCAATTACACCGGCCCGGAGCCGCGCGCCTTCGTCCCGCTCGCGCAGCGCGGCCTGGGGGCGCGCTGATGCCCTATGTGATTGGAGAGGACCTGCCGGAGGCGCCGGCGGGGGTGCGGTTTCGCGCGCTGCTGGAGCGGCCGGGCATTCTGCGGCTGCCGGGGGCGCAGACGGGCATGGCGGCGCTGCTGGCCAGGCGGGCGGGGTTCGAGGCGCTCTACATGTCAGGCGCGGCCATGTCGGCCGGCATGGGCCTGCCCGATCTCGGCATGATCACGGTCGATGATGTCTGCTGGCACATCCGCCAGGTGGCGCGCGCCTCTGGCCTGCCGGTGCTGGTGGATGGCGACACCGGCTATGGCGAGGCGCTGAATGTCATGCACATGGTCCGCGCCTTCGAGGAGGCCGGCGCGGGGGCGGTGCATCTGGAGGACCAGCTGCTGCCCAAGAAATGCGGGCATCTGAACGACAAGAAGCTGGCCGACCCACATGACATGGCCGCCAAGGTGGCCGCCGCCCGCAAGGCGCGGCGCCACCTCACCCTCATCGCCCGCACCGATGCGGCGGCGAGCGAGGGCATGGACGGGGCAGTGGCGCGGGCCAAGCTCTATCTCGAGGCCGGGGCGGACGCGATCTTCCCGGAAGCGCTGACCACGGCCGAGATGTTCCGCGAATTCGCCCGGCGCATGCCCGGCGTGAAGCTCCTGGCCAACATGACCGAGTTCGGCCGCACGCCCTTCTTCACGGACCAGGAGTTCGAGGCCATGGGCTATGCCATGGTGATCTGGCCGGTCTCGGCGCTCCGGGTGGCCAACCGCGCCATGGAGGAGCTCTACGCCGCCATCCAGCGGGACGGCGGCACCCAGGGCATGGTCGAGCGCATGCAAACCCGCGCCCAGCTCTACGAAACCATCGGCTACCACGACTACGAGGCCCTCGACGCCTCCCTCGTTAAAACCATCATCCCCGAGGGAATGCCACAACGATGAGGCGACGCCGGGCGGGACGCAGGCGTCCCGCCCGGCACCCCAGGAGCTTGCGTGTCAGCCGGGGCCGGATGCCGCCTTCGAGGCGAGGCGAGGCGAGGCGAGGCGAGGCGAGGCGTGCGGCCGAGGGGCCTGAGCCCCGGACCCCAGGCGGCCCGCCTCCGGCCTAGGAACGTGTCCCGCGACGGAGCCGGTTCAGCCCCGGGGCAGAATTACCGCAGCAGCACGGGCAGCAGGGCATCCAGCCGCAGCCGCCCTTCCATCGTGGCCTGGAGCCGCCCGTCCGGCAGCCAGCGCAGATAGCCTTCCTCCTGCAGCGCCTCGAGCATTGCGCGGTCCACCACCGCATCGAAGTCCTGCCCGCTGCGCGCGGCGATGCGCGCGGGATCGATGCCCTCGGAGAGGCGCAGCCCCATCAGCATGGCCTCGCGGCCGCGGTCGACGGCGGAGAGGGCTTCCTCCTCCACCCGCGCATGCCCGTCCCGCTCCACCCGTTCCAGCCAGATCTCCGGCGCGCGGTGGCGGCGGGCGGCGAGGATGGCGCCATCCCGCGTCAGCCGCTGATGCGCGCCGGCGCCGATGCCGAGGTAATCGGCATAGCGCCAATAGGCCAGGTTGTGCCGGCTCTCGGCGCCGGGTTTCGCGTAGTTGCTCACCTCATAGGGCAGCAGGCCGAACCGCGCGGCCTCCTCGGCGGTCGCGGTGTAGAGTGCGGCCGCGTCGTCGCCCTCGGGCAGGTGGAAGGCGCCGCGCGCATGCTCCGTGGCGAAGCGCGTGCCCGGCTCGACCGTGAGTTGGTAGAGCGAGAGATGGTCGGCGGCGAGCGCCAGGGCCCGGCGGAGCTCCTCGCGCCAGGCGGCCTCGCCCTGGCCCGGGCGGGCGTAGATCAGGTCGAAGGAAAGGCGCGGAAAGGTCTCGCGGGCATGTTCCAGCGCCGCGATGGCCTCATTGGCGGAATGGTTGCGGCCGAGGAAGCCAAGCGAGGCCGCATCCAGCGCCTGCACGCCGAGCGAAAGGCGGTTCACCCCCGCCGCGCGGAACTCACGGAGCTTGCCGGCCTCCACGCTGGTGGGATTCGCCTCCAGCGTGATCTCGAGATCGGGTTCCGCCTCGAACAACGCCCGGGCACGCTCGATGAGCGCCGCGACGGCCCCGGGCGGCATCAGGGAGGGCGTGCCCCCGCCGAAGAAGATCGAGCCCAGGCGGCGGCGCCCAGCGCGGGCGGCCTCATGCTCCAACTCCGTCAGCAACGCGCGGCCATGGCGCGCGGCGTCCACGGCCGGGCGCACATGGGAGTTGAAGTCGCAATAAGGGCACTTGGCGGCGCAGAAGGGCCAGTGGATGTAGAGGGCCAGCGACTCCGCCGTCTGCGTGGCGGGGCGGTCCAGGGCAAGTGTCTCGGTCACGTGGGGGATATGGTCATGGCAGGGGGTGAGGGGGAAGGTGGCTCGGTGGGCCGCGTGCGTGCGGCGCTGCGTGCGGCCGGGCATCCGGATGAGCTTCAGGAATTTCCCGAGGGTACGCGCAGCGCGGCGGACGCCGCCGCCGCCGTGGGCTGTTCCGTGGGGCAGATCGCCAAATCCGTGATCTTCCGCGGCACCGGACCGGACGGAACGGAGCGGCCGGTGCTGGTGGTCGCCAGCGGCGCGCATAACGTCGACCCGGCCCGGGTGGCGGCGCTGACCGGCCTGTCCATCGGCCGCGCGGAAGGCGCCTGGGTGCGCTCGGTGACCGGCTTCGCCATCGGCGGCGTGGCGCCACTCGGCCATGCCACCGCGCCCGTGGTGCTGGTGGACGAGGCGCTCTTTGCCCATGGCGAGGTCTGGGCTGCCGCCGGCAGCCCGCGCCATGTCTTCGCCTCCACGCCGGAGGCGCTGCTGCGGGTGAGCGGCGGGATGCGGGCCGTGGTGGCGGCGGGCTGAGCCGCCCAGGCTGAGTCGGACCTCTTCCGGGGTCCGATCCGGCACCCCGATCTGGCCAAGGTTGCGCATCGGGCGCAGGAAGAGCATGGCCGGTTGAACGGCCCACCCGGAGTGTCCCGTCCCTGTCCGCCTCGTCCTCCCGGCCCCTCCCGCCTGACATCCCCCCGGACGGACTTCCGCTGCCCCGCCGCCACTGGGCCACCGCCGCCGTCGCCATGGGCATCATGATGTCCGTGATCGACAGCACCATCGGTGCCGCGGCGCTGCCCACCATCGCGCGGGCCCTGAACACACCCCCCGCCGAAGCCATCTGGGCTACCAATGCCTATCAGCTCGCCGTCACCGTCTCCCTGCTGCCGCTGGCGGCGCTGGGGGAGATCGTGGGCTACCGGCGGGTCTATCTGAGCGGGCTGGTCCTCTTCACCATCGCCTCGGTCTTCTGCGCCATGGCGACGAGTTTCGACGGGCTGGTGCTGGCCCGGGCCTTCCAGGGCTTCGGCGCGGCCGGGCTGATGAGCGTGAATTCGGCGGTGATCCGCTTCATCCAGCCGCGCGCCCGGCTGGCGCGGGGCCTGGGCCTCAACGCCATGGTCGTCTCCACTGCCGCGGCGGCGGGGCCGACGGTGGCGGGGCTGATCCTGGCGGTGGCCGACTGGCCCTGGATCTTCGCGGTGAACGGGCCGATCGGCCTGGCGGCGCTGGCGCTCGGCTGGCGCTCCCTGCCCGAAAGCCCGCGCGGGCGGCAGCGGTTCGATGTGCTGAGCGCCCTGCTGTCCGCCGCCACCTTCGGCATGCTGATCCTCGGCTTCGACTCCCTGGCACATGGTGGCGAGGCCTGGATGGCGCTGGCGCAGGTGGCGGTGGGGGTGGTGGCGGGGGTGTGGCTGGTGCGGCGGCAGACCGGCGTCGCGCGGCCGCTGCTGCCGGTGGACCTGCTGCGGATCCCGGTCTTCTCCCTCTCGGTCGGCACTTCGCTCTGCTCCTTCATGGCGCAGAGCCTCGCCTTCTCCTCGCTGCCCTTCCTGCTGCAGACCGGCTACGGCTTCTCCGTCTTCCAGGCGGGGCTGCTGACCATCCCCTGGTTCCTCGCCACCGCCACGGCCGCGCCCCTGTCCGGGCGGCTGCTGGACCGCATCCCGGCCGGGGTGCTGGGCGGGGTGGGGCTGGTCATGATGTCGGCGGCGCTGGGCCTCCTCGCGCTGCTGCCGAACGCGCCGCATCCGGTGGATATCCTCTGGCGCATGGCACTGGGCGGCTTCGGCTTCGGGCTGTTCCAGACGCCCAACAACCGCACCATGGTCGGCGCCGCCCCGCCAGAGCGCGCGGGCGGGGCAAGCGGGATGCTGAGCACCGCCCGGCTGCTGGGGCAGACCTCGGGCGCGGCCATGGTGGGGCTGGTGCTGGGATGGATGCCCGGCATGCCGATCGGCGGGCCCAAGCTGGCGCTGACCCTGGGCTGCGGGATGGCGGCGCTGGGGGCGATCGTCAGCCTGCTGCGGCTGCGCGTCCGAAGCTGAGGGCGGTTCCAGGCCTTATCGCCGCTCCCGCTCCTGCAGGGCGAAGTAGCCATGGGCGGCGCGGGCCTCGGCGAGTTCCGCGCCGCCCCGGACCGCGTCCTGGATGAGGGCTTCCTTCGCCCCGATCCGCTGCACGATCTCCAGAGTGGGCACCGCCGCCTCGCGCGGGACCACCACCACGCCGCCGTCATCGGCGCAGATCAGATCCCCCGCCTCCACCCGGATGCCGCCCAGGGCGATCGGCACATTGGTGGCCTCCAGCTGCCAGCGGTCCTTGCCCGTGCGCATGAAATGGGCACGCGACCAGATCGGGTAGCCAAGCGCGCGGCTCTCGCCGATGTCGCGGTTGGCGCCGTCGATGACCGTGCCGGACAGGCCGGCGCGCTTCGCCGCCTCGGTGAGGATGTTGCCCCAGGCCGTGCAGTCGGTGCGCCCGCGCATGTCGAGGGCGAGGACGTCGCCGGGCGCGGCGAGGTGGAGGAAATCGCCCATCGTGCCGCGCCGCGTTCCGACGGGCAGGTAGGCGAGGGTGACGGCCTGCCCCGCCATGCGGGCGCCGGCCAGCATGGGGCGCAGCCCTTCCACTGCGCCCTCGATTCCCTGGCGGTCCAGCGCGTCGGAAATGGCGGAGCTGGGCAGGTTGCGGAAGGCGGCGACGATCGCGGGATCGAGGCGGGGGAAGCTGTCCATCGGTTCAATCGGCCTTGATCTCATGTTCCCGGATCACGCGGGACCAGAGCCCGGCCTCGCGTTCCACCAGCTCCGTCAGCGCCGCGGCATCACCCAGGATCAGGCGCGCCTGCTGCGTCTCCGTCATGGTGGCGCGGACCCGGTCGCCGGAATAGGCGGCGCGGAGCGCCCCGGCGAAGCGGGCGACAATGGGGGCAGGAACGCCGGCCGGGCCGAAATAGCCCCACCAGGCGCTGGCGACCACGTCCCGGTAGCCATCCTCGGCCGCGGTTGGCAGGCTGGTCAGGGCTGGGATGCGCTCGGCGCCGGTCTGGGTGATGGCGCGCAGCCTTCCATCGGCGATGGCAGGCGCCATGAGGGCGGCGCTGCCGATCATCAGGTCCACGCGCCCGCCCAGCGTATCGGTCATGGCCGGGCCGCCGCCGCGATAGGCGACATGCACCATCCGCACCCCCGCCCGTGCCGCCAGCAGCACCATCACCAGATGCCCCAGCGTACCGCTGCCAGTGGAAGCGAAGGTGACGGTCTCGGGCCGCGCCTTCGCGGCTGCGATCACTTCCGCCAGACTGCGGAAGGGCGCGTCCGGCCGCGCCGCGAGCACATAGGGCGCGCTGCCGACGAGGAAGGCCGGGGTGAAATCCGTGCGCGTGTCGAAGGAGAGGTTCGGCACCAGGGCGTTCATCATCGGGTGCCAGTCGAAGGTGATGAGCCAGGTGTTGCCGTCTGCCGGCGCCTTGGCGACGACGCCGGTGCCGATGCTGCCGGCGCCGCCGCTGCGGTTCTCGATCACCACCGGCACGCCCAGCTCCGCTGAGAGGGCAGGCGCACCCAGCCGCGCCACCGCATCGATGGATCCGCCCGGCGGGACCGGGACCACCAGCCGCACAGGGCCATTCGGCCAGGATTGCGCCGAGACCGGGCGTGCCAGGGCCGGGGCGGCCAGCATGGCAAGGGCGGCGCGTCGGCCAGGGCCGACTCCGTGACGCGGCGGCATGGGCGTTCCTCGTTCCTGTTCGTTGCGGCAAGAAAAGGCTACGACGCCGGAATTGCCAAGGCTTCCTACCCCAGGGCCCGAAGGGCGTGCCGGCCCCCGCGTTACCACCCGACACGATCCTTGATTTCGACCCTTCGCCCGCTTTGCGCTAAGGGGCGCCTCATGCCGCAAGACGCTCCCTCCCTCCCTCCCATCGCCCTGTTCGACGTCCGCGCCCAGCAGGCGCTGATCCGACCGGAGATCGACCGGCGCATCGCCGCCGTGCTCGATTCCGGACGCTTCGTGCAGGGGCCTGAAGTGGAGGAGCTGGAGAAGGGGCTGGCCGCCTTCGCCGGGGTGGGCCATTGCGTCGGCGTCTCCTCCGGCACGGATGCGCTGCAGATCGCCATGATGGCCGAGGGGATCGGGCGCGGGGATGCCGTTTTCCTGCCCGCCTTCACCTACACGGCCACCGCCGAGGTGCCGCTGGTGCTCGGCGCCACGCCGGTCTTCGTGGATGTGGACCCCGCGACCTTCAACATCGACATTGCGGATCTCCGCCGCCGCATCGCCCTGGTGAAGGCCGAGGGCAAGCTGCGCCCCCGCGCCGTGGTGGGCGTGGACCTGTTCGGCCTGCCTGCCGACTGGCCCGCCATCGAGGCAATCTGCGCCGAAGAGGGCATGTTCGCCCTGGACGACGCCGCCCAGGCCTTCGGCGGCGTGCTGAAGGGCCGGCGGCTCGGCGGCTGGGCCGGGGCGGCGGCGTTGTCCTTCTATCCGACCAAGACGCTCGGCTGTTACGGCGATGGCGGCGCGCTGCTGACGAACGACGCGGAGAAGGCCGATCTCTACCGCTCGCTCCGCACCCATGGCGAGGGCAAGACCCGCTACGAGGTGATGCGCACGGGCATGAACGGCCGGCTAGACACGATCCAGGCCGCCATCCTGCTCTGCAAGCTGCCGCTGATGGAGCAGGAGCTGGCCGCCCGCACCCGCATCGCCGGCTGGTACGATGCAAGGCTGGCCGGAAAGGTGCAGACCCCCGCCCGGCTGGAGGGCGCGGAGAGCGCCTTCGGCCTCTATTCCATCCTGCTGGCGGATGAGGCGCAGCGCAGCCGGGTGCAGGAGGCCTGCAAGGCCCGCGGCGTTCCCACGGCGGTCTATTACCCGCTGCCGCTGCACCACCAGCCCGCCTATCGCGAGGCCCATGCCGCGGCCATTGGCCAGGTGCCGCCGCTGCCGGTCAGCGAAAGCCTGTGCAAGCGGATCCTGGCCCTGCCGATGCATCCTTACTTGGACGAGGCCCAGGCGTTGCGGGTGACGGAGGCGGTGACCGCCGGACTTTAGGGTCCATCACCGGGCCCTGCGCCCTGGCCTCGTCAGGCCCGTAACGCCGCGCCGCCCTTCCGAACGAGCCAGGGGGCGGTCGGCCTGCGGGTCGAGCTGCGAACCGGGCTGAGGCCGGGAGTGGCGCTCTATGCTGTCCGCTTGCGCAGGAAGGTGGCGCGTTCCGCCGGCTCGGCGATGCGCTCCGCCAGGCGGTTCCACAGCTCCTCGGCGGTGGCGGCGGACGCAGCCTCCCGCTGCACCAGGATGCGGCTGATCGGGCCGAGATGCGGCAGCAGCGCTGCCGTCGCGGCCGCCAATGTCTCGGGCGGCAGACTCGCCGGGGTGGGGCTCGCGGTGGCGGGTGCGGCACGGCTGACCGAAGGCGGGCCGGCCATGGACCCGGCCCGCGACGCTTCGGTTTCGCGCTGGGCTTCCTGGCGGAAGCGGCGGCGCTCGGTCTCCTCGCCGATGTTGAGGGCCAGGCTGTCGCAGAGCGCTTCGAGGCTTCCGGCCCCGCGCGCCGCGCTCGCCACCAGCCGCGGCGCGATGGGGCCGACATAGGGGGCAAGCCGGCGGGCAAGCCGGCCGAGCGTCCCCTCGTCGAAGGCTTGCGGGGAAAGGGGCGTGAACGGGCGCGCGAAGATGGGCGCGGGGCGCGGGGCGAGAACGGTGCCGTCATCCGGCGGCGCATCGAGCCCGGCGCGCAGGGCCGCGGCCATGGCATCCGCGCTGGGGAAGCGATCCTCGCGGTTGCGGGCCAGGCTGCGCCCGATAACCTGGGCGAGGCCGGGCGCGGCCGCCAGGACGTTATCCGGCAGGCTGGGCGGCGGACCATCCAGGATCTTGCGCGTCACCTCGATCTGGCTGCGGCCGTCAAAGGCGCGGCGCCCCGCCAGCAGCTCGAAGAGCAGCACGCCGGTGGAGAAGAGGTCTGCCCGTCCGTCCACCGGCTCGCCCAGGCATTGCTCGGGCGACATGTAGTTCGGCGTGCCAACCACGTCGCCGACCTGGGTGACATCCGAGCCCTCGATCCGCGAGATGCCGAAATCGGCGACCTTGGTGGCGCCGTTGCGGGCGAGGAGGATGTTGGCGGGCTTGATGTCCCGGTGCACCACGCCGTTCGCATGGGCGCAGGCCAGTGCCGCGAGGATGGGCTGCACCAGCGCCGCCGCCTCGGGAATGCTGGGGCGGAGGCCGCCGCGCAGCGCCTCCTTCAGGCTCGTTCCCTCCACATATTCCATCACCAAGAAGGGATGGCCCTCATGCAGGGCATAGTCGTGGACGGCGACGATGTTGGGATGGCTGCATCGGCCGGCGGCCTGCACTTCATGCTCGAAGCGGCGCAGGAAGTCCGCGCGCTCCGCCGAATCGAGCAGCTCCGTGGAGACGAGCTTGATGGCGACGATGCGCCCGATGGCCGGATCGCGCGCCTTGAAGATCAGCCCCATGGCGCCCCGGCCGATCTCGCCCTCGACGACGTAGCGGCCGATGCGCCGGGGCTCGGTTCCCGTCTCGTTCAAGGTCGTGTCACGGCGTGCCGAGCATCCGCATGGCATTGTCCAGGCTGCGGCGCATCAGGTTGAAGGAGCGCGCGAGGGAGGAGATCTCGTCATTGCCCGGGGGCTGGTATTCCGGGACGTTCTCCTCGCCTTCCGAAACCGACTTCGCCAGGGCCGAGATGCGCCGCACCGGGCGCACGATCAGCAGGTGCAGCATGATGTTGAGGGCGATCAGCATCAGCAAAAAGACGCCCGAGAGGCTGATCAGGAAGGTCTGCAAGGAATCGTTCGCGCGCTTCATCGCGACCTGAAGCGGCACGGAGACGATCTGCGCGCCGATCACGTCGTTCAGCGCCCAGCCGAAGCCGTTGGAGGGGCCGTAGAGGTCCACCATGGTGCGCGGCGCATTGGCCGGGGTGGAGTGGCAGGTGAGGCAGGCGGGATCGGTGATCCGGAAAGGCTTGGCGAAGGTCAGCACCGGGCCGGTCACGGTATCCCGCTGGCCGACCAGCTCCGTCAGCCCTTCATCTCGCTTGAAGCTGTTGATGATGTCGGCTTCCCAGTCGGTCGCGCGGTCCGACGGATTGGTCGGGTTCAGCGCGGCTTCCTTGTAGGCATAATCCGGATAGTCGCCCCGCAACCCGCGGAAGACGGTCTGTGCCGCGAAGGAGGGGACGGTGTGCGGCAGGAAGCGCGTCGCCATCTGGTCCGACAGCAGCGGGGTAAGCTCCGTCGAGGTGTAGCCGCGCACGGCGCTGGCGTTGCGCATGATCATCAGCGCCTCGTTGAAGGTGCCGCGCCGCGCCTCCTCCACCGCGATCCGGTGGAAGACGACCGAGGCGATCCCGAGGCCGGCGACGAAGGTGCCGATCATGACGAGGTTGAACTTCGTGCGCAGCTTCACCTGGATTTCCCTTCCGGCGCCGCGATCGGGCGCTGTGTCATTCCGCTACGGCGCATGGCCGAGCAGCGCCCCGATCTGCTGGGCCGTGAGCCGGCCGGTGGGCTCGGCCCCCGCCGAGGATTGGTAGCGCCGGATCGCCGCGCGGCTTTCCGCCCCGAAGATGCCATCCACGCGGCCGTTGTAATGGCCGAGCACCCCGAGCGCGGCCTGAAGGCGGCGTCGCTGCACCTCGGTGAGGGCACTTTCCTCGGGCGGAGCAGGGGCCGGCGTGAGAGCGGCCGGCGCGGGCGCGGGTGGTGGAGGAGCGGCCGGTGCCGGAGCGGCGGCAACCGGCGGGGTGGGAGCGGCAGGAAGGGCGGGTGGCGGCCCGCCGGCCAGGTGCCGTGGGATCTTCGGCGCCACCACGGCCAGCTGCGCCGCCTCGGGCAGCCGGGTGCGGAGCGCGGCGACAAGGGCGGTCAGCTCCACCGCCGGCCCGGCCAGTTCGGCGCGGAGGGCGGCGGCGAGGGGGGTGACGGGCAGGTTGGTGGCGGGGCTCGCGGCAACCACCAGCCCGGCATCGGCGGCAAGCGCGGTTTCCGCCGCGGCGGCGAAGCCGGCCGCGTTGAGCGTGCCGCCCGGGCGCGGAGTAAGGTCGAGCAGGGTGAGGCTTGGCCCGGTGCCATTGCGGGAGGCCGCATCGGCCGCGTTGCGGGCCAGGATGCCCTGGGTCAGCGTGTCCGAATCACGGGTCAGGGCGGCGGTGGCGGGCAGCAGGAAGGCGCGGCTGTTCCATTCCAGCGCCAGGCCGCAGACATAGACTACGGCCGGGGCATCAGGCGCCGCTGCGCGGGCACGAGCGAAGCTTGCCAGGGCGGCGTCGAACTCACCGCGGCCGGCGTCCTGGCGCTCCGTCACCGCGAAGCCGAGGGCGCGAAGGGAACCGGCCACCGCTTCCGCCGCGCCACGGCAGGCCGGCACCGCCTGTTCGGACGCATAATGACTTGTACCGAGCACGAGGGCCGTGCCCTGCCGCGCGGGGGGCTGGGCCGATGCGGCGCGCGGAGCCGAGGCAAGCGGTGCCGCGGCGAGAAGGAGCGCGATCAGGCTCCGCGCCATGCGCGGCGCGTGCCGCGTCCAGGCCCTGGATGGCATGGATCGGTCCTTTGCGGGGCCCGGCGGCTGTATGCGGCGCATCGGGCGGGTAGGGGTTGCCGGCATATCGTTCCGGGTAGCTTAGGGTGGTTCGTCCCCGGAAGGGAGAGGGGCGAACATCCCGGCGCGCGATGAACCATGCCGGGGGGTCATACCGGTTTGGCCTTTGCGCTATGCTGCCCGTTCCAAGCCCGGGGTCCCCGATGCTCGAGATCCAGAACCTGACCCGGCGCTTCGGCGCGCGCGCGGCCGTGGACGGCGTCAGCCTCTCCGTGCCGGACGGGCAGATGGTGGGGATTATCGGGCGCTCCGGGGCCGGGAAGTCCACCCTGCTGCGCATGGTGAACCGGCTGACGGAACCCTCCGCGGGGCGCATCCTGCATGACGGCACCGATGTCACCGCCCTGCGCGGCAAGGCGCTGCGGGACTGGCGCACGCGCTGCGCCATGATCTTCCAGCAGTTCAACCTGGTGCAGCGGCTGGACGTGCTGACCAATGTGCTGGTGGGTCGGCTGAATCACCGGCCCGGCCCTTGGGGCACCCTCACCTCCCTCTTTCTCCGCTTCTCGCCGGAGGAGCGTGCGCTGGCGCTTGATGCGTTGGAACGGTTCGACTTGGCAGAACAGGCGCTGCAACGCGCCGACACGCTCTCGGGCGGGCAGCAGCAGCGCGTGGCCATCGCCCGCGCCATGCTGCAGGAGCCGCGGCTGCTGCTCGCCGACGAACCCATCGCCTCGCTGGACCCGCGCAACGCCCGGGTGGTGATGGAGGCGCTGCGCGACGTGAACCGGCGGGACGGGCTGACCGTGCTGGTGAACCTGCATCATCTTGATACCGCGCGGCGCTATTGCGACCGCATCATCGCCATGCAGGCCGGCCGCATCGTCTTCGACGGCGCGCCCGCCGCGTTGGATGCAGGGCAGGTCCAGGCCATCTATGGCGTACCGGAGGAGGCGCTGGAGGCCGAGACGCCGCAAGCCATGCCCGGCTCCATGCCTGGCCCCGTGCCCGCCTGAACGGACGCATCATGCCGACCCGCCGCAGCCTGTTGCTCGCCACCCTCTCCGCTGCGCCTGCCCTGGCGCAGGCGGCACCGCGCCGCAGCGCGGATCCCGGCGTCACCTTTCCCGAGGCGGGGCGCCGCGCCTGGGCCGATGCCGTGCCGCTGCTCCGCATCGGCATCTCAGGCGGCGAGAACGAGGCGGACCGCCTCGGCCGCTACGAGCCCTATCGTCGGCTGCTGGAGGAGACCTTCCGGCTTCCCGTTCGCCTCTATCCCGCGCCCGACTTCGCGGGCATCGGCCAGGCCTTCGCCTCGGGGCAGATCGAGATGGCACAGATGGGTGCCGCCAATTACGCGGGCAGCTGGATCGACACGAAGGGCGCCATCGAGGCGCTGGTCGCGGCCGAAGCCGATGACGGGACGCTCGGCTATGTCGCCGTGATGGTGGTGCGCGCCGATTCCGGCATCACCGATCTCGCCGGCATGCGCGGAAAGTCCCTGGCCTGGGCCGATCCGGCCTCCACCTCCGGCTACTTCGCGCCGCGTGCCGCGCTGCGTGCCGCGAACATCCCGACGGAGCCGGGCGCTTATTTCTCCCGCACCGGTTTCGCGGGCGGGCATGAGCAGGCGGTGGTGGCGGTGCTGCAGCGGCAATACGACGCCGCCTGCACCTGGGCTTCGGGCCAGGGCGATCCCGCGCAGGGCTATTCGCGCGGTGCCCTGAGGGCGATGGTGGAGAAGGGCATGCTGGACATGCGCGACCTCCGCACGATCTGGCGGAGCACCCCCATCCCGACCGGCCCCATTGCCTGTCGCGCCGATCTGCCAGAGGCCTTCAAGGAGGACATGCGCCGCTTCCTCCTCGCTTTGCCGAAGACTCATCCTGCGATCTACGAGGGCATCGAGCGCGGCGGCGGCGCCGGCTTCCGCACGGTGACGCATGAGGATTATGCGCTGGTCGTCCAGCTACGGCAGGACGAGGCGGCCGAACGCCGGCGGCGGCGGTGAGGCGGGGGAAGCCATGAAGCGCCGCCACGCATTCCTCCTGCCCTTCGCCCTCACCGCCGTGCCGGCGCGGGCGCAGCGCCGCAGCACGGATCCCGGCATCGCCTTCCCAACCCCTGGCCGCCGCGCCTGGGCGGCCCAGGTGCCGCAGATCCGCATCGGGCTGATCGGCGGGGAGAATGAGGCCGACCGGCTCGGCCGCTACGATGCCTATCGCCGGCTGCTGGAGGAGACCTTCGCCGTTCCCGTCCGGCTGTTCCCCGCGGGCGACTATGCGGGGGTGGTGCAGGCCTTCGGCGCGGCGCAGCTCGACCTCGCGGCCGTCAGCCCCGCCGTCTATGCCGCCGCCTGGCTGGAGACGAATGGCGATGTGGAGCCGCTGCTGGTCGCCGAGCAGGAGGATGGCTCGATCAGCTATGTCGGTGTGATGGTCGCGCGGGCGGATTCCGGCATCACGGACCTGGCTGCGATGCGTGGCCGTTCGCTCGCCTGGCCCGATCCGAATTCCGCCTCCGGCTATCTCATCCCGCGCTTCGCGCTGCGCCGCGCTGGGATTGATCCGAACAGCTATTTCTCCCGCACCGGCTTCGCGGGCGGGCATGAGCAGGCGGTGATCGCGGTGCTCCAGAAGCAATACGACGCCGCCTTCACCTGGGCCTCCGGCCAGGGCGACAGGGAGGCCGGTTATTCGCGCGGCAATCTGCGGACCATGGTGGAGAAGGGGATGCTGGAGATGCGCGACCTGCGCATCGTCTGGCAGACCGAGCCGGTGATCTACGGCCCGCTGATGGCGCGGAAATCACTGCCGGACGCCTTCAAGGAAGACCTGCGCCTGTTCCACCTCGCCTTGCCCACCGCGCATCCGGCGATCTACCGCGCCATCGAGCGAGGCGCCGGCACCGGCTACCGCGAGGTGGGGCACGACGCCTTCCAGCTGCTGATCGACATGCGGCGCGAGGAGGCGGCTGAGCGCCGCAGGCGGAACTGAGCGCCACCACCACCCTTTCCCCCGCCGTCGCGCGTGGCGAGGCTGCCTTCCAGGCGGCGCGCCGGGCGAAGCGCGCGCGGCTTCTGCTCGGCCTCGCGCTGTTCCTGGCCGCCTTTCTCGCCGCCGCCTGGATGAGCGAGTTCCATCCCGCCGCCCTGGCCGCCGGCCTGCCGCGCGCGGGCGACTACTTCCTGCGCCTGCTGCCCGATCTCCGCTGGGCCACGCTGTTCGGCGGGTGGGAGACGGAGGGCAGCATCGCCTTCTGGTTCTACCGGCTGGACAAATGGGCGCTGCTGTTGCTGGAAACAGCGAACATGGCCGCGCTGGCGACGCTGGCCGGCGGCCTGCTGGCGCTGCTCCTGGCCTTCCCCGCGGCGCGCAACGTCTCGCCCTCCACCTGGTCCTACCGCCTGGCCCGGCGTGGGCTGGAGGCGATGCGGACGGTGCCGGAGATCGTCTATGCGCTGATCCTGGTCTGGGCCTTTGGCGTCGGTCCGCTGGCCGGCATCATCGCGATCGCCGCCCATACCACCGGCGCGCTCGGCAAGCTCTTCGCCGAGGCGATCGAGAATGCCGACATGAAGCCCTGGGACGGCGTGCGCGCGGCGGGGGGCACTTGGGCCCAGGCCTGCCGCTTCGCCATGCTGCCGCAGGTGGCGCCGAACATGGTCAGCTATCTGCTGCTGCGCTTCGAGATCAATGTGCGCGGCGCCAGCGTGATCGGCTTCGTCGGCGCGGGCGGGATCGGGCAGGAGCTCTATCTCGTCATCTCGCAGAACTACTATGAGGAGATCTCGGCCATCATCCTGCTGATCGTGCTGGTGGTGGCGATGATCGACCTCCTGTCGGAAGCCATCCGCCGCCGGCTGGGCGGGGAGGTGCGCGCGTGAGCGGCGTCGCGCCGGAAGGCGCGCCAAGCGATGCTATGCCGGAAGGCGCGCCAAGCGGTGCTATTCCGGAAGGCGCGCGGAACAGCGTTGACCGCTGGAAGGCCGCGCTGCCCGCCGCCTTCGGCCTCTCGCCGCGCCAGCGCGCCTTCCGCATCGCGGGCGCCGCCGCGTTCCTGTGCTGGCTGGCTTGGGCGCTCTGGCTCTTCGACATCACGCCGCAGCGGCTGTGGAACGGGCTGTCGGGCCTGTTCACCATCATCCGGCTGATGATCCCGCCCTCGCCCGGCGAGCTGTGGCAGGACATTCTGAAGGGCATCGCGGAAAGCGTGGCCATGGCCTTCCTCGGCACGGTGCTGGCGGCCGTCTTCGCCATTCCGCTCGGCTTCCTCGGCGCCCGCAACATCGTCACTTCCACGCTGCTGCGCTTTTCCCTCCGCCGTGTCTTCGATGGGTTGCGGGGCGTGGACCAGCTCATCTGGGCGCTGGCCTTCGTGCGCGCTGTCGGGCTTGGCCCACTGGCCGGGGTGCTCGCCCTTTTCGTCTCCGATCTCGCGACGCTTTCCAAGCTCTATGCCGAAGCCATCGAGAATGCGGAGCGCCGCCAGGCGGAGGGCGTGATCGCCGCCGGCGGATCGCGCCTCATGGCGGTGCGCTTCGGCATCCTGCCGCAGGTGCTGCCGCTGATGCTCGCCCAGGCGCTGTATTTCTTCGAGAGCAACACGCGCTCCGCCTCCATTCTCGGCGTCGTCGGCGCGGGCGGGATCGGGCTGCAGATCGCCGAGCGCATCAAGGTGCGCCACTGGGACGAGGTGGCCTTCATCATCATCCTGATGGTGATCACCGTCGCGCTGATCGATTGGATTGGCGGCAAGCTGCGGCGGCGGCTGATCGGTGGACGAAACGCGGCGTAGCAAGACGCGCCGTTGCCTTCCGGGTTTTTCTTGACGCCCGCCCGAGTCCACTCGTATCAGCCCGGCCCTGGGCGGCACCTTCCGCCGCGCGAGATGGAGAGATTCATGTTGGAGATTGCGGTCACCTTCTGACCGACCGCCCACGGGCGAGGCCGGTCATCACACCCGCCATCCGTGCGCCACGCTCCCGCATGCCGGCCAATCCGCCGGTCCAGGATCATCCCCGATGCCGCTTCTGTCCCGTTTCGCTGGCCGCCGCGCCGCGATCGTCTTCATCCTTGTGACCGCCGTGCTCGATATTGTGGCAATGGGAATCGTCATTCCCGTCCTGCCGAAGCTGATCGAGGAATTCGCCGGATCGAATGCCCGCGCGGGCGTCATCAACGGCGCCTTTGTCGCGCTCTGGGCCGGGATGCAGTTCGTCGCCTCGCCCATCATCGGCTCACTGTCGGACCGCTATGGGCGGCGCCCCGTGCTGCTCCTTTCCACCGCCGGACTGGCTGCGGACTATGTGCTGATGGCACTGGCGCCGGACCTCTGGTGGTTGGCCGTCGGGCGCATCCTCGCGGGCGTCACCTCGGCCAGCTTCAGCACCGTCTATGCCTATATGGCCGACATTACGGCGCCGGAGGACCGCGCCCGCGCCTACGGGCTGATCGGCGCCGCCTTCTCGGCCGGCTTCGTGGCGGGGCCGCTGCTCGGCGGCGTGCTGGGCGAGATCTCGCCCCGCGCGCCCTTCTGGGCAGCCGGGACGCTCAGCGCGCTTGCCTTCCTCTATGGCTGGCTGGTGCTGCCGGAATCCCTGCCGCGCGAGCGCCGCATGGCCTTCGCCTGGTCACGCGCCAATCCCTTCGGCGCACTGCGCCTGCTGGCCCGCGACCGCGAGTTGACGGGGCTGGCCGGCGTTACCTTCCTGCTGCACTTCGCGCATCACATCTTCTCGGCGATCTACGTGCTCTATGCCGGGCAGCGATATGGCTTGTCGGCCTGGGAAGTCGGAATGCTGCTTTCCTTCGCCGGCGGGCTGGATGCAGTGATGCAGGGCTTGCTGGTCGGGCGCGTCACCGCGCGCTGGGGCGATCGCCGCACCATGGTGATCGGGCTGGTCGGCGGTGCGATCGGCATCGCCTGCATGGGACTCGCGAACAGCGGCTGGCTCTTTGTGCTGGCTCTGGTGCCCAACGCGCTCTGGGGCCTCGCCATGCCGACCTTGCAGGCGCTGATGACACGCCGCGTGTCAGAACGCGAGCAAGGCCAGCTCCAGGGTGCGACGATGAGCGTGTCGAGCGTCGCGGGTATTGCCTCGCCGCTCTTCTTCGGCGCGGTCTATGCGCTCTCGGTCGGGGAAGGGGCGGCGATCCCCTTCATCGGCACCGCCTTCCTGATCGCGGCGGCGGTGCTGCTCGGCGGAGCCTTTCTCGGCGCCGCCACAACGCGCAGGGCGGTTTCGATCGCCCCTGCTGACTAGATCGGGCTGATTAGGTCAGGCGGCGTCCTCGCGCCGGTCGCGCGCCTTCACATAGGCGATCGAGGCATGCTCGAGGCAATAGGGCTTCCCGCCCGCCGCCTCCTCCGTGCAGAAGCGGAATTCCGGCGTGCCCGGCTCGCCGATCGGCCAGCAGCAGCTGCGCGCGGAGCTGCGCGGGAACGGGCGCACCACCGCCGGTGGCACGGCGCGCATGACGGGAACGGGCGCCGGTGCGCGGGGCGCGACCGGTGCGGCGGGACGCGGCGCCGGCGCACTCACCGGTGCTGCGACGGGGCGCGGTGCCTGGGCCGCAGCGGCGGCCTGCTCGCGCTGGATCGGGCTCGGTCGCGCAGGCAGGTGAAGGCGATGTGCCTTCCCAACCACCGCGTTCTTCGAGATCCCCATACGGCGTCCGATTTCGGCGGTGGAGTGACCCTCCGCCCAAAGCGCCCTGAGTTGTTCGATCGCTTCCGCTGACCAGTCCATCGCGCCTATCCCCGGCAACGTCGATACAAGATACGGTAGGTCACACGGTTGCCCTCCCACAAGATGCGGCGCACGAAAACTTGTGGAAGGAAATGTGGGGAAGTCTGTGGACAGGATTCGCAGCGTGAATCGGATCAGCGTCTTGGCTTGTCTGGTTCACACGGAATCAGAAGAGCAAACCTTTCCTCAACATTCCGTGCACGCCCTTCTCTCCGTTCACGGTTTGAGTCACCCGGAAATCCACCGCGAGCGAGCAGAACTGGTAGGCATCGGCGGGCGAGAGATTCGTGCGCGACGCGATGAAGGCGATCATCTCGCGCAGCGCCTGCTTCATGGCAAGGTCCAGGTCCTCGTTCATTCCCATAGTGATGAAGTGGGTCGGGGTTTCAGCGCGTGGAAAGCGCAGGATCGGATCGCGCGCGCCGCCGCCCTTCTCGACATCCAGGCGGAAGGTGCCGGTCAGGCAGGTTTCGAGCGCGTTGATGCAGACCTCGCCATCGCCCTGCACGCCATGCCCGTCACCGGCCGAGAAGCGCGCGCCCGGGACATGCACGGGCAGCCAGAGGGTGGTGCCCTCCACCAGCTCCTTGTTGTCAAGGTTGCCGCCATGCGCGCGCGGCTCCTTCGTCGCGATGCGGCCCCATTCCCGGGGCGGCGCCACGCCCATCACGCCGAAGAAGGGCGCGAGCGGCAGGGTGATGCCGCCGCCCATCGGCAGCAGGCCCGTCTTCGCCGCGCGATCCACCGGGATGTGCAGCATGCGGCGGAAGGGGAAGTCCTCCGGCAGCGTGCCCATCAGGGGGCGGAAGCCGCAGAAGCCCCAATCGGCGCCCAGCTCGATCTTCTCGATCTCCACGCGCAGCGCATCGCCCGGCTCCGCGCCGCGCACCTCCACGGGGCCGGTGATGATGTGCCCGGTCTGGCCGATCGCATTGGCCGCCTGGATCGCGCGCAAGGCCTCCGGCACCGTCAGCCCTGACTCCGGACCGGGAATGGCATCGCCCTGGCCCGAGACGCATTCCAGCGTCACCCGCTCGCCGGCCGCGATGCTCGCCACCGGCGGGAAGGCCGCATCGAAGACGCCGATGCGCGTGGTCTGCGGGCTCGCGGGAACGAAATGCGGATCGGCCATCGGGGTCTCCATCGTCGTGCGCAGTGTTACCCGGTGCAGCCGGCTTGGCGAGACGTGCCAGGGATCGTTTCCAAGTAATCCGCCCCGGTCGGGGATTGCGAGGCAAGGCCTTCCGGGATCACCCGATGTTGCGCTTGCGATTCCACCCATCCCGCTGTCAGCCTGCACGGAGCGGCCCGCACCAGACGGGACCGCAGAGAATGGGAAACGATCCAGGATGTTCCGCCGCACCCTGCTGGCCGCGACGCCGGCTCTCCTCGCCGCTCCCGCCATTCGCCCCGCCTGGGCGCAGGCCGGGTCCTTCAACCGCCCGCTGCGGCTGATCGTGCCTTTTGCCGCGGGCGGCACCAGCGACATTCTCGCGCGGCTGATCGCGCCGAAGCTCACCGAGGTGCTCGGGCAGAGCGTGGTGGTGGAGAACCGCAGCGGCGCGAACGGCAATATAGGCGCCGATGCCGTGGCCAAGGCGCCGAAGGATGGGCACACGCTGCTGCTGACGGATGCGGCGAGCCTGGCGATCGCGCCGGCGCTGGTGCCCAGCCTTTCCTACAACCCGATGCGGGATCTCGCGCCGGTCACCGTGGTGGCCTTCGCGCCCTATATCGTGGCAGTGCATCCGAGCGTCGAGGCGAACAACCTCGCCGAGTTGGCCGCGCTGGCGAAGCGGCGCAAGCTGAACCTGGCGCATAGCGGCGTCGGCTCCGGGCCGCACATGACCGGGCTGGTGCTGGGCAAGCAGATCGGGATCGAGTGGGAATACGTGCCCTATCGCGGCGGCGCGCCGGCGGTGCAGGCGGTGGCGCAGGGCGATTGCCAGGCGGTGCTGAACGGCGCGACGGCGACGCAGCCCTTCGTCACCTCTGGCCAGCTTAAGGCGCTTGCGGTCAGCGGCACGACGCGCCTGCCCGCCCTGCCGGACAAGCCGACCTTCGCCGAATTGAAAATGCCGGAGATGCTGGTGCAGAGCGGCACCTGGCAGGGGCTGTTCGCGACCGCCGGCACGCCGCAACCAGTCGTGGCCGCGCTGAACCGTGCGGTGGTAACAGCGCTGGGCGATCCCGCCACTGCCTCGCGCATCGGCGAGATCGGTGGCGAGGTGCGGACCACCTCCCCGGAGGATTTCGCAAAGTGGTTCGCCGGCAACACCGATGCCTGGGGCCGGGTGGTGCAGGAGAACGACGTGCGGCTGGATTGACGCCCGCCGGCCGATCCCGCGCGGGACCGACCGGAAACATGGCGGAGCGTTCGACATGAAGGCGAGTGAAGGGAAGGAGCCCTAGCGCCGCCCGAACTTCTGCGACAGCAGGAGGCCGAGTGCCAGCATGCCGGCGCCGCAGACGAGCAGCGCCGGCCCCGCCCCCAGCACGGCCAGCGCCGTCCCGAACAGCACCGGCCCCAGCGACTGCCCCGCGAAGAAGGAGAAGGCGTGCAGCGCGACGGCCGAGCCGCGCGCCTTGGGCGCCACCTCGGTCACGCGGTTCTGGATGGAGTTGTGCATCCCGAAGAAGCCCATGCCGATGGCGAACATCCCCGCCACCACCGGCCACAGCCCGGGCGAGCCGCCGGCGCCCGCGATCCATCCGGTCGCGGCGATGGCGGCGAAGCCGAGCCCCGTCAGCAGCCCGGCCAGGCGGAGCATCATGGGCACGCCAAGGCGGGTGAGCAGCGGCCGCGCGACGAAGGTATAGGCCACCCCCGCCGCCCCGAAGGCGCCGAGCGCCAGCCCCGCCTGCACTGGCCCGCCGATCCCCCAGCCCGCCATCAGCGCCGCGACATAGGGGAAAATCCCGAAGGTGAAGAGGCCTTCCACCGCCACGGCCATGTAAAGGAGGCGGGCGGCGGGCAGGCGGATGATCTCCACGTAGCGTTGCATGGAAGCCGCGGCATCGAGCCGGGCGGGCGGCGGATCGGGTTCCCGCCGGAGGTCGAGCCAGAGCACCAGGCCGACGGCGAGGACCATGCTCGCCCCGCCGGCGATGATGCCGCGCCAATCCACCACTCCATGGACAAGGCCCGAAAGCATGCCGCCGGCGATCTGCCCGCCCATGCCGAAGGCGCTCATCCGGCTGAGGACCACCTGCCGCTGGGCCAGGGGCACGCGATCCCCGAAGGTCGCGATGACGAGGGGGTAGACGCCCCCCGCCGCCGCCCCGGCCAGCGCACGAGCGACGAAGAGGAAGCCCAGCGCCGGCGCCAGGGCGCAGGCCACCAGCGCAACGCCCGTGAAGACTGCGGCGATGGCGATGATGCGGCGCTTGCCCAGCGCGTCGCCCACCGGCCCCAGGATGGGCTGGATCAGCGCATAGGGCAGGGTGAAGGCCGAGGCGAGGAGGGCGACCGTGTCGATGCCCACCGCGAAGTCCCGCGCGATCTCCGGCAGGATGGGATCAAGGCTGCGGGCGGCAAGATTGGTCGCGAAGACCGT
The DNA here is from genome assembly GCF_009848505.1 of Muricoccus harenae. Taxonomy (GTDB): domain Bacteria; phylum Pseudomonadota; class Alphaproteobacteria; order Acetobacterales; family Acetobacteraceae; genus Roseomonas; species Roseomonas harenae. The sequence continues at coordinate 55,180 of NZ_WWDL01000032.1, forward strand.
CAGGCCATAGAGGGCGACGAGGCGGCGGATGCGGACGGCTTCCGCGTCGGTCGGGACGGTCATGCGGCCGGAAGGGTGGGGTCGGTTGCCGCATTGCGCCAGACCCGGCGGCGCGGATCTGCGATGCGCAGCCGGGGCTGGCCGGGGCCGGCGCGCCTCAGCGGGCCAGGGCCGTCACCGCCGCGGTGGTGGTCACCCAGCCGAAGAAGGTGCGGACATTGAACACCGTCGCGTCATGCACGTAGCGCGGGCCGCCCTGCCAGCAGGCGTCCTCGACCAGCACGGGCCAGAACTCGCGGTGGAAGGCCTCGCGCAAAGTGCTCTCGACGCAGACATTGGTGGCGACGCCGCAGAACAGGATGTCGCGGATGCCGCGCGCCCGCAGCATCGCCTCCAACTGCGTGCCATTGAAGCCGCCGTAGCGCGGCTTCTGAATGAGGATATCGCCCGGGGCGCGCTGCATCTGCGGCACAAGGGCGTAATCCCAGGTGCCCTTGGCCAGCAGGCTTCCCTGCAGCTCCGGCTGCTCGCGCATCAGGCGCAGCGCGTTGGACTTCCAGTGGTTAGGCGAACCCGGGCCGCCGGCCTCGATCCCCTCGGCGTCCCAGCCGTTCTGGAACCAGACGATGGTGATGCCGAGCATCCGCGCGGCCGCCACCACCTCCGTCACCTTGCCGATGACCGATTGCGCGCCGGACAGGTCGAAGCCCGCCTTGTCGAGATAGCCGTCCTTCGAGGCATAGGCGTTCTGCATGTCCACCACGATCAGGGCGGTCCGGGCGGGCAGGATCGGGAAGGCCTCCGGCTCGGCGGGCAGGAGAAGGTCGCCCGCCGCGCGCGGGAGGATCTGGGGGGTGCGGTCGCTCATCGCAGGGCATCCTCGAGCCGCGCCAGGCGACGGCCTTCCAATTCGTTCATCGTCCGGCGCGTGGGGTAGAGTTCCTCCAGTTCCGGGCTGGCCTCGTTGCCAAGCACGATACCGTGGCATGTCCAGGCATAGAGGGCCACGGCGCCACCGTTCGCCGCCTCCTGCACTTCGAGCCCCGGATCGAGCGGCTGCTTCCACCACCCTCCGTCGCGGCGCACCAGCAGCGCCGGCCGGGTGCCGGAGCAGAGGATCTGGAGCTGTTCCTCCGTGCCCCGATCCTCGCCGCGCCCACGGGGATGGGCGCTCGCCCACCAGCGCACCCGCAGGTGGCGGAGCAGGCCGGCCGGGCCTGCTCCGCCGATTTCGTCATCCAGCACGCGGAACCAGATGCAGGAGTCTTCGGAGCAGGGGCCCTGTACGGGGGGAGAGACCGCCTCGGCACGCGTGACCAGCAGCAGCAGCGCGAAAAGGACCGCAATCAACCCACCCGGTTCCCGATCAGGTCCTGCACCACCGTGGGGTCGGCCAGAGTGGAGGTGTCGCCCAGGCTGTCGGTCTCGTTCGCGGCGATCTTGCGCAGGATGCGGCGCATGATCTTGCCCGAACGTGTCTTGGGCAGGCCCGGCGCCCATTGGATGGCATCGGGGGAGGCGATCGGCCCGATCTCCTTGCGCACCCAGGCCACCAGCTCCTTGCGCAGCGCCTCGGTCGGCTCCTCATCCGCGATCAGCGTGACATAGGCGTAGATGCCCTGGCCCTTGATCTCATGCGGCATGCCGACGACGGCGGCTTCCGCCACCTTCGGATGGGCGACCAGCGCGCTTTCGATCTCGGCCGTGCCCATGCGGTGGCCGGAGACGTTCAGCACGTCATCCACGCGGCCGGTGATCCACCAGTAGCCGTCCTCGTCCCGCCGCGCGCCGTCGCCCGTGAAATAGGTGCCGAGGAAGGTGGCGAAATAGGTCTGGATGAAGCGCTCGTGGTCGCGGAAGACCGTGCGCATCTGGCCGGGCCAGCTGTCGGTGATGACGAGGTTGCCCTCGGTCGCGCCCTCCAGCCGGTTGCCGTCATTGTCCACCAGCGCGGGGAAGACGCCGGGGAGCGGCAGGGTGGCGGAGCCGGGCTTCTGCGCCACGGCGCCGGGGAGGGGGGAGATGAGGATGCCGCCCGTCTCGGTCTGCCACCAGGTGTCCACGATCGGGCAGCGCTCGTCGCCCACCACACGGTAGTACCAGAGCCAGGCCTCCGGATTGATCGGCTCGCCGACCGAACCCAGGATGCGCAGCGACTTGCGGCTCGCCTTCTTCACCGGGCCCTCGCCCTCGCGCATCAGCGCGCGGATGGCGGTGGGGGCGGTGTAGAAGATGTTCACCTGGTGCTTGTCGATCACGTTCCAGAAGCGGCTGGAATCCGGCCAGTTGGGCACGCCTTCGAACATCAGCGTCGTCGCGCCGTTCGCCAGCGGGCCATAGACGATGTAGGTATGGCCGGTGACCCAGCCGACATCGGCCGTGCACCAATAGACCTCGCCCGGGCGGTAATCGAAGACCAGTTCATGGGTGAAGGCGGACCAGACGGCATAGCCGCCGGTGGTGTGGAGCACGCCCTTCGGCTTTCCGGTGGAGCCGGAGGTATAGAGGATGAAGAGCGGGTCCTCCGCCCCCATCGGCTCGGGCGCGCATTCGGCGGATTGGGCATCGCAGAGCGCGGCCCAATCATGATCGCGTCCGCCCTGCATCGCGACCGTGCCGCCGGTGTTCTTCGCGACGATGACGTTCTTCACCGTGGGGCAGGATTGCAGCGCCACGTCCGCATTGGCCTTCAGCGGCACGGTTCGGCCGCCGCGGCGGCCCTCGTCGGCGGTGATGAGCAGCGTGCTCTCGCAATCCTGGATGCGGCTGGACAGGCTGTCGGGCGAGAAGCCGCCGAAGACCACGGAATGGATGGCGCCGATGCGGGCGCAGGCCAGCATGGCGACGGCGGCTTCCACGATCATCGGCAGGTAGATCGTCACCCGGTCGCCGCGCCGGACGCCGAGATGCTTCATGGCATTCGCCAGGCGGCAGACGCGCTCCAGCAGCTGGCGATAGGTGATCTTCGCGTCGCTCTTCGGGTCGTCGCCTTCCCAGATGATCGCCACCTGGTCGCCGCGCCCACCTTCCACATGGCGGTCGAGGCAGGATTCTGAGATGTTCAGCACGCCGTCCTCGAACCACTTGATCGAGACGTCGCCCGTGAAGCTGGTGTTCTTGATCTTCGTCGGCGCGCGCATCCAGGCGATGCGGTTCATCTCGCGCTTCCAGAAGCCCTCGGGATCGTTCTTCGCCTCCGCGACCATGGCGTCGCGTCGCTGGGCATCGGCATGGCTGCCGGCGGCGATCTGGGGCTTCACGGGGATCAGGGTGTGGTCGGTCATGACGGCGGTCCTCCGGGGGCTCGGCCCTTGGGGTCCCATCGTCGCCGCCTGTGGGGGGGCGTCAAGGCCGGGGGCGCCTTCCCCCTGGGCCTGTTCCGTTTTGTCCGGCGGCGGCAGGCTCCCCGGGGTTCCCCCAGGGCCGGCCGCCTGCCGTGGTTCAGCGGTGGTAGTGCGGGCGGGCGTGCCGGTAGTAGCGCGGCGGCGGGCCGTAATGGCGCCGATGCGCGTGGTGGCGCCGCCAATGGGGCGGGGGCGGCGGGCGGTGCCAATGGCGATGGCGGGGGCCGTAATAGGGGCGCGGCGGCGGGCCCCACTGCACCGGCACCAGCTGGGCCTCGGGGGCGCCGATGGCGAGCACGGCATGGACCGTCTGCGCTTCCGCGGCCGGGGCCGCCACGAGGACGGGCGCCCCGATCAGCGCGCCGAGGATGAGGGCCCTCCGGGCCCAGGAACCGAGCTTGGCGAGGCGTTCCCGCATGGTGACTTCCTCTCTCTCTGTCGGACCAGGTGGTCCCTCTCTGCATGGGATTGAACGCCGCGATCCGGGCAGGGGCGCGACGGGAATACGGCAGAGAGGGGGCGAGATCGCCCCCGGAGTTGCGGTCCCGGCCCGGTCGGGAGGCGGAACCGGTCAGCCTGAAAGGCTCTCCAGGAAGGCGCGCGTCGAGCTTCCGCAGAGCCGTCCGCGTTCGGCCGGCGGCAGGCCGGCATATTCGGCGCATGGCGCCTCAACCCCAAGGATGATGTCCGGCGGAAGCGCGTCCAGGATATCCTTCAGTGGCAGTCGGCCCTTCGGCGAATCCGGATAGAAGCGGTTGCCGCGCGCCTCTGCGCGCAAGGCGTCGGTGCCGGATGGTCGCTCGCCGCCTGCCTGGCAGATCTGGCAGTAGTCCAGCCGCGCCGGGTCGATGCCGCGCAACGCCTCCGGCGTGCCGCCCGAACGGATCAGGTGCAGGGCATCAATCAGGATGCCGGCATTGGCGTGCCCGGCCCGGCTAACCAGGCGCAGGGCAGCCTCGATGGTCCCGGTCTGGCAATAGGGGATCAGCTCCAGCATCGGCTTGATGCCGAAGGGCTGCGCCGCTTCGCAGAGCCGCGCGAAGTTCTCCGCCGCGCGCGCCTCGTCCGGATCGTTGCCGACGGTCAGCAGATGGCTCGCGCCCAGGCGCTGCCCGGTCTCCAGCACGGGGATCAGGCGATCCATCGCCGTTTCCGCGGTGAGCCAGACCGCCTCCACGTCGAGAATGCGAAGCCCGGTGTCGCGCAGCCTGGACTCGATCCGCCGGATCAGGGCTTCATTCCCGACCACGGGCAGGATCCGGTCCGTCGGCATCGGCGCGACGATGCGCAGGCCGAGCATGTCGAAGCCGCCCGCCATGGCGGCATCGATCAGCGCCAGCGGATCGGCGTCCAGCACGGTGAGATGCGCGAGCGAGATCCGGCGCCGTGGCGCGCCTGGCCCTTCGGTCTCCGCCATTCCCCGCCCCTATTGCTGGACGCGGATGTTGCGCTCGCGGATGAGCTTGCCCCAGCGCGCGTTCTCCCGGGCCAGATAGGCAGGGAACTCGTCCGGCGTGCCGATGGTGGCCACCACCGCCTGCTGCGCCAGCTTCTCCTGCATGTCCGGGGCACGCAGCGCCGCGGCTGCGGCGGCCTGCAGGCGCGCGGTCACCGCGGCTGGCGTGCCGGCCGGGGCGAGCAGCGCGAATTCGGTGGCGCATTCGTAGTCCGGGTAGCCGGACTCGGCGATGCTGGGGATCTCGGGCAGCAGCGGGCTGCGCTCGCGCGTGGTGACGGCGATGGCGCGCAGGTCGCCGGACCGCGCGAAGGGCAATGCCACGGCGGCGTCAACGCTGGTGAACTGCACCTCTCCGGCGAGCACCGCCTGCACCGCCGGCGCATTGCCGCGATAGGTGACATCCGTGACCTCGATGCCGGCCATGCCGAGCAGCATCTCGGTGGCCAGATGCGTCGTGCTGCCGGCGCCGGCCGAGCCGTAGCTCAGCTTGCCAGGCGCCGCCTTGGCGCGCGCGACCAGCCCCTGCACATCGGTGATCCCAAGCTTGGGGGACACGCAGAGCAGCAGCGGCGTGGAGAGAATCAGCCCGATCGGCGCGAAGGCCGTGACGTTGTCATAGGGAAGGGGAAGGAGGTGCGGCACCATGGCGTAGGTGGCGCTGGCGGCGAAGAGGATGGTGTTGCCGTCCGGCCGGGCGCGCGCGACGGCGGAATGGCCGATCATGCCGGAGGCGCCGGGCCGGTTCTCTACCACGAAGGATTGGCCGAGATCCTGGGAGAGCTTCTGCGCCAGCAGACGCGCCAGTGTGTCGGCGGAGCCGCCGGGCGCCCAGGGAACGATGATCGTCACCGGCCCCCGCGCGGCATCCTGCGCCCGGGCACGCCCCGCACCCGCCAGGCCGAGGGATGCGAGGCCAAGGCCACGTCGTGAGAGCATGCTCGTTTCCTCCGCGTCGCGACTGTTCCAACGCGGTCGCAACCTTTGCCCCATCATGATCCCCGGGATGGCGGAAGCAATCCCGATGTCATGGGCTCAGGGGAGGGCCCTAGATCCCCTCCGGCACCACCACGGTGACCCTGCCATCCTCCTCCACCCTGGCTTCCACCCCCTCCAGCGCATCCCCCGCGCAGGGGCCGGAGACGCAGAAGCCATCCTCGATCCGGAAGCGCGCGCCATGGGCGGTGCAGACGAGGTGGCGCCGGGCGCCGTCGAGGAAGCGGTCCGGCAGGCTTTCGAGCGGGATGCCGATATGCGGGCAGGAATTCACGTAGACATGCACCGTCCCGCCGCGCCGGACGGCGACCAGCCCTGTGAAGCAGCCGGGCGGGGGCGGGAAGCCGCGCGCCTGGCCATCCGGGATGTCCTCCAGGCGGCAGAGGATGCGCGTCTCCGTCAAAGCCCCGCCATGTCCGAGATGATCGCCCAGTGCTCCGGCGAGACGGGCACGACGGAAAGTCGAGACTGGCGGATCAGCGCCAGGCCTTCCAGCCGCGGCTCCGCCTTCATGGCGGCGAGCGTCACGGGCCTGGGCACGGGCTTCACGGCGCGCATGTCCACGCAGGCCCAGCGGCCGGATTCCTCGGTGGGATCAGGGTAGGCCTCGCGCGCCACCTCCACGATGCCGACGATCTCGCGGCCCTCGTTGGAATGGTAGAAGAAGGCGCGGTCGCCTTTCTTCATGGCGCGCAGGTTGTTCGCGGCCTGGGCGTTGCGCACGCCCGTCCAGGGCTCGACCTTGTTCTTCACCTGCTGGTCCCAGGAGAAGGCGTCGGGCTCGCTCTTCACCAGCCAGTAGGCGGTCATGCCACGCGCGCGCCGTCGCGGAAGACCTCGCGGAAGGCATGGACGGTCTGGGTGGCGAAGACATCCGCCTCCCAGAAGGGATCGGCCTTGGCGAAGGCCCTGGCGGTCTCGAGGTCCGGCTGCTCGGTCACGACGATGCTGCCGCGCTGCTTGCCCTCCTCGTCGAGCAGCGGGCCGACATAGCGGAGCACGGGCGCGGCCGCCTCCAGCCAGACGAGATGCTTCTGGCGGGCGGCCAGGCGGCGCTCCAGCGCGTCCGGCTTGTCATGGCTGACGATGGCGAAGAGCAAGATGGCGATCCCCTGGATGCGGGCGAATCGCCGCCCGGCGGGCGCGCATGGAAACCCCGCCCGGCTGATGGTGCAACGGGGCGGTCCGCGTCCGCCAAGCCCGGGGTGACCCGGTCCACCGCTGTGGGAGCGAAGCGACGCGCCCGGCGGGTTCCGCCGCCGGGCCGATTGGTACTAGCCCGGCGTCGGATCGTGGTGGACGCGGCGGAGGCGCAGGGCGAAGCCAATCAGCAGCGCGCCGCCGATCACCGCCTGGATGGCCACCACCCAGATCAGCGCCAGAAGCCCCGGCCCGGGCGACGCCGCCAGCCAGAGCCCCACCAGGACGCCCAGCGCGCCCCAGAGCCCCAGCATCCAGCTGCCGCTGCGCCAGGCGAGGACGATGCGGAAGATCCCCGTGGCGATAGACCAGGCCGCCACCAGCAGGACCAGCACAATGGCCGAGGCGATCGGCATCATCAGCAGCACCACGGCCCCGGCGAGGGAGAGCAGCCCATCAAGCCAGAGCCATCCGGTGCCCCCCCGCGGCGTGCCCAGCATGGCGGGGCGGCCAGTGATCGCCTGCCAGAGGGTGAAGATGCCATCCAGCGCCAGCCAGGCGGCCAGGGTGCCGAGGATCACCGCGAGGCCCAGGCCCGGCGAGAGGAAGGCGAAGATGCCGAAGAGGATGGAGACGATCCCCCGGAGCAGGAGCAGCCACCAGCCGCCTGCGAGGGCGCGGATCACCCGGAAGCGCCCCTCGGCGGGGGTGGGCGAGGTGGTGGCGGACATGGCGGTTGGCTCCTTCGCGGTTCCGCCCGTGCAGCGGCGCAACTCCGCCAAGGTTTCCGAAGGCCGCTTCCGACGCGTTCCGGTCCTGCTAACAGCCTTCCCGGGCCTCGGGACGCGCCATTACGATGGGCGCACGGATCGCCATGGAGGAAAGCGGCATGTCGGGCACGGTTCGCGGGACGGAACAACCAAAGGCCACGACCCAGAACGACATCGCACTCGAAGCGAAGGCACGCGAGCTCCTGGTGGCGATCCTTCCCACGTCGATCAAGGAGGAGAAGGAATACGGCTCGGTGATCTGCCGGAACACGCATAACGGCAAGCTCGCCCGGACGAAGCTCTACTCCGACCAGGGCCTTGGCGTAGATGTTGGCCTCAGCCTGCCGAATTGCGGGTGCAAGCCGGGCAGCGTCCCGGTCGCCTTCTACCATACCCATCCGACGGATAAGGTGCCGGACGGCAATGGGGGTTGGCTGCATGGCGACCCGGATTTCAGCCCGAAGGACAAGAGCCTGGCCTTCGACAACCAGCTGGTCGCCTTCCTCGGATCCCATGACGGACTTTTCCGGCGCTACGTGCCCACCCCGCTTCCGAGCTCGATGGTGAAAGGAAAGAAGACGTTCCACGCCACGGACGAGCAGGGAAACGTGCTGAAGGACAATGCCGGCCGGGCGGAGATCCTGAACGGCAAACTGCTGAGGAAGTAGCCAGGCAGAATTCTTGCCGGGACAGGATTTCCCGCCGCGGGCGACCAGAACCCTGCCCCGGAAGGGGCGGCAGGATCAGCGCATCAGTCCGCGGCGCTCCATCCAGGCCTGAATGCGCGCGGCGACCTCGTCGCTGTTCCGGTCCATCATGAGCATGTGGCTGTTGCCGCGCAGGCCCTCGGCCGGAAGGTCCATGATGTCGGCCGTGCCGCCGGCCTCCCGGATCACGCCCGCCCAGTTTTCCACATTGCCGCGGATTCGCTGCCAGAAGGGCGAGTCGGCGAAGTGGTCGCCCCAGACGATCAGATGCGGCACGTTGCGCAGCGGCGATGCGTCCGTTATCGCGGAAGGCGTGCCGGAGGGCTCGATCGCGATGATCGCGCGCACCTTGTCCGGCGCCGCCAGTGCGGCGTTGAAGGCGAAGTTGCCGCCCTGACTGTGCACGATGATGACGCAGGGGCAAACCGCCCGGACGTAGTCGTTATAGGCCGCCTGGATCTGGCTGTCGGTGGTGGACCAGCGTGGCACCGACTGCCGCGCGAAGGCGTCCCAGGCCGCCACCGGGAAAAGCGTATCCGGGAAGGCCCGGCGGCGGGCGGGATTGGCGTTCCACCCTTCCTGCGGGCCCACGCGGAACAGTCCCCAGCCCTCGCCCATGGTGCGGAAGACAGGCTCGCCCGCGAAGATCTCGGGGAAACGTGCCCAGCCGGCCCGGCCGCGCTCGACCGCATCGCTGACATAGACGTCATGGCCCTGGCGCAGGAAATACATCTGCCAGCCCGGGCGGCCATCTGGCGTCGTCTCCCAGGTCACGCCCGTCAGGCCGCCGCCATGCCAGAGTAGGAGAGGATAGCGGGCGCGGGGCTCCGCCAGCTTCACGTATTGCGCGTACATCCCCTCGACCATGAACTCGCCGTTGGGATCGACCCGGATGGGCGGCGCGCCCGGGGAGGGAACCATCTCGCGTACCGGCATCCCGTCCAGTGCCCGGACCCGGCCACCGACATGCATGCTGCCGATTTCGCGCACCTGTAGCGGCGGGGAAGGCGGCGTCTGGGCCTGCGCGGCACCGATGCCGAGCGCAACGGCAAGGGCGGCAAGGTGGTGCTTCAAGGCTGTCCCTCCTGTTTGCTTGAGGCAGAGGGTAGCAGCGCCGGCAGCCGGGCGGGAGCCAAGGCGGCCTTCGCGCCGCGTCAGCAGCCTTCAGCCCCTACAGGGCAAGCTTCGGAGGAGCATGGAGGAGGGGATGGTGGAGCTGAGGGGAATCGAACCCCTGGCCTCGTCATTGCGAACGACGCGCTCTCCCAACTGAGCTACAGCCCCTTAGCCATCGCCGCGCAGGCTTGGGAACCGGCGCGTGAGGGCGGCTTATTCCTCGCCGTCCCGCCGACGTCAAGCACCGGAGTGGAGCGTGCGGCTGGACGGGCCCCGGCATGGGCCATACACAACGCGACGCGGGCCAATGTGATGTGGATTCAGGGGTGGCGGGATGACAGCGATCTTCTGGCTGATCGATCAGGTGATCGGCCTCTATGTCTGGGTGCTGATCATCGCGGCGGTGTTCAGCATGCTCACCGCCTTCAACGTGCTGGACACCCGCAACCGCCTGGTCTGGACGATCGGGGACTTCCTCTGGCGGGTGACCGAGCCCGCGCTGCGGCCGATCCGGCGCTTTTTGCCGGATCTGGGCGGGATCGACCTCTCGCCGGTGGTGCTGATCCTGCTGCTCCAGGCGCTGCGAATCTTCCTGAACGTGACGGTCTTTCCCGCACTCTGGCGGCTGACGGTCTGAAATGGCCGGGCAACTCCTCGACGGAAAGGCGATCGGCGCCCGACTGCGTGCCGGGCTGGCGGAGCGGGTCGCGGGCTTTGGCTTCCGCCCCGGCCTGCGCGTGGTGCGGGTGGGCGATGACCCGGCCAGCGTCGTCTATGTCCGCTCCAAGGACCGGGCGGCGAAGGAGGCGGGCTATGACAGCGAGACGATCCTCCTGCCCGACGACGTGGCCGAGGCCGAGCTGCTTGCTGTGGTCCGCCGCCTGAACGCCGATCCCGCCGTGGACGGCATCCTGGTGCAGCTGCCCCTGCCGAAGCACATCAACCCCCAGCTGGTGCTGGAGGCGGTGGACCCTGCCAAGGACGTGGACGGCTTCCACCCGGTGAATGCCGGAAGGCTGGCCGCAGGTCTGCCCGGGCTGGTGCCCTGCACGCCCAAGGGGGTGATGCACCTGCTGGCAGAGGCCGGGGTGAAGCTCTCCGGCGCGCGGGCCGTGGTGCTGGGGCGCAGCGCCATCGTGGGCCGCCCGATGGGGGCACTGCTGCTGGCGGCCGATGCCACGGTGACGATGCTGCATTCCCGTTCCCGCGACATCGCGGAGGAATGCCGCCGCGCGGAGGTTCTGGTGGCTGCGGTCGGCCGCGCCGGGATGGTGAAGGGCGACTGGGTGGCACCGGGCGCCGTGGTGGTGGATGTCGGCATCAACCGCCTGCCCAACGGCAAGCTGGCCGGCGATGTGGAGTTCGAGGCGGCGCGGGAGCGGGCCGGCTGGATCACCCCGGTGCCGGGCGGTGTTGGGCCGATGACCATCGCCTGCCTGCTGGAGAACACGCTGGAGGCTGCGCTGGCACGCCGCGGCGCCGCGGCGCTGCAGCCCAATGGCGGCGTGGCCGAGGAGCATGCCACGCCAGAGCAATCCTACGGGCACGGCCCCGGCCTGGCCTGATCCGGTGCTGTTCAGATTTCTCCAAGGCGTGGGCGTCGCAGCCCTGCTGGGATGCGCCCTGCTGGCGCTGCAGGGCACGCCGCTGCTGGGGCCGGAATGGTCCCGGGCACGCATCCTCTATGCCGGGGCGGGCGCGGTCTCCGCGCTGACGCTGCTGGCCATGGGCACGCTTGGCCGGATGCTGCGGCGGGTCGAGGCGATGCAGACGACGCTTCTCGCGCGGCTCGATCGGGAAGGAAGCCGGCGGGAATGAAGCCGGCCGATTTCGCCCTTGCAGTGGTTTTCGTCGTCATCTGGGGCTCGGCCTTCAGCGCGGCGCGGGTGGTGGTCCTGGAATGGCCGCCCTTCTGGGGCTTGGCCTACCGCTTCATCTTGACCGCCCCGCTGCTGCTGATCCTGGCCTGGGTCACGCGCTCGCGCTGGCCGTCGCGGGGCGACCTCGGGCGCGTGGTGCTGATGGGGCTGCTCGGCACCGGCGGCTATCTCGCTTTGTCCTGGTGGGCGATGTCCCTCATCCCCTCAGGCCTCGTCGCGCTGATCACGGCCTCCACCCCGCTTGTGGTGGCGCTGGGGGAGGCGGTGTTCCTTGGACGGCGTCCCTCGATCGGTGCCTGGGCGGGCCTCGCTCTCGGCTGGGCCGGGGTGGCGGTGCTCGGCGGGGCGCGGCTGGCAGGGCATTTCGGCGCACCCCAGGGGATGGGTGAGGCGCTGGGAGTGGTGCTCGCGCTGGGCGGTGCCGTGTGCCAGGCGGCCGGGCTGCTGGCCTTCGCGCCCGCAAGGGGGCGGGTGGATCTCTGGTCCGCGACGGCGGGGCAGAGCCTGGTCAGCGCCGCGATGCTGCTGGTGATGGCTCTGGTGATGGAAGGGGCGCCGCCGGTATCGGGCAGCACCGCGGTCTGGCTCGGGCTGCTCTACAGCGTCACGGTGGTCGGGGTGGGCGGCTATGCGCTGCTGTTCGTGATGCTGCGGCGCTTCCCGCCTTCCACCGCCGCTGCCCTGCAGCTGATGGCGCCACCGGTGGCCGCGGTGATCGGCTGGATCGGGCTGGGAGAGATGCTGGGCTGGGCGGATGTCGCCGGCGGGGTGCTGACGCTCTCCGGGCTGATGCTGCTCTTCCGGGCACGCGCAAGAGAGGTGTGAAAACAACTATTTGCGCGGCGGGTGCTTAAAGTGTTCACGATCAAGACCCTTCACGCCGGAATGATTCTTGGGGCGTGACACATGTCGGTGACCTTCCCTCCTCTGAGTAGAAGGCAGAGCAACAAAGCCACATGTGAGAGCCTGACGACGACATGGTGCCGCCGCCATTTGGCTAATACCAACCGCCTCAGGTTTTGACCTGCGCCCAGGGGCGGCGCGTAATGGAGGCGATCTGCTCGGGCGTGCTCATCAGCGTGGACCAGGCGTGACAGCATGCGTCGACAATGGCGTCGTAGCTTTCC
>NZ_WWDL01000033.1 GCF_009848505.1 Muricoccus harenae
CTCTCGACGGCGACGATAATCGCCGTCGGCGTGAACACGGATGGCCGGCGCGAGGTACTCGGCGTGGCGACGGGCGCCTCCGAGGCGGAGGTGTTCTGGAAGGGGTTCCTGCGCTCCCTTGCTGATCACGGCCTGCGCGGCGTCAAGCTGGTCATCGCGGATGACCACAAGGGCCTGCGTGCCGCGGCCAGCAAGGTGTTCCACGCCAGCCTCCAGCGCTGCCGCGTTCACTGGATGAGGAATGCCCTGGCGCATGGGCCGGCCAAGCAGCGCCCGGCCGTGGTCGCCATGCTCAAGACCATCTTTGCCCAGGAGACCGCAGCCGAGGCGCGGGCGCAGTGGAACAGCGTGGCCGACGCGCTGCGCGAGCGGGTACCGAAGCTGGCCGAGTTGATGGACGTGGCGCGTGAGGACGTCCTGGCCTACTCGGCGTTCCCACGCGAGCACTGGCCGCAGATCGCCAGCACCAATCCGCTCGAGCGGCTCAACGGTGAAATTAAGCGCCGCTCGGACGTGGTGGGCATCTTTCCAAATCCCGCGGCCGTCATCCGTTTGGTCGGCGCCCTCATGCTCGAACAGAATGACGAATGGGCCGTCAGCCGCCGCTACATGAGCCTTGAAAGCCTGGCCGTCCTCAGCGACGCTCCCCGCGCCAGTCTGCCAGGCGTGGCAGCCTGACACCCTCGGACCAGCCGGGGATCGACGCTGCTACACCATGTCCTGGGGCACGATCTTAGCGGAGCGGCAAGTCAACGCCCGGTATGCAAGAGAGAGAATTGGCTTCGTTAGTAGGCGGACTCAGAGCCGGTGCCACTCTCGGTTCGCTCAGTCACTCGGAGAACCGGAAGCGTCGATCCGCTCCTCGGACAAGACGCGCTCGAACTGAGAATGCTCCAGGCTTCAGCCTGGCGGCCAGGGAATCGGGCGCATCGTCTCGCCCGCCGTGGCGCGGCGGAAATTCGTCCAGCTGCGGCAATCCACCATCGCCCAGTCCGGCGCAGGACGCTCCGAGAAGGGCACGGGGATGCAGCGATGCGTCTGCGCGAACCAGGTCGCGCGCTCCGCCACGCGGGGGTTGCGCGCGGGATCCTCCCATCGCTCCCACCGCACCATGCCGAGGCCGCGGGCATACCAGAAACGCTCGAGATGGCCGGCCTTCGGCACGGTGGCGCCGCCGAAATGCTCCGACAGGATCACCTCCATCGGCACCTCGCGCATCCTCGCATCGTCATGGAAGCGGATAGGAACCGGCATCGTCTCCCGCCGCCAGCGGGTGAGGGCGGTATAGAAGTTGCTCGGGCAGGCATCGGGTGCCGGCGCAATGCGCAGGTGAGCGACGGATTCCGCCCAGCGGCCATTCGGAATTTCGGCGCCGAAGATCAGCCAGCCCGCGGCGAGCGGCGCGCCGAAGCGGCAGCCGGGCGAAAGGAACCACTGCAACTGGCCGGGCCGCGCACCATCCTGCGTCACCGCCAGATCCGCGCCGTTCCGGTCCAGCACGGCCACCTGGCCACCATCGGCGCTCGGGTCGAGGCGGCCAAATGCGTATTCGCCACCACCATAGTCGAAGGTCTGGATCGCCGCCTCCTGGCCCATCACCTGCCCGCGCGTCGCGTCCGAGGCCATGTAGCCTTGCGGCTGCTGGGCGGCGTGGATCGAGGCAGGCCAGTCGGTCTTGCGCCAGGGAAGGGCTTCGCCCTGCCGAACCGGGCGCCGCCTCTCGCAGCCCGGCTCGAAGGGCAGGCGACCGGGTAGGGGCTGCCCGGTCTCATCGAGGCAGGCAGATTGCACCAGAAAGTCGAGTGCCATCCGCCGGTCCAGCCCCTCGCTCTGCGCCGCGGTGCCAACGAGCAGTGCGGCCGGGAGCAGAAGGCTGCGGATCAGCCCGCCAGAGCCCGGGAGACCTCCCGCCGCAAGGCGGGAATCACCTGCGTGTCGAACCATGGATTTCTCTTCGCCCAGACCAGGGTACGCCAGGAGGGATGCGGCAAGGGGAAATGCGTTGGCAGGGAATCGCCATAACGCGCCACCCGTTCGGCCAGTGGCAGCCCGGGTCCCAACACGAAGCGGATGGCGTGCGCCCCGACCAAAAGCCGAAGCCGCACATTCCCCAGGCGCGGCAGGATGCGTGGATGCCAGAGCGGTGCGCATTCCGGCCGGGGCGGCGCATCGCCGCCGCGCGGAAGGCGGCCGGGATAGCACATGCTCATGGGCAGGATGGCGACCTGGCGGGGGTCGAAGAATCGGTCCCTGTCCAGGCCGAGCCAGTCCCGCAGCCGCTCGCCCGAGGCATCCTCGAAGGGGATGCCCGAGAGATGCGCCTTGGTGCCGGGCGCCTGGCTGGTGATGAGCAGCCGCGCCTCCGGATGGAGCTGGTGGATCGGGCGCGGACCCAGCGGAAGATGCGGCGCGCAGAGCGTGCAGGCATGCGCGGCCTTCGCCGCCTCCATCAGCGTCGCATCGGCGGGAAGCCCGGGATCTCCCGGCGGCGGTCCCCCACGCTGGGTCACGCCCACTTCGCCAGCAGGTCCTTCACGAAGGCAGGGACGAGCTGGGTCGCTGGGCCGTGGCGCGTCTCGTCGAAGAGATGGCTGCCCTCGCTCGGTTCCAGGTTCAGCTCCAGCGTGTCCGCATGGTGCCGCACTTCCTGCACGAAGCCGGCGGCGGGATAGACGGCGCCGCTGGTGCCGATGGAGACGAAGAGGTCGCAGGCCTCCAGCGCCTCGCCGATGCGCTCCATCTCCAGCGGCATCTCGCCGAACCACACAACATGCGGGCGCATGCCGCCCGTGGTGCCGCAGGCGGGGCAGGGCGTCTCGGGTGAGAGATCGCCCTCCGCCGCGCTCACCACGCCGCAGCGCAGGCAGCGCGCCTTCGCCATCTCGCCATGCATGTGGATCAGGCGCCGCGAGCCGGCGCGGTCATGCAGGTTGTCCACGTTCTGCGTGATGAGAAGCAGGTCACCCGGCCAGCGCGCATCCAGCTCCGCCAGCGCCTCGTGCGCCGCATTCGGGTGCAGGGATGGATCGCGGAGCTGCGCGCGGCGGGCGTTGTAGAAGCCCTGCACCAGCGCAGGATTCCGCGCGAAGGCCTCGGGCGTGGCCACATCCTCGATGCGGTGGCGGGCCCAGATGCCGTCCGGGTCGCGGAAGGTGTGCAGGCCGGATTCGCGGGAGATCCCCGCGCCGGTCAGGATGACGATCCGCGGCGGCGTCATGCCGTTCCGCCGCCCGGCCGCTCAGGCAAGCTCATACTCCACCTCCGGCACATAAACCGGGTTCTCCTTCCCCAGGCGCGAGGAGAAGAGGGTGAAATGCTCCATCGTCACCGGCGGCGCGCGGAAGAGGTTGTGCGACTGGACGAAGGAGATGAGCTTCTCCGGCGGCGCCCGGTCGGTGCGGGCGAGGGTGACATGCGGCGCGAAGCGGCGGCGTTCGGGCTCCATCCCCATGCGCTGCAGCGCCGTCTCGATCTTGGATTGCAGATGCGTCAGCCCGTCGTTCTTCTCGACGCCGACCCAGAGCGTCTGGATCTTCCCCGCCTTTTCGAAGATGCCGACGCCACGCAAGCACAGGTCGAAGGGGCGGCAGCGGATGGCGGAGAGTGCCTCGTCCACCTCATCCGCGCGCCAGCCCTCCACCTCGCCGATGAAGCGGAGGGTGAGGTGGTAGTTCTCGGGAGGCACCCAGCGGGCGCCCTGGATTCCGCCCGCCAGCATCGAGAGCTGCATCCGCAGCGTCTCGGGCAGGGCCAATGCGACGAAGAGCCGGACCATGTCGTTCTAGGCGGGCCTCACCTTGTCCAGCAGCGCTTCGACAGCGGGCGTCATGCGACGCACGATCTCCTCAACGCCCTGCGGGTTTGGATGGATGCGGTCAGGCTGGTTCAGCGCCGCCTCGCCGGCGACGCCATCCAGCAGGAAGGGATAGAAGACGACATCCGGATTCTCCCGCGCCAGCTCCTGGAACACCGCCGCGAACTCCCGGCCGTAATCGGCGCCCAGATTCGGGGGGGCGAGCATCCCGGCCAGCATGGTGGGCAGGTTCCGGGCCTTCAACGCCTCCAGGATGGCCTTGAGATTCCCCCGGCTGCTCCGCGGATCGACCCCGCGCAGCCCGTCATTGCCGCCCAGCGCCACGATCACGGCATCCGGCCGGTCCGCCAGCGCCCAGTCGAGCCGGGAGCGGCCGCCGGCCGTGGTATCGCCCGAAACCCCCGCATCGATCACAGTGACCTGCCGGCCCTTGGCGCGGAGCGCGGCCTCCAGCCTGGCGGGAAGCCCCTGGTCGCGGGCCAGGCCATAGGCGGCCGTGATGCTGTCCCCCAGCATCAGCAGGCGCAGCGGGCGCGTTGGCTGGGCGAGAGCCGTTCCGTTCAGACACACAACGAAACCCGCCGTGCCCCTACCCAGGAGGCCTCGGCGCCCCAATCTCGCCCTCATGCCGGATTCCCTGACCCAGACCCCGGCCGCCACGGATGTGACGGCCGCTGCACCCCTGATTGACGCTCGCTCACTCGCCTTCAGGGTGGTGGGGGCAGGAGGTGAGGTCAACATCCTCAGGGGCGTGGATTTGTCGGTGGCACCGGGCGAGGCAGTCGGCATCGTCGGCCCCTCCGGCTCGGGCAAGACATCCCTGTTGATGTTGCTGGCCGGGCTGGAACGCCCCTCGGGCGGCACGCTGCGTGTGGCGGGGGAGGAACTGGCCGGGCTGGACGAGGATGCGCTGGCCCGCTTCCGGCGCGACAGCCTCGGCATCGTCTTCCAGGCCTTCCACCTGATTCCGACCATGTCCGCGCTGGAGAACGTGGCGATCCCGCTGGAATTCGCCGGCCATCCCGATGCCTTCGATCGCGCCGCCGAGGCGCTGCGCGCCGTCGGGCTGGGCCACCGCCTGTCCCATTATCCCGGCCAGCTTTCGGGCGGCGAGCAGCAGCGCGTGGCCCTGGCGCGCGCCTTCGTGGCCGAGCCTGCCCTGCTGCTGGCCGACGAGCCCACCGGCAATCTCGACCGCGCGACCGGCGAGATGGTGATGGACCTTCTCTTCGGCCTGCGGGAGCGCTTTTCCACCACCCTTGTCCTCATCACCCATGATCCGTCGCTCGCGGCGCGCTGCGAGCGGCAGGTGCGGGTGGAGGACGGCCGGATCGTCTCCGACACGCGGCACCGCTCGGCGGCCGCGGCATGAGCAACTGGCGCATGGGCTGGCGCCTCGCGCGGCGGGAGCTGCGCGGGGGGGTGAAGGGGCTGCGCATCGTGCTCGCCTGCCTGGCGCTCGGCGTCGCCGCCATCGCGGCGGTGGGCACGCTGCGCGCCGCCGTGGAGGCGGGGCTGGAGGCTGATGGCGCCCGGCTGCTGGGCGGCGACGTGGTGGCCGCCAATTCCCGGCCTTTCCCGCCCGAGGCCCGCGCCTGGATCGAGGCGCGCGGCGGGCGCGTCGCGGATGTGACGACGATGCGGGCCATGGCCGTCGCGCCTTCGGGCGACCGCACGCTGGTGGAGCTGAAGGCGGTGGATAACGCCTATCCGCTCTATGGCGCCGTGGTGCTCGACCCGCCGGGGCCTTTGGCGCAGGGGGCGAACGGCCTGCCGCCTGTGGCCATGGACCCGCTGGTGGCGCAGCGCCTGAATCTTTCGCCCGGGGACGAGGTGCGGATCGGCGATGGCCGCTTCGCCTATCGCGGCGCCCTGGTGGAGGAACCGGACAAGGTGGCCGGCCCCGCCGTGCTCGGCCCGCGCGCCGTGATCCCGCTCTCCGCCCTGGACGCGGCGGGGCTGATCCAACCCGGCAGCCTCGTCACCTATGAATTGCGCGCCGCCTTCCCGCCGGGCACCGACAGCCGCGCGGCGGCAGCGGCCCTGCGCGGCCAGCCCTTCGCGGATGGCGGCTGGCGCCTGCGCGAAGCCTCCCAGGGGCAGCCGGGGGTGAACCGCTTCCTTGACCAGGCGGCCTCCTTCCTCGTCCTGGCCGGGCTCACGGCGCTGCTGGTGGGCGGCATCGGCGTCGCCACAGGGGTGCGTTCCTGGCTGGAGCAGCGGGGGCGGACCATCGCCACGCTGCGCTGCCTCGGCGCGCCCGCGGGTGCGATCTTCGCCACCTATCTCATCCAGGTCCTGGCCCTGGCGGTGCTCGGCATCGCGATCGGGCTGCTCGGCGGATATGCGCTGACCTGGGCGGGGGCCGAGGCCCTGGCCGGGGCGCTTCCCGTGCCGCCGCGGCTGGGCATCTATCCACTGCCGCTCGCCCTCGCCGCCGCCTATGGGCTGCTGACGGCACTGGCCTTCGCGCTCTGGCCGCTCGGCCGCGCGCGGGATATCCCCGGCGCCGCCCTGTTCCGGGACAATGTGCAGCCCCAGCCGGGCGCCCGGCCGCGCTTCGGGCTGCTCCTGGCGAATGCGGCGGCGGTGATTCTGCTGGTGGCGTTGGTGGTGAGCACGGCGGAGCGGCCTTTCTTCGCCCTGGCCTTCTGCGGCGCCGCGCTGGGCACGCTGGCGCTGTTCCGCCTCGCCGCCGCCGGGCTGCAGGCCGTGGCGCGGCGTATTCCGGCGCAGCGGCGGCCCTCCCTGCGACTGGGGCTGGCCAACCTGCACAGGCCAGGGGCGCCGACCGCGCTGATGCTGGTTTCCCTTGGCATCGGGCTGACGACGCTGGCTGCCATCGCGCTCATCCAGGGCAATTTGCGCCAACAGATCACCGAAAGCCTGCCGGACGCCGCCCCTTCCTTCTATTTCATCGACATCCAATCCGATCAGGCCGCCGAGTTCGACCGCATTGCCCATGCCGTGCCGGGGGTGACGGAGGTGAAACGCGTGCCCTCCCTCCGAGCGCGCATCGTGGCGGTGAACGGTGTGCCGGCGGACCAGGTGCAGGCCACAGAGGAGACGCGCTGGGCCCTCCGCGGAGACCGCGGCCTGACCTATGCCGCCACGCCGCCCGAGGGCACGCGCATCGTGCAGGGAAGCTGGTGGATCCCGGATTACGCCGGAGAGCCGCTGGTCTCGCTGGATGATCGGCTGGCGCGCGGCTGGAACGCCGGGCTGGGCTCCACCATTACGGTCAATGTGCTGGGGCGCGACGTTGATCTCCGCGTCACCTCCACCCGGGACATCGAATGGCGTGGGCTGGGCCTGAACTTCACGATGATCGCCTCGCCTGGCATGCTGCAGGCGGCGCCGCACACGCATATCGCTACAGTGCGCGGCGATCCGGCGCAGGATGCGGCGCTGCTGCGTGTGGTGACCGACACCTTCCCCAATGTCACCGGCATCCGCGTGCGGGATGCGCTGGACGCGCTGGCCGCGCTGCTGCAGCGGGTCGGCACGGCCCTGTCCTCAACCGGCGCGCTCACCCTGGTCTCGGGCCTGCTGGTGCTGGCCGGGGCAGTGGCGGCCGGGCAGCGGCGGCGCATCCGGGACGCGGTGGTGCTGAAGACGCTGGGCGCCTCCCGCTCGCAGATCCGGCGCGCCTGGCTGGTGGAGTTCGGACTGCTCGGCCTGGTGGCCGGGCTGGTCGCGGCGGCGGCGGGCACGGCAGCCTCCTGGGGCGTCACCCGCTTCGTCATGCGGACGGACTGGACCTTCCTGCCCGGCACGCTGGCGGCGACCATTCTCCTCTGCGTCGTGCTGACGCTCGCCATGGGCTATGCGGGCACGGCCCTGGCGCTGCGGGCGAAGGCGGCGCCGCTTCTGCGGAACGAGTAGCGGCTTGTTCACCCTGCGGCGATGGTGTCCCGCAGGACCTGCAGAGCGTCCGGAACCGAGCGGCCCGCGGTGTCGATGCGGAGGCACGGCGTGTTCCATGGCTCGTAGTCGTGGCGCACCACCTCTTCCCAGCGGGGCAGGACATGGTTGGGCAGGTCGGCCTCGCGGTTTTCGACCCGGCGGCGGTGCTCGGTGGCGTCGGCGCATACCAGCTCGATTTCCAGGCATGGCACGCCGGCGCGCGCCGCCACCGCACGCCAGGCGGCGCGGGTGATGCCGAGCGGGTTCACCGAATCGGCCACCACCGCCTGGCCGAGGCGCAGATTCGCCTCGGCCAGCGCATAGCCGACCATGTAGCCGGCCGGCCCTACGCCGCCAGCCAGCGCGCCGGAGGCGCGGAGCGCCTGCTCGATCGCATCGATGCGCAGCCAGGTCGCCCCGCGCTCCGCCGCGATCGCGCGGGCCAGGGTGGTCTTGCCGGTGCCGGGAAGGCCGCTGAACACGATGAGCATGCGCGCTCCAGCAATGGGGCGGGGCGGAGGTTATCTGGAAGCATGCCCCCGGGCGATGGCAGGAGTGCCGGGAGTCGGTTGCTGGGCGGCGCATGGCCGTGCTCGCCTTCCACCATGACAACGCCCGCCACTGCCCTGTCCGACCTCTGGCGCTCCGCCAGCCTTGCGCCGGACGCGCTGGACCATGCGCGGCTGAGCGGTGCGGACCCGGTCCTGCCCTCCTCCTTTCATCTGGGCACGGCTGCCACCGCCGCGATCGGCGCGGTGGGGCTGGCCGCGGCGGAGATCCATCGCCGCCGTACCGGCCGGGCGCAGGCCGTTTCCGTGGAGATGTGCCACGCGCTCACCGAGTTCAGGAGCGAGCAACTCCTTCGTGTGGACGATGCCCCGATGGGAGAGGGCTGGGATGCCATCGCCGGCGCCTATCGCTGCGGGGATGGCCGCTGGGTACGCATCCACACCAATTTTCCGCATCACCGGGATGGATTCCTGGCGCTGCTCGGCGCCGGTTACGACCGCGCCTCCGTGGCCCGCGCGCTGGAGGGATGGGAGGCGCGCCGGCTGGACGAGGCCGCCGCCTCCGCCGGCCTGCCCGCCGCGATAATGCGCGACTTCGGAGAATGGGACGCGCATCCGCAAGGACAGGCTGTGGCGGCGCTGCCCCTGATCGAGATCACCCGAATCGGCGATGCCCCGCCGGAGCCCCTTCCGCCCGGGGCGGACCGGCCCCTTGCCGGGCTGCGCGCCCTGGAAATGACCCGAATCATCGCCGGGCCGGTCTCCGGGCGTGCGCTGGCGGCACATGGGGCGGAGGTGATGCTGGTCACCGGGCCGCATCTTCCGTCCATCCCGACGCTGGTCGTCGATACCGGGCGCGGGAAGCGCTCCGCCGCGCTGGACCTGCGGAAGGAGGAGGGGCGGGAGGTGTTGCGCGACCTGATCCGGAGCGCCGACCTCTTCACCCAGGGCTACCGCCCCGGCGCCCTGGCGGCGCGCGGCTTCGGGCCAGAGGAGGTGGCCGCGCTGCGGCCGGGCATCGTCTGCGTCTCCCTCTCCGCCTATGGGCGGCTCGGTCCCTGGTCCGCGCGGCGGGGCTTCGACTCCCTGGTGCAGACCGCCAGCGGCTTCAACGCAGCGGAGGCCGAGGCGGCGGGTCTGCCCGGCCAGCCGAAGCCGCTGCCCTGTCAGGCGCTGGACCATGCCGCGGGCTATTTCATGGCGCTCGGCGCCCTCGCCGCCTTGATGCGCCGGGCGGAGGAGGGGGGAAGCTGGCATGTCCAGATCTCGCTGGCCCGCACCGGCTTGTGGCTGCGGGGACTGGGACGCGTGGCGGATGGCTTCGCTGCGCCGGCCCCAGGCCCCGAGCCCAGGTTGATGGAGGAGACGGCGACCCCCTTCGGCCGCATCTCCGCCGTTCGCCATGCCGCCATCCTGGCGGAAACCCCTGCCGGCTGGTCCCGGCCGGCCGTGCCACTCGGCACGGATACGGCGCGTTGGAGCTAGGCGGCTACCACCTGGCCGTGTTCCTTTCTGAAACTTGCGTGAAGGGCACCAGTGCGATCTTCTGCCGGATGGGGCGGTTGCCAAGCTGCCGCGGTGCGGAAGCCGCTCCGGACGGGCGCTCTCCGCCGTGGCGGAGGCTGGATAAAGGAAGTGGCCTCACCTTACGGTAGGCTTACGGCCGGGTTGCCGCTTGATTCGGATTACAAGAAGTCCATATATCTGCACTGAGGGAAGTTGGCATCCGCCCTTCCCAGGAGGAGTTCTCAAACCCATGGCTTTCGGTCCCGACAACCGATTCCAGCGCGGCTCGTCCGCCTGGACGCAGCCGATGGGCCGCGCCGCCACCGATGCCGCGACGCTCGATGCCGGTCTGCGCGCCTATATGCTGCGCGTGTACAACTGGATGGCGTCCGGCCTCGCCCTGACGGCCATCACCGCCTATGTGATCGCGAACACCGGCTTGGCCGAGCTGTTCTTCCAGGTGGTGCGTACCCCGCGCGGCCTGGCAACCCAGCCGACCATCCTCGGCTTCGCCGCGATCTTCGCGCCCCTGGCCTTCGTGCTGGTGCTGTCCTTCGGACTGAACCGCTTGTCCAAGGGCACGACGCAGGCGCTGTTCTGGGCCTTCTGCGTCGCGATGGGCGCCAGCATGGCGAACATCTTCGTCGTCTATGTGGGCGCCTCGGTCGCCAGCACCTTCTTCGTCACGGCCGGCATGTTCGCGGCTGTCAGCCTCTACGGCTACACCACGAATGCCGACCTGACGCGGATGGGCGGCTTCCTGATGATGGGCCTGATCGGCATCCTCATCGCCGGCCTGGTCAACGCCTTCATCGGCAGCTCGGCGCTGCAGTTCGCGATCAGCGTGATCGGCGTCGTCGTGTTCACGGGCCTCACCGCCTATGACACGCAGCGGATCAAGAATGACTACATCGAGCACTCCTACGCAGAGGGTACCGATGAGGCGGGCAAGCGTTCCGTCATGGACGCGCTGGGCCTGTACCTGAACTTCGTGAACCTGTTCCAGCTGCTGCTGCAGTTCATGGGCGTCCGCAACCAGTCCGAGTAATCGGGCGGACAGTTGGACGAAACGGACCCCGGGGAGCGATCCCCGGGGTTTTTCTTTGGGCGCCTCACCGCAGTCGGGCCTGTTCAGGCAGTGGGCGCGGAACGGAGGTTCTCCGTCAGGAAGCGCCGGATGCGGTCCAGCACCGCCTCCCAAGCGGGTGGCGGCAGGCGCAGGTCATGGATCGCGTCGATGAATTCCAGCTCGATCGCCGGGGAGAGCAGATGCTCGTCGGCGACGCGGCTCCCGCCATAGGGATCGCGATTACCCTGGAAGAGCAGCGTCGGCAGCCCGACGCGGAAGAGGTGCAGGAAGCGCTGCCGCTTCAGCGGACGGTTCGGATGGCGGAAGGGGTAGCCCAGGCACACCAGGGCGCCCGCCCGGTGCCAGAGCACGCCATCGGCTGCGAGCAGCGTCGCCGCTCTTGCGCCAGAAGACCGCCCGAGCAGCACCACCCGCTCCGGAGCCTTGCCGAGATCATCGAGCGCTCGCTCCAGCATCGCCAAGCGGTGTGCCGGCTTCGGGGTCCATGCCCCGCCGTTGTAGCGATCCAGAAGCTCCTGCTGGTCCAGGAAGCGGTCGCCGGGGCGAACCAGCCCGGCGCGGAGGATCTTCCCGATCGATGCATCCTTCGGATGGGAGTCGCCACCGAGGAAGAGGAAGGTCCGCTCCGCCCCAGAGGCCTGGCCGCGCGGTGCTTCGCGGGAATACATTCGATTGGTCACGGATGGCCATGAAACGACACGGGCCGCCCGCCATCGGCGGGCGGCCCGTGCGGCGCCGAGGCGCTACTTCTCGATGGTCTTGAGGTGGTCGAGCAGCTTCTGCGTCGCCGCCGCCTTGTCGGTCCGGTCCAGCGCGCCGACCTCGGCAGCGAGCCGGTCCAGCGCCAGCTCGTAGATCTGCCGCTCGGAAAAAGACTGGTCCGGCTGGCCCGCATTGCGGTGCAGGTCGCGCACCACCTCGGCGATCGCGATCGGGTCGCCGGAGTTGATCTTCTGCTCGTATTCCTGCGCGCGGCGAGACCACATGGTGCGCTTGATGCGGGCGCGGCCGCGCAGCGTCTCCATCGCCTCGCCCATCACCTTCTCGGAGGCGAGCTTGCGCAGGCCCGAGGAGGCCGCCTTGGCCATCGGGACCTTCAGGGTCATCCGGTTCTCCTCGAAGGTGACAACGATCACCTTGAGGGTCACGCCGGCGACCGGCACCTCCTCGATCCCCTGCACCTGGCCGACGCCATGGGTGGGATAGACGACGTGGTCGCCGGCCTTGAAGTCCTTCCCTGCATTGCCGAGTGGCTTGGGTGGCGGGGCAGGCCGGACGGGGGCCTGGATGATGGGCTCAGGTGGTGTCGGTGCTGGCATGGCGGGGACCGGGGCCTGGGCCTCTGCGAGGCCGGGGCGGGCGGCGGGGCGCGGCGGCTCGGCGGCCGCCTTCGGGGCGGGCTCGGCCTTGGGCGGCGCCTCTGACCGTGCGGGCGCATCGTTGCGCGCCGCGGCGGCCTTCAACTTCGTCTGGGGGGCTGGGTTTGCAGCCTGCTCGGTCCCGGCCTGGGGCGGCACGCCGGGCTTGGCGGCGGGTGCCTTGGCCGGCGCGGCCTTGGGCTCGGCCTTCGATGCCGTAGCCTTCTCGGCAGCCTTCTCTGGTGCCTCGGCGGCGGGTGTCTTCATGGATTCGGTCTTGCGCTCGGTCGCCATGGGCTTGGGCTGCGCGGTCTTCGCCCCGGGCTTCGGCGCGGTCTGCGTCTTGGGGGCCGTCGTTCCGGCGGGTGCCTTCATGGTGCTCTCCGCGATTCCTGTGGCGCCGTCCTTGCGGACCGGATGGTCTCCGGCCGGTCGCTGGACGGGACAGGCGCCTTAGCGCCCCGGGTCCCGCCGGGACCGCCCATACCGTGTGGCGCGACGAATCCCCGTATTGGCCATCATGGCCGGGCACGGGCAATTGCGTTCCGGCAGGAACCCTACCACGAAACGGCGATCCGGTCACGCCACCGCGACCGATGGGGCAACGCGGCCCGACGGCCAAGGTTTGAAGCCCGCGCGGGCTCCGATTGCAGGGCTCAGGATTCTCCGGGGGCCGGATCGAACAGCTTCGACTTGTCGGGCTTGCCGTCCCATTCCTTCGCATCCGGCGGCGGCTCCCCCTTGCGGGAGATGTTGGGCCATTGGGCCGCATAGGTGCGGTTCAGCTCGGCCCATTCGGTGGCGCGGTCGTCGCTGTCGGGGAAGATGGCCTCGGCCGGGCATTCGGGCTCGCAGACGCCGCAGTCGATGCATTCGTCCGGATGGATCACCAGCATGTTCGCGCCGACATAGAAGCAGTCCACCGGACACACCTCGACGCAGTCCATATACTTGCAGCGAATACAGTTCTCAGTGACGACGTAGGTCACGTTCACGCCCCTTCACGGCCCGGCGGACGCAATGGCGCCCTGCGCCCGCAGATGGACCGGACGCGCGCGCCATGCAAGCGAGGGATTCGGTGGGCTGCATCGCGCCGGGCGCGATGGGCAAAATCGCGCCGGGCGCGAGGGATCAGCTGTCGCCGATCTCCTCATAGAGGCCGCGCGCCTCGGCAGGCGGCCCACGACGGTCCGCAAGGGCCTGCACGCGCCATACCTTCACCACGCCACGCTCGGCCCCGCCGATCGCCAGGGTCAGCACGTCACCCGGCCGAAGCCGTGCATGGGGCTTGTCCACGGGCTGCCGGTTCAGCCGGACCGCGCCACGCTCCACCAGCGCCGCGCAGGCCGAGCGTGTCTTGGACAGGCGGGCGCACCAGAGCCACTTGTCGAGGCGCTGCCAGTCCCTGTCCTCCGCCTCCGCCACGGCGGCGCTGTCAGCTCTTTCCGAGCTTCAGCGCCGCAAGCACGGCGAAGGGGCTGTCGGGATCCGGGCCCTTGTCGCGGCGGGGCTCGAAGACCGGGCGCGGCTGGGGGGCGCCCTCGTCCCGGCGATCCCGGCGGGGGCCGCCCTGATAGCCGCCGCGCGCGCCATCGGCACGTTGGCCGCTGCGCGGCGAGCCGCCCTCGCGGTTACCGCGATCCTGGTTGCGGTTCGGGCCACGATCCTGGTTCCCAGGGCGGTTGCCCTGTCGGTCGTCGCGCCGGGGACCGCGGTTGGGGCGGGAATCGCGCGTCTCGCGGGGCGCATCCGGTTGGGGCTCGGCCAGGGCGGCGCCTTCGGCTGGTACGGCCTCGGCACTTTCGGGGGTGGCTTCCACAGGCGAGGCTTCGGCCGGCGCGCCATCGCGGCGGGGGTGGTTGCGCTCGCGGCGGTCCTGGCCGCCGCGCTGACGATGTCCGTCCTCACGGCGCGCGGCGACGAGCTGCGGCGCGGCAGGGCCGAAGGTACCCTCCGGCAGCGGCTCCGGTGCCACCAGGCGGAAGCCGAGGGCGTTCAGCACCGCCGGCAGGGTGTCGGCCTTGGCGCCGAGGCGGCTGGCCACATCCACCGGCAGGGCGGCGGGGGCGCGGCGGGTCAGGTGGCCCAGCTCGCCCGCGATGCGCTCGGCGACGTCGAGCCGTACCAGCGCCGGGCCAGCCTGGACCCAGCCCATGGTGGCGGCGAAGCCGCGTGGCCATTCACGCGGCGGCACGATGGAGACGAGGCCGCCGCCAGGCAGGGTCGGCACCGCAGAATTCGCCTTCAGCGCCCAGAGCTGCGCGCGCAGCGCCATCGGGCGCGGCTTCAGCATCTCGGGGATGTAGAGGGCAAAGCGGCCGGCGCGGACGCCAATGGCCTTCAGCTTGCCGCGCAGTTCCGGATTGATCTCGCGCTCAGTGCCGCCGGGCAGCAGGCCCAGGAATTCGCGCAGGCGGAAAAGGTGGCCGCGCAACTCGGCATCCTCGGCGGCCTTGGCCTCGGCCTCGATCAGCGGGGCGAAGTCGCGCGCGACCAGGGCATCGAACCAGGTGGCCAGCTTGGCGCGGATGCGGTCGCGCTGGGCGCTGTCGATGAACTCGGAATCGATCGGCTCGATCACCGGCTTCTCGGGCGTGGTGCCGGGCTTGAGCTTGGCGACCTCGGCCGCCTCGTCCTCGCCTTCGGCCTTCCAGGTGATGCGCTGGAACTTGGTGAGGGCGAAAGCCTCATCCGGCGCGGCCTCGATGGCGGTGACGCGGCGCGGCATCTCCTCGCGCAGCGCCCGGCGGGCGGCGCGGAGCATGACCTTGCGCTCCTCCTCGTCCTCGGCATCGGCGAGGGTTTCGAAGACGAAGCCCTTCACATGGCCGACCGGATGGCCTTCCACAACGACCTCGCCGTTCCGCGCCACCGCGGAGACGAGATCATCCTCGCCTTCGTCGAGCTTGCGGATCAGGTGGGCCGCGCGGCGGTCCACGAAGCGGGCGGTCAGGCGTTCGTGCAGCGCGTCGGAGACATGATCCTCGGCGGCGCGGGCGGCCTCCTGCATGGCAGTTGCGTCCTTCAGCCAGTCGGCGCGGGCGGCGACATAAGTCCAGGTGCGGATGCCGGCAAGCCGGGCCATCAGCGTGTCGAGATCGCCCTCGGTGTTGTCGAGATAGTTGATCTGGGAAGCGGCCCAGTCCGTCGGCAGCGTGCCATCCTGCGCGATGTGCTGGAAGACGCGCGCGCAGAAACGTGTGTGGCTCTCATCGGCCAGCTTGCGGAAGTCCGGGATCTGGCAGGCCTCCCAGAGCAGGCGGAGGCGGGCGCGTGAATCCGCCAGGCGGCGGATCTCGGGCTCGCGGGACAGGGCCTCGAGCGTGATGTGGTCCGTCGCGTCGTTGCCGCGCGCCAAGCCCTGGAAGGGCGGCGGCTGGGCCAGGCTGTCCAGCAGCGCGTCGATGCTCCGCATGTCGAGGTTGCTGTTGCGCCAGGCGAGGGTGGTCAGCGGCTCGAAGCGATGGCCCTCGATCTTGTTGACGAAATCATCGGCTAGCGGCGGGCAGTCGGCGGTGACGCCGAAGGTGCCGTCCCGCATGCCGCGGCCGGCGCGGCCGGCGATCTGCGCCGCCTCCTGAGCCGTCAGCAACCTGGGGCGGTGGCCGTCGAACTTCTGCAACCCGGCAAAGGCGACATGGTCGACATCCATGTTCAGCCCCATGCCGACTGCATCGGTCGCCACGAGAAAATCCACTTCGCGGTTCTGGTAGAGCGCGACCTGTGCATTGCGCGTGCGAGGCGAGAGGCGGCCCATCACCACCGCGCAGCCGCCGCGCCGGCGGCGGATGGCTTCGGCGATCGCGTAGACCTCGCCGGCGGAGAAGGCGACGACGGCGCTGCGCGGCGGCAGGCGCGTCAACCGCGCCGGACCGGCATAGGTGAGCTGCGACAGGCGCGGACGGCTATCCACCTCCGCCTGCGGCACCAGGCGCTGCAGCAGGGGGCGGATCGTCTCGGCGCCAAGGAACATGGTCTCGACCAGACCGCGCGCATTCAGCAGGCGGTCGGTGAACACGTGACCGCGATCGGCATCGGCGCAGAGCTGGATTTCGTCGACCGCGACGAATTCGGCCTGCCGGTCCAGCGGCATCGCCTCCACGGTGCAGGCGAACCATTTGGCGCCGGGCGGGATGATCTTTTCCTCGCCGGTGATGAGGGCGACGTTCTTCTCGCCCTTGGCCGCGACCATGCGATCGTAGTTCTCGCGTGCCAGCAGGCGCAGCGGGAAGCCGATGATGCCGCTGGAATGGGCCAGCAGCCGGGTGATAGCCAGGTGCGTCTTGCCGGTATTGGTAGGGCCGAGCACGGCCTTTACCCGGGACGGGAACATCTGGCGGTTTGAGATGGGGCTCATCTGCGGGGACGTGTGGCGCCCTCCGTTGGGCTTGGCAAGCACATAGGCTGGCGGGAGGCTATCGCGCCCCGCGGCCAGAACGATGACCGATCCGCTCCCCACGCCTTCATCCGCCCCTCCAGCCCCATCGATGGCGCGCTTCGCCGCCCTCTTGGCCACCAGCTTCCTGGGGGTGGGGGTGGCGATGCCTTTCCTGCCCCCCTTCCTCGCGGGAAAGGGGATGGGCCCGGAAGCGGTGGCGCAAATCCTGTTTGCGGGATCGCTGATCCGCTTTCTCGTCAGCCCCGCTTTGGGCCGGGTGGCGGACCGGCTGGGCGATGGCCGGATGGTGCTGGTTCCCTGCGCCGCCGTCGCAGCCCTGGCGGCGCCGCTTTTCCTGCCGGCACAGGGATTCTGGGCGGTGCTGGCCGTGCAACTCCTCTTCGCCGCCGCCATGGCGCCGCTGAGCCCCCTGGGGGAGGCGATGACCCTCGCGGCCACGCGGCGGGCAGGGGCGGATTACGGGCGGGTGCGGTCGGCGGGGTCGGTGGCCTTCATCCTGGGCGCGGCTGGGGCGGGCGCCATGGCAAGCTGGGCGGGCTATGCCGCCGTGCCCTGGCTGCTGGCTGCCTGCTACGTCACCGCCATCGCCGCCGCCTGGTCGCTGCCCCGCCCCGGGCTGGCCGCCGCGAGCCGGGCAACGAGTGGCCCAGTAGCCAGAGGCCGGGCGGCCGGGGGCGGGCTGCGCAGCCTTTTCGCCCTGCACCTGCTGCGGCGCCCGGGCTTCGCCCGGCTGGTCGCCATCACCGGGCTGATCCAGGGCAGCCATGCCGCCTATTATGGCTTCTCCAGCATCCATTGGGCCCGCGCGGGGCATTCCCCCGAGGCGATCGGCCTCCTCTGGGCCGAGGGCGTGCTGGCGGAGGTGCTGCTCTTCTTCTGGGCGCGCCCTTTGCTCGGGCGGCTCTCCCCGCGCGAGTTGATGTTCCTGGCGGCGGGGGCGGGCCTGGTCCGCTGGACGGCGCTGGCCTTCACCACCGAGCTTTGGGCGCTGGTGCCGCTGCAGGCACTGCATGCCATCACCTTCGGCGCGCAATACATGGGCGCAATGCGCTGGCTCTCCGCCAATGCCCCGCCCGGCGAGGGGCTGGCGGCGCAGAGCCTGCACGCGGCGATCGGCAACACCGGCGCGCTGGCCCTCTCGATGCTGTTGGCCGGGTGGTTCTATGCGCGGGTGGAAGGCGGTGCCTTTCTGGCCATGGCGGTGCTCTGCGCCCTGGCCGTGCCGGTTGCCTGGTGGTGGCGAGCGGGGCGATGAGGCTGGCTGAAGTGGCGCCTGCGGGAGGCGTTCAGCGCCATGCCTCCCCGTCCCAGTGATAGGCCGTCCACCGCGCGCGACGATTCTCCACGGTCACCCGGTTATAGGCATTCGGCTCCCCCCGCAGCCGCGTGGAGGTGGCCGAGCCCGCTTGGAGGACCGTCAGGCTGTCGCCTTCCTCCGCCGTGATGGCGTGCGTGTTGTAGAAACCAACATGCAGGTGCCCCGAGAGCACCAGCCGCACCCCGCCGCGCACTAGGTCGCGGAGCGCGCGTTCCCCGCGCCCGACCAGAGGCGTGCTCGGCTGCTCCGGCGGGGCGAGGAAGGGGTGGTGCGCGACGACGATGCGGAAGGGGCCCTCCGGCAGCCGGCGCAGGCGGCGCAGCACGCGCAGCAGCCCGGCGCGGGGGATGTTACCGTTCTCCCATTGCAGGTGCATCCCGCCGCGCGAGACGGTGTTGAGGCCGATCACCTGGATCTCCTCGTCTTCGAACATCGGCTCGGTGTCCGGGGCGATCATGGCCTGCCAGCGGCCGAAGGGATCGAGGAAGCGTTCCCACGGATAGTAGGCGGTGATGTCGTGGTTCCCCGGGACGGCGAGCCAGGGCATCTGCAACCCGTCCAGGAAGGCGCGGGCGGCCCGGTATTCGCGCCGGCGGGCGCGCATGGTCAGGTCGCCGCTGACCACCACGAGATGTGCGGGATCGGCGTTGAGCCGCGCGAGGAGCGCATCGGCGGCGCGCTGGTCCACGCGGCAGAAATGCAGGTCGGAGATGTGGTCGATCACCCTCATCCGGCGGTGCCCTCCAGTGGTGGGGCCAGAACCAGCAGCGCGCGCGGGCGCAGCGTGTAGTGGAGCGGTGTGCGCAGGACGGAGGGCTCCCCATCATTCAGCACCCGTAGCCGCTTGCGGCGGGAATGGATGGTGAAGGCGGGGCCGGAGAGGATCTCGACCTCGCGCAGCCGCTTCCAGAAGCCCAGCGCCATGGCCAGCAGCATCTTCGCCGACCAACCGATGGAGAAGGTGCGGGTGACGTAGAGGTAGAGCAAGCCGCTATCGAGGCGGGAGCGGTGGAACATCAGCCCCGCCCCTTCCTCATAGCCGTTGTTCACCACGGATAGGGCGCGGGTCCAGATCCGCCAGGGCTTCTCCCAGCCGGGGGCATTGATCATCAG
Source organism: Muricoccus harenae (assembly GCF_009848505.1). Classification (GTDB taxonomy): domain Bacteria; phylum Pseudomonadota; class Alphaproteobacteria; order Acetobacterales; family Acetobacteraceae; genus Roseomonas; species Roseomonas harenae. Next base: position 19,014 of record NZ_WWDL01000033.1, read on the forward strand.
CCGGTGCGGGCGGTGCCGCAGCAGAGCCCGGATGCCGGCAACCACCAGACGGAACAGGGCACGCCAGCTCTTGTTGCCGCGATAGCGCTCACGATGGCGGTTGATGGCGTTGGGAACGCCGATCACGGATTGGCAGAGGAAGATCGAGCCGTTCACCTCGCCCATATCGATGGTGCACGGCGCGGAGCGGCCGAGGGCGTAGGCGGCCTCCAGCGGGTCGAGCGGAAAGCCGAGGTCACGGGCCAGCAGGTTGAGGGTGCCAAGCGGCAGAACGCCGAGCACCCGCCCGGTATTGGCCAGCCGCGCCGCCACGCCCCGGATGGTTCCGTCGCCGCCGCCCACGATCACCACCGGCGCATCGGTGGCGAGGGCGGCCTCCACCCGGCCGCCCATGCTGGAGGCCGCATCCTCGCCGATGACGGTGAGGTCGAAGCCGGAATCGCGCAATGCCGCCACGATCAGCGCAGGTAGTTCCGGCCGCCCGGCCAAGGTGCCCGCGCGGTTGTTCATCACCAGGACGGCCCGCGTCATTTCATCGATGCCCTGGCCCCTCGTCCGCGGCGGCCGAACGCGGGGGTGAGAGGAAGGGTTGCGGCGGAAACGAAGAGGGGGCGCGGACCCTGCGGCCCGCGCCCCCCTTCGATGCCGTCGCGAGGTGCGCGGATCAAGCCGCGACCTTCACCCCCGCCATGGAGCGCAGCACGTAGTGCAGGATGCCGCCCTGCTTGTAGTACTCGACCTCGTCGGCCGTATCGACGCGGCACTGCACCTGGGTGCGGGTCTCGGTGCCGTCCGGGCGATGGATCACCACGTCGAGCATCATGCGGGCCTTGAGGTTCTCGAGGCCAAGGATGTCGATGGTCTCCTGGCCGGTGATGCCGAGGGTCTTGCGGTCCTCGCCCGGGCGGAAGACCAGCGGCAGCACGCCCATGCCGACCAGGTTGGAACGGTGGATGCGCTCGAAGCTCTCGGCGATCACCGCCTTCACGCCCAGCAGCATGGTGCCCTTGGCCGCCCAGTCACGGGAGGAGCCGGTGCCGTATTCCTTGCCGCCGAAGATCACCAGCGGTACGCCCTCGGCCTTGTACTTCATGGCCGCGTCGTAGATCGGCATCACCTCCTCGGAGGGGAAGTGCTTGGTAATGCCGCCCTCGATGCCCGGCACCAGCTCGTTCTTGATGCGGATGTTGGCGAAGGTGCCCCGCATCATGACCTCGTGGTTGCCGCGGCGGGCGCCGTAGCTGTTGAAGTCGTTCTGGCGAACCTGGTGCTCGAGCAGGTACTCGCCGGCGGGCGAGGCCTTCTTGATGGAGCCGGCCGGGGAGATGTGGTCGGTGGTGATGCTGTCCGCCAGCTCCGCCAGGACGCGCGCGCCATGCACCGAGGTGATCGGCTTCGGCTCGGGCGAGATGTCCTCGAAATAGGGCGGGTTCTGGACATAGGTGGAGCCCGAGTTCCAGCGATAGGTGTCGCTGCCCGCCTCGACGCTGATGCCCTGCCAATGCTCGTCGCCCTTGAAGACGTCGGCATAGCGGGACTGGAACATCTCGCGCGTCAGGACGCGGTGAACGACCTCGTTGATCTCCGACTGCTCCGGCCAGACGTCCTTCAGATAGACGGGCTGGCCATCGCTGCCCGTGCCCAGCGGCTCGGTCGTGATGTCCTTCGTGATCGTGCCGGCGAGCGCATAGGCGACCACCAGCGGCGGAGAGGCGAGGTAGTTGGCGCGCACGTTCGGATGCACGCGGCCCTCGAAGTTGCGGTTGCCCGAGAGCACCGAGGCGGCGACCAGCTTGTGGTCCTCGATGGCATCCACGATCGGATCGGCCAGCGGGCCGGAATTGCCGATGCAGGTGGTGCAGCCATAGCCGACCGTCTGGAAGCCCAGCGCGTCCAGATCGGCCTGCAAGCCGGAGGCGTTCAGGTAATCGGTGACCACCTGCGACCCGGGGGCGAGGGAGGTCTTCACCCAGGGCTTCGGCGCCAGTCCCTTGGCCCGCGCCTTGCGCGCCACCAGACCGGCGGCGACGAGGACATAGGGGTTGGAGGTGTTGGTGCAGGAGGTGATGGCGGCGATCACCACGTCACCATGCCCGAGGTCGTAATTCGCGCCGGACACCGGCACGCGGGAGCCGAGCGGCGGGGCGCCCTGGACTGCGAGGTTCGGCAGCTCCTTGGCGAAGGAGGTGGAGATCTCCGTAAGCACCACCTTGTCCTGCGGGCGCTTCGGGCCGGCCATGGAGGGCACGACCGTCGAGAGGTCCAGCTCCAGCGTGTCGGTGAAGACCGGGTCGGGGGTGGTGTTGTCGCGCCACATGCCCTGGGCCTGGGCATAGGCGCGGGCGAGGCTGATGCGGTGCTCCTCGCGGCCGGAGAGGCGGAGATAGCCCAGCGTCGCTTCGTCCACCGGGAAGAAGCCGCAGGTGGCGCCGTATTCCGGGGCCATGTTGCCGATGGTCGCGCGGTCGGCGACGGGCAGGTGCGTCAGGCCCTGGCCGTAGAACTCCACGAACTTGCCGACCACGCCCTTCTTGCGGAGCATCTGGGTGACGGTCAGCACGAGGTCGGTCGCGGTGACGCCTTCCTTCAGCTTGCCGGTCAGCTTGAAGCCGATCACGTCGGGGATGAGCATGGCGATGGCCTGGCCGAGCATCGCGGCCTCAGCCTCGATGCCGCCGACGCCCCAGCCGAGCACGCCAAGGCCGTTCACCATGGTGGTGTGGCTGTCCGTGCCATAGCAGCTGTCGGGATAGGCGTAGGTGTCGCCGGCGTCGGTGTTCGTCCACACCACCTGGGCGAGGTATTCCAGGTTCACCTGGTGGCAGATGCCGGTGCCGGGAGGAACGACGCGGAAGTTGTCGAAGGCTTCCTGGCCCCAGCGCAGGAACTCGTAGCGCTCGCCATTGCGCTGGTATTCGAGGTCCACGTTCTTCTTCATGGCGTCCGGCGTGCCGGAGACGTCCACCATGACGGAGTGGTCGATCACGAGGTCCACGGGGACCAGCGGGTTCACCTTCTGCGGGTCGCCGCCGAGCTTCAGCATGCCGTCGCGCATGGCGGCGAGGTCCACCACGGCGGGGACGCCCGTGAAGTCCTGCATCAGGATGCGCGCGGGGCGGAAGGGGACCTCCCGGTCGGACTGGCCCTTCTCAAGCCAGCCGGCGATGGCCTTGGCGTCATCCACCTTGTAGGTGCCGCCGTTCTCAAAGCGCAGGACGTTCTCGAGCAGCACCTTCAGGCTGTTCGGGAGGCGGGAGAAATCGGCGCCGAGCGCCTTCGCGGCCTCGGGGATCGAGAAGTAATGGTAGGTCTTGCCGTCGACCGACAGGGTGCGCCGGGTCTTGAGGGTGTCCTGACCGTTCTTGCTCATGCGTCGCAATTCCCCGCGGATGCTTGAATTTCCGGGCAGCTTGAAGCATGGCGAGGGTTTCCGGTCCAGGGGCGAGGCCGGTTCCGGGGGCATGACAGCGGGTAATGGCAGGCGTGCTGGCGGCGGATGATCTGGCCGCGCGGCGCGGCGGGCGAGTGGTCTTCGCGGGGCTGTCCCTGCGGGCCGCACCGGGGGAAGCGCTGCTGCTGCTCGGGCCCAACGGCGCGGGCAAGTCCACCCTGCTGCGCGTGCTGGCCGGGCTGCTGCGCCCGGCGGCCGGGCGCGTGGCCTGGGACGGGGTGGATCTGGCCGAAGATGCCGCGGCCCATGGCGCCCGCAGCCGCTATCTCGGCCATCAGGATGCGATCAAGCCGGCGCTGACGCCGCGCGAGGACCTGGCCTTCTGGGCGCGGCTGCGCGGCGGAGATCCCGATGCGGCTCTGGCCGCGCTGGGGCTTTCGGCCCTGGCCGGGCTGCCATGCCGGACGCTTTCGGCCGGGCAGAGGCGGCGGCTCGCGCTGGCGCGGCTCACCCTCGGCGACGCGCCGCTCTGGCTGCTGGACGAGCCAACGCTGGGGCTCGACTCGGCCTCGGTCACTCGGCTGGGCGGGCTGCTGGCAGCGCACCGGGCGCGGGGCGGAATCGTGCTGGCCGCCACCCATCTGCCGCTGCCCCTGCCGGATGCGCGGGAACTCGCCCTGGGGATGGCATCTTGATCGCCGTCTTCCTCCGCGAATTACGCCTGGCCCTGCGCCACCCGGCCGAAGCGCTGGCGGCGGTGCTGTTCTTCGTCATCGTCTGCGCGCTGTTTCCCTTCGGCGTCGGGCCGTCGCCCGAAGCGCTGGCGCGGCTGGCGCCCGGCGCGCTGGTGACGGCGGCGCTGCTGGCCGCGCTGCTGCCGCTGGACCGGCTCTTCGCCGCCGAGGCGGAGGACGGCTCGCTGGACCTGCTGCTGACCGCAGGGCTGCCGCCGGCCGGACTGGCGGCGGCCAAGACGGCGGCGCATTGGGCAGTGACCGGGCTGCCGCTGCTGGTCGCCACGCCGGTCGCATCGGCGCTGCTGGCCCTGCCGACGGAGGCCTGGGGCATCGCGATGCTGGCGCTCGCGCTGGCCTCCGCCATCCTGTCCCTGCTCGGCACGCTCGGCGCTGCGCTGACGCTGGGCGCAAGGCGGGGCGGGGTGTTGCTGCCGCTGCTGGTGCTGCCGCTGGCCGTGCCGGTGGTGATCTTCGCCGCCGGGGCCATCGAGGCGGCCGCCGCAGGCGCCGAATCCCGCCCCTTCCTGCTGCTGCTGGGCGCCTTCCTGGCCGCCGCCCTGCCTTTGGCGCCGCTCGCCGCCGGGGCCGCGCTGCGTGAGGGTTGAATCGCGCCCCCCTTTCCGGCGTTAGATAGCGCATGGCCTTCAAGGGAAAGCCGCCCGGCTCCGGCTCGGGCGAGATGTCGCGCCGGACGGTAGCCCTTCGTCCCGCGATCGACCTGCCGCCGCGCCAGCGCGACGAGGCACGCCGCCTGCGCCGCGCGGGCCATGAGCCCGCGCAGATCGCAGAGGCTATCGGTGCGCCCGTGGAGGAGGTGGAGAAGGCCCTCGTTCAGATGCGGATGCCGCGGCCAGAGACGACACGCGGCACGTTGAACGTGACGCTCGCCGCCCATGCGCTGGTGATGAAGGAGCGCCAGGGGAACGAACCGCTCTGGCAGACCATGGACCGGCTGCTGGACGAGCTGCTGCGCCACCGCTCCGCCGAGGCTGCCCGCAACCGGCGCCGGCGGGAGGATAGCGGCGCTCTGCCGCTGTTCCCCGAAGGCTGGCCGGAAGGCTGACGGGCAGTTCCGCAGGGCTGATGCCGCGCACCGGGCTGACGGATCGGGATGGTCGGGCCAGACTAGAGAGATGCGCCGCAGCCTGATCCTCGCCCTCCTGCTCGCGCCTGCCGCCGTCCGCGCCCAGGCGCAGCCGGCGCGGCGTAGTGCCCCCCGGCCAACGGCTGCCCCCCGGCCGCTGGCTGGCCCCTTCAAGCCGCTTCCCGACGCTTCCGGCCCCGCCCCCGCCTGCGAGGCGGCGCCCGCGCCGGTGCGGAACCTGGAAGGCCTGGGCTTCTATCTCGACCCCGCCTTTTCCCGCCCTGACCCCAAGCGGATGCGGGCCGATGCCGAGGCGGCGCGCCCCCTTCTGGAATGGCTCGCCGCCGTCCAGAGTGCGGTGGAGCGGCGCCGCAAGGGTGAGTCCGGGGCCGCGACCTGCGTGCTGGCCATGCTGGACCATTGGGCGCGGAACGAGGCGCTGCTGGGCGCCTTCAACCGGGAGGGCGGGTATCACCGCAAGCGCGCCCTGGCCGGGGCGGCGCTCTCCCGCCTCGCGATCCGCGAGGCGCCGGGACTCGACCCGGTGCGGCTCGGCCGGACAGGACGCTGGCTGGGCGAGGTCGCGCGGGCCGTGCGGCCGCATTACGAGCGTAAGTCGGAGGCGCTGATCAGCGACACGCGGAACAACGAAGCGGCCTGGGCAGGGCTGGCCGTGGCGGCGGCCGGGATCGCCGCCGGGGACCGCGGGTTGCTGGACTGGGGCGTCACGCGGCTCCGGGCGCAGCTTGCCCAGGTGGATGAGCGCGGCGCGCTGCCGCAGGAAGTCGCGCGCAAGGCGATGGCGCTGCACTACCACCTCGCCGCGCTGGACGCCGTCGCGGCGCTGGAGCGGCTGGCTTCCGCCAATGGCATCGCGCTGAGCGATCCGGAGCGCGCGGCCTATCGCCGGTTGCGGGATCTCTGCCTCGCCGCCGCCCGCGATCCCGCGCGCATGGCGGCGATCGCGGGCGTGGATCAGGTGGATCCCTGGCTGGGCGACCAGCCGCCGCTCCGCATGGCCCCGGGCCTGGAGATCGCCGCCATCGCCATGCCGGACCCGGAGTCCGACGAGGCGCTCGCGCCCTTCCGCCCCTATGCCGATCCCTGGCTGGGCGGCGGGATCACGGGGTGGTGGAAGGGCTGACGCGTCACTCCATGCCGGGCGGGCGCCCCATGAGCAGGTTCACCGCGCCCCCCACGTCCAGCGTTCCGTCCAGCACGGCGGCTACGGCAGCGCAGACCGGCAGCTCCACCCCGGCCTGGGCGGCGCGGGCGAGGAGGGCAGGGGCGGTGGCGACGCCTTCGGTGACTGATTGGCGGGCGGCCAGCACATCGGCCGCCGCCTCGCCGCGCCCGAGTGCCACGCCGAGGGAGAAGTTCCGGCTGCTGGCTCCGGCACAGGTGAGCATCAGGTCGCCGAGCCCCGAGAGCCCGGCCACCGTCTCCGACCGCCCGCCCAGTGCCACGGCGAGCCGCGCGATCTCGGCCAGGGCGCGGGTGACGAGGGCGGCGCGGGCATTCTCGCCCAGCCCGGCGCCCATCACGGCGCCCGCAGCGATCGCCGCCACGTTCTTCGCCGCCCCCGAGACCTGCACCCCGAGCGGGTCCGTGCCCGCGTAGAGGCGGAAGGCGTGAGAGGCGAGGCCGGCGGTGGCGAGGTCCCGCAACGCCGAATCCGTGCTGGCGAGGACGGCGGCGGCAGGCAGGCCGGCGGCAACCTCATGCGCGAAATTCGGCCCGGAGAGGATGGCGGTGGCCAGGCCGGGCCGGGCTTCGGCCAGGATTTCCAGCGGGAAGCGCAGCGTGCCGGTCTCGACGCCCTTGGAAACCACCACGCAGGGTGGCAGGGGCGGGAGCAATGACAGCACGGCGCGCAGGTGCTGCGTCGGCACCGCCAGGATGGCGACGGCGGTGCCGGAGAGTGCCGCCGCTGGATCGGCGGTGACTTGCAGGGCCTCCGGCAAGGGCGTGCCGGGCAGGTGGCGGACATTCTCGCGCGCCACCTGCATCGCTTGCGCGCGTGCAGGCTCCCGCGCCCAGAGCGAGACCTCCGCCCCGGCTCGCACTGCCTGGAGGGCCAGGGCCGTGCCCCAGGCCCCGGCGCCGATGACGGCGATCTTCATCCCGCCGCTCATTCGGGGACGATCTCGGTCACGGCCCAGCCGCCGCCCGGCTCTCCATCGTCGAAGCGGGCATAGAGCGCGCCGAGCAGGCTCCGGGCCTTGTCGGCGAAGCCGAAGGGCGGGTTCACGACCAGCAGGCCGCAGCCGTTCAGCCGGGTCGGATCGGTCGGCTCGCGCAGCCACAGCTCGCAGGCGATCACGTCCCGCATCCCGGATGCGATCACCGCGTCGCGGAAGTCGCGCACAGGGGCGCGGTGCTTGATCGGGTACCAGGCGGCCTGGATCGCGGCCCGGAAGCGGTGCGAGAGCTTGGCCATGCCCTCGGCCAGCCGCTCGAACTCGCCCTCCGCCTCGAAGGGCGGGTCGAGCAGCACGAGGCCGCGCCGCTCGGGGAAGGGGGTGAGGGCGGCCAGGGCCTCATAGGCGTCGCGCTTGTGGACGGAGACCTGGGGATCGCCCTTGAAAGCAGCGCGGAGGGTGGCGTGGTCCTCCGGATGCAGCTCGCAGAGGGCGAGGTGGTCAGTCGGCCGCAGCATTGCGCGAATCAGGGCCGGGCTGCCCGGATAGGTGCCGCGCGGGAAGCTGCGCACCAGGGCCAGCCAGGGCAGGAGGGGGCCGTCCTGGATGGTTTCCAGCCGGCCGATGCCGTCGCGCCATTCGCCGGTGCGGCGGGCCTCGTTCGACTGCAGGTCATAGAGTCCGATGCCGGCATGGGTGTCGAGCACGCGGAAGGGCGTCGCCTTGTGGGCGAGCGCGGCCACCAGCGCATGGACGAGGGCGTGCTTCATGCAATCCGCGAAATTCGCGGCATGGAAGGCGTGGCGATAATTCATGCGGGGGGTGAGAGCTCGTCCAGCGGCCAGCGGGGGCGGGGGGCGTGGTCCCAGGGATCGGTGAGGCCGGCGCGGAGGCGCTCGATCCCGGTCCATGCGACCATTACCGCATTATCGGTGCAGAGGCGGATGGGAGGAGCGACCAGGGGGAGGCCGGCGGCTTCAGCAACTTTTGCGAGGGCGGTCCGCACGCCGGAATTGGCGGCGACGCCGCCGGAGACGACCAGCGCGGTGGCGCCGGGCGCCATGGCGAGCGCGTTCCGCGCGCGGTCCGCCACCACAGCCGCGACCGAGGCCTGGAAGGCGGCGGCAATGTCGGCGCGCGCCGCATTTCCCTTCGCCACCGCCTGCGCCACGGCGGTCTTCAGCCCCGAGAAGGAGAAGTCGCAGCCAGGCCGGCCGAACATGGGGCGGGGCAGGGGAACGCGGGAGGCGTCGCCTTCCTGGGCGAGCCGTTCCAGATGCGGGCCACCGGGCCAGGGCATGCCGAGCAGCTTGGCGGCCTTGTCGAAGGCTTCTCCCACCGCGTCGTCCAGCGTGGTGCCCAGGCGGCGGTAGCGGCCCAGCCCCTCCACGGCCACGCATTGGCAATGGCCGCCGGAGAGCAGCAGCAGGAGATAGGGAAAGGCGGCGCCGCCCGGTAGCAAGCCGGGAAGGCGCGGCGTCAGGGCATGGGCTTCCAAGTGGTTCACCGCCACGAAAGGCAGGTTGTTGGCCAGGGCGATGCCCTTGCCGAAGCTGGCGCCGACGATCAGCCCGCCAATCAGCCCCGGGCCGGAAGTGGCGGCAACCCCGCCGAGGTCGCGCGGCGACAATCCCGCGCGCTCCATCACCCCCGCCACCAGGCCGGGCAAGTGGGAGAGATGCGCGCGCGCCGCCAGCTCCGGAACCACGCCGCCGAAGCGGGCATGGTCCTCGGTCTGGCTGAAGACGGATTCGGCCAGGATGGTGCCATCTGGCGCCAGCACGGCGGCCGCCGTCTCGTCGCAACTGCTCTCGATGCCAAGGACCGGACCGACGAGGTCCATCCATCATGCCTTTCCGTATTCGCGGGGGGGTTCTAAGACGCCGCCATGTCGCTTGCCCACCCCGTCCCCCACGACGCCCAGGGTGGCCCATCCGCGGAAGCTCCGCGGGTGCGGCCGCATATGCGTTCGCTCCCGCTGCGTGTGGGAACGCGCGGCTCCCCGCTCGCCCTTTGGCAGACCCGCTGCTTCCTCGGGATGGTGCTGCATTTCTGCCCGGTGCTGCGGAACATCAATGCCTTCGAGGAGCATGTCATCCAGACCTCGGGTGACAGGATCCAGGACAAGCGGCTGGCGGATGTCGGCGGCAAGGGCCTCTTCGCCAAGGAAATCCATGAGGCGCTGCTGGACGGGCGGATCGACTTCGCCGTCCATAGCCTGAAGGATCTCGAGACCGAGATGCCGCCCGGGGTGGTGCTCGCCTGCACCCTGAAGCGGGAGGACAGCCGCGATGTCCTCATCCCCGGCCCCGGCATGCCGCCGCTCGACCCGTCGGACCCGATCGGCAGCATCCCTGCGGGCACGCGGCTGGGCACGGCCAGCCTGCGGCGCCAGGCCCAGGTGCTGCATGTCCGGCCCGATCTCGAGGTCGGCATGATCCGCGGCAACGTCCAGACGCGGCTGCGGAAGCTGGCCGAGGGCGAGTCCGACGCCACCCTGCTGGCGCTGGCGGGCCTCAAGCGTATGGACCTGACTCCGGAGGGGATGGTGATCCTGGACCCGGACGCGATGGTCCCGGCCGCCGGCCAGGGCATCATCGGCGTGACCGTACGGGCCGAGGACACCGAACTGCATGAGCTGCTGGGCGCCATCGAGGACCGCGAGGCCCGCGCCGTCTCCCGCGCTGAGCGCGCCATGCTGGCGGCGCTGGACGGGTCCTGCCGCACCCCGATCGGCGGCCATGCCCGGCTGCTGCCCGATGGGCGGCTGCATCTGACCGGGCTGGTGGCGCGGCCGGATGGCTCCTTCCTGCTCAAGCGCAGCCTGCACGGGCCTGCCGCCGATGCAGAGGCCATCGGCGAGGAGCTGGGCCGCAGCCTGCGCGCGGACAGCCCGGCGGATATCTTTGGCTGAGGGTGATGCGGTCGCGGCCGGGCGTCCGGGCTGCCTGATCACCCGGCCGGAGCCGGGCGCCGCGGCGACCGCCATGCGGGTGGCGGCGCTAGGCTGGCAGCCGGTTTTGGCCCCCGCCCTGCTGCTTTCGCCCCTGCCGATTGCGCCCGCGCCGGAGGCGCGCGCCGTGCTGGTGCCGAGCGCCGCCGCACTTCCCTCCCTGGCCGAAAGCTGCCCGCCCGGGCTGCCGGTGCTGGCGGTGGGGGAGGGGACCGCCGCAGCCGCGCGGGATGCTGGTTTCACGGATGTCATCGCGGCTGAGGGGGATGCCCTGTCCCTGGCGGCGCTGGCCGGGGCACGGCTGGATACCGCCGGGCCGGTCCTGCTGGCTTCCGGCCAGGGCTATGGCGACGATCTGGCCGCCGATCTCGCGGCGCGCGGCTTCGCCGTGATACGGCGCGACGCCTATGTCGCGACCGAGGCCACTGCCCTTCCCGAAGCCGCCCGCGATGCCCTTGCGGAGGGGCGCATCCGCGTAGCCCTCTTCTTCTCGCCGCGCAGCGCCCGATCCACCCTCTCGCTGATGCGGGAGGCAGGATTGTGCGGCGCGGCAACCGCCATTCGCGCCCTCGCGTTGAGCCGTCGCGTGGCGGAGGCGCTGTGCGGGGCGCCGGGCTATGTTTCCTGGGGGGGGCTGGACGTGGCGCCGCGTCCGGATCAGGAGGCGTTGCTGGCCTTGCTCGGCCCTCCGTTCCAAGTGCTTGCCCTTCCCGCTTCACCAGAAGGATGACGCCGATCCCATGAGCGACACGCCCAAGACGCCCCGCGGCCCATCCTCCTCGGGAGGTGCCGGCAAGGGAGGCAAGACCGGCGGCGCCGCCAACGCGTCGGCGAAGGATACGACGGCGCCCGCCGCGCCCATGCCCCCGGCTGCGGAGATGGCAGCGCCTGGTGCGGCCTCCGCCCCGGCGGACGTGGCTGGTGTGAATTCCGGCGGGACCGCTGGTGCCACCACGGGATCGGCCAGCGCATCCCCGGCTGCCTCGGCTTCCGGAACCAATTTGGCCAGCGCTTCGGCGGGCAGCGCGGCGCCCTCTTCTTCCGGCGCCGGCATGCCGCCTGCCCCGCCGCCGCCGGCCGGGCTGAACGCCCCCAGGAAGCGTTTCGAGCCGGCGGTCCTGCCGATCGCGGCCGGGCTGGTCGTGCTGGGCGGCGCCGTGGCCTTCCTGCTTTCGAGCCCGCGCGAGCGTCCGGCGCCGCCGGCGGAGATCCAACAGGCCGCTGCGGCGCGCACGGCGTCGGTCGACTCGCGCCTGGCGGCGCTGGAGGCCCGCCCCTCCGCCGAAGGGCTGGCGGACCGTGCCGCCGCCGCCGAGCGCCGCCTGGAGGCGGCCGAGGCCGCGATGCGCGAATTGGCCGCGAAGCCGGTGGTCGATCCCGAGGCGCGCGCGGGTGTCTCCACCCTCAACGGTGCGCTCGAAGCCGTTCGCACCGCCTCTGCCGAGGGGCTGCGCCGGCTGGAGGAGCGCACCGCCGCCCTCGATGCCCGCATCCAGGAGGAGGCGCGCCGCTCCGAGGCCCGGATCGCCCAGGCCGAGGCCACCCTCGCCAACCGGCTGACGGGCGCGGAGCAGGCCCTGGCCGCCCGCGTGACTGCCGCCGAGCAGGCCTTCGCCCCGCGCCTCGCGGCGCTGGATGCCGCGCTGAACCAGCGTGTCGAGGCTGCCGGCCAGGCGATGAACCAGCGGCTGGACGCGGCGGGGAGGGAAATGGATGAGCGCCTCTCCCGCGCCGAGGCGCAGATGAACGAGCGGATCGGCCGGCAGGAGGCCGCGCTGGCCCAGCGCGTGCAGCAGTTCGAGCAGCGGCTGGCCCAGGCCGAGGCCGCCGAGCGCCGCCTGGGAGCGCTCGCCGCGCGCGGCTCCATCCAGACGGCGCTGGAGGCCGGCCGGCCGCTAGGGCAGGCACTGTCCGGATTGTCGGGCACCCCGCCGGTGGCCCTGGCCCGCTACCGCGACGCGGCCCCGCCCACCGAGGCGGCGCTGCGGCTTTCGTTCGAGGATGCCGCCCGCGAGGCGCGGCTTGCCGCCGAGCCGCAAGGGCAATCGGTGGCGGATTCCGCCCTCGCGCGGCTCCAGGGGCTGGTGACGGTGCGGCGCGGGGAGCAGGTGGTGGTCGGCGACGCAGTTTCGGGCGAGCTGGAGCGCGCGCGCCGCTCGCTGGATGCCGGCGACCTGGCCGGTGCGGTGGAGCGGCTGGAGAAGCTGCCGGAACCCTCGCGCAACGCCATGGCCGGCTGGATCGGGCAGGCGCGGGACCTGGTGGAGGCCCGCGCCGCGCTGCGGGACCTCGGCACTGCCGCCCCTGGCGCGGGGGCGAACTGATGATCCGTGCGATCTGGCTGCTGATTCTCCTCGGCCTGGGCGTCTGGGCCGCGCTCTTTCTCCGCCAGATGGGCGGGATCGTGGAGATCACCGTCGGCAACACCTTCATCGGCATCCCCGTCTGGCTGGGGCTGCTGGCGCTGGTGGTGGGTTTCGTGGTGCTGCATGGGCTGCTCTCCGCCTGGAAGTCGCTGCGCGGCTGGCCGGCGCGGATGCGCGCCCGGCGCGCGGAGCGGCACCGGCGGGACGGCGATGCCGCCGTGACCCGTGCCCTGGTGGCCCTGGCCGCCGGGACGCCGGACCAGGCGCGGCTGGAGATCCGTCGGGCCCGGGGCCTGCTGGGCGACACGCCGCATACCCTGCTGCTGACCGCCGAGGCGGAGCGCATGGCCGGACGGAACGACGCCGCCAACGAGGCCTTCCGCGCCTTGGCGGCGCGGGAGGACGGCAAGTTCCTCGGCCTGCGTGGCCTGCTGCGGGATGCCATGCAGCGCGAGGACTGGCCCGCCGCCCAGCGCCTGGCGCGGGAGGCCGAGGCTGCCCAGCCCGGCGCCGCCTGGGTGAAGGAGGAGCGCGCCGCCCTCGCCCTCCGCACGCGGGACTGGAGGGAGGCGCTGGCGCTCTCCCCGTCGGACCAGCTGACCGGGCATCGGCGCGCGGCGCTGGCCCTGGCGGCCGCGATGCAGGATCCGGAGACGGCCTCCTCCCTGGAGAAGCAGGCGCTTTCGGCCGATCCGGGCTTCGCCCCCGCCGCATTGGCGGTGGCGCGCCGCCAGGCGGCGGAGGGCAGCCCGCGCCGGGCGAAATCCACGCTCCAGGCGGCCTGGAAGGTGGCGCCGCATCCCGACATCGCCGAGGCCTATCTGGCTGACGAAGCCGATGCCCTGGCCCGGGTGAAGGCCGCCGAGTCCCTGACCCATGAGAACCGCACCCATCCGGAAAGCCGCCTTGTCCTCGGCCGCACGGCATTGGCCGCGGGGCTGACCGGGCGGGCACGGGCGGAGCTGGAGGGGCTGGTTGCCTCCGGCAATGCGGATCGCCGGGCCTATCTGGCGATGGTGGACATGGATGCGGTGGAGCTGGGCGACAGTGCCGCCGGCCGTGCCGCCGAGGCGAAATGGCTGCGCGCCGCCGCCGCTGCGCCGCCCGAGCCGCGTTGGCAGTGCCTGAACTGCGGGACGGTGCACGCGAAATGGGAGCCGGTCTGCGAGGCCTGCGACACGCCGGGGCGAATCGAGTGGACGGGAGGCGCGCAGAAGGGCGGGACGGTCGCGACGACCTGATGCGCGAGGTTGCCGCGCGGCGCAGGTCCGGCTAGAAGGCGCCGCACCGCGTCACGCCGGCCCTGTCCGGCGCGTCTCGAATGGGCCGGGTTAGCACAGCGGTAGTGCAATCGATTCGTAATCGATAGGTCGCGAGTTCGATTCTCGCACCCGGCACCATTTTCCTTCCGCTGCCCGGAAGCGGACTGTTTTCCGCAAGTTTCGAACGTCTCGTCTTTTCGCAGGCCCTTGGCCGCTCTACCGCGGCTAGATCCATCCATTCCTGACGAACTTCTGGCAACCGTCCGTGGATTAGGCCGTTCCTATGCCGGTACTGTGGTGGGCCTGGAGGCAGGCCCCGCAAGCCTGCTCCCCTTGGGATCGCTCCCCAACACGGCACGGCCACAGAAATCCCCTGCCCCCGCGCAGTTTCTTCCCGACCTCGGCGGCCAGAGGTCTTCTCCTTGGCCAGTCTGCGGCAATGACCCGAGCCCATTTGGCAATGTCGGCATTGAGCACGGCCGCGAACTGCTCCGGGCTCATCTTGCCGGGCTCTGCGCCCACGTCCGCAAACTTGGCTTTCACCTCGGCCGAGCCGAGCTGCGCCCGCAGCGTCGTGTTGAGCTGACCGGCCAGCGGTGCCGGAATGCCGGCAGGTCCAAGCAGGCGGAACCAGCCCGCCGCATCGTATCCGGGTAGGCCGCTCTCGGCGATCGCGGCGATTGGGGGAAAGAGCCGCGACCTCTCTGCGGTGGTGACGCCAAGGGCACGCAACTTCCCATCGACGATCTGAGGCGGGACAGGCGGCGCTGGGGCGAAGATGAAGGGGATCTGGCCAGCAAGCACATCCGTTATGGCAGGGCCGACGCCGCGATAGGTCACGTGTTCGACTCGGGTGCCGGCCAAGCTGTTGAATGGTGCTCCTGCCAGATGCGAGGCCGGCCGACACCCGAGGAGCCGTAGTTCACCCGGGAGGGATTCGCCTTCGCATTGGCAATGAGGTCGGCGCCGGGCGCGTGCAGGCTGGGCATCGGCTGCCGACGGAGCGGGTGCTGGCGGAGCGGCTGCGTTGTACGCGGGGCGCGGTGTGCAAGTCGCTCGCGCTGCTGGAGGCGGAGGGCAGGCTTGTTCGCCGCGTGGGGACGAACCTACCTGGCAGCGTGGATGGACGATGTGCACGGCACCAGCCCCGCGCAGATGATGGAGGCGCGGCTGGTGCTGGAGCCCGGGCTTGCGGCCGCGGCCACGGGCTGCGCGATGCCAGCGGACATGGCGGAGTTGGACCGCTGGGCTGCGCTGGGCGATCCGTGCGCCCGATCCAGGTGCAGCGGCGAAGGCGATGGAAGCGCATCTGCTTTCAATACGACGCAACCTGCTCGACATCCGAGCGCCATCATGCCGGGATCGGCATCCAGCCGGAATTTTCGTCATGCCATGAACTGGGGGGACGGCGTCCGGCACGCAGCTCCCGCCGGAGTTGTACCTGGGCCACGCCTCGTTGTGTCCGAAACGGTCACGAAGCTGTCATCCGTCACCTGTGGATACATTTATGCTTTGTGGAAGTTACTGCGCCGTCCGGTCTCACAACGGAGGTAACGAATGAAAATGATACCCGCACTGGCAGTTGTAACGGCCGCCTTGGGCCTTGCGGCATGCACGCTGAACACGGCACCGCAGAACCCGCCGACTGCCGCGGTGGCACCCGCCACCATCGTGACGACGCCCGCGCCCACAATGATGGCGCCGCCTCCGCCGAGCTCGACTGTCGTGGTTCGCCCGTAAGCGAAGGCTGTCTGGGAAGGGAGTGCCGCAGGCCGGCGCTCTCTTCGCGGATGGTGGTTTCGTCATGGCGCAGCCGGGAAGCCTTCCGGCTGCGCCATGCGTTTCGGGGCGCGCTTCGTTGTCTTCTGGCGCCCGTTAGTCGTGCGTCGCAAGTGCCATGGGCGCCGGATCCTGATCGATGCCGTGTTCGTCGTGGAACCTGGTGAAGGCGGAGACGGGCTCCCGCTCGGCAATCAGGCCGTTTGTCGGCTCAGTCGGGTCGGCGGTTCCGAGTGCCATGCCACAGACCACGACCTCGGATTCGGGAATCGGCAGTTCACGCCTCAAGACATGCGGATAATTGGCAATGGCGGCCTGGGGGCAGGTGTCGAGGCCAAAGCCGCGTGCCGCGATCATCAGGCTCTGCAGAAACATGCCGTAGTCGAGCCAGCTTCCCTGCCTCAGGTCGCGATCGATGGTGAATATGAGACCGACCGGCGCTCCAAAGAAATCGAAATTGCGCGCCCGCTGTCGCTCTCCCGCCTCCTTGTCTCCACGCGCGACGCCTGCGAGGGCATAGAGCCCCCAACCGACGGCGCGGCGGCGCTCCAGATAGGGGGAGCGCCAAGTGCCAGGGTAGTATTCGTACTCGCGCGATGACGCTTCGCCGGAGTTGAAGGCGGAGAGAAGTGCGGCCGAGACGCGGGCAAGCGCTGTGCCGGTGAGGACATGCACCTTCCAGGGCTGGATGTTGCTGCCGCTGGGTGCGCGGCTGGCGATCTCCAGCAGGCGGATGATCGTCGCCCGGTCGACGGGTGCATCGGTAAAGCCGCGAATGCTGCGCCGGCTGGAGATGGCGTAGGCGACGGCATCCCGCATCATGTCGGAATCGGCTGGCGGTTCGGTCCGCCCGTTGATGTGCATCAGGTCAGGCCTTCATCGGAGACGATTGCCGGTGCTCGCCGGCGGAGGCGACTATCGATTCTCGTGCGGTCCGGCGTCCAGATGCGGGCTGAATTGTCTTCCAGAAGGCGTCGGCGCCACGGGTGTAAAGCCTCGCAGCTGTGAAAATCCGCTGCGCGAAACGCGGGTGCGGGTCAATGGTCCATCCGGCGGAACAGCGTTCGCGCGAGAGGCGAGCGATTGCATCCAGTTTGGATGGTACTCCGGGAATTTTCCGGCTAACAGACTGAAATTGTAAGGCTTCCGGAGCGGGTGCTGAAAGCGCGTGTCTCTTTACTCCGTCAGGCGCCTCACTCACATAGACGCGAGGAAACGGGAAAGTGAGCGCAGGGGGTGCTCACACCCGGTGGTTCGTCAAGGCACCAGAACGATGCAGCACGTGTATGGCATGACTCTTCCGGGGTTCTCCGTGACCTCGCAGGACTGCCGCGACTTTCTGCTCAAGTTCGGCAGCGTGGAGCTCTACTTCTATCGTGAGCGGCCGAGCTATTTCGGGCGTGTCCGCGAGGGCAGCGCGCAGGTTTTCGCCGCGGGCACCTTCCGGCTTTCGGTCCAGCGCTTCGGCCAGACGGCGATGCTGCCGGCCCTCCGGGACGACAAGGTGGCGGCCTGAACTCAGGCGCACCGATCAGCCTTTCCGATCACCGTGCAATTCCGGCGTAGATCATGCGCCGGCGTTGCGGAGGAGGCCGGTGAGGGTCCGGATTTTCCGGTTCCTCCCCTGACAGTGGCGGCCTAGCGGATGGCGAGGATGTTTCGCCGCCCCAGGTCGCCCGGTGCGGCATGCACCATGAACTCGCCGTCCCGCCCGCTCGAGCCGGGAACCAGTGCGAACCACATCGTGTCCCTCGCGCCGGAAGCGAAGCTTGCTTCCGCGCGGCAAAGGATGAGGCCCGGGAAGGCACCGGCCGGTGTCTCCGCCTGGCTTGCGGCACCCATCTCGGCCAGGCGCAGCCGACCCTGACCCATGGGGCCAGCCTCGTAGGCCTGACGCGCTGAGGGCGCGGCCTGGCTGCAGCGTTCGCTGCCAGGAACCGGCACCTGGACGCGTAGGAACTCTGTGCCGACGAAGGCGCCTGCGCCGATCAGCAGCGCCAGGAAAAGAATGCCAAGGATTTTCATCGGCGGCCTGCGCAGCCGAGCCGCTGCGGTGGCGCCGGCGATTGCAGGTGGGCGTGCAAGGGCGCGCGGCCCTCATCCTCGGCTTTGGACATCGCCGAAATGATGGCACGGCGCGGGCGCTGACCGAAGCCTTCCAATGTCGGGTTCAGTCTTTCCTCCACGGCCGTATGGAGCGCCACGCGATCCGCGGCGCCCCGGCACGGCTCAGCCCTGCAGCTCGCGCCGCACGATGGCGGCGCCTTCTGCCATAGCGCGAAGCTTGGCGAAGGCCCGGGGGCGGGGGAGGTACTTCATGCCGCAATCGGGCGCGACGACCAGACGCTCCGCCGGAATTCGCTTCAGTCCGGCGCGGATTCGCTCGGCCACGATCTCCGGCGTTTCCACCTCGGCGCTGCCGAGATCGATCACACCCAGCATGATGGTCTTGCCGGGCAGTTCATCGAGGACGGATAGGTCAAGCTTCGGCTGCGCCGCTTCGATGGAGATCTGGGCCGCCGTGCAATCGGCCAGCTGCGGCAGGAAGGAGTAGCCTGAGGGCTTGTCCTTCACGACCGCCGCATAGCCGAAGCAAAGATGGACCACCGTATCACCATCCAGCCCTTCCAGCGCGCGGTTCAGGGCGCGCACGCCGAAGCGGGCGGCCGCCTCGGGGCGGGCCTGCATCCAGGGCTCGTCGAACTGGATGATGCCGACGCCGGCGGCGCGGAGGTCCTTCGCCTCCTCGTTGACCGCGGCAGCGTAGTCCATCGCCATCGCCTCCTCGTCCTTGTAGTACTCGTCGGACGCCTGCTGGGAGAGGGTGAAGGGGCCCGGCAGGGTGATTTTCGTGCGCCGGTCGGTGTTGGCGACGAGGAACTCGACGTCGCGCACTTCCACGGGTCGGTTGCGGCGGATACGGCCGATCACGCGCGGCACCATCGTCTCCTTGCCGGCGCGGCCCATGGTGCGGGCCGGGTTGTCCACGTCCACGCCGTCCAGCGCGAGGGCGAAGCGGTTGGAGTAGCTTTCCCGCCGGATCTCACCATCCGTCACGATGTCGATCCCGGCACGCTCCATGTCGCGGATGGCGATCAGCGTGGCGTCGTCCTGCGCCTGTTCCAGCGCATCCTCGGCCACGCGCCACATCTGCTTCATCCGTACGCGCGGCACGAGGTTCTGCGCCAGCACGGCACGGTCCACCAGCCAGTCCGGCTGCGGGTAGCTGCCGACGACGGTGGTGGGAAGTAGGGTATTGGTCATGATCAGGCCTTGGGAAATGCGGTGGGCTGGTAGGCAATCAGACGCCATGTGCTGCCTTCCTTTGCCCAGAGGGCGAGGGTGAGGCTGCCGATGCTCTTCGCCACGCCGTTGCGAAGGATGCGGGCGCTCATGCGACCAAGTGCGGCGGCCGCATCGGGACCGGCCTCAAGGACCGTCTCAGTCTCATGCGAGACCTCAAGATAGCGCAGGCTGCCGCCGGTGATGGTCGCGAGGTAGGACGCCTTGGTATCGCGCGTCGCATCCGAATGCGCATAGGCGAGGCGGTCCGACAGAAGCACGCCAAGGGTTTCCGTGTCGACCGCCTGCATGGCAGCGTAGCGGCGTGCCTCGAGTGCGCGGATTTCGTCCTGCATGGAACCTCCTGGCATGAGACCTCAGCGTGGGTTAGGCGCGAGCAGGCGCTCGGGCCAGGTGGCGACACGGAAGAAGTCCAGCCCACCTTCACCCGAGGCCTGGTAGGCGGCCGCGAGCTGGCGGGCGAGGGCGGAGATCGGCATGGGCGCACCTTCCCGCTGGCCGACGGCCAAGGCGAGGTCCAGGTCCTTGGCGACGAGGTCCACATCCGCGGCCGGCGTCCAGTCCCGGGCCTTCAGCATCTCGGCCTTGTATCCGAGCAGCGGGGAAGCGACGACGCTGCGCGACAGGGCGTCGATCATCTGTGTCCAGTCGAGGCCCAGCCGCCCGCCGAAGGCCAGCGCCTCGCCGATGATGGCGGGGGTGACGGCGACGATCATGTTCACCATCAGCTTCACCGCCCGCGCCTCCTCGGTGGCACCGCAGCGGAGCGTTTCCTTGCCGAGCACGCCGAGAAGGGGAGCGCAGCGGTCCAGCGTGCCTTCGGGACCGGAGGCGAAGATGGTCAGAGCGCCGGCCTCGGCCGTGCTGGTGCTGCCGGAGACGGGGCAGCGCAGGTAGTCGGCACCACGTGCCGCCATGGCTTCCGCCACATGCGACGAAGTATCGGGGGAGACGGTGCTGAGGTCGATGAAGACCTGCCCGGGCCGGATCTCCTCCGCCACGCCGCCTGGCCCGGTGACGACCGATAGCAGCGCCATGTCGTTCGGCACCATGGAGAGGATGAAGTCGCTCTCCTCGGCCAGCGCGGCAGCGGTGGCGGCAGGGCGGGCGCCCTCCGCCGCCAGATGCGCCACGCGCGCGGGGTCGGTGTCCGTCACGAAGAGGGTGGCGCCTGCGTCCAGCAGGCGCCGGCAGAGCGGGGTGCCCATGCGCCCCGCGCCGATCCAGCCGAGTTTCCAACCTTCCAGAGCGCCCATGCTCATAGCCCCAGATAGAATTTACGGACGAGATCGCTGTCGCCCAGCGCCGCGGGGGAATCCCCCTGGAACTCCACGCGCCCATGTACCAGCACATAGCCGCGGTCGGCGATGCGGATGGCCTGGTGGAAGTTCTGCTCGGCCATCAGCACGGTGAGGCCCAGCTTCTCCTTCAGCTCCGCGATCTTCTCGATGGTGCGGGCGACGAGGATGGGGGCGAGGCCGACGGAGGGTTCATCCACCAGCAGGATCTTCGGCGCGCACATCACGGCGCGGCCGAGGGCGACCATCTGCTGCTCGCCACCGCTCATGCTGCCCACCGGCTGGGCGCGGCGTTCCTTCAGGCGCGGAAAGGCATCGTAGCAGAATTCCAGGTTGCGCGGGATGGCGGCGCGGGCAGCGCGGCGATAGGCGCCGAGCAGCAGGTTCTCCTCCACCGAAAGGCGCGGGAAGAGGCGGCGGCCTTCCGGCACCAGGGCGATGCCGAGATTGACGATGTCCTCGGGCGAGCGGCCGATGAGATCGGTGGTCTGCCCGTCGATGGTGGCGATGATCCGCCCACGCGTCGGCCGGAGCAGGCCGAGGATGCAACGCATGAGGGTGGTCTTGCCGTTGCCATTTGTGCCGAGGAGCGCGACCGTCTCTCCCGTTGCCACCTTCAGCGACACGCCGTCCAGTGCGCGCACGGCGCCATAGGCGGCATCCACATCCTCGATCAGCAGGCTAGCGGCCAAGATAGGCCTCCTCGACCTCGGGCATGGAAAGGACGGCGCGAGGCTCGCCATCCGCCACCTTCTTGCCGGCGACCAGAACGGCGAGGCGCTGGGAGAACTCGGTTACGGCCCGCATCACATGCTCGATCATGATGATGGTGGTACCGCCGGCATTCAGGCGGAACAGCAGGGCGAGGATCTGGTCAACCTCGGTGTGCGATAATCCGGCCATCGCCTCATCCACGATCAGCAACTCGGGCTGCAGCGCGGTGGCGCGGGCGAGTTCCAGGCGCCGAAGCTCCACCTGGGTCAGCTCCTTCGGCATCCGGTTCGCCTTGCCCGCCAGCTCGACGGATTCGAGGCATTCCATCGCCCTCTCATCCGTGGCGGCGTCGCGGCCGGCATAGGCGAGGGGGACGCGGATGTTGTCGATCACCGAGAGGCCGCGGAAGGGGCGCGGAAGCTGGAAGGTGCGGGCCAGCCCCTGGCGTGCGCGCTCATGCGCCTTCAGCCCGGCGAGCTTTCGGCCCTTGAAGGTGAAGCCGCCGTCATGGCTGGGGAATGCGCCGGCGAGGCAGTTGGTGAAGGTGCTCTTGCCCGAGCCATTGGGGCCGATCAGGCCGAGGCGTTCGCCTGCCCGAACCTCCAGATTCACGCCGGAAAGGGCGGTGAAGCCGCCGAAGCGCTTCCCCACGCCCTCGGCGCGCAGGACGATGTCGTCCTTCAGGTTGCTCATCGGCTCCTCCGGAACAGGCCGATGATCCCGTGCGGCGCGGCGCAGACGAAGACCACCAGCACCACGCCGACGATCATCAGGTTGGCGGCGGAGGAGATGGTGACCGTGGCCGCCTGCTGCAGGGAGGCGAGCAGCACGGCGCCGATCAGCGGCCCCGCCCAGCTTGCCGTGCCGCCGATCAGCGGCATGGCGATGGCATTCACCGCATAGGCCAGGCCGAAGGCCGAGTTGGGCTCCACATAGGAGCCGAGATAGGGCAGGGGTGCGCCTGCCACCGCCATCATCGCGCCGCTGATCGTGGTGGCGACCAGCTTGAGGCGCAGGGTGGGCACGCCCGCCGCCTCCGCCGCCGCCTCGTCGTCGCGCAGGGCTGCAAGGCCGAGGCCGAGGCGGGATTTCTCGATGGTGCGGGCCAGGGCCACGGCGGCGGCGGCCAGCACCACCATCACGGCGCAGAGAAAGCCGCTGTAGCTGTCGAAGAGCCAGGGCACCTCACGCGGGCGGATGACATAGGCGCCGCGCGATCCGCCGACATAATCCCAGTTCACCACGATGGTCTGGAGAACCACCGAGAGGCAGAGGGTGGCGATGGCGAAATAGGCGCCACGCAGCCGCAGCGTGAGGATGCCGGTGCCCAGCCCCAGCGCGCCACCGACCAGCGCGGCGAAGGCGATGCAGGGCAGCAGGCCCAACCCCAATGCCTTGCCAATGGCGACGGTGGTATAGGCGCCGGCTGCGAAGAAGGCGGCGGCGCCGAAATTCACATAACCCGCATAGCCGCCCAGGATGTTCCAGGCCGTGGCCAGCACGACGTATTGCAGCACGAAGGTGGCGGCGAAATAGGCGTACTCGCTGCCGAAGCCGCGCAGAGCCAGGATCACCAGCAAGGCCGCCACGGCAGCCGCGAGCCAGAAGCTGCCATGCCCCATCCAGCGCGAGGCAGGCGAAACCGGCATGGCGGGAAGGGTGGCGTCGCTCATGCCGTGCGCCCGAAGAAGCCCTGGGGCCGGATGGCCAGCACCAGAAGCAGGCAGCCGAAGGCGACGGCGGGCGACCAGGAGGGGCCGTAGAAGGTGGCGGTCACGTTCTCCACCACCCCGAAGGCCAGGGCCGCCAGGACGCAGCCGCCGAGGGAGGAGAGCCCGCCCATGATGACGATAGCGAAGACGCGCCCGATGAAGACATGGCCGGACCAGGCATCCACCGGCTGCACCACCACCAGCGCTCCACCCGCCAGCGCCGCCATGGCGATGGAGATGCCGAAGGCGAGGCGCTTAATCCGCACGGGATCGATCGCCAGCAGCCGCAGCGCCTCGCGGTCCTGCGCCACCGCGGCGATGGCGCGGCCGGTGAATGTTCGGCGCAGGAAGAACACCAGCCCGCCGATGGCGGCCAGGGCCACCAACGCGGGCACGAGCATGCGCAGCGGCAGGTCGATCTCGCCCAGGCGCCAGGTGGTATTGGCGTAGCTGGCATCGGCGAAATGCTGTTCCGGCCCCACCGCCATGACCAGCCCGACCTCGATGATGAACATCACGCCGAAGAAGAAGGCGAGGCCCTGGATGGCCTCATCCCCGCGCCGTTCGAAGAAGTGGTGGTAGGCAACGTAGATCGCGGCGCCCAGCGCCCAGAAGGCGGGGGTGAGGAGGATGGAGAGGATCAGCGGGTCGATCCCTGTCGCCGCCCAGAGGAGCGCGACGAGTAGCGCGCCCAGCACCATGAAGGCCGGGTGGGCAATGTTGACCACGTCCAGCATCCCGAAGGAGACCGACAGGCCAGCCGCGGCGGCGGCATAGAGACCGCCGAGCAGCAGGCCCGAGACGATCCCGTTCAGGAGGAGGACGAGGTCGGGATCCATCACGGCGCGATCACCGGACGCTGGGGCCGGAGGTGTGAATCGCGCCGCATCATGCTGCGCCCGCCGTATAGGGCTTGCGCAGATCACCCGACTTGTAGCGCGCCGGATAGAGGATCACCTGCGTGCCCGCCTTGCGGAACTGGTCGATCCCGTTGCCCTGCACGCCCTGGTACTGGGTGTAGAGGTTGCGCTCCTCCGTCCATTCGCCGAGTGCGTCGAAGCGTAGCGGGCCGATCACCGTGTCGAACTGGTTGGCATGCATGTCCGCCGCCAGCGCCGCCTGGTCGATCTTGCCGACGCGCTTCACCGCCTGCTCCAGCACCTGCATTTGCGAATAGGCCAGCGGCGGCACGTAATGGCCCAGCGCGTCCGCATTCTCCTTGGCGGCGAGCGGCTGGTAACGCTCGATCAGCGCCTGGGTGCCAGGGAACTGCAGCGTCGGCTCGGGCGCATAGACGTCCCAGACAACGAGGTTGTTCAGGATGGGGCCGAGCTGCAGCTTCTGCGCGGTGATATGCGGACCGATCATCGGGCCGCCCATCATCTGGAAGTTCACGCGCAGCTCGCTGGCGGCACGCAGCAGTCCGGCGGTATCCGGCGGGTAGGAGCCGATGAAGACGATGTCTGGCCGCGCGGCCTGCACTGAGCGGATAATCGGGGTGAAATCCACCGTGCTCGGCGGGTAGGCGCGGTCATAGACGATGCGCAGCCCGTGCTGGCGCGCGAGGAAGCGGGCGCTTTCCGCGGTGCGCTGGTGGAAGTCGCTGTCCAGGTTCACCAGGGCGATGCTGCGCGGCCGTGGCTCCATCGCCATGGCGATGTCCATGAAGCCCTTCGCAAAGGTCTCCTTCACGTTGGAGCCCGTGGGATTGATGGAGAAGTAGCGGTCGTATTTGAAGTCGGTGTTCACGCCGGTGCCGAAGAGCGACACGAAGGCCATGTTCCGTTGCATCACGATCGGCATGGCTGGCGCGATGATGGCGGTGGCGTAGCCGGAGATAACGAGATCGACCTTATCCACGTCGATCAGCTTGGTGTAGATGCCGGGCACCTGCGCGCCGGTGCTCTGGTCGTCGTAATGCACCAGCTCCACCGGGCGGCCGAGCAGCCCACCCTTGGAATTGACGTCTTCCGCCCAGATGCGATGGGCCAGCAGGGCAGGGCGCCCGTTGCCGGCGAGCCCGCCCGAGAGCGACATGGAATAGCCGATCCGGATGGGCGGGCCCGACGGCGCGGTCTGCGACCGCACGGTGGCCGGCACCGTCGCGGCCGCTGCCACGGCAAGGCGGCCGAAATTCCGCCTGCTGATAGCCTCCATGGAAATCTCCCTCCTGCTGAGGCCCGGTTTCTTCGCCCGTGGCCTGTCCCGACGTGGCTGGCTGTGCGGCTATTCCGCCGCGATCCTGGACGGGTCGGCGCCGACACGGCCGGACTTGTCATGCTCGGCGCGGCGCGCGATCCGGAAGTCGTAGCGAACGCTCGGCAAGGCGGGGTCGGGGGCGCCCTCCACGCCCGGCCGCGGGCGCACGATCAGGGATTCCGAGACGCCGAAGACGGTGTCGGAATCAATGTGTTCGTCATCGCCGAGATAGAGGGCCGTTACCAGCTCGCGGTAACCTTCGGCGCCGATCAGCATATGGATATGGGCGGGGCGGAAGCCGTGCCGGTTCTGGGCGCGGATCATGCCGCCGACGGGGCCATCCATGGGGATGGAGTAGCCGAGCGGGATGAGGGTGCGGATGGCGTAGTTGCCCTGCGCATCGGTGCGGAACTGGCCGCGCATGTCCATCACCTCCGGGTCATTCGCCTGCAGGTCGTAGGCGCCGTCGGCATCGGTCTGCCAGACCTCGACGATGGCATTCGGCACGCCCTCGCCGGCCTCGTTCAGCACCTGGCCGAAGATCATCATCTCGGGGCCCTTGGCGCGCGTCGCGATGCTTTCGCCGAAGCCGAATTGCGGGGCCGCCTCGCGGTAGAAGGGACCGAGCAGGCTCGTCTCGGTGGCCTCGCCGACGCGGTTCGCCTTGTCGTCCATCAGGTTCACGAGGCGGGACAGGCCTAGCGTGTCGGAGAGCAGGATGAACTCCTGCCGGATCGGCGTGCAGGCCTGGCCGACCTTGGTGAGGAAGGCGATGGCGCCCAGCCATTCGGCCGGGGTCAGCTTCACCTCCCGCGCGAAGTCGTGCAGGTGCCGCACGAGGCTCGCCATCACCTCCCGCATCCGCGGGTCCGGCGTGTCGGCCATCTGCGCGATGACGGCGTCGGTGATGGTGTTCTGGTCCAGGTCAGCCATTCTCTCGGTCCTCCGTCCGGGGTGGGTCTCGCTGCCCCCCCTCGGCTCACACGCTCCCACCGGGGCGGATCAGGCCCCTAGTCCGGCTTGATGTTGGCAGCGGCGATCACCGGGCGCCACTTCGCAATCTCCTCCCGCGTCATCTGGGCCAGGTTTTCCGGGGAGCCGCCCATCGGCTCCACACCCTTGGCGCGCAGATCGGCCAGCGCGGCCGGGTCCGCCAGCAGGGCGTTTGTGGCCCGGTTCAGCCGCGCGACGATCTCGGCCGGAACCCCCGCGGGGCCATAGAGGGACCAGCGCCCCTCCACCGCAAAATCCTTCACCCCGGCCTCCTGCATGGTGGGAGTGTCCGGCAGCATGGTGATCCGCTTCTCGGAGGTGACGGCGAGGCCCTTCAGCGTGCCGGCGTCCAGATGCGGCTTGAGCGCGATGGGATGGTAGAACATCGCGTCCACCCGCCCGGCGATGAGGTCCGTGACCCCCTGGCCGCCATTGCGGTAGGGCACGTGCTCCGTGGTGAGGTTTTCCCGCAGGTTCAGCAGGGCCTGGGAAAGATGCCCGGTGGTACCGTTGCCGGCCGAGGCGATGGTGAGCGTCTTCCGCTTCGCCAGCGCGATCAGCTGCGGGACCGTGGAGGCGGGGGAGGAGGCCGGCACGGTCAGCACCACCGGCGTGGTCGCGAAGGGCACGATCGGGGTGAAGTCCTTCACCGCGTCGAAGCCTGGATCGGCGAAGAGGCTGACATTGATGCCATGCGTGCCGTTGGTGCCAAGCAGGAAGGTGTAGCCATCCCCCGGTGCGCGGGCGACGGCCTGCGCGCCCACATTGCCGCCGGCGCCGGCGCGGTTGTCCACGACAACGGGCTGCCCGGCCTCCTTCGCCAGCCCTTCGGCCAGGATGCGGCCGAGGATGTCGGTGGTGGTGCCGGCGGCGAAGGGCACGATGAGCCGGATGGGCCGGTTGGGCCAGGCGCCCTGCGCGAGAGCCGGCCGGGCCAGCAGAGGCGCGGCCGCGAGGCCGCCCAGGAGGGTGCGGCGTGTGGTGAGGGTCATGCGTTTGCTCCCGCCCGATGTGGTTTCTTGTCGTTCGTCACGTAATCCGCGATCGGGCCCTGGGCCTCACCGCGACGAAGAGGAATGCAGGATTCTGGAAAATCCTGCGTGAAGAGGGCACCCTGGTCGGCAAGGCGCCCGAGGAAGCGGTCGAGATGGCGCATGGCGCCGTTCGGCAGGTCGTGCAGCACCAGCGCGACCGGATCGGGACCGCGGCACAAGGCCAGGGCGCGGTCCATCCAGCCATCCGGATCGCGGAAATCGCCCGGTACCGCGTTCCACAGCACGCAGGTGTAGCGGCCGTGGACCAGATGGCTCAGGGCGGCACCGCTCAGCAGGTGTGGGCCAAGGCTGCCCCCGCCGCCCTGCGGGCGGAACAGGCGGTCGGGATGGGAGAGATCGCCGATCAGCTGCTGGGTGCGGCCGATCTCCGCCTCGGCGATGGCGGGATCATCCGGCGCCCGGCCCAGCGGGCCGGAATGCGACCAGCTGTGGTTGCCGATCCAATGTCCCTCGGCATGGGCGCGCTCCGCCAGGGCGCGATGCCCGGCCAGCTTGTGGCCGAGCACGAAGAAGGTCGCGGAAAGGCCGCGCGTGCGCAGCACGTCCAGCACGCCCGGCGTCACCTCCGGCTCGGGGCCGTTGTCGAAGGACAGGGTGACGCGGGGCGCGCCGGTCACGAGCCGGCGGCCTTCGGGACGAAGCCGATCGCCTCCACCTCCAGCGCGCAATCCATCGGCGTGCGCCCGGCCTGCATGCGCGTGCGCGCCGGCAAGGCCTCGGCGGAGGAGAAGTAGCGGCGGTAGATGCGGTCGAAGGCCTCCTGCTGCGTCTGGTCCTTCAACCAGACGATCACCTTCAGCAGGCAGTCCATGTTGGAGCCCGCGGCCTCCACCAGCCGCTTCATGTGCTCCATCACGATCTCGACCTGCCGCTCGAAGGGCGTGTCCGGCATGGGCGGCACGGGGCGCCCCTCCGCGCGCGCGGCGCGGAGCTGGGCGCAATACGCCTCCTCGAAGGGCGGCAGGCCGGAGATGTAGATCATGTCCCCGTGCCGCACGCAGAGGTTGAAGGGGCCGCCCGTCTCGGGAACGTCGGCGCGGACGACCACCTTCTCCATCAGGCTTCGTCCACCACCGGGTTGGAGAGGATGCCGATGCCCTCGATCTCGATCTCCATCGTGTCGCCGTTCTTCATGAAGACGGGCGGCTTGCGGGCGTAGCCCACGCCGCTCGGCGTGCCGGTGGCGATCACGTCGCCTGGCTCCAGCGTCATCACCTCGGTCAGGATTTCGAGGATGCGCGGGACGGAGAAGATCATGTCGGAGGTATGGCTGTCCTGCATCGTCTCGCCATTGAGGCGGGAGGTGATGCGGAGTGCGTTGGGGCCCTGGGGCAGCTCGTCCGGCGTGACGATCTCGGGGCCGAGGCCGCCGGTCCGGTCGAAGTTCTTGCCCATGGTCCATTGCGCGGACTTGCGCTGGTAGTCGCGGACCGAGCCCTCGTTCATGCAGGTGTAGCCGGCGACGCAGGAGAGGGCGTTGGCCTGGGTGAGGTGACGGGCCGTCTTGCCGATCACGATGACCAACTCCGCCTCGAAGTCGAACTTGTCGGAGACCTTCGGGCGGAGCAGCGGCTGGCCATGGGCGGCGAGGGAGGTGGAGCCGCGGAAGAACACCGCCGGATAGTCAGGGATTGGGTTGCCGCCCTCCTTGGCATGCAGCGCGTAGTTCAGCCCGATGCAGATGATCTTGCCGGGGCGCGGCACCACCGGGAGGAGCTTCAACCCCTTGAGCGGCCGGCGGGGGGCGCCCGCCAGCTTCGCGGCGACGGCGGGGGCGCCATCCGGCAGGCCCAGCGCGGCCAGGGCCGCGACAGGGTCGGCTGGCAGGCCAGGCACCACATCGGCCAGGGCCACGACGTCATCGCCCAGGCGGGCGCCGAGGGCCGGGCGGCCCTCCTGTTCGAAGGCGATCAGTCGCACGCGGTGTTTCCTCCAGGATTCGGCAGCAGATTTTGTCGAAATTCCTTCCGGGTCAATCCGGATCGTCGCAAAGGCTTGCCCCCTTGGTTTGATTGCCGAATATGAGCGGCCATGCCTGATGCCACGCTCCTCTCCGAAGGACGCGACCCCACCCTTGCCACCAGCGTCCACCGGCGCCTGCGGGAGGACATCCTGTCAGGCCGGCTGCCGCCAGGGCTGAAGCTGAAGCTGCGCGACCTGGCGGAAAGCTATGGCGCCGGGGCTTCCCCCATGCGGGAGGCTCTGTCGAAGCTGGCGGCGGAGGGGCTGGCGGAGCGGCTGGAGCATCGCGGTTTCCGTGTGGCGGCGGCGGCGCCCTGCCAGTTGGAGGGTCTAATCCGCAGCCGGGTTCTGGCCGAATGCGCCGCGCTGCGGGAATCCATCCGGCAGGGCGATGCCGCCTGGGAGGATTCAGTGGTGCTGGCGGAGCATCGGCTGAACCGGGTGGCGCGATCCCTGGACCCGCACCGCTTCGCCACCAACCCGGAATGGGAAGCCTGCCACCGGCATTTCCACCAGGTGCTGCTGGCCGCCTGCGGGGCGCCGCCGCTGCTGGCCTTCTGCGACCGGCTGCGCGAGGAGGCGCAGCGCTACCGGGCCCTGGCCAATACCATGGCCTATCCGGACCGGGACGTGGCGGCCGAGCATGCCGCCATCGCCCGTGCCTCGCTGAACCGTGAGGCCGAGGCAGCCAGTGCTCTGCTGACGCAGCATTACGAGCGGACGGGGGCCTTCGTCGGGTCCGATCTGGGCCGCCAGGCGGGCTGACCCACCGGCTAACCGCAACCGCCTCCGGCATTCCCCGTTTCCTGGCCACGGAACGGAGGCTCCGACACGGGAAATGGCGGGGCCATCCCCGCGTGACCTGTCGGTTCCGGCACCCGCCGGGCGACCTCCGGTGCCCAAGCGCTTCAGCAGGACACCGCCATGGCTGACCTCGAATTCCTGGCCCGGCAGGGCTTCGCGCCGGATGCTGGCCCGCCGAAGGGCCTGCCGGATGAAATCCCGATCACCCTGACCATCAATGGGGAGCGGCGTGCGCTGCATGTCCGCCCCTGGACGACGCTGCTCGACCTGCTGCGGGAGGACCTTTCCCTCTACGGCACGAAGAAGGGCTGCGATCACGGGCAATGCGGCGCCTGCACCGTGCTGCTGGACGGGGAACGCATCAATTCCTGCCTGGCCCTGGCCGTGACCAAGGATGGCAGCGAACTCACCACCGTCGAGGGGCTGGCCGGGAAGGACGGCACGCTGCACCCGATGCAGGAGGCCTTCATTGAGCATGACGCCTTCCAATGCGGCTACTGCACCCCGGGCCAGATCTGCTCGGCGGTGGGGCTGTTGAAGGAAGGCCATGCGAAGACCCGTGAGGAGATCCGCGAAATGATGAGCGGCAATCTCTGCCGCTGCGGAGCCTACACCAACATCGTCGATGCCATTGAGGATGTGCTGGCGAAGGGGGCGGCGAAATGAACCGCTTCTCCTATGCCCGCCCCGGCAGCGTGGCGGATGCGCTGCGCGAGGTGGCATCCAGCCCCGCGGCGAAGATCATCGCCGGTGGCACCAACCTCGTCGACCTGATGAAGTACAATGTGGAGCGGCCCACGCATCTCGTGGACGTCTCCCGCCTGCCCGGGCTGAAATCCATCGAGGAGACGGGGGAGGGCGGGCTGCGCATCGGCGCGCTGGTGAGCAACACCTCGGCTGCCTATGACACGCGGGTGCAGGAGCGCTATCCGCTCCTCTCGAGCGCCATCCTGGCCGGTGCCACGGCCCAGCTGCGGAACGCGGCGACCACGGGCGGCAACCTGCTCCAGCGCACACGCTGCTACTATTTCTATGACGCTGCCGTGCCCTGCAGCAAGCGGGAGCCGGGTACCGGCTGCCCCGCGAAGGACGGGGTGAACCGCATCCACGCAATCCTGGGCACGAGCGACAAATGCATCGCCACCCATCCGTCTGACATGGCGGTGGCGCTGGCCGCGCTGGAAGCGGTGGTGAAGGTGGCCGGGCCGCGGGGCGAGCGCGACATCCCCTTGGCCGATTTCCACCGCCTGCCTGGCGACACGCCGGAGAAGGACACGAATCTCGGTGCGGATGAGATCATCCTGGCCGTGGAGCTTCCCGAGGCACGCTTCGCGAAGAACTACACCTACCTGAAGCTGCGTGACCGCCTCTCCTATGCCTTCGCCCTCGTCTCGGTGGCGGCGGCGCTGGAGATGGATGGCGACAAGGTGGTGGAGGCCCGCATCGCGCTCGGCGGCGTGGCGCACAAGCCCTGGCGGGTGCCGGAGGCGGAGGTGATGCTGCGCGGCAAGGCACCGGACCGGATGGTCTTCGAGACGGTGGCGGACCGCATCCTGCTGGGCGCGAAGGGCTATGGCGGCAACGATTTCAAAATCGAGCTCGCCCGGCGCGCCGTGATCCGCGCCCTGTCCCAGGCCGCCGCGGGCACGCCGCAGTCCCAGACCGACAAGCGCATCCAGTAGGAGGGCCGGACCATGCAGCAGACCTCCATGCACGAAACCCATGTCGGCTCTCCGCGCAACCGCGTGGACGGGCGGCTGAAGGTGACGGGTGAAGCCCGCTACGCCGCCGAGTACACGGCGCCGGACCTTGCCGTGGGCTATGTCGTCTCCGGCGCCATCGCGAGGGGGCGGATCAGGAGCGTCGACACCAAGGCGGCAATGGCCGTGCCGGGTGTGATCCAGGTCTTCACCCACCAGAACCGGCCGCGCACCGCCTGGCGTGCCAAGGCCTATCAGGACGAGGTGGCGCCGCCGGGCACGCCCTTCCGCCCGCTTTACGACGACAAGATCCTCTATAGCGGCCAACCCATCGCGCTGGTCGTGGCGGAGGATTTCGAGATCGCGCGCTATGCCGCCTCCCTCGTCCGCGTGACCTATGAGACGGAGCCGCACGAGACGGATCTCGGGAAGTTGCGGGAGAAGGCCTATAAGCCGCCCAAGACCCGCTCCGGCATGGCGCCGCCCCCGCCGCGCGGCGATGCCGAGGCCGCCATCGGCGCGGCGCCATTCAAGGTGGATGAATCCTACCGGATCGCCATCGAGCATCATAATCCGATGGAGATGCACGCCTCCACCGTGGTGTGGGAGGGAGACGGGAAGATCACCGTCTATGACAAGATCCAGGGCGTGCAGAACACGCAATCCTACATCACCCATGTCTTCGGCCTGTCGAACGACGATGTGCGCGTGTTGTCGCCCTTCGTCGGCGGTGCCTTCGGATCAGGGCTAAGGCCGCAATATCAGCTCTTCCTGGCGGTTATGGCGGCGCTGGAGCTGCAGCGCTCGGTGCGGGTGATGCTGGAGCGCGACCAGATGTTCACCTTCACCTACCGCCCCGATGCGCTGCAGGAGATGGCCATCGGCGCCAATCCGGATGCAACGCTGCAGGCGATCCGGCATGACGCGATCGGCTGCACCTCGCGCTTCGAGGACTACCAGGAGTCAGTCGTCAGCTGGTCGGCGATGATGTACCGGTGCGACAACGTCACCACGACCTACAAGCTGGCGCAGATCGACACCTACACTCCCGGCGAC
Organism: Muricoccus harenae; assembly: GCF_009848505.1. Taxonomy (GTDB): domain Bacteria; phylum Pseudomonadota; class Alphaproteobacteria; order Acetobacterales; family Acetobacteraceae; genus Roseomonas; species Roseomonas harenae. The sequence goes on from NZ_WWDL01000033.1 coordinate 51,523, forward strand.
ATGCGCGCGCCGGGTGCGCCCACCGGGATGTTCGCCCTGGAATCCGCGATGGACGAGCTGTCCTACAAGCTGCAGATCGATCCATTGCAGCTGCGGCTGAGGAACTATGCCGAGACTGAGGGCGGCGGCGGCAAGCCCTTCACCAGCAAGGAGCTGCGCGCCGCCTATCAGCTCGGCGCCGAGCGCTTCGGCTGGTCCCGCCGCAATCCCGTCCCGCGCTCCATGAAGGAGGGGCGGGAACTGATCGGCTGGGGCATGGCGAGCGGTATGTGGGAGGCGATGATGGAGAAGACCTCCGCCCGCGCCACCCTGACCATCGACGGAAGGCTGGAGGTGGGCACCGCCACCGCCGATATCGGCACCGGCACCTATACCATCCTCACCCAGATCGCGGCCGATGCGCTGGGCCTGCCGATGGAGAAGGTGACGGCGCGGATCGGCGATTCCTCCCTGCCTATGTCACCGGTGGAGGGCGGTTCCTGGACCGCAGCTTCCGCAGGATCGGCCGTGCATGTCGCCTGCAATGCGGTGCGGGAGACGCTTTTCAAATATGCCCGCGGCATGGATGCTTCGCCGCTGGCCAATGCCGATATAGGGCGCGTGGCCTTCCGCGGCGGGCGCATGGAGTTGATGGCCGATCCCTCCCGCTACGTCACGATCCAGGACACCATGCGGGCAGGCGGGGTGGACCGGATCGAAGCGGAGGAGACGGCGGCGCCGAGCCGGATCAACCAGCTGCGCTACGCCGCCTATACCCATTCCGCCATCTTCGCGGAGGTGCGAGTGGATGAGGAGCTGGGCCGGGTGCGCGTGACGCGCATCGTGGATGCCGTGGCCGCGGGGAAAATCCTGAACCCCAAGACCGCGCGCTCCCAGATCCTGGGCGGCGTGGTCTTCGGCATCGGCATGGCGCTGACCGAGGAATCCATGATGGACCACAATCTCGGCCGCTTCATGAACCACAACATCGCCGAATATCATGTGCCGGTGAATGCCGACATCCACGACATAGAGGTGATCTTCGTCGAAGAGCATGAGGACAAGATCAACCCGCTCGGCGTGAAGGGGCTGGGCGAGATCGGTATCGTCGGCACGGCGGCGGCGATCGCCAATGCCGTGTATCATGCCACCGGCAAGCGCATCAGGCACCTGCCGATCACCGTAGATAAGATCATCGGGGAGAAGGAAGCCGCCTGATCCGTAATGCGCCCGCTGCTCAACGGCGGCGGGCGCGTCTCGGCTCTTCCTCCCGTACCTCCTCATCCGGCACCAGGGCCTCCATCCCGGCCCGCCAGGTGACATGCCAGCTCTGCGGCCGCCCGGCACGGCAGCGCAGCAGCTCCAGCCGCCATTGCGGATCGCCGAGATCGTGCATCGACCCGCCGGCATGCCCTGTCACGTGCCAACGCGTGGTGGCGAGCGACGGCCCTTCATCCTCATCCGACTCCCGCAGCAGCAGCCCGATCCCGCCGCCCGTTTCGGCCGCCAGCTGAAGGCGGCGCATCGCCGTGGCATCCGGCCGCTCCGACATCAGCAGCACGGCCGACACGGCGGAGCAGCGCAGCGCCTCCTCCGTCACCCAGAGCGCGTCCACATGATTGCCTGGCTGCGCCACGATCAGGCGGGAGGGCGGAAGCCCGAAGCGCGCCAACCCGGGCGGCCAGGGATCGGGATCGCGCGCGATCCAGAAAACCGTGCCGCCCGAGCGCGCCATCAGCAGCGCCGCGAAGCCGATCGCTGCCCCCGCGCCATCCGACAGGATCTCATGCAGCGCCGCGCGCGGCAGCCCGCCACCGGGAAGCGCGCGGTCCATCTCGGGGCAGAGAGGGATGGCAGGCGGTTCCTCCCGCTCGCCTAACCCGCTGCGCTCGAGGCGAGCGACCCGGGCTCGCAGTGCGGCCATGACGGCTCGGCGATCCAACCCGCCTGGCGACGACTCGCCGTCTCCCGTGGAGTCGTAACGAGCCTCTTCCAGGCCCTGCGGGAAAGGGTCAGGAACGGGATCGGGACGGGGCCGGGGGGGCGAATCAGGGGGCATGCTCGTTCATACTATGTTCTTGTTTGGGCCGCACGCTCCATGGCTGCGCCGTTCCGCCTGCATCGGGAACTTCCTGGTGAAGCGTCCGGCTGATCCAGCAGGTTCCGTGAGCGGAGGCCCAGCCACCCAATGATCCCGCGCCGCACCTTTCTCGCCTCGCTGCCGCCCTCGGCCTGCGTCCTTTCGGCTTGTACCGGCCTGCCGATGGAGGATTCCGCGGGCACGCCGGTGGCGTCGCTCGTCGGCACCGGCTTTGCGGCGCTGCATTCGGACGGGGCAGGGGGAGCGGGGGCCTTGCTCGGTTCGGCGGTGGCCGTGGCGCCGGGAAGGGTAGCCTGCGCCGTCCACGCCCTGCCGCATGGCGCCACCCGTGCCTGGCTGCGGCGCGGCGATGGCGCCGCCGCGCGGCGCGTGCCCGTGCTGGCGCACAGCCCGCGGATGGATCTGGCCATCCTGGGAGATGGGGAGGGGCTTCTCGCCCCTGCTGCCCACTGTTCCCAGGCCGTGGAGGCAGGGGATTCCGTCTGGGCCGCTGGCATGCCCGGAATCGGTCCCGGGGTCGCTGCCGGCGTCGTGGAAATTCCCGATGCGATCCTGCCCGGCTTCGGCCGCGCCTTCACCGCTCGGATGGCAGCGCTGATGGGCTATTCCGGAGGGCCTGTGGTGGGAACGGATGGCCGGTTGCGCGGCCTCGTCTCGGCCCTGCCGGATGGCGAGGCCGCGAGCGCCCTCGCCTGGATCACCGGGATGGATCTCGGCGGCCTGGCCCATGGCCGGGACCGCCGGGTCTTCATCCTCTCCATCCGTCAGGTGATGGAGGAGGCGAGGCGCCTCAGTACCATTTGAGCGATGGGTTCAGACCCGCGACTGAATGTCCCAGGGTGCGCGGCCGGCCTCCCGATCCGCCTCCAACCGGTTCACCCCAATATCGGAGAGCATCCGGTCATCGAGGGTGGCCAGAATTCGGCGTTCCTCGATGGCGCGGAGCATGCGCGCGAGCATCGTCAGCCAGCCGGAGGCCGGGATGCGGCGGGTGACGGAGGCGGTCTCCCGGATGCAGGGGCCGCTGTGGATGGCGTGACCGGACATGGCTGCGATTCCTCTCTGGGTGGTGTCGCAAGAGGGAAGATCGGCTCGATACCGTCATAAGGGAAACGAGTTGTTTTGAAGTTCCGCATCAGCAATGCTGATGCCGCCATGATCACCATCCCTGTCGGTCTCGACCCCGACCTGCTGCGCTCCTTCGTGCTGGTGGCTGAAGGCGGCAGCGTCACCCGCGCCGCGCTGCGCGTCGGGCGAACGCAATCCGCGGTGTCCATGCAGATGCGACGGCTGGAGGAGGCGCTGGGCAAGCCCCTGCTGCTGCGCGGTCCGCGCGGCCTCAGCCCCACTCCGCACGGGCTCTGGCTGCTGGACCGTGCGCGGCGCCTGCTGGCCATGCATGACGAGATCGTGACGAATTTCCGGACGCCGGAGATCTCGGGCCATATCCGCCTGGGCTCGCCTGACGACTACGCGCTGCTTTGGTTGCCCGAGATCCTTGCCGGCTTCGCCGAGGCGCATCCCGCCGCCGAAGTGGAGGTGGTCTGCCTGCCCTCGAACGACCTGCTGAAGTGCTTCGACAAGGGGGAGTTGGACATCACCCTCTTCTCCGGCGGCAATGAGGCGCCGGGGGTGCAGGTGGAAACCCTCTGGCGGGGGCCCCTGCGTTGGGTGGGCTCCGCGGCGCATCAGACACATCTCATGCGGCCGCTGCCGCTCGTTCTCTCCCATGGCGGCTGCAGCTGGCGGATCGCGGCCACCAATGCGTTGGGGCGCGCCGGGATGCCGTGGCGCATGGCTTATTCCTCGGCTTCCCAGACCGGCACCCATGCGGTGGTGCTGGCGGGGCTGGGTGTGACGGTGGGACTTTCCAGGGCGCTTCCAACCGGTCTTCGCCTGTTGGGGGCGGAGGACGGCATGCCGGACCTGCCGGACCTCGAGATCGCCATGACCCGGCATCCCGGTGCCGCGGCCGAGGCATTGGCGAGCCACATGCGCAATGGCTTCCGTAGCCAGCCCGGCACCGCCGCCCGCGCGGCCTGAACCTCTTCCCGTCTGCTCCCCGCTCCATCTGCGGAATGGGTTGCACCGCAGGGAACCAGCGTTGAAGCTGTGCCGGGCCGCCGGAACAGGCGGTTGGGTGACGTTCAAGGAGCACAGCATGATCCGAAGCCCGAATACGGGCCGGCGTGGGCTGATCGTGGCGACCGCCGCTGGCCTCGCCATGCCTTCCGTCCTGCGCGCACAAGGCATCTGGCCGGACCGGCCGATCCGCCTCATCGTTCCCTGGCCCCCGGGTGGCTCCACCGATGTGGTGGCGCGGATCTTCCAACCCCGCCTGGCGGAGGTGCTCGGCCGTCCCGTCATTGTGGAAAACCGCGGCGGCGCCTCCGGCTCGATCGGCGCTGGCGAGGCCGCGAGGGCGGCGCCGGATGGCTACACCTGGATGCTCGCCTATGACACCGAGGCGACGAACCAGACAGTGATGCGCCTGCCCTACAAGGCGCTGGAAGCCTTCGCGCCTGTCAGCCTGGTGGCGACCGGCCCGCTGGCGCTGGTGGCGCATGAATCCACGCCCTACCGCACTTATCAGGATGTGGTGGAGGCGGCGAAGAAGGCGCCGGACACGATCAACTACGCGACCTCGGGCGTCGGCGGGCTGGCGCATGTGGCCACCACCCTGCTGCAGCAGAAGGGCGACTTCCGGATCACCCATGTGCCCTATCGCGGCGGTGGTCCGGCCACGCAGGACGCGGTGGCAGGGCATGTCCCGCTGTTCATGTCGAACGTCGTGGTCATCAGCCAGCACATCAAGAGCGGCGTCCTGCGGCCGTTGGGCGTGACCACCCGCACGGAATCCCGCCATGTGCCCGGGGCGAAGTCCTTCGCCGAGCAGGGGGTGGGCGACTTCGAGGCTCCGACTTGGTGGATGCTGCTGGGCCGTGTCGGCACCCCCGAACCGATCCAGCAGCGGATGAGCGCAGCCATCCGGCAGGTCGTGCAGGAGCCGGAGGTCCGCCAGAAGATCGAAGAGCAGGGCGCCGATGTGGTGGCTTCCGATCCGGACACGGCGCGCCGCTTCCTCGACCGGGAGATCGAAAAGTGGGGCGCCGTGATTCGCAACGCCAACATTCGGGCGGACAGCTAAGCACGCCTCTGGGAAGGGAGCGCCGCCCGGCGTCCCTTCAGGGCACGTCGCCAACTCCAAAGCGGGCCCGATCCACCCGATGTCAGCCGGGTTCGTGACGCCTGCGGAAAATCACGAAACCATCCAAAAAGGGGTTTGACGGGTCTGCGAGCCCCCCATATAAGCCGCCCCACACCGGCGGCGCCTTGGGGCGCCTTGGTGACCCGGGCTGGGGCGGTTTGGAGGGGTTGACGTAGCGGTGTTGAGCCGCTAGATACGTTGACCCGCCGCGCTTCGGTGGTGGTTTCAGGCAGAGGTTGGGCTTGCCCAGCCGGGGGAACCCGGGGCCTTTGCTTGTTTGCTCCTTCACAATTGTATCTGTTTTCCTGAAGACGAGAAGAGTTTTTATGCTCTTGCCTTGGTCTGGGGATGGTTTGGCGGCTCTGGTGACGGGGTGGCTGGGCGATCTTTTGGGCTGGTGATGGTGTTGGGGAGGGATGCGTGGCCAGTGCTGCGGATCTTGAGCCGATGTCACGGGCGAGGGTTACGGGTAGTAGAAGTGAGCGAGTGGAGTTTTGGTTAGGGTCCCTCTGAAGTGTTGAGGCCTTCGGGTCGAGGCATGGATGAACTTGAGAGTTTGATCCTGGCTCAGAGTGAACGCTGGCGGCATGCTTAACACATGCAAGTCGCACGGGCAGCAATGTCAGTGGCGGACGGGTGAGTAACGCGTAGGAACATGTCCAGAGGTG
>NZ_WWDL01000034.1 GCF_009848505.1 Muricoccus harenae
CCACCTCCTCCGCCTCCGCCAGGCTGCTGCCGTAATGCACGGCCACGTCAAAGCCGGCCTCCGCCAGCCCGAGCGCGATGGCACGGCCAATGCGCTTCGCGGCGCCAGTCACGAGGGCTGCTCGGGGGATGCCGGGAGGAATGGACATGTGCCGCCTTAAATTGGGCCGCCCCCAACGCGGCGGGAGGGGCGGACTGCCCCGATGCATCCTCCTGCTCTAGGATGTGGCGGCGAGCAACCCGGCAGAAGCAGAGAATTCGTGCAGGACAGAAGCATGCAGACGACCATCGCGCAGACTGGCCTGGCGGGGAAGCGTGCCCTGGTCACGGGCCATTGCGGCGGCATCGGGCGAGCCATAGTCGCGGTGCTGGAAGCCTCCGGCGCCACGGTGCAGGGCCTGGACCGCCCGGAGCACGACCTGCTCGACATCGCCTCCATCGCCCCCGCCGTCGAGGCCGCCGCCGGGCGGATGGGCGGGCTGGACCTGCTGGTGAACAATGCCGGCGACACCATGATCGGCACCCTGCTCGATACGCCGCTTGCCGAGGCCGAGCGGATCATGCGGATCAACTGGCTCGCTCCCTTTGCGGTCATGCAGGCCGCCCTGCCGCATCTGCTGCGCCAGGGCGGCGCGGTGGTGAACATCGCCTCCGACCAGGCGCTGATCGGCAAACCCGCCTCCGCGGCCTATGGCGCATCCAAGGCCGCGCTGGCGCAGATGACGCGCTCCGCCGCGCTCGACTTCGCGGGACAGGGGGTGCGCTTCAACGCCATCGCCCCCGGCAGCACCGACACGCCTATGCTTCGCGCTGTCCTCGCCGACCTCGCCGCTCGCGACGCGTCCCGCCCGGCCAGCGACGCCACCTACACCGAGGCCGTCCCCCAGCGCCGCTTCGCCCATCCCGCCGAAGTCGCGGCGGTGGTCGCCTTCCTCCTCTCGGATCATGCAAGCTTCGTCACCGGCATCGTCATGCCCGTCGATGGCGGAACCACCGCCGCATGAGTGCCATCCTCGTCACCGGCGGCACCCGCGGCATCGGCCTCGCCTGCGCCCGCCTCCTGGCCCACCAGGGCCATCCGGTGATCGCCGCTGCGCGCCGCGCCCCCGCCACGCCCCTGCCGGACGGCATCCGCCACATCCCCTGCGACGTGGCCGAACCCGCTTCCGTCCGCGCCCTCTTCGACACCGCCGGCCCGATCCGCGCGGTGGTCCTCGCCGCCGGCAGCGCGGGCGGCGACCCCGCCACCCCGGACGAGGCGCATTGGCGCCGCATCATCTCCACCAATCTCGACGGCGCCTGGCGCTGCGCCGAGGCCGCCGCCCCCCGTCTGCCGGACCGCGAGGGCCGCATCCTCTTCCTTGCCTCCGTCCTCGGCCTGCGCGCCGTGCCGGACCAGGTAGCCTATTCCGCCGCCAAGCACGGGGTGATCGGGCTGATGAAGGCGCTCGCGCTCCGCCTCGCCCCGCGCGGCATCACCGTGAACGCCCTCTGCCCCGGCTGGGTGGATACGGACATGGCCCGCGCCCGCTGGGCCGAACTCCGCATGACGGCAGAAGAGGCCGCGGCCGGCACCCCCACCGCCCGCATCACCACGGCCGAGGAGGTGGCGGAGATGGCTGCCTTCCTTCTCTCCCCAGCCGGCGGGAACATCACGGGGCAGGCCATCGCGCTGGATGGTGGGGCGGGGTTGTGATCCAGGCTGGATTACGCGATCAGCCAGGATACTTCCGCAGGACGACAGCAGACACAGCCAATCTGCCGAGCAGACGGAACGCCGGCGTCCCGGCAGGAAACACTTCAAAGTTTCTGATGGCTCTTATCTGAACAAACTCAGCCGACGGCCACCAATCTGGGCTGCTTTTCCTCGAACCAGTGCCCGAGCTTCTCAACAGGCTCCGCTTGCCCAAAGAAGTATCCTTGCGCCTCCGTGCAGCCGGCTTCGCGGACCTGGTCCAGTTGAGCACTGCTCTCCACACCCTCAGCGGTCGCTGTCATCCCAAGCCTTACTGCAAGCTGAGCCACGGAGCGCACGATCGCCAGACAATCCGCACGGGAGGCCATGTCCCGGACAAAGGACTGGTCAATCTTGATCTTGTCGAAGGGAAAGCTTCGCAGGTAGGTCAGCGACGAGTACTTCGTTCCGAAATCGTCGAGCGCGGTGCGCACGCCCAATGCACGCAGACTGTGAAGCGTCCCGATTACCGCCTCACTGTCCTGAAGAAGCGCTGATTCGGTGATCTCCAACTCAAGACGGGATGCCGCAAGTCCGGACTGGAGCAGTGTGTCGCGAACCAGTTCAGAGAGATCGCCACCCGCGAACTGAACCGGCGAGATATTGACAGCAATTTTGACAAAGCTTGGGAAGGTCACTGCATCCGCGCAGGCCCGGCGCAGAACCCACTCACCGATTGGTACGATCAAACCGGTCTCTTCTGCAATTGAGATGAAGTCAGCCGGAGACACCATGCCGCGCACCGGGTGCCGCCAACGAAGAAGCGCTTCAAACCCGCTTAGCTGCCCGCGCTGGAGATCGAGCAAGGGCTGATAGTGCAGTTCAAGCTCGCCACGGTCCAGGGCCCCGCGCAAATCAGCCTCCAGGTCCATCCTCGCCTGCAACTCGGCCGCCATCGATGCCTCGAAGATCCGGTAAGTCCCCCGCCCGGCTGCCTTCGCCTCGTAAAGCGCCATATCGGCGTGCTTGAGGAGGGTGTCTCCATCGGGAGTGGATGACGTCGCGGCCGCGATGCCGACGCTGACGCCCACCGACGCCTGGAATTTGGCAAGATCGAATGGCGTGCTCAAGGACTTGATGATGCGCTGAGCAAGCGTCTCGACGTTATCCGGCAGAGCCCCCTTTCCTTGAAGTAGCACAGCGAACTCGTCGCCACCCAGCCTCGCGATAAGGTCACCATCGCGCATGCATTCGCGAATCCGGCCGGCCGCCAGGCGCAGCAACTCATCGCCCGCATGGTGGCCGAGCGTGTCATTCACGTTCTTGAACTGATCGAGGTCGAGGAACATCACCGCTACGTCAGCGCCGACGCGATGGAGCGCCCCGTCGAGCCGCGTTGTGAACTGCCGCCGGTTCGGAAAGCCGGTGAGGGCATCGTGGTTCGCGAGATGCCGGATCCTGGCTTCGGACCGGCGACTCTCCGTCACATCCTCGTAGGTCGTCACCCACCCGCCATTAGGAAGCGGCTGGTGCGAGATGGAGAGCGACCGACCTTCTCCGTCCTCCTGCACGAAGGTCGAGGCATGCGACCGTGCGGCCTGTGCCTGGTGCTCGGCCCAGGCCGATCCGCCGCCTTCCCGCTCGAAGTCAGCGGGCCCTGACTGGATCCCCAGGAGGTCAGCTGCATGAGCTCCTGGCTTCGCTGCGCCCGGTTCAAGATGAAAGATCTCGCTGAAACGCCGATTGCTGACGATGAGCCGGTGCTCGGCATCGAACATACCGAGCCCCTGCGACATGTTGTTGAGCGCCGCATCGAAGAGCTCGTTCTGCCGCCGGAGCTCAGCATCGCGCGCCCGCACTTCAGCGTTTGACCGGGCGAGAAGACGGTTGCGCCAGAATGTCGTCGCGGCAAGTGCCAAACAGCATGCAATGAGGCCAAGCAAAAGCCTTGAGAACACAAAATGGAGCCGGTCGAGTTCCTGCGTGTCCTCTGTCGCGAGGTCGGCACCATGCGCATGAGCGATCGATGAGAGGCGCGCCATCGGGCCATTGATCTGCTGGAACTTGCTCATCAGCTGAGCAATGCTGGCTGGGTCACCAAGGGAGCCAAGCAGAGGCCGCGAGCTTTCTACAGCCGCCTGAAGCTGATCGACGGACCGGACCAGTTCGTCGTGTGAGAGTATGAACGCCCCCGTCTCTCCACTCCTCAAGACGGAGACCCTGCTCTCGACGATCTCGAGCCACGTCTCAAGAAGATCCCGCTCAACCTCGCCACGGGTCAGCGTGAAGGCGCCAATCGCTGCCTGCAGCCTGGATACCTCCTGCGCCGCTTGCCCTACGGTCCAAGCGATGTTGTACCGGGAGAGCTTGCTGACCGCCTCCTGCCTGACGGAAATCAGGTGGGAGGCATACACGGCGCCCGCCCCGAGGAGCAGGGCGAATGCGACAGAGAAGATCTGCACGCCACTACCGGCGGTTATGGGCGAAATGCGCCAGCGCTTGGGCTGTCTGCCTCCACCCGAGGCCTGCCCCCGTGTTCTCCCAGACCACGGGGCGCCCCAGTTGATCACCGGACTATGAGCTGGGCAACCGACCAGGCCGAGCGGCTGTAGTAAAGCCTCGCACGGAGCTCCGGGTCAGAGTCATAAGGGTAAACGATGAAGAGCGGACCTCTTTCGCTCACGCGCATCGGGGCACCATTTCGGCGCGTCGCCAGAAGCACGCCAAACCGCGCGAAATCGGCAATCGGAATGTCGGTCGAGTAGTCGTTCAGCGCGACGGCGGTCAGTGTTTGCCCGCTTGCCCCGACCGCCTCCATCAGTCTCGCCATGGGAACGCCATCGAAGCGCACCGGGGCGTCATACCAAGGGGTGTTGGTCGTGATCGTCGCCGAGCCCATGCCCTCCAGCATGGCCCGGTCGAAGACCGCAGCATCCCCCTCATTCGTCACCTGGATCTTGCCCGTGACCCTCAGGATCGGTGACTGGCTTGGACGCGGGAGCGATGAGCCCTGGTGCGGAGCCGGGGCCTGCGCCCGCACGCGGCCTGTCGCCGCCACGGCGGCAACCGTGCCGAGCGTCACCATGAGGGCGCGTTTGCTGACACACCGATCCATCACGCTGGTATCCTTTCGCACTGAAAAATCGGGGCTGAACTCAGCGCGACGCTGTCTCGAGAGACGAACATTCGCGCAGGAACTCGTCTTTCAGGCCTGCCTCCTCGGTGAAGGCTCCGAAGTAGGCACTGGTCATCATGCGGCCGCTTCCCGCGCGAACGCCGCGCTGCATCCGGCACATATGGGCCGCAGAGATGCGAACCGCCAGACCGCGAGGGGCCGTGTTCTGCCAGAGGAAGTCACCGACCTGCTGAACGAGCTCCTCCTGGGTCTGCAGGCGGGCCGCGAAGTGATCAACGATCCGGTCATACTTCGACAGCCCGAGCACCTTACCTGTGGCAGAGGGCAGCACACCGATGAAGGCCTCTCCACGGATAGGCATCAGGTGATGCGCGCAGGTGGAGCGGACCTCGATCGGCCCCGTCACGATCAGACCATGGTAGCCTAGCCGGTTCTCGAAGTCGGTGAGCTCCGGGGGCGCAACACTGCGCCCGCGCAGAAGTTCGTTCACAAGCATCTTGGCCACCCGTCGAGGCGTGCCGCGAGTGTTAGGGTCGTTGCGGTGGTCGATGCGCAATACGTCGAGGAGTTCCTCCAGCTTCGCGCTGGCCGTACAAATCATCGCCTCCCGCTCATCCGAGGTGAGCGGAGCGTCTAGGGCCTCATTGGCAGCGCTGGGGCGGGATTGCAGACGGCGAAGTGCAACGCTCACTGAAGATCTCCTTGAACGGGTAGGCACGCACTCGGCGGATTGTGTGCTGTGTGCTTGACCAGAAGCAGATCGAGAGACGATTAGCGCCTGTTGCGGTACACGACGCCCTCGCCGGCCCCTTCGAGCCCGCGGCGCACCTCAACCCGGTCGACGCCGGGGATCGCCTGATCGAGATGTCGGCAGATCCACCCGGCTACATTCTCCAGGGTCGGGATCTCCAGGCCTTCGATGTCGTTCAGGTAGGTATGGTCTACCTTCCGCCGCAAAGCCGAGATAACCGGTTCGACCTCAAGCAGATCATGGGACCAGCCGAAAACCGGGTCCGGCTCGCCGGTAAGCACGACCTTGACCTTGAAGGTATGCCCATGAAGCGGGGTATCGGGGGTGGTCTTGTGCGCGGCTTCGAAGGCAAATTCCCGGAACATCTCGATCACGACCATTGCACCCGAAAATAGTGTGGCGCGAACCGCGGGTGACCCTCACACGCCGTCCGTGCTGCTTGGCAGAACCTACAACTAATCAGGCGCAATTAGTCAACTTTTCTTGATGGCAATCAATGTAGCGCGAACATGGCTGCCTTGGCGCTCTCGCGGGGCTTCGTTGGCAGGCGTCCCACCGCCGACTCTGCTGCCGAAACGGTCAAGGTCCACGGTGTCGAGCCCAATGCCTAGCTGTGGGACCTTGAGCGCGTGGTCGGTGATCATCCAGCCTGCCGCCTCGACGAACTGCTGGCTCAAACTGCTTATGCAGGGAGCGCCTACAGCTGAACTGGACGGCGCCACCAACGGCCGCGGCATGGCCCTCTTTGCCGAGGCTGCATGGGCGGTGGCCCTCGGGCGCCGCATCATCCTGCCGATCGACGCTCTCACGATGAAGGCGAGGGACGTGACCCTCAGTGGCGGCACGCTGAAGGGGGTGCCTTCGTTGGATGTCACTGCGTTCGAGGCGCTTCGACGCAGTATTGCCGAGGCGGAAGCGGCACTGCATTGGGGGGAGGTTCACTTTGCCCGGGCCTCGATGTCGCCCCGGCCGGCGCTTGGGGGTAGGATCTGGCCACCGGCGTCATGAGCAGCTCGCCGGGACCTGGGGAGCAGTTGACCGGCTGTGCGGAGCGCCCCGTCTGCAACTGCGAAATCCAGCTCAAGTCAATTCACCCGGCAGACCATCCTATCGTGCATGACGCAGTGCGGCGGGTCCTAGAACGGGAGACCAATGACTACGAGGCCGAATTCCGCGCTGTTTGTCCGGACGGCACGGTGCGTTGGCTACGTTCGGTCGGCCCGGTCACAGCGGACGCGGACGGGAGTGCCCGTGAGATCAGGGGGGGTCTCTGCCAGCCCCGTCTGACTGGGCCCGCCACCCGCGGAGATGTCGGCATTGGCGCTTTCACTACCTCGAAGCAATCAGAGCCCTGTAAAGCGCGATCTCCTCGCGGACGGCAGCCATGACCATCTCCGCAGCATCGTCAGAGATGGCGATGCAGACCCGGCGCCTGTCTGTGCCATGAAGGTAGCGCCGGATAAACTTGGCTTCCTCCAGCGCTGTCAGCTTCCGTAACGCCGTGCTCTGGGGCGCGCCAGAGGCAATGCAGACGGACGACACCGACACATGCTCACCCTCGGCACGGGCGGCGGTGAGGTCGACCAACATGTCCCAGGTAGGCCAGTCGAAGAACTCGCTGGGCGCATTGCGGCGACGGCGCGCGCGAAGCCTGGATAGCCGCTTCAGTTCATCGGCCCCGAAGCAATTGGCACCGGCCTTCCCATCTAACCCCTCTTCTGGGAGGTCCTCCTCCATGAAGGGCGCAGGCTTTGCCTGGACCGCCTCTGCTTCCAGAGCCGCGAAGAGCCGCTCAGAGCTCGCCTTCAGCTGTGCCAGCAGGGCCACTGCATCCTGCTCGGGCCTCTCGAGTTCGGAGTCTCCCATCGAGGAAGGGTTTTGGTCCGGCGGAACTGAGAGTATCTGGTTCAAGGCTTTGGCACCTGAGGCTCGGATCGAGCCAGTAGCGTATATCTGTTCCAATCACAAAAACGTGAGAGCTTATTGCACGTTCAGGTTGAGCGCAGCTGTAAGCCACACGGCTGTTGCATCGGCGCCACAACCAACTGAGCCTGCACTCAGGCACTGCATGGCGTGGTGGCAATCGACAACGGCCGATTTGAGCCCCGGACAGCAAAAAGCCGCCGCTCTCAGCGAAAGGGACGGCAGCCGCGGGAAGGTCTGGGAGTGGGGTAAGGCAGGTCTAAGCTGCACTGCGCCGGTCATCAGTCATGGGCGCGTGCGACGGCGAGGCGCTGGCAGGGAAGCCACCCTCGCCTCTTCATCGACATACGCCTCCCACTCGGTATTGAGGCGCGGTCCACTCTCCAGTGGACCTCGGCCTTGCCTTCGGGATCCGGAATTCGTCGACCGCACTCCTGTAACGTCCCGTTACTTCGGGATGACGTGACGCCCCCTGCGGATCCGTAAGGAATTGCTGCACTAGGTGCAGGTCAGGTCCCAACATGGATCAGTTACTTAGATCGGTGGCCTGCTGCTGCGTCATCATGTGCGCTACAGCGCCCTGGCGCCGCCGCACGACGACTGAGGATCTTTGCTTTATGCCTATGGCCGAGGGCACATGACCGCCGAACTCGATACCTTGCTTGGCCTTCAAGCGCAGCTCGAGACAAAGCTCGCGGCCGCACGTACAAAGTACCAGGCGGAGTTCGCCCGGCTCGATCGCCAGACAGAGACGCAATACAGCAAAATCCGAGCCGACATCGACTGGGCGGAAGCTGAAGTTCGACGCATCGAGGAGCAACTGCAGGACGTGCGGCGAAAGTTGGTGGGCGCGCCGCTAAAGCCGTAGTAGGCGGCACAGTGGGGCCGGCTTCCACTCAGACCAATTCAGCAGTGCCCAGGCCAAGCGGCATTGCTGCGGCGTCATGGTCCGCATCCTCCAGCGGCTTGCCGTCTCCCTGGTAGCACGAAGCTCACGCGCGCCTCCGCAACGCCGAGGAAGCTGGCAACGCCCGAAATGTGCAGCGAATGGAGGCTTTCTCCCATGCCGTCGCAATCGATCAGGACGAGCCGCTCACCGCGACTATCCAGCCCTGAGTCAGACAGGGGCGGGGAGGAGAGCCAAGGCGGAGGCAGCTAGAACACTCGTTCAGCTCAACTCCGAGGCAGGCCGGTAGATGATAACGATGCGCTACTCTGGTCCCTGTGCGACGACCTGGCCGCCGCTGGAGGCGGGGTGTGAGCAAGCGCCGCGGTGGACAGCAGATCGGCTTTGAACACACACGCTGTGGTTGTGTAACGCAGCTGTGCTGCAATGCCAAGATCATCATAGGTTAGTATCACGCCGGGTACCGAGCTGCTTCCGATCCAGATCCTCGATGGCCCCCGACCACCCCCCGGACGGGGTGCCTTCTCATGAGCTGCACCCGGAAAGGGGACGGCATTGACAAGTTGATGGCGGTGGTCGGAATGACCAAACTGGGTCAGATCGATGGGATGATGCCAGACCCCGCCACCTACCCTGGGTACCGCTTCCCGGCAGAGATCATCAGCCCCGCTGTCTGGCTCTATCACGTGTCCAGCTTGAGCCTGCGGGATGTGGAACTTATCCTGGCGGACCGAGGCATTGCCGTCCCTCACGAGAGCATCCGGTGCTGGTGCCGCGAGTTCGGTTCGGGGTTCGCGGCGAAGCTGCGGCGCCGCCGGCCAAAGCCGGGCGACACCTGGCACCTCGGTGAGGTGTTTTTGCGGATCAATGGCGTGCTGCATGACCTCTGGCGAGCCGTGGACCAGCATGGGGTGGTGCTGGATATCCTGGTTCAGGATCGGCGGAATGGGAGCGCAGCCAAGCGGATGTGGGTTTCCTTAAAGGCTAGAAGGTGCGGACGCCGAGCTGTTGATCCTGTAACCGTGGACCCAGCACCCAATCCCGCGTCCTCCGACGCTCGGCACGTCCCGCCTGGTGAACGCTTTCGAGGCGCTTGCCTAAAGGTGCAGAACCAGCCCGGTCGGGGTTATCTTCCGGCAATGGCGAGTGGATCAGTCCGGCAATATTGGACCGCATGGGGAACGGCGGGGGCTCTGGCGGTGCTGGCCATGGGAGCCGGCGCTGTCTGGATGCGAGGGCACGATACCCTTCTGGCCAGCGAGCCACCTCGTCGCGCGACCCAGCTGGACCTCCCGGCCCAGGAGAGCCGGGTGGCGCTGCAGCTTCGCCTGCCACTCGATCTGCTGCGGAAGGCAGTCGGACGGGCACTGCCGGCCGAGTTGCATCTAGCCAGCGAGGAGGGAGCCGACACGCGCTATGCGCTGACGCTGCGCCGCACGAGCGACGTCGTGCTGGAGGAGATCAATGGGCGCCTTAGCGCCCGGGTAGCGGTGGCGCTGAGCGGCACGGTGGGTCTCGGCGGTGGCTTGGCTGACCTGCTGGCGCTGGGTGAGAAGAATATCGATGCGGCGGCCGAGGTGCAGGCTGATTTGGGCCTGACGGTGGACAGGGACTGGTGTCCAGCGCCGGAGGTGGCGGTGTCCTATCGCTGGACCCGCAGCCCGCGGATGGAAGTCGTTGGCGGCATCTGGATGGATGTGGAGGCGCGCGTTCGCGCCCAGGTCGAAGAGGCAGTACACGGCATACCAGCGCAAATCGCAGTGCTGCTTCCATGCGGCATGGTGCGCGAGCGCGCCCTGGCACTGTGGGATCCGCGGACCATTCGGGTGCAGCTACCCGCAGCGCCGCCGTTGTATGTCGGTATTCATCCGCAGGCGGTGGGGCTTGGCGAGATCGTGGCGCGCAACGATGCACTGCAGGTGACGCTGGGACTGCGAGCGCGCACCACCGTATCCTCTGTGGCGCCCAAGCCCGCGCCACCGGGCTTCCTGCCGCCGCTGGCGGCCATGCCGGCTGGAGGAAGTAGCGGTCGGCTGCGGCTGTCTGTCCCCGTCCGCGCCGGCTACGACATGATCCGAGACTGGCTGATGCGGGAGTTCGGAGGGCGCGACATATCGGTTGAGACTCCGCTGGGAACGGTGCAGCTAAGGGTGAAGGAGATCTTCCTCTACCCGAGCGCCCCCGCCATCGCGCTGGCCATCACCTTCAGTGCCGACCTGCCAGGTATTTTGCCGGACACGAATGGGCGAGTGGTGTTCTCCGGCCGTCCAGTCTTAAGCCAAGGCGGCACGCGCGTGGGGCTGGAGGAGTTGCGCTTCGCTCGGAACCTCGACAGTACAGTGTGGTCGCTTGCGACCCTTCTCCTCGAGCGGCACCTCCGCGAGCGGATTGAGGCTCTCGCGGTGTACGATCTGCAAGTGGTAATGGACGGGGCACTGACAGAGCTACAGCACCGGTTGTCTGATCCTGACTTTACGGGTGGGCTGCGGGTTAGCCTGGTGCGGCCGAGTATGCGGCTCGAGCGCATGGTGCTGGAGAACGATGCCCTAACGGTCCTGGGTACAACGGAGGCCGGGCTGGAAGCGGAGATTGCTGCCATACCGCTACCGTGAGGCAGATTTGGCAGTGGGCGGCCAATCCTGCGATCCCGATCAACCCACTGGGGAAGTGGACTTGCCGCAGTTTGTCCGCTAGCTGGCCAGCAAATGACCAGGCGAACCTCCATGGACGATGAGGCGAAGCCGTACCTGCTGTCAGAGGCTGCGGAGCTGATTGGCGTCTCTGTGAATGCACTGCGAAAGCGCATCACACGTCGAAAGATGCGGGCAAACCGCAGCAATGAGGACGGTCTGTGGCGGGTGTGGCTAACCTCCTCCGAAATACAGGAAGCCAAGGCTGGACGGCTCGATGAGCAAGCCGGTGAAAGGCGAGCATTCAAAGTTCTAAAAGGCGAGACCGCGACCCTTCGTGCTGCGTTGAGCCGAGAACGGAACCGAGCGGACAAGGCCGAGGCCGAGCTCGCTGTGGCGCGGGCACTTGCCGATCAGCGCGCAGCCGAGCTGGCAGAGATGCGTGAACGAGCGGCACGGGCTGAGGGGGAAGCTGCGGCCCTACGTACCCAAGGTCAGGCGGATCGGGAGCGGGCCGCGCAGTTAGTGCGAGAGCGGGACACCGCACAGGCCAATCTGGCAGAGATGCGGCGGGTGCTGGGGCAGGCCGCTGGCGCCGCAGCCGGCCTCCAGGAAGCGGTCAAGATCGCCGAGGCAGGCCGGCACGACGCGGAGAGCCGAGCCGCGGCCGTTCAAGGCGAGCGAGACGTCGCAATTCGTAGGGCGGAGGAAGCCGAGCTGCAGTCTTCGAAGACCCAGACGCGCCTGGCCCAAGTTGAGGCAGAAGCAGAAGCTGCCCGAGGGCAGGGCGTAGATCTGGCCGAACTGGAGGCAGCTCAAGCTCGTGCCCGGGAGGCAGAGCAGCAGGTCGAGGGCGCAAGGCGGCTGGCTGATGAGGCGGAGCGCCGCGCGATGGCTGCGACCAGTCGCCTGGACCGCATTCAGCGGGCACGAATTGATGAGGCGCACGCCGCCGCATTGGCCGCCCGGACCAACCATGAAGCGACGTCTCCATCCATTTGGCAGCGCATCTTTGGACGGGCGAGACGATCCTGACCGCGTAGGGGCAACGGCCGGCTACTCTGGCTCGATCCCCACCGTCTTCCCGATGCTGACCGCGCGCTGCACCTCAGCACGGATGAAGTCGCGCGTGGCATCTGGCCCGAGGTCGCGCGGCTCTAGCCCCGCCGCGACGATGAGTCGCCGCGCCTCAGACATGGCCTGCACCCGCGCAATATCGGCCGCAATACGATCCACGATGGGGCGGGGCGTACGCGCGGGCGCGAGGATGGCGAACCACGCCTCCATGGCCGTGTCGCCGATTTCCAGTTCCGCGAAGGTCGGGACTTGTGGAAGGTCCGGGTGGCGCTCGGCGGAGGTGATCGAGAGCAGGCGCAACTCGCCCGCCTTGGCCTGGGTCATGACCCCCGGCAGTGTGGAGACGGCGAAGGCGAGCGTGCCGGCCAGGAGGTCGTTCAGCACCGGTGCCGCACCGCGGTAGGCGGCATGCACCGCCGAGAGGCCGTGCTTGCGCAACCACACCTCCTCGATGAGATGGGCGGTGGAGCCAGGGCCGGGCGAGCCATAGGTGAGCTTGCCTGGCTCCTTGCGAATCGCCTGTGCCAAGTCGTCCATTGTCCGGATCGCAGATTTCGATGGGACGGCGAAGGCATGCGGCGTAGCCGCCACCAGCGAGATCGGCTCGAAGTCTGCCACCGGATCGTAGGTCATGCGCCGGAACATCGCGACGTTCAGGGCGTGCGTCTGGATGTTGCCGAGCCCGATTGTGTATCCATCGGGCGCCGAGCGCGCCAGGGCCTCTGCGCCAATCATCCCCGAGGCGCCCGAGCGGTTCTCGACCACGACGGGCTGCCCCCAAAGGCTGGAGAGGCGCTGGCCGATGACTCGCGCGGGCGGATCGGCGGAGCCGCCCGGCGGATAAGGCACGATCAGCCGCACTCCTCTGGTGGGAAAGGCCTCCTGGGCCCAGACGGGGCAAGCCGCCAAAAGGGTGGAGGCGGCACCCAGCAGCACGCGGCGTCCGATCGTGGCTGAAGCAGTGTCTTCGTTCATGCTTCCTTTTCCTCCAAGCGATTCTGCCCCGCTTCAACGGCTTGCAAAACTTGGCCTCCGCTTCTCCAAATAGGCGCGGCTCCCTTTCGCGTAATCTTCGCCGCCGAAGCAAGCGCGTCCACCCTCATACAGCAAGATGCAGCGGGCGAGGCCACGCTGCATCGGGATGGGGGGGGCCTCAGCGGCAGCTGGGTCAATCGGCCCGCCTGAAGCGCAGTTGCTCCCTGACAAGTTCGCCTGATAGGAGCCCCGGCCTGAGATGAGGCAAGAGGGGGGAAATCAACATGGACGCACCCGTTACGCCAGAGGCGCGAAAGGCGCTCTGGGGCTCTGCCGTCGGCTATGCGATGGACGGATTCGACCTCCTCATTTTGGGCTTTATGCTCCGCGCCATCGCGAGTGAGCTTCAACTTGGCCAGTCTGAGGCTGCCTCCCTCGTTACTGGTACGCTAGTAGGCGCTGTCCTCGGCGGCCTCCTGTTCGGGATGCTCTCGGATCGGCTCGGGCGAGTTCGGGTGCTCACCTGGACCATCGTGCTCTTCGCGGTCTTCACGGGGCTTTGCGCGCTCGCCCAGGGCTACGGGGACCTGCTAGCCTACCGAATGATCGCCGGCCTTGGCCTGGGCGGCGAGTTCGGCATCGGGATGGCCCTCGTCGCGGAAGCCTGGCCCGCCGAGAAGCGTGCCCGCGTCTCCTCCTATGTCGGGCTTGGCTGGCAGGCGGGCGTCCTGCTGGCGGCGCTCATCACTCCGCTGCTGCTTCCGATCATTGGCTGGCGAGGGATGTTCGCGCTTGGCATCCTGCCGGCGTTCGTTGCCTGGGTCATACGGCGCAAGCTGCATGAGCCGGAGCTCTTCACCGCGCGCAATGCGGCAGCTGTTCGCGAGAGCTTTCCGCTGCGCCTTCTCGTGAAGGATACGCAGACGACAAAAACCAGCCTTGGGCTGATCATCCTCTGTTCGGTCCAGAACTTCGGATACTACGGCGTGATGATCTGGCTGCCTAACTATCTCAACAGCCGGTTCGGCTACGGGCTGACCCAGTCGGCCGTGTGGACGGCGGTGACCATCGCGGGCATGGCGGTCGGGATCTATGCGTTCGGCCAGATTGCGGATCGCATGGGCCGCCGTCCCGCCTTCCTCGGCTACATGATCGGCGCGGCGGTGATGGTCGTCGTCTACTCGCAGCTGACCGATGCGGCGGCACTGTTGATCGGCGGTGCGGTGATGGGCTTCTTCGTGAATGGCATGCTGGGCGGCTACGGGGCACTGATCAGCGAACTCTACCCGACGGCAGTCCGCGCGACGGCACAGAACGTGCTGTTCAATATCGGGCGCGCGGTGGGCGGCTTCGGGCCGGTCGTGGTGGCCGCCATCGCCGGCACCCATGGTTTCGAGACCGCCATCGCGGCGCTGGCCGCGCTCTATGTGGTGGATATCGTGGCGCTGTGGCTCCTCATTCCGGAGCGCCGGGGCGCGGAACTGGCTTGAGGCGGAGGGCCCAGCACGAGGCAGGTCCCTGCCTCGTGCACGTTTCTGCGGCGTGGGAGCCATGGAGGCCTCGACGGTGTCGAGTCTAACGGACCAGCTACCAGGCTTCAGGTCCACTTCGAGCAGAGCGTCTTCAACAGATCCGGCTCAGAGCGAGCCGATTACAGGCCGGGAAGCAGTTCTCCGAAGCCTCACTGCCCCGGCCACGACGAAGAGCTTGTTGTTTTGTGAGGCAATATAATACATGGCGGCGGCTGAACATTGCAGCTGGAGGCCCTAGAGAGCTCATGTCGCAGAGCACCGCCACCGTCGTGTCCAGTGCGAGGCTGACCGGATCCTTCGGCCAGCGGCGCATCATCGATTTGCCGGCTGCCGCCGGCGGTGCGGCGCTCCTTGCTCGTATGCCCTGGTGCCATCGCATTTTGCTCGAGAACCTCATGCGTCAGCCGGAAGCCGAGATGCGGGCAGCCGGGCGTGACGCCCTTCTGGCTTGGCTGGAGACGGGGCGCTCGGAGGCAGAGATTCCCTTCGCTCCGACCCGTATCCTCATGCATGACACAACCTGCGGCCCGGCGCTTGTGGACATCGCCGCCATGCGCGACGTGCTCGCGCGCGCAGGAGGCGATCCCGCGCGCCTGAACCCCGCCGTGCCAGTCGCCACCTCCACGGACCACTCCCTGCCCGTCGATGTGTCAGCCATGCCAGGCGCGCTGCAGACAAACATGGCGAACGAGATGGCGCGCAACGCCGAGCGCTACCGCTTCATGAAGTGGGCGGCAGGGGCGGTCAGCGGCTTTCGCGTCTTCCCGCCGGGCACCGGCATCATGCACACTATCAATCTCGAGCGGCTCGCGACCATCGTGACGACGGAGATGCGGGACGGCGAGGCCTGGGCCGTCCCAGACACGCTGGTCGGCACGGACAGCCACACGCCCATGGTCAATGGCATAGGCGTGCTGGGCTGGGGCGTTGGCGGTATCGAAGCCGAGGGCGTGATGTTCGACGTGCCCGTCTCGCTGCGCGTGCCCGAGGTCATCGGCGTCCGGCTGACGGGCGCGCTACCAGAGGGCAGCTTTGCCACCGATCTCGCCCTGACCGTCACGCAGATGCTGCGGAAATTCGGCGTCTCGGGTGAATTCGTGGAGTTCTTCGGACCTGGCCTCGGCACGCTGACTGCGGGGCAGCGCGCCGTTGTGTCCAACATGGCACCCGAATATGGCGCCACCACCGGCATGTTCCCGATTGACGGCCACACGCTGGACTACCTGCGCGCCACCGGGCGCGATGCGACCCAGGTTGCACTGGTGGAGGCCTATGCGAAGGCGCAGGGGCTCTGGCACGACCCGGCAAACGCGCCGCGCTACACCAGCGTGCTGGAACTGGATCTGTCCTCCCTCCGCCCCTCCCTGGCCGGTCCGCGCCGCCCGCAGGACCGGCTGGCACCCGCCGAGGTACCGGCTGCCCTGGAGGCGGCGGGAACCCGCATCTCTGAGGCAACGGAAGAGGGAATTCCGTCGGACGCCGTTGCGATCGCGGCCATCACCTCCTGCACCAACACCACGGATCTCGGGCTGCTCGTCGCAGCCGGGCTGGTGGCACAGAAGGCGCGCGCGCTGGGCCTTCACGTGCCGTCCTGGGTGAAGACCTCGCTCACCCCCGGGTCGCCAAGTGCCGAGCGGCGCCTGCAGCGCGCTGGCCTGCTGGACGACTTGGAAGCGCTGGGATTCGGGATCGCGGGCTATGGCTGCGCCACCTGCATCGGCAACTCCGGCCCATTGCTGCCTGCCGTGGCCGAGGCTGTAGAAGGGCAGGGGCTGAGACCGGTCGCTGTTCTCTCGGGCAACCGCAATTTCCCGGGCAGGGTGCACGCGCAGATCGATTCCGCGCTCCTCGCATCGCCGCCCATGGTGGTGGCCTATGCTGTTGCCGGTCGTGCCGGGCTGGACATCACACGGGACGTGCTCGGCACTGCACCGGATGGGCGGCCCGTTTACCTGACCGATATCTGGCCCCGAACGGCCGAGATCGAGGCTGCCGTCGACCTCGCCGGCGACCCGGCCGACATTGCCGCGGCCGGGGAGGCAGCGGATCGCTCCGCCGCCTGGCAGGCGCTGGAAGCGCCTTTCGTGCCGCTCTTCCCGTGGGATCCCGCCTCGACCTATCTGCGCCCGCCACCCTTCGTGAACTTTGGGCCGGAGGGCCAGGGGGCCGGCGTCCTGGCGGCGCACCCGCTGCTCGTACTGGGCGACGACATCACCACCGACCACATCTCCCCCGCCGGCGCCATTCCGGCCCGCAGCGACGCTGCGGCCTGGCTCATCGAACGTGGCGAGGACCCGCGCGACCTCAATGTCTATGCCTCCCGGCGCGGCAACTGGGAGGTGATGCTGCGCGGCCTGTTCACCAACAAGGCCGCGGTGAACCACCTCACGCCAGGGCTTCCGGCCGGCCACACGGTCTTCGCCCCCAGTGGTGAAGCGCTGCCCGCCTGGCGCGCCGCTATGCGCTACGCGGAGGCCGGGCTTCCGGTGGTCATCCTCGCTGGCGAGCGCTATGGCACCGGCTCCTCGCGTGACTGGGCCGCCAAGGGCGCCCAGCTGCTCGGCGCACGGGCGGTGCTGGCCAATAGCTTTGAGCGTATCCACCGATCCAACCTCATCGGCATGGGCGTGCTGCCGCTGCGCCTGCCGGATGACTGGCGCTTCGACACCCTTTGCCTGACGTCAGGCGACCTGATCGAGATTGGCTGGGATCCAGCTGCCCTGACGCCCCGCAGCGCGGTGCCCGTCACCTTGCGGCGCGCAAACGGCACTTCCATGCGGGGCTTGGCCACCGCGCTGCTCGACACGGCGCGCGAGGTCGGCCTGATCCAGGCCGGCGGGATGATCCCGACTATCCTGCGCCGCGCCCTGGCAGCCACGAAGGAACTGCAGGCAGCCGACGCCTAGGCGCCGCTCCGGCAGCCCCGCAGCTTCAGGACAACACAGGGGGCCGGCGCGACGCGCCGAGTGAGGGAGCGGTGTTCCCATGTTCCAGATGCGCATGCTGCTCGGCGCCTCGCCGCCCTTACTGCGCGGCCGTCTCTGGCGCAGGGCGGATCTCCGGATCGTCTGATCCAGATGGTTGTCGGCTATGCGCCGGGTAATGGCGTGGATATCGTCGCCCGACTGCCGGGCGAGGCGATGCGCAGCGCGCTAGGCCAGGTGCCAGTTGTGGAGAACCGGCATGGTGTCAGCGCCATCATCGGCGCCCGGACCGTCGCCCGTGCCCCGGCCGACGGCTACAACCTCCTGATGGCGGCTGCGGGCGAAATCTCGGCCACCCCGCCCTGCTCGAGGGCAAGATGACCTGTGATCCCCTGCGGGAACTGGCTCCGGTGTCGCTCGTCGCCACCGTCCCCAACGTGCTGGTTGCTGCGCCGGGCGTGCCGGTGCGAGATCCGGCCTCCCTCGCGGCCCATGCCAGGGCCAATCCGAACAAGCTGAGCTACGCCTTCTCCGGCAACGGCGTCACGGCGTCCCGCCACGATGCGGACACGGGAGCGCTGGAGCCATTCCAACTGCTTCTCTCGCTGCCCGACAGCTTCACGGGCAACAGCCGGGCCGCGGAGATCACCGTCTCTGCCGATGGCCGGTTCATCTATGCCTCGAACGGCGGTCACGACTCTGTCGGCATCTTTGCGATCGAGAAGGTACGGGCCGCCTGTCGCCGGTTGAATGGACCGCGACTGGCCGCACGCCCCGCTTCATTACGCTGGACCCGGCCGGTCGCTTCCTCTTCGCGGCCACCGAGGATGAGGACACCATCACTGCCTTTTCGGTCTCACCCGAGACCGGCGCCTCTCCCGGCTGGGTGAGGCGGCTCGGACGGGCAGCCCGGTCTGCATCATTTTTCGGGCTGCCGAGCCTAGCTAACTTCGATGGAGCGAGGACGTGCGAGGTGCAGGGCGGCGAGCTAGACTGCGCGGGCCATGCCCCGCCCGCCCGCCGCCATCCTGCACCGTGAACTCGCCCGCGCCATCGTCGAGCAGCTGCGCGCCGCGGCAGTGGAGCCGGGCGAGCGGTTGCGCGAGAATGATCTCGCCCAACGTCTCGGCACCTCCCGCTCCCCCGTGCGGGGCGCGCTGCAGGTTCTGCGGGAGGCCAAGGTGGTGGCGCGGCAGGAGAATAGGCGCCTGGTCCTCCGCCACCTGCCTTCCGTCGGAGAGGATCTTGCAGGCTTAGATCCGGAGACTGATGCAGCGGAGCAGATTTACTGGCGCGTTGCCTCGGATCGGCTGGCCGGAGCCTTGCCGGACGTGGTGGGGGAGGCAGACCTCGCGCGCAGATACGAGGCGTCTCGAGGTTCGGTGCATCGCGCGCTGCTGCAGGCCATGGGCGAGGGATGGATTGAGCGGGCCCCATCGGGGACTTGGCGCTTCCTCTCCCTGATTGATGGCCCAAAAAGCTATGATGAGTCTTATCGTTTTCGCCGCGCCATCGAGCCGGCCGCCCTCCTTGACCCGGAATTCGACTTGCCCGGCCTGACCTTGGCGCGACTGCGCCGGGACCAGCGGGACCTGCTGGAGCGTGCCGAATCTGCGAGCCCGCGTGAGGTCTTCGATTTGAACTCGGGCTTTCACCTCGCCTTGGTTCAGGCCTCCAATAATCGCTTCTTTGCGGATGCCGCGTTGCGGGTCACACGGCTGCGGCGCGTGGTAGGCTATGTCATCGCGCTCGACCATGGCCGGCTCGCTGCCCAGTCTACAGAGCACCTGGCGATCCTTGACCGGCTTGAGGTTGGCGACCGGGAGGGAGCTGCGTCGCTGCTCCTGAATCACCTCGATGCGGGCCGCGCCTCCAAGGCGCGGCTTCTCGCCGATGCAAGGCTGAAGCTGGAGGGGCTGACTTCTGCCGTGACCGAGCGGAAGAGCCTTACCCCACTAGGCCGAGCGGCCTGAGCACATCTTCGACCGAGGTGGTCTCGGTCTTCAGAAAGGACGCGAACTCGGCCGGAGGCATGTAGAGGTCCTGCCACCCGCGGAGCTTGCACTCGCGCTTCCACTCTTCGGAGCGCGCGATCTCGTCGGCGAGCGTTGCGAGCTGTTCCCGGTGCTCCTCCGGAATCCCTGGCGGCGCCCAGAGGCCGCGCCAGTTGTAGAGCACGGCATCCAGACCACCCTCCCGCATGGTCGGCAACTCGACATCCGGTTGGCCCCCGATGATGACCACGACGGCCGGTCCGCCGCCCGAGAAGGCCACGTAGGAGAGCTGGCTCGCAGAGATGCCCAGCGCGCTTCCCATCATCCCGAGCAACATGTGGTCCGTGCCGCCTGTAGAACCGCCTGCGACGGACATGGCCTTCGGGTCTGCCCGGAATACGGCGGTGTTACGGCTGCTCAGTCGCACGACGGAGAGGCGCCGCTATGCCGGCTCGTCGGGCAACCTCATCGGTCGAAGCCTGGCAACTTGTGGCACCAGACCAACGACGCAAAGCTAACCGCGCTTAAGGTCAGCGAACTCGACCTATCAACCGGTTCTCCGATCCCGCGCGGCCGCCGGTACCGACGACGAAGTCATGGCCGACTCCACCAGTCCAACATCCATTCAGAAGGATTTCTGGAATGCGTCACAAGGTCCATCGCTCCGCGGGGCCGGATCGGCGCTTGCACCTCATCGACTGATGGCAATAGCCAAATCCTGTCCTTCTGGTCACAGTGGCCAAGACGTGACGGGGAAGGATACATCCATGGACTGGACGAGCCGGCGACGACGCTTCCGCGAGATCCTCGACGGGGATCGCTGCATCCACCCCGCGTCGGTGCACGATCCAGTCTCGGCCCGCATCGCCGCGGACCTCGGCTTTGAGACGGCGATCCTTGCTGGTTCGGTTGCGTCGCTTGCGGTGCTCGGCGCGCCCGACCTGATCGTCCTGACACTCACAGAATTTGCCGAGCAGGCACTGCGGATCAACCGGGCTGGCGCGCCGCCGCTGCTGGTGGATGCCGATCACGGCTACGGCAATGCATTGAGCGTGATGCGCACCGTGCAGGAGCTGGAGACCGCCGGCGTTTCCGCCCTGTCCATCGAGGACACGCTGCTGCCCGCCCCATATGGCGGCGGTCCGGCGCGGCTGATTTCCCTGGCGGAGGGGGTGGGCAAGATGAAGGCTGCCGTCGCTGCCCGCGAAGACCCGGGGCTCGTCATCCTCGCCCGTACCAGCGCGCTGGCCATAACGGGGCTGGAGGATGCAATGGCACGGGTCCGGGCCTATTCAGGGTTGGGAGTCGACGGAATCTTCCTAGTGGGCGCCAAGACGCGCGCCGAAATCGAAGCGATGCGAGCCGTGACCGACTTGCCCTTCGTGCTGGGCGGGGCAGGGGGCGAGCTGGCCGACACGGGATGGCTGGCCTCGCGCGGGGTGCGGGTGGCACTGCAGGGGCACCAGCCCTTCCAGGCGGCCATCGCGGCACTGCACGCAACAATGAAGGCCCTGCGCGATGGCGCAAAGCCCTCCGAGCTTACGGGCCTCGCGCCTGCTGATCTGGCAAGACAGGTGACGCGCGAGGCCGACTATACGCGCTGGACGACAGACTTCCTGGGTGGGGCCTGAGCGGCCGACTGGGCCCAGTCCAGCGGCAGCACCCAGACCATGGAGAGAGGCGTTCCCCCTGCCCATGCACCTGGGGCAACGCTGTAGGGGCGGCCCCGGTCAATCTGCGTAGGTTCCGGCGGCCTGGATCACGGGCCGCCAGCGGGCAACCTCTTCGGCGTGGTAGCGGCGGTGGAAGTCGCGCGTTGCCCGATCCTGCGACGCTGGGGCGGTGATCAGCTCCGCGAAGCGGGTGCGCAGCCGCTCCTCGCGCAATGCCGCCCGCAATGCGGCGGAAAGGCGATCCAGGACCGGCTCTGGCACGCCGACAGGCGCGAACAGGCCGTGCCAGGTGGTCATGGTGGCTTCGGGCTTGCCGGCCTCTGCCATGGTCGGAAGGGATTCGAGGCCGGGAACCCGCGTATCGCTGGTGACGGCGTAAGCGGGGAAGCGCTTGTCCCGGATGTAGGGCAGGGTGTTCGTGACCTGGTCGCAGAAGATGTCGACCCGGCCCGCCATCAGCTCGGTGGTGATTGGCGCGCTGCCGCGATAGGCCACAGTTGTCGCGAGCGTGCCGGCGGCCTGTTGAAGAAGCATAGCGCAGAGGTGGCTGGAGGACCCGACACCGGAATGAGCGAGATTGAGCTTGTCGCCTTCCCGCTTCATCACGGACAGGTAGGAGGCGATGTCGCCTGCCGGAAAGCCGGGGCGGGAGACGATGGTCATCGCCGCTTCCGACACGAGGCCCAGCGGCTCGAAGCTCTCGGTCACGCTGTAGGGTAGGCGGCGGTACATGGTGGCACTGGCAGCGAAGCCGATGTTGGTGTTCAGGATTGTGTAGCCGTCCGGACGCGCCTGGTTGGTGCGGCCGGCGGAGAAGACCGTACCGGCGATGTTCTCGATCACCACAGGCTGGCCAAGGTCCTTGGCCATGCCCTCCGCCACGAGGCGGCTTATGACGTCTGTCGGTCCGCCGGCCGTGCCTCCGGCGATGAGCGTCACTGGGCGATTCGGAAAGGGGGTCTCCTGCGCGTGCAGGGCGGGAGCGGCGAGAGCGCCGGGGACCGCGGCAAGCAGCGTGCGGCGTGTCAAGGACATCTGACGTACCTCCATCGTTCCGCCTGCAGGCGGCACCGCCGCACAGGGCTTGGTCCCTCCGTCCGCGGCGGCGATCGGGCGCCGCGCGCGGAAGCTAGTTCAGGCGCAGGTCGAGGACATGGCGCGGATCGGGCTGCAACTCGCCCTTCTCGACGCGCTTAACGATGTCGGTCAGTGCCGCGTTCGCGGGGGCCTCAATGCCAACCTCTTGGCCGCGCTCGACGATGAAGCCGTTCAGGAACTCGATTTCGGTGCGGCGGCCCTTTACCATGTCCTGACCCATGGAGGGGCGATGCGCGCCGCCGCCCTTGGACGCCTCGGCCAGTCGGTGCTCGTCATAGACGCGCCGCGCGTCAGGGTCGCCCTCCCCAGCACGTGCGATCGTCTCCGGGTCGATGTGATGCACCTCCTCAAGCTGGTAGCCGAGGGCCTGCCCGATGCGAATTGCCTCGCCCCCGAGGCGGGCGGTGAAGTGGCGGAGGCTATCATTGGTCAGGATGTCGCGGCTGATCAGCCCGGTGCAGGCGGACAAGCCGTTGGCCATGGCGTTGGTTACCAGCTTCGACCAACGCTCGCCCCACAGGTTGGTCGTGACCTGGGTGCTGTCGGATAGCGCGACCAACCGGCCGACCTCCTTCGCGCGGTCAGTGACGCGGCCGTGCACCTCGCCAACGCGGAAGACGGTATGCGCCGCACCGCTCTTGCCGGCGGCGCGGCGGACATGACCAGGTTCGCACAGGTCCACAGTAATCGAGCTGGCGATGGCGCCAAGCGTGCGGCCCCAGCCGACGACCTCGGCGATGGTTGCCTCATTCATGCAGT
Organism: Muricoccus harenae; assembly: GCF_009848505.1. Classification (GTDB taxonomy): domain Bacteria; phylum Pseudomonadota; class Alphaproteobacteria; order Acetobacterales; family Acetobacteraceae; genus Roseomonas; species Roseomonas harenae. Next base: position 23,054 of record NZ_WWDL01000034.1, read on the forward strand.
TCTGAAGGGAGACGACAAAGCCGCCAGGGGCCAGGTACTGCCGCACCATCGCCGTCGCCCAGGCCGTGTCATAGGACTTCACGCAGACGAAGGCGATGTCGATCGGCGCCTCTTTGCTCAGCCCTTGCAACTCGGTCAGGTGCAAGGCTCGGACCGGCACGCGGAACTCGGGAACGTCACGCAGGTGGCTGATGCGCAAGCCGTGAGCACGCATCGCCTCGACATTCTCGGGCCACATGTCGACGAAGGTGACGTCCTCCCCGGCCTGCGCCATATGTGCGCCAGCATAGCCGCCGACCGCGCCGGTCCCAATGATGGCGATACGCTGACCTTTGGACATTCTCGCTCCCCTGGTCCTCGCGCTCCGGCGAGTGTTCGGGCAAGTATTCAAGGCATCCCTGTAACGAGTCAAATGCTGCGCAGGTCGGACCGCTCATGCCGGCCGTCACCGCCATCCTTGTCGAACTCTGGGCAGCCTCCTCATCCTCCTCAACTCGCTCGGCCCCACATCGTTCGCTCCATCGGGCCGGCGGCAGGCGGGCTGCTGTTCGCGGCGGGCGGCGCTGCCGTGACCTATGGCTGGGACATCACGGAGCACGCGGCGGATCCCGAGCGGATGGTGAGTGGTTCATGGCCGGATTCTGGGCCGAGCACTTCCGGCAGCACCATCGGGTCCCCCATGCCGATGCGGATATCAAGGCGGTGTGGCGCTTCCACTAGGAACGAGAGGCCCCGGTGGCGCGGCACTTCCTGACCCTGACCGCTGGAGCGGGCTGAGATTGGAAGTGGTTGCCTGCTCCTTTGCGGGAGCGGGGTGCGGAAGGAGAGCAAGGCGAGCTGGAATCGGAGGTATAACTGCCGCCCTGTCCCATTCGTTAATCGGCGCAGATCGTCCCCTTGGTAGGATTGTGGCACCAAATGTTGGAGCCTCTCCGCAGCGCTTCACGGAAGGGCGGTACCGTTCCCTTGAGTCGGCTACTCCACGGTAATCCGCGCATCCCGGATCAGTTTTTCCCACTTCGTTGTCTCCGAGGCGATGAAGCGCCCGGTCGCCGCGGGGCTCCGCTCTTCCGGTGCCGGAGCTTGAACACCGAGCTCCGAGACACGCGCCTGGGTCGCCGGGTCGCCCATGACCTTCCAGATGGCGGCCGACATGGCCTGGACCATGGGCGCGGGCGTGCCGGCAGGGGCGAGGACGGCGTTCCAAGTGGTCGCTTCGAAGCCGGGAATCGTTTCTGCCACAGCGGGCAGGTCCGGTAGCGCTTCGGAACGGCGGGCGCCGCTGGTGGCGATGCCGCGCAGAGCGCCGGCGCGCACCTGAGCGGCACCGGTCGCGACGCTGTCCATCACGAGGGCGATGCGGCCGGCGAGAAGGTCCGCCACCGCGGGGGCCGTGCCGCGGTAGGGAATGTGCTCCGCTTGGGCGTTGGTCATGGACTTGAGCAGCTCGACGCCGAGATGGGATGAGCCGCCGATGCCGCTGCTGCCATATGCGTGCTGGCCGCTGCGGAGGAAATCGATCAGCCCCTTCATGTCACGCACGGGGCTGTTGGGCGGCACCATGATGACCTGCGGCACCACGCCGATGAGGGCCACGGGCGCGAAATCCGCCTGCGGATCGAAGGTGAGGCGCGAGCCGTGCAGGGCGCGGTGCACGGCGTGCACGACGGTGGTGAAGAGAAGAGTGCCGCCATCCTTCGGTGCGCGGGCCACGGCCTCGGTGCCTGGCAGGGCCCCGCCGCCGGCCCGGTTCTCGACGACGACCCGCTCCGGAAGCGCGTTGGAGAGGCGTTCAGTCAGGATGCGGGCCACGGCATCAGTCGGGCCTCCGGCAGCATAAGGAACGATGAGGCGGACAGGCCGGTCCGGCCAGTGACCCTGGGCGAAGGCGGGCGCGGACAGGGCAGCGAGCCCCACCGTGGCCAGCAGGGCGCGACGCTCGATCATGGATGTTTCCTCATTGGCTATCTTGGTTCAGATCAGGCGCAGTTCAGGCAATGCGGTCGCCCTTCTTGATCACTGCCGCACGGTTATCCACGCCGGGCAGCATCTTGGCGGGGTCACGCGTCACAATAACGTCCAGCACTACGGGACCCTTGATGGACATGGCCTGGTGCAGCGCGTCCTCGATGCTCTCGGGATCCTCCACGCGGATGCCGGTGACGCCAAAGGCCTTGGCAACCTCGGCGAAGTTCACCTCGGAGAGGTCGGAGGAGTGATAATTCCCGGCACCATAGACCAGGTGCTGTAGCGCCTTCACATAGCCGGAGGCAGCGTTGTTCACGACGATGACGGTGAAGTCGAGGTTGAGGCGTCGCGCCGTCTCCAGATCGCCCAGCACCATGCAAAAGCCGCTGTCGCCAGTCAGTGACAGGATCGGGCGGCCGGGGGCTGCCAGCGCCGCACCCATCGCTCCGGGCAGGCCGTAGCCGATGGAGGCGAAGCCCCGGTCGGGTACGAAACCGCGCCCGGCGCGCTTGGTGTCGAAGAGCAGCCCGCCCCAATGTGCCGCAAAGCCGCCATCGGCGACCAGGATGCCATCCTCCGGCAGCACATTGTTGATGGCGGTTAGCAGGCGGGCGACGTTGATCGGGCGCTCCGTGGAATGCAGGCGCGGCGCGACCTCCTCCCGCCACTTCGCCATGCGGGCGGGCACTTCTTCCGCATAGTCGGCGTGGCGGGACTTGAGGTCGGGTGCCTTGGCCTGCAGCGCCTCATGCAGATCCTCGATGCCGAGCCGGGCATCGCCCCAGAGGAGCACGTCTGCCTGCCGGGTGCGGCCGAATTCCTCGGCCACGATGTCGAGGTGGATGATGGTCTTGCCCGGCCCTGGCACTGTGTAGCGCTTGGTTGCGATCTCGCCGAGCTTGCAGCCGATGACGAGGATGACATCCGCTTCTTCGATGAGCCCGTTGGCGATGCGGTCGTAGCGGCCGAAAAGCCCGGCGCTCAGCGGATCCGTGCAGGGAATGGCGCCCTTGCCTGTGAGGGTATGGGCAACCGGGATGTTGTTGGCGCGCGAGAAGGCCGTGAGGGCATCCCAGGCGCCCGAGATGTGCACGCCCCCACCCGCGAGGATGAAGGGCCGGCGCGCCCTGGCGATGAGGTCGGCGGCGCGGGCGACGGCGCTGCCATCCGGGCGGCAGCGCAAGGCGGGAGCGGCCTCGTTGATCGGGTCCACCTCGAACTCTTCCGCCTGGAAGGTATGGGTGGCGTGCATCAGGTCCTCGGGCACGTCGACGACGACGGGCCCGGGGCGGCCTGTGGTGGCGACCATGAAGGCGCGGCGCATCAACTCGGGTATGCGCTGGATAGCCTCAATACGGATCAACTCCTTGCAGACCGGGCGCAACAGCTCTGTCTGCCGGCACTCCTGCGTCATGTTCTTCCAGGCGTGGTCGCGATGCGTGTCGCCAACCACGCAGACCATCGGCGTGCCGGCGTTCAGCGCCTCCGCCAAGCCGGTGACGAGGTTGGTCGCTCCCGGTCCGAGCGTAGCGTCGGCAAGGCCGACGCGGCCCGAAACCTTCGCATAGGCATCGGCGAGGAAGACCGCCGAGCGCTCGTCATTCATCAGGTGGTGCGGCATGTCGAAGCGCCGCACCGCCTCATAGAGCGGCAAGAGCTGGAAGCCGCCCATACCGAACATCGGTCCGCCATGGAAGGCGCGGATGATGCGGGCAATGGCCTCCCCGCCCTGCATCTCGACCGTGGAGTTGGCAGTAAGGGAGTCGGGCACGCGGCATTTCCTCTTTTCTTCACGGCAAGGGGACAACACCCATGGCTGCCGCAGTTGTGTCCCATTGAGTGAGACGTTCATTCCTGGTAAATGGAATTTATACGGAGGGTGCCATCGGCTCGTCAACGCCGTCCCACCCTGATCCGCACGCGGAGTTTCGACCCATGGAGAGCAACAATTCTGCCGGCCATCAGGGCATTGACAGAGCCCTGGCGCTGCTGCGCGCGGTTGCCGCGGAGGGCAGGGGCGGCGCAAGGCTCGGCGACGTGGCAGCGCAGACAGGGCTCTCCCGCTCCACGACGCATCGCCTACTGACCCATCTCGTTCAGGCCGGCTTGCTGGAGCAGGATTCTGACGGACCGCACTACCATCTAGGTTTCGATCTCTACGATCTTGGCCGTCGTGCCGCGGAACGCCATGGTCTGCCCGGCATCGCGCGCGCCAGCCTTGTGCGGCTTGAGGAGCGCAGCGAGGATACCGTCTATCTCGGTATTCGCTCAGGTGACGATGCGCTCTGCACAGCACGTCAGGAAGGCCGCTACCCGATCAAGACCCTTACGCTGGCGGTGGGAGACCGGCGTCCGCTTGGCGTCGGCGCCGGCAGCCTCGCCCTTCTCGCCGCCTTGTCGGATGCGGAGGTGGAGCGCGCCATTCTCGCCAATACCAGCCGCCTAAGCACCTATCCCTCCTTTTCACCCGACCGCCTGCACGAATTGGTGCAGCGGACCCGTACCGATGGTTACGCCACAAACCCCGGCATGGTCCTTCCTGGCATGATGGCCGTCGGCGTTCCCATCCACACCCGGGGTGACCGAGTGGCGGGTGCGCTGAGCATCGCCGCGATCGAAGGGCGGATGCAGCCGGACCGGCGCTTGGAGTTGGTGACGTGGCTGCACGAGGAGGCCGCGGCGATTTCGGCGAGGCTGGACTCGCGCTGAAGCATGGGGTGGGTGGAAGCCGATTTGCCTGGATGGTGACGCGTTATTGGTCAATGGCCTTCGTCGTCACCGCGTTCACGTCGAATGTGCCGCGGAACTCCACCAAGTTGCGTGAGGGAGCGTCGGGATTGAGGGCGACCGTCGTCTCGTTCGCAGCTCGGTCCCGAACCGGGCTGTTGCCGCTATCTGTGATCTCGTCAGGACTCGCGTGCCCAGGCGAGCAGCACCTCAGAGGCGCGCATTCCCGGCTTCGCACCGAGGCACATCGCGGTTTCGTTGACCATTGAGATCTCGCCGTTCTGAAAGACCGAGGCGGCGTCGCCGATGCAAGCTGAGGCGGCGGAGACGGTGAAGGATGCGATGCCGCGCTGGTCGAGGGCGGGAAGACGCGTTGTTCCTGCGTCCTCGATCCCGACACCGGCATCGTGGAAGATCCCCGCGAAGCCCTCCGTTCGCAGCGCCATAAAGGGCGAGCCGCCGACGAGGCCGCCATGGGAGCCGGTGACGATGATCTGCCCGGCATCCTCTGGCGTGACGAGCGAGGCCGAATCCAGCAGCAGGATACGGCGCCTTCCATCCGGCACAGGCACCTCGCCGCGCGTCTCGCCGAGGGTGGGGACCGTGGCGCGGACATGCTTCGCTTTGCGTAGCAGTTCGGCAGCGTCAATACAGGCCATACCGTCCGTCACGCCCACGGAACGGGCCGGGGCATTGGCATGGCTGATAATTCCGCGCGCGCGCATGTCGGCCGTATCACCGATGCGGCAGGAGAGATGGGAGACGGTGGCCGCGGCGATGCCCAACGCCTCCAGATAACGCAAGGAGCCGGTGCCGGCCTCATCCTTGCCCAGCCCGGCATCGTTGAGGATGACGGCGCGCGCCTGGGCTTTGGCGGTAAGGTAGCCTGGATAAACCCCGCCATGGGAGCCGGAGAGGATGACGGCGCCACGCGCCTCGGATGGTAGCTTGGTAATGGTATCGGCAAAGATGATGGGGATGGAACTGGTGTCGGTGATCACGCCTTGAGGTCCTTTGCAGGGGTGGCAATGCCGAGCGTGCCGAAGGGTTCATAGACGCGCAGTACCTTCGTGTCGCTCCTTGGCCCTGCTCCGCGGGCGGCCATGGTGAAGCGTGGCACTCCGCAGCGGTGATGAGCGCGGGCGCAAGAAGCTGCGTGGCACCAAGAGTGATGAACGGGCTCTTCAGAAAGATGTCTGCGCAGGAATGCGGTAGGCAAGGAGTGAAGCCGCATTCTCGAACTGCGCCCAAGGTGGGTAAGCCGGATGTCGCGATCGCTCTTCCGGGTGGCTTTGGGCTCCACTGCTTCTTCTACAGCGGATTATCCTCGGGCGTATCGAGACGTGCGGCTGCTTCGGCCTCGGCGGGTGCTTGGGGGACGGGCCGCATGACTCGCCGGAACGGCGCCCTGCGAGCTCCGGGCGCATCAAGGCCATATGGGTCCGAATGCAACACGAGCCTGCCGAGGCGGTCGGGCCAAGCGGTCAGATAGGCCAGTGCAACCCGCACCTCCTGCGGAGGGATCAACTCGATGGTGCGTCCCGTCGCGACGGTCGTCTGGACTGCGGCCGGTGGTCGGTCGGTCATCCAGGCGACGAGGTCGCGGAGGTGCTCGACCCGGACGCAGCCATGCGATACCGCGCGGCTTTGGCGCGCGAAGGATGCGGGGGTGTTGGTCCCGTGGAGGAAGATGCCGTCCGAGTCCAGCAATCCAATCCGGACGGGTCCAAGGGGGTTATCGGGACCCGGCGGTTGGATCAGCCGCCCATTCACGATCTGGAAACCGGTAATGCCTGCGGCGCGAACCTCCCGCTCAATGCTGGCGGGTACGTACCATGGCGGATTGCAGCGGGCCGAGGTGACGAAAGTGGCGAACTGGGGCGTACGGGTCCGATTGGCACCCACGATCACCCGCGAGCGCAAGATCTCTCGCCCACCATCATAGGCGATGAGTTCGGCGGCCGCGATATTCACGAGAACCAGCCGGCCTGCCGAGAAGTCCACAGCGAGGTGGTCCAGACGCTCCAACGTCCGATCCACTGCCAGCCGGCCACGTTGATTGGCACTTGGAATGGCTCCACGGGCATGGCGGAGCTGCGCGCGACGATCCGGGGGTACGACGGTGGGTAAGTTTTGAGCAGCAGCCACCTTTGGCAGAATCAGGGCGCCCAGGTGAGCTGAGGCAGGCCCGAGGAATAAGGTGCTCGAGAAGGAACGGCGGGTCTGAAGCATGGTCTGCCCGAACTTGTGCGCGCCCATCCTAGCAGCCAAATGCGAAAGATCTCCTATTCTTCAGCGGCGCAAAGGTGGCCGTAGTCCCATCGGCTTACCCGTGAGGCATCGACGTCGCCGGCTCGTACAACTTGGGGGGGGTGTTCTGGAGGTGCTGGCGCTGGCCACATGAGAATCACGTCACAAAAACTCAGGAAGTATAGCGGAAAATAGTTTGATTTCAGATAATTACTGCCTTCAGGTTCAGCGGCCGACCGACCTGTTTCCAGGTGAGGGTTCCTTCAGGCAAGAAATCGCTGCTTGTTCAGCAGCCGACGCATTAAGGTCCTGGCGGAAACAGGAAGGACCAGAGCCCGACCGCGAACTCTGCGCTAGGAACGATTTTACCAGAGTGATGAGTTGAGCACCTGTTGAACTCCGCACCAGGCGACATGCCTCGCGGGAATCTGCCGTCAACGGAACCTGATCATGCGCTGCTTGCCCAAGGAACGTTTCCGGGGAACGACTCCTCGCCGAGCCCTGGTCTTCCGGGAGCAGGGAAGGGGCCGCCGCATAAGAGCATGGTTGGCTGTCGCAGCGGCTTGCATTCTGCAGGCCAATCCCATTGCGGCCGCGCCGGGGGAGCGAAGTGCAGGCGCCATCATCGAGGTTGCGCCCCGACAATCTCCAAGGCCCACCGTAGACCACTCCGGCAAGGCACGTCAGACCCAGGCAAATGTGCTGGATGATCCGGCCCTTGCCTCCTTACCGGCAGTTGGGCTGAGCGGGGTTTTGCCGCAGGGTACGACGGCACGGGTGCAGAACCTGCAAAATGGACGCTCGACACTGGTTCAGATCCGGAGGGGCGGCTCGGCGAGTGCGGGCCGGTTGCTCGACATCACGCCGTCTGTCGCGCGTGCTCTGGGCGTGGCCGGAAACAGCGCCCGTATCCTGGTCGCTCCCCTTGCTGTGCCTCAGCCCGATGGAACCATCCGGCTGGGTGAAGGCACCCGCTTGGCAGGATCGACAGCTGCGCCAGCTCTCAGCCCTCGCCCGGAGGATTGAGCGGCGTAGCGCCGCATGCTCTGGCAGAGCGGAAAGCCCGGGCCTTCTATCAACATGCCACCGACTAGGTCGGCTGCGCGCCATGCACGCCGCCGGTCACCTGCACAGCCTCCGCCAGGTTGCCTTAGCTGGGGGAGGGGGTGGTGACATCGTTTCGGGATCCAGCCGCGCCTGAGCCCCCCGCGCATAATTGGCAGGGTGGGCCGGCGGGCGCGCATCCCCCCGCTCCTGCCTGAGGCTGCGATACTGCCCTTTCTGCAACCCTACCCCGAGCGGCCGCGCTTAGCGGCATGAGGAGCTTGCATGACCACGCGCCCGGCCATCGCGGAACAGCCCTGCTTCGGCCCCTCGGTGCCGCATTTCATGTTCGCGACCGGTATCGAGGGCAGCATTCCGACCGTCGACGGGCGGCGGGTGGATCAGATGGTGGCCAGTGGGCATGTGCGTCGCTGGGCGGAGGACTTCGCGCTGGTCAGTGAACTCGGCTGCGGCTTCCTGCGCTACGGTCCGCCGCTGCATACGACTTGGCTGGGCGAGGGCCGCTACAACTGGACCTTCGCGGACGAGACCTTTGCCGCCCTTCGCCACCAGGGCACCTATCCGATCGCGGATCTCTGCCATTTCGGGGTGCCCGACTGGATCGGCAATTTTCAGAACCCCGATTTTCCACGGCTCTTCGCCGGTTACGCGCAGGCCTTCGCGCGGCGCTTTCCCTGGGTGCAGCTTTATACCCCCGTTAACGAGATGTATGTCTGCGCGTTGTTTTCCGGCCGCTATGGATGGTGGAACGAGCAACTGAGCAGCGAGCATGGCTTCGTCACCGCGATGAAGCACCTGGTAGGAGCCAATCTCGCGGCCATGCGCGCTATCCTCCAGGTGCGGCCCGACGCGATTTTCATCCAGAGCGAGTCCACGGAGCAGTACCACGCCGCATCACCCATGGCCTGGCCTGAAGCGCGCCACCGCAATGCCGAGCGGTTCCTGTCGCTCGACCTGAACTACGGCCATCCCGTGGATGCGCCCATGTACGAATACCTGATGGACAACGGGATGACCCGCGAGGAGTATGCCGGCTTCCGGAACACCGACCTGAAGCGGCATTGCGTTCTCGGGACCGACTACTACCAGACGAACGAGCACTTGGTGCGGGATGATGGCAGCACTCGTGCTTCGGGCGAGGTGTACGGGTACGCGACAATCATCCAGCAATACTACAGTCGCTATCACCTTCCGCTTATGCACACCGAAACCAATCTGATGGACACGCCTGAAAGCGATTCTACGGAATGGCTATGGAAGCAGTGGGCCAATCTGCTCCTACTATGGGAAACCCCCGTGCCGGTGCTGGGCTTCACCTGGTACTCGCTGACCGATCAGGTTGATTGGGACACCGCCTTGCGGGAGAATGCGGGCCGCGTGCATCCGGTCGGACTCTACGACCTGGATCGCAAGCCGCGGCGGGTGGCCGGAGCCTTCCGGCGGTTGATAGAGCAATGGAGCGAGGTGCTGCCGGCCCGGAGCCTGTGCCTGCGGCTTCCCCTCGCTCCGCTGCGTTCCGACGATGAAGGTTAGGCAAGATGCCTGCCTCCGGCAGGCGACCCGTGAGCTTCTGGTTGGAAAGCCGAGGACTGGAGGCCAGCAGAGGCCGGGAGAAGCAAGGTGGAACGCTGCCGGATCGCACTGGTGGGGTGTGGCGAGATTGCCCGCAAGCAGCATGCGCGTGCTCTGAGCGCCGTGGCGGGCGACACCGGCTTCACGCTCGTCGCAACCGCTGATCCCGAAGGCGGGTTGCCCGGCTTTGTAGGTAAGCACTATGCCGATCACCGCGCGCTGCTTGAGGCCGAGCCCGATGTCGCGGCCGTCTCCGTTGCATCGCCCACCGGCACCCATTTTGCCGTGGCCCGGGATTCCTTGAACGCCGGCCGCCATGTTCTGCTGGAGAAGCCGCCGACGACGACACTTGGCGAACTGACCGAACTCCAACGTATCGCGGAGGAGAGGAAGGTGGTGCTCGTCACCTCCTTCCATGCAAGACACAACATGGCCGTGGAGGAGGCGCGGAGGATCCTGGCCGGGCGGACGCCCGACAACATCCTGGTCGAGTGGCGCGAGGACTTCGAGCGGTGGCATGGCGGACAATCATGGCCTTGGCGGCCAGGTGGCTTCGGTGTGTTCGATCCAGGGATCAACGCGCTCTCGGTTCTCTGCCATGTCCTGCCCGACGCAGGCTTTCGCGTGGAGAAGGCACGTTTTCGGATCCCCGCAGGGGCAGCAACACCCTCCGCGGTGTGGATGTGTCTCGCCTGGGATGGCGGTGCGGGTGACGTCCAGTTCGAATGGCGCAGGGGCGGGGAAGATATTTGGAACATCACGCTCCGCAGCGCTGCCGCCAACCACGGTGCCGACACGCTGCTGATCCGCGGGGTCCGCAGCCTCCTGCGCGGCGGGGAGGTCATCTGCTCGGGCGAGGAGGACCGGGAATATGAGGGCGTCTACCGGAGCTTTCGCCGATCAATCGCCCAGGGCCATTCGGAGGTGAGCCTGCGGGAGATGCAGATGATCGAAGACGCCATGTTCATTGCGGAGGTTGAGCGGTCAGAACAGCCGTTCTAGGCTTCATCGGCGCCCGAGCGCCGCCTGGCAGGCACCCCTCCAATGCTCTGGCCGTTTGCTTGTGGCGCGCCGGTTGCCACGACCATGCAGGTCAGAAGATCGTACGAATCGCACCGCTTAATGCTCCGGGGACATAGAGCAACGAGTTAAATAGCAGTGCGGCGAAAGCTTGCACTGCTTCCCCGCTCAATCCCCTTCGGCTAGCCGCACTCCTTAGTCGGCGAAAATGTGCAGTTCCGCCATTGCGAAACGCGCGCGCCCAGCCTCCGGCACTAGGTCATGCACAGTCTGCGAACCCCTGCTGCGTAGGATCTTCAGCTGCAGGCGTTGTCACTCGGCACAGCCTACGAGCTGTCCCACATTGACGATATTGCATGCGATAGAGCGATGAGCCCGGCGCGTTCGACGTTGGACACGATCTCATTGGGCATGCCTATCTGGCCGGCCGCCTTGTTGTTCCGGTGCCGACGATCACCCTGGCCATTCCGACGGCCTCGCACCGGCGGCCGATGGCATGGCCTGTGCCGGCATGTTCTCCGGCGGGCGGAGCCACAGGATCATCTGTGACGTCGGTCACAAACTGCTGCAGGAGGCGCAGGAGGCCTTTCCCGAGCGGTTGCCGCGGCCGCTAGTCGGGTAGGAATTTCAAACATCCCTCGCGATTCTCCAGCGGCATCGTCTCCTGATCGTGTTCAGACGATCAGGAGGCAAGATGGCGCGGCTTTCCAGGCTGAAGCCGCAAGTCGACGAGAGTGCCAGGCCAAGATCGGTGCGTGAATGCCGGAGACGCGCTTGAGTCCGCGAGCCGGCACAGGCTGGGGCTCCTCGCAGTCCATGTTGCGGAGGAGCCCGACTACCGGCTGCTTGCCGTCAGGCTATGGCAAGCCCGGCGGCGCGGGCCATATCCACCATGTCGTAGCGCGCCTTGTTCATGTCCTCGAGCGTGCCAAAGGCGTTCATGTAGTGGCCCTTGAAGCCGCGGCTCTCAAGAAGGTCGAACATGGCGCCGAAGTCGAAGTTGCCCTGCCCAGGCACCAGATGCTGCTCATGCCCGTTCCGGAAGCAGTCGGCCAGACGCACCTCCGCCACCCGATCTAGCGGGATGGAATCGACAAAGCCCTGCACACCCTGCGGCATCAGGTGTGCGTGGTTCGCGGTGAAGGAGAGCGCAAAGGCGGGCGAGTGGATCCGCTCAAAATAGTAGCGCCATTCCTCAATTGTATGGGCGAGATAATGCACCTCCGCATCGGCTGGTTCCTTGTTCAGGTTCTCCAACAGGAGCAGAGCGCCGCGCTGCTCAGCGTACTCGACCATGCGCTTGAGGCGGTCGAGGCCGGCTTCCATGCGCATCTTGGTGTCGGCGGTGAAGTGGTAGCCGGCATGTACCACGATCCAGGCCGCGCCGAGCTTCGGCGCCACATCGATATACGCACGCATGTAAGCGTCGACCGCATCTGAGAGGAATGGCGAATACTCCGCGACGTTCACCGCCGAAAGCGTGTGCAGCCCCAACGTCACGCCGCAGCGCTCCGCCTGGTCACGGATTGCGGCGGCGCGGGAATCGTCGATGGAGTCCACTTTGTTCGCCCCGGTGTCGAGCTGCACGTCGATATACCGGACCTGATGTTGCGCGGCCCATTCCACCGCATCCTCCAGGCGCAATCGGCGGCCGGTATCAACGCCAATTCTATCGAGAAGTGACGACATGCTGGTCTCTCCCTTTGTTCTAGATGATTGCGCTGGGCCGGCTGCATCCGGCATCCTGCACTCGCGGGACACAAGGTCCGGCGGCGGGTTTGGCTGGCTCTTCGGCATAGGCGATGGCGCTCAGGAAGCGCGCGCGGCCAGAACGGGTGTGAGCCTCGGCTCGCTGCCGTGCGAGTGCTGCATCACCAGCCAGAATGCTGTCGAGAAGAAGATGATGCTCGTGATTGGATTCGGTCATGCTGCCGGCTCGGTCGAAGGAGCGGCGCCGGAGGAGCAGCAACTTGCGGGTGTGGTCCAGATAGGTCCTTTCCATCGCGGCATTGCCGCTGAAGGCCAGGATGCGCTCGTGAAACAGGTTGTTGTTCGCAAAGAAGGCGTCGCGCTCGCCAGCGGCGATGGCTTGGTCCATCTGCTCCAGCAGGGATCTCATGGTCATAGCCTGCTCACCGGTGCAGGCCACGGCAAGCCGGGAAGCCGCATAGCCGAAAAGGACCGAGTTCAGCTCGTAGATCTGCATGGCCTCATCAATGCTCAGTGTGCGCACGAAGGCGCCGCGGTTGAGGATGACGGTGACCAGGCCGGTGCGTTCCATCGCGCGCGCCGCTTCCCGTACAGGACCGCGGCTGACGCCGAGCTGGCGTGCGAGGGCGACCTCGTTGAGTCTGGCTCCTGGGGGTAGCGCGCCACTCCAGATCAAGGCTTCGAGCGCCAGTTGAACCTTGCTCGCGAGGGATCGCTGTCCCTCCTGCTGCGCGCCGATTGTAGACATCTTTCGTGTGCCCATCCGGCCTTCCTGGAGGGATCTCGTTATGCTGCGATTGCTTCGTCGCAGGTTCGGCACCTAAGTGGCGGCGTTCTCCCGGGATTATTGTTTACATCTCGGAAACCGGGTGGCAAGTTTTTCCACGGGAGAGAAACGAACGGTGCGATGCAGCGCGGTGTGCGGCATCCGTGGCGGGGCCAGAGCCCGCACGGACGATGCTGACGCGGTGACGGCGACGCTCTGCTCTCCTGTCGAGTTTGTGCGGCAAGGCGAGGGAAGTCCGATGGACATACAAGCGCCCGGAGGCTTCGCGGATGGGCGGATCCTGGTGCGTAAGCAGGACGGCATCGGATGGATCACCATCAACCAGCCAGAGAAGCGAAACGCCATCGCCCTTGCAATGTGGGACGCGATCGCCGCGGCGGCCACGGATTTTGCAGCGGATGATGGGGTGCGCGTTGTGGTCATGCATGGGGCAGGAGGCAAAGCCTTCGCCTCGGGCGCAGATATCAGCGAGTTCGACCGTGTGCGTTCCGATGCGGCCGCGCAGGAAGCCTATGGCCGCCGTTCTGCGGCGGCCCGACTTGCGCTGGAGGGCATGCGCAAGCCGCTCATCGCGATGATCCAGGGCTTCTGCATCGGCGGAGGTTATGCAACCGCGTTGATAGCTGACATGCGCATCGCTTCCAATGATAGCAGGTTCGGCATCCCGGCGGCCAAGCTCGGGATCGCCTATGGATATGAGAGCCTGGAGAAGCTCACGGCGCTGGCAGGGCCTGCGATCGCCAAGGAGATTCTTTTCACGGGCCGCCAGCTCGACGCGGCCGAGGCGCTGGCCTTTGGGTTAGTCAACCGAGTGGTCGCGCCGGAGGCACTGGAATCGGTTGTCATCGCACTTGCACAGCAGATCGCAGCCAACGCGCCCCTCTCGGTAAAGGCATCCAAGCTCGCCATCGACCAGATCGCAGGCAATCCCTCGCGGCGTGATCGTCAGGTGGTGGAAATGGCCAATCGTGCCTGCTTTGACAGCCAGGACTATGCCGAAGGACGCCGTGCCTTCCAGGAGAAGCGGACTCCTGAGTTCATGGGACGCTGACCAGGCCGCGGGCTCCAGGCGGGCGGAGATCCGCGCGGACCCAGGCATTGCAGGGAGAAAAGGCATGCATATGACCACGAGGCGCTTCTTCTGCGGCCTTGCCACTGGGGCCGCTGCTGCCCTCACGCAGCGCAGGGCGCTGGCCCAGGAACTGCCAGCCCATGAATTGGCGCTTTATGAAGCTGCCAAACGTGAAGGGCAGATCACCTGGTATACGGGGCAGATGCAGGCCGAGCCGTCCGAGGCCATCGGGCGCGCCTTTGCAGAGCGCTTTCCCGGGCTGAAGGTTAATGTCGTTCGCAGCACCTCGCAGGTCGCCTTCCAGCGGCTGGCGCAGGATATGCGAGCCCGCGTCTCACAATGCGATGTCTTTAGCTCCACCGACTACAGCCACGCGATGCATCTGAAGCGCGAGGGCCGGCTGATGGCCTATCGCCCGCAGAACGCTGCCGGGCTGATCGAGGTGGCGCGCAAGTCCGCCGATCCGGATGGCTTCTTCCAGATAACCTATCTTGGCCTCTATCTGATGGCCCGTCACAACACAACAGTGCCGGAGGCAGAGGCCCCGAAGAGCTGGAAGGATCTGACTGATCCACGCTGGAAGGATCGGATCGCGGTTGGACATCCGGGTTATAGTGGCGCGATCACGGCCTGGTGCCTGATGATGCAGAAGCTCTATGGCTGGGAATACTTCAAGGCGCTGGAGAAGAACCGTCCCCTGATCGGGAGATCGAGCGGTGACCCTGTCACGACGCTGAATGCCGGGGAACGTAGGCTCGGCGCGGCCATCCCGTCGGCAACAACCTTGCTCAGCATCTCCCGCGGCAATCCGGTGGCGCTCATCTATCCGACCGAGGGCACGCTAGTGGTTCCGTCTCCGACAGGCGCGTTGCGCGACGCGCCGCATCCAAATGCGGCAAAGCTCTTCGTGGAATTCGTCACCGGCCCGGCCTACCACGCAGCTACACGGCCTTTCTTCGGTGAGTCCCTGCGGCCAGAGGTCCCGCCGCCATCAGGTGCCAGGGCGCTGGACGCCATCACGATGTACACGCCCTCGCCAGAGGAAGTGGAGGCGGGCGCGCAGGAGGTGAAGGAACTCTGGCGGGACACGTTCGGCATCTGAGAACGGGCCCGTCCTGGCACCTGTAGGCCTGGCGCACCGACGCCGGGGCGAATGGCAAAGAACCGGCGAGGGAGGAGAACCACATGCAAAAGATCGGCCGACGCGGTCTGTTGGCGAGCGCCGCCATTGTAGCCGGCAGCGGCGGGGCTCATGCTCAGAGGCTGCCGTCCCACGAGCAGCAACTTTACGAAGCCGCTAAGCGCGAGGGCGAGGTTACCTGGTACTCTGGGCAGCTCAGCGCAGAGTCTTCCGAGGCTGTGGGAAAGGCGTTCGGAGAGCGCTATCCTGGCCTGCGGGTGAATGTGGTGCGGAGCACGTCGCAGGTTGCTTTCCAACGCCTGTCGCAGGACATGCGGGCCGGCGTTGCGCAATGCGACGTGTTCAGTTCCACCGACTACAGCCACTCAGCCCTCCTCAAGCGCCAGGGGCGGCTCCTGCAGTTCCGGCCGGAGAACGCCGCGGGGCTGCTGCCCTTCGTGAAGGAAGCAGCTGATCCCGACAATTTCTTCCACGTCTTCTACATTGGTGTGCACTTGATCGCCCGCCACAAGGTGCAGGTGGCGGAGGCGGATGCACCGCGTAGCTGGACAGACCTTACCAATTCGAGGTGGCGGGAGAAGCTGGCCGTCGGTCACCCCGGCTACAGCGGCGCCATCGGTGCTTGGGCCGTGCTGATGCGCAAGATGTACGGCTGGGACTATTTCAAGGCTCTGGAGAAGAATCGGCCTCAGATTGGGCGTTCGTCCATCGATCCGGTGACCGTGTTGAATGCCGGAGAGCGTTCGGTTGGTGTTGCCGTGCCATCGGCTAGCGCCCTGCTCAGCATGTCACGGGGCAATCCGCTGGAGTTGATCTACCCGATCGACGGCACGGTGGTGGTTCCGTCGCCAAGCTGCATCCAGAAGAACGCGCCGCATCCAAATGCGGCGAAGCTGTTCATGGAGTATGCTACCAGCGCGGAATACTTCCAAGTCACGCGCAGGACCTTCGGCGAATCGTTGCGCGCTGATGTGCCGCCGCCTGAGGGCGCGAAGCCGCTGGACCAGGTGAAGGTCATCACGCCAACGCCGGAGGACATCGAAACCGGAGTTCCAGAGGTCAAGGAAAGCTGGCGCGACACCTTCGGCGTTTGACGCAGCGGCCGGTCACAGAGGAATTGCGTTCGCATGCCTGATATCGCCACGGCTCTTCCAAAGCCAGCCATGGATGCGCACCCGCCTACCCGGCTCGCGCGGCTGCGTTACCTGGAGCCTTCTAACCTGCTGTGGATTCTGCTGGTGCTGGTGCTGCTCTTCCTGGTAGCGGTGCCGATCGGCAAGCTGCTGGTCGTCAGCTTTGAAAAGCAGGGCAGCGGGGAATTCACCTTTGCTAACTACCTCACGGCCTATGGCCGTGCCCGCTACTTGGATGCGCTGGTTAACTCCCTGATCCTCGGCACGGCTTCGGCGCTGCTCTCGGCTGTTTTCGCGGTGCCGATGGCCTGGGCGGTATCGCGGACAGACGTGCCGGGCAAAGGTGTTATCTGGGGCATGGTAATGGGGGCCTTCATCATACCCCCCTATCTTGGCGCGGTTGGCTGGATCTTGCTGGCCGGGCCGAACTCCGGCGTCTTGAATCAGGCTTGGCGATGGGTGAGCGGGGCGGAAACGCCGATCGTCAACGTCTACAGCTTCACCGGGCTGGCGGTCGTCATCGCCCTGCACTCGTTTCCGCTGATTTTCATCTTCGTCAAGGCCGCGCTGGATCTGATATCCTCCGAGATGGAGGACGCCGCCAACATCCTGGGCGCGGGAACCTTGACCGCGACCCGGCGCGTGACCCTGCCGCTGGTCTGGCCCTCCATCCTGGGTGGGATCATCGTGGTGTTCCTGGAAACCATCGCCCTTTTTGGCACGCCGGCCATGATCGGCATCCCAGCGCGCATCAACGTTGTTACCACCCAGCTCTGGCAGTTCTTCGAGTATCCCGTGAGGGTGGAAGTGGCGGCAGCCTATGCCATGCCGTTGCTGCTGATAACGGTCGGGATCATCCTCGCGCAGAAGCTTCTGCTGGCGCGCAAGGGTTATGTCTCCCAGACCGGCAAGGGTGGGGAGCGGCGGCAGATCCGACTGGGCACATGGCGATGGCCGGTCTTTGCCTATTGCGGCTTCGTGGGCGCTTTGGCCGTGGTAATGCCGGTTGCCGTCCTGCTGCAGGCTTCCTTTGCGAAGGCGTGGGGACGCGGCCTGTCGTGGTCGAACTTCACGGTCGACAACTACACCTATCTCCTGTTCCGGCATGAGATGGCACTGACCTCGATCTGGAACACGCTATGGTTCTCGGCAGCAGCGGCGACGCTGGCCGTGGTCATCGCCGTGCTTGTTGCCTATATCGTGGCCCGTCGACTGGTGCCCTTCGGCTCGGCGCTCGGCTTTCTAGCCATGGCGCCCTTCGTCATCCCTGGCATCGTCATGGCGATTGGCTTCTATGCCGCCTATGCTGCGCCGCCACTGGCGCTCTATGGCACGGCGCTGATTATCATCCTTGCCTTTACCGCGCGCTTCCTGCCCATCGCCTTCGCCAACTCGGCTGCGGCCATGCGCGCCGTGCATCCGGAGATGGAGGAGGCTTCGCGCATCCTGGGAGGCGGGCGACTGCTGACCATCCGCCGCATCACGGCGCCGTTGATCCAGCGCAGCCTACTCGGGGGCTGGCTGATCGTTTTCATTGTCGCCTCGCGGGAGCTGTCCTCAGCTGTCTTCCTGGTTGGGCCGCGTACCCGCACCATGTCGGTGCTGCTTTACGACCTGAGCGAAGCTGGCAACTTCGAGGTGCTCTCGGCCTTCGGCGGGCTGCTACTTGCCATCACCCTGGTATTTGTCGTCATTGGCATGAAGCTGGCGGGCCGCGACTTCATGCTGCGGAGGAACTGAACCGATGCCCCGTCTGACTCTGAAGGGACTAGGCAAAGCATATGGCAAGGTCAAGGTCGTCGACGATGTCGACCTGACGCTGGAGGAGGGTGAGTTCGTCTCCCTCCTCGGCCCCTCAGGTTGCGGCAAGACGACCACCCTGCGGATGATTGCGGGGTTCGTGGAGCCCACCGCCGGCAGCATCAGCATGAATGGCGCCGTGCTCTCCTCCCCCGGGGCGGTCATGCCGCCGGAAAAGCGCCGCATGTCGATGATCTTCCAGAGCTATGCGATCTGGCCGAACATGACCGTGGCGGAGAATGTCGGCTTCGGTCTTACGCTGCAGAAATTATCGGCATCCGAGATCAAGGCTCGCGTCGCGAAGATCCTAGAGGTGGTTCAGATGAGTCACTTGGCCGATCGCTATCCGGCGGAGCTCTCTGGTGGCCAGCAGCAGCGCGTCGCATTGGCACGGGCGATCGTGGTGCAGCCAGCCGTGCTTCTTCTCGATGAGCCGCTCTCCAACCTTGATGCCAATTTGCGTGAGGAGATGCGCTTCGAGATCCGGCGCCTGCACGAGGAGTTCCGCGTCACCACCGTCTATGTCACCCACGATCAGTCCGAGGCCATGGCGACGGCGGACCGCATCGCCGTGATGAACGGCGGGCGGATAGAGCAGGTCGATGCGCCGCACGTCATCTACACCCGTCCCAAGACTCGCTTCGTGGCAGCCTTCATCGGTCGGACCAATTTGGTCGAGGGGCAGCTGGACGGCGAAGAGGTGGGGCTTGACGGTTTCGCCCTGAGGCTGGGGCAGCTCCACAGCGTCATTCCTGGAAGCAAGCGTCCCATCCTGCTCTCGGTCCGTCCGCAGAGTATGGCACTGCACCGGGAGAAGCCACTCGGCCGTGATGGATACCCGGTACTGCCTGTCACCGTCGCTCAACGAACCTATCTTGGAGAGTCCTGGGACTACGTCGTGCGCCCGGAGGATAGCGGACTGCGCCTGCGTGTCGCGGCACCGCCGCTGCAGGTGCACGACGTCGGTGACAGCGTATGGCTGGAGATCGATCCGCAGCAGATCGCCGTGGTGAACTGAAGAGGACGCCGGCAGGGCGCACGTCACGCAGATCCAAATCGCGGCAGCGAGGCGGCATTTCAAATCTTTAGCATCGGCCGCAGCGCACAAAGTTAGTTAGCCTTCGGTCCGGCGGAAGTCACGCCCATGAGGCGAGTTCTCTCACCCAACAGTGACAGGACCGTGACCCCGTCATGGCAGTCGGGTATGGCGCGCCCGGGCCGCCATCTATCGCGTTGTCTGCCGACCGAGGCGGGCCGACGTAACGACGACCGATAAGTCCAATGTCTGACGCGAAGCTGAGGGAAGCGGTCTGCGCCATGCTCGCCGCTCCCCCCTTTCGTGGTGAGGTCAATGCGAGGGCTGTGCATGGCTGATGGTGGCAGGCGTCCAGACTTCTCGTCACCAGGTGCTGTCGTTGATGAGCGATGGCGGCCTGCTCGCCCCATCCCAGACAAGCGCGCGGCGGAAATCACGAATCCACTGATGCAAGGTACTTAGGCAACTGGGCCGCATCATTGGTCGACGCATCTGGTTAGAGGCTGCGTCACATTGGGAGCTGCTGCGGTGCTTCCCGGCAGGAAGCGGCAGGGACATCACCCCTGGACGAGAAGTCCCGTTCACCACAGTTCCGTTGGGCCTTTTCAACGAGTTTCAGCGCTACTACGCTTCCGAAAAATGATAGGGAGGAACAACAGATGCTGAAAATTCGTCGGCGTGGCGTCATGGCTGCCTCACTTGCGATCGCAGGTTCGGCACATGCACAGACCCCGTGGCCCGGGGAGCGGCCAATCAGCTTCGTCGTCCCGTTTCCACCGGGAGGAGGCACCGATGTCATGGCCCGCGCCATGGTGCCCTACCTGGAGAAATACCTGCCAGGGGCCCGCTTCGTTATCCTCAATCGGCCGGGTGCCGGGGCGGAGGTCGGGTACACCGCGGTTGCCACCGCGCCACCCGATGGTCTGACGATGGGCGTCGTCATCGTGCCGTCCCTTCAGACCATCACGATTGAACGGCAGCCGCGCTACCGGCTCGAGGATTTCGCCTATCTCGGAAGTGTCGTGGAGGACCCCGGCGGCTTCTTTGTCGCTCCCGACAGCCCGCTACGTACGCTCGCGGACCTGGCGGCGCTGGCACGATCAAAGCAGGGTGCCGTATCCGTTGGTACGGCCGGCATCGGATCAGACGACCATCTGCTGATGATCGCCTTCGAACGGCGTGCAGGCGCGAGCATGACGCACGTACCCTTCTCCGGCCAGGCGCCAACTGTCACCGCTCTGCTCGGACGCCACATCACCGTTGCGGCCATGAACATCGGCGAGAGCCTCGAACTCGTGCGGCAGGGCCAAGCGCGCCCCCTGGCCCAGGCGGCGGCGGCACGCGGTGTTCTAGCGCCTGAGATCCCGACCTTCCGCGAACAGGGCTTCGACATCATCGGTGGGGTCGTACGCGGCATCGTCGTTCCTGCCGCAACGCCCGCACCGATACGGGCCAGTCTGGAGAAGGCGCTGACTGCTATGATGGAGGACGCGGCGTGGCAGTCCGATGCAATGCGCCTTGGCCAGCCTCTGCGCGCGATGTCGGGGGCCGCCTTCCAACGCTATGTTGAGACGGAGGCAGCTGCACTGCGGCAACTTTGGCAGGAACGCCCTTGGAAGGACGGCTGACGCTTATGGCACGTCGCGTAATCGACCTCTCTACTCCGGTCCGCACGGACCATTTCCGTTGGGCGGTGGAACGGCGCTTGGCGAAATCCCATGAGGAAGGCGCGGGGCAGGCGACCTGGGCGGGCTGGAACGTTCACGCATTCACCCACATGGACAGTCCGCGCCATGTGGACCCAACGGGATTCACCACCGACGCGATCACGCCGGACATGACGGTGGGGGAAGGGGCCGTGCTGGATCTTACGGACGTTCCAGCCAATACGTCCATCGAGGAGAGCCGCATCGCATCCGCCGGTGCCCATCTACGCCCCGGTGACATCGCCATCCTGAAGACGCGTTGGGACGAGCGCTTCAGCATAGACACTCCAGATTTCTGGCTGCAGGCCCCCTGGATGACCGATGGAGCGGCGGAGTTCCTGCACAGCCGCGGCATCAAGGCCGTGGCCTTTGACTTTCCACAGGACTATTGCATCCGATTCTTCCTCACGGGTGAGAGGCGCCCGCCGTTACCTGAGCACGTGACCCACCACCGCTTGCTCGCACGAGGTGTGATCATGTTCGAGTACCTGGCCAACACCGGAGCGCTGAAGGCGCCCCGCAATCTGTTCGTAGGACTTCCCATCCGCTTGCCGGACAGCGATGGATCGCCCGCTCGCGTGATCGCCATCGAGGAGGAGCCGTCATGACGCTGGCCGGGAAGGTGGCGCTGGTCACGGGTGGCGGCGCAGGTATTGGCGCTGCGACCAGCCGCCTCCTGGCGGAGCGTGGTGCCGCCGTTCTTGTCGCGGATTTGAATGAGGCTGCCGCTGCCGGCACGGTGGACACGATTCGCGGCGCAGGTGGCCGGGCCGCTGCCTTCCGCATGGACGTTGCTGAAGCAGCGCAAGCTGCCGCAGCGGTGAAGGAGGCAGAGCAGCAGTTCGGACCACTCGATATCGCCGTGTGCAATGCGGGCATTACTGATCGCATACCAGCACTGGAGATGACCAGGGAGGCCTTCGAACGCATTCTGCGCACTAACCTGACCGGATGCTTCCTCAGTGCGCAGGCTGCGGCGCGTGCCATGGTCGCACATGGGTTGGGCGGCCGAATCGTCACCCTTGCTTCAGTGTCCGGCCAGTTCGGTGGCACGGGACGGGCCGCTTACGGCGCCAGCAAGGGTGGCATTATCAATCTCACCCGTGTTCTCGCAATGGAATGGGCCGAGCACGATATCCTGGTGAACTGCGTAGCGCCTGGCCCGACGCAGATTGCACGTACGGCACATGGTCCCCGTCAACGCAGTGCATTTCTATCCCGCATGGCGCTCAAGCGCTACGCCGATGCGGTAGATATCGCCGGTGGTATTGCCTTTCTCTGCTCCGAGGATGCCGGCTTTGTCACCGGGCACGTCCTGAACGTGGATGGCGGCTTTGCCGCGGCGGGGGTGCTGTACGACCCGGCAGAGGGTGCATGATCAGGGACGCGGATCCGTCCGGTCGGGATGGCGTTCTCAGACTGCCGCTCCCCAGGTTCACCTGACCTACCTCACCTTGGCGCGCTGGCCGTGCCGGGGTGAGGTATCTGGCTGATCGGAGTGCGGAGATGTTCTGCATCGAGCAGTTGGCGTCCAAGACCAGACCGCTGCGCCAGCGGACGTCGCTCCTGCGACGTTCCGCCCCGCAGCCATCTCGCTCCATGCCGGCGGGATGTGGGACGCGTGTCAGCTTGGCTGACTGCTGATGCAGCGCGCGACCCATCCTCATTTTTTCGGTCAGGATGCGAAGATTGCCTGCCAGTCTGCTCGCGCCTTCTGCATGTCCGCGGTGGACAGGGCACGCCAGTCGAGGTCGATCAGCTTCATGCTTCCCATATTCGGTGCGTAGTCGGTCACGGGGCTCTGGAAGCCCGTGCGGCCTGAACTCATGGCCTCTCGGCGCGCGAGGATCGCCTGCGCCTCGGGTGTGAGAATGTAGTCGATCCAGAGCTTCGCGGCATTCGGATGTGGCGCCTTCTTCAGGATGAAGCTGCATTGCGGCATCAGCACCACGCCTTCCGTGGGCATCACGAATTTCAGCTTCGCACCGTTAGCATTGTTCTGCAGGGCGCGGGTCGGCTGGCCGAAGATTGCCATCATGTCCTGGTTGGAGACGAGCCGGCTGGCGATCTGCTCCGACCGCACCAGGAAGTTCGGGCGCTTTTGCGCTACCGCTCGGAACCAGTCGTCGCCCACCACGCGCCGCAGCCCCATGAAGGTTGCGAGATACGCAGCCGAGATCGAGGCATCACCGAGGCTGAAGCGCCGCGCCTGCACGAAGCCAGGCACGTCCTGCCAGGACCGTCCGGTGAAGTTCACCGTCTCGCTGTTCCACATCGGCGCGAAGAGATAGGCACCGTTGAAGGCGAAGTGGCGCGGCAATCCCAGCCCCGCCGCGAAGACATCGCCGTAGTGCTGGTACTCCGGCGATTCATACTCCATCACATGCCCGTCCCGCACCTTCTCGAAGACCCAGGTCGGTGACGCGATGGACGCGATGTCCATCGTCACGCGCCCGGCCTGCAGCTCCTGCTCGACCCGCGTGATGAGGTTGCCGGTATTCGAGAGGGTGTAGTTCACGCGGAAGGAGGAGGGGAGCCCATAAGCCTTGCGGAAGCCCGCAGTCAGCTCATCATTCGTCTCGGGCTGGAGCACAGTGTCGAAGTAGCTGACGCTTCCCTCGCGCTTGGCGCCCTCGATGAGCTGGGCCCGACTGTCGCCACCTTGAGCCAGGGCCGGTCGCGCAAGCGTGGCGGCACCCAACCCGATCAGGCCCGCACCGAAGTCTCTGCGTCGCATGTCTACCTCCTCATCCGTCAGCCGGCACGGGCCGGAACTGCGTCCCAGGGCGCTGCATCGTGCAGCACGAAGCCGGCCGGACGTCCATTCCGCCGGGCCGCGAGCTCAGGTGGCGAGGCTCGGTCCCAGGTGTTCGCGTCGAAGCGGAAGCCGTTGATCCCGCCAGCGGCGTCGGAGACGACGAAGAGTAGCGGCGCCACCATCTCGTCGGGCTCCAGCAGGGGCGGCATGCTGCCGTTCCGGCTGCCCGTGCGCCATTCCTCGGCCATGCCAGGCGTGTTCGCGCCGGCACCGGGATTGACGATGTTGGCCGTGACGCCGGTGCCGTCCAACTCCTTCGCCCGGATCTCGGTCGCCATCTCCAGCGCCGCCTTGGAAGGCCCGTAGGGTGAGCTACCCGGCCGGTTCATCGTGTCGAGCTTCGTCGTGACATTGACGATGCGGCCCCAACCCTGCGCAAGCAGCAGCGGCGCGACGCGGCGGGCCATGCGATCAGCGGCCGTGAAGTTCGTGTCCATCACGGACTGCACCAATGTGTCGCCGCATTCCCAGAAGGACTGCGGCGAGGGGCGGCGGAACTTGTCCGGGCTAATGGTCGTGAAGGTCAGGCCCGCATTGTTGACGAGGATGTGGATTCCGCCCAGGCGATTGCACGCCCTATCCACCAGGGCGGTGCAGGCCTCCGGATCGCGAATGTCGGCCACGGCGGGCAGCAGGGCCGACTCAGGGATGCCTCGGTCATGCGCTGCGATGCGCATCGGCTCAACGTCATCGGCGATATGGCCGACGGCGAGCACCCGGTGCCCGGCCGCGGCGAGGCCCAGCGCCATGGCCTGGCCCAACCCGCGCAACCCGCCTGTGACGATGGCGACGCGCTCCGCCATGCATTTCCTCCCGCGACGAGGCCGTGCCGCCCCCTTGCCCGGGAGCCTAGGTCAAGGTCGAGTCGGGTGGAAATGTCCGAGCAGTTCAATATGCTCTTGCCCAAATGTCTGAAATCGGAGGATGCCGTTGAACAAGTTCCTGGCGCTGTCGGTCTTCACGAAGGTAGCCGAACATGGCGGCTTCACCGCGGCCGCGCGCCGCCTGGGCCTCTCGGTATCGGCGGTTACAAAGACGGTGGCGCGGCTGGAGGACGAACTGGGGACGCAGCTCTTCAACCGCACAACGCGGCAGCTCCACACCACGGATTTCGGCCAGGAGTTCTACGAGCGCTGCGTCCGCATCCTGGCTGATCTGGAGGATGCCGAGGCCGCGCTCCGCCAGGGCAGCGTCTCCTATACGGGGCGGGTGCGGGTGCTCACCCCCTTCTCCTTCGGGCGGGTGACACTGGTGCCGGAGTTGCCGGCTTTCCTACGGAAATACCCGGATATCCAGCTGGATCTCAGCTTCAGCGACGGCCCGGTGGACCTCATCGCCGAAGGTTACGACGTGGCCGTCCGCACCGGCGAGATCAGTGACTCCCGCCTCACCACTCGTGTGCTGACGCGCGGCTCCCAGGTTACCTTCGCCGCGCCGTCCTACCTTGCCCGGCACGGCACGCCCCGTCGGCCGGAGGACCTGCAGAACCACAACTGCATTGTCGGCCGCTTCGGTCCGGAATGGAGCTTCCGGGGGCCAGACCGCAAGCCGATGACGGTGATGGTGCGCGGCAGCACCATTGTGAACAGTGGCGACGCATTGCGGGAGGCGGCGGTGGCCGGCATCGGCATCGGCCAGGGCACCTGGTGGCTTGTTCGGAAGGACCTGGAGCGTGGCGCCGTTGAATCCATCCTTCCAGACTATGCGCTTGAGGGGATGCCCATCTCCATCCTCTATCCGGCCCAGCGGCACCTCCCCGCCAAGGTGCGCGCCTTCATCGACTTCCTCGTGGCCATCACGCGCGCTGACTGATTTCAGACGGAACGGCAAGTTTGTTTTGGCATTTCCGGACATTCTAGAACGCCACAAGCTGTGGCGTGATCCTGCCGCGCGCCGGCAGAGCGCCGTAGGAGAGGGCGATCCATGCGTCTGGGCTACTTCACCATGCCGATCCACCCGCAGGGCCGGAACTGGACAGAGACTTTGAAGGAGGATCGCGAAACGGTCATCCTTGCGGACCGGCTTGGCTTCCACGATGCCTTCATCGGCGAGCATCTGACGGACACCTGCGAGAACATCACCAGCAGCATGCTGTTCCTCGCCTCGCTGGTTTCGGACACGAAGCGCATCAAGCTGGCCACCGGCACGGCCAATCTCTCGCACCACCACCCGGTGATCGTCGCCAGCCAGGCTGCGATGTTGGACCACCTCTCCGAGGGGCGCTTCATTCTCGGCATCAGCCCGGGTGCACTCACCTCGGACGCCGAGGCGCTGGGTATCCTCGACCAGGACCGCAACAAGATGTTCGCGGAGTCGATCGACGTGATCCTGGAGATCTGGGCCCGCGACGCCCCCTACGACATCGACCTGCCCGACAACCGCTTCAAGGTCTCAACCATGAAGACGGAGGCGCTGCATCTCGGCGTCGGGAACCTGCCCAAGCCCTATCAGAAGCCGCGGCCGGAGATTGTCGGCACGGTGCTCGCCCCGGGCTCGCAGGGCGTCATCGCCATGGGGCGGAGGGACTTCCATCCGCTCTCGGCCAATTTCCTGTTGCCGATGTGGCTGCGCTCGCATTGGGAGAACTATGCTGAGGGCAAGTCGCAGGTGGGCCAGGTGGCTCAGGCCGCCGACTGGCGGGTCGCGCGCACCATCTTTGTCGCCGATGATGCCCGCACGGCAGCCTCTTATGGCGGCGACGACGCCAACAGCCCCTACGCCTTCTACTATCGCCAGCTTCTGGCGAAGATGACACGCAGTAAGCGGCTCTTCGTTTTCAAGAAGCACAAGGATGAGCCGGACGAGGCGGTGACGCTGGAGCGCGTGCTGCAGGAATGCGTCATCCGCGGCACGCCGGACCAAGTGGCGGACCAGCTTCTGGCCCTGCGCGAGCGGATCGGCGATTTCGGCGAGATCGTCTATGCCGGTCTAGACTGGGTCGACCCGGCGCTCGCCAAGCGCTCAATGACCCTTATGGCCGAGCAGGTCATGCCTCGGGTGAACGCGGCAATTGCGCAGGAGGCGGGGCGGGCGGCTTGAAACGGGCAGGGGAAGTTAACATCCCCGGCCTCCTCCTTTCCCAGAGTAATTTGCTGGCGCGCCGGTCACTAGCCGCGGCAGCCTTGAAAAAGCAGATGAGGGGGCCGGGGAGAATTTCTTCTCCCCGGCCTATTCCTATGCCGGCAGCACCACGCATTCCTCCGGCCGGATTGCGAGCGCCACCCGGTCCCCCGGTGCGCCGCCCATCGGCGGCTGCACTGCGCGCAGCTCTACCCCGCCCAGGTCCAGCACGTATTCCTCCGTCAGGCCGAGGAAGGAGGAGGCGCGCAGTTCGGCTTCCAGTGGTGGCAAGCCGGTCTCGTGGCCCATACGAACATGCTCTTTGCGGATGCAGGCGAGCACACGACTGCCCGGCGCGGGCGCGGGGCCTTCGCCCAACACGCCCCGCAGGGTCGTTCCCTGGGGCAGGCGGATCTCCGCCAGCCCGTCCCGGTCTGCCAGCATCTTCGCCTCGATCACGTTCAGCCCGAGGAAGCGGGCGATAAAGGGCGTAGCGGGGCGGTGGAAGACGTTGCGCGGGCCGCCCTCCGTCTCCACCCGTCCGGCATTCATCACCACCAGCCGCTCCGCCAGGCCGAAGGCCTCCGACTGGTCATGGGTGACATAGATTGCGGTGAAGGCCAGCCGGTCCTGGAGCACCTTGAGCTCCATGCGCATCTGCTCGCGCAGTGCGGCGTCGAGGTTGGAGAGCGCCTCGTCGAAGAGCACCAGGCGGGGCTCGTGGATCAGGGCGCGGGCGAGCGCGACGCGCTGCTGCTGACCGCCGGAGAGCTGCGTCGCCGATTTTGCCGCCGCATGCCCGAGGCCCACGATTTCCAAGATCCGCGTGACGCGCGCGGCGGCCTCTGCCTTCGGCACGCGGCGCACGCGAAGCGGGAAGCCGACATTCTCCGCCACGGTCATATGCGGCCAGACGGCGTAGGACTGGAACACGACGCCGAGCTGCCGCTCCTCCGCCGGCAAGTTAATCCCGCGCTCAGAGTCGAAGACCACCTGGCCTCCGATTTCGATCGTGCCGGAATCCGGTGTCTCCAGCCCGGCGATACAGCGGAGCATGGTCGTCTTGCCGCAGCCGCTGGGCCCCAGCAGGGCCAATGTGTGCCCCCGACCCACCCCGAAGGATACGCCGTCCAATGCCCGATGCGTGCCGTAACTCTTCACCAGCTGATCAACGCGGATGAAGGCCCTGGAATCCATGATGCCGTCCATGATGGCGCCCTTCAGGCCTGGGTGATGGAGGTGCGGGTGAGCCGGAACATGGCGAAGGCAAGGAGCAGCAGGATGAGCTGTACCACCGCCAACGCTGCGACATAGCCCGAGCTGCGGTCGGACAGGAGCACCAGCGCAACGCTGATCGTCTCCGTTCCCTGCGCGTAGAGCAGGATGGTCGCGCCCAGTTCCCGGATGAAGATGACGAAGAGCATGAGCCAGGCGGCGGTGACGGCGGGGCGCAACAGCGGCAACAGCACCCAGCGCATGCTCTGCCACCAGCTCGCGCCGCTTGCTCGCGCGCTCTGCTCCAGTTCTGGGTTGATGGCCAGAAACATGGCCGACACCGTACGGGTGGCGAAGGGGAAGAAGCGCGCGACATAGGCAATCAGGACGATCGTCAGCGTGCCGTAAAGCGGCGTCCGGATCGCCAGGATGAGGAAGCCAAGCCCGAGAATGATGCCCGGTATGCCCAGCGGCAGGGACAGGAACGCGTCCGCTAGCCCGCGCCGCCGTGGATCGCCACGGTTAAGGTAATAGGCCTGCAGCACCGCTAAGATCACGCCGACGGTCGCCCCGACCAGCGCCAAGATGAGGCTGTTGATCACCGCCCCCTGCGTCAGTTCGAAGTTGAACAGTACATACTCGAAATTAGCGAGGCTCGCCCGCGCGAGGTCGAACCTCCCCGTCCAGAGCCGCGAGAGCGAGACCATGATGAGCGCCGCCGTCGGCAGGATCACCGCGCCGCCGATATAGACTGCCTCCAGCGACAGCGCGGCGGCCTTGCCCGCACGGCCTAGCGGCAGCACGCGTGGGCGGTATCCCTTCCCGGTCACGATTTCGAAGCGCCGGCGGGCGAGGTAGCGGCGTTGTGCCATCGTCAGCAGGATCGTCACGCCTAGTACCATCACGCCAAAGGAAGCGGCGCGGCCGAAATCGCTGGGATACTGCACCGCGGCGAAGATCTCGGTCGGCATGGTGCGGATGCCGCTGGGCTGGGCGAGTGCTAGTGGCACGTCGAACAGACCCGCGCTTGTGATGAAAACAACCAGCGCTCCGGAGAGCAGGGCAGGGCTGACCAGCGGGATGCTTACATGGCGCAGTGTATACCAGAAGGAAGCGCCATGGACCCGCGCCGCATCCTCCAGCGCCGCGTCCATCTGCCGCAGCGGTGACATGACGAAGAGGTAGACATAGGGCGTGTAGAACAGCGTCAGCACCCAGATGACGCCGCCCAGGCTGTAGATATTGACGAAGGACAGGTCGATCCCGAGTTGCCGCAGGAAAAAGCCCTGTAGCAGCCCACTGCCCGGCGCCATGAGGTAGATCCAGCTGATCGCCCCGACATAGGGTGAGAGGAAGAAGGGAATGAGGTTTCCCACCTCCAGCCAGCTCCGCCCGGGCATGTCGGTGCGTGCCACAAGCCAGGCGAGGGTGAAGCCGAGAAGGCAACTCAGCACCGTGGCGCCAACGCCGCAGATTGCGGTGTTTCCGATCGCGTCCCAGAAACGGGAGTCGCTCAGCACGCCGGCGAAGTTGCCCAGCGATGGCCGCGCGCCGCCACCCTCCCAGACGAGCAGGCTCCGGATCAGCGTCGCCAGCAGCGGCCCGGCGATGAGCAGTAGGCCCGCGATCACCCCAGCCGCTGGAAGAGCACGCTGAAGCCCCAGGAAGCGGCGGCGCGGTGGCGCTTCCGGTATGGCTGGCGCAAGGTCGCGCCCGATCCCGGCCGCACTCACGCCGCCCGCCACGGGATCTCCGCCCCTTCGGGCACGCGGATGGCATGCGCGTTCAGGGTCAGCGCCAGCATTGTGTAATAGCCGACGAGGCCGGTGAGATCGACGATCCCCTGCTGCCCCAACATCTCGTGCAACCGGTCATAGAGGGGCTGCGACACCTGCCCCTCCCGTAAGAGCGTGGCGCAGTATTCCTGCACGAGGGTCTCCCCGCTCTCCTCGAAGCCCGGGTCCTCGCCCCGACCGAGCCGCGCCAGCGCCGCCTCGGGCACACCCAGCCGCTCAGCGATCGGGGCGTGGGCGTACCACTCATAGTCGCAGCGCCAGTGACGGGCGACGGTGAGGATCGCGACCTCCCGTAGCCTTTCAGGCACGGCGCATTGGAAGCGCAGGTAAACGCCGAGTTGCTCCACCTTCGCCGCCAGTGCCGGGCTGTGCAGCAAGGCGAGAAAGGGGCCGCGCACGCCGCCGCGCGCGCCGGTCGCGATCCGGTTGTATGCCTCCGACTGCGCGGGGCTCAGGGTCTGCGGGTCGAGCGCCGGAAGGCGGCTCATTGTGCGGCCACCGGGGCCAGCGCGGCCAGGAAGCCCTGAAGCGCCTCCGCCACCGCCTCTGGCCGCTCGATCGCCGAGAGGTGCCCCGCGCCGGGGATCTCGATATAGCGGGCGCCGGGCGTGGCCTCGGCCATGGCCCGCATCACCTCCGGTGGGGCGCCCGCGTCCTCCGCCCCCGTCAGGTAGAGGGTGGGCAGCGTGATGGCATGCAGCCGGGCGCCGTAGTCCAGGTTCTGCAGCGCGGCGGCGCAGCCGCGGTAGCCCTCGGGCCGGGTCCCGCGGACCATGGTTGCAACACGCGCCGCCGTATCCGGCTGTGCCTCACGGAAGCCTGCGGCAAACCAGCGGGACAGGCTCGGCTCCACCATGGCCTCCATGCCCTGGGCGGCCACGGCCGCCGCCCGCTGGGCCCAAGCATCGCGGTAGGCCGGCGGCGCGGAGGCACGGGCATTGCAGCAGGCCAGGCTCAGCAGCCGGTCCGGGTGGTGCAGGGCCAGGCCGAGGCCAACCATGCCGCCCATGGAGAGCCCCACGAAATGGGCGCGATCGATCTCCAGCGCGTCCATGACGCCGAGCGCATCCCTGCCGAGGACATCAAGGCTATAAGGCCCTGGCGGCGCATCCGATCCGCCATGGCCGCGAGCGTCATACTGCAGGACGCGGAAGCGCGGCGCGAGCAGGCGGGCGACACCGTCCCAAAGACCGAGATCGGTGGCAATACCATGGGCCAGCACGACCCAGGGGCCGCTGCCGCCATCTTCGATCCTGGCGTGGATTATCGTGCCATCGACGGCAACCCGCATTGGCTTCCCCCTAATCCCGGTCCCCGGTCAACCGGACCTTTTCAGCCCCGCCGGATGTGTGGGTAATCTTGGACGTTTGGGCTAGGTTAAGCGCCTGCTGGCCGGTTGATAAAATCCGAAATGAGAAATTCATCTTTGAACAATCTTCCGGAACCAGTGTTGCCTTTGGTGCATTGACGCCGAATGTCTGGGCCTCCTGTTCCTGCGGAGACATCAGCGGGGGCGAGTGGGCTGCCACTCCAGGCGGCCGCGCAAGACAATAGGCGCTCTGGCTCTGCCTAGCCGGTGCAGTGTCATGCGCTTTGAGTCTCTGATCATGTTCCTGGAGGACAGGTCAGCCTCCGAGTTGCACGCCTGGGGTAACCGGAAGGCTAATGCCGAGTCTCAGAAATTATGAATCTCGTGTGGGGGATTCCCGAACCGGGCGGGTTTGTGCTTCGAGATGGCGAACGGTTGAGGTTCGCTATGACTATCCCGTTTCGAGGTGACTCCTAGCCCTGACGCCGTGCCTGCTGCTGCCGCGCTGCAGCAAGGCGGGGTGGATTGGTGTGGAGCAACCCCCCATAGACCTTATGCCCCTGCTTCGGCGGGACCGGAATATCGCTGTGGGGATTGTGGAGACGGCGGGGCTGATCAGCGTGCTGCGCTTCAACCACCTGCAGCCTAGCACGAACAACCCTGCCGTGCGGCGGGTGCTGCTGAACACGTTGAACCAGCGTTAGCCCTCGAATTGTTTTCTCGAGAGGCGTCCGGCGGCCCCGGCCAAACGACCTAGCCTTACTGTGTCATCTCTGGGCGGCGATTTTGGGTTAGCTGCAGGCAACAGGGGCAGCGTGGGAGGGATTGGACGAGGCTCACGATGAGGCGGCATCGGACGGTGCTGATCGAATATGGGACGTGACGCTCAGGTCGGACTGGGGGTGCCGCGCGGCTGGAAGCCCTGGGGTAGCGCAGGTGCCGCGAGGTGTCCGCGGGTGAAGCGG
>NZ_WWDL01000035.1 GCF_009848505.1 Muricoccus harenae
GGCGCATGGACAGGCGCTGGTTGTACTGCGGCGTGCCCGAGCGGTCGGCATGGCCGGCCACTTCGATGCGCGTCGTGCCGGTGCTGGTCACCGCCTGGGCGGCTTCGGCAATGATCTGGCGGGCACGGTCCGTCAGGTCAGCACGGTCGAAGTCGAAGAACACCAGGTAGGTGCGGGCCGGAGCCGGGGCAGCGGCCGAAGCCGGGGCCACGACAGGAGCCGGCGCCGGGCGCGGCGCGTTGAAGGCATAACGCAGGCCGATCAGGGCGGAGTGGTTGAAGTTCTCCATGCCCGCGTTGCTCCGGGTCGTCCGGTTCGCGATCGTCTGCGTCTGGGTGACCTGGAAGTTCGGCCCGGTCGTGCCGAAGAAGCGATACTCGGCGGTCAGGCTCAGCCCGGGCACGCCCAGGGGAAAGGCGGCGCCGACGACGCCCTGGAAAGCGAAGACGTTGTCGTCGTCATCCGTGACGAGAGTCTGCGAACGCGTCGGGCGGAACTCGGCGCGCACATTGTCCTGCGCCACGAAGGACCAGCCGATGCCGCCGCCGAAATAGGGCGTGAAAATCGGCTCGGCCCAGCCGAAGCGGCGAAGGTCGAGATCATACAGGACGTTCACCATGGCGCCCGCCTGCCAGAGGTGCCCGCCATTGGTACGGCTGGTCACGCCCGCCGCGGTAGTGCTGTCGAAGTCGTTCTGGCGGTAGAAGCCTTCGAGCTCGGTGCGCAGGCCGTTGCCGAAGCCCCAGCCCAGCGACACAACGCCGGCGAAGCCATTCTCCCATTCCACCGTCGCCGTGGTCGGAATGCCGGCTGCCCGCGCGGCGGCCAGGGCGTTGCCGGACAGCGAGTCCTTCGTCTCCTGCAGATGGTTGAACCCCGCACCACCGGCAATGTAGAGGCCGGTGATCGGCTGAGCCTGGGCGGCGAGGGGAAGCGCCACGACAGTTGTGGTCAGCAGGGCTGCGCGGAGGCGGGACATCAAGTCTCTGATCCTTCGATTCGTCGCCGGCGGATTGCGGCAGGTTAAAAATTCGCTTGGGCCACAATGCAATGCACAACCAGCTCTTGCATCACCCCCCAGGCAACACGCCTGGGATGTTGCCGTTCCGCCACAACCGCCGGTTGCAGAAACCCTTTAAAACCCACCGAATCGGGCGAGGAACGCCGCCTCAGCCTCGCTGTTCACGCGCAACAGAGCGGCATTCCTGTGTGGAAAGCGGCCGAATCGGGCCACTACCCTCCGGTGCCTCCAGGCGTAGTCGATCGCGCCACCCGGCGCGGCGGCGCGCGGGTCGTCGCGCAAGCCTTCGAACAGGGCGACCGAAAGATCCTGGTCCGTCATCGCCTCGGAATGCTCGAAAGGAAGATAGAGGAAGATGCGCTGCATCGGTGTCAGCCGTAGATCATGGCGCCGTACCAGCACCGCCTCCTGCGCCACGTCCCGTGCCAGCGGATCGGCGGCGAAGGCACGCGCGGTGCCGCGATGGATGTTGCGCGGAACCTGGTCGAGCAACAGGCAAAGGGCGAGCGCGCCAAGCGGCTCCGATACCCAGTCCGAAAGCTCGCCCCGCGCCGCCTGCTCGGCCGTGGGGCCGAAAGCGTTCCGGAGCGCTGAATCGAAGGCTGGATCCGCGCGGAACCAGGCATCGCGGTACAGGTCCGGCTCGCGGCCGAACCAGAGGTCGAGGATCGCGTCCCTCACCGGCCTTCCTCCAGCGCCATGTCGAGCACACGGACACTGTGCAGTGCCGGCCGCCCCGTCAGGTCGGCGATCTGGTGCCGGCAGGATGTGCCATCGGCCACGATGACGTCCCCCTCGGGCGCCGCCCTCACCGCGGGGGCCAGTGACAACTCGCCCATGGCCCTGGAGGCTTCCACCCGCCGCGCGTCGTAGCCGAATGCACCCGCCATGCCGCAGCAGGAGGAGGTGATGGGCTTCACCTCCAGCCCCGGCACGGTCCGCAATGCCTTCACCGCATCTGGGAAGGCGCCGAAGGACTTCTGGTGGCAGTGGCCATGGATATGGGCGGCGGCGGCGGCCACCGGCTTCAGCGGCAGCTCCACCTTCTCCCGCATGAGGAACTCCGAAAGGAGCATGGCGCGGCCGGCCAGCCGGTCCGCCTCCTCTCCAGGCAGCAGGCCGCGGAACTCGTCGCGCAGAGTGAGCAGGCAGGAGGGTTCAAGCCCCAGCACCGGCAGGTCCGAGCCCGAGAGCGCATCCATGGTGCGGCGCGCCTCGGCGCGTGCCTCATCCACCATCCCCGCCGCGAGATAGGTGCGGCCGCAGCAGAGCGGGCGGTTGCCGTCGGCGGCCTTCACCGAAAGCGCGCGATAGCCGGCGGCCCGAAGCACGCGGATGGCGGCGTGCAGGTTCTCCGGTTCGAAATACCGGTTGAAGGTGTCGGCAAGCAGGATGACATCGCCGCGCGTCGCCGGCGCCTCCTCACCCAGGTCGCGGAAGGGCGCGGCGGCGAAGCGGGGCAGGGCGCGTTCCTTCGTGAAGCCGAGCATGCGCTCGCCCAGCGCCCGCGCGCCCGGCACCCATTCGCGCGCATTGGCCAGGAAGGGCGCCCGCGAGGCCAGCGGCGCCCAGCGCGGCATGGTGGCGATGAGCCGGTCCTTCGCCGAAACGCCATGCTTCTTCGCCCGCGCGTGCTGCGCCTCGATCTTCATCCGCGCCATGTCCACACCCGTCGGGCATTCACGGCGGCAGGCCTTGCAGGAGACGCAAAGGGATAGGGCCTCCGCCACCTCGTCCGAGGCCAGGGCATCGGGACCCAGCTGTCCCGTGAGCGCCAGGCGCAGCGTGTTGGCCCGGCCGCGGGTGACGTCCCGCTCGTTGCGCGTGGCGCGGAAGCTCGGGCACATGACATTGGCGTCGAATTTCCGGCAGGTGCCGTTGTTGTTGCACATCTCCACGGCGCCAAGCAGGCCGCCCTGCGGGCCGGGCCAGGCAGACCAGTCGAGCACCGGCGTCACGGCAGGATCCGCCGCATAATCCGGCGGGTAGCGGAACAGGCTGCGGTCATCCATGCGCGGCGGCCGCACCACCCGGCCCGGATTCATCATGGCGTTGGGATCGAAGGCGTCCTTCACCGTCTCGAAGGCTCGGACGATGCGCGGGCCGTACATGCTTTCATGAAATTCGGAGCGGACGATGCCGTCGCCATGCTCGCCGGAGTGGCTGCCCTTGTATTCGCGCACCAGGGCGAAGCATTCCTCGGCGATCTCGCGCATCCGGCGCACGTCGCTGCCGTCCTTCATGTTCAGCACGGGGCGGACATGCAGGCAGCCGACGCTGGCATGGGCGTACCAGGTGCCCTTGGTGCCATGACGCTCGAAAACCTCGTTCAGCCGTTCGGTGTAGTCGGCCAGATCGTCCAGCGGGACCGCCGTGTCCTCGATGAAGGAGACGGGTTTCCCGTCGCCTTTCATGGACATCATGATGTTCAGCCCGGCCTCGCGCACCTCGGCGACGGCGGCCTGGAAGCCTGCATCGACGCAGCGCACGACCTGCCCGGGCAGGCCGAGGTCGCCCATCATCTCCTCCAGCCGCGCCAGGTCGCGCAGAAGGGCCGCATCGTCATGCCCGTGGAACTCGACGATGAGTAGGGAGTCGGGCTCGCCGATGACGATCCTATCGATCGTGTCGCGATAGATGGCGATGGAGCGGCCGAGGTCGATCATCGTGCGGTCGACCAACTCCACCGCCTCCGGGTCGAGGGTGACGAGGTGCTTCGATGCCTCCATCGCCCGGCGGAAGCTCGGGAACTGGCAGATGCCGAGCACCTTGCGCGGCTTGATGGGCCAGAGCTTCAGGTCCAGCCCTGCCGAGAAGGCGAGGGTTCCCTCACTGCCCACCAGGATGCGCGCGAGGTTGCCGCGGCCGGCGGCGCGGCCTTCCGGTGTGAGGGATTCCAAGTCGTAGCCGCCCACCCGGCGCAGCACCTTGGGGAAGCGCGCGGCAATCTCGGCCGCCTCGGCGGCGCCGAGTGCGCGCAGGCGGTTGACCAACTCCGCCACCGTCGCCGGCACGCCTTCGCCGAGGTTCTCCGGCAGGTCGCTGAAGGTGAAGCGCTCGCCACCCGGCAGAAGGGCGTCGATCGAGAGCACGTTGTCGGCCATCAACCCGTAGCGGATGGACTTCGAACCACAGGAGTTGTTCGCCGCCATGCCGCCGATGGTGCAACGGGCCCAGGTTGAAGGGTCGACCGGAAAGAACAGCCCGTCCTTCTTCAGCGCATCGTTAAGCGCGCCCAAAGCAATTCCGGGCTGCACCGTGGCGCGCATGGCGGCCTTGTCCACCGAGACGACGTTCCGCAGGTACCGGCTGCAATCCATCACCAGCGCGCGGTTTACCGTCTGGCCGCACTGGCTGGTGCCGGCGCCGCGCGGCAGGACGGGAATGCCTTCTTCCCGGCATATGGCCATCGCGGCGGCTACATCCTCCACCGTGCGGGGGACGAGCACGCCGACCGGTTCCACCTGGTAGATGCTGGCATCCGTGGCGTAGCGGCCACGGTCCCCGGCGCCGAACAGGACATCGCCCTGGGTTTCCCGCTTCAGGCGGGCAGAGAGGCGGCTGTCGCCGGGGGTGATGCGCGACCGGGTGATGGCATTCATTCGGGCGTCTCCTGGGATGCGCAAGCTAGCCGAGGGGGCCCGGGCCGTCGCATCCATAATCCTCATCAATCGAACGCGCCGAACTCATTGGCGCAGCATGGGGGAGGGCGCTAGACCCGCTGGCCAGAGCGGAGGACGCCCATGGCCTATTTCACCTCTCGGCCCGAGAACGGCCGGCATTTCCTGCAGATCCCCGGGCCGACCAATGTGCCGGACCGCGTCCTTCGCGCCCTCGACAACCCCACCATGGATCATCGGGGCCCGGATTTCGGCGTGCTTGGGAAGCGGGTTCTGGAGAAGCTGAAGCCGGTCTTCGGCACCAGCGGCCCGGTGATCATCTTTCCAGCCTCGGGCACCGGCGCATGGGAGGCGGCGCTGGTGAACACGCTGTCGCCCGGCGACACGGTGCTGATGTGCGAGACGGGCTGGTTCGCGCATCTCTGGCGGGAGATGGCGGAGCGGCTGAGCCTGAAGCCCCGCCTGCTGGAGACCGACTGGCGCCAAGCCGCCGACGTGCCCGCGATTGAAGCGGCGCTGCGCGCCGACAAGGGGCATGAGATCAAGGCCGTCTGCGTCGTCCATAACGAGACGAGCACGGGCTGCACGTCGCGTATCGACGAAGTGCGGAAGGCCATGGACGCCGCTGGACACCCGGCGCTGCTGCTGGTGGACACCATCTCCTCGCTCGGCTCCATCGAGTACCGGCACGACGATTGGGGCGTGGATGTCACCATCTCGGGCAGCCAGAAGGGGCTGATGCTTCCCCCCGGCCTCTCCTTCAATGCGGTGTCGGAAAAGGCTCTGAAGGCTAGCGAGACGGCTAGGCTGCCGCGGAGCTTCTGGGATTGGAAGCCGATGCTGGCCTCCAACGCCACTGGATACTTCCCCTATACCCCGGCCACCAACATGCTCTACGCGTTGGACACCGCGCTCGACATGCTGGCCGAGGAAGGCCTCCCCAATGTCTTCGCGCGGCACGACCGCCACGCGGAGGCAACCCGCCGAGCCGTGCGCAGCTGGGGGCTGGAGGTGCAATGCGCCGAGCCGCGGCACTTCTCCTCGGCGCTGACCGCGGTGCGCCTGCCGGAAGGCCATTCCGCCAATGCCCTCCGCGCGACCATCCTCGAGCGCTTCGACATGTCCCTGGGCAACGGGCTGGGCCGGCTGAACGACCGCGTCTTCCGCATCGGCCATCTCGGCGCCTTCAACGACCTGTCGCTGCTCGGCACGCTCGGCGGGGTGGAGATGGGGCTCCGCGTTGCAGGCGTCCCGCATGAGGGGGGCGGGGTGGCGGCCGCCATGGACTACCTCTCGGGCAATGCCTAAATCCAGGGCGGGAATCGCGACGCCAGGAATCGTGACGCAGGGGCGGGCTTGCCGCCGCCCCGGCGACGCCGGAAGTTCCGCCCGGAACGAGCGGAGTCCCCGGACATGACGATCGAGCTCTGGAGCTGGCCCACTCCAAACGGGCACAAGGTCCATATTGCCCTGGAGGAGCTTGAGCTTCCCTATCGCGTTGTGCCGGTGGACATAGGCGCCGGGGACCAGTTCCGGCCCGAATTCCTGGCCATCACGCCAAACCACCGCATCCCTGCCATCGTCGATCCGGACGGACCTGGGGGGGCGCCGTTGCCGCTCTTCGAGTCCGGCGCCATCCTTATTCATCTGGCGGAGAAGACCGGCCGCCTCATCCCGGCCAACCCGGCTGCGCGCGCCATCTGCCTGCAGTGGCTGATGTTCCAGATGGGGGGCGTCGGCCCGATGTTCGGCCAGTGGAACCACTTCGCCAACTATGCGCCGGAGAAGATCCCCTACGCCATCGAGCGCTACACCAAGGAGGTCCGGCGGCTCTATGGCGTGCTGGAAAAGCGCCTCTCCGGCGCGACCTGGCTGGCAGGGGACGACTATTCCATCGCTGATATCGCAACCTTCCCCTGGGTGCGGAACCCCGAGCGGCGCGGCATCGATCCCGCGGAATTCCCCTCGGTCCGGCGCTGGACCGAGGTGATCGAGGCGCGGCCGGCGGTAATGCGGGGCCTTGCCGTCCTGTCGGAGCGGCAGCGCCAGGGGCCGATGTCCGACAAGGAAAAGGAAAACCTGTTCGGCACCACGCAATTCACCCGGCGCTGAAGTTCATGCCCTTGCGGTCCCGGACGGAGATGTCTTGTGTATCTCTCATCACGGGAACACGTTATGCAGCGTGGCCATTCAGGAAGGCGGGATTCGTAAAGCCTTGATCACAGCCGATCCCGCCAATGCGTGAGGGCTCAAGGAGTTATCGGGCGACCTTCCGCGTTCACGGAGGGGCTTCGATCCGCGTCCGGAGAGGTCCCACCCATCCATGACCGCGCGTGTCCTGGTGGTTGACGACATTGCCGCCAACCTCAAGCTCCTCGAGGCCCGTCTTAACGCCGAGTATTACGAGGTCGCCCTCGCAAGCTCCGGCGCCGAGGCGCTGCGGCTGGCACAGTCCTGGGCCCCCGACGTCATCCTGTTGGACGTGATGATGCCGGGTATGGATGGCTACGAGGTGTGCCGCCTGCTGAAGGCGGCGCCGCAGACCACCCATATCCCGGTGGTGATGATCACGGCCCTCGTCGACCAGACGGAGCGGGTGCGCGGGCTCGAGGCGGGGGCCGACGACTTCCTTTCCAAGCCCGTGGACCACACCACCCTCTTCGCGCGGCTGCGTGCCCTGCTACGGACGAAGCAGGTGCTCGACGCCTTCCGGTTGCGCGCCGAAACCGCGAGGGACCTGGGCTTCGAGCCGATGCCCGATCCGTCCAGGAGCGTGGAGGGCGCCCGTGCCCTGCTGGCGACGGAGGATGATTCCGAGGCCCAGGCGCTGTCCGATATCCTCGCCCAGGACGGCATCCTGGTGACGCGGGCGACGGATGTGAACATGGCCTGGGACAAGTTGCTGAACGAGGATTTCGACCTTGCCGTGCTCAGCCTCTGGCTGGATGACGGGGAGGGGCTGCGGCTGGCCTCCCGCATGCGCGCGCAATCCTCAATGCGGGAGGTGCCGGTCCTGCTCGTGGCAGATGCGGACCAGCGGAACCAGGTGCTGCGCGGCTTCGACATCGGCGCGAACGACCATGTTCTGCGCCCGGTAGACGCGAATGAGCTTCGTGCGCGTGCGCGAAACCAGATCCGCCGCAAGCGCTACCAGGAACGGCTCCGCGCCGACCTGCAGCGCAGCTTGGAGATGGCGGTCACGGACAGCCTAACCGGGCTGCGGAACCGCCGCTATGTCATGCGCCACCTGGAAGGCCTGCTCCGCTCCGGGGGCGCAACGCTGCTGCTGATCGATGTGGACCGCTTCAAGTTGGTCAACGACACCTACGGCCATGCCTTTGGCGACGCCGTGCTGCGGGAGGTGGCCGAGCGGCTGCGCCTGCATTTGCGCGCGGTGGATGTGGTGGCCCGCTTCGGGGGCGAGGAGTTCGTCGTCGCCATGGCGCCGCAGCCGGCTGACGATGCCGGGATGGTGGCGGAGCGGCTGCGCCTTTCCGTCTGCGAGGAACCGATGCGCGTGGGCGACCGAGCGCTCGAGGTGAGCATCAGCATCGGCGTTGCGGTGGCGGTTCCGGATTGCACCATGGAGCAGTTGGCGGCGACCGCCGACATCGCGCTTTACCGGGCCAAGGCGAATGGGCGTAACCGCGTGGAGATCGCCACGGCCGCCGACTGGCTCCCGGAAACGGCTAAGGACGAGCCGGTTGGAAGCAGCGCGTCCTAGGGACGAATCGATGCCAGCCAAGGACGGCCGCTTCCGGCCCTGAAACGGCGAAGGGGCGGCGGACCATAGTCCGCCGCCCCTTCTTACCATTGCCCTGGTGGAGGACGGCGGCTCAGCGACCGCCTTCGATGCCCAGGCCACCGATCGAGGTATTGATGAAGCGCTGGTGCGGGCTCTGGGCCTGGCCGCCCTGCTCCGGGGCCTCGGCCACTTCCTGCATCGTGCCGCCATGGCGGACCATGATGGGGCCGCGCTGTGCCGGGAAGCCGTCGGGGCGGTTGAAGATGAAGCCGTAGGTCGGATAAGTGCGGCCATAGGTGTCGGCGTCATGGCCGACCTGGACGCGGACCGCGGTCCAGTCGTTGGCGTCGGACACGTCCACCACGGAGATGTTGCGGGTCACTGTGCCCTTGCGGATCCCCGGGCCTTCCCAGTTCGCGTGGTGCACGGTGATCTCACGGGCGCTCACCTGGCGCTCCACCACGGCAACGTGCCCCATGCGCATGCCGCCGGAGGAGCGGAAGACGAGGACCGAGCCGGGTTCGGGACGATGGCCGCGCTGGTAGATGCCTGCGGCGTTGTTCCACCAGGTGCCGCCATTGCCGGTGACCTGGAGACCGGTGACCATGCGAGCATAGGGCACGCAGGAAATGCTGCCGCGCGGGATGGAGACGTCCACGGCCGTCTGTGCGCGGGAAACCCCGCGACGGATCGCAGCCTTCGCCCCGGTGGTGGCACGAACTGAGCGCGCCTGGGGCTGTCGCTGCTGTGCCGCCGGAGCGGAGTGGGACGCGGAAACATGCTTGGCGCCACCCCGGTTAGGGGAGGAAGCATCCGCCGTAGAGCTGAGTTGCGGCGTGAGGACGAACCCGCAAGCCACGAAAATCGCAACGGCAGTGCTTTTTGCCCGCATGAAGTCCCCCAAGCGAAATTCCGTTAGCCCCCGCCGGCTTCGCCGGTCTCGCCTTGGCTGGCGATGTCACGGCGGTGTTACCGGGGAGCATGAAACCTCGGCAACCGGGCGCCGTGTTTCAGTGGGCAATGGGACGTGATTCGCCTGAGGTAGATTACTCTCGAAGTCGCGATCGGGACCGAATTCCTACCGAACTGAGCTTCGGCAGGAGTTGCCACAGTGTTGCGGCAGGTAAACCACAGTAGTCTGAGGAAGTTGGACTTCTTGAAAGTAGGAACGGCGCAGGATTCCCCGCGCCGTTCCATGGCTCTCAGCGGCAGGCGGTGACCATGATTTCCACCAGGTGCCGCGGATCGGCCATATTGGCCTCCACGCAGGCGCGCACCGGCGCGCCGCCAGCCGGAAGCCAGCTCACCCACAGCTTGTTCAGCGCGTCGCGGTCGCGGATGTCCTTCAGCCAGACCTGGGCCTGCAGCAGGCGCGTCTTGTCTGTGCCGTGCTCCTCGAGCGCGGCATCGATCTTGGCGAGGATCTGCTGGGTCTGGCCGGACACGTCCTGGGAAAGGTCGTCGGCGGTGATACCCGCCAGGTAGACGAAGCCGTGATACTCGACGGAATTGGACAGAACGGGGTTGCTGCCCTTGCGAAGGATCGCGCTCATGGATGGATGCTCCGTGGCCGGAATGGCGCGGGGCTTCTAGGGCCCCGGGAGGGGGGGCGGCAAGTCGCCGCCCCGCGGCGCCGGCCGCGGGCCAGCGAACCGGCGTCAGGGAACCAAGGCGGGGCCGCCGCTGGCATTGGCGTGGATCATGGTCTCGAAGACGCTGACGCCATGGATGGCGTCCTCCAGCGGCAGCGGATAGGCGGGGCCACCGGCCACCGCAGCGGCGAAGGCCTCCAGCTCGGCGCGCTCGATATCGGCCGAATCGAATCGGCGCTCCCAGCCCTCGCCCTGGCGCGGGTGGAAGACCAACGTCTCAAGATCGCGCTGCTCCACCCGCCCCTGGCTGCCGAACAACGCCAGGCGCCACACGCGCGGCGCGGAAGCAAGGGTGGCGAACAGGCCTGTCGGGCCGCCGTGGAAGCGACAGAGCATGGCAGTGGTGTCGTCCAGACCATTGGTCAACACCTGGGCCTGGCTGATGACCGACACGCGCTCGATCGGGCCCGCAAGATTGATCATGGCGTCAATCATGTGGATGCCCATGGCGCCCATGCCGCCGAGCGGGCTCTCATGCGGGTCGGCCCGCCACATGCCGGCTTTCCAGTTATCGGCATTGGCGCCGCTGATCTGGCCCTCGACATGCAGCAGCGTGCCCAGCACTCCTTCGGCCAGGAGCCGCTTCATCTCGAGCACGGCGGGCAGGAAGCGGCGGTTATGGCCCAGTGCCATCACCACCCCGGCCTCGCGGCAGGCCGCGACCGCCGCCTCGGCGCTTGCCTTGGAGAGGGTGAAAGGCTTCTCGACGAAGACATGCTTGCC
Organism: Muricoccus harenae; assembly: GCF_009848505.1. Classification (GTDB taxonomy): domain Bacteria; phylum Pseudomonadota; class Alphaproteobacteria; order Acetobacterales; family Acetobacteraceae; genus Roseomonas; species Roseomonas harenae. The sequence continues at coordinate 10,762 of NZ_WWDL01000035.1, forward strand.
CGCTCGTGCGGCGGCGATCACCTGCTCCGCATGCTGCTTGTGCGGGGTCGCCAGCACCACAGCCTTCACCCGAGGGTCGGCCAGGACCGCATCCAGGTCCGGCAGCAGGTCCAGCCCTTTCTCCGTGGCCCAGGCGCGCGCCCTGCCCGGCGTGCGCGTGGCCCCGGCCACGAAGCGGATGCCGGTGCCGTTGCGGCCCTGAACGCTGTCCACCAGGGTCTGCCCCCAGCGTCCCATCCCCACCAGTGCTGCGTCGAGCATCAAGCCTTTTCCTCCTTAGACCCTTCGAGGGCGTGGGCGATCCGGCGCATCCGGGTCAGGCCCCAGACGAAGACGCCAAGGGCGAGGATCGTCGCCACAAGGGTCGGGAGACGGAGCCCCAGGGCTTCCCCCGCCATGCCCAGCATCAGCGCGCCCAGCGCCGGACAGGCGCGCGAGACGAGGGCCCATAGCGACATGACCCGCCCGCGCATGGCCGGCGCCGCCGCGGTCTGGGCCAGGATCTGCACCGAAATGCCATGGGCCGACGCGCTGGCGCCGATGGCGGCACCGCAGAGCAGGGCGAAGCCGAAATGCCCGGTGGCCACGAAACCCATGGTGGCAAGGACCTGACAGGAAATCGCCAGCACCACGATCCGTGTGGTGCCCGCCAGCCGCCCGCGCGAGGCGACGGCCACGCCGGCGATGAGCGCTCCCACGGCGAAGCTCGCAGTCAGTAAGGCCAGGGACTCCGCGCCGCGCCCGAAGAGGCGCTCGACATAGGGCGGCAGGATCTCCTGCACGCCGCGCAGCAGGACGGAGGATACCGCCGCGAAGGCGAAGAGTGGCCCGAGGCCCGGATGGCGGATCGCATAGCCGAAGCCTTCCAGCGTCTCGGCAAGAAGGGAGTTGGTGGCAGGGTGGCCTCGCCGCTGGGCCGGGTCCAGCCGCAGCCAGGGCAGGGAGAGGGTTGCGAAGCCATGCCCGATGGCGTTGCAGAAGATTGCCGGCGCCACGCCCCATCCTGCGATGACGAAGCCCGCCAGCCCCGGGCCAATGAAGCGCGCCACGTTGAAGAGCAGGCTGTTGGCGGCAATGGCCGCCGGCAGGTCCTCCCGCCCGACCAGCGCGGGGATCAGGGTCTGCCGCGCCGGCTGGGCGAAGCAGGCGGCGGTGCCGCTCACCAGTTCGAGCGCGAAGAGCAGGCCGATGGAGACATGGCCCGTGGCGGCAAGGGCGGCGACCGTCATGGCCTCGATCGCGATGACCCCCTGCGAGGCCATGGTGAGCCGCACGCGGTCCACACGGTCCGCGATTGCGCCCGCGACCGGACTGACCAGAACGGCCGGTGCAAGATCGGCGAAGGCGATTAGCCCGACCCAGGCGGCGCTGCGCGTCAGCTCCCAGGCCAACCAAGCGACCCCGATGCGATGCATCCAGAGCCCGGTCCAGGCGCCGAGGCTGGCACCGAAGAATATCCGCGCGTTGCGGCTGGCCATGGCCCGGCTGAGCGGGCCGGCGACGATCCGGGCGAAGGGGTTGGGCAAGGGCGCCTCAGCGCCCGGGCGGCCCTCCGGCCGGCGCGCGCGCGGCCGGGGCACGCGGCGTTTCGGGCCCCGAGGCTCCCCGCATGCATTCGGCCGCCATCCGGTCGCGGTCATAGACCTGAGCGATCTGGTCCGTGATCACTTGCGGCCCGAGATTGGAGGTGGTGCCGACACGGGCATTGTAGTCGTCCTGCCGCATCAGCTGGCCGCGATCGCGGTAGCGGACCACGCGCTCGGCCTCGGTCCGGCAGGCGGCGCTGGCCGCTGCGCGCTCGCGATCCGCGCCAGTGGCCGGCGGGGGGGCTGCGCAGGCGGCGAGGGTGGCGACCGTCACGAGCGCGGGGAGCAGCGCGAGGGGCTGGAACTTCATGCGGGCGTTGCTCCGGGGGTCTTGCTGGGCGTCAGGCTCGGCCGCGCGAGGCGGTGCCGCAAGCCCTCTTCATCGAACCGGGCCGCGGCGTCCAGGGGCTGCGTGGCGGCGGCGCGCAGAAGATCGGGGTGGAGCAGCGTCCCCTCGCGCCCGATGTCGAAAAGGCCACGCATCCAGGGCGCCCGCCCCATCACCTCCAGCAGAGCGAGGAGGCGGAGGAGGGTCGCCATGCCCTCGGCATGGTCGAGGCCGATGCGGCGGTCCAGCGCTTCCGCCCAGCAGCAGGCGTCGCGGTCCTCCAGAACCAGGTCGAGCGACGGGTCGCCGGCGAAGCGGAAGGCGCGCGGCGGACCTTCCAACGCGGCCGTGGCAGCGTCCCGCGCCGCGTCCCAGGCCGAGAGGAGGTCGCGTGGCGCGACAGCGGGCGTGGCTTCCGGCGGGAAGGGGATTGCATAGGCGGTGGGCATGGTGCGCGAGAGGTGGTGCGGCCGGCCGGAAAGGTCAGGGGTTGACCCGCGCCGCTCAGGCGCGTCGGCTTCGCTGATGAGCACGCCCTCCGACCTCCCGGCCGCCACCCTGCTGCAACGCCTCCGGGCCGGGCGGCTCACCCCCCTCGCGCTGACCGAGGCGCTGCTGGAGCGCGTGGCCGAGCGGGAGGGGGCGATCCAAGCCTTTTTCGCGCTGGACCAGGACGCCTGGCGCGGCGCCGCGCGGATGGCGCGGCCCGACTCGCCTCTGGCCGGCCTGCCGGTGGGGGTGAAGGACGTGCTGGACACGGCGGACCTGCCCAGTGGCTACGGCTCGCCGATCTGGGATGGGCACCGCCCCAGGGCGGACGCCGCCTGCGTGGCACTGCTGCGGGCGGCGGGCGGCATCGTCGCCGGCAAGACGGTGACGACGGAATTCGCCACGCGCAGGCCTGGGCCGACGGTCAACCCGCATAATCCGGCGCGGACACCGGGCGGATCCTCGCAGGGCTCGGCGGCCGGTGTCGCGGCGGGCTTCTTCCCGCTCGCACTGGGCACCCAGACGGGCGGCTCGGTGATCCGGCCCGCCGCCTTCTGCGGGGTCACCGGCTTCAAGCCGAGCTACGGAATGATTCATCGGGGCGGCATGAAGCTGATGAGCGAGACGCTGGACACGATCGGCACCATGGCGCGCGACGTGGCCGGCTGTGCCCTGCTGGCCGGCGCCTGCGCCGGGCTTGACTGGACGCCGGTGGCGGGCGTCCGCCCCTCGGCGCCGAGCGTCGCGCTGATTCCCGGCCATGACGAGGCAGCGCTGGCGCACGAAACCCGGGCGCTGCTGGAGCGGGTGGCGGCGGTCCTGTCACAGGCGGGGGCGCGGGTCTCCTCGCCTAGCCTACCGGAGGCGCTCGCTGCCGCGGCCGCGGCGCATCCGGTGGTGATGCAGGGCGAGACCCGCCACGCGCTCGCCTGGGAATTGGCGGCGGCACCGGACCAGCTCTCCGCGGTGTTGCGGGAGGCGATGGACTGGGCCGGAGCCCTTGCGCCCGAGGCCCTTCCTGCCGCGCGCGAGACGCTGGCCACCGGCCGCCATGCCTTCGCGGACCTCATGGGGGAGTACGACCTGATCCTGACCGCCAGTGCCCCAGGCGAGGCGCCGCTCGGGCTGGATTCGACGGGGAATCCCGTTGCCAACCTCCTCTGGACCGCGCTTCACGCGCCCTGCATCACCATCCCGGCCGGGATCGGGCCGAACGGGATGCCGCTCGGCGTCCAACTCGTCGGCCGGGTGGGCGGCGACGCAGCATTGCTTGCCCATGCCGCCTGGGTGGAGGCCCTGCTCGGCTGAGCGAAGGGGCCCTACAGTCCCTTCAGCGTCTCAGCCGTGTCGAAGTCCCGCAGCACGCCGTCATCGGCCATTTCCACGTTGAACAGCCGGTCGCCGTGGCGACCGGTGAGATATCGGGCGCCGACATCGCCGGTTATGGCGAGGATCTCCTCGAAGAACTCGCGGCCCCAAAGCACGGGATTGCCCTGCTTGCCCCGGAAGGTGGGCTGGATGATCGCGCGACCCTCCTCCGGGTCGAAGGCGGCCAGGATGCGGTCCAGCATGGCCGGGCTGACCAGCGGCATGTCGCCGAGCAGCACCAGCACGCCCTCCACATCCGGGGGCAGGGCGGCAATTCCCGCCTTGAGGGAGGCGGAGAGGCCTTCGGCATAAGTATCCGCATGGGTCGTCAGCACGGGCCGGCCGGCCAGCGCCTCCTCCACCCGGTCCCGCTCATGACCGGTGACCACCAGTACCGGCCGGGCGCGGCTGGCCAGGGCATTGTCCACCACGCGGGTGATCATGGCCTGGCCGGCCTTGTCGGCGACCATCAGCTTGTTCAGCGGCGCCATGCGGCGGGACCGGCCGGCGGCCATCACCAGCGCGGCCACCTTGCGAGGGCGGCGCGGCGCGACTGAAGGGGCGGTGCGGGGGGCATCGCCGCGGGGCAGCGGGCGGGTCTCGATCTCCTTCAGCAGCCCGCCAACTCCCATCCGCATGACGGATTTCGGCGTCACGGGAACACCGGCGAAGGCACGTTCCAGCACCCAGTCGAAGCCGTTCACCTTCGGACTGCGGGCGCAGCCGGGCAGGACCATGGCCGGAATTTCCCCGATGCGGCCGAGGCAAAGCAGGTTCCCCGGATCCACCGGCATGCCGAAATGCTCGATCACCCCGCCTGCGCGGATGATGGCGGCCGGGGCCACGTCACGCCGGTCCACCACTGCGGAAGCGCCCATCACCAGGAGCATCTCGGCCCCGGCCTTACGCAGACGGGAGAGGGCGTCGGCGATGGCGGCGGTCTCATGCGTGCACCGCTCGGCGGGCAGCATGGTGCCGCCCAGCGCCTCGATCCGGGTGCGGGTGGCCTCGGCGCCGCTCTCGATCACCTTGTCCTTCTGGCCCGGCAGCTCGCTCGCCACCAAGCCGACGCGCAGCGGGCGGAAGGGATGCAGGGTGAGGGCAGGGGCCCCGCGCAGCATGGCCTCGGCCACCTGCAGGGCGCTGGCGGGCACGGCGAAGGGGATGACCTTCAGCGTCGCGAGCATGTCCTTCGGCTGCACCACGCTGAAATCCGCCAGCGTCGCGAGGGTGAGGCTTTCGTCCAGCGCGTTCAGCCGATCGATGAGCGCCGCGTCCACCCGCAGCAGGCCCTGGGTCTCGGCTGTCAGGTTGACGCGGCCGGTCGCGGCGCGGCTGCGGGCGATGAGCGGGCGGAGCATGGCATTGGCCATGCGGTCGGCGGCCTCGTCCTCCGGCACGTCGCCGGATTCCAGCCGGGCGGCGATCACCTCCGTATGCCGCGCCGCGCGCAGCGCATCGAGGGCTGCGGCATCCAGCACGGTGCCCTTCTTCAGCACGCGATCCGGCAGGCGCAGCGTATGGGCAAGGATGGCGCCGCGCGCCTCGTTGATGGGGGTAGGGCCGAAGATCATGCGGGCCGTCCCCCGTGCAGCTTGCCCCGCCGGGCGGCGACCACCTGCGCGATGATCGAAAGCGCGATCTCCGGCGCCGTGACGGCCCCGATATCGAGCCCGACCGGCGCCTGGATGCGGGCGATGGCATCCGGCCCGTGCCCTGCCTCGGTGAGCCGGTCCACGCGCTTGGCATGGGTCCGGCGGCTGCCGAGGGCGCCGATATAGAAGGCGTCCGACCGCAGCGCGGCGTCGAGTGCCGGATCGTCCAGCTTCGGGTCATGGGTGAGGGTGACGATGGCGGTGCGCGAGTCGGGCTTCAATGCCGCCAGCGCGTCGTCCGGCCATTCCGTGACGAGGGTGGCGTCGGCGGCGAAACGCTCCTCGGTGGCGAAGGCGCGGCGCGGGTCCACGATGGTCACCGCAAGGCCCACCGAGGCCGCCATGGGAACCAGGGCCTGGGCCACATGCACGGCGCCGACCACGATCAGCCGCGGCGGCGGGGTCTGCGGGTGGATGAACCAGCTCTCGCCCTCCAGCGTCACCGGCCCCGCGCGGTCGTCACGCAGGGCGGCCTCGGCCGCTTGGGCCAGGGCGGGGGACAGGGTCTCGTCGGGATGGAGGCGCTGGGCGCCATCCGGCATGCGGGTCAGCAGCGCCACCGGACGCCGTGCCGCCCGGGCGGCCTGGAGCGTCTCGAGTAGTTCCGGGGTCACGCCAAGGGTTCCACGAAGACCTTCAGCTTGCCACCGCAGGCCAGCCCGACCTCCCAGGCGCGCTCGTCAGTGATGCCGAAGTCCAGCAACTGCGGCGTGCCGCTCTCCATCACCTGCTTCGCCACGTCGGCCACCGCGCCTTCGATGCAGCCGCCGGAAACCGAGCCAGCCAGCCGCCCGGTGGCGGTGACGGCAAGCCGTGAACCGGCGGGGCGGGGCGAGGAGCCCCAGGTCTCAACCACTGTGGCCAGGGCCACGCGCTCTCCCGCCGCGCGCCAGGCGCGGGCGGTCCCCAGGATGTCCTCGGTGCCGCTCATGCAGGCCTCCCCTGATTTCGCCCGACCGCGGACGCATCCGCCGAAAGCGTCGCGACCAGCGCACGCAGGCTATCCAGATTATGGACCTGCCGGTGCTCATGAACATGCGGTAGCAGGGCACGTATACCCGCAGCGCGGGGCTGGAAGCCGGCGAAGCGGAGCAACGGGTTGAGCCAGATCAACCGCCGGCAGGAATGGGAAAGGCGCTCGGCGGCCTCGGAAAGCCCCTCGGCGCCGCCCCGGTCCAGCCCGTCCGTGATGAGCAGCACGACCGCGCCCTGACCCAGCACCCGCCGCGCCCAGAGGCGGTTGAACCGGTCCAGCGATTCGCCGATGCGGGTGCCGCCGGACCAGTCCGGCAGGATATGGCCGACAGCCTGGAAGGCGACCTCCGGGTCGCGATGGCGCAGTGCGCGGGTGACGTTGGTCAGGCGCGTGCCGAAGACGAAGCTGTGCACCCGGTCCCGGTTGTTCTCCACCGCATGAAGGAAATGCAGCAGGATCTGCGCGTAGCGCGCCATGCTTCCCGAAACGTCGCAGAGAAGCACCAGCGGCGGCGGCCGTGTGACGCGACGGCGGCGGGAGATGGTGGCGATCTCGCCCCCCAGCCGCATCGAGGCCCGGATGGTTGCGCGGAGATCGACGCGCGGCCCGCTGGGATCCGGGCGGAAGCGGCGGATCGGGTGTTCGGCCAAGGGCAGGGTCAGGCGGCGGATGGCGCGCTTGGCCTCCTCCATCTCCTCTGCCGTCATGGACTCGAAATCCAAGCGGTTCAGCCGTTCGGCGTCGCTGACGGTCAGCGCCGAATCCTCGCGGCGTTCCGGCTCGCCGGCCGGGGGCCTGGGCGGGCCGCCGCCGGGCATGGCCTCGGATGCGCGGCGGGCGGCCGGCGGCACGCGCTCGGGCGGCGGGTCATCCGCGCCGGGCGCGCGGACCGGCGCGTCGGGGTTACGCCAGAAGAGGTCGAAAGCCGCGTCGAAGACCTCGAAGTGCTCGCGGCGGCGGATCATCGTTGCGCGGAGGGCAGCCCGGAAGGCCTCCCGGTCTCCGACCGGCACATGCCCCAGCGCCTCGGCGGCGGCCAGGCTCTCGGTGGGGCCAACCGGCAGGCCGGCGCGTCGCAGCATCCGCCCGAAGGCGAGGAGATTGGGCGCAAGGGCGCTCACGGGCGAAAGCGCCTCACGGCGCCGCCTCGCGCGCCTCCTCCACGCGGCGAGCCAACTCCGCGCCGCGCAGCTTCGCGATGTCATCCTGGTATTTCAGCAGCACGCCCAGCGTGGCCTCGGCCGAGGCGGGCTCGAGTTCGCGCCGGTCGAGCGCAGTCAGCGCGCGGGCCCAGTCGATCGTCTCGGCCACGCCAGGCGGCTTGAAGAAGGCGTCGCCGCCGCGCAGCCCCTGGGTGAAGGCCACCACCTGGGCCGAGAGGGCCGCCGAAACCTCCGGTGCCCGCCGGGCCAGGATGGCGCGTTCCCGCGCCGCATTCGGGTAATCGACCCAGTGGTAAAGGCAGCGGCGGCGGATGGCGTCATGCACCTCCCGCGTCCGGTTGGAGGTGATGATGACCACCGGGGGCGTTTCCGCACGGATGGTGCCCAGCTCCGGCACGGTGATCTGGAAGTCGGCCAGGATCTCCAGCAGGAAGGCCTCAAAGGGCTCATCCGCGCGGTCGAGCTCGTCGATCAGCAGGAGGGCGGGGCTGCCCTCGATGGCCTGGAGGAGGGGACGGGCCTCCAGGAAGCGGCGGTCGTAGAGCCCACGTTCCAGCGCGCCGCGGTCCGCTTGGCCGGCGGTCTCGGCCAGCCGGATCGCCATGAGCTGGCGGGCATGGTTCCACTCATAGGCGGCGGAGGAAAGGTCCATGCCGTCATGGCACTGCAGCCGCACCAGCCGGCGCGGCAGCTGGGCGGCCAGCACTTTCGCGATCTCGGTCTTGCCGGTGCCGGGTTCGCCCTCCAGCAGGATCGGGCGGCCCATGGCGAGCGCCAGGTGCACCGTGGTGGCGAGCGCCCTGTCCGCGACATAGCCGCCTGCCTCGAGCAGTGCCTGGGTGGCGGCAACGTCCGGCGGCAGGGCGGCCGAATGTGGGCGGAGATCAGCCAATGACGAAGAGGAGTCCCAGGACGCCGAGCATCAGGACGCCGCCGATCCACAGGTTGATGGGCAGGCCATAGGGCTCGCGCGGGATGGCGGCCAGCATGGCGCCCAGTCCACCGCTTGCCGCGGGAGGGGCGGTGCGGCCCTGCATCGCCGACTGCTTCGTCGGGGTGGGCGGGACGGTCATGGTGTCAGTGGCGGCCATTGTGTCGGTTCCGGGTGCCGGGGCGAGTTGGGCGGCGAAGCGGTCGAAGAACTGGTCCGCCATCTGGCGGGCGGTGCTGTCGACCAGCCTTGCGCCGAGCTGGGCCATCTTCCCGCCCACCTGCGCCTTCACATTGTAGTTGAGGGTGGTGGTGGAAGGGCCTTCCTCCACCAGGGCGACATCGGCGCCGCCGCGGGCGAAGCCCATGGCGCCACCCTGGCCTTCGCCCGTGATGGTGTAGCCGGCCGGCGGGTTGATGTTGGACAGCGTGACCTTGCCGCCGAACTTGGCGGACATGGGGCCGATGCGGACGCTGACCTTGGCGGCGAAGCTGTCCGGACCGGTGCGCTCCACGGACTCGCAGCCGGGGATCGAGGCCTGGAGCACGGCGGGGTCATTCAACGCCTCCCAGACCCGCTCGCGCGGCGCCTCGATGCGGCGGCTCCCCGTCATGTCCATCCGTTCTGCTCCTTGGCGGTGTTCGCTTGCGCCGCAAACTAGGCGCAGGGCGCGCCCGGGGGAAGGGCACCCACGCCCGCAGCCGTCGTCGGCCGGGCGCGTCTGGCCGCTGGTGGGCGCGGGTGGTAGCGTTTTGCCTCGGGTGACGGCGCCGCCTGTCGGCGCGGCCATGGCCGCCCCGCGCGCCCCGCGAGGACATTCCGGGAGGTATGCATGCCCTATGTGATTGGAGAGGACCTGCCGGAGGCGCCGGCTGGGGTGCGGCTTCGCGCGCTGCTGGAGCGGCCGGGCATTCTGCGGCTGCCGGGGGCGCAGACGGGCATGGCGGCGCTGCTGGCCAGGCGGGCGGGGTTCGAGGCGCTCTACATGTCAGGCGCGGCCATGTCGGCCGGCATGGGCCTGCCCGATCTCGGCATGATCACGGTCGATGATGTGTGCTGGCACATTCGCCAGGTGGCGCGCGCCTCTGGCCTGCCGGTGCTGGTGGATGGCGACACCGGCTATGGCGAGGCGCTGAATGTCATGCACATGGTCCGCGCCTTCGAGGAGGCCGGCGCGGGGGCGGTGCATCTGGAGGACCAGTTGCTGCCCAAGAAATGCGGGCATCTGAACGACAAGAAGCTGGCCGACCCACATGACATGGCCGCCAAGGTGGCCGCCGCCCGCAAGGCGCGGCGCCACCTCACCCTCATCGCCCGCACCGATGCGGCGGCGAGCGAGGGCATGGACGGGGCAGTGGCGCGGGCGAGGCTCTATCTCGAGGCCGGGGCGGACGCGATCTTCCCGGAAGCCCTGACCACGGCCGAGATGTTCCGCGAATTCGCCCGGCGCATGCCCGGCGTGAAGCTGCTGGCCAACATGACCGAGTTCGGCCGCACGCCCTTCTTCACGGACCAGGAGTTCGAGGCGATGGGCTATGCCATGGTGATCTGGCCGGTCTCGGCGCTCCGGGTGGCCAACCGCGCCATGGAGGAGCTCTACGCCGCCATCCAGCGGGACGGCGGCACCCAGGGCATGGTCGAGCGCATGCAAACCCGCGCCCAGCTCTACGAAACCATCGGCTACCACGACTACGAGGCCCTCGACGCCTCCCTCGTCAAAACCATCATCCCCGAGGGAATGCCACAACGATGAGGCGACGCCTCCTTCTCGGCCTGCTGGCGCTCGCGCCGGCTGCCGGGATCTCCCCTGCCCAGGCCCAGGATGGTCCCCAGCCGAAGCTGCCGACGGAGCCGCTGACCATCGTGACCCGCGACGGCAAGCGGCACGAGTTCCAGGTGGAGATGGCGATCGATCCGCAGCAGCAGATGGTGGGGCTGATGTTCCGCCCCTCGGTCGGGCCGAATGAGGGGATGCTGTTCGACTGGGGCCAGCCCCGCGAGAGCAGCATGTGGATGCGCAACACCATCACTTCGCTGGACATGCTGTTCATCACGCAGTCCGGCGTGGTGCTGCGGATCGCGGAGCGGACGGTGCCGCGCAGCCTCGCCGCCATCAGTTCCAACGGGCCCGTGCGAGCCACGCTGGAGTTGGCGGCCGGAACGGCGGAGCGGCTCAACATTCGCGTCGGCGACAAGGTGGAGCAGCGGATCTTCGGGACCGCGCGCTAGGCCAGGGGGCGGGGGTCGGCTCGCTCCAGCCCAGAGGGGCCCTCGCATGTCCGTCGATCCGAGCACCGACGGCGCCTACATGCAGCGGCGCTTCGCGGCACCGCCCGAGCGTGTCTTCGATGCCTGGACGGATCCGGCGCTGGCGCGGCAGTGGCTGCTGACCGTGCTCATCGGCAAAATTTCGGCGCTTGAGATGGATGCGGGGGTTGGTGGTGTGTACCGCCTCACCGGTGACCGGCTCGAAGCCTTCGGGGAGTTCCTGGAGCTGGATCGGCCGCGGCGCCTCGTCATGACCTTCGGCGTGCCGGTCCAGGGACCGTCCAGTGAAAGGCTGGTCGTTGAGATCGCGCCGAGCGGAACGGGCTCGGAACTCTCCCTCACCAAGGAGGGGATGCCGACCGAGATCGGCCAGGAGCTTCAGCAAGATTGGAACCGGATGTTCGATCTGCTCAAGGCGGCGATTCGATAGCTGGTCTTCCGATCACCGGCATGCGTTCCGCCCTATGGCGATTCCCCCTGCAGGGGCAGGATCAAGGTCTGCCCGAAACGCGGGACAATGAAGCAGTCTTCCGCCAGCCCGGCCTCGGCGCGGGCAACAGCCAATGCGCGGGCCGGCTCGTCGATTCCTTCCTGAGTGAGCTTGAAGGTGCCGAAATGCATGGCGATGGCCGTTTGCACGCGCGCCTCGGACCGCGCCTGCACCGCCTCTTCCGGCCCCATGTGGACGCTGCGCATAAACCATCGCGGCTCATAGGCGCCGATCGGGATCAGGCCGATGGCGAAGGGGCCGAGTTCACGGCCAATCTCCGCCAGGTGCCCGCCATGGGCCGTATCGCCCGCAAAGAGGATGGCGCCCGCCGGCGTGCCGATGGCGAAGCCGCCCCAGAGGGAGCGTCCGCGGTCCCCGACACCGCGGGCCGAGAAGTGGCGGGCGGGAAGATAGGTGATGGTGGCGCCGCCGACGGTGGTTTCGCCCCACCAGTCCAGTTCCTCGGCGCCGCGCAGCCCATTGCGGGCCAGGATAGCGGCGTTGCCCAAGCCGGTGACGATACGCGGCGATTTCAGGCGGCGCAGCGTCGAGATGTCCATGTGGTCGTAGTGATTATGGGTGAGCAGAACGGCATCGAGAGGCGGCAGGGCTTCCAGCGCGAGCCCCGGCGCCCGGGCGCGGCGGGGTCCGAGGAAGGGGAGTGGGCTGCAGCGCTCACTCCAGATGGGATCGGTCAGCAGGGTTGGCCCGCCCGCGATGCGGATCAGGAAGGTCGCATGGCCGATGAAGGTGACGGCGGCATGACCCGGCGGAGGTTCGGCAGGCGGCGTCTGGTACGGATTCTTGAGCCGGCGGGGCCAGGGGGTGCCCTGGCCCTCCCGGATCATCTGCCACACCTGCCCGAGCGGATGCCCGGCGACGCTGCCATCCGGATTCAGGAAGCGTCCGTCGGCACCGCGGCGCGCACCCAGTCTCCTTGGCAGGCTGAAGCTCAAGCCGCGACCTTCACGCCCAGCTCACCGGCCATGTCCAGCGCGAACTGCCAGGCCACGCGGCCGGAGCGGGAGCCGCGGGTGATGGTCCATTCCTTGGCGCGCGCGAGGAGGACATCCCGCTCCACTGGAAGGCCGAGCGCCTTCGCATAGCCCTCGACCATGGCGAAATAGGTAGGCTGGTCGCAGTTGTGGAAGCCGATCCACAGGCCAAAACGGTCGGAGAGCGAGACCTTCTCCTCGACGGACTCGCTGGCATGGATGGCGCGCTGCTGCTCGTTCTCGATCATGTCCCGCGGCATCAGGTGGCGGCGGTTAGAGGTGGCGTAGAACACGACATTCGGCGGGCGCCCGGCGATGCCGCCGTCCAGCACCGACTTCAGCGCCTTGTAATCGGCATCCTCGCGCTCGAAGGAAAGGTCGTCGCAGAAGACCAGCACACGGCGGGGCTGCTCGCGAAGGATCTCCAGCAGCTCGGGAAGCGTGGTGATGTCTTCCCGCGCGATCTCGATCAGGGCGAGGCTGCCGGGGATCTCGGCATTGGCCCGGGCATGCGCGGCCTTGACCAGAGAAGACTTGCCCATCCCGCGCGCGCCCCAGAGCATGGCGTTGTTGGCAGGCAGGCCGCGGGCGAAACGGAGTGTATTCTCCAGCAGAAGGCCCTTCTGCTGCTCGACACCCTGGAGCAACCCGATCTCGACAGCGGAGACGCGGCGAACGGGCACGAGGCGGGGCAGGGGCGTCGGGTGCCAGATAAAGGCGTCGGCACCGTCCAGCCGGGGCAGGGCATGCGGGGCCGGCGCGATGCGCTCCAGCGCCTCGGCGATACGGGTCAGCAGGGCTTCGTTCATGGGTGACGTTCCGGCTCGGCTTGACGCGAGGGGGTGGACAGCTAGTTTCCGCCCCTCTTCGCACCCACAACGCCCGGACGGAAGCCCAGCCCCATGTTCATCTCCCCGGCCTACGCCCAGGACGCAGCCGCCGGCGGCGCGACCGGCATGATTATGCAGTTCGCCCCGCTCATCCTCATTTTCGTCGTGTTCTATTTCATCCTGATCCGCCCGCAGCAGCGGAAGGCGAAGGAGCATCGCGAGATGCTCATGCAGCTGAAGCGCGGCGACCGCGTGGTCACCGCCGGGGGTCTGGTGGCCAGCATCACCAAGGTGAAGGAAGGTTCCGACGAGATCGAGGCTGAGATCGCCCCGAATGTGCGCGTGACTGTCGTGCGCGGAACGATTGCCAGCGTGATCCGCCCGACCGCCGCGAACGACGCGGCCGCCAAGAGCTGATCGCCAGCTGCCGAACATGCGAAGGGCGCCGTGGGAGAACCCGCGGCGCCCTTCATGCTTGAAGGGGCCGCCGCGAGGGCGGCCCTTTCTCGTTCAGGCCGGCTGATTCAGGCGGACTGGCCGGAGGTCATGCCCTTGTCGAGCAGGGAGGCCACGAACTCCCAGTTCACCAGCTTCTCCAGGAAGTTGGTCAGGTAGTCCGGGCGGCGGTTGCGGAAGTCCAGGTAGTAGGAGTGCTCCCACACGTCGACGCCGAGGATGGGCGTGCCCTCTCCGGTGGCGAGCGGGTTGGAGCCATTCGGGGTCTTGGTGATCTTCAGCTTCCCGGAGGAATCCTGGACCAGCCAGGCCCATCCGGAGCCGAACTGGCCGACGCCTGCGGCCTTGAAGTCGTCCTTGAACTTCTGGAGCCCACCGAGATCGCTGTCGATCTTGGAGGCGAGCGCGCCCGGGATCTTCTCGCCGCCGCCATTCGGCGACATCACCTGCCAAAAGAGCAGGTGGTTCCAGTGCTGGCCGGCTTGGTTCAGCACGGGCAGGCCATCGGCCCCGGCCTTGCCGGCCTCGGTGACGATCTGCTCCAGCGTCTTGCCCTGGAGCCCCTTGCTCTCGATCAGGCCGTTCAGCGCCGTGACATAGGCCTGGTGGTGCTTGCCGTGGTGCAGCTCCAGCGTCTCCTGCTGCATGCCGCGGGCGGCGAGGGCTCCGGCATCATAGGGCAGGGGGGGAAGGCTGAAGGCCATGAGGCGTCTCCTTGGCAGGTGATTCGGGCCGCAATGTCGCGCTTGTAGCGGCCCGGGCCAAGGGCAGCGGGCGTCACTCCGGCGCGAGAGTGGGTGCTTGCCAGCCCGGGCGGGGCGGTCCAAGGGGCGGACATGGACGCCAAGCCCGCCCTTTCCCCCGTGGCCGAACTGGCCCGGCGGCACGACCCGGACCGCTTCCTCTGTGCCTTGTTCGCGCCACCCGGTGCCCGCGAGACGGTGTTCACCCTCATTGCCTTCAACAATGAGCTGGCGCGCGCGCGGGAGGCGGCGCGTCGGGAGCCGATGATGGTGCTGATCCGGCTGCAATGGTGGCGGGATGCCGTGGAGGAGGCCAGCACGGGCGCACAGGCCCGGCGGCATGAGGTGGCGGAGCCGCTGGCCGCCGAGATCCAGGCGGGGCGTCTCGATCCGGCTGCTTTGCTCGCGATGATCGAGGCCCGGGAAGCCGAGGAGACAGGGGAGGATACCCCGGCCCTGCTGGCTCGGCTGCGCGGCACCGCCGGTACGATGGCGGCGGAGACGGGCCGGGTGCTGGGCGCGCCCGAGGGGGCGATGGAAGGGTTGCGGCAGATCGGGACCGCCTATGGCGTGGCGGGAACCCTCCGGAGCCTTACCGTCCTGGCAGCGCAAGGGCGGGACCCGCTGCCGCAGGGAGGCAATGCGGCAGAGGCCGGGCGCGAACTGGCGCGCCAGGGCCTGTCCCTCCTGGAAGCCGGGAGACGGAAGCTGGCGGCGCTGCCGAAGCCCGCTGTGGCCGCGGCCCTGCCTGCGGTCCTCGCCAGGAGGGACCTGCAGCGCGTCCTGCGAAACGACTGGCAGCCAGGTGCCCCCCAGTGGCAGCGCGGGGTTGGGGACCGGGCGGCGGTGGCCTGGGCCGGCTGGCGCGGGCAGGTCTGACCACCCGCCCCGGGCCCGCCCTCCTCAGGCCCGCTTGCGGCGCTTCGCCGGAGCCGGCGCCGCAACAGGGCGACCGGCCAGGAGCGGTGCCAGGAAGCGCCCGGTATGGCTCTCCGCGCTGGCGGCCACCTGTTCCGGCGTGCCCTCCGCGACGATGCGCCCGCCACCGTCGCCGCCCTCAGGGCCCATGTCGAGCAGCCAGTCGGCGGTCTTGATGACCTCGAGGTTGTGCTCGATCACCACCACCGTATTGCCCTGGGCGACCAGGGCATGCAGCACCTCCAGCAGCTTGCGCACATCTTCGAAATGCAGGCCGGTGGTCGGCTCGTCGAGGATATAGAGGGTGCGGCCGGTGGCGCGGCGGGCCAGCTCCTTGGAGAGCTTGATGCGCTGCGCCTCGCCGCCCGAGAGGGTGGTGGCCTGCTGGCCGAGATGGATGTAGCCGAGGCCAACCTCGGTCAGGACCTTCAGCTTCTCGCGGATGGAGGGCACGGCGGAGAAGAACTCCAGCCCTTCGTCGACCGTCATCTCCAGCACGTCGGAGATGGACTTGCCCCGGAACTTCACCTCCAGCGTCTCGCGGTTGTAGCGCTTGCCCTTGCAGGTGTCGCAGGTGACGTAGACGTCCGGCAGGAAGTGCATCTCGATCTTGATGAGGCCGTCGCCCTGACAGGCCTCGCAGCGGCCGCCCTTTACGTTGAAGGAGAAGCGGCCAGCCTTGTAGCCACGCGCCCGGCTGTCCGGCAGCTCGGCGAACCAATCGCGGATCGGGGCGAACAGCCCCGTATAGGTCGCGGGGTTGGAGCGCGGGGTGCGGCCGATCGGCGACTGGTCGATGTCGATGATCTTGTCGAGATGCTCCAGCCCTTCGAGCCGCTCATGCGGGCCGGGCACCGTGCCGGCGCCCATCAGGCGGCGGGCGGCGGCCTTGTAGAGGGTCTCGATCACCAAGGTGGACTTGCCGCCGCCGGAGACACCCGTCACGCAGGTGAAGGTGCCAAGCGGCAGGGAGGCCGTGACCGATTTCAGGTTGTTGCCGGTGGCACCCACCACCCGGAGCATGCGCTTCGGATCCGGCTCGCGCCGCTTCTCCGGCACCGGGATGGAGCGGCGGCCGGACATATAGGCGCCGGTGATGCTGTCCGGATGGGCGGCGACCTCCTCCGGCGTGCCATGGGCGATGATGCGGCCGCCCCCGGCGCCGGCGGCGGGGCCGATATCCACGAGATAATCAGCGGCGCGGATGGCATCTTCGTCATGCTCGACGACGATGACGGTATTGCCGATGTCCCGCAGGCGGCGAAGCGTGCCCAGCAGGCGCTCGTTGTCGCGCTGGTGCAGGCCAATCGAGGGTTCGTCCAGCACATAGAGCACGCCCGTCAGGCCGCTGCCGATCTGGGAGGCGAGACGGATGCGCTGGCTCTCGCCGCCGGAAAGGCTGGCGCTGCCACGGGCGAGGGAGAGGTAGTCCAGCCCCACATCCACGAGGAAGCGCAGGCGGTCGTTGATCTCCCGCAGGATGCGGCGGGCAATTTCCTGCCGCTGCGGAGTAAGCTGATCGAAGACGCCCGAGAACCACTCCATGGCCTTGCGGATGGAGAGGCTGGAGGATTCGGCGATGTTGAGGCCGGCCACCTTCACGGCCAAGGCCTCGGGCTTGAGGCGGGCGCCGGCGCAGACATGGCAGGGACGATCGGACTGGTAGCGCATCAGGTCCTCGCGGACCCAGGGATTGTCCGTCTCGCGCAGCCGGCGCTGGAGGTTTGGGATCACCCCCTCGAAGGGCTTCTTCACCTCATAGGCGCGCAGCCCGTCCTTGTAGCGGAGCGTCACGACCTCCCCGGAGCCGTGGAGGATGGCCTCTCGGACGGGTTTGGACAGATCTGCCCAGCGGGTCTTGATCGAGACCTTGTAGTGGCGGGCCAGGCTCTCGAGGGTCTGGTCGTAATAGGGGGAGGACGCGCCGGTCCAGGGGGCAATGGCGCCATCGCCGAGGGGCTTCTCGTCATCCGGCACCACGAGAGCGGCGTCGAAGAAGGTTTCGGTGCCGAGCCCGTCGCATTCAGGGCAGGCGCCCTGGGGCGAGTTGAAGGAGAAGAGCCGGGGCTCGATCTCCTCGATGGTGAAGCCGGAGACGGGGCAGGCGAAGCGGGAGGAGAAGACCGTCCGCTCCCCGTTGTCGGCACCTTCCAGGTAGACGACGCCGTCCGAGAGGCCGAGGGCCGTCTCAAAGCTATCGGCCAGGCGCTGGGCGGCGCCCTCACGGACCACCACGCGGTCCACCACCGCCTCGATGTCGTGCTTCTTCTTCTTGTCGAGGGCGGGCACCTCCTCAATCCGATAGAGGGTACCGTTTACCTTCACCCGCTCGAAGCCCCGGCGCTGGAGCTCCGCGATTTCCTTCTTCCACTCGCCCTTCTTGCCGCGGGCGATGGGGGCCAGAATCAGGAGGCGGCTGCCTTCGGGCAGGGCCATGACCCGGTCAACCATCTGGGAGACGGTCTGGGCCTCGATCGGCAGGCCGGTGGCCGGCGAATAGGGCACGCCCACCCGCGCCCAGAGGAGGCGCATGTAGTCGGCAATCTCGGTGACCGTGCCGACGGTGGAGCGGGGGTTGTGGGAGGTGGTCTTCTGCTCGATCGAAATGGCCGGGGAGAGGCCTTCGATGCTGTCCACATCCGGCTTCTGCTGCAGCTCCAAGAACTGCCGGGCATAGGCCGACAGGCTCTCGACATAGCGGCGCTGGCCCTCGGCATAGATGGTGTCGAAGGCGAGGGACGACTTGCCGGAGCCGGACAGGCCGGTGATGACGGTCAGCGTGCCCTTCGGAATGTCGAGATCGACATTCTTCAGATTGTGCTGCCGGGCGCCCCGGATGCGGATATGGCCGCCCGTGCCGATCTCGAGGCTGCCCCGATTGGCGAGCCGCTTGCCGGGGAGGGGCTTGGCACTGGTATCGGTCAGGCTGTCAGGCACGGGGCAATCCGACCTTTGTTCGCATTGTGTTCACGAGGTTGTGCCACCATATGGTGATGTCGGGAAGGGGTCGCCGGGGGGCGCCCTGACCCTTCCCCCCGGGGGGTGGCCTCGCCGCTCCCCGGGGGGTAGCTTCCCCGGCCCGCGATGGTTTCCCTCGCGGGGCACGGCGATTCGCGGCCCCGGCACGCGGCGCCGCCAAATATGTTATGGATAGGTTTCGGCCGGGGAGAGCCCCGGTCCGGACAAGGATGTGGGTGGCATGGCCGGCGTCAACAAGGTGATCATCCTCGGCACGCTGGGGCGCGACCCGGAAGTGCGGAACTTCCAGAACGGCGGAAAGGTGGTGAACCTGCGGGTCGCCACCAGCGAGCGCTACAAGGACCGCGAAGGCAACCAGCAGGAGCGCACCGAGTGGCACTCGGTGGCCATCTTCAACGAGAAGCTGGGCGAGATCGCCGAGCGCTACCTGAAGAAGGGCAACCAGGTCTATCTGGAAGGCCAGCTTGAGACCCGGAAGTGGACCGACCAGCAGGGGGTGGAGAAATACACCACCGAAATCGTGCTGCGGCAGTTCCGCGGTGAGATCGCGCTGATCGGCGGCCGCAGCCAGGGTGGTGGCGGCGACGAGGCCGGCGGTGGCTATGGCGGCGAGCGCGGCGGATCCTCCGGCGGCGGCTATGGCGGCGGCAACCGGCCCTCCGCCGGTGGCGGTGCCAGCAAGCCGCGCGGCGGCGCTGGTGGCGGGGGTGGCTGGGATGCGCCCAAGGCCGACCTCGATGACGACATTCCGTTCTGATTTATCTGGATAAGAATTAAGTGAGCGAGACGGAAAGCGGCGGCCCTCCCGACGAGCGGTCGCCGGACGAGACCAGGCCGGTCACCATCGAAGCGGAGATGCAGCGCTCCTACCTCGATTACGCGATGAGCGTGATCGTGGCGCGCGCGCTGCCGGATGCGCGGGACGGGCTGAAGCCCGTGCATCGCCGCATCCTCTTCGCGATGAACGAGAACGGGTTCACGGCCGACAAGCCCTACAAGAAGTCGGCCCGCGTGGTCGGCGACGTGATGGGTAAGTATCACCCCCACGGCGACAGCGCGATCTACGACGCCATGGTTCGCATGGCGCAGCCCTTCTCCATGCGCGTGCCGCTGATCGACGGCCAGGGCAACTTCGGCAGCATGGACGGCGATCCCGCCGCGGCGATGCGCTACACCGAGGCGCGGCTGGCGAAGTCGGCCACGGCGCTGCTTGCCGGGATCGACGAGGACACGGTCGATTTCCAGCCGAATTACGACGAGAGCGCGGAAGAGCCGCGCGTCCTGCCGGCGGCTTATCCGAACCTGCTCGTCAACGGCTCGAACGGCATCGCCGTCGGCATGGCCACGAACATCCCCCCGCACAACCCGGGTGAGGTGATCGACGCGACGCTGGCGATGATCGCCGATCCCGAGGTGTCGCTGGAACGGCTGATGGAGATCATGCCGGGGCCTGACTTCCCGACGGGCGGGCTGATCCTTGGACGCGCCGGCATCCGCTCGGCCTTCGAGACCGGGCGTGGCTCCATCCCGGTGCGTGCGCGCTGCGAGATCGAGGATATCCGTGGTGGCCGCTCGGCCATTATCGTCTCCGAAGTGCCCTATCAGGTGAACAAGGCGACGCTGATTGAGCGCATCGCCGAGCTGGCGCGCGCCAAGCAGGTGGAGGGCATCTCCGACCTGCGGGACGAGAGCGACCGCGACGGCATGCGGATCGTCATCGAGATCAAGAAGGACGCGACGGCGGAGGTGGTGCTGAACCAGCTCTACCGCTTCACGAACCTGCAGACATCCTTCCCGGTGAACTTCCTCGCGCTGGATGACGGTACGCCCCGCCAGATGGGGCTGCGCGACGCCCTGCAGGTCTTCATCCGCTTCCGCGAGGAGGTGATCAGCCGCCGCAGCCGCTTCCGGTTGAACAAGGCGCGCGACCGCGGGCACATCCTGATCGGTTTGGCCCTGGCAGTTGCGAATATCGATGAGGTGATCCGCATCATCCGCGCCAGCCCCGACGCCGCCACAGCGCGCGAGGCGCTGATGGCGACGGAATGGCCCGCGGGCGACATTGGCACCCTGCTGGCGCTGGTGGATGACGCCGGCAACATCGTGGCCGACGACAAGGTGCGCCTGACCGAAGCGCAGGCCCGCGGCATCCTGGAGCTGACGCTTCGCCGCCTGACCGGGCTTGAACGCGAGAAGATCCAGCAGGAGCTGGACGAGATCGCGGCCAGCATCCGCGAGCTGCTTGAGATCCTGTCCTCCCGCCCGCGCCGGTTGGAGCTGATGGCGCAGGAGCTGGCGGAGGTGCGCGCGCAGATCGCGACCAAGCGCCTGACCGACATCCTGGACAATGTGGCCGACCAGGACGACGAAAGCCTGATCGAGCCGGGCCTGATGGTCGTGACGCTGACCCGCGATGGCTATGTGAAGCGCACTCCGCTGGAGACCTTCCGCGCCCAGAACCGCGGCGGGCGCGGCCGCAGCGCGGCGGGTACGCGGGAGGACGATGTCGTCATCCGCAGCTTCAACGCGCATACGCATCAGCACGTGCTGTTCTTCACCAGCCGCGGCATCGCCTTCCGCGAGAAGGTGTGGCGCCTGCCGGAAGCCGGGCCGACGGCGCGCGGGCGCTCGCTGCGGCAGCTGCTGCAGCTGCAGGATGGCGAGACGGTCACGGCCGTGCTGCCGCTGCCGCAGGACGAGAGCCTGTGGGAGAACCTGCATCTCGTCTTCGCGACGGAATGCGGCAATGTCCGGCGCAACAAGCTGTCCGACTTCCGCAATGTCCGCGCCGCCGGCCTCATCGCCATGAAGCTGGACGAGGGCGACAGCCTGGTGGGTGTGCAGACCTGCCGCGAGGGCGACGACATCCTGCTGGCGACCCGACTCGGCCGCGCCATCCGCTTCACGGCAGAAGAGGGGGTGCTGCGCGTCTTCGCGGGCCGCGACTCCACTGGCGTGCGCGGCATTAGGCTGGTGGGCAAGGGCGATGCGGTGATCGCGCTCTCTGTCCTGCGCAATGTCCCGGCCACGCCGGGCGAGCGCGCAGCCTATATGAAGCTCGCTGCCGCGAAGCGCCGCACCCAGAGCGAGAATGGGGGCGAGAACGGCGACGAGACATCTGAAGCGCCAGCCGCCGAGGACGGCGAGGAAGCCGCCGAGGAGGTGGCGCTGAGCGCGGAGCGTGCGGAGGAGATGGAGCGGGCCGAGGAAATCCTGCTCGTCGTCACCGATGCCGGCTTCGGCAAGCGTAGCTCGGCCTACGAGTACCGCCGCAGCGGCCGGGGCGGGCAGGGGATCGCGAGCATCGGGCTCGGCGGCCGCAAGGGCCGGGCGGTGGTCGCCACCTTCCCGGTGCGGCCGGGCGACGACGTGATGCTGGTGACCGATGGTGGTCGCCTGATACGGCTTCCAGCCGATCAGGTGCGCATCATGGGCCGCCAGGCCACGGGCGTGACTCTGTTCCGGCTGGACCAGGACGAGCGGGTGACCTCCTGCTTCCCCGTCGTTGATGACGGAAGCGCCATCGATGCCTGAGCGGATCGGGGTTTATCCGGGTACCTTCGACCCGGTGACGAACGGGCATCTGGACGTGATCCAGCGGGCGGCTCGCCTACTGGATCGGTTGGTGATCGGCGTTGCCACCAATGCCGGAAAGGGCCCGATCTTCCCGATCGAGGAGCGGGTCGAGCTGGTCCGTGCGGAAACGGATGCAATTGCCGCCGAGACCGGCGCCGTGATCGAGGTGGCGCCTTTCGAGGGGCTGCTGGTGACGCTGGCGCGGCAGCACAAGGCCGGGATGATCGTCCGCGGCCTGCGGGCGGTGTCGGACTTCGACTACGAGATCCAGATGGCGGGCATGAACCGCCGCCTGGACTCGGGCGTTGAGACCGTCTTCCTCATGGCGAGCGAGAGGAACCAGTTCATTTCTTCGCGCTTCGTGAAGGAGATCGCGCAGCTGGGGGGAGACATTTCCAGCTTCGTGCCTCAATTGACGCTCGAGCGCACGCTCGCCCGCGTCCGCCCCAAGGTCTGAATCGGCCAGCGGGCAGTCGCCACCGGCACGCGATCGTCCCGGGCCACGCGGGCCGGGACGCGAATCGTGTGCCAAGAACCGGGAGTCATCCGCCATGCGGCGCCGGACCCTTCTCTCCACATCGATCGCGACCGCCACGGGAGTCATGATGAGCGACGCCACCACCAACGAGGCTGAGGCCCAGGCCAATCCCGAGAACACCCTCTACCTGGACCTGAAGGACGGGCGGGTGACCATCGAGCTGCGCCCCGACCTTGCGCCAAAGCATGTGGAGCGCATCAAGGCGCTCTCCTCCCAGGGCTTCTACGACAACACCCCCTTCCACCGGGTGATCGAGGGCTTCATGGCCCAGGGTGGCGACCCGACCGGCACCGGCACGGGCGGCAGCCAGCTGCCAGACCTGCCCGCCGAGTTCTCCCCGCCGGCCAAGGCCCGCTTCCTGCGCGGCGTCTGCGGCATGGCGCGTACCCAGAGCCCGAACAGCGCGAACAGCCAGTTCTTCATCATGTTCGGCCCCTATCCGAGCCTGGACGGCCAGTACACGATCTGGGGGCGGGTGACGGGCGGCATGGACCTGGTGGACAAGATCAAGCGCGGCGCCGGCAGCAGCGGCGTGGTCCAGAACCCGGACCGCATCGTGAAGATGCGTCCGGCCAGCCAAGCCTGAACCCGGCTTGACAGCAGGGGCGCGCGCTTCCCATAGGTCGGGTGGCGCGCGCCTGTAGCTCAGTCGGTAGAGCACGAGACTTTTAATCTTGGGGTCGTGGGTTCGAGCCCCACCGGGCGCACCACCACCCCCTATAGTTACTAGCCATAATTTCCGGACTTTATGGCGGCGACCGGTAACCCGGGCACTGCCGCCCGGCCATTCTTGCCGGCGGCAGGCATTCAGACCTTGTCATCCACGCCTCGCGATCCGCCCCAGTCTTTCCAGAGGCCCGCGGCGGGTGCGGCATCGTGCCGAGTGGCCTTGAAGGCACAGGAGCGAAGAGCCCTCCTGAAAAGGGAACCTCCTATCGACCGCCCACGTTTCCACCTTGGAACAAGTGCCTGCGACGGCCGGGCTGGAAAAGGGGTGGTGGGATGGGCAGGATTGTCGTCATCGGCTTCGGTGCCCACCAGTCCAGCCCGGCGGCAGCTGTGCTGGACGGGCTTCGGCAGGAGTACCTGGCCACGTCCGAGCAGCCGGTGCTGGCCCTGCGTGATGCGGATGGCAGACTGCATTTCAGGCAAAGTTCCGAACTTGCTGGTCCCCGCCACGCGTCCTGCGGCTCCTGGGAGGGTATGGTCGCGGCCTTTGCCGGGCTGATGCTTCTGGGCCCGATCTTCTACTCGTCCCGAATGCTCGCGATGGGCGCGGAGTGCACGCGCCTCTGGGCCGAAATAGGCGCAGGTTCGCAGGACGTTCGCGCCCGGCGCCGCGGGTAGTGCTTCTGCTGGCCCCCGGATGGCTCTTCGCGACGCTGCACTTCAGCAACACCATAGCCCTGGATGTCACAGGTGTACCGGCAACACCGCAACATCCGCAGCCCAGCCACGTTTGGAGCGGAGCCCGGGCAAACCGGGAAGCAACAGGAATGGACAACATGCGAAGCACACTTTGTGCGGCAGCGCTTCTCACAGCTGTCGCGGCAACACCTGTCATGGCCCAGACGGGCACGGGTACCGGAACAGGAACAACCGGAACGACGGCGCCTGCCACACGCGACGAGGGCCGCGGGAACTGGGGTTGGATCGGGCTCCTCGGCCTGGCCGGGCTCGCGCCGCTGTTCATGCGCAAGGGCCGGGATACGACGCTCGACCGTCATTGAGCGCCCGTGAGGGGCCATCGAGTGGTGGTCCCTCACTCGCCCTGCCACTGCTCCTAGCTCGTCCGCGGCAGCATCAGCACATTCGCTGGCTCGGCCGCGACCGGCAGTGGCGCCCGCACCGCCTCGGCTGCCGCATCGAGCATCGCCACAAGTTCGGCGAAGGGCTCGAGATCTTCGTCGGGCATCCGCAGGCCACGGCTGCGGAGCCGTTGTTCAATGGCAGTGCGATCAATTGGCGGCTTCCCACTCATGCCGTCACCTCCTCGAGCACCGGGCGGCGCATGCGGGTGCCGAGCGCCCGCTCCACCGCATCCCCGATGCGCAGCACCAGATGGTCCGCGAAGGGCCGCCCAGCGATTTGCAGCCCGACAGGCAAGCCCTCGGGCGAGAAGCCGTTGCAGACCGAGAGGGCAGGCCCGCCCGCCAGGTTGAAAACGCGCGCGAAGAAGGCGGGCGGCCCGTTCGGGCCGACCGTGTCCACACCCATGGGCTCGGCCGTACCTCGGGCAGTGGGGAAGACGATGGCGTCCAGCCCCTCCATCGCCTCCAGCGTGCGTGCAATCAGCACGGCACGGCGGCGCTGCGCGTGCAGGTAGTCGCTGGCCGTGATGAAGGCGCCGGAAGCAAGGCGGCGGCGGCCATAAGAGCCGTAGCGCGACGCATCCTCGGTGAGCCATGCGTCGTGGACTGCCCAGGATTCCGCCCGGGCAATGATGTTGCCCGGTGCGGCATAGTCTCCATAGGCGGGTAGGGTCACGTCGCGCAGCTCCGCACCCAGCTCGCGCATGGCCAGGATCGAGTCCTCCATGGCGGCCAGCACCGGGGGCGTGCATGGCACGTCCCGCTCGAAGAAGTGCCGCACCACGCCGATGCGAAGGCCGGAGAGGCCGTGCCGCCGGCCCTCCGCGATGGCCCCCGCGAAATCGGGGACGGGCACCTGGGCGCTGGCCGGATCCTCGGGGTCATGACCAGCCAGGACACCCATCATCAGGGCGCAGTCCTCGGCGGTCCAAGCCATCGGCCCCGCGTGGTCGAGCGACCAGGAAAGCGGCAGCACCCCTTTGCGGCTAACCAGCCCATAGGTCGGCTTGTGCCCTGCAATGCCGCACCAGGATGCGGGATTTCGGATGGAGCCTCCGGTATCGGAGCCCATGGCGCCCGGCAGCATCCCGGCCGCCACTGCAACCGCGGAGCCGGAGGAGGAGCCGGTGGGATCGAGTCTTCGGTCCCAGGGATTGCGCGCCGGAGGCCAGGGGAGGTCGAAGGAGGTACCTCCAATGGCGAATTCCCAGGTGGCGAGCTTCGCCGGGATCACTGCCCCCGCCTCGCGTAGGAGGCGCACAGTGGTCGCGTCCTCGGCCGGCACATGGTCCCGCAGCACGGCCGAATGCGCCGTGGTGCGGATGCCGGCCGTCTCATAGATGTCCTTCAGCCCGATCGGGATGCCATGCAGCGGCCCGCGGTAATTGCCGGCGGCGATCTCCGCCTCGGCCGCCCGCGCCTCGGCCATCGCGCGTTCCTCCAGCAGGAGGAGCACGCTGTTCAGCCCGCCATCCAGCGCCTTGATCCGCGCGATGCAGGATTCCAACAGATCAACCGGCGACAGGGCGCGCGAGGCGATGCGCCGCGAAAGCTTGGCAAGGCTGAGGTCGTGCAGGGCGCTCACTGGAGGTCCACCGTCGTCAGGTCCTGGAACCAGGACTGGGCCGAGACGAAGCCGCGCACGCGGCGGCTCATCGCGCGTGGGTTGAGGTCATGCACGACGTAGAGCCAGGGGGCGCCATCCACCAGGCGTTCATGCGCGCGGGTGACGGCCGCGCTCACCGCCTGCGGATCGGTGGCCGTCTCCACCTCCGTGAAGGCAGCATCGAAGGCCGGGTCGACCCAGTGGCCCGAATTGGACCCGCGTGGCGAGACATTCGCGCCAAGGAACCAGCGCGCCATCTGCGACGGATCCGAGGAGACGAGCGAGATGTTCAGCGCATCGGCGCCGAGCCAGCCGGGCTGATCCGGCGAGGCGCGGAGCCCGCCTAGCAGAGTGTTCCATTCGACAACGCGGAACTCCACCTGCACGCCGCAATGCTCGCGCAGGGATTCCTGCAGCGCCTCGTTCATCGGCTGCGGCAGCATCTGGCCGGAACCGGAGGTGGAGATGCCCACCGTCAGCCGCAGTGGGCGCTGCGGGCCGTAGCCGGCTTCGGCGAGCAGTGCCTTGCCGCGCGCGGGATCCAGCCGATAGGCGTTCTGCGGACGGCCGAAAAGCGGGTTGGACTTGTTGTAGAAGCCGACCGAGGGTTCCGCCGTGCCATTAAGCAAGGCCACGAGCCCGTCACGGTCGATGCAGTAGTTCAGTGCCTGCCGCACGCGCACATCCGCCACTGGGCTGCCAGCCTTGCCGGCGGCGAAGACCCAGGGCCAGACATGCGGGTAGGAGTTTGTCACGATGTTGAAGCCCGCCTGGCGCAGCGGCTGCACACCATCGGGGGGCGGCACCTCGATCCAGTCCACCTGGCCCGAGCGCAGCGCAGCAAGGCGCGTGTTCGCCTCCGGGATCGGCAGCAGCAGCACCCGGTCCACCTTGGCGCGGCGTGCCGTGTCCCAGTAGTTGTCGTTGCGGGAAAGCTCGACGCTTTGGCGCGGCGTGAAGCGTGTGATGCGGAAGGGGCCGGTGCCCGCCGCGCCACTCGCGGCGACCCGCCCCCAGTCGCGCCCGCCTTCCTCAAAGGACTTGGGCGAGGCGAAAAGGATGTAGACCGTGAGATAGGGGAAGTAGGAAATCGGGCGCGCCGTCTCGATCTCGACCGTCCGGTCGTCGATCTTGCGGTAGCTTGCGACGCCCGAGACGCGGCCGCGCACGATGGCGGCACCCGCCGGCTCCGCCTGCGGCGCGCCGTCGCGGAAGAAGCGGTCCAGGTTCCAGATTACGGCATCGGCGTCGAAAGTTGTGCCGTCATGAAAGCGGACGCCCTGGCGGAGGTGGAAGCGCCACTTCTTCGCATCGGACGGGTCCTGCTCCCAGCGCTCGGCAAGGCCAGGGCGGAGTTCCGCCAGAACATCGGCGCGCGAAAGATCCCAGAGGGCGAGGCTCTCGAAGACCGGATAGCCGAGGAAGCGCAGCCCTTCGTAGCCGTTGTTCGGCATGCCGCTTGTGGTCGGCACGTCGGAGGCCGTCATGGCGATCCGCAGCACCTTGCCGGCGGACGGCGCCGGCTGTGCGCCCAAGGGCTTCGAGGCCAGCAGTCCCATGACCATCAGGCCGGCAACGAGGAATCGTGTGGTGCTCACGTCGGATCGTCCTCCACGGGCGCGGCCGCGAGGTGCGGCGGCGGATAGGAACGGCCGGGAGCAAGCGCCGTGCCCCGGGAACGGGAGCCCTGAGACCGAAGGAGCGGTCCGCCTCAGGCGAGGCCGACCTCCTCCTGGCGCCGCTTGTCCAGTTCCTCGCCATAGCGCCGCAGGACATGGCTGGCCGTCAACATTCCGATGACCCTCCGGCCTTCTGCGTTGTCGATCACGGCGAGCGCTTCCGTCTCAGCCATGTCGAAGGCCGCCATGGCTTCCTTGGCGTTCATGGCGGGAAGCAGCGCGCCGTCCGGATGGCGCAGCAGTGCCGCGATCGCCTCCACCTCCGGCCCAGCGGCATGCGCCTCGGGCACGATCACCATTCCCGCATAGCGCCCGGACTCGTCGAGGACGATCACCCGCTCCGTGGAGCCGAGCGGGAAGTCGCGGCGGAAGACGTTGAGCGACGTGTCGGCCCGCACCGTGCGGACGTCGCGGCGCATGAGCCGGCCGACGGTGAGCTCCCGCAGCCAGCCCACGTCATGGGCCGAACGGATGGCTTCGCCGCGCAGATGGAAGCGCCAGGTGGCGAAGGAGTAGCCAAAGAGGCGCCGCACCGTCATGCCGGAGATGGCGACCGCCGCGAGCACGGCGCTCGCCACTTGAAAGCTGCCCGTGCTCTCCAGCGCCAGGAAGGTCATGGCCAGCGGCGCGCCGATGACCGCGGTGCCGAAGGCGCTCATGCCCACCACGGCGAGGAAGAGGGGATCCACCAACCCCATTCCCAGCATCCCCAGGCTGGCCGCAAAGACCTTGCCCAACAGGGCGCCGAGCAGCAGCGAGGCGAAGAACAGCCCGCCGCGGAACCCGGCTGCGAGCGAGATGGCCGAGGCCACCGCCTTCAGCAGCAGGAGCAGCAGTGCCGCCTGCGCCGCGCCCTCGGTGTTGAAGGCGAGATGGAGCGCGCCATGTCCGGCTGAGAGCACGCCGGCCGATTGCATCGCCAGGAGGCCGACCGCCAGTCCCCCGAGGGCCGGGCGCAGGCAGGACCAGGGCATGAGCCGCTTGATCCCGGCCTCGATGGTGCCGACGCCCCGCATGAGGGCGATGGCCGCCAGGGCGCAGAGCAGGCTGAGCAGAAGCGCCAGCACGTAGCCCTGAAAATCCGGTGGCGCGACGCCGCCCGGTTCCACCAGATAGGTCTGCCCATGCAACGCGCGGGCGACCAGCGTGGCGGCGACTGCGCTCGCGACCACCGGCGCCAGGCTGGCGATGGCATAGGTGCCAATCACCAGCTCAAAGGCATAGAAGGCGCCGGTCAGCGGCGCGTCGAAGGCGGCCGCGATGGCGCCGGCCGCGCCGCAACCCACCAGCACCCGCAGGTCACCCCGCCGGAGGCCGAACAGGATCCCGATCCGCGAGGCCACCCCGCCGGCGACCTGGGTGTAGCCTGCCTCCAGCCCGACCGAAGCGCCGAAGCCGTTTGAGATGAGGTTCTGCCCGGCCACCACCGCCCCATCCTGCAGCGCCATGCGCCCGCCATGCAGGGCATTCGCCTCGATCGGGTCAACCGGGGTTCGCCGGTGCCAGCGTGCGAGGGCGAAGTTGACGAGGCCGAGCAGGAGGCCGCCCGCGGCCGGGAGCAGGAGGACCCGGAGGGGATCGACATTCCGGATGGCGCTCAGCCCGTAGCCCAGTTCGTTCCCGAAGAGCGCCATGTGCATCGCCAGGGCCACACCGCTCATCGCCGCGGCGAGCAGGCCGGCCAACACCCCGATGAGCGTTGCCAGGGCGACCAGCCCCGGCTCGGTTCCGCGCACCCACCCGCGGATCACGCCGAGACGGCGGATGAGGTGCCGGTATGGGGGTGGAACGGCGTTCATGGCCCGCCGAACAGCCCCGACAGCCCACGCGCCGCCGTGACCACCGCGACGACGGCAAGCGTGGCGAGGGATATTCCACGATGCGCGCCGCCGGCGCGGCGGAACAGGGCGGCGCCGATCCGGGAGCCGCCGAGCATCAGCGGCATTCCGGCGAGCACCAGCAGCAGCTCCCGCCCGCCCACTGCGCCGATGAGGACGAGGCTGGTGAAGGAAAGGGTGGAGGCGAAGAGGAAGAAGACCATCAGCGAGGCCCGCACCTGCACGGTCGAAAGTGGCGTGGCCAGGTAATAAGCGAGGGCCGGCGGGCCCGGCATGGCCGCAAGCCCGTTGAAGAGGCCGGCGAGCGCGCCGGTCGCCACTGTCGCCGCGCGGCCGGGCAGGCCACGGAAGCCCACCCCGGCGGCCAGGGCTGCCACGGCCACGCCGCAGGCCGCGGCCAGGACCAGCCGCGCGATGTCGGGCGGCAGCCAGGCAAGCAGGAGTGTGCCGAGCGGGGAGGCAAGCAGCGCACCCGCCGCCAGCCAGCGCACCGAGCTCCAGTGGCAGTGCGGCGCCACGCTTCGCACATCCATGAGCCCGCCGAGAAGTTGCAATCCCGCCGAAACAGCCACCGCCAGCAAGGGGGGTAGGGCGAGGCTGAGCAGGGGCACGGCGATTACCGCGAATCCGAAACCGGTAAAGCCCCGGAAGACGGCGGAGAAGGCGACGATGGCGACGGCGGGGCCCAGCATGGCCAGGGAAGGCATGTCCAGCGCGAGGAGACTGTCGGGCATCCATGGCTCCGCCGGGGAAAGCGGATGCGCTACGCCGATCCTCCCGGCCGTGGAAGGGGAGGGCCGCCTTTCGCCCCCCTTCCTGCCGGGGGCGGCGCGGGTTAAGCCGCCGCCGTGCCGGCCCAACCCACCCCCGCCGAACCGACCGCCATGCCGCCAGACGGGCGACCGATGGCGCTGCCCGCGGCACTCCCCGCCGAGCTGACGGTGATCGTGCCCTGCTACAACGAGGCGGCGAATGTCGCCCCAATGGTGAAGCGGCTCGATGCCGCGCTGCAGGGGATCGCTTGGGAGGTCGTCTTCGTTGACGATGACAGCCCGGACGGCACCACCGCCCGCGTGCGGCAGATCGCGGCCCGGGATCCACGGGTGCGGGGGCTTCGGCGGATCGGGCGGAGGGGCCTGGCTTCGGCCGTGACGGAGGGCGCGCTCTCCTCCTCGGCCGCCTATGTCGCCGTGATCGACGGCGACCTGCAGCACGACGAAACCATCCTGCCGGCGATGCTGGAGGCAGTGCGCGGCGGGGCGGAGGTGGCGGTAGGCAGCCGACATGTCGAGGGCGGCGACGCCACGAACGGCTTCTCCGCCGCCCGCGCGGCCGTGAGCGACGCGGGCACCCGGATGGCCGCGCTTCTCCTGTCGACTCCGGTGCGCGACCCGATGAGCGGCTTCTTCCTGATGCCGCGGATCCTGTTCGAGGCGGTCGCGCCGCGGCTTTCCGCCCGCGGCTTCAAGATCCTGCTGGATGTGCTGCTCTCGGCCGGGCGGCCGCTGCGCGTGGCGGAGGTGCCCTATCGCTTCCAGCCGCGACTTGCGGGCGAGTCGAAGCTCGACACCACCGTGCTGCTCGAATTCCTCGGGTTGCTGCTGGACAAGGCACTCGGCGGTTGGCTGCCTCTGCGCTTTCTTGCCTTTGCCGCCGTGGGTGGCATCGGCATCCTGGTGCATCTGGCGGTGCTTGGCCTCGCCTCCCGCCTGCCGGACGTGCATTTCGTGACCGCGCAATGGGCGGCCACCTTCGCAGCGATGACTGTGAACTTCCTGCTGAACAACCGCATCACCTATCGCGACATGCGGTTGCGCGGCGGGCGGCTCGCGCGCGGGCTGATCCTGTTCTACGTCGTCTGCGGCATCGGGGCGGCGGCGAATGTCGGCGTTGCGGGGCTGCTGGTGCGGGAAGGGCTGGCCGGCTGGGGCCTGGCGGGCGCAGCCGGGGCGCTGATGACAGTGGTGTGGAACTACGCCGTCTCCTCCACTTTGGTCTGGCGCGGCCGGTGAATCCGCGGCTCGCGAATCCCTGGCTCCTTGCCCTGCTGCTGCTGACGGCGCTCCGCCTCGGCGCGGCGGCCTTGCTGCCGCTGACGCCGGACGAGGCCTATTACTGGGTCTGGGGGAGGAACCTTCAGCCCGGCTATCTCGACCATCCGCCAATGGTGGCGCTGTGGATCGCGGCGGGGACGGCGCTGGCGGGGGATGGTGCCTTTGGTATCCGGTTGCTCGGGCCTATCGGCTTGGCCTTCGCCTCGCTGGCTGTGGCAGGGGCTGGGGATGCGCTGATGCCGCGGCTTCGGCCTGGCCGCTGGGCGGCGCTGCTGCTGAATGCCATGCCGCTGACCAATGCGGGCGCGGTGCTGATGACGCCGGACACGCCGCTTTTCGTCTTCTGGTGCCTTGCCCTCTGGGCGGTGGCGCGGCTGCATGCATCAGGACGGGGCTGGTGGTGGCTAGCTGTTGGTGTCCTGGCCGGATGCGCGCTGCTCTCGAAATATACGGCGGCGCTTTTCGGCGCCGGGCTGGTTCTCTGGCTGCTGGTGGACCCCGCCGCGCGCCGCTGGTGGCGTGATTGGCGACTCTTTGCTGGTGGGGCACTGGCGGCGCTCGTCTTCCTGCCGGTGGTCGCCTGGAACGCCGGGCATGGTTGGGCCTCCTTCGCCAAGCAGGGCGGTCGCGCCGGTGCGGGCGACGATGTGGAGTTGCGCTTCCTGGGGGAGCTGGTGGGCGGGCAGTTGGCCCTTGCCTCGCCAGTGCTGCTGGTGCTCTGCGCAGGCGGCGCGGGACTGGCAGCGCTGGCCTGGGCGCGGCGATCGGACTCGGCGGCCGGGCTGCTCGCGGCGCTGACACTTCCGGCAGCGCTCCTTTTCGTCTGGCAGGCGACCGGAAGCCGGGTGCAGGGGAACTGGCCGGCGGTGCTCTATCCGGCAGCCTGCATCGCGGCGGCGGCCTTCACGGCGATGCGCTGGCAGAGGATCGGCGCCGCCATCGGCGCGGGCATGACGCTCATCGTCTTTCTGCAGGCGGGGTTCGCGCCGCTGCCCCTGCCGCGCTCCCTCGATATCACCCTTGCGCGGCTCGGCGGCTGGAATGCGCTGGCACGGGAGGCCGAGGCAGCACGCATCCGGGAAGGAGCCAGCTTCATCGCGGCCGAGGAATACGGGCTGGCCGCCGAGTTGGCCCTGCACCTGCCGCCGGGCGTCACGGTGATCGGAATCAGCGACCGCTGGGATCTCTTTACCCTGCCGGAACCCGCGCTCGGCCAGCGCGGCCTGATGTTGCGCAGCCTGCGGCGGGGGGAGGGTCCGTCGCTCTGGCCAGGAGCCGAGCCGGCTGGCGAGATCGTGCGCTCGCGGGGCGGGGTGGAAGCCGAGCGCTATCGGGTGTTCCACGTGCAGACACCCGCTGAGAACCAACCCTCCGCGGTCCTGCCCCGGCCGCGATAGCCTGTGGCCCGGCTGGCCAAATGGGCAGCCACGCTGGCACACTTTCTCCGTCCGCCCCGCCTACCTGGCAGAAGGGCGATGATGGAGGATTTCGCCTATGCGCCGCCGCGCCCTGCTTGCTGCCGCTACCCTTGCCCCGGCCCTTCCGGCCTTCGCCCAAGGCGGGAGCTGGGTGGCGGACCGGCCAGTTTCCCTCGTGGTCCCCTTCCTGGCCGGCGGTTCCACCGACATCGCTGGGCGCGTGCTGGCGGAGCGGATGGCACCGCATCTCGGCCCGAACGCGCGCATGATCGTGGAGAACCGCGCGGGGGCGGGCGGTGCGGTGGGCAGCGAATGGGTGCGTCAGCGCCCGGCCGATGGCTACACCCTGCTTCTGGGTACTGCCTCCTCCCATGCAACCAATCCGGCGGCGCTTCCCTCGCAGATGCCCTATGACCCGGTTGGGGATTTCACACCGATTGCGGTGGTCGGGGGCGGGCCGCTCGTGGTTGTGGTGCCGGCTGCCTCACCGCACCGGACGATCGCAGATCTCGTCGCCGCCGTGCGCGCGCGGCCGGGGGCACTGTCCTGGGCCACCTCCGGCGTGGGCGGCGTCGGGCACCTGACAGGCGAATACCTGAAAATCGAGGTGGGGCGGATGGAGGCGGAGCATGTGCCCTATCGCGGCGGCTCCGCCGTGATGGAGGCCCTGGCCAAGGGCGAGGTGGCCTATTCCTTCGAGGTGCTTGCCTCCTCCGCGCCGCATCTGCGGGACGGGCTGTCGCGCGGCCTGGCGGTGACCTCCAAGGAGCGCCACCCGCTCTTCCCCAATATGCCGACTCTCCACGAAACAGTCGCGCCGGGCTTCGACGTCACTACCTGGAACGTGCTGCTGGCGCCCCGCGGCCTGCCGGCGCCGGTGCTGGCGGCGCTGAACGCGGCCGCTAATGCAGCGCTTGCGGAAGGGCCGGTGCGAGAGCGGCTGGCGGCTGCCGGCGTCGATCCGTCTCCCGCCACCACGCCTGAGGCGACACGGGCTTTCCTGCACGGAGAGCTGGCGAAGTTCCGCGGCATTGTGCAGCGCGCGGAATTGCGGCTGGGGCGGTGAGGGGACGGGCTTGAATCGCGCCCCAGGCGCACGAGTTGCCAGAGACGTCCTCGGAGGCCGACATGCTGATCCGTATTCGCCGCGGCTGGGAATTGCCGGAGAGCGCAGCAACGCCGGAATCGGCCGTGATGGGCCGACGGGCTGCGCTGGGGGCCGGGGCGATCCTGGCCGCCGGCGCCCTGGCGCCGCCAGCCTTCGCGCAAGCGGCCGCGCCCGCCATGCGCAACACGCGCTTCCAGCCGGGGCGTGAAACGACGCCCGAGCGAGATGCAACGAACTACAACAACTACTACGAGTTCGGCAGTTCCAAGAGCGTCGCTTCGGCCGCCGCCCGGTTAAAGGTCAGCCCCTGGTCCGTCCGCTTCGACGGGCTGGTGGAACAGCCGCGCGAGCTGGCGCTGGAGGACCTGCTGAAACAGGTGAGCCTGGAGGAGCGGGTGCTGCGGCACCGCTGCGTCGAGGCCTGGGCAATGACAGTGCCCTGGACCGGCTTCCCCATGTCTGAGCTCGTGCGGCTCGCGGCGCCGAAGCCGGAAGCGAAATTTGTCGTCTTCGAGACGGCGGCGCAGCGCGACACCATGCCGGGGTTGCGCCAGTCCTGGTATCCCTGGCCCTATTCGGATGGCTGCACAATCGCGGAAGCCCGGAACGAGCTGGCCTTCATGGCAACTGGCATGTACGGCAAGCCGCTTCCGCCCCAGAACGGCGCGCCGCTTCGCGTGCTCTTCCCCTGGAAGTACGGCTTCAAGGCCTCGAAGTCCGTCGTGCGCGTCACCTTCCAGGCGGAGCAGCCAGTCGGCTACTGGGAGAAGCTCCAATCGAGCGAATACGGCTTCTGGGCGAATGTGAACCCGGAGGTGGCGCATCCGCGCTGGAGCCAGGCAAGCGAGCGCCTGCTGGGCAGCAATGAGCGGGTGCCGACACGGATCTTCAACGGCTATGGCGAATTCGTCGCCTCGCTATATGCCGGCATGGAGAACCAACGGATCTACTACTGATGCCGAAAGGCCCGCCCGGCGTCGTGGGCGGGTCCTGTCTCTGGAACTTGACGTGATACTCGACGCCGCCAGTGCGGCCATTGGACTTCAAGTCGCTGTACAAGGAATCGGCCTTCTGCTTGCCGTCGCAATAGCTGGCCTGTTGCGCGGCAGAGGGATTGGCGATGGCGACGACGCGGCGAAGGCAGCCAGGGGCTTGGTGAAGCGGTTCATCCTGATGAACCCTCATCTGCGTTTTACGTCGCGGTCCGTTACGGATCCGGTGCAAGGGCGTGAGGGGGCAAATGCATTCCGCCAAGGCGGTTACGCCACTTATTCCGAGAGGCGGCGCCGTGCCTCGGCGATCACGCGCAGCGCTTCGTCCCACAACCCGAGGAGTTGGAGCTCATTCGGCGCGAAGAAGCGCGCCTCGGTCGCGTCGTCTCCAGGCGTCGGTTCACCGGAAACCCAGCGAGCCGCGTAGTCGATGATCGTGTAGTGGAAGCGAATTGCTCCGGTCGCGTCCCGTTGCAGCGCGTCGACGCAAGCGGCAAGGATGAGCGGCCCGACCTCAACGCCCGTTTCCTCCAGCAACTCGCGCCGCGCCGCGGCCTCGGCTGGTTCGCCGAGCATCTGCGCGCCACCGGGGATCGACCACTCGCCCTGCCGCGGCGGGCGAGCGCGGCGCACCAGCAGCACATCATCGCCGCGGAAGGCGAGACACCCGATTCCGATCCAGGGCCGGTCGGGGTATTCGCGACTGCTCAACCTTCCCGCTTCCGCAGCGTCTCGAGGCTGGGTGCGAAGGCCGGCAGCTTCCATGCGCCGACCTGATAGGCCCAGCCGCGCCAGCGGGCAGCGAGCCGCGCTGCTTCGTCGCCGCCAGTGGCCTCAAGGGTCATCCAGACATCGCCGCCGGCGCTGCGCATGCGGGCGGTGACGATGAGGTTGTCGGTGAGGATGAAGCGGCCCTCACCCGCTGGCTCGCCAGGCGCCTCTGCTGCGGTGCGGACATCGAGAAGGGTGAGCCCTTCCAGCGCGCGGCCAACCTCATCCAACGAAACGTCATCGGCTGGTGGCGCATCGCCGGGTAGGACGATGCGCAGCCGCCCGTCCGGGCCGTCCTCGCGCAGCAGCTCCACCGTATTGCCGTCGCGGACGGCGATGACGCGAAGGACCCGCTCATTGGGGATGTTGGCGATCTCGCGATCAATCCAGAGTTGGGCATCGGCATCCACGGGGATACGGCCCTCGGCGAGAAAGGACTGGTTCTCGGCAGGAAGGCGAACATAAGCGCTCTCCGGGACGCCACCCTGGGTGCGCGTGCGGCGGCGGCCGATGACCAGCTCAGCCAGCGCCACGCCGGCACCATCCAGCACGCGCAGGAGGAGGGCGGTGGAACCGGGCGCGCCGGGTTCGTCCAACCCAAGGCGGGAGAGGGATTCGGGATCGGCGGTGCGGCGCTCGGCGAGGCGCAGCTCGGTCAGCCCGACCAGCAACTCGCGCACACGCTCGCCGCGCGCGGGGTAGCCGCCCTTGGCGGGCAGGGTCCAGACATCGCCAGGGCCACGCTGGAGCGCCAGACTCTGTCCGCCCTGGCGTAGTTCGATGCGTTGCGCCGCCTGCAGCCGGCCGGCGAGGGCGGGGAAGGCGAGGGGCGCCTGGGATGGCGGCGGGGGCGCGCCGTCCTGCGGCACCAGCAGAGCGGCGGCGCCCGCCACGATAACGGCACTGCCGCCGAGAATGATGAGATGGCGTCGGTTCAGCGGCATGCCGTCACCCCCGGGCGGCCGCGCGGCGGCGGCTGCGCAGCACAGCCAAGCCGATGGCGAAGGCCGTGATCAACGCCGGAACGAGCGCGATGTTGAGGATGCGGAGCCAGGTCTCCAGCCCCTCGATCCCCTGGCGCAACTCGCGCTGCACGCTGCGGAGTTGCTGGCGCGTGCGGACGATCTCGGTACGGGCGGCATCGATCTCGGCGCGCTGCTCGGGAGTGATGACGGTCTGGGCGTTGTTGCCGCCGGGGCCTTGGCGCAGCTCGCGCAACCGGCGCTCAGTGGCCTGAAGCCGCTCCGTCAGCCCGCGCTCCGTCTGGCGATAGCGGGCCTCGGCATCGCTGCGCATGGAATCGACCAGGGTGAAGGGCCGCAGGCTCTCACCGCGGGAGCGCAGCGAGATGAGGGAGTCGCCGCCGGCCAGCGTATCCGCCAAGTTGGTCACCAGCGCACCATTGTCGCTGGTCGGCGTCGCCACCTGCTGGCCGAAGAAGTCCTGCATGCGGACCCAGAAGCGGTCCTCCAGGATGTCCGCGTCATTGCCGATGACGAGATTCGCAGGGCCATTGGTGCTCGCCATATGGGCAGGGAGGCCGTCTGCGCGTTGCACGCCTTCGGGCAGGGCCGGCGGTCCTTCGGGGAATGCCGTGTTCAGCACGCCGCGCACCCGCGCCAGCAGCATACGGCGCTGATCATCCGCCTTGAACTCGGCGAGGATTCGCGCGGGATCCGGCGTCTCGCGGACGCGCGCGGCGTCGATCAGCGCGGATTGCGGTGAGGTGGTGAGGAGTGGCGTCAGCTCGATGGCCGCGCCTTCGCGCTTCCGCAACTCGCCCGCCGAGGCGAAGGTGACCTGGGACAACTCGGCGCTGGCCACGTCGGTGCGGTTCAGGCTGTCGCCCTGGGCGCTGAACCAGGCGAGATAGTCCACGCCCTGCACGCGGTCGTTCGGCCCGGCGCGCACGCGCCAAGCGCCGCGCTGGTCCACCACCACCTTGTCCGAGGGCGCTTCGATGCCCCAGGCGTTGAACAGCCGGTCCAGGTTCGAGGAGGTGGAGGCGGGCGGGCGGCCGGTGGGGTCCGGGCGCGAGGCCTGGCTTTCGCTGTGCGGGTCCGTCAGGGCCAGCAGCTTGCCGCCGCGCATGACGAACTGGTCGATCGCGTAAAGCGTCGCGTCAGGAAGGTTCTGGGCATGGGCGACCAGCAGCACCTGCACGTCGGTGGGGATGGTCTGCGCATCCGCCGCTACGTCCTTCACGGTGAAGAACTGCCGAAGCTGCGTCATTACCTGGAAAGGCTGCCCGGCACCCGGCACGCGCATCATCATCGCGCGCGGGTCGCCATTCAGCGGCAGGGAGGAGAGCACGCCGAGCACGGGGCGCGTCGGGTTCGACAGCTCGTGCACGAGGCGCGTCAGGTCGTATTCGAGGAAGCGCTCGCGGTCCGGCTGAAAGAAGGGAATCGTGCGCTCGTCATCCAGCAGGTTCACGCCGGCAAGGCCAAAATAGACCTGCTCGCCCGCATTATCGAGCGGCACGCCCTGCAGCCCATAGGCAAGGGCGCGGTCCTCGGTCTCGGAGAAGGGCTCGGGGTCCAGGATCTCCAGCCGGATCTTGCCGTTGGAGAGGGAGACATATTCCCGCAGCATCTCCCGCACGCGGTCGGCATAGGCGCCGAAGACCGGCACGGCGGCGCCTAGGCGGCGGGAGTAGAAGAGGCGGAGGGTGATCGGGTCGCGGAGGCTGGCGATCTCATGCCGCGTGCCCTCGGACAAGGTGTAGAGGCGCTGCTCCGTCAGGTCGATGCGGGCGCGGGAGAGGAAACGGTCCGCCAGCAGGTTGACGCCAACCGCCAGGGCGACGACGGCGAGGAGGACGCCGATGGAAAGCCAGGTGCCGCGGCTGCGCGGCTTGGGAAGCATGGTCACGTCGCTCACGGTTCAGTCCGCCTTCCGCAGGTCGACGGCGATGGCATTGGCGAAAAGCCAAACGCCGATGAAGCTGGCGAAGAAAATCACGTCGCGCAGGGAGATCACGCCACGCGAAAATGCGGCCAGCCGGTCAGTGACGGAAATGCCGCGCGCGACCTCAGCCATCACCGGCAGGTTGCGGCTGAGGAATTCGGTGACGACCGGCGATCCGGCCGCAGCGAAGAGGAAGCAGACGGCGACGGAGAGGACGAAGGCGATCACCTGGTTCTTCGTCAGCGCCGAGATGGCGGCGCCGATAGCGAGGTAGGAGCCAGCCACCATCAGGCAGCCGAGATAGCCAGCCGCGATCACGCCGTTGTCCGGGTCGCCCAGCACGTTGACGGTGAGGACCAGAGGGAAGGTGAGGGCCAGGGCGATGGCGCAGAAGGCCCAGGCCGCGAGGAACTTGCCCAGCACCGCCTGCCATTGTGCGATGGGCAGGGTCAGCAGCAGCTCGATCGTCCCCAGGCGCCGTTCCTCGGCCCAGAGCCGCATGGTGATGGCGGGCACGAGGAGTAGGAACAGCCAGGGTACGAAGGCGAAGAAGGGCTGCAGGTCCGCCGTAGAGCGGGCGAAGAAGCCTCCGAGTGTGAAGGTCAGGGCGCCCGACATCACCAGGAAGATGACGATGAACACATAGGCCACAGGGGTGGAGAAATAGGCCGCCAGCTCGCGCCGGGCGACAGTCATGGTACCGCCCATCAAGCGGCCTCCCGGGTCAGCTCGCGGAACACGGTGTCGAGGTCCGGTCCGCGGGCGGCGAGCTCGGCCGGCGTCGCATCCGCGATCACGCGGCCCCGCGCGATGACGATGGCGCGGGTGCAGACCGCGCCGACCTCTTCGAGGATATGGGTCGAGATGATCATGGCCTTGCTCGGCGCCATGCGCGCGATGAGATTGCGGACCTCGTGCTTCTGGTTCGGGTCGAGGCCGTCGGTCGGCTCGTCCAGAACCAGGACGGGCGGATCGTGCAGCAGCGCCTGGGCGAGGCCCACGCGGCGCTTGAAGCCCTTGGACAGCGTCTCGATGGGCTGGAGCCGCACCTCCTCCAGCGAGGTCATGCGCATGGCGTCATGCACGCGGTCCCCGGCCTCGCTGCCGCGATAGCCGCGCGCGCGGGCGGTGAAGCCGAGGAAGCCCTGCACGGTCATTTCCGGATAGGTCGGGGCGCCCTCGGGCAGGAAGCCGAGATGGCGCTTGGCGGCTACCGGGCGGTCCACCACGTCTTCGCCCATGATGCGGGCGGTGCCGGCGCTCGGCGTCACGAAGCCGGCGAGCATCTTCATCGTGGTGGACTTGCCCGCGCCGTTGGGGCCGAGGAAGCCCAGCACCTCGCCGGCGCGGACGGTGAAGGACACGTCGTCAACGGCGGTGAAGGCGCCGAAACGCTTGGTCAGGCGGTCGATCTCGATGTGAGCGGCGTCCACGGTCAAATCCCCCCCCGGGGTGAACAGATCGGGGGACCGGGCGCCCCCGCGCAGCCGGGTTACGGCGGGGATGGGGGGCGCGCAAGACCCGGGGCGGGGAAATTACAGAAGCTACCCGGCCGCGAGGGGCTTCAGGCTCAGATCGTGGTCGAAAAGGCCCAGAAGGTTGCGCGCGGCGCGGCCGCGCTCGGTCGCGACAAGCTCCGGGTCCTTCTCAAGCAGCAGCTCCGCTTCCTGATGAGCTACGCGCACTAAGCCGCCATGGCGCTGAGGGTCCGCGATTCGGCGGCCGATCTGGCCCGCCTGGCGGGTTCCCAGCGCATCGCCGCCGCCGCGAAAGTCAAGATCGGCATCGGCGATCACGAAGCCATCCTCCGTATCGCGGATGACGGCCAGGCGGCGCTTTTCCCCCTCCAGCAGCTCCGCCGATGGGAGCAGCAGGCAATAGGATTGCGCGCTGCCCCGCCCCACGCGGCCACGAAGCTGGTGGAGCGCGGAGAGGCCGAAGCGCTCGGCCTGTTCGATGATCATGATGGTTGCCTCAGGCACGTCCACGCCCACCTCCACCACCGTGGTGGCGACCAGGAGTTGCGCGCGGCCGGCGGCGAAGTCGCCCAGGGCCGCCTCGCGGACGTCCAGGCTCTGCGCGCCATGGGCGAGGCGGACGGTTTCGCCGAACACCTCCTTCAGCTGCGCGAAGGTGGTCTCGGCGGCCACATTGTCGTGGGCCTCGCCATCCTCGATGGCACGCACCACCCAATAGGCCCGGTTGCCACTGGCGAAGGCGCGGCGAAGAGCGGCCAGCACCTCCTCCCGGCGGTCCCGGCTGACGATTCGCGTGACAATGGGCTTGCGACCCGCCGGCCGGCCTTCCAGCCGGGAGACAGCCATCTCGCCCCACTGGGTGAGAAGCAGGGTGCGGGGGATGGGGGTGGCCGTCATCACCAGCACATCTGTCTCGGTGCCCTTCTCGGTGAGCATCAGGCGCTGGGCGACGCCGAAGCGGTGCTGCTCATCTACCACCACCAAGGCGAGGTCGCGGAACTGGACGCCCTCCTGGAACAGGGCATGGGTGCCGACGGCCAGGGAGAGGGACCCGTCGGCCAACCGTCGCAGCACCCGGGAACGTTCCTTGCCCTTCACGCTGCCGGCGAGCAGGGCGCATTCCACCCCGGCCGCCCCGGCCAGGCGCTGGAAGGTGCGGAGGTGCTGACGGGCCAGCATTTCGGTGGGCGCCATGATGGCGGCCTGTGCCCCGGCCTCTACGGCGCGAAGCATGGCCATGAGCGCCACCAGCGTCTTGCCGCTGCCGACATCCCCCTGGAGCAGGCGGAGCATCCGCCGAGGGGCCGCGAGGTCCGCATCGATTTCGGCGATGGCCTGGCGCTGGGCGGGGGTGGGCTCATGGCCGAAGGCGGCCAGGGCGCGCTCCCGCAGAGCGCCGTCGGCCTGGAGAGATCGCCCAGGCCGCTCCAGCACCGCACGTCGGACCAGGCCGATGGCGATCTGGCCGGCCAGCAATTCGTCATAGGCCAGGCGGTCGGTTGCCTCGGGAGGCGGGAGGGCTTCCGGGACCTGCAGGCAGCGCAGCGCCTCCGCGAAGCCTGGCCAGCGGCGGCGGCGGAGATGGGTGGGGTCCTGCCATTCGGGCATGGGGGCCAGGCGAGCCAGGGCGGCGCCCATGGCCTTCTGGACGTCCTTCGGCCCCAGCCCCTTCACCAGTGGCCAGACCGGTTGGATGGCGGGGATGATGTCAGGCGGGGACACGAATTCGGGCGCGTCCATCTGCCAGCGCGGACCATAGCGGCGGACCCGGCCGGACACGGTGCGCGCGGCGCCTTCGGGGAAGGTGCGGTGCAGCCAGGGGCCGACCCAGCGGGCGCGGAGGAAATAGACCAGGTCGAGCATCGAGCGCTCGCTCAGGCATTTCACCACCCAGGGCTGCGACGGGTTCCGGGGGGCGACAACCGCCTCCACCAGCAGGGGCACGGTGGCGACGTCTCCATCGGCGGCATCCGCCAGCCGGGTGACGCGCCTGCGGTCCACATATCGCTCCGGCAGGTGAAACAGCAGGTCGAGCACGCGCGGCCCGGCGGCGTCGGCCAGATGGCGCGCCTTGCCCGCAGCCTCCGGAAGGCTGTCGATTGGCGAAAGGAGGGGGAGGAGATAGTCGGGCTGGGCTGGCATGATTCGGCGTGGGGGTTATATGGCACCGCACGAACGAATACCGAACGGGCCCCGCGCGATGGATAACCAACCGGACGAACTTTCCCCTCGGCGGCGGCGTTTGCTCTTCCGGGCGCGTCATCGCGGCACGAAGGAGACAGACCTGCTGGTTGGAGGCTTCGTCTCGGACAGGATTGAGACCTTCTCCGAGCAGGAGTTGGACGAGGTTGAGGAAATCCTGGAACTGCCCGATGTCGACCTGGCGGACTGGCTCTCCGGCCGCCGCACCGTGCCGGGGGAGCTGCAATCCCCCATGATGCTGCGCCTGCTGGAGGCCAGCGCGGTCCCGGGCGCGGGGCTTCCCCAAGACATGCGGAAATCCTGAATGGCCCTGGTGAAGAGTCGCGGTCTGGACGTCTACGGCGCGCCCGAGGGATATGACGGGCTGCTGCTGGCCCGCCGGCGGGCGGAGGGATCGGAAGGCGTCCTGCATGTCTGCCGGGACGACGCCCGGATGCAGCGCATGGCTGATGCCCTGGCCTTCCTGGCCCCCGACGCCGAGGTCCTGACCTTCCCGGCCTGGGACTGCCTTCCCTACGACCGCGTCTCGCCCAATCCCGAAATCATCGCCGAGCGCGTGGCGACCCTGACCCGGCTGATGGAGACCGCCAGTCGCCCGCGCATCGTGCTGACCACGGTCAATGCGCTGGTGCAGAAGGTGCCGCCGCGCGCGGTCTTCGCCGGGGCAACCATGGGTAACGTCCGCGGAGGTGGTGGAAAATCCGGTTTCGGCCGGGATTTAGGGCTTGGGTGGCCATCGGACCTGGCGGCTAGGGTGGAGTTGCGACGCTCCCACCCCTGACCGGCCGAGGACCCGATGA
>NZ_WWDL01000036.1 GCF_009848505.1 Muricoccus harenae
ACGTCCCATATTCGATCAGCACCGTCCGATGCCGCCTCATCGTCAGCCTCGTCCAATCCCTCCCACGCTGCCCCTGTTGCCTGCAGCAATCCAGAGGCCCCGCTTGGAAATGACACAGTAAGACTAGCGGCGTGCCCGTAATCCCTGCATCCCGCCTCTTGGGATGCAGGCGAGCCGGGAAACGATCAGGGCAGCCCACTCGCGCATGGCCACACGCTATGCGTATCGAGGGCGTTCTCCAAGCGTGAAGTGCCGGGACGTTCGGCACGCAGCCTTGCCTTGTGGCCCACCTTAACGCGGTGCACCGGCACGGCCGGCGACACGGTTCTGGGCGGTTCTTGCATCCGGTAGGAACCTTGAAGCTGACGCGGGGCGCACCCAGAAGGAATGCGCCGGGTGCCTGTACAGGGCCCGGTGGCCGACGCCGGCCTGCGGCGCCGGCCAGATCCATGTTGCTTCGAGAGGAGGATGTGGAGATGAGAACCGAGATGGGCGTCAGTTCGCTGTTCCGGTCGGGCGTGCGGTTTGGCCGGCTGCCTGAGGCGCTGCAGCACTCCGTGGTGAATGGGGTGGAGATGGCGCCGCCGCGGCGGACCGAGGGCAGGTCGGCCAGGCTTCAGCCTGCCGCCTGACCCGATGAGCCCTGAGGCAGCGCTGATGGCGCTGCTGTTGCCAAGCAGGAGGTGACATTCATGAACGGTGTGCTTACCGGCACGGCCTCCGCGCCGTCGCGCGCGGCTGCGGCCACCGTGCCCGTTTCCCATGAGAACCTGGCCCAGGCGTTGCGCCTGGCCACATCCGCCCTGCCGCCCGGTGTCCCCGCGCGGCTCACCCGGCGTTGCGGTGCGACCGGCACGCGTGGCGGCAGGCGGGGCGAGGAATGGGTCCTGACCTTCCCGGCCCGGTGGCGTGGCCGGATCGATCCCCTCACCGGCTGGTGGGGCGGCGGCGACCCGCTGACGCCGTTGACGCTTCGCTTCCCGACCCGGCGCGCGGCCGAGGAATATGCGCGGCGCGAGGGCCTCAGCCTTGAAGTCTGCGGGACGCCGCGAGTGTCCGATGCCTGCCACAGGGCCGCTGCCTTTGCCTCGGCCCAGGATATGGCCATTCCGGCCGATCCATCGCTGCCCTGGAGTTGGGACGGCCGGGTTGCCGCCCCAGCCATGGAGACGGCTGAAGGCGAGTCCAGCGGTGGCCCTGGGGAGGTGAACATGGAACTTGCGTTGCTGAACCCGGCCGCGGTCTTCGCGGATCCGGGCGAGGTGGTGGCCCATTCCCAGCTGACGCTGGCGCAGAAGAACGAGATCCTGGCGCGCTGGGAGTATGACGCGCGGCTGATCGAAGCCGCCCAGGCGGAGGGCATGCCCG
Source organism: Muricoccus harenae (assembly GCF_009848505.1). Lineage (GTDB taxonomy): Bacteria > Pseudomonadota > Alphaproteobacteria > Acetobacterales > Acetobacteraceae > Roseomonas > Roseomonas harenae. Next base: position 1,369 of record NZ_WWDL01000036.1, read on the forward strand.
AGACGGGCGAGCCTTCACGGCTGGCGGAGGTCCTGGCGGCGCGGCACGCGCTGCGCGGTGAAGGCGCGGCAAGGCCCATGCGGGGAACAATCCCGCCCAGGGCCACCCCGTACAGGGCCGGCGCGCCCGCCGGGCCCGGTTCGGACCTGCCGCTCGCGGCCTGATCGGGCGCTGACCGGGAGGATGCCGCGATGCATTTCTACGACCCAAAGGGTTCGTGGGGGCTCGACCAGGGCAGCAGGGGCCACGGGACGCCGCAGGGCGATCCGGAGATGGATTGGCTGCTGCAGTTCGGATTGGTCGCGAGCCTCTGCCTGTTCCTGGCCTCCTTCGCGCCGTCGGCGCTTTTTCCCTTGGTCGCCGCGAGGTTCCTGGAGCTGGCTGCCCTCGGCAGCTCCCTCGAGGCCACGCTGCGCGGCGACCGGGTCTTCGATGATCGGCTGACCGCCTGGGATCAGGCCGCAGCCCTCATGGCGGCCGGGCTGCTGCTCCGGCTGCTCTTTGGATTGCCGCCGGAACTGGCGGCCGAGGGGATGCCTGCCGGGGCGGCGGTGCCGTAGGGCAGAGCGCGTCATGCTTCCCGGAACGGGCGGGCGCGGACCTCCGATCGCTTCTCTCGCGGCCTGCGATGGGATGCGGCCGGCACCTGATGCCGGCATGGGCGACATGGGAAACCCGGCTGAAGGGGTGCGCAAAAAAGGCCGGGGTACATGGTCCCCGGCCCTCCTCAGGTCGTCAGGCTTCAGGAGGTCAGGCATGGACTTGTGGCGGTGACTGGTGCCCGGCCCAGAACCCGGCCATGGCGGCCAGTGCCACCAATGCGCCGAGCACGGCATGGCTCCAGGTCGCGCCGGCTATCATGGCGAAGCCCATGACCCAGGGCGCGACGATCGCCCACAGCCCCAACACCAGGTTCATCCAGGATGCCGGGATGGTGTAGCCCCATAGCCCGGCAGCCGCGACCAGCGCGATCGCGCCGCCCGTGATCCAGGCCGTCTAGGCTGCCATCTGCTCACCGGCGAAGCCGGCCATCCAGGGGGTGAGGAACAGGACCAGCCCGAGTGCGAGCTGGCTACCGGGAACCAGGGTCTTCGAAGCATCCTCTGTCATTTCACGCACTCCTTTCAGGGGCTTCCGATTGGGTCCGGGCGGGCCGCTGCCCCTGCGGCCCGCCAGATCACCGGACAGGAGCCTCAGCCGGCACTCACCGGGATGCGCTTGGCCTTCTGCTCGGCGCGCTCGGACTTCGGGATCGTCACGTTCAGGACGCCGTTGCGGAACTCGGCGCGGATGTCGTCCTCCTTCACCTCCTGGCCGAGGGCGATGCGGCGTTCGAAGCGACCGTAGAAGCGCTCGGTGAAGCGACGCTCCTTGTCCTCCGTTTCGCTGCGCTTCTCTCCCCGGACCACGAGGCTGCCGTCGTCGAGCAGAACCTCGATGTCCTTTTCGTCGGCGCCAGGCAGTTCGAAGCTGGCGTGGATTTCCTTGTCCGTTTCCGAAACCTCGACCTGCGGCCAGCCGGTACTGAATTCGAAGCGGCCCGCCGGCATGCCGAAGCCAGCGAAGGCCTCGTCGAACAGGCGGTTCATCTCCTGCTGGAGCGCGGCAACGGGGCTGGCCGCCTCACCGCGGAAGGTGGCGGGAGAGCGCGATCCACCGCGGCTCCAGGGAACGAGGTCACGCATGATGTTCATGTGCACATCTCCTCCATGGATGTCGTGGTTCCGGGACGGCGGGCGGGTTGCCCGGCGGGCGTCCTCGCCTGCTCCGGCAGGAGGTGTGCCTAAGATGCGGAGGGGCGGTGGTGCACCGCCAAGGCCGATCCGCCGCAGACATTGCTGCCGGCAGGATCTCGTCGCTCCCTGGCCACATCCTCAAGCGAGCAACATGGGCGAGGAACGCCGGGCACCACGGCCGGCACCCGGGTGCCGGGTCCCGAGAGGGCCCCCGGCATCTTTGAAGCTAGTTTTGCCGCGGCCGACTTCAAGGGGGGCGGATGGCTTCGCTTCGACGGCGGGACATCGCTTGCGCCCGGCCCTTCAACAGAAGGCGGGGTCCGGCGGTGCGTTCGCGTCCCGGTGGGGGCCGGGGACGATGTCCCTGAGCCCGCCTGCGATGTTCCGGGCTTCTTCCAATCGTTCGGCCAGGGGCAGGGAGCTTCGGCCAGCCAGCATGGCACGCAGCCGGCGGGCCGTGGTGCCGCGGTTGGCCCAGAGGAAGAGGCTGCTCAGCAGGCCCAGCCCGGGGCAGCGGTGGAAGGGGGCGCCGGCGTCGATGTCGTAGGGGTGGCAATAGGTCCAGGCGAGGGGACCTTCGAGGCGCCGAGCGAAGCGGCGGAAGTCCCAGGCCGGGAGGTAGCGGAGATACATGCCGCCGAGGATGGGCATGCCGATGGGCCCGAGCTGGGCGATGGGGGCGGGGAGTTCGAGCAGGCCGCCGGGCCAGAGGAAGGGATGGCGGGGCGCGGCGGGGTGGCCGTGCAGGACGGCGCGGGCGGGGATGACGGAGGAGGAATAGGCGTGGCCGGTTTCGAGCAGCGTGTCGGCGGCCCATTCCGTAGCGGGGGTGAGGGAGAAGTAGGGGGCGCGGAAGCCCTGGACGGCCTGGCCGGAGAGGTCCTGCAGCGTGGCGCGGGCGCGGTGGGCTTCCTCGCGCAGCGTTGCGGGAGACAGGGCGGCGAGGGGGCGGTGGGTCTGGTTGTGGGAGGCGATCTCATGGCCGCGCGCGGCGATGTCGCAGACGAGCCAGGGGGCGGAATCCGCCACCTCGCCAAGGATGAAGAAGGTGCCGCGGGCGCCGGCTTCATCGAGCAGGTCCAGCAGGGCGGTGGTGGCGGCCAGGTGGCGGGTGCCGGTGGGGTCGCCGGGGCTGCGCTCGATATCCGCGGTGAAGGTGAGGCGGGCGGGGAGGGCCGCGCCGAAGTCGTCCGCCCCGGCATCTGTGCGGGCATCCGCGGGGGCGCGCCGGTTGCTGCCCATGGGCGGCTCCTTTAGCGTGCCGGAGCGGGGATGGCGCATGGTCACCGACATTTTTTGCAGCGCTTCACCATCCCGTGTGCTTTATCCCGAAGACGAGGCCAGGACCAGGGTGGAGACGAGTGGCGTGACGGCAACGACCGCGATGACGGCGCTGGAAGTGGAGGTGGCGACGCTGATCGTCGGTGCCCTGCAGCTTGAGGTACAGCCGCAGGAGATCGATCCTGAAGCGCCGCTCTTTGGCGAAGGACTTGGATTGGACAGCATCGATGCGCTGGAGATGGCGCTGGCGATTTCGCGCAACTATGGCTTCCAGCTGCGCTCGGATGATGAGCGGAACGGGCGGATCTTTGCCTCGCTGCGTGCCCTGACGGCGCATATCGAGAAGAACCGGGTCGGCTGAACATGCCCGTTCCGGGCAGGAACAGGTTCGAAGCGGGCGGCAGGTGGCTGTGGCGCCTTTCGGCGCTGCCGCTGCTGGCGCTTTGGTTCGTTCCGGTGGAGGCCTGGCCGGCGGGGGTCGGGGGTGCGGTGGAGCTGTTCTGGGCGCTGCTGCCGGGGCTGACCTGCACAGGGCTGGCCTTTGGCTTCGCCCGGTCGCTGCGGCGGGGGCAGGAGCCGCTGATCGCGCGCTACATCCGCTTTGACGAGCGGCGGGATCCGGCAGAATGCGCCGGCTATGCGCGCGGGCTGACCTGGTTCTGGGCGGTGGTGCTGGCGGTGGTGGCCGTGGTGGAGTTGGGGGCAGTGGCGCGGGGGGTGGATCTCGGCATGGTGCCGGATGCGCTGCTGCTGGGGCTGTTCCTGGGAGAGCATGTGGTGCGGAGCCTGTATTTCCCCGCGGGCGGGATTGCCTGGCCCCTGCAGACGCTCCGGGCAATCGTGCGGGCGGAGCGGGCGCGGCATGGCTGACATCCCTTTCCTGGACCGGGCGCCCGGCGATGTGCTGGCGCGGCGCGGGACCGTGCCGGTCACGGCGGGGCGGTATCTGGCGGATGTGGCGGCGCTGGCGGCGCAGCTGCCGGAGGCGCCCTACGCCCTGAACCTTTGCGCGGACCGGTACCTGGCGCTGGTGGGTTTCGGGGCGGCGCTGGCACGGGGGCAGGTGACGCTGCTTTCGGCGGATCGCTCGGCGCATCGGCAGCGGGAGCTGGCGGGGCGGTATGCCGGGACCTATGCGATCGCGGATGGGGTGGAGACGGTGATTCCCGCCATTGCGGCCGGGGCCTGGGGCGAGGGCCCCATGACGAATGCCGGGGCGAATTTCGGCATCCCGGCGGAGCGGGTGGCGGCGATCGGCTTCACCTCGGGCAGCACCGGGGAGCCGGCGGCGCATGCCAAGCCCTGGGCGGCGCTGGTGGCGGCCGCGCGGGCGGCGGCGGCGCGCTTCGGGCTGGATGATCCTGCGGCGCAGGCGACGGTGATTGGCACCGTGCCGGCGCAGCACATGTATGGCTTCGAGACGACCATGGTGCTGCCGCTGCGCGCGCCGATGGCCATCCATTCCGGGCCGCATTTCTATCCGGTGGAGGTGGTCGAGGCGCTGGCCGCCGCGCCGGGGCGGCGGGTGCTGGTGACGACGCCGCTGCAGATGCGGGCGCTGGTGGCGGGTGGGATTTCGGGGGTGGATACGGTGATCTCGGCCACCGCGCCGCTGGCCGTTTCCCTCGCGGCCGAGGCGGAGGCGGCCTGGGGGGCGCCGGTGCTGGAGATCTATGGCGCCACCGAGATGGGGTCCATCGCCAGCCGGCGGACGGTCGAGGGGGAGGGCTGGACCCTCTATGACGGGGTAGCGCTGCGGGCGGAGGGGGCGGATGCGGCCGCCGCCCTGGTGCCGGGGCTGCCCGAGCCGGTGCCGCTGGCGGATCTGGTCGAGATAGGGCCCGACGGGCGTTTCCGGCTGATCGGGCGGCGTGGGGACATGGTGAAGCGGGGCGGCAAGCGGGCCTCGCTGGCCGGGCTGAACCGGGTATTGGCGGAGATCGAGGGGGTGGAGGACGGGGTGTTCTTCGCGCCCGAGGACCTGGAGGCGAACCCCGCCGCGCGGCTGGCGGCCTATGTGGTGGCGCCGGGGCGGACGAGCGGAGAGATCGTGGCGGCGCTGCGCGAGCGGGTGGAGGCGGTGTTCCTGCCGCGCCCCGTGGTTCTGGTGGAGCGGCTGCCGCGCAACGAACTGGGCAAGATCACGCGGCGGAGCCTGGAGGCGCTGCGTGACGGGGTGCCGGGCGAGGGGGCGGGTTGAGCGGGGAGGGGCCCTGGGCGGCGCGCTTCGCGGTTCCGGCGGATCATCCCTGCCTGCCCGGGCATTTTCCTGGCCGTCCCGTGGTACCGGGTGTGGTGTTGCTGGATGCCGTGATGGAGGCGGCGCGGGCTGCCGGGCTGGGGGTGGCGATGCGGCTGCCTTCGGCGAAGTTCCTCCGGCCGGTGGGGCCGGAGGAGGAGGTATCGGTCGCGCTGCGGCGCACGGCGGGGGGGCGGCTGGCCTTTGCCGGGCATGTGGGTGGGGTGCTGGCGTTTCAGGGCGAGATCGAGGCCGCATGATTGCGGTGGGGCAGGAAGGTTGGGGGAAGGAATTCCCCCAAGCCCCCATCTTTTTTTTGTCTGTTGAAGCGAAGCGTCGCCATGGGCGCGCCTTAAAACTCGAAGAAGAAGCAGGGATTCCGGGGGAATGCGCTTCCCCGGCCTTGCTTGAACGGAACACCGCATGAGCTGGCTGAGGCAGCGCGAGCGCGGCGGGGTGGCCCTGCGGCTGATGGCCTGGATCGCGCGCGTGGCCGGATGGCGGTTCTCCTATGCGCTGCTCTTTCCGGTGACGGGGTATTTCATGCTCTCGGCGCCGGCGCGGCAGCGGGAGGCGATGCGGCGCTTCCAGCGGCGGGCGCTGGGGCGGGAACCGGGCTGGCGGGATCTGTGGCGACCCTATTTCGCCTTTGCCGCGACGATGCTGGACCGGGTGTATCTGCTGCAGGGGCGGACACGGGGGTTCGAGATCACCGTCTCGGGGATCGAGGCGCTGGATGCGCGGATCGCCGAGGGGCGCGGCTGCGTGCTGCTGGGGGCGCATCTGGGCAGCTTCACGGCCATGCGGGCCCTGGCGGACCGGGGCTGCCCGGTGGAGGTGATGGCCTTCATGTATGAGGGCAACGCTGCCCAGGCGAATGCCATCTTCAGCGCGCTGTCACGCGAGAAGGCGGAGCTGGTGGTGCCGCTGGGGCGGCCGGATTCGATGCTGCGGGCGAAGGAATGCCTGGAGCGCGGGGGGCTGGTGGGCATCCTGGCGGACCGGCGGCCGGCGGTGGGGGAGGACCGGGTGGTGCCGGTGCCCTTCCTGGGGGCGGCGGCGCCGTTTCCGGCGGGGCCGCATATCCTGGCGGCCGTGCTGCGGGCGCCGGTGATGCTGGCCTTCGGGATATGGAAGGGGCCGCGGCGCTACGAGATCCGCTTCGAGGAATTCGCGGAGCGGGTGGTGCTGAACCGGGCCTCGCGCGAGGTGGACCTGCGGGCGAGCGCCGCGCGCTATGCCGCGCGGCTGGAAGAGGTGGCGCGGGCTTTTCCGGGCAACTGGTTCAACTTCTACGACTTCTGGGAGGAGATGGACGATGTCTCTTCCCCTTCCCCTTCCCCTTCCCCTTCCCCTTCCCCTTCCCCTGAGGCCGGCGTGGTGGCGCGGCGGGCCGTGCTGGCGCTGCCGTTCATGGCGTTGCCGGCCTCAGGGGAAGGGGGCGGGCTGGAGGCCGTGATGGCCGCGCTAGCGGCCGTGCGGCGGAGCGAGGCGGATTTCGAGGAGAGCAAGTCCATCGCGGGGCTGGCGGATACGCTGCCGAGCCGGGGGACCTTGTTGTGGGAGGCGCCGTCCACGCTGGAGAAGCGGGTGGTGGAGCCTTTCTCGGAGCGGGTGACGGTTTCGGGCGAGCGGCTGGTCTATGAGCGCCCGGGGCAGGGGACGCGGCAGGAGGTGAATCTCGACCAGGCGCCGGAGGTGCGGGCCATGGTGGAGGCGATCCGGTCCACCCTGGCGGGGGACCTGGCGATGCTGCGGCGCTACTGGGAGGTGGGTTTCGAGGGGGCGGTCGCCGATTGGACGATCCGGCTCTCGCCGCTGTCCATGCGGGTGCGGGCGGTGGTGCAGCGGGTGGAGATTCAGGGTTCCGGCGGCGCAATTCGCCGCTTCGAGACTGTGGGCAACGAATCCTCCGTCATGCGGATCACCGCGCGCCCGTGACGGACCATTCCACGGCAGTCCCCAAAGAGGTCCGGGGATCAAAGGTCCCCGGCGGGGGGCCGGGGGCGGCGCCTCCGCTGCTTGCCTTGCTGGTCCTCACTGTTTTGGGCTTCTTCCTGTTCCGGACCATCGAGATCCGCACCGACATGGCGGATTTCCTCCCCCCCGCCGCGACGCCCGAGGCCGCCTTCCTGCTGAGCGAGCTGCGGGAGGGGGCCGCGACGACGCTGCTGCTGGTGGGGGTGGAGGGGGCGGAGGCGCCGGAGTTGGCGCGGGTGTCGCGCTCCATGGGCCAGGCGATGCGGGAGAGCGGGCATTTCGCCTTCGTGGGGAACGGGACCGCCGATCTGACGGAGGCGGAGCAGGCACTGCTGTTCCGCTATCGCTACCTGCTGTCGCCGGCCACCGGCCCGGGGATGTTCGAGGTGGCGGCACTGCGGGGGAAGCTGGAGGCGCTGCTGGATGGGTTGCGGTCCTCGATGTCGGGGATGCTGTCGCGGCTGGGCTTCGCCGATCCGCCGGGGGTGTTCCTGGAACTTCTGAAGGGATGGCTGGGCGGCAGTTCCGTGCAAATGCGGGATGGCGTGTGGTTCGCGGGCGGCGAGGGACCGCCGAGGGCGCTGATGGTGGCGAGGAGCCGGGCGCTGGGAACGGATGTGGAGGCGCAGCGGGAGGCCTCCGAGGCCGTGCGGGCGGCATTCGCGGCGGCGGAGCCGAAGGGCGCGCGGCTGCTGCTTTCGGGGCCGGGGGTTTTCGCGGCAAGCGCGGCGGCGGCGGTGAAGGCGGATGTGGAGCGGATGGCGGTGCTGTCCGGCGTGCTGCTGCTGGGCTTTCTGCTGTGGCGCTACCGGTCCCCCACGATGCTGCTGGTGGCGGGCGTGCCGCTTCTGGCCGGGGTGCTGGCCGGGGCGCTTGCGGTGGCGCTGGTGTTCGGGCGAGTGCAGGGGGCGGCGCTGGGCTTCGGGGTGACGATGCTCGGGGTGGCGGTGGATTACCCGATCCTGCTGCTGACCGGGCGCCGGCCCGGGGAGGCGTTGGGGGATGCGGCGCGGCGGATCTGGCCGGTGCTGCGGCTGGCGGCGGGGGCGGCGGCGCTGGGGCTGGTGGCGATGATGGCCTCGGGGTTCCCGGGGCTGGCGCAGCTTGGGTTGTTCGGGGCGGCGGGGCTGCTGGTGGGCGTGGCGGTGACGCGCTGGGGGCTGCCCTGGTTGTTGCCCGGCGAGGCGGTGGTGGCGCGGGCGTTGCCGGGGCCGGTCACGCGGGGGCTGGGATGGCTGAGCGGGCGTCCCTTCGTGGCGGGGGGCGTGGTGCTCCTGGCACTGGGATGGCTGGCTTTCGGGGGGCTTCCGCGCTGGGAGGACGACATCGCGCGGCTGAGCCCGGTGCCGGAGGCGGAGCGGAACCTCGACACGGAGTTGCGGGCGCAGCTGGGGGCGCCGGATGTGCGGCATCTGGTGGCGCTGCGCGGGGCGAGCGAGGAGGCGGTGCTGCGGGCCTCGGAGCGGGTGCGGGGGGCCTTGGCGCCGCTGCTGGCAGATGGGCGGCTGAGTGGGCTGGACCTGCCGAGCCGATACCTGCCGAGCCGGGAGGCGCAGGCGGCGCGGCAGGCGGCGCTGCCGGCGCGGGGTGTGCTGGAGGCGCGGCTGGCGGAGGCTAGGGCCGGGCTGCCCTTCCGGGCGGAGGCCTTCGCGCCCTTCCTGGCCTCCATCGAGGAAAGCCGGGGGTTGCCGCCGCTGGATTCCGCCAGTCTGGCCGTGGCGCCGCTGATCTCGACGCGACTTGCGCCGCTGCTGTCCCGGCATGGGAATGAATGGCGGGGGCTGGGACTGCTGGCGGGGGTGGCGGATGCCGCGACGGTGCGGGCGGCGGTGGCGGAGCTGCGCGATCCGGCCGTGCTGTTCGTGGATGTGAAGGGCGAGACGGAGGGGATGATCGCGGCCACGACGCGCGGCGCGCTGATCTGGTGCGGCGTCGGGGCGGTGGCGGTGCTGGGGCTGCTGGCAGTGGGGCTGGGCGGGTTTGTCGCGGCCCTGCGGCGGGGGGCGCCGATCGCGGGGGCGGTGGTGGTGGTGCTGGCGGTGCTTTCCGCGGCCGAGGCGCGACTGACGCCTTTTCACCTTGTGGCGCTGCTGCTGATGGCGGGGGTGGGGCTCGATTACGCGCTGTTCCTGGGGCGGCGGGAGGAGGATGCGGCGGAGGCGGCACGCACGATGGCGGCGGTGCTGACCTGCACGGTGACGACGCTGCTGACCTTCGGGATGCTGGCGCTTTGCGAGACGCCGGTGCTGCGGGGGATCGGGCTGACGGTTTCCGTGGGGGTGGCGGCGGCCTTCGGGCTGGCGCTGGCCCTGGCGCCGCGGGGCCAGGACGCTTGACGTCCGAACGCCTGATTTCCTTGAGCCTGCCCCATTCCGGACAAGTCCCCGCTCCACAGGGACGTTCCGCGATGCAATACAGCGGCGAGATGCCAGCCATGCTCCCGTCCCTTGCCATTCCGGCCTTCACCGCCGCCAGCGCCATGGGCACGGGCTTGGCCGCGATGCGGGAGGCGTTGCATGGCCGGCGGGGCGGGTTGGCGCCCTGCGACCTGCCGGGGATGCCGGAGGGCATCTGGGTGGGGCGGGTGCCCGGGCTGGAGGAGGTGGTGCTGCCGGAGGCGCTGGCGCGCTACGACTGCCGCAACCACCGGCTGGCGGAGCTGGGGCTGCGGCAGGACGGGTTCGAGGCGGCGGTGGCGGAGGCGGCCGGGCGCTTCGGGGCGCATCGGGTGGCGGTAGTGCTGGGCACCAGCACCTCGGGCATCGCGGAGACCGAGGTGGCCTATGCGCGGCGGGATGCGGATGGCGCGCTGCCGGCGGATTTCGACTTCGCGCATACGCACGACCTCTATGCGCTGCCGCGCTACGTGCGGGCGCGGCTGGGACTGCGCGGGCCGGCGGTGGCGATTTCGACCGCCTGCACCTCGGGCGCGCGGAGCTTTCTTGAGGCGCAGTCGATGATTGTGGCGGGGCTGTGCGATGCGGTGGTGGTGGGCGGGGTGGACACGCTGTGCCGGATGACGCTGCACGGGTTCAACTCGCTGGAACTGCTGTCGAAGGGTGCCTGCCGGCCCTGTGCGGTGGACCGGGACGGGATTTCAATCGGCGAGGCGGCGGGCTTCGCGCTGGTAATGCGCGTGGAGGATGCGGCGCCGGGCAGCCTGGCGCTGCTGGGGGCCGGGGCGAGCGCGGATGGGCACCACATGTCCTCGCCGCATCCGGAGGGGCTGGGCGCCATCTCCGCAATGCGCGCGGCGCTGGCGGCGGCGGGGGATGCGCCCGTGGATTACGTGAACCTGCATGGCACTGGCACGCGGGCGAATGATGCGATGGAGGGGAATGCGGTGCGCGTCCTGTTCGGGAATGGCGTGCCCTGTTCCTCTACCAAGGGCTGGACGGGGCATACGCTCGGGGCTTCCGGGGCGCTGGAGGCGGTGATCGCGGCGATCTGCGTCGCGGACGGGCTGGTGCCAGGCTGCCTGGGCGTGAAGGAGCCGGACCCGGGTTTCGGCGTGGATGTGGCGGTGGCGAACCGCGCGTTGCCGGTGCGGCGCGTGCTTTCCAATTCCTTCGGCTTCGGTGGCAGCAACTGCGCCCTCGTGATCGGCCAAGGGTGAGTCCAACCGTGAGGGTGGCCAGGTCGTGAGGTGCGGGATCGCGGGGGTGGGCGTGCTCGGGCCCGGGCTGCCGGGCTGGGAGGCGAGCCGGGCGGTGCTGGCCGGGGAGGCGCCCTGGGAGCCGGGGCCGGTGGTGCTGCCGCCCCCCGCGGCCTTGCCGGCGACGGAGCGGCGTCGGACCAGCGCGGCGGTGCGGCTTGCGCTGGTGGTTGCCGCCGAGGCGGCCGCGGCTTCGGGGCTGGCGCCGGATGCGCTGGAGACGGTGTTCGCTTCCTCCAATGGGGATGGGGCCGTCATCGGCTCGATCCTGGAGGCGCTGTCCACGCCGGGCGGGGCGATCTCGCCGACACAATTTCATAACTCGGTGCACAATGCGGCGGCGGGGTATTGGGGGATCGCGGCCGGGTCGCATTGCGCCTCGGTGAGCCTGGGCGGGCATGACGACAGCTTCGCCATCGGCCTGGTGCAGGCGGTGGCGGCGGTGGTCTCGCGCCGCGTGCCGGTGCTGTTCTGCGCCTATGACGCGCCGCTGACGCCGCCGCTGGATGCGCGGCGCCTCACCGATGCGGTGTTCGCCACCGCGCTGGTGTTGGTGCCGTCGGATGCAGGGGTGGTGCTCTCGGTGGAGATGGCGGAGCGGGCGGAGGCGAGTTCGGCGGGGGATCTGGCGCCGTTGATGGCGGGGAATCCGGCGGCACGGGCGCTGCCCTTGTTGCAGGCGCTGGCGGCGGGCGCGGCGGCGCAGGTTGGGTTGCCGCTGGTGGATGGGGGGGCGGTGGTCCTGGGGGTGGAGCCTTGTTGACGGCAGCCTGCACCTCTGCCGGGGGAGGGCGCGCGGGATGATCCCGGCGGTGCCTCATGCGGGGGCGATGCGGCTGCTCGAGCGCGTCGTGGAGCATGATGCGGATTCGATTGTCTGCGCGGCGGTGTCGCATCGGGATGCGGGCAATCCGTTGCGGCGGGACGGCATGCTGCCCGCGGTGTGCGGCGTGGAATACGCGTTGCAGGCGGTGGCGGCGCATGGGGCGCTGAGCAGCGGCGGTGAGGCGCAGAAGCCGGGCTATCTCGCCAGCCTGCGCGGCGTGGCGCTGCATGTGGCGCGGCTGGATGACGTGGCGGAGGATCTGCGCGTGGAGGCGCGGGCGCTGTCACGCGCGGCGCGCGGGTTTGTTTATTCCTTCGAGGTCTCGGCGGGCGGCGTGGCGCTGCTTTCGGGGCAGGCGGCCATCATCATCCCGGAGGACGCATGATCCGCGCACTCGTCAGCGGCGGCGGGAGCCCGATCGGTGCCGCGATTTCGCGCGCGCTGGCGCGGGACGGGCATCATGTGATCGTGCATGGCAGCGGCCATCCGGATCGGGCGCGCGGCGTGGCGGCGGAGATCGTGGCCGCAGGCGGCAGCGCGGAGGCGGTTGTTTTTGACCTGACGGATGCGGCGGCTTGCGAGGCGGCGCTGGCAAAGCTGCTGGAAGCGGGGCCGGTGCAAGCGGTGGTGCATAATGCGGGCACGCATGACGATGCGCCGATGGCGGGCATGTCGGCGCGGCAATGGCATTCGGTGGTGGATGTTTCGCTGAACGGGTTCTTCCACCTCGTGCAGCCCTTGCTGCTGCCGATGATCGGGACGCGGCGCGGGAGGATCGTGGCGATTTCCTCCGTCTCCGGGATCATGGGCAATCGTGGCCAGGCGAATTACGCGGCGGCGAAGGCGGGGCTGCATGGGGCGGTGAAGTCGCTCTCCATCGAATGCGCGCCGCGGGGCGTGACGGTGAATGCGGTGGCACCGGGCGTGATCGAAAGCCCGGCGGTGGAGGCGGCCGTCACGAAGGAGCAGATCCGCGCGATGGTTCCGGCGCGGCGTGCGGGAAGGCCGGAGGAGGTGGCGGAGCTGGTGGCCTTCCTCGCCTCCGATCGCGCGGCCTACATCACGGGGCAGGTGATTTCCATCAATGGGGGCATGGCTTGACGATCGAGACGCTTTCCACGCGCGTGGCCTATGAGAATCCCTGGACGCGCGTGCGCGAGGACATCATCCGCCGCGCGGATGGTTCCGAGGGGCTCTATGGCGTCGTGGAGCGCTCGGACTTCGTGGTGGTGGTGCCGGTGCAGGATGGGCGCGTCACGCTGGTGGAGCAGTTCCGCTATCCGGTGCAGGCGCGGATGTGGGAATTCGTGATGGGCATGTGGGAGACGCGGCCCGGGACGGATCCGGCGCAGATCGCCGCCGGGGAGTTGCGCGAGGAGACCGGGCTGATCGCCGGGCGCATGACCTATGCGGGCGAGATGTTCCAGGGCGCGGGCTACTGCAACCAGCGCGGCCATGTGTTCCTGGCGACGGAGCTGACGCGCGGCGAGACGGCGCGGGAGCAGACGGAACAGGATCTGGTGTGCCGCGAGTTCTCGCTGGTGGAGCTGGAGGCCATGCTGCGCGACGGGGTGATCCGGGACGCAATGAGCATGGCGGCGTTTGGGCTGCTGCGGCTAAAGGGGCTGGTTTAGGCGGGTCCCGGAGGCTCTGCCTCCGGACCTCCGCCGGGGTGGCAGCGGCCACCCCGGACCCCGCGTTCAGTTTTTCAGGGACAGGGCGCCGGCTTTGGCGCCGCAGGCCGATTCCCTGGATCGCGTGGGCTGCCGGGTCAGTCGCCTGAGGTCGATGACCTCAGGCGCGTCAACCAATCGCGGGGTCCGGGGGCCGCGTTCGGCCCCCGGTGGGGTACAGGGGCAAAGCCCCTGGCCTGTCTCAGCCCGTCTGCTGGACCGCCGAGAGCAGCCACGCCTCGCGCGGGCGGCGGACGAAGGTCCAGATCTCCGTGACGGTCTGGCGGGTGTTGGGATCGCCCTCCACCACCTGTCCGCTGGCGTCGCGGGTCACGTCGATCAGGCTGAAGCGCATGGCGACAGTGGCGTATTCCATGCCGTCCTCGGCCCAGGCCTCGGAGAGGTCACCGGATTCCAGGCGAACGTCACGGGTTTCGTTGCGCCAGCCGCGGGCGGCGAGGTCGCGCAGGTCCTGCTCGAAGTAGCGGGCCATCTCCGGAGTCGCGAGGCGCTGGAGGGCGCTCACGTCCTGGCGGGACCAAGCCTCGTTGATGCGGACGAGGCTGGTTTCGAAGGCCGCGAAGTCGGCCTCGCTCACCTGCACCGGGCGGGAGGCGGCGCTGCCGCCCATGCCGCCGGCCGTGGCGCCGCCCATGGCACCGCGCTGCATGCCGCCGTCCATCTCACGGGCGTAGCTGCCTGGGACGCTGCCGCGCGGGCCGATGCCGGCCATGGCGGGGTTGCCCGTGGACGCGGCCCGGCGGTTGCGCAGCATGCGGACCACCAGCCAGACGATGCCGGCGATGATGGCGATTTGGAGCAGGAAGCCCAGGAAGCCAGCGCCGCCCGACATGCCGCCGAAGGCGCCGCCGCCGAAGAGCATGCCGGCAATGCCTGCGCCGAGCAGGCCGCCCATCAGGCCGGACATGAAGCCGCCGCCGAACAGCCCGCCCCGGTTGGGGGTGGTGTAGGAGGGCGACGGGCGCGGGGCCGTCTGGCCGTAGCCGGGGGCCTGGCGCGGGGTTTCCGTGCGGTTGAAGGGCGTGGCCGTGCCAGGGGCGGTCCGGGTGCTGGGCGGCGCGCTGTAGGAGCGGCTGCCGCGGCTGCCGGAGGAGGCGCCGCCGCCCGGGCGGGCATCGGCGATGGCGGGCGCAAGCGCAAGCGCCAGGGTGGCGAAGGCGGCCAGGAGACGGGCGCGGCGGCGCATAGGGTTTGTCCTCCCGAGGGGAAATCTCACAGGGATGTAATATAGGGGAAAGGTTGCGGATTTCACGGGGGTCAGGCCGGTTCCGCAGCGCGTTCCTTCATCATCGACTGGAACGCAGGGCGGGACTGGCAGGCTGCGATCCAGGCCTGAACATTCGGGGCAGCCTCGAAGAGGGGCTTCGCGGGCTGGGCGTAGCGGATGATCTCCGCAAGGTTGATGTCGGCTACGGTAAAGCGGCCGCCGACGAGATGGCCGCCACCGGCCTTCAGCCCGGCATCCAGCACGGCGAAAGGGGCGCGCAGCCGGGCAGCGGCGGCCTCGGGCTCACGCTTCAGCATGATGGAAAGGCAGTCATCCTCGATGCCCCGGCCCCAGAGGGTCCACATGGTGGTCAGGGCTTCCTCCTTCGCATCGCGTGGGGCCAGTGGGCCGCCATGCTTGCGGACGAGATAGAGGGCGATGGCGAGGGATTCGTGAAGGATCAGGTCGTCATCCTCCAGCGTCGGGATCAGGCCATTGGGGTTGATCGCGCGGAAGGCGGGGGAGGCGGTGTTGAGCGGGGCGTCCGGGGCGGCGGGGTCGGGCAGGCGGTAGGCCTGGATGACCGGGACGATTTCGTAGTCCAGTCCCAGCTCCTTGGCGGCCCAGACAGGGCGCGTGGCGCGGGAACGCAGGCAGCCATAGATCTTCAGGGGCATCGGGCCGTTTTCCTCCGGGTTCGCGAACCGCGATAGCATGGGGCGGGCGGGGTGCGGAGTGGCCGCTGCTCGCCATGGGGAGGAACAGGCATGCGGATCGTGGCGCTGGGATCGGGCGGGGTTGGCGGCTTTTTTGGCGGGCTGATGGCCGCCGCCGGATCGGCGGAGATCGCCTTCGTGGCGCGCGGGGCGCATCTGGCGGTGATGCGGGCGCATGGGCTGACCATCGAGCGGGATGGCGGGCGGCCGCCCGTGCATGTGCCGCGGGTGGAGGCGGCGGAGGATGCGGCCTCGCTCGGACGGGCGGATCTGGTGCTGATCGGGGTGAAGCTGGCGGATACGCCGGCCGCGATCGAGGCGGCGCGGCCGCTGGTGGAGCGGGGCGCCGCCGTGCTGTCCCTGCAGAACGGGGTGACGAAGGACGATGCGCTGCGGGAGGCCTTCGGCGAGGCGGCGGTGATCGGTGGCGTGGTCTATGTGGGCAGCCATATCGCCCGGCCAGGGGTGATCGCGCAGACCGGGGCGATGCAGCGGATGGTGGTGGGGGAATACGGGCCCACCGCTTCCTCCCCGCGGGTGGAGGCGCTGGTAGCCGCGGCGCGGGCGGGCGGGATCGATGCGGAGGTGCCGCCGGATATCGCGGCGGCGATCTGGCAGAAGTTCGTCTTCCTTGCTGGTTTCTCGGGCGCGACGGCGGCCGTGCGGCTGCCGATCGGGCCGATCCGCAGCAATCCGCATGCGCGCGAATTGCTGCGCGGGCTGATCGAGGAGGCGGTGGCGGTCGGGCGCGCACGCGGCGTGGCGCTGCCGCCGGATGCGGCGGAGGCGGCGATGGCGCGGGCGGACATGGTTTCGCCGGAGATGACCTCCTCCCTGCATCACGACGTGGAGGCGGGACGGCGGCTGGAGCTGCCCTGGCTTGCGGGGGCCGTGGCGGAGATGGGGGCGGCGCTGGGGGTGGCGACGCCTTGCAGCGTGGCGGTGCGGGCGGTGCTGGGGCCGCGGGTGGATGGAGTGGCGCGGGGGTGAGGGGTGTTGGGCGGCTGAATGCAACGGCGCTGTTGAACTTCTTCGCGCCCAAGACCGAAGTGGCCGAGCGCCGACAACACTCCTGAAAGCAGACTCCCATCGCCCGGCAACCATGGGCGGTTAGGGGCCAGGGGACCTGTGCCCGGCTTTGATAAGCCACACGCCGCAGCGGCTTTGTCGAGCATGCAGGTACCGGATGCTGTGTGCCGGGCCACCCGTGCACAAGCCTCCTGCCGGGAACGTGGTTCACCGTTGCGCGGGCCCATCCCCGCCGGCGCTGGCCAGCAGGCGAAGTGCGGCTGTGGTCCTGCACGCGTCCGCGGCAGAACCGTTCTTTTCAGGATGTCCTCGCTGGCCGTTCCGGCGCTTAGCGCCCAGGCATGAGCCGCGCAGCCACGGTCTTCAGCGGCATCGCCCGTTGGCGCAGACGCAGCGCGGCACTTCGCAGCATGTCCCGAACCTGGCGCGCAGTGGCCTTCATCCTGCGGAGGCTTCGCTCCCGTGCTGCCAGCAGCGCGATGCCGAGTCCGCCATGCGATCGCAGATCGATGAGTATGTCCACCAGTTCCTGCCGCTCCGGCCAGCGCTCGGCCTGAAAGCCGACATCGCTGGCGTTGCAGGAGTCGGTTACCGCGACGGCAGGATCAGCGAGAAGCGTGCGGGTCGTATCCTCCAGCAGCAGCACGCCGGGCGAGGCGCGCCGGTGACCTTCATCGAAGGCGGTTCGCCAAGTGAAGGCGCTGGCACCGGAGTAAAGGATGATGCCCATGGCCAGCGGCTGGTCGTTCAGGCGAAGCGCATGGATCGCCACCTTCCCCTGCTTCGCCAATCCCTCAATCATGCGCCGGGTCAGCGCCGCGGTTGGCGGCTTCGAGGCCAGCGCGCTTCCGCGCCGGGCCTTCCAGCCGGAGGCCTCCAGGGAAAGGAACTCCTCGGTCTCAACCGAGATGGCCTTCGGCTCCCTCGCCACTGAAAATTCTAACTGGCCCGCTTTCGCAAGTTGCCGCCGCTGCCGTTCCAGCCCCTGCCGCCGGGTCTTAGACATCGAGGCCGCCCAGAAGGCCTTCGGGTCGGGGTGCGGCAACAGCCGAGCGCGCCAGCGTCCCCCGATCTTGGCGGTGTGCATGCGCTCCTCGCGGAGGACGGCGCGGAAATCGGGCAGGAGCTCTGCGTTCAGGTCGCAAAGCTGCACCAGGCCAGGCAGCGTGGGATCGGTGCGCGCCGCAATGAGCAGGGCGCGCAGGGCTGGCCGCAGCGCATCGCGGTCGAGGACCGGTGTGCCGAGATAGGCCAGAGGACTGACCGGGCTGATGAGCGCCTTCCGCGGCCATGCCGGGCGCGAGCGGCCCAGCAGCACGAGCCAGACGCCGACCAGACGTTGCGCCTCCGCCATCTCTGGTCCGTCCTGCCACGCGAGCAGAACGCGCAGTTGCCGGCCGGACTGCTCCGCCACAGCCAGCGCAAAGGCTGGCTCCATGAAAATGTTCGGCACTGCGGCGCGGGCGCAGAGCGCGCGCCACGGCGCCTCAAGGCTGGCAAAGGTCGGCGCGTCCACCACTTCCGCCCAGTGGCTGGTTCCGATCCCCATGGCCCCTGTGCCGAGCCCGGTGGACGTGGCGGCAACTGGCGCCATGCCCGGCGGCATGCCTGCCCGATCCAAGGTTTCGAATGTCGCGTTCATGCCGGCCACCGAGAGGGAAGGCCCAGGAGTAACCGCAGAGCGCCGCAGCCAGTATGGCGCATTGGGGCTACTTTCAATGGGATGTGCAACCGGACGCAACTCACGCGATCCAGGGACCTCCCTGCTGGGCATCGGCGCGCAACGGTATGGGTGAATGGCCACGAGCAAGGATGCCGACAACGGCGGCCGTCCGAGGGCGCACTACCGCACCCGGAACGGATGCGAGCACGATCTTGGCCTGACCATTGGTGCGCCCCGAACAACCGCACTCTTCTGAACAGGGAGAAAAGCGTCCGCGGCGGAGGGCTTCGAAGGGGCCAGCCGCTTGCTGCACTGATGTCTCTTCAATGCGCGATGCATTGCGGAGCAGCCGTTCCGCTCATGGCCACCTGCTGCCAGTTCCTGCCCTCCACCAAAGCCGCTGTTCCAGCTGGCTTCGACAAACCGGCCCGGCTGCGCGGCGTGGCAACACCGCCTGCGGCGCTCCCGCTGGTCGGCCAAACGGAAAGACTGATCGCGGGGTCCGGGGTGGCCGCTGCCACCCCGGTGGAGGTCCGGAGGCAGAGCCTCCGGCTTACGCACCCGCCATTGTCAGCCCTTCGATCCGCAGCGTTGGCGCATCAACGCCGCGGCGGAAGCGGAGGTCGTTGGCTGGCGTGATGTGCAGAAACATCTCCAGCAGGTTCCCGGCGATGGTGACGCCGGAGAAGGGCTCAGCGAGTTGGCCGTCACGGATCATAAAGCCGGAGGCGCCGCGGCTGTAGTCGCCGGTGAGGCCGTTGATGCTGCTGCCGATCATCTCGGTGACGAAGAGGCCTTCCTTGATGTCCGCCATCAGGGCTTCCGGCGTGAGCGGGCCGGGTTCGAGCCAGAGATTGGTGGTGGATGGGGAGGGCGGGCCGCCGACGGCGCGGGCGGCGCGGCCGTTGGATTGCAGGCCAAGCTGGCGGGCGGAGCGCCAGTCGAGGATCCAATGGTTGAGGATGCCGTCCTCGACGATGGCAAGCGGCGCCGTGGGCATGCCCTCGGCGTCGAAGGGGCGGGAGCGGAGGCCCCGGGGGCGGGTGGGGTCGTCCCGGATGGTCAGGCCGGGGGCCATGACGCGTTGACCCATCTTCTTCAGCAGGTAGCTGGTGCCGCGGGCGATGGCGGCGCCGTTCGCCGCGCTGGTGAGATGACCGAGGATGGAGCCGGCGACGCGCGGATCGTAGAGCACGGGCAGGCGCGCGGTGGCCGGTCGGATGGGGTTCAGGCGGCGGACGGCCCGTTCCCCGGCGTTGCGGCCGAGGGTTTCGGGATCGTCCAGGTCCGACAGGTGGGTGGCGGAGGAGTAGTCGTAGTCGCGCTCCATGCCCGTGCCTTGCCCGGCGAGGGCGGTGACGGAGAGGCTGTGGCCGCTGCGGGTATAGGTGCCGGTAAAGCCGTTGGAGGCGGCCAGGGCGATCACCGTGCGGCTCCAGCCGGCATCCGCGCCTTCGGAGTTGGTGACGCCCGGGATGGCGCGGGCGGTGTCCTCGGCGCGGCGGGCGCGAGCGGTAAGGACGGCGACGTCAGGCTCGACGCCGTCATCCATGTCCAGTGGCAGGTCGGCCAAAGCGGGCACGCGGTCGGGAAGGTAGCCGTAGGGGTCCTCCGGCACGGCGCGGGCCATGGCGACGGCGCGTTCGGCCAGGGCCGCGAAGCCCTGGGGGTCGGCGTCGGTGGTGGAGACGATGGCCTGGCGCTTTCCGAGGAAGACGCGGAGCCCGATGTCGAAGCCTTCCGAGCGCTCGACATTCTCCACCTCGCCCAGCCGCATCTGGACCGAGAGGGAGGCGCCGGCGGCGAGCATGGCATCCGCCGCATCAGCCCCCGCCGCGCGGGCGGCGGCGACGAGGGTGGCGAGGGTTTCCCGCGGGTCGGCCTTCTGGCGATCGAGCGTGGTGCTCACGCGGCGAGCCTTTCGACGACTTCCGGCAGGTGCGGCACACGGCCGGCCGGGCCGAGCGCCGCGAGGGTGGGCGGGGCGCGGAAGGCGCGCATGGCGGCCTGCTGGACCTGTTCCACGGTGACGGCGGCGATCTTGGCCTTGGTTTCCTCCACCGGGATCAGGCGGCCATGCACCTGGAGCTGGCGGGCGAGCTGCTCGCAGCGGGAGCCGGTGGATTCGAGGGACATGAGGACGGAGGCGCGGAGTTGGGCCTTGGCGCGGGCCAGTTCTTCCTCGGTCACATCATGCTGGACGCGGCGGAGTTCCTCCAGCGTCGCGGGCATGAGTTCCGCGGCCTGCTCCTCGCCGGTGCCGGCATAGATCGTGAAGAGGCCGGCATCCCGGTACGGGGAGTGGAAGGAATAGACCGAGTAGACGAGGCCGCGGCGCTCGCGGATCTCCTGGAACAGGCGGGATGACATGCCGCCGCCGAGGATCGTAGAGAGCAGCATCGTCGGGTAATGCATCGGGTCGCCATAGGCGGGGCCGGGGAAGCCGAGGAGGAGGTGGACCTGGTCGAGGTCGCGCTCCTCGCGGAACTCGCCGCCAGTGTAGCGGGCGGGCTCGGCCTGGTGCTGGTCGATGCTGGGAAGGTCGGCGAAGTGCTTCTTCGTCAGATCGACGAGCTGGTCATGGTCCACGGCGCCGGCGGCGGCGATGACCATGCGGGAAGGGCCGTAGTGGCGGCGCATGTAGCCCGTCAGCGCCTCACGCGGCAGCTTCTCGATGATGGAGGCGGGACCAAGGGTCGGGCGGCCCATGGGCTGGCCGGCATAGGCCGTGTCCTGGAAGTGGTCGAAGATGATGTCGTCGGGCGTGTCGTTCGCCTGACCGATCTCCTGCAGGATCACGCCGCGCTCGCGCTCCACCTCATCCGGGGCGAAGGAGGAGTGGGTGAGAATGTCGCCGAGGATGTCGGCGGCCAGCGGCAGGTCCTCCTTCAGGACCTTGGCGTAATAGGCGGTGGTCTCGCGCGCCGTGTAGGCGTTCAGGTGGCCGCCGACGGCCTCGATCTCGCGGGCGATGGCCTGGGCGTCGCGCTTTTCCGTGCCCTTGAAGGCCATGTGCTCGAGGAAGTGGGAGACGCCGTTCTCATGCGCTTCCTCGTCGCGCGTGCCGGTATGGGCATAGGCGCCGATGGAGGCGGTCTCCACGCGGGTCATGCTGTCGGAGACGATGGTGAGGCCATTGGAAAGGCGGGTGAGACGGACGGCGCCGCCGTTCAGCGCGGGGTCGGTGGCGGCGGCCAAAGTGTGCTCGGTCATGCGGGTGGGTTGGCTTCCGGGAACATGGGGGGCGTTTCTGGGGTGAATGTAGGGAGTTCGCGGGCGTGGTGCGAGGCACGAGGCCGGGATGGGCTCAGCGCGCGGCCTGGCGGAAGGGCTGGGGCGGCGCGGGCGGGGGTAGCGGGAGGGCCTGGGGCGCGGCGGCGCGGCGGGGTGATTCCGGCGTTTCCGGGGCCATGCGCGGGCAAAGCAGGATGAAGCCTGCGAGCACCATGGCGGGGATGGCGGGGCCGGGGAGGCGCCAGGGAGCGGACTTCTTCGGCCGGCGCGCGGGGCGGCGGCGGGCGCGGGTGGGCGGATCGGCCGGCGCGATCGCCTGGCTGGCGGGGAAGTGGAACAGGCTGTCGGCGCGCGGCAGGTCCGAGACATGCAGGAGGAGCACGCCGGTGCGGGCGGCAAGGGCATGGGCCGCGGCGGTGAAGGTGGCGTTGGAAACGACCACGGCGCCATCGGCCCCGGCATAGCCGCGGCCGGCCAAGGCTTCCTGCACCGCCTTGTTGCCGACGGGACGGCCGTAGAGCTTGCATTGCAGCACGACGCTGCGGCCGGATTTGCGGGCCAGCACGTCCACGCCCTGGTCGCCGGAGCCACGGCCGACAGTGACGGACCAGCCGCGCGCGGCCAGGGCATCGGCGCAATGCTGCTCGAACTCGCGGGGGGTGAGGCTGGGGGCGGGGGTGGCTTGCGGGGTGGGGGCGGGTGGCGCTTCGGCCAGGGCGCCATGGGCAATGACGAGGACGACGGCAAAGGCAAGGAGCGCGAGCGCGGCGAGCAGCAGCCCCATGCCCATGCCCTCCCGGCGTTCCTTGGCCACCGGCAAGCGGCCGGGCGCCTGTCCGGGGGGCTTGCGACTCGGGGCCAGATGGCCGGGCAGGCCTTTTAGGTGCCGTTCTTCACAGGGAACTTCAACATGGGGGGCTAAGAGCGCTTCGGGGTGACCCGGTGGCTCTGCCGCCGGGTCAGCGCTCGCAGCGGATGAACACCGTCGCCCGTTCCGCGATCTCGCCCACATCCGCCGCGCTGCGGTCCTGCCCGGTGCTGCTGGCTGCCGCGGGTGTGACGCCCGTCGCGCGCAGGAAGGCGGCCGCGCGGTCGCCGCGCACGGCGAAGTTGATGTTCTGCGCGATGTCGCCCGTGCGGCCCGCGACGGCCTGGGCGTTCAGCTTCGAGACAACGACGCCAACCACGTTGCCCTGCATGTCCAGCAGCGGGCCGCCGGAGTTGCCGGGCTGCACGGGGGCGCTGATCTGGATCTGGTCGGGGTTGTCGCGCAGGCCAGCGAGACCGTTGATCTCGCCGCGCGTCAGCTTCGCATCGGAGGAGAGCAGGCCGCTGAGCGGATAGCCATAGGCGACGACCCCCTCGCCCCGGCGCAGCGGCGGGTCCTGGCGGAAGGCGAGCACGGGGCCGGTGAGGCCGGGAACGGCGAGGAGGGCGAGGTCCAGCTTCGCATCGGTGCGGGCCGGGGGGACGGCGGCGTGGTTGCGGCCGTCCGGGCCGCGCACCAGCACGCGGTTGCAGGAATCGACCACGTGGCGGTTGGTCAGCACGCGCTCTCCGGCCACGAGGAAGCCGGTGCCGGTGGCGGCGCGCACGCCGGGGCGCGGCACCGCCTCGGGCGGGGTGGGGGCGTTGGGCGTCGGGCGTGGCGCCGTCCCGGCCGCGGCGACGGAGGCGGGTTCCAGCGGCACGTCGCGCTGGGCGCAGATGTCCTGCCCGCGCGAGACCGCCTCCCGCCCATCGGCGAGTACCAGCTTCACGTCGAAGCGGCAGCCGGCCTGCGGATCGGGGCGGAGGCGGTAGGCGCGCCCGTCGGCGAGGTTCCGCGGCAGGAGGTTGCCGCCCCAGTCCGGCCGGCCGCTGCGGACGGCGAAAAGGGCGGTGGCGTCCTGCCCGGTGCGGTTCAGCACGCGGAAGCCCTCCTCGGCCTGGGCTGCCGTGGGCGGCGCCGGGGTGGGGGCCTGGGCCAGGCCGGACCCGGCGAGGGCAGGGGCGAGGGCGAGGGAAAGGACGGTCGCAAGGATGGGGGCGCGCATGGACAGGCGATGTGTGGAAGCGGGGCTTCTACGTCAATGAGGCTGTGTGGGAGGGGAGGCTTCGAGATGGAGCGGGCCGTGCCTCGGGGCGGTCCCTGAGTTTTTTTGGCCGCACTTCATTTCCTACCGCAATTCCGCCGCGCAAGCCCTGGAAAAGCCCGGTGACGCGCGCTCCGTCGCGCCCTAGAAGAGCCCACCCCGGCCGCGGAACGGAATAACGGGGCCCAGACCAAGGACGAACCAGTGATCAAGACGATCCTCAAGGCCGCGTTGCTCCCGTCGCTGGCGGTGCTGGCAGCCTGCACCACGACGCCCCCGGCGCCCACCGTTGCGCCGCTGCCCGAGGAGGCTTTCCGGCCGGCCTGCGAGCAGCGCTTCCCGGGTGCGACCCCCTTTGCCATCAGCAAGTGCATGTACGAGGAACTGGACAAGTCGCGCGGCGTCACGCCGGCCAGCGCCACCACGGCACCCGAGCCCGCCCCGGCTCCCGCCCCGGCCCCGGCGCGCCGCCGCCGCTGAGGCAGGCCTGACGGTTCCGCCGCCCCGCCCGAGCGATCGGGCGGGGCGGTTGCGTTTTCAGGGGTGTGGTTCGGCGGCCTCCCGGTCGTGCGCCAAGCGGCCGGCCACATAGGTTGCGCGCACTGCGCGTTCGTCCCCGAGCGCCATCAGCGCGAAGAGCCGGTCCGCTGGATCGGAGGCGGCTTCGGTGCGCAGGGCCAGCGCAGGCGTCGCCTGCGGATCGAGCACCACCAGATCGGCCTCCATTCCCGGCGCCAGCGTGCCGATGCGGTTCTCGAGCCGCAGCGCCTCGGCCCCGCCCCGCGTGGCGAGCCAGAGGGCCTGGGCGGGGTGCAGCCGCGCGCCCCGCATCCGCGCCACCTTATAGGCATCGCCCAGGGTGCGGAGGGTGGAGAGGCCGGTGCCGCCGCCCACGTCGCTGCCGAGGCCGACGCGCAGCCCCGCCGCCTTCGCGTCATGCAGCCGGAACAGCCCGCTGCCGAGGAAGAGGTTGGAGCTGGGGCAATGCGCCACGCCGCAGCCGCTCCGCCGCAGCGCATGCAGGTCGTATTCCGTGACGTGGACGGCATGGCCCATCACCGCGCGCGGGCCTGCCAGCCCGGCGCGTGCATAGACGCCGAGATAGGAAGGGGATTCCGGAAAGAGTTCCCGCACCCAGGCGATCTCGGCCTCGGTCTCGCAGAGATGGGTCTGCACATAGGTGCCGGGGTTGTCGCACCAGAGTTGCCCCGCGGCCGCGAGCGCCGCATCCGTGCAGGCAGGGGCGAAGCGCGGGGTGATGGCGTAGAGCAGGCGGCCACGCCCGTGCCAGCGGGCGATCAGCCGTCGCGTGGCGGGGATGCCGTGGTCGGCGCCGTCCAGCAGCTCGTCCGGCGCGTTGCGGTCCATCAGCACCTTGCCGGCGATGATGCGCAAGCCGAGGCGCTCGGCCTCGGCGAAGAGCGCATCGGCCGAATGCTCGTGCACAGTGCAGTAGACGCAGGCGGTGGTGGTGCCGGCCCGCAGCAATTCGCGAAGGAAGATCCGCGCGATACGCGCGGCATGGGCGGCATCGGCGAAGCCCGCCTCAGTGGGGTAGGTGTAGCGGCGCAGCCAGTCCAGCAGCGTCTCGCCGAAGGCGCCGGTTATTTCCAGCTGCGGGTAGTGGACATGGGCATCGATGAAGCCGGGGGAGATGGTGCCCTCGGGGTAGTGGTGTACCGGCATGTCGGCGGGATGCCGGGCGCGCTCGGTGGCATGGTCGCCGAAGCCGATGATGGTCCCGCCGCGCATGACCACCAGCGCATCGGGGCAATGCAGCAGCGCCTCCCCGGCCTCGCCCTGGAAGGGATCGTGCCGGAAGGTGAAGGCTTGGCCGCGCAAACCGAGCAATCCGTCCGTCACGCGCCTCTCCGTCCTGCCGCCCGCATCATGACACCGCGCGGGGTGCGGTGAAGACTGCTTGCGGCCGGCCCGCGCCCATGCCCTGCTGCGGGCAACTTCGGGATGGAAACGACCATGCGACGCCGCCAGATCCTGCCGCTCCTCGCGGCCCCGGCCCTCATCACCCGCGCCTCGGCCCAGGGGTCGGCGCAGGGGCGGCCGATCACTCTCGTGGTGCCCTATGCGGCCGGCGGCGGCACCGACATCGTGGCGCGGGAACTCGCGCCGATCCTCATGGAGACGCTCGGCCAGAACGTCATCATCGAGAACCGCGGCGGCGCGGCAGGGCATGTCGGCACCGTCTCGGTCACGCGGGCGCGGCCGGACGGGACGACGCTGCTCTTCGCGGTTTCCACCAACATCGTGGTGAACCCGCATCTGCAGCGGAACGACCGGGTGGATCTTTCCACCGCGCTGGCGCCGGTGGCGAAGGCCAGCTCCTACCAATACCTCCTCGTCATCGATCCGAGGGTGCAGGCCAGGACGCTGCAGGAGCTGATCGCGGCCGGGAAGGCGCCGGGGGCGGGTTTCACCTATTCCTCGGCGGGCGTTGGCTCGAACAACCATCTTGCCGGGCTGCTCTTCTCCGAGGCGGCAGGGGTGCCGATGGAGCACATCTCCTATCGCGGCACCGCCCCAGCCTTGCAGGACGTGGTGGCCGGGCGGGTGACGATGAACTTCTCCTCCCCGCCGCCGGCGGTGCCGCTGGCGCGGGATGGGCGGCTGCGGCCGATCGCGGTGACGGGCGAGCGCCGGCTTCCTTCCATGCCCGAGGTGCCGACGCTGGCCGAGGCGGGGCTTCCCGGCATCGTCATTCTCGGCTGGCACGGGATTTTTGCCCCGGCGGGGGTGCCGGAGGCCGAGATGAACCGGCTGGAGGCGGCGGCCAACAAGGCGATCCGCGACCCGCGCTTCAACCGCAGCCTGGAGCGGGATGGGCTGGAGCTTGCGGCCGAGCGGCCACGCGCGGATTTCGCGCGGGAGATCAAGGAGGAATACGCCTTCTGGGGCCGCAAGGCGCGGGAGCTGGACCTGAAGGCGGAGTGACGAAAAAGGTTGACGGCGGCAAGGATTTTTCTTGACGTTGTCAACTATGAACGATGGCGTCGATGCGCTGCGGCGATTCAGCCGGCTCTATACACGGGAGGTGGGGGCACTCGGACCACTGCCGGGCGGCGACCTGCCGCTGACCGAGGCGCGGGTGCTGTTCGAGCTCGCCTCCCGCGATGGCGCGACGGCGGGGGAGTTGGGGCGCGAGCTGGGGCTGGATGCCGGGCATCTTTCCCGCATCCTCGCGCGCTTCCGCGAGCGCGGATGGCTGCTGCGGGAGCGTGACGCGGCGGATGCGCGGCGGCAGCCGCTTCAGCTAACCGGCGCGGGGCGGGAGGCCTTCGCGGGGCTGGACCAGGCGGCGCGGGAGCGGATGGCGGCGCTGCTCGGCACCTTGCCGGATGAGGGGCGGGCGCAGCTGGTGGAGGCCGTGACGGGTGTTTCGGGCCTGCTCGACCGCGCCGCGCCGGCTTCGCCCATCCTCATCCGCCACCACCGGCCGGGCGACCTGGGCTGGGTGGTGCAGCGGCATGGCGCGATCTACGCGGCCGAATACGGTTTCGACGGGCGGTTCGAGGCGCTTGTGGCGCGGGTGGCGGCGGATTTCCTGGACGGGCATGACCCGGCGCGGGAGGTGGCGCTGATCGCGGAGCGGGATGGGCTGCGCCTGGGCTCCGTGATGGTTGTGCGCGTCTCCGACGATGTGGCGAAGCTGCGGCTGCTGATCCTGGAGCCCGCCGCGCGCGGGCAGGGGCTGGGCAAGCGGCTGGTGCGGGAGGCGGAGGCCTTCGCCCGCGCGGCAGGCTATCGCCGCATGGTGCTCTGGACGCAATCCTGCCTGGTGGCGGCGCGTGGCATCTATGCCGGCTGTGGCTGGCGGCTCGTGGAGGCGACGCCGAACGAGGCCTTCGGGCAGGCGCTGGTTTCGGAAAGCTGGGAGCGGGATCTCTGAACGGAAAAGGGGGGCCTTGCGGCCCCCCTTCCCATTTTCACCTTGTGGAGGTGGTTCAGGCGGCGGCCTTGATCGCCGCCTTCTTCACGTCCTCGCTGACCGCGCCCGCGAAGGTCTCAAAGTTCTTCTCGAAGCGGGACTGCAGGTCCTTGGCGGTCTTGTCGTAGCCGGCCTTGTCCGACCAGCTGTCGCGCGGGTTCAGCACCTCGGCCGGAACGCCTTCCAGCACCTTCGGGATGGCAAGGCCGAAGAACGGCTCCTGCACGAACTCGCCCTTGGCGAGGCTGCCATCCAGCGCGGCGCGCAGCAGGGCGCGGGTGTGCTGGATGCTCATGCGCTTGCCGGTGCCATAGGCGCCGCCGGTCCAGCCGGTGTTCACCAGCCACACCTGCGCTCCGTGCTTGGAGATCAGCTGCTCCAGCATCTTGCCGTACACCTCGGGGTGGCGCGGCAGGAAGGGGGCGCCGAAGCAGGTGGAGAAGGTCGCCTGCGGCTCCTTGCCCAACCCCTTCTCCGTGCCCGCGACGCGCGCGGTGTAGCCGGAGAGGAAGTGGTACATGGCCTGCGCCGGCGTCAGCTTGCTGATCGGGGGCAGCACGCCGAAGGCATCGGCCGTCAGCATCACGACGTTCTTCGGGATGCCCGCCATGCCGCCCTGCACCGTGTTCGGGATGAACTCGATCGGGTAGCAGGAGCGCGTGTTCTCGGTGAGGGAGTTGTCCTCGAGGTCGAGATGGCCGCGCTCATCGGCGACGACATTCTCGAGCACGGCGCCGAAGCGGTGGGACGCGTCCCAGATCTGCGGCTCGGCCTCACGCGAGAGCTTGATGACCTTGGCGTAGCAGCCGCCCTCGAAGTTGAAGACGCCCGTGTCGGACCAGCCGTGCTCGTCATCGCCGATCAGCGCGCGCTCGGGATCGGAGGACAGCGTCGTCTTGCCGGTGCCGGAGAGGCCGAAGAACAGCGCGGTGTCACCGGCCTTGCCGACATTGGCCGAGCAATGCATCGGCAGCACGCCCTTGGCCGGCAGCAGCCAGTTCATGACGGTGAAGATGCTCTTCTTGATCTCGCCCGCGTAGCTGGTGCCCGCGATCGCGATGACCTTCTTCGCGAAGGACAGGCCGATCATCGTGGTGCTGCCCGCACGGCCGCCATCGGTGGCGGGGTTCGCCTCCATCTCCGGGGCGTGCAGGATCACGAAGTCGGGCTCGAAGCCCGCGAGTTCCTCCACCGGCGGGCGGATGAACATGTTGCGTGCGAACATGGCGTGCCAGGCGTTCGGCGTGACGAGGCGCACCTTGATGCGGTGCTCGGGATCGGCGCCGGCATAGAGGTCCTGCGTGAAGAGCTCGCCCTGCTGGCCAAGATATTCGCGCACGCGGGTGGTGAAGGTCTCGAACTTCGCCGGATCGAGCTTCTGGTTGACCTTGCCCCACCAGATCTCCTTCGAAACCTCGGGATCATCGGCCACGAACTTGTCCTGCACGGAGCGGCCGGTGTGCTGCCCGGTGACGGCGATGAAGGCGCCATCGGCCGAGAGGCGGCCTTCGCCCCGGCGCAGCGCATGCGAAGTCAGTCCCGGCGCGGTGAGGTTGGCATGGACGGTGTTGGGGGCGGACACGCCGGTGCCGGACAGGGCGCGGACGGTGCTGAGTTCGATCATGAGTCGGCGATAGCCTCCGGCTGGCTCGGGCCGCTGAGCGCCAGCGGCCTGTGCTTAACTATGGGCGCAGGTATAGCGGCATCCTGAGGCCGAAATACGTCAAAAGTCACTGTTTGGGCAGGTAACCGGACCGTTACTTAAGTCATCGCGGAACAGGGCTATGTTGCAGTGCACTTAACAAACCGCCCTCATCCGAAACGACTCCGGGGAATTCGAGGAAGAGGACCCGCCCTGTCTGGTGTTCCACGAGATCGTAGCCATCGGGAGAAAGGGCACCGACCTGCCATTCGCCCTCGGGACCTCCGAGTCGGCTCGCCAGGGCAGCGGGCAGCTCCGGTTCCGCCGTGAGCCTCGCGCGGATCGCCGGTTCGGCGGCGGCCAGTGCCGCCACCGCCGCCGGGTCGGGCGCCAGCTCCGCCGCGCGCAGCCGGTGCGCCCGGCCGAAGCCCAGCACCATCAGCCCGGCCTGCGGCACCACGCGCCACAGGCTGAAATCCGCGAAATCCGCATATATTTCCGCATAGGGGTGCCGCGCCAGCCAGCGGGCCTTCAGCCGGGCATCCTCCACCCGTTCCGCCTGGCCGGTGATGCTTACCCGTGGGGCGGTCTGGGGGTTGGGATCCTCCGCAGGCCCCTGGAAAAGCAGGCCGCAGCGCGGGTCCCGCGAGAGCTGACGCGTGTGCTCGGACAGGGTGGAGAGCCAGAGCAGCACCGCGCCATCGGCGGCAATGGCCGGGGTGACGAGGGAGACGAAGGGTTGCCCGCCTTCCCCGGCGGTGGCCAGGCTGGCGGAGGCCGCGCCACGCATGATGCGGCGGGCGGCGAGGCCGTGATCCGGGCGGGAATCCCCCTGTTGGGAATCTTCTGGCCGGGGATCGCCGCCTGCCGCCTCTCCCCCCTGCTGCGCTGTCATGGCATCCTCCCGCCACAATCGGGCCCGATGCTACAGCCCTGGGTCCTGTTCCGTAGTCCACCCGGACCAAGCCTTGAGGACGCCGATGCCCCATACCATCGCCCTGGTGGATGACGACCGCAACATTCTGACCTCCGTCTCCATGACGCTGGAGCAGGAGGGCTTCACCGTCCGTACCTATACGGATGGGGAAAGCGCGCTGCAGGGGCTGATGGCCCGGCCAGTGGACCTCGCGGTGCTCGACATCAAGATGCCGCGCATGGATGGGATGGAACTGCTCCAGCGCCTGCGCCAGCGCAGCGGCATGCCGGTGATCTTCCTGACCTCCAAGGATGACGAGCTGGACGAGCTGATGGGCCTGCGGCTTGGCGCCGACGACTACATCACCAAGCCCTTCTCCCAGCGCCTGTTGCTGGAGCGTATCCGTACCCTGCTGCGCCGGAACGAGGCCAGCCGCGCCGAGGGCTCCGGCACGCCCCAGGGCGGCGTCATCGCGCGCGGCGACCTGGTGCTGGACGAGACGAAGCACACCTGCACCTGGAAGGGTAAGCCGGTGCAGCTGACGGTGACGGAGTTCCTGCTGGTGAAGGCCCTGGCCGTGCGGCCCGGCATGGTGAAGAACCGGGACCAGCTGATCGACGCAGCCTATGGCGAGAACATCTATGTGGATGACCGCACGATTGACAGCCATGTGAAGCGGGTGCGCAAGAAGTTCCGCGCGACGGACGACACCTTCGGGCAGATCGAGACGCTCTACGGGATCGGGTACCGGTACAAGGAGGCCTGAGCGGCCCCCGGAGGCTCTGCCTCCGGACCTCCGCCGGGCTGGCCTGTCAGTCGCCTGAGGTCATCGACCTCAGGCGCGCCTCAAACAGATCGCGGGGTCCGGGGGCCGCGTCCGGCCCCCCGGTGGGGTCCAGAGGCAAAGCCCCTGGGAGCTACCGCCACTCCATCGCCACCGCACGGACTCACCGCCGGCCCAAAACTGGCCTAGGATGCACCCATGCCGGACGCCAGCGGCCCCGTCTCGACCGAACTTCCCCCGCCCGTTCCCTTGGAGCGGCGCGGTACGGGCCGGCGCATCTCGCCGCTTCTGCGGCGCATCCTGCTGGTCAACATGCTGCCGCCCTTCCTGCTGGGCGCCACGCTTCTCTATCTGGACCAGTACCAGGACGGGCTGCTGGCAGCCGAGGTGCAGGGACTGCGCACCCAGGCGCGCATCTATGCCAACGGCATCGCCGAGGCCGGTGTCCGCATCCAGGACGACCGCGCCACGCTGGTGCCGGAGGTGGCGCGGCCGCTGCTGCGGCGGCTGACGGAGCCGAGCACCGGCACTCAGGCGAAGTTGTTCGACAACAACGGCCTGCTGGTGGCCGACAGCCGGGTCCGCGAAGGTCCCGGCGGCGCCATCGTCACCGAGCCACTGCAGCCGCCGAGCCAGCCGGGGCCGGTTTCGGGCGTGCTCGGCCGTGCCTATGAGGCGGTGCTGGAATGGCTGCCCCGCCCCCGCGTGCATGGCCCGGCAGTGGTGGTGGACGAGACACCGGGCGCGCCTTCCTTCGATTGGCAGCCCGATCTCGGGCCCGACCGGCGGGAGGAGCTGCGGCTGGCGCTGGAGGGCGGGGTGAACCCCTATGTCCGGCGCACCTCGGACGGGCGGCTGCTGGTTTCGGTGGCGGAGCCGGCACGGCGGGCGAACCAGCCGGTGGGCATCGTTCTCCTCACGCGGGAGGCGCGGGAGGTGGACCAGCGGGTGATGGAGATCCGCGGCTCGGTGCTCGCGCTGTTCGCCATGGCGCTGGCGCTGACGGTGGCGCTCTCGCTTTATCTGGCGCGGACGCTGGCCTCGCCGATGCTGGAGCTGGCCGCCTCGGCAGCCTCGATGCGGGCGGGCAAGGGACGGGGCGGTTCGGTGCCCGCGCCGCTGATGCAGCGCCAGGACGAGATCGGCATCCTCGCCCGCGCGCTGCAGAGCGGCACCAATGCGCTCTGGGCCCGGGTGGATGCCAATGAGCGCTTCGCGGCGGATGTGGCGCATGAGCTGCGCAACCCGCTCACCTCCGTCCGCTCGGCGATCGAGACGCTGCGGCGCGTGGAGAACCCGGATCAGCAGAAGCGGCTTCTGGCCATCATCGCCGAGGATGCGGTGCGGATGGACCGGTTGATCGGCGACATCTCGGACAGCTCGCGCGTCGATGCCGAGCTGTCCCGCTCGGTCGCCGAGCCGGTGGATGTGGCGCCCATCCTTTCCACCCTGGCCGAGCTGCATGCAGCCACGCGGGGGGAGGGTGATCCGACGATGGAACTCGATGCGCCGGCGCGGCTGGTGGTGCGCGGGGTGGAGGGGCGCCTGGTGCAGGTGTTCCGTAACCTGCTGGGCAATGCGCAGTCCTTCTCACCGCCGAACGGCGTCGTCCGCGTCCGCGCGCGTCCGACGGGGGCGATGGCGGAGATCTCCATCGAGGATGAGGGGCCGGGCATCCCCGAGGCCAAGCTCGAGGGCATTTTCGACCGGTTCTATACCGAACGCCCAAGCGGCGAGCGCTTCGGCCAGCACTCCGGCCTGGGCCTCTCGATCTCCCGCCAGATCGTCGAGGGACTGGGTGGGCGCATCATGGCGGAGAACCGACGCAAGGCGGATGGTACCATTGCGGGGGCGCGCTTCGTGGTGCGGCTGCCGGTGACCTGAGGCACCCTGGTTGCCCCAGGAACCTCAGGTTCCTGGCGGAGGGGTCCGGGAAGGCAGGGCCTTCCTGGAGACCACAAGCCCGCCTTCAGTCCACCCGCGCGCCCGATGCCTTCACGATGGCCGGCCAGCGGGTTGCCTCGGCGCGGATCAGCTCCGCGAAATCTGCCCTGCTGCCCGAGGCGAGTTCGAAACCCTGGGCACGCAGGTTGTCGGAGACCTCGGGCTTGGCGAAGGCCGTGCGGGTTTCGTCGTGGAGGCGCCGCAGGATCGGCTCCGGCGTGCCGGCGGGGGCCAGCAGGCCCTGCCAGGTGACCACCTCGAAGCCCGGGAAGCCGCTTTCGGCGATGGTGGGAACGTCCGGCAGGGCCGGGCTGCGCTGGAGGCCGGTGACGGCCAGGGCGCGGATGCGGCCTTCGCGGATGTGCTCGATGGCGGCGGGCAGTGTCACCAGCAGGCTGTCGATATGGCCGGCCACCAGGTCCACCACGGCGGGGCCGCCGCCGCGATAGGGCACATGGCTCGTCTGGAAGCCCAGGGTCTGGCCCAGCAGGATGCCGCCGAGATGGCCGATGCTGCCATTGCCCTGGCTGGCGAGGGTGACCTGGCCGTTCATCTCCTGCCCGAGGCGGCGGTATTCCGAGAGGCTCTTCGCCTCGAGCCCCTTCTTCACCACCAGCACCTGCGGGGCTCGCACCAGCTCCGCGATGGCCGCGAAGTCCCGCACGGGGTCGAAGCCGATCCTGGAATAGAGGGACGGGTTGATGGTCAGCGGGTCGGAGCCGATCAGCAGGGTCAGGCCGTCCGGCTTCGCCCGCGCCACCAGGTCGAAGGCGATGTTGCTGCCGGCGCCCGTGTGGTTCTCCACCACCACGGATTGGCCGAGCGGCCCGGTCAGGGCGCGGGCCGCGGTGCGGCCGAGGATATCGAGGCTGCCGCCTGGGGCGACCGGCACGATGATGCGCAGGGAGCGGTCTGGCCAGGCCGCCTCATTGGCCTGGGCCCAGGCGGGGCGGGCGCTGGCGGGGGTGGTGCCGAGCGCCAGCGGCGCGGGGAGGGCGGCCGCGAGGGCGAGGAGGCGGCGGCGGGAGAGGTCACGCATGGGGCAGTCCGGCGCAATCGTGAGGTTGGAGGTGGATTTTCTCCTTCAGCCCGATTAGTACTGCAACATAAAGATTTCTCGGCTTTGAATGGCCTTTTTAGGAGAAGGAATTGGCCCATGGCGACTGCGCCGGAGTTGGACTTGACCGACCGCGAGATCCTCCGGCTGATCCAGCGTGACGCGACGCTTTCCCTCGCCGCCATCGCGGCCGAGGTGGGTCTTACCCCCACCCCCTGCTGGAAGCGCATCCGGCGCATGGAGAAGGAGGGAGTCATTGCCGGGCGTGTCACCCTGCTGGACCCGGCGCGGGTGGGGCTACCGCTCTCGGTTTTCGTGGCGCTCGAGATCGGGGACCATTCGGCGGGATGGATCGAGACCTTCGCCCAGGCCGTCGCGGCCATGCCGGAAGTGCTGGAATGCTGGCGGATGGGCGGGGACGTGGACTACCTGCTGCGCGTCGCGGTGGAGGACATGCCGGCCTATGACGCCTTCTACCGGCGCCTCACCGCGGCCGTTCCCGGGCTGCGCAACGTGACCAGCCGCTTCGCCATGGAGAGGGTGAAGGGGACCACGGCCCTGCCGATCTGAGCCGTCCCGGTTGAATCAACGCGTTTCCCTGAGTTGATGCCCCAATCTCACTGCCGCATAACCCCCCGCGTGACACGCGCAGCCCCCAACCCCGTCCTCATCGCCCCCTCCCTCCTGGCCGCGGATTTCACGCGGCTGGCCGAGGAGGTCGCCGCCATCGAGCTGGCCGGCGCCGACTGGCTCCATCTCGACATCATGGACGGCCATTTCGTTCCCAACATCTCCTTCGGCCCGGCCATCGTGAAAGCGCTGCGGCCGAAGAGCCGCATGCCCTTCGACGTGCATCTGATGATCGCCCCGGCCGATCCCTATCTGGCGGCCTTCGCGGAGGCGGGCGCGGACCTGATCTCCCTGCATCCGGAGGCTGGGCCGCATCTGCACCGCTCGCTCCAGACCATCCGCTCGCTGGGCAAGAAGGCGGGGGTGGTGCTCAATCCGGCCACCCCGGTGGAGAGCGTCGCCCATGTGCTGGACCTCGTGGACCTCATCCTGGTCATGACGGTGAATCCAGGCTTCGGCGGGCAATCCTTCCTGGACAGCCAGCTCGCGAAGGTGGCCACGCTGCGCCGGATGATCGATGCCACGGGCCGTGACATCCACCTTCAGATCGACGGGGGGGTGACGGCGAAGACCGCGCCCCTTTGCATCGAGGCCGGGGCCGACGTGCTGGTCGCCGGCACCGCCGTCTTCGGCGCGCAGGACCGCGCCGCCGCCATCCAGGCTATTCGGGGCCCAGTGCGCGGCCAGGGGAATGAGGGGACCGCCGGATGAGCGGCAGCTGGCTGCGCGGCGCCCGCCGCACCCTTTCTGGCCTCAAGCCGATGCGCGTGCCCGAGGCGCCCTCCCGCGCCTTCCGGGACCTGTGGCCCGGCGATGCCGCCCGTGGCCAGCGCCTGCTGGAAGGTGAGCTGGAGGTGGCGGGCACCGTCCGCCCGCTGCCGGATGATCCTTCCGCCTTCGGCCCCACCGCCGGCAGCGCGCCTTGGCGCGCCGCCCTGCATGGCTTCGCCTGGCTGCGTGACCTGCGCGCCCTGGGCACCGATGCGGCGCGGATGCACGCCCGCGACATTGCCCGCGCCTGGCTGGAGGCGCCGGCGGCCGACCCGGTGGCGACGGCGCCCGAGGTGGTCGGCGCCCGGCTTTCCGCCTGGCTCGGGCATTGGGATTTCGTGGCTGCCACGGCTGAGGACGGCTTCCGCCGCGCGATGATGGCCCGGCTGGCCGCGGATGCGCGTGGCCTGGTCGTCATCCTGCCGGCCGAGCCGCGGCATCGCGGTGCGCTGGTGGCGCTGAAGGGGGCGCTGGCCGCCGCCGTGGCGCTGGAGGAGGAGCCCTGGCTCTCCCGCTGCCTGAAGCTGCTGCCCGCCGAGATCGACCGCCAGATCCTGCCGGACGGCGCCCATGTGGAGCGCAGCCCCGGCGTGCTGCTGCTGGCGCTGCAGGACCTGATCGAGATCCGGAACCTGCTGCATGGTGCCGGCATCGAGGCGCCGCCGCATCTGGCCCATGCGCTGGACCGCGCCGCCCCGGCGCTGCGCCTGTTCCGCCATGGCGATGGCGGTCTGGCCGCCTTCAACGGCACGCGCGAGGAGGCGGCGAGCCTGCTCGACCTGGTGCTCACCCAGGCCCAGGCGCGCGGGCGCGCGCCGCTCATCCTCGGCGATGCGGGGTTCCAGCGGCTCCAGGCCGGGCGCACGCTGGTGATCGCGGATTGCGGCCCACCCCCTTCGGCCAAGGGAGGCGGCATGGCGCCGGGCGGGTTGCCACGGGGTGCCGACCGGCAGCACCATGCGGGCACCCTGTCCTTCGAGATGTCCGTCGGGCGCGACCGGCTGATCGTGAATTGCGGCGCGGCGCCGGCCGCCGAGGGCGCCTGGCGCGATGCGCTGCGCGCCACCGCCGCCCATTCCACGCTGGTCCTGGCCGATACCAATAGCAGCGAGCTGACGGAGGAGGGCCTCGGCCGTCGCCCGGAGCATGTGGAGGCCGAGCGGCACGAGGCCAGCGGGGCGCAGTGGCTGGAAGCCACGCATGACGGCTGGAAGAAGAGCCTCGGCGCCATTCATCGCCGCCGGCTGTATCTCGCGGAATCCGGCGACGACCTGCGCGGCGAGGATCTGGTGGAGGCCGAGGCGCCGCCCGCCTTCACCGTGCGCTTCCATCTCCACCACAATGTCACTGCCACGCTGCACGAGGATGGCGGCTCGGTGCTGCTGCGCCTGCCTTCCGGCGCGGCCTGGCGGCTGCGCGCCCGGGGCGGCCGGATCTCGGTGGAGGACAGCGTGCAGATGTTCGGCGAGGCGCGGCCGACCACCCAGGTGG
Organism: Muricoccus harenae; assembly: GCF_009848505.1. Lineage (GTDB taxonomy): Bacteria > Pseudomonadota > Alphaproteobacteria > Acetobacterales > Acetobacteraceae > Roseomonas > Roseomonas harenae. Next base: position 37,882 of record NZ_WWDL01000036.1, read on the forward strand.
CCGTCGCCGCCGAGGCCGGTTCCGGCACCGTGCAATGGGCGATCGGGCGCGTGGCCGCCACCGAGGGCTGAGGGTACCGGAGGCTCTGCCTCCGGACCTTCGCCGGGGGCCGAACGCGGCCCCCGGCCCCGCGATCTGCTGGAGGCGCGGCTGAGGTCGGTGACCTCAGGCAACGGGCAGGCCTGCCCGCGGCCGAAAGCATCTGCCTGCGGCGTCCCGTTTCTAAAACCGAACGCGGGGTCCGGGAGGCGGCGCCTCCCGGTGGCCATCAGCCCGCCAGACGCCGCTACTCCACCGGAGCGATGGGCGCGCCCGCTGCCTCGATGATCACGCCCGCCTCCAGCAGGATGTCCTCACGATAGCGGCCGCCGACGAGCTGGACGCCGAGGGGCGCCGGGCCGGACAGGTCGGTGGTGACGGTCAGCCCGGGCAGGCTCATCAGCGGCAGGCCGAGCTGGGGGAGGATGGCTTCGACCACGCGTTCGAAGGCCTCGGGGGATTCCAGGTCCAGCAGGTCCGGGAAGGGCGGCTCGGCCGAGACGGGCATGAGGGCGACCGGGTAGCGCTCGAGGAAGAGGCTCCATTCCCGCAGGAAGCCGGCGCGGGCCTGGAGACCGTCCTGGAAGGCGTTCATGTCCGGCTCGGGGCAGAGGCGCTCCATCTGGGCGAAGATGAAGTTGGCGTCGGGGTCGTCCTCCGCCATCAGGGCCTTCTTCATGCCGCGGCGGCTTTCGGCGAGCCAGAGCATGGCCTGCAGCCGGGCGGGCTCGCGCAGGGGCGGGATGGGGGTTTCGGCGACGGTCCAGCCGGCATCCTGCAGGCGGCGGGCGGCGTCGCGCAGGGCGGCTTCCACCTCCGGCGTGGTGGGCATGCCTTCGGGGCGGATGCAGAGGGCGGCGCGCTTGGGGAAGGCCGGGCCTTCGAGCGGGGCGGGAACCCACCAGGGGTCGCGCGGATCCGGGGCGGACATGGCCTGCAGGGCAAGGCGGATATCGGCGATGCTGCGGGCGATGGGGCCGGAGACGGCCATGAGCTGGGCGCCGATGGCGCGTTCCGCCGAGGAGGGATTCCAGGCGGGGATGCGGCCGATGGTGGGGCGCAGCCCCTGAACGCCGCAGGCATAGGCGGGGTAGCGGACCGAGCCGCCGATATCCGTGCCATGGCCGATGGCGCCGATGCCCGCCGCGACCGCCGCTGCCGCGCCGCCGGAGGACCCGCCGGGGGTGAGGGCGTGATTGCGCGGGTTCTTCGTGTGGCCGTGCAGGGAGTTGCGCGTGAACCAGTGGAGCGAGAAGGCGGGGGTGTTGGTGCGGCCGATGATGACGGCGCCGGCGCGGCGAAGATTGGAGACGACGGGATTGTCGGCCTGCGCGACCAGGTCCTTCTGGATGCGCAGCCCGTTGGTGGTGGCGTGGCCCTTCTGGTCCACATTGACCTTGGTGGTGACGGGCACCCCGGCCAGCGGGCCGGGATCCTCGCCGCGCGCGATGGCGGCGTCCACGGCGCGGGCGGCGGTCAGCGCCTCCTCGGGCATGAACTGCACGACGGCGTTGATGGCGGGGTTCGCTTGGTCCAGCCGGGCGAGGGCGTCGCGCGCCACCTCCTCGGCGGAAAGGTCACGCTTGCGGATGCGGTCCGCGATTTCGCTCGCCGTCAGGCGCCAGAGTTCCGTCATGGGGGCGCATGACATACCGGCTTGGCGCGCTTGTCCAATGCGGGGCGCCGGGATCAAGGAATGGCGGCGTCCTGCCTCAGGGGCCTGCTCCGGAGCCAGTGCACGGGGTAGCCGGCGAAGTCGGCCGCATCCAGGACCGGCGGAATGGTGATGTGCCGTCCATCGAAACGCAGGATGCGGATGGCGGGAAAGGGCCCGGTGCCGGGACCGATCCGCAGGTTCGAGGCGTGTCCGTCCTCCAGCACCACGCGGGACCAGGCCTCGCGGTCCCAGTCCTTCCGGCGGTCCTCGTCATGCTGCAGCACGCGCAGCCCGAAATCCCGCCCCAGGAACCAGATCGGCGCGACGCGATAGGACATGACGTCGGGCGTGACGAGCCGCACGCCCTCCTCGACCAGGATGACGAAGTTGAAGGGCGCTCCCGGCGGCACGCGCGCGGCCAGGGCGGCGACCTGCGCCCTCATCGCGCTCTCATGAGCCGAAGCGACGCTCTGGACGTTGTTGTAGCCGAGCGAGGCGAGAAGCAGCCACCCGGCCGCCACCCCCGTCACCGCCGCGAGCCCGAGTTTGCGGAACCGTGCCGAAAGCGGCAGCGCCGCGCAGAGCAGTGCCGCGGCACCGGTCCAGAGCAGCGGGCGCCAGCCCTGGTCCACCATCGGCCAGCGCAGCCCGACGGTCCAGGTACCGGACATGGACTCAATCAGCAGCGTCGGCAGGACCAGCCCCGCCGTGATTGCCAGCACCAGCGCTGCGTCCCGCAGCCGCGCCGGCGCCTCGCTCCGCAGAACAAGGAGTTGCAGCCCGGCCGCGGCAAGGCCGAACAGGACCGCCAGCCCGATCCCCGCCCAGCCCAGGACCGCCATCCCCCGGCCTGCGAAGGGAATGTAGCGCGTTAGCGCGACCCCCTCCCACAGCGAGGAGGGCAGGTTCCTAAGCAGCAGCGACGGGTTCAGCGCATAATACTCGGCCATGGCCGGGTTCTGCGTGGTTTTCCAGGCCAGCACGAAGGCGGCGAGCAGCAGCGGATAGGGCAGGACCTCCATCGCCGTGCCGGCGAGACGGCGCGGCAGGCTCCCCTGCGGCGCGGCGGGATGCAGCAGCGAGAGCAGGCCGATGCCGACCACGGCCCCCACCTGGAAGGTGTAGCTGCCGAAGGCCGCGAACCAAAGAAAGAGGGAGAGCCCGTACCAGCCCGGCGCGCGCCGGCCGCCATTCACCCAGGCGGCGAAGGCGGCGATCGAAAGACAGCTCAGCGAGAGCGCGCCTATGAAGTTCCAGGCGATCTGGTCGGGCGAGGTGTGCAGCACCCAGGCAGCGCTCAGCATGCCCGCCCCGAGCGCGATGCCGCGCGCCCGCCCCTGCGTGGCCGTCCAGACCATGAGATAGACGGAGACCCCGAGCAGCGGCTGCACCAGCAGCCGCGTGAGATAGGGCCCGTTCGCGCCGTTGGCATAGAGCGCGCGCAGCGGGATGTACCACCAGGGCGAGAGCGGGTTGCGGTCGTTCATCGCCCAGAAGGCCTGGGCGCGGGCCGAGGCGTTGGGCGCGGAGAGGATGAGGAGCCAGTTATAGTCCTCCCCCATCGCGCCGATCCGCAGCCCGAAGGGCAGGCCGAGGCGGCGCAGGATTGCGAAGAGCGCGACGGTCGCGACCGAGGCGAGGAGGATCAGCGCGATATCGGTCAGCACGCCGCGCCGCTGAGCGCCAAAGGTCACGCGTCGGTGCTCCCCAAGAAGAGGCCGTAATCCGCCACACGCTCCCCCGGGTCATAGGCCTCGCTCGCCAGCACTAGCAGGGCGGCGTCGGCGGTGTGGCCGTATTGCAGGGTCCATGTGCCGGGCGGCACATGCAGGCCGACGTCGGACCCGGCCAGCCGGACAGCGTGGCGGCAACGGCCGTCATCCATCGCGACCGTCACGGCACCCTGAGTGGCGATGAGGAACTGGTGGGAGCGGCGATAGGCGCCGCCGCCGCGCGCCCAGCCATCGGGGGTGCCGTCGATCACATAGAGGCGGCGTGGCGTGAAGGGCAGCGCCGCTTCCAGCGGCCAGTGGGAGAGGCGGCCCCGTGGGTCACGGTGGGAGTCGGTCACGATCACGCGGCAGGGGGCATCCTGCGGCAGGTTGCGCGGTTCCACGGCGGCTTCCACGCCGGCATAGCCGACGATCCGCGCTGGGTTTCCCACCACGACGGCATTGGCCGGCACATCGGCCGTGATCACGGTGCCCGCACCGACCATGGCGCCCTGGCCGATGGTCAGGCCCGGCAGGATGGTGGCATTCGCGCCGATGGAGACGCCGCGCTGCAAGGTGGTGGGCGGCAGCGCCTCCCGCTGCACCCGGCTGCGGGGGAACATGTCGTTGGTGAAGGTGGCGTTGGGGCCGATGAAGACGTCATCCTCCACCCGCAGCCCGTCCCAGAGCTGGACGCCGCATTTGATCGTCACGCGGTCGCCAGTGACGACGTCGTTCTCGATGAAGACGCCGTCGCAAATGTTGTTGTCGGCGCCGATCACCGCGCCGGGCAGGATATGGGCGAAGGCCCAGACGCGCGTGCCGGATCCGATGGACGTGCTCTCGCACAATGCGTTGGGGTGGATGCGGGGCAGGCTCACGCCGGGCGCTCCGCGCCGATCCGGTCCATGTCGTGGCGTGGGTCATGGCGCGGGATTGTGGCTGCGACGACGGGTGCGGCATCGTTGACCTCGCGCCGCGCGACGATCGCATTCGGACGGCCCCGCACGTTCTCGCTGATGCGCCAGACATAGATGCCGATGATGCCAAGAGAGAGCAGCGTCATGAAGCCGAAGAAGAGGACCGCGATCATGATGGGCACGTAGCCCTCCACCGGAATGTCGCGGAACAGCCAGGCAAGGAGGACCACAATGGCGGTGACGACGGAGAGTGCGCCGCCCACTGCACCGATGCCAACGAGCAGGGTGATCGGCAGGTCGGAGAAGGCGAAGACGCTGTCCACGAAGTAGCGCAGGCGCTTGGCGAAGACCCAGGCGCTGGTGCCCTTGGTGCGGGCGCGGCGGTCATAGGGCACTTCAAGCCGCCGGAATCCGACCCAGAAGAGCTGTCCGATAAGCGAGCCCGAGCGTTCGTCGAGCGCGAGAAGGGCGGTGCGCACCGCTTCGTTGCAGCCGAAGATGTCCACGCCTCCGGCCGGCACCTCGTGGATCACGAAGCGCCGGTAAAGACGCCAATAGGTCTTGGAGAGGAAGCGCGAGAATCCGGGATCCTGTCGGGAGGCGCGCACGCCGAGGCAAAGATCGGCCTGGTCATTCCGCAGCGATTCGAAGAATCGTTCCGCCAGCTCGGGCGGTTCCTGCAGATCGGCCGCCATGACGGCGAAATAGCGGCCGCGCGCGGCCGTCAGGCCTTCGCGGATGGCGGCGAAGGCGCCGAAGTTGCGCGACAGGGAAATGAGCTGCGTGGGAAAGCCGAGATTTGGCAGCGTGGCGCGCAGGATCGTCTCGCAATGATCCGGCGATGCATCCACCACCAGAACCGCTTCGAAGCCTGGAATACGCGACGCCAGCCCGGTGAGCGCCTCGATGAGGTCCGGCAGGTTTTCCTCATTCCGGTAGATCGGAACGATGAGCGAACAGGTGATCATGGAACTCGCGCCGGCGGAAGTGGCGCGCTCATAGCAGCACCCTCCCAACCGGGCAATTGCAGAACGTTTCGGGCAATGATTCCGTCAACGCCGCTTCGGATCGTGAAGCGCGTTGGATGGAGGAGAACGCGGCTAGTTCAGTCTGCGGCTGGTGATAGGCCCGCAGACCTTGCCCCGCGCCTTCCCAGCAAGGAAGCCGCGGAGCGTAAAGGTTCCCCAATCGTCAGCTCCCGGCGAACTTCGGCTCGCGCTTCTCCATGAAGGCGGCGCGGCCTTCCTTGTGGTCGTCGGAGAGGAAGAGGAGCGTCTGGAAGTGGCGTTCCGTCTCCAGCGCGGCGTCGAGCCCCGCAGCGAGCATGGACTTGGTGAGTGCCATCGGCGTCGGCGCCTGGGTGGCGAGGAAGCGCGCGCGCTCCATCGCCACCGGCAGTGCCTGGCCGCGCGGAACCACTTCTTCCACCAGGCCGATGCGCTCGGCCTCGGTCGCCGTCAGCTGCTGGTGCAGCATCAGGATCTTGCGCGCGCGGCCTGTGCCGATGCGGAGCGGCAGGGTGAAGGGCAGGCCGAGATCGCCCATCAGCCCGACCTTGCCGAAGCCCGCCATGAAGCGGCTGTCCTCGGCGGCGACGATGATGTCGCAGGCGCAGGCGAGGGACAGGCCGGCGCCGACGCACCAGCCTTCCACCGCCGCGACCACGGGCTTGGTGCCGGCGGCGAGGATGCGGATGGAGCGGTAGGCGCGGCGCAGGCGCTCGCGGCCGGCGAGCGCGTCACGCGTATCCATGCCGGAGATGTCGCCGCCCGAGCAGAACACGCCGGAGGCGCCGGTGACGACGATGGCGCGGATGGAGGCGTCGCCTTCGGTTTCCTCCAGCACCTCGGCCAGCCGCTCGCGCAGCGGCAGGGCCAGGGCGTTGCGGCGCGCCGGGTAGTCGAGGGTGATGACCAGCACCGCGCCGTCGCGCTCGGCGTGGAGGGCGATGCCTTCCGGCAGGACCGTCGCGGCGCTCATGCCGACACCTTCGCATCCTGCAGCGGCGCGGCGGTGACGCTGCGCAGATGCTCCATCGTCACGCCCGGGGCGAGGTCGCGCACGACGAAGCCTTCCTCGGTCACGTCCAGCACGGCGAGGTTGGTGTAGATGCGGGACACGGCCCTCATGGCGGTGAGCGGGTAGGAGCACTTCTCCACCAGCTTCGGGCGGCCGTCCTTCGTCGTGTGCTCCATCATCACCCAGACGCGCTTGGCGCCGGCGGCGAGGTCCATGGCGCCGCCGACGGCGGGGGCGGTGTCATTCTCGCTGGTTGCCCAGTTCGCGATGTCGCCATTGCTGGCCACCTCGAAGGCGCCGAGGACGCAAAGATCGATATGGCCGCCGCGAATCATGGCGAAGCTGTCGGCATGATGGAAGTAGGAGCCGCCGGGATGCAGCGTGACGGGCTGCTTGCCGGCATTGATGAGCCAGGCGTCCTCCTTGCCCTTCTCGGGCGCGGGGCCCATGCCGAGGATGCCGTTCTCCGAGTGCAGCACCACCTCGCGCTCGGGCGGGACATGGTCGGCCACCAGTGTTGGGATGCCGATGCCGAGATTGCAGTACCAGCCTTCGGGAATGTCGGCCGCGACGCGGCCGGCCATCTGGGTGCGGGACCAGGGTTCCATCGCTGCTTCCTCCATCAGGCCCAGGGGGCGCTGCGCTTCACGTTCAGCACGCGGTTCACGAAGATGCCCGGAGTCACCACGCGCTCGGCGTCGATTTCGCCGAGCTCGACGATATTGTGCGCCTGCACGATGGTGAGCTTGCCAGCCATCGCCATCACCGGGTTGAAGTTCCGCCCACTGCGGCGATAGGCGAGATTGCCCCAGCGGTCGGCCTCCCATGCCTCCACCAGTGCGACGTCGCCGGGCAGGGCCAGCTCCATCACATGCGGGCGGCCGTTGAACTCGCGCTGCTCCTTGCCCTGGCCGAGCTTGGTGCCCGCGGCCGTGGGGGTGAAGAAGGCGGGGATTCCGGCGCCGGCGGCGCGCATGCGCTCGGCCAGCGTGCCCTGGGGAACGATCTCAAGCTCCAGCTTGCCGGCCTTGTACAGCTCCTCGAACACGACCGATCCGGCGCTGCGCGGAAAGGAGCAGATGATCTTGCGGACGCGGCCCAGCTCCATGAGGCGCGCGAGGCCCGTGCGGCCGGTGCCGGCATTGTTGCAGACGACGGTGAGGTCGGTCGCGCCCTGCTCGATCAGGCCTTCGATCAGGTCGTCAGGCTGGCCCGCGGCGCCGAAGCCGCCGATCAGCACGGTGCTGCCGTCCTTCACGCCCTCCATGGCGGCGGCCATGTCACGGACGATCTTGTCGATCACTGCTGCTTCTCTCCCGAAGTCATGAATTGCGCGATGCGGTCATAGGGGGTGAGGGCGGCGATGGCGGGAAGGTCACCCGCCATCAGGGAACGCCCCGCCTCCAGGGCCGCGCCATAGGCGGCGCGGGCGATGGCGCCGCCGACGCTGACGCGGCGGACGCCGAGCTCGGCCAGGCGCGCGAGCGGCAGGGCGCCGCTGCGTGGGCCGATCAGCACGTTCACGGGCTTGGGTACGACGGCCTTCACCACCGCGGCGATGGCGGCCCCGTCCGGCAGGCCGGGGGCGTAGAGGCAATCGGCGCCGGCCTCGGCGAAGGCGACGAGGCGGCGGATGGTGTCCTCCAGGTCCGGGCGGCCGTGCAGGAAGTTCTCGGCGCGGGCGGTGAGGATGAAGGGGTGTGGGGCGGCGCGGGCGGCCTTCGCCGCGGCGGCGATGCGGGCGACGGAAGCGTCGAAGCCATGGATCGGGGCGGCGGGGTTCGCCGTCGTGTCCTCGATGCTGCAGCCGCAGAGGCCGGCCGCGATGGCGGCGGTGACAGTGGCGGCGGCATCCTCGGGCGCGGGGCCGAAGCCGTCCTCGAGATCGGCGGAGACGGGGAGGTCGGTCGCGGCGATCAGGGCGCTTGCATTGGCCAGCGCCTCATCCCGCGAGATGGCGGCTTCCATGTCCCGGCGGCCGAGCATGAAGGCGAGGCCGGCCGAGGTGGTGGCGACAGCCTGGAAGCCGAGCCCGGCCATGAGCTTCGCGCTGCCGGCATCCCAGGCATTGGGCAGGGCGAAGCAGCCGTCCGCGTGCAGGGCGCGGAAGCGCTCGGCCTTCTCCCCGGTCAAGCGGCCAGGGGTCATGCGGCCATCTCCTCCGTGCGGTCGTTGGTGAAGCCGTGCAGGCGCATGGGGGCGGGGGGCAGATCGTGCAGATGGCGCAGGATGTTGGCGGCGAGCCAGGCATCCTCCAGAGCGCCGTGCAGCGTGCCTTCGCGCCCCAAGCCGCAGGCGGCGGAGGCATGGGCGAGGCCGGCGCGTTCGCCTGGACGGTGCCGGCGCCAGCCGAGCATGGTGCAGAATTCGCCGGACCAGGGGCGGGGCATGTCCAGCCGGTCGAATTCAGCGCCCAGCATACGGCGGTCGAAGGAAAGGTTATGGGCGCAGCCGAGCGCGCCGCCGAAGAAATCCGCGATCTCCTCCGCATGGGCGGCGAAGGTGGGCTGTTGCGCGAGGAAGGCGTCGGAGAGCCCGTGGACGCGGTAGGCGCCGAAATGGCAGCGGATGCCGGGGGCGAAGACGAGGTGCAGCGTCGCCTCGGGCTCCAGCGCCGCGTCGAGCCGGACGGCGCCGAGGGAGACGACCCGGTCCTGGCCGGAGATGCCCGTGGTCTCGGTATCGAAGACGATGATCGGGCGGCGGGAAAGCGCGCCGGTCGGGTGCGACATGTCCTTTCCTCCGTCCCTTGCGGGCGCAACCTGCCACAGGAGGGCGGAGGCGTCTCCCCCGGGAGCCGGCTGGGGGAAAGACCGGGGGAGCGCGCGACTGGCGGGGCTTGCCGGCCATGTGGCGCAGTGGGCGCGGAGTTGCGGTGCGCGCGGCCGGTTTTGTCGCCGAACTGGCGGCGATGTCGTTCCAATCCTGACCAGGATTCGCCTACCGCATTCCGCGGTATCCGCTAGCTTTGGCGGTGGATGCTGTGGCGGGTCCAGAGGCGGACCCCGCAAGCTCGGTCCCCATGGGGTCGCTCCCCGCACGACCCGGCCATGGCAGCCTCCGTCACCGCAGGGCCGTTGCTGCCGGATGGGCTTGTGCGCGGGAGTCCAGCGGTGTCCCTCGGCCCGACGGCTGCGCTAATCCCTCGATGCCAGCTCGATCACCGCATCCGCCGCCCATGCCCCCTGGCCCTCGGGCAGGACCAGCATCGGGTTCACATCCGCCGAAGAAAGCCGCTCCCCCGCCGCCATGGCGAAGGCGGACAGGGCTGAGAGGGCGCGGGCCAGGGCAGGGACATCGGCGCGGGGCCGGCCGCGGGCGCCGTCCAGCAAGGGGAAGCCGCGGAGGGAGCGGATCATCGCCTCCGCTTCCGTGACATCCACCGGGCAGCGGCGGAGGGCGACGTCGCGCAGGATCTCGATGAAGACGCCGCCGAGGCCGACCATGACGACGGGGCCGAAGACCGGATCGCGGCTGATGCCGAGGGCGACCTCCACCGCGCCGCTGATCTGGCGGGCGATGAGAACGCCGGTGACGCGGGCGCCGGGGGCATTCTCCGCCGCGTTCCACATCAGGCGTTCGTAGCTGGCGCGGACGGCGTCCTCGTCGCCTACGTCCAGCAGGACGCCGCCGACCTCCGACTTGTGGAGGATGTCGGGGGAGAGAAGCTTCATCACCACGGGGAAGCCGATGGCGCGGGCGGCCTCGACGGCCTGTTCCATGCCGGTGGCGGTGGCTTCGGGCACGGCGGGGATGCCGGCCGCGGCGAGGAGGCGCTTGGCCTCGGCCTCGTTCGGGGTGGTGGCCGGCAGCGTGGTGGCGGGGAGCGGGACCGTGGCGCGCGGCGGGCGGGCGAAGGCGGCGCCGAAGCGGCCTTGGGCGGCCAGGGCGACGACGGCGCGGTAGGGGTCCTCGAAGACCAGATAGCCATCGGCCTCGTATTCCCGGATCCGCTCGGGGGGCGCGATGACGCTGAGGGCCCAGATGCGGTCGGGGTGGTCGACCCGCACCGCGTTCAGCTCGGCCCGCAGGCGGGGGGCGAGGGCGGGGGAGGCGCCGACATTGGTGAAGAAGGCGATCAGGCTGGTGTAGCCGCCATCCTCCACCATGCTGCGGGCGAAGGCGCCCACCATGGACATGTCGTTGAAGATCTGGGCGGTGCAGTCCACCGGGTTAGACGGGTTGCTGAAGGGGATCAGCGCGCGGAGCTTCGCCTGGGCCTCCTCCGGCATGGGCGGCATGGGCAGGACCTGCTCCTCCGCCGCGTCCGAGATCATCACGCCCGCGCCGCCGGAGATGGAGACGACGCCCAACGTGTTGGCCACCGGGTAGATGCGCGGGGTGGCGGCGTAGCAGACGTCCAGCAGCTCCTCGGTGTTGCGGGCGCGGTGGACGCCGAATTCCTCCAGCGCCACGGAGGTCACGGCGTCATCGCCGGCGATGCTGGCGGTGTGGGACTGGGCGGCATGGGCGCCGAGGGCGGAGCGGCCGACCTTCATCATCACCACCGGCTTGCGGGCGCGGCGGGCGGCCTCCAGCGCGGCGAGGAAGCGGGGGCCCTCGCGCACGCCCTCGGAATAGGCGGCGATGATCTCGATGCTGTCATCCTCGGCCAGCCAGCCAATGGCATCGCCCAGCGTCACCTCGGCCTCGTTGCCGGTGGTGATCAGGATGGGGGTGGCGATGCCGCGGTTGCGGGCGGCGCCGAACAAATGGGTGCCGTAGGCGCCGGACTGGCTGGCGATGCCGATGCGCCCGCGCCCGGCGATCGGCTCCACCGGCCAGCCGCTGTCGAAGGAGGAGGTGAAGATCGGGAAATAGCCGAGGGGAGCGTTGAACAGGCCCAGGCAGTTGGGGCCAAGCAGGCGCATGCCATGGGAGCGGGCGATGGCGACCAGGCGTTCCTGAGCCTGACGCCCGGCCTCGTCCACCTCGGCGAAGCCGGCGGTGAAGACGATGGCGGCGGGGCAGCCGCGGCGGCCCAGCGCATCCACCGCCGCCTCGGCCGCCGCGCCGGGGACGGCGACGATGGCGGCGTCCGGCGTGCCGGGCAGGGCGGCGACATCGGGGAAGGCAGGCAGGCCCTGCACCGTCTCCCGCTTCGGGTTCACCGGCCAGAGGGGGCCGGCGAAGCCGCGCTGGATCATGCTGTGGATGGGGCGGCCGCCGATGCGGGTGGGCTCGTCCGAGGCGCCGATGACGGCGACGCTGCGCGGGGCCACCATCGGGCGAAGCGAGGCGAAGTTGGTTCCCGCGCCCATGCCGCCATCTGCCATCCGACATCCTCCCTCGAGACTGGCCCTGCGGCCGGGCTGGGGAGGCTGCCCGGAGCCTCGGGCGGGGGCAAGCCTGGGGGTCAGGACGCCTCGTCGTCCTTGTCCTTCTCCTCGTCCTCGTCCTCGTCGAAGGAAACCTCGGCGCCGCCCACGACGGCGAGGCAATCGGCATAGGTGGAGAGGATCCAGTCGCGGTCCTGCTCCGCCTTGTCCTCGCTGGACTCCATGATGATGCGCAGCAGGGCGAGGGCCACCGCCGGTTCGCTGTCGCCCTCGATCTCGATTTTCGGCAGGTCGGTCATGGGGGTTCCTTTCATGGCGCCGGCCATTGGGCGGCGCGCTTCTGCTGCATGTAACGCCGCAGGGGGTGCCTGACATGGTGCAGCGCAGGCGGGAGGCAGGGGATCACGGGGAGTTGGCGGAATAACTGCAAATCGTTCTCAACCGCGTTGCATCCCCTGTGCAGGTGCGATACAGGCTGGCCTCCGACTTGCGCATCGCGGGCGCCCGGTCCGGGTTCCGCGCTGGGCACCCGCCTGGTCGGGAGAGTTGCAAGGACGCGCAGAGACATGCCCCTCGCCCGCCCCGTCTGGTTCCTGCCGATGCTGCTGCTGGCGGGGCTGGCCCAGGCTCAGACCCCCGATCCGGCACCGGACCAGCCGTCCAAGGTCTCGGTGGAGCTGAACCGGCTGGAAGCCCGGAACGAGGGCTGCCGGGTGTGGATGCGCGTCGCCAATCCCGGTGCGGCGGTCGATCCGTTGCGGCTGGATCTGGTGATCTTCGGCAAGGATTCCGTGGTCAACCGGCGCCTCGCCCTCGATCTCGGGCCGCTGCCGGCGGAGAAGACCATGGTCCGGATCTTCGATCTGGCCGGCACGCCCTGCGACGGTGTCGGCACCATCCTGCTGAATGACGTGCTGGCCTGCGGGCCGGATGCCGCGCCGGCCTGCCTGGCGCGGCTCGCGGTCAGTTCGCGCGCCCAGGGCGTGGCACTGGAGAAGTAGGCCATGAACCCTAATGCCCCTGCCGCCCCGGCGGCCAGCTCCGCCCCCGCGATGCCCGCCGCGCCCCCCATGTCGGCCGTGACGGCGGTGGACCCTGCCCTGGCGGGCGCCGCGACGCCGGCCGTGCCGGGCGCCGGATCGGCCGCGCAGGACCTGGCTCATGCAGCGGTGGGGCATGACCTTTCGCCGCTGGCGCTGTTCCTGCAGGCCGACCCGATCGTGAAGGGGGTGATGCTGCTGCTGCTGATCGCCTCCATCGCCTGCTGGGGCATCATCATCGAGAAGATGGTCGCCACCCGCCGCCTGCGGGCCGAGACGCGCCGGCTGGCCGGGGCTGCGACCGGGGCGGTGACGCCCGATACGGGTTTGGCGGCCGAGGTGATCCGCGCCGGCGCCCGGGAATGGCATGACGGGCGCGACCCGTCCGAGAGTCGCGGCGAGTATCGCGAGCGGATGGAATACGCGATGCGCGCCCCGCTGGTCGCCGCCTTCCGCGCGGCGGAGCCGGGGCTGCCGCTGCTGGCGACGATCGGCGCGGTCGGGCCCTTCATCGGGCTGTTCGGCACGGTCTGGGGCATCATGAACTCCTTCTCCGGCATCGCCAGCAGCGGCGACACCAGCCTGGCCGTGGTGGCGCCCGGCATTGCGGAGGCGCTGTTCGCCACCGCCATCGGGCTGGTCGCGGCGATCCCCTCGGTGATGGCCTACAACCGCTTCACGGTGACCTTCGCGCGGCTGCGCCAGGGGGCCATGGCCTCGATCTCGGAGCTGGCGGCGGGGATGGCACGGCGGTCGGCGCCCTCCCGGGCTGCCGCGCACGCGGCGGAGTAGCCCCGGATGGCGATGTCCGTGGGCGGGCGCGGCAGGGATGATGACGACGATGCCGCGCCGATGGGCGAGATGAACGTCGCGCCGCTGGTGGACGTGATGCTCGTGCTGCTGATCGTCTTCATGGTGGCGGCGCCGATGATGACAGTGGGCGTGCCGGTGAACCTGCCGCGCACTGCCGCCGCGCGCACCTCCTCCTCCAACCCGCCCGTGGTGCTGACGGTGGCGCCGGGCAACCGGCTGTATATCCGGCAGGAGGAGGTGACGGCGGAGCAGCTGACGCAGCGGCTGGTCGCGCTGCACGAGGCCGATCCCGAGGCGCCGGTGCATGTGCGCGGCGACCGCACCGTGCCCTATGGCGACGTGCTGCGGGTGATGGGGCGGGTTTCCCGCGCCGGGATCAGCCGCGTATCGCTGATCGCCGAAGCCGATCCCGCCGCCGCCGCGGTGCAGGCGCGCTGAGAAAGGGCGGCATGGAACACCTTCTCGCCGAGAAGCCCCGGACATTGCCGCCGATGCCGCCACTTGGGCTGCCCCTTGGGGAGCCCGCCGGGCCGCCGCCGGCGGTGCTGGCTGCCGCGATGCGCGCGGCCTTCCAGCCGCCGCCGGCGGCGCCCCGGCGCGGGTGGCGCCGTTTCCTGCGCCCGGCGGCCTGGGGGCTTTCGGCCCTGGTGCATGTCGCGCTGGTCGTGCCGCTGCTGATTCCCTCCGAGCGTGCCGGCGATGTCGCGCCGGCGCTCGAGGTGGAGACCATGGCGGCGCCCGAGCCGATGCCGGTGACGGAGCCGACCGAGGTGACGGAGCAGGCGGCCGCCCCGGCCCCGCCCGAGGCCGTGCAGCCGCCGCCACCCGACGCCGCCCAGCCCCCGCCCCCCGAATTCACGGCCCCGCCGCCTCCGGAGGCCGTGCAGCCGCCCCCGCCCGAGACCGTGGCCGCCGCGCCGCCCGTGCCGGCTCCGCCGCCGCCGCCGGACCAGGTGGCGATGGTCGAGCCTGACGAGGCGGTGCCACCCGAGCCGGACTTTTCGCCGCCGCCTGACGCGCCGCCCGTGCAGGCGGCCGAGGCGCCGCCGGTGGAGGTGGCGGAGCCCGTGCCGATGCCGCCGCCGCCGGCCCCGCCGCCGCCCCCCCTGCAGCATGCGCGCCCCGCGCCGCGCCCGACACCGCCGCAGCCGCGCCGGCAGATCGGAAGAGC
>NZ_WWDL01000037.1 GCF_009848505.1 Muricoccus harenae
TGGTGGAGCAGGGCCGTGACCTTGCGGTAGCCATAGCGCCCATACTCGCGAGCGCCCGTGACGACATCGGCCGTCAGCCCCTCCGCGTCTATGCCCGCGGCGCCTTGCGCCGTATCGAGCAGTGCTGCCCGAGCACCGTGCAGGCGCGGCACTCGGAGCCCCCATCGTCTGCACCACGCGCTCACACAGGCATGCCGGCGCGCGGAGCTCAGAAGCTTCCCCGCGCAGCCTCGGCCAGGATCTGATTGCCCAACGTCAGGTCCGCCACCGCCTGCCCCTGCGGAATCGGGACACCCACCTGTCGCAACTCCTTCACGACCTCCTCCGGCTTGTGCCTCTTGCTTGCCATCTCCGTCCTCCTCCGCCTCAAACCCATACCTTGAAATGGGCCAATTCAGTGGGGGAGGATCACCGGATAAGGCTCTGGAAGCGAGCTTGCTAGCTGACGAACAACCAACGGTTGCCGCCATTGAGATAAACACTTGCAAGTCCAACAGAGAGCCGCGGAAGGGCTTTCTTTACGGGGGCGGCTCCTTATGCTCAGAGCTGAAGATCATCGCCCGAGAGGGAGCCATGTGATATGGCCGATAACACGGTAAAGCGCCGGTGTATTTTTACAAGTGCTGGTCAGAAGAACAACATCGCCGCTTGGTTGACCGAGCCCGATCGATCATGGGACCTCGTCGTTGCCTATTACGGCGATGATGCAGAAATTGGCCGCAAGCTGGAGACTGTCAGCAGCGTCTACATTCCAAGGAAAGGCAGTAAGTTCCAGAATCTCCATGCGATTAACTTGGGCAATCCTCATCTCCTCAGTCAGTACGACTATGTCTGGGTTGTTGATGATGACGTCCAAATGACCCCTTCGCAAATTGAGCGAGTTTTCGATATTGCAGAGTCCTGGGACCTATGGGTATGCCAGCCGGCCTTTGATAAGAATGGTAAGTACTCGCATAAAGTAACCGTTCGGCCAAATCAGAAGTTCTCAGGGGATAGTCTGCTGCGCTTTGTAAATTTTGTCGAGGTCACTTGTCCGCTCTTTCGAAAGGATAAGTTGATCGAGTTCTTGGACTGCTATGATGGCAGTCTTGTTGGGTGGGGTATTGATTTTTGGATGGCGCATGTTTTGCAAAGTGACCGATACCGAAAATTCGCGATCATAGACGCGGTTGAGGTTCTGAACCCTCATGACAGGACCAAGAGGGGGCCTCGCGAAATTGACACGCTTCAGGAATGGCACAAGCGTCGCGACCACTGGCAAAGTGTTCGAGCCCGGCTCCAGATACCAGAAATCACGCCTAGAGGAATCGCTCGGGTGACATATCTATCCGATGCCGAGGTCGCAGAGTCCTCTATGCCTGTCCCGCAGCCAAACCTCGTTCAGAAGATCATACGCCGCCTTGCGTGTTACGTCGCCTGACGCCACAAGAGCGCCACTGCCTCGTCCCGGCTGCGGCGGTTTTGCCTTCTGATCTCAGCAGCCGTTTTGGATTGAGGGGTTGTTGCAGCTACCGCCGATGTCAGCTGCCCGATCGGCAGGAGAAAGCGAGAGTGAATGTAGCCCAGCAAAATTCCTGCCGAGTCAGGCCCCGAGAATGGAAATTCTGCAACTAAGTGTTGACGGAAACCCGAGAGTCTTTGCGAATGCAGCGATAATTTAGCCGTTGTGCCGGTGCCGGTTCTTGAAGGGATCGTGGAATAGCGCCCACACCTTCTGCGCTATGTTAATCGCGCCTGGCAGAGAACTGAGGCCTCTCATCAGTAGCCAGCGACTATCCACAACTGACGGCGTGATCTGTCGCGCGCGAAGTAGATCCTGCCTGGCTTCCTGTACCTCATAACGCCGTAGATGGGCACCGGCCCTTGCCACCAAGCCGTACGAAAGCCTTTCGCGCCTTTTGGTCTCATGCTGAGGCTGCGAAAACGAGTACCTTTCCCAAACGGTTACCACAGCATGCCGATGCGCAAGTGCGTCATTCCCGATCTGGCTTTTATGCACACGGTACCTGACCAGGGTCCGATCAAGATGGTAAATCTTCCAGCCAGCGCACAAGAGGTCTAAATACATCGTCACGTCGGCCGCGATAACATCGGGCCACGGGCGGGCATTATCTGCCAGGGCTGTCCGACGGAACATACTTAAGGACGGCAAAAGCATCATGAAATGAGGGGCGAGGATATGGGAGAGGGGATCCTCCTGTATCCCATTCCTCATTGGCATCGGACGCCGGCAGAGTTCCCTGTCGTTCTCGTCGATCTCTATTGCGGCGGCCAGCACGTATCCCACCTCAGGATGCCGGTCCATCACTGCCCTTGTCTCCGCTAGGAACTCAGGCTCCCAAATGTCGTCATCATGGAGGAAGGTGATGTACTCGCCCCGTGCCTCATCGATGGCCCGGCAATGATTGCGCGCGAAGCCGAGCGCAACAGAATTGGAGTGGTACCGGATGCGCCGGTCCCCGAAGGCATCCACGACCTCTCGCAGGCTACCGCCACTGTCATCCATGACAATAACCTCGAAGTCCCGCTCAGTTTGCGCGAGGACGCTTCCCAACGCTGCACGGAACCAAGCGTGGGCCCGCGAAGCGGGCATGCAGACTGAGATACTAGGAGGACTAACGCTGTGTGAGCTTGCGTCCTCGGAAGTTAGCTGCATTGATTGGCCTCTCTATCCTAAAGCACAGATGGCACGACTTTTCGCCGCCTTCCCTTAAGTCCCTCCCGAAGACCTAGCATTTCTACGGCCCCACCGAGGTTTATTGCGGCGTGAGCATTTCCTACGCAGGTTCCCCAGGTAGAAATAAAAGAACTCGTCTTCCCGTAGCTGTTATCCAGAACGCAGTGGGGCAAGCCCAGGAGAAGACTGATAATATGCCCGTGCATCCTGTCGGTTACTAAAGTCTGCCCAATTTCCAGGAGTTTTCTTCCCCTCCGTAGACGCTCCTCCGCAAGGGCCCGGTAATAACCATGCCTCCAACCAGAAGTTCGCTTGTCGCCTGCGCTCTTGATAATATGCATCAAGCGAGATGCCGCTTTGCGCTGAAGTAAAAATTGAAACGATTCGCTGCCCCAGTCGAGGCAAACAGAGTCATACTGTTCCATAACGGCCCTAATGTCGTATGTGGTCGCGGCCTCCTTGTCTCGCCGCAAGTGCAGAAGCAGATCGACGCGCGGGCGCGGGTTCGACACCAGCTTAAGATAAAAAGCCATGTCCGGGCACAAGCCGACAGTACAATCAAAGGATCGCGAGGCAATTTCGAAGCTTTGGTGATCGCGGACTAGAAGCGTGAATGAGCCGTGGTCACTAATAACTCTGGCAGTCCTATCAAGCTTCTTCTGAGACGAAAAATAGATAGTCTGCGGAAGTTGTATGACGCGCCGCCCCTTGAAGCGTTGCAGAACGGCCTCTCGGAACTCGTGATGGAGCGGCCACAGATCACCAAAATTACCGCCACCATTCAGGTAGATGGTGCCACGATCCGCGATCCGGCCTGCAACCTTCCAGTTACAATCCCAAAGGGTGGAAACGTAATCCGGGGACATTCCTCTCGCTTCGAAGTAGGAGAGCGCCCCCAGATAGATCGCACTATCTCCAACATTAGGATGATCTGGGAAGTCGAGAAGCGCGAAATTCTCGTTCGGGCGGACGACAGGTGAGAGTGCACATTTAATGCCCTCCTGCATTTCTGCTAGGAGTGCGGCTTGAGGTGTCCCGGTCCGGCCAGCCATGTGTGCACGGGAACTGCCGTTCATTCGTAACCGGTATGAGGATGGCGGTGCCTGCTTATCCGGCTGGGACAGCTTCAGTCCTGGCGTATGGTGAGACCATCCGGGACGAGGGGCACCGGGAGCACGTAGTGGGCAGGCCGATGTATACGATGAGCCGAGAGCTCGCATTAGTAGCTGGCCGCCCCTGCGACCGACCCGGTTGCGCCGAGAGCGCGGATCCGTAGTTGTCGTGTTGCCCACTGCTCCCGTCGAACCACTGGAGAGGAGCAGGAGATGGGACGTGTGATTGGCATGGACATCCACCGCACCTTCGCGGAGGTGGTGTTCTGGGAGGCCGGACGCCTCAGACCGGCGGGACGGGTGGACATGACCCGCTCGGGCCTGGAGGGGTTCGGGCGGACCCTGAGCCGGGAGGACGAGGTCGTGGTAGAGGCGACCGGCAACGCCATGGCCGTGGTGCGGGTGCTCAGCCCCTATGTGGCCCGGGTGGTCGTGGCCAACCCGCTGCAGGTCAAGGCGATCGCGCACGCCCAGGTCAAGACCGACAAGATCGACGCCGGCGTGCTGGCCTCGCTCCGCGCGGCGGGCTTCCTGCCCGAGGTCTGGGTGCCCGATGCCGGCACCGAGCGGCGGCGCCGGCTGGTGGCGCGGCGCAACCAGGTCGTGCGGCACCGGACCCGGGTCAAGAACGAGGTGCACGCCATCCTGCAGGCGCATCTGGTGCCGCCCTGCCCGCATGCCGACCTGTTCGGCCGGCTGGGCCGGAGCTGGCTTGGCCAGCAGGTGCTGCCGGATGACGAGCGCTCTGCCATCGAGCGGCACCTGCGCGAGCTCGACCGCCTGGGCGAGGACCTGGAGGTGCTGGACCGGAACATCGCCCAGGCCGCCATCGACGATCCCGCGGTCAAGCGGCTGCTGACCATCACCGGCGTCAACCTGATCGTGGCAGCCGGGCTGGTGGCGGCGATCGGCGATGTGCGCCGTTTCCCCAGCTCCGAGAAGCTGGTGAGCTATGTGGGGCTGAACCCACGGGTGCGTCAGTCCGGCCTGGGGCTGGCGCAGCATGGCCGGATCAGCAAGCACGGCCGCTCGCACGCCCGCGCCCTGCTGGTCGAGGCAGCCTGGGCCGCGTCCAAGGCACCGGGGCCGCTGCGGGCGTTCTTTCTGCGCGTCCGGGCCAAGCGGGGGCACCAGGTCGCCGCCGTGGCGGTGGCCAGGAAGCTCGCCGTGCTCTGCTGGTGCCTGCTGACCCGCGACACCGATTACCAGTGGGCGCGCCCGGCACTGGTGGCCAACAAGGTCCGCGCGATGGAGCTGCAGGCGGGGCAGCCGGCGAGGAAGGGCAATCAGCGCGGGCCGGCCTATGCCTACAACGTCAAGGAATTGCGTGACCGGGAGATCGAGGTCGCGCGGCAGGCCGAGCAGGCCTACGCGCAATTCGTCGGGCACTGGCAACCACGCGGCCCGGGAAAGCGGCGCACGGGTGCCGCCAATGAGGAGCGACGGTGAAGGCTGCGCGGCCGGGCTCACATCCTCGGGCCCGGCTCTTTGCCACGCGGTCACCCGTGCCGGGCCAGGATAGCAGATCACGACGGAAAAGCTTGTCGATCTCATCCGTCGTCTCCTGTGCCCAAAATGCCTTTCCTGCCTCCATTCCATTTCGCAGTGAGGAGACGGAGCAGGCCGAAGGCGCCGATTTGAACCGACGTGGAGGGGGACGCTCCAGTACGAGCGAAAGAGCCTTTGGCGTTCTGACCCGACCAAGGTGGCTCCCACTGAATTCGGCGAGGTCAGAGGCATCCGCGCCGCCACTATGTGGTCACCCGGAGAAGGTAGATGCGCCCGGACACGACAAGTTCGACTCTGCGATCAGAGCACGGGATTTCCTCGAAGGTGGTACTCTCGCTGGGGTGATTACCGGAGACCTGTCGCACTGAATCACCGAAGGTGAGTGACACGGTTTGCCCTGGCAGATCCACATCAGAGTAAGTCCTAATGTCCCAAACCGAGCGGGCAAGCCACAGGGCAAGAAACCATGTCCCGTCCCGCTTCTTCAACAGGCAAGACATCACGCCACTGGTGGCGCCTGCTAGCGTGAAGGAAAGGCGGCCCGGCACAAACGGCGGACCAGGATCAGAGAGGATCGAGATGAGATTCCGCATCGTCACGTAGGACGGCTTGCGACTTCCATCATTCCGCACCCATCCGAAGTTGGCCTCGACATCGTCGGGATTGGCGCGCTGATCGTACAGCTCATAGTGGAAGCTGCGAGCCACGCCGAGATTCAGGTAGTGAAGAAAGAGGCGGGGCTCATATGCCGCAGCCGCAGCTTCGCTGCAGCCATGATGGCCGGCAGCGGCCTTCGCCTTTGCCGAAACAGCGTTGTTGTATCCCGCCTCGGTCGCAACAAAGGGCTTGCCGCTTCCCGCGACCGCCAGGGCCAGCTTGTCACGGCCGTGCTCGACACTTCCGTAGCCGTTCGCGCCCCAGCCCGACGTCTCCGGGATCCGGCCGCCGGGATAGGGATGGCAATTGCCGTAGTCAGCGTAAGGCGCCTGCCCGGCGTATTCCCGAGCTGCCCCGGCATTGATCAGGGCCGAAGCCGCGACGGGGATGCCGAGCGAACTTCCGACCGCATGGAGATCTCGTTGATGGGCCACCGCTAGAGCCGGCGATGCCCCGACTTTGCGGACCCAGGCTCCATCCGGCTCGTTAACACCTTCCAACATGGCGATGCCGCGCAGGCCGACGCGTTTAAGCACGGGGCCGAGTTGAAGAGCGGGGGTAAGCAGCGGATCCGTGATCAGCGTCAGGCGGAAGCCTTCACTTGCGAGCGCCGCATGACGCTCGGCGACCTCAACGGGACCCGCTATGCCATCGCGCAGATGGCGGACGCCGAGTTCGCGGAGCGCCGGCAAGATCACCTTCCGCCATCGGTCGCCAGACACGTAGGAGCTTCGTGGCCAGGCATGAATGTTGATTCCGATGCTCTCTACCAGGGCGTCGGCCTGGTGCGCGCGGATCCCGGGCGCTTGCGCAGCAGCAACCATCGGTGCCGCAAGCAGGGATGAGACGATCTGCCGCCGTGTTGCAGCCCGTTCAGTGCCTAGCATAGGCAGCAGCTCCCCGGACCGTTCCGCGCCGAGCCAGGCTCCTGCCAAGAGCGACGCAAGGCTTCTCGACCGCTATGTAGGAAACATGGCTGACGCAGACCACGAGCATCATCATCATCCCCACTGAGAACCAGTGGATGAGCGGCGAACTGTCCGCGGTAGGCATCAGGCCGAGCCGCTCGACGCCCAGATGAATGGGCGTGTGGAGAAGGTAGACTGAGTAGCTGATGGTACCGAGATGAACGAGAACACGGCCTCGGAGCCGGAGCCTTGTCGTGAACAGCAGGAAGGTCACGAGGCCGACGATGTACGACAGCAGATACCTGTACCAGGTCTCCTTGAAGCCGAGGTCGAGCGAGTAGGCGAGCACGCAGACCGGCGGAAGGAGCAGAAGCATGGTGAGTGCCGCGTAGGCCGAGAAGCGGCGTGCGACTGGGTCGGCTTCTAACACCGCTCCCCGCCAGAGGCAGCCTAGAAACATAACCGAAATCGCCAGCGGAAGTGCGACCGGCAATTTGAGAGCGAGGCTATAGCGCATGCCCGCCAGACACAACGCCAGCGCCATCGAACTGACGAGGGCAACGAACTGGGCTCGCCGAGAGCTTAGAATGCCGGCGATGAAGAGCCCCAGACAAACCGTGTAGAACACAAGCTCGATCTGGAGAGTCCAAGCCACCCCGTTGATGTCCCGTGCGCCAAGGAAGCCTTGAACCATCGAGGCATTGAACAGGATGGGGTAAAGGCCAGGCCGATCCTCCGCCTCCATGAAGGCAAGACAGAGCAGGATGCTAATCCAGTACGCTGGATAGAGCCGGAAGAAGCGGCCGATCACGAACTGCCGAACGGGCGACGCAGTGTCGCTGCGGATACTCGCCGGGATGATGAACCCGCTGATAGCGAAGAAGAGCACGACGCCAATCTTGCCGACGTCCAATACCTCCGTCAGTGCGAAAACGACCGCATCGCCAAACGTTCCATGACTCCCCCTGCCGGCGAGCACGTAGTGAAACCATACGACCGAAAGCGCAGCTACACCGCGAAGTGTGTCGAGGTAGTCTAGCCTCGGCGCACCCGAAGCCGGAGGCGTGGCGAGGCGACTGAGCGTCATCTTTCTGCTTCACCTTTCCGACCGTCTGACCGGACAAGATCCGCGTATACACGCTCGAGTTTATCCACCACTTTCTGCCAGGTGAACTCGGCCTCGATCCGCGCTCGGTTCGCAGCTCCCATCCGCTTCTGCATGTCGGGCGCGGAGATGAGTTGGAGCAGGGCCTCTGCAAGCGCATCCGGGTCATTTTCCGGCACCTTGATGCCACCATCCTCCGCCAGAACGTAAGGCAATCCGCCAGTGTTGGTGACCACCAACGGCTTCCCGCAGGCCATTCCTTCCAAAGCCGTGCCGCCCAGCGGCTCTCCGTGCGATGGCAGGCAGTAGATTGCGTGCCTTCGGAAGAGATCAGGTGCCTCGTAACGCGGTATGAAGCCCCGCATTGCGATTCGGTCGCGGCACGCCATGCCGGCAACGACACGCCGTACCTCATCCCAGTCTTCCCCTCTCCCCACGACGCTAAGAGAGGCATCCGGACAGGCCCGAGCAACCTTCTCAAAGGCCGCCAGCAACGTGAAGATGCCCTTCTTCCGCGTGACGCTGGTGTAGAAGAGGATGCTCGCCGGTCC
This sequence comes from Muricoccus harenae, assembly GCF_009848505.1. GTDB lineage: Bacteria > Pseudomonadota > Alphaproteobacteria > Acetobacterales > Acetobacteraceae > Roseomonas > Roseomonas harenae. The sequence goes on from NZ_WWDL01000037.1 coordinate 8,520, forward strand.
ATATGCGGATGGCTGCCCGGACGGTGAAAACATCACCGCGTCAACGCCGTGGTTCATTTGGACGATCTTGTGCTGAACTCGCCGGGGCGACGCGATCTGATCCATAGCGGCCGGCGTCGTGAGCAAGATCTTGCTCGCCTGCACCTGCTGAAGAAATGCTACAAACCGGCGTGCTTGGCGCTTGGCACGGCTTGCGAAGGAGCCGCCGTCCTCCTCGGGCCAGCGGGCAACATAGGTCCCTAACAGCGTAGGAAGGCCACAGCCTGCAAGGCCGAGTGACAGTCCAGCGTAAACCGGGTTCATTTGGTGAACAATGTGAATGGAGTTTGATCGCCGCAGCCGCGTGAGGAGCAGCCGCGCCCTGATCATGTACTCCACACGGCCAAGAATCTCAGGCAGGCCCGATCGCGCGATTGGATAGAGGGTCAAGCTGTCGGGGAACGGGCACAGGAGGTCAACTTCGCGGCAAGCGACATGCAACCGGTAGCCGCGTCTCACAAGTTCCCGCAGGAAATCGCACGCCACAAGGCCATCACCGTTCAGGCGGTGGTCGGTGAGAAGATCCGACGGATGAAGAATAAACACCACCGGCTTCTGCAACGCACTCGCCGCGGCATTCAATGACATGCCATCCATCATGACGTCAGCTTCTCAAGCTGCACATTCCAGCGCGCCGAAGGCAACACGCCCATTCTTAATTCCCGGTAGGCGGCATCTAATAGCCTTGCCGACTCAACGATATCGAAGGGTCCGCCAAGGAACCAGTGCCGCAAGTTCTCAAACTGATTTTTACTTCGAGGGGGCAGATCAAGGAGGGCAGAAGCCCAAGCCTCGGCTCCGAGGCTCAGTGGCAATCTTCGCACTGCATCCCTCTTCACAATAACTTCCGCTGTCACGCTGTCGGAGATGAGACAACTCAGTCCCGCCGCCTGTGCCTCAACGGCCGCCAGGGCAAGCCCCTCGTAAAGAGACGGAAGGATGAAGCTGTCCATCGCGCTGAGAAGATGGAGCGGCACGGTCCTGCAGTCCCGAACGATGGTGATGTGGGACGCGAGGCCAAGCCGTTCCGCCCGCTGCGTTACAGACGCGAGGTCGGGACCGTCCCCGATAAGGAGAAAATGAACATCAGGCCGCATCGCGATCACTCGCTCCGCCACTTCGAGCAGGAAGTGCTGATTCTTCTGCGCGTGGAAGCGCCCTATGTGGCCGACAACTCTGCGACACCCAGGAATTCCGAGACGCTGCCTCAGTGCCGGGTCAGCCGTACGGTCGAAGGCGCTGAAGTCGATGCCGCAATAGAGCATCCTCCATCGGCCCTCCCCCGCCCAGGTGGGACCGAACATCGAGACGGCGGCTCTATCGCTCACCGCAAAGCCGGCGTCGGCGCAACTGCGGATTGCCCAGTTTCCGACGGCAGCATATGCCCTATACGCGATGCCGGCCGAGGCTAAGACAGGCTGTATATCGGTGTGGCTGTGCGCCAGCACCTTCTTCACTCCAAGAGCCCGCGCGAGCAGCATGACGAAGCCGTGAAAATGCGTCCCATGTGTATGCAGCAGGTCATACGGCCCATGCGCCCGGATCAATCGGCGGAGGTTGTATGCGAAGCGCACAGGATTGCTGTGTCCGGGGCAGGCCAGGACCGTCGCGCCTGCCGCACGGAACTCTTCAGTGAAGGCCTGCTCATCCTCCGTCCAGACAAGCACATGATGCTCGTACACTTCCGGGTCGAGGTGACGGATCGTCTGATAGAGCCAGGTCTCAATTCCACCACGGAGCAAATGCCCGACGCTATGGAGAACCCGGATGCGCTGTGGTCGCGTCCGCAGGTTCTGCGGGGTGTCTACCCAATCAGCATGAGACGCCTCTTTCCCCAGGGCGTCTCGGGGATCGTGCAGGGCTTGGCTGTCCATCCGGACATCAGTCAGGGGCCCGTCACGATCCTGGCCTGGGCAATGATGCTCTACAGTATCGGCCGGATTGCGCGTCATGCGGAGAGTTCCCGGTTCTCAGGCAGCATTCGTGATCCCGCAGGCCGCAACATTTGCCGGGAGCGGGATGTCCTGCCGTGGCTGAGGCTGGTGGACAAAGCGGCTCCCAGCAAAAGCCATCCGAGGAAGCCTGCTTCGGCCACATGAATCGACCCCAGAGGCAGCTGGATGAAGCATGCGACAGCGGCCGCGGGAAAGATGGTGCTGCTGATGCCCCCCCCGGACCGGCGCAGGATCATGGTCACGATGAGTGATCCTAGACCGACGAGATAGAGTAGCCCGCCGAAGAGACCGAAGGAGCGCGCGATATCAAGGATGCCGCTGTCCAGCGCAGCGGCTTTCTGCCCGGCGATCGCCGACAGATAGTTTACCCCGAAGCCGGTGCCGAGGAGCGGCTCGTCCGCTTCGGTGAAGAAGCGGACATACTGTGTCAGCCGCTCCGCGCCACTCGCATCGGCTTCAAGCTCACCGAGGGAGTTGAAGCGGCGCATTAGCACGTACTGGATCTCCGGAACGAGTGCGAGAGCGCTGAGCCCTACCACCGCAATCCCCGCGCTCACTGCGATCTTGAACTGCGTGCCCGGTGTGCCCCACAGGAAGATGAGAAAGAGGCCGACGCATGTCGCGGCCCAGAGCGTCCTGTATTGGCATAGGGCCAGGCACAACACGCACGGGAGGAGCAAGGCCCACGAAAGTTGCGCTCTCCGCCCGACGCTGACCAGCACGCTCGCCATGAGGAACGCGGCCAGGGATCCCGGTGACTGCATCGGGCCGAAGACTCGCAGCCCGAACGGCTGCGGCACTCCAATGGAGTCGAAACCGAGCTGCCGAACGTTGATGACCCATTCGGCGTCCCAGGGTAGCGGGCTCATAAACTGCCAGACCCCGTACAAGGCCATCAGCGGGCCCGCCACCACCAGCGCGGTCAGTATCACCTTGCGCGTCTCGGCGGCCGCCTCCCGGCGCAATGCAAGGAAGTGGACGGCGATCAGCGGTCCGACCGACCACTTCAGCAAGTCGGTGATACCCAGGCCCAGCCGACCCTGCAGCACCGCGAGGACGGCCCCGTAGAAGATGGTCCCAAGCACGAAGAGAAGGGAAACAGAGCAAGGATTCCGGCCCGTGCCGAGATACCGCAGCGCCGAGCCTCCCGCGAGCAGGCAGGCGACGTAAGGCGCAAGAAGTACGGTGCTGGAGACCTGGAATCCGGCTTGATAATCGGTCAGCCGCCGCACGAGTGCGCAGGCGCAGAATAGCCACAGGCAGTAGCCGACATACCAGGGCGACCGCTTGATGTAGAGCAAACTCCCAACGAAAAGGGCCAGCGCTGGATACAGCAGGCGATTGGCGGCCGCGAAACCCGCTGCGCTGAGGAGAAGCGGTATGCCGAGCGCGGCGAAGGCCGAAAGGATGGCGCCCGGACTCAGGAGGGCCGGGCTTTCCCAGGGCAGGGTCCAACTTCGCGACGGTGGAGGGCCAGCGTTCCGCATCATCCACGTCCACTTCGCTGATCTACGGAGCTCACAGCCGCGCCACTCCACGAACATAGCCTAAGAGCTCGGCCCTGATGGGCGAGAGGGTTGGCCTGGGAAGCTGGAGTGCGCCAGGGAGGGCAACGAGAAGCATAGCCAGCCGCAGTGATGATGACAGCAGAATCGCCAGCGCCGCTCCGGGGGCGCCGAGGAGTGGAACGAGCGTCAGGAGGGCGGTGCAGAGGACCACGAAGGAGACGAGCTGCGCGAGGGAGGTGAAGCCCGGCCTTCCCATGGCCATGTAAAGCTGCGCCGTTACCTGGGAGAGGCAGGCGACCGCAGCCTCCAGAACCAGAATCATGAAGATGGGCTGCGCCGCGGAAAAGTCCTTCCCGTAAAGGACCGACAGAACGAAACCGCCCAGCGCCCATGCGGCAATGCCCGCGACAGTGAGGAGGCAGAGGACTAGGCGAAACATCCGCTGGTAGAGGGCACTGGCAGCTGCGGGCGACTGCCCCGCCAGTGCAGGAAGCGCCACGGCGCTGACCGCCGTCTGCACCACAACCAGCATGCGGGAAAGGCTGAACGCCACGACGTAAAGGCCGAACGCCTCGGCGGGCAGCAGGACGAGCAGCACGAGCCGGTCCATATGCGCGACCATCGTACCCAGGATGCTTCCGCCTGCGGCACGCGCCATGAAGGAGCCGAGCGGTCGGAAGAAGCGCGTTGCTCCGCGGAGGGTCACTTGGCCGAAAGAGAAGAGGTAAATGGCAACCCCGATGAAACAGATCGCCGTTGCAAGCCACAGGCAGAACACGGCTCGTGTTGCGTCAAGCGGAGCCCAGAGCGTCGCGAGAATAAGTCCGGCGCAGTACAGCGCCGGATCCGCCCACGCGGCCAGGTTGAAGCTGCTGAAGCGGCCAAAGGCGGTGAGGGCGCTCCTTATCAAGAGGATGAGCAGGCAAAGGATGGTCACCGCGGCGGCAACGGGCGCCAGACTGACCAGATCGTCCGAGTAGCGCTCCCCCAACACGAGTGGCATCAGCGTGAAGGTCGTGGCTGCACCCACTCCGCCCAGCAGTAGCCCGACGGTCAAAGCGGCGCCGAGAACCGCGCCCCGATCCTCGCTCTTCGCACTCCGTATCTGGTGCACAAGCGCAGCGGAAAGCCCGGAAGCCACGAGCGCGGCCACGAAAGGCGGCCAGATGGAGAGAGCCGCAAGCTGGCCGCGCCCTTCCGGCCCAAGCAGCCGCGCCGTCAGAACACCCGTCGCCAAGTTGAGGACCAACACGAAGACCTGCGTCGTCAATGTCTGTGCGAAGGCGAAGCCAGTCCCCTGACCGCGGAGAATACCTCGGCCGAGGCGCGCAAACCGCCCTCCGAGTTGGAGCGCAACCGCAGCCATGACCGTCCGGGCAGCCCGAATGCCTTCCGGCTGCCGGACTATCTTCAGGAAGATAGAGCGCGTGCGTGGCGGCATGGCCTCTCTCTCCATGCACTACGCTCTTGATTGGCTGATCTTGAGGACTGTCCGCGGGTAACCGATCAGTCCCGCGTTCCGCGGATCGGCGGCGTTGAGAACCAAACCTGCCAAGGGGAGCCGCGCCGTCCGGAAGGCCTTGATTACAGATGCAGCGGCGCTTGCGGGCGTCGTCTCCGCCTTCAACACCAGCAGTGTCTCGTCCGCGACGCGGCCGACCACCATCGCATCAGCCACCGCGCTGAACGGTGCCGTGTCGAGGATGATGTGGTCGTACTTCATGCGGGCCTCGGCCAGCAGGGATTCCAGCCGCGCCGGCACGAGCAGATCCTGCGGTGCGACAGCATCGCCCTTTGCCGCCAAGATCCGAAGTGACGAGGCCGGGTCACGCATCACGGCAAGCGCCAGCGGCACCTCACCCTCTAAAACATCGGATGTGCTGAACTCAGGCGGCTCCCGAAATAGAACTTGCGCAAGCCTTCCCTGGCGCAGATCGGCGTCGATCAACAGAACGCGAAAACCCGATCCGGCAAGGCTGCGGCCGAGCGCCAGTGCAACGCTTGTCTTGCCCTCGCCGGGAAGGGCGGAGGTAACCGACAGCACCGCCGGCATGCCACCCTGCCGCGTCCCAAGCATGCTGCGCAGTCTGTGGACAGCCTCCGCCGCAAGGGATCTCGGGTCGGATACCACTTGGCCAGCAAGGGCGAGAGGGCCGCGTGGGGCTCTTGGCAGCGCTGCGAGGACTGGCAGCCCCATCTCCATCTCCGTCTCCTCAATGGTACCGAACCCCTTTCGGCGCCGATCAAGCAGGAGGGAAAGCACCCCTCCGGTGACACCAGAGACGACGATGGCCACGGCCAGGAAGAGCTTCTTGTTCGGAAAGGCCGGAACCAGCGGCGGTACCGCACGCGAACTGAGCTGCGCATCAGCCTGCTGAATGCCGACCTGGGTTGCCACCTGCTTCTGGCGTGCCAGGAGGCTCTCGTAGAGGGACCGGGTCGCGGCGGCCTCACGCTCGATGTCCCGAAGCCCGGCGGCGTCACGCTCCGACTCCGCCAAACGCAGCTCCAGCCTGGATATGATTTGCCTCAACTCAGCCTCGCGGGTCTGCGCAATAGCCGCCTCAGCCGCGATGCTACCGAGGATGGCTGTGCGTTCGGCCTCAATCTGTCGCCTGCTCTCGGCAATCTGCTCCCGCAGCGGCACGGCAAAAGGATGATTCGGACCCGACATGCCTGCGAGCTCGGCGAGGCGCTGACGCGCCGACATCTCCTGCTCGCGCATTCTCGCGATCACGGAAGAGCCCACGATCTCCGGTATGCTCGAGCTCCTGGACGGGTCCCGCGCCTGCTGGAGGCGGGCCTGCTTGATCGCAAGATCGGCCCTGGCTCGGGTCAGCTCAACCAGCGCCTCCGCTAGCTGCTGCTGAGCAACGGAGTTAGCTCCACGCCCGGAATCAATCATGAAGAGGCCATGACGTTCACGATAGGCCTGCACTGCCTGCTCCCATTGACGAACCCGCTCGGACAGCGCCGCGACTTCGCGGTCCAACCATGAAGTTGCACTGGCAAGTGCCTGGTCCTTCGTGGCGCGTTGACGCGCGATATATGTCTCCACATGGCGATTGGCGATGAAGGCAGCAAAGTCTCGGTCGGCCGCGTCGAAGGAAACGGTGATTACGTAGGACCGGGCATCACTAAAGACGGTCAGCCGCGACCGGTAGGCGGCGACCGTCTGATGGATCAGCTGCTCCGGGCTGGGCGGCTCATCGGAGTCCGCACGACGAAGCCCAAGGGCAGCCATCGCCCGGTGCATCAACGAGGGCCTGGAAGCAAACTCCTCATTCTCGGCGAGATTCAGCTCCGTGACGACCTGCCGCGCAATGCTGTCGCTAGCCAGCACCTCCACCTCGGTCCTGACGTAGCTGGAGTCCATCGGTGTGCTCAGCTGCGAGACAGGTGTGCTCACCTCGGCAAACCGGATCTGTCGCGTGTCGAGCGTGACCAGCGCTGTTGCGCGGTAACGCGGCTGTAGGCTGAAAATGAGCACCGTCGAGACGGCCACCAGAAGCAGCATCCACGTCGCCAAAAACCAGCGATGCCGCCAAAGGACGCTCCACAACGCTCCAAGCGACATCTCCGACGCTGGAGCCATGTCACGGGATGCTGCCGAGCTGGAAACCAGAGCAGCCCTCATGATGCAACCTCCTCGCCAATCGTCATGCGCCGCTCCGCCAGTGGTGGAGAATGGGGGAGCGCCGCCGCTCGTCAGTCGTGATGCTGTGCGCCGGCCGCGGGCCCGCTAGGGCGGTGGCGTGCGCCTGCGCCAGATCCTTCCAGAAGCGGTCAATTCCGAAGTGGCGGCGCGCGTGTTCCAGCGCTGCGGCACTTACCGCCTCATAAGCCGTTGGACAAAGCAGCCGCCGGAGGGCGTCACGAAACTGCTCAGCCCCCGCTGCATGTGCCCCAAGGCTTGGATCGGGGATCATCTCGAGGGCACCACCCGCGGGATAGCCGATTGCCGGGATCCCCCGCAGCATTGCCTCCATGATGACACGCGGCCCGACCTCCGGGTGAACGGATGGAGCGACGAGGATGTCGATCTCGTGGAAGGGATCGGCCTCCGCTCCTCGCCATTCCTCGACCCGGCACCGACCGGCCGAAACAAGCCGCTCGATCTGAGGCTGCAGGGCCGCCCAATACGCCTCGCCTTCTGGGTCAACCCGCCCCCTCAGGAGCAGTTTGGCTGCGGGAAACTCTTCTGCAGCTGCCTCGAACCAGTCGAGGAGGAGATGCGTGCCCTTGAAGCGATGGAACCGGCCGAGGAATCCGATGACGGGTCGAGCGGGGAGGGTCCTCCGCTGCAGGGCTGCCTCCATGTTCACCCCTTGCCGCAGGAGTGAGATGCGTGAAGATCGCCCGTCATGCTGCGGGAAGCAAATTGAGGATGCCGCGATGGTATGCCCGGCGAGCGAGTGCAGAACCGACCAGATGACCTGTTCAGAGCGTGAGAACGGAACATCATGCATGTGGATCACGGACCGGGTGCCGTGTAGCAACCGCGCCAAGCATGCGCCGACATGGACCTTCAAGCCGTTTGCATGGACTAGGTCGGCTTTCGTGCCCCGCGCGAGGTCAGCGAGCTGTCGTGCCAGCAGCAATGTATCGCGGCCGACCCGCAACACCTGCCCGAGTTGGAGGGGCCGTTGGACGGCACTGACGTGACCAAGCGAATAGAAGTGCACGGGAACTCCCGCGGCGGTCGCGCAATCCGCCAGGGCGCCGGGGCCGGGGACTGCGAGTGCAGCCTGAACAAATGGACTGCGGACCATGTCGAGCAAGACAGCTTCGGCGCCGCCCTTCATCTCGGCTACGGCCGAGACATAGAGGACCCTTGGACGCCCGGCATCGGCGCTCTGTATCTCTCCAGATCCGTTCCGGCCGGTGAGCTGCCGCATTTGGTGACTCATGTTGCTGCACTTGAGAAGGAGGCGAGGTCGGCCGGCGCGACAGCAGCGTCACGCATGGCAAGCTCCGCCTTGATCTCGGACGCGACTTCGTGCCGGGGCAGCCACTGTTGGCGCCCTCCACCAGCAAGGGCATTCTCCACAAAGCTGCCGAACGCCTGCCGGAACTGTTGCTCACTGAAGCGGGCCGCGTTGGCCATGCAGGCGCCAATTGTAACGAGATGCTGCCTTTGCTCGAACCTCTCCACGGCGGCCACGATGGATGGAACCGTCTGCTCATCGAAGAAGACGCCGGTCGGTGTACTCTGATCGAGTCCGCGCACCGTCTCCATCAACCCGCCCGCGCGGTAGGCTATCACGGGCGTGCCCGCCGCCTGCGCCTCGACCGCCGAAATTCCGAAGTCCTCGATGCCAGCGAAGAGAAAGGCCTTGGCGCCTGCCAGGAGTTCAGCTGCAACCTCATCCGGTTGGAAGCCGAGTACCTCGACATTGGGTGCGCGGAGCGCCTTGATCCGCTGCAAGTCCTGGCCGTCACCTATGATCTTGAGGTGGCGATGCGGCATCGCTGCAAAGGCCTTCGCCAGCAGGTCGACACGCTTGTAGGGCGCTAGTCGGCCCAGTGAGATATAGTAGTCACCTTTCGTCGTGGGCGGATGCGGCTTGACGGCCACGGGAGGATAGATAACGGAGGACCGTCGGCGGTGCGTGTGCCAGAGCCGCTCCGCAACAAAGGCCGAGTTGGTGGCGAGGGCCTCGGGCCGCTGTGCGGCCACGTAATCCCAAACCCTCGCCCGGTGCAGAGCACCACGCACGGGGAAGGTCAGCAGCCCGCGGTCGAGCCGCGAATCTTTAAGGTACTGGTGCTGGAGGTCCCATGCGTAACGCATGGGCGAATGAACGTAGGAGACATGAACCTGCCCAGGCCGCGTCAGCACGCCGTAGGCAACGCTGTGATGGCTCGAAATGACAAGGTCGTATTCCGTGACGTCAATCTGCTCAACCGCCAGCGGCCACAATGGGAACAGCTTGCGGTAGACACGCCGGATCGCCGGCACCTTCTGCAAGAATGAGGTCTGGACTGTCCTGCCGCCGAGGAAGGCGCGTTGTGCGTCCGGTACGAGATCGACAACCGCGAAGACATCGGCCGAGGGAAAAACAGTCAGGATTTGCTCTATCACTCGCTCGGCGCCGCCGTAGGCGGACATGGAGTCACAAACAAGGGCGATCCTCATTTCCGATACCCGCGCACGTGCCCACGACAGAACGAGCCGCGGCCGGTGAATGGCAGGGGCTGAAGGAGACCGTAGGTGGGGGTTCCACCGCATTGTAGGGTGCGCTGCCGCTGGGAGTTACTCCGGGCCGTTCCCTGGCGCTCAAGCCGTGTTACGAGAGCCTCAGTTGCTGGCCGCGGCGTGCGACCTGCTGCCCTGTTGTGGCAATTCAACATCATGCCTCAGTCGGCTTTCAGGGTGGCAAAGCCACCTGCTGCTGTGAGGAGGATGATCCAGATGTCGAGGGCCAAGCTCCAGTTCGTGATGTACCAGAGGTCCAGATCGACGCGCCGTCTGGCCTTCTCCAGCGTGTCCACTTCGCCGCGGGAGCCGTTCACCTGCGCCCAACCTGTAATGCCGGGCTTGACGCGGTGCCGTATTGGATACTGTGACACAGCATCGGCGTAGTACTCGCCCTCGATCTTCATCTTGGTCGCATGCGGGCGCGGACCGACGAGCGACAAATCACCGCGCAGCACATTAAAGATTTGCGGAAGCTCATCGATGCTCAGGCGGCGTAACCAGCGACCGACACGTGTGACACGCGGGTCACGTGCAAGGGTTCGCGCCTCACCGGCAATATCCTGCTTGTCGTTATGCATGGTGCGAAACTTCCACACCTCAGTCGCGCGGCCGCCGAGGCCGAAACGAACCTGCCGAAACAGGATCGGTCCAGGGGTTTCGAGGCGGATAAGAAGGCCCGCCAGAATAAGAAGGGGGGCGAATATCAGGAGTGCGGCAGAGGCCCCGGCAAGATCCACTGCGCGCTTCGCTAGCCCGCGTGGCCCTGTCAGGAGATTGGGCAGAAGCTCGATGACGTCGGGAAGCGGTGCTTGTGTAAGGCCGAAGTTCGGCACCATGTATATGCCGATGGGCAGGTCTGCCAGGCGGTTTAGCATGGGAGCGAGCTCCTGCGGCGGAATAGCAGTGAGGACCACAGCTTCCACATGGCCGTCTTCGACCATGGCACGCAGGGTGGTGAGGCTTGCGGGCGCATCGTGGGGAAGGCAGGTGACCACGGGGCGCCGCCCGTGCCCGGACAGCGCGGAGGTTAACTCCTGTGCCGCGTCTTTCTGGCCGAGTACGGCGACACCACCACCGTGAAGCCCCCATGGGGAACGCCAAACAGCAGTCCTGATCAGGAAGGTCGATGCAACTGATAGCGCCGCCCAGACGACCATCCACCAGACCTCGTTTGCGTCCACACAAGCCTGGACGAGAATTAGCAATAGGAAGGCGGCAGCGAGGCCCAGAGCGCCGAGGCTTGGCGAGCAAAGCTTGGTGGCAAGTGGATGAGCGTCCACCAGCGCCAGCGCTTGACGGATGATGATGGCGGCTCCGAGGACAGCCATGGTCGTTGGCACGACTTCTTCCAGAGCATCTGCGTCTCGCACAGCGATCTGCTGGCAGGCTGCAGCGAAGCCGAGGATAGCGGCGAGCTCGACGACCCAAGAGATAATGTAGACGGTTTGGCGGATGTTAATGTTCCGCGCCGCCCGCTGGACGGTTGGGTGGGCGGTGAAGCGGAGCTTCCCGCAGGCATCCTTCGCAACGTCCCACATGACGTTCCGGGAAGGTCCGGGGTGATCCACGAGGAGCTGTGTGTCTTCGGGTTGCCTGTCCAACGTCCATCTCCCGCCGTCCGACTGTTAGGTCGCGGCGCCTAAGCGCGGTGCAGTGCAGCGAAGCGGAATGTAGACGCTTGCACTTGAGGCCGGGAGACTTTTATTGAGCTTCAACTTGGAAGGTTCGGGTCAATCCCCGGTAGAATAGGAACAAAGATCATGCGACTGGGTTCCTAATGTTTAAGGATGCAGGACGGGGATTGCTCCGACTACCGTGTGGGTTGTGACTGCGCGCCAATTTTATGGACGATTCCAAGTTATGTTGCGGCGCGCTGGGCTCAGCGATCTGCGGCAGGCGGCCACACAATCTCGTGGGGGAGGCCGTGCGGGAAACGGGGCACCGCGAGTACAGCAAGCGCAGCAGGGCGCTTCCGTGGCGTTCCAGGACCGACGGAGGCGGAACCATCGCCTGGTTGCCGCTTTCAATGCTGCGGGCGATACGCGGGACATTGCCGCGGGTGCGGCACTCGCGGTGACAGCGCCGGCGATCATCAAGATTTGCCGGTGTGGAGCTTGGCAGGTCGCCGGTCAGCCGGCTTTGATGTCTGGCCCGCAGCCCCGGCACCGCGTCCGGGGTGGGCACGAACTCGCGGCTGTCGTGGCGATTGGTCACGCTGAGCGTCAGGTTTAACGGCGTCCTTTGGACGTCGGCGGCGAGGTGGCGCTTCGCGCCCGGCCCGCCGCGGTCCGCCGGCTTGGGTCCGACTTCCGTCGTCCTTCGGCAGGCAGGCTCACGTCGCCGAGCGCCGCTCGGCCTCAGTTCAGGGCACCAGGATCCTGCGGCCTCTCCAGCGGCACCCGGTGAAGCCTCCGCCAGATCGACTGCATGCCACCCGCCGGGCCACAGCAAGCTGGCTCGCCGTAGCCGCCCGACCGGGTTGGCACGTTGTGCCACTGACGGTCCGCCCAAAACACAAACTAGATGCCCCCCTGGGCCGCGCGAGCCCGTTCCCGGGCCGACGGCGCTTGCTGCACTAACCCCCGTGGCAGCAGCGGCTTGACCCCGCCCAGCGGTCGTCAGGACCGCGGAGCGCCGTCCCTCGTCAACGTCTGAGGCCAGGTTCTGTCCCGAAATCCAAGAGGGGCAGAGCATCGCGCGAGGCCCCGGGTGACCCGGACGTGCCGATCAGACGCGCGCCTTAACGCTGGCGCGCCTGCTCGATGGGCTCGGCTTCAAGGGAGTACCCTCTACCTAGCCGGCTAACGGCGCGATAGCGGTCCACCGCGCCCCGCACGCTTACTAGCCCGGTCCGCACAGCCTTCAGCACTCGCCATTAGGTTCCGTTGTATTGACTCCCCAAGGCTGCCCCATCAGGCACTACGAGATAGCAGGTAGCCTGCAGCATAAACGCGGAACCGGTCACATCATTGATGCTGGACTAAACCTGCAGATATCGGCTCTGCACCGTCGGATCTGTGTGGAACTGCTCCACGTCGCCGTGCCAGACAATGCCGCCCTTGTCGATCACAGCGACGCGGGTCGCGACGGCGAGGCAGAAGCGGCTGTTCTGCTCGGCCAGGACAATGGTGGTTCCAGCAGAGCGGAGCTTGCGGATGAGGCGGCCGATCTCCGCAACGATCAGCGGCGCCAAGCCCTCCGAAGGTTCGTCGAGGAGCAGCACGGCAGGGTTGCCCATCAGCGCACGGGCGATGGTTAGCATCTGCTGTTCGCCGCCCGAGAGACGCCCGGCCATGCGTCGGCGCAACGGCAGGAGTAGAGGGAAGCTCTCGAAGGCGCGGGGGATGGTCCATCCAGCAGTGCCATCGAGCCCGCGCTTCTGCGCAATCTCGAGGTTCTCCTCGACCGTGTGCTCCGGAAAGACTTGGCGGTCCTCCGGTACGTAGGCAATGCCGCTATGCGCCACGCGATAGGGCTTGCGTCCGGCCATATCCTTCCCGCGTAGAATGACCTGTCCGGCACGTGGTGGCAGAACGCCGGCGATGGCCTTGAGGGTCGTGCTCTTGCCCGCGCCGTTCCGGCCCATAAGGGCAAGGGTCTCGCCGCGGCCGACGTCGAATGAGACGCCGAACAGCACCTGGCTTGCGCCATAGGCGGCGTCGAGCCCCTGCACGGACAGTTCCGGCTCGCTCACGGCGCCGCCTGGAGCGCGTGCTCGCTACCGAGATACGCCTCGATGACGGCAGGATCCTGGCGGATCTGCTCCGGCGTGCCCTGGGCTAAGACGGTGCCGTAGCGCAGCACGCGCACTGTCTCGGCGATGCGGAAGACGATGTCCATGTCGTGCTCGATGAAGATCAGAGTCATCCGCCGCGCCTGCCAAAGCCGGTGCACGCACCCAATCATCCGCCAGCGTTCATCAGGGCCCATGCCGGCGGTCGGCTCGTCAAGCAGCAGCACTTTTGGGTCCAGCGCCAGGGCGAGGGCGATGTCCAGCAGTTTCTGGTCGCCATGTGACAGCTGCCGCGCCGGTGCACCGGCCAGGTGCTGAAGGCCACAGAGCTCCATCACCTCGCCCGCCCGTCCGACGATATCGGTGGGCGGGAAGGCGCGGAACAGGTTCGCGGTACGGCCCTCATGCGTGAGGATGGCGGCCGCGAGGCTCTCGGCCACAGTAAAGCTTGGGAAGAGGTTCGCCACCTGAAAGGCGCGACCGATGCCTCGGCGGACGATGACTTGCTGGTTGCGGCCAGTAATGTCCTCGCCGTCGAGCAGCACGCGTCCGGCTGTGGGGGCAAGGAGGCCGGTAATCAGATGGAACAATGTTGTCTTGCCGGCCCCGTTCGGGCCGATGATGGCTGAGAGTGAGCCTGCGGCGAAATCCAGAGAGACGTCATTGGTGGCGACAATGCCGCCGAAGCTTCGGCGGAGCCCCTGCAGTTCGAGCCGGCCGCCCCTCATGCGCCTCGGCCTCTTGTCGCAGCATTCCCGCGCGCCGCAGGGAGGCCGCCATAGGCTGCCCATGAGCCGGCCACGAGCCAGCCGGCATCCACCGGCAGGTTGATGCCCGTGATCGCGCGGGCCGCGTCCGAGGCCAGGAAACACACCGCCTCGGCGACGTCCTCGGGCATGATCATCTGCCCAAGTGCGCTGGCGTCCTCGAGGCGCGTGACGTCACGTTCGCCACGCTCGATCTCGGCCTGCAGGCCAGGGGTTCGCGTGAAGCCGGGCGAGACTGCATTGACCCGGACGCCTGACCGCCCCCATTCCGCTGCGAGGCAGCGCGTCATCTCGATCACCGCCGCCTTGGCCGGGGAATAGGCGTGCAGGGGCATCGAGCGAACACCCGCAATGGAAGCGATGGTGATGATCGAGCCATAAGCTCGCATGGCCATGCGGCGTCCGAATGCCATCGCGGAGTTCCAGGTGCCGATCTGGTCGATCCGGATGACACGCGCGACTTCCGCCTCAGTGATCTCCTCCGCGCGGAGGGGGCGCTGGAGGACGCCGGCGCAGGTAACGAGGATATCGGCTGGGCCGAGCTCCGCCTGCACGGCTGCGGCTGTCGCCTCATTGGCATCCATGCGCCCGACGTCGAGCGTGAAGGCGGCGCCCCCCACCTCAGCTGCCACGGCCTTGGCGGCAGCCCTGTCAACGTCCAGCACCGCCACCTTCGCACCGCGTGAAGCAAGCATGCGGCAGCATGCGGCGCCGATGCCGCTGCCGCCGCCGGTTACGGCTGCAATCCGGCCGGTGAAAGGCCCTGTGCTCATACACCTCTCCCTTTTCCGCGGGCGCGCCAGGCATCGACCGCCCAATCTAGCATGCCTTTGCGAAGCCCGAGGACGAGCAGGAGCAGGATAGCGCCAAAGAACAGCCCGTGGTGCTCCGTGAAGCCGGAAATGCGGTCGCTGAGGAACAGGAAGACCGCAGCGCCGAGAATGGGACCGAGGAAGGTCCCGATGCCGCCTAGCATGATCATGAACAACGCCTCGCCCGAGGTGGTCCAGTAGAGGAAGGTCGGGAATGCGCCGGACACGTAGAGCGCCATCAGCACGCCCGCGAGGCCAGCGAAGGTGCCGGCGATGACAAACGCGCCGAGCCGGTAGCGGAAGACTGAAAGGCCCAGGAAGGCTGCGCGCTGGGGATTGTCTCGTAGCATGCGCAGCGCGACGCCGAAGGGCGAGCGGATCACCTGCCGCAGCAGCACCGCAGACAGCGCTAGGCAGAAGGCGGAGAAGAGGGCGAGATGCGCGGGGCGCGCGAGTTCGACGCCGAGGAACGGCGGTTTGGGAATGCCGCCCATGAGGCCCTGGTCGCCGCCGGTGAGTGATACCCAGGATATAACCATCGAGTGGATGAGCATCTGGAACGCGAGGGTGAGGAAGGCGAAGTAGATCTCAGACAGGCGCACGCACAGCACGCCGATGACGAGGGCGAGCAGGGCGCTTCCAGTGAGGGCGGCAAGCACCGCCGCGGGGACAGACCAGCCGCCAGATTGCATCAGCAAGCCGAAGGCATAAGCCCCGCTGCCGAAGAAGGCCGCATGGCCGAAGGAGACAAGGCCAGCGGTCCCGATCAGCAGGTTCAGCGACAAAGCCAGCAGACCGAATATGCCGAGGCGGATGATGAAGTCGATCAGCGCATGAGAGCCGACGCCAAGCGAGAGGGCAGCGACCAAGCTGAAGGCGATGAGTGCCACGAGGACATCGCCGCGCCAACCGGAGAACCGGCTCATGCCGGGTGCTTCCCGGCGAGGCCGCTCGGCTTCAGCAGCAAGACCACAGCCATCATCAGGAACATCAGCCCTTCGGTAAAGAGTGGGAAGCCGATTGAGCCGAAGGAGCGGGTGAGCCCGATCAGCAGAGCGGCGACCAGGGCCCCGCCGATAGAACCCATGCCGCCGATGACGGTGACGATGAAGCTCTCGATCAGGATGGAGACGCCGGCACCCGGAACCACTGAGCGGATCGGAGCGGAGAGCGCCCCTGCCAACCCGGCGAGTGCCGCGCCGATCGCAAAGACGGCGGCGAAGACCATGTTGGTGTTCACACCCAGCGAAGCGACCATGGTGGAATTGACCGCAGCCGCCCGGACGGTGCGGCCAAAGCGCGTCCGGCCCATGCAGAGTGCCAGGAGCAAGGCCACGGCAAGAGTTACGCCGAAGAGCACGAGGTAGAAAAGCGGGACGATGCCGCCGCCGATGATAAAGGGCGGGCGCCGGAAAGTGTCGGGCATGTCCATCTTCAGGAAGTCACCGCCCCATATGATCTTGACCACGTCGTCCATGATCAGGATGAGCGCGTAACAGACGAGAAGCTGCATCAGCACGTCCGCACCATAGATGCGGCGGAATAGCGTTCGCTCGATCAGCAGGCCGAACGTCGCGACGCCGAGCGTTCCGGCCAGGGTGGAAACAAGAAAGCTGCCCGTCGCGGCATAGGCGGAGAGGGCGAAATACGCGCCGAGCATGTAGAGTGTGCCATGCGCGAAATTCACCAGACCCAGCACTCCGAAGATCAGCGTGAGGCCGGAAGCGACAAGGAACAGCAGGAGACCAATCGTGAGGCCTGCCGAAACCTGTGTGACCAGGCATGAAAGGGAGCCAACGCAGGAGACGAGTTCACCAAGATCCATGTTGACGCTCCGGCTGAGAGGAGGGATGACGGCTGCGATGGCCGCAACCCCCACGCGAATGCATCAGGCCCAGCCCTTGCCCTTCTTCCATTCCTGCTCGAGCTGGAAGATCTGGCTCCAGTTCGCAGTTTGGATCCCTTCCACATAAGGCTCGGTGGGAATGGTCGTGCCCCAGCCGATCGCGTAGCCGACGAGTGTCTGGTCCTCGGCTCGCATCGTCACCTTGCCATCCGCACCGAAGGGACTATCGATGGTCAGGCCCTTGAGCGCTGCCGCGAGCTGGCGTGGGTCGGTTCCACCAACCTTCTTCAGCGCCGCAGTGGTCAGGTGAACGGCGGTCGCGGCCTGCCAAGCCCAATTGGTCGGGTAATTATTGAAGCGGCGGTTATAGTCCCGTGCGAAAGCCGCATTGGCTGGTTGTGGCGGATAGCTGGACAGGTACCGATTGCCGGAATGGACGCCCCGCGGAAGCTGCTTGATCTGCTTCAGGGTCGTGTAATCGGCCATGTTGACCGCGAAATACTGTGACTGACTGAACAGGCCATAGAGCGCGGCCTGCTCGACAAAGGCCACGAGGTCGCCGGCCCAGAGGCAGGAATAGACCGCCTGCGGCCGTCCCTGGGCGAGCCGCGTTACGTTCTCCGTGTAGTCCGGCTGGAAGAGCTTGGGCCAAGTCTCGCCGACCACCTGCACGTCCGGGGTGAAGTATCTGAGGTATTCGACGAACTCGGCGGTGGTGTCGCGTCCGTAGGCGTAGTCAGGGGATATCGTCATCCAGCGGCGCAAGTTCCGCGCCTTGACGATTTCTGCAGCGTATACCCCGCCTGCGACGGAGTCATGGATGCCTTGGCGTGCGACGCGAAAGGCGTTCCAGAAGCGCTGGCGCGGGTCGGCGGACATGGCCGACGTCTCGGTGTTGATGTGCAGGGTGAGCGTACCTGTCTCGCGCACCACCTCGTGCACGGCGAAGCCCCCTGAGGAGGGTTCGCCATCGAAGAGAATGTCGACACCGTCGCTTATCATCTCACGGGCCAGACGGGCCGCTTCTGCGGGGACGCCGCGGCTATCGCGGATGATCATCTCGATCGGGCGTCCATCGAGCCCACCCTCCGCGTTAAACTTATCCACTTCCATCAGCACCGCGTCGCGCGAGGAAATGCCGAGCTGTGCAACCCGACCCGAGAGAATGGTTGGCATACCGATGCGGATGGGGCGTCTTCCCTGGCCGCTTGCAATCATGGGGAAGCCGGTGACCGCGACGGCGCCAAGCCCTGCAGACGCCATGAGGATGCCGCGGCGGCTAGGCCCGCCCGGGTGGGTCTTGAGCATCATTCTCTCCCTCGTGCCCGGACCTGACCGGTGCAGCGGCTGCGCTTCGGTGGCGCCTGTGTTGTTGTTGAGGCTAGGTCGCAGTTTGAGCGGACGTCAATTGCGGAGATGACCCACGGTTCATTCCTCCTTCACCCGCAGATCGCTGAAACGCGCGCAGCGGACAGGGCTTCCCGCGGTTGTTGAAAGTTAGCCTGGGCACCAGCGCTCGCTGACGCATCTTGTGACGCGAAGTAGAACGAAGTGCCGATTCGTTCCGATGTCGAAACGGATGACGCATAGGCAGGTATCAAATGGGCACCGGCCTGCGAGCGGTATTATTGACACACCGGTCCGAAATGACCATGCAGAGTCATTGCACAATCAAGACATTCCGATCGTGATGACGCTATGGAGTTGGCTATGGTCCTCTTTTGGGAGAAGGGCTTAGCCGCGTCTTCCACTGAGTATCTGGTCCAGATGATGGGGATCTGCCACGAGAGTGCGAGAGCATGTATGCGGCCTCCGAGGACACTCGGCCGCTCTAGCTCGATGCACCCGAGCGGTATCAATGTGGGAGTGTAGGCGGCCATATGAAGAAGCTTCGTTCGGCGGCGTCTCCGCATGCCGGTATAGAGGCCCTTCCGCTCGACCTCATCTCCGAGGCGGAGGACCTGAGAGAACGCCGCTGCATGGGTGCAGGGTCAGTCAGCGAGATCGGGGCGACCGATCCTTGCGCACCGGGTTCACCGGTGCCAGCGCCTACCCAGCCACCAACGCAGCCGTAGCGGTGCCTGCCCACGGCGTAGCGGTGACCTCGCCTCGCGGCGCATCACTGTGAACGACATGCAGCCCGGAATAACTTCGAACGACATGACCGCTAGCTACTCTCCCTCCCGGCGCTGACGGAATAAAGCGGTAGTACCAAGGAACTGTCGCACCATCTTCCGCGCGGCTGCCATCGGCAACTTGAGGTGTCAGTCCGCTGAGAGCGTCGGTCAGCTGCGTCTCAGGCCAGCATCCGCATGTCGTTGTCAACGGCAATTGCCTGGCCGGAAATTGACCGGCCGCGAGGGCTACAGAGGAACAGAATCTGGTCGGCAAGCTGCCGCGCCGAAACATAGGACTTGATGGAGGTGTAGGAGAACGCGGCCTTCTCCACTTCGGCGAAGGGCAGTCCCCTCCGCTGCGCCTTTGCCTCTAGCACCCGCCGCTGCCGGTCCCCGGCCACAAGGCCCGGCAGGATGGCGTTCACCCGAATGTCTGCCTCGCCTAACTCGATAGAAAGAGACTTTGTAAAGCCGATTACTCCCCATTTGGCGGCCGCATAGGGACTACGCAGGGCAAAGCCGAATTGCCCGGCCGCAGAAGACATGTTGATGATCGACGGGTTATCGCTTCGCCGCAGATGCGGCACGGCCAGCCGGGCGCAGTTGAACTGGCTGGTCAGGCAAACTTGCAGGCAACGATCCCAATCTTCCGGGTTGATTTCCTCGACGGGACCTGTCGGTCCAGCGATACCTGCATTGTTCACCAGCACATCCAGCCCACCCATGGCTTGCGTGGCTGCCTCAAACAGGGAAGACACCGCTGCCCGGTCCGTGACATCGGCGACGACCCGCCCCACCGTATCCGGCAGGGTTGCCAGGGCTGCGCCATCCACATCGCAGGTGAAGACTTGCGCCCCCTCCTCGAGGAAAGCCTCTACGGTCTCTCGGCCGATCCCACTGGCGCCGGCAGTCACTAGGACCCGAAGGCCCGCAATTCCCAGATCCATGTTCCGCTCCTCTGCCGTTGTCAGTGATGCTCGGCCAGACTGCCACGCGCGATGATGAACTCCGCCGCATCTTGGATATCGGCTGCGACGGCTCGTGCAGCTTCCTGCCCATCACCCGCCTCGATCGCCGCGAGCGCCCGGGCATGGTTTTGAACAGCGCTGCCGCTGCGAAGCCGCTCCGGGTGCTCGCGCAGGTCCAGGTTGATGACGGGGCCGGCCTTCAGCCATAGCCCCACGATGATCTCGCGCAACGGATCCAGGCCGCAAGCATCGTAGATCGTGAAGTGCATATCGCGATTCAGCGTTACGGCCTGGACCTTGTCGGGCCGGGCCCTTCCGGCCATCGCCCGGAAGGCTGCCTCGGCCCGGCGGATCGCATCGAGCTGCTCCGACGTCCGGTGTGCCGCCGTCCGGGTGGCGGCCAGCCCCTCGATCGCCTTGCGGGTTTCCACAAGGGCGCGGAACTGGGCCACGGTCATCCTTGGAACGCGGATGGCACGGTTCGGCGCGATCTCCAGAGCCCTGTCGGCCACCAAGCGGCTCACGGCCTCCCGCACTGGCATGACGGAGACCCCGAGGGCGGCCGCGCTCTCGCGAAGGGACAGGCGTTCGCCCGGTGTAAGCCGGCCGCTGACGAGAAGCTCAGCCAGATGGCCATAGACCGTATCGCCGAGTGTGCGGCGTTCCAGGGGCAGCAACTCGGCAAGTGCGCGGGCGGGGATCATCAAGGAAACACTAGACATAAGGCCTCATGCTCGGCAGCCTAGCTGTGATCACAGATCACGATAAGAGCCGCATAGGCCGTTCCGGAGGAAACTGATCACCATGCCGCATCCCGCTCTTTCCCGCCGGGCGCTTCTCGGCGGCAGCACCGCGCTCCTGGCGGCGCCCGCACTTTCGCAGGGCCAACCTGACGTTGTGCGGATCGGGCACCTGACCCCCCGAACGGGCTTCCTCGGCCCGCTCGGAGAATACGCCGTCCAGGGGGTTCAACTGGCAGCCGAGGAGATCAACGCGGCCGGCGGCGTCGTCGGGCGGCGCCTTGACCTCCTGCTGGAGGATAGCGTGAACCCGCAGACCGCCTCGGCGAAGGCCGAGCGCTTCGTCCAGCGCGACCGCGTGTCCTGCATCGTGGGGGAGATCAATTCCGCCTCCGCCCTGGCGATCGGTCAGGTGGTGCAGCGGGAGAAGGCGTTGTTCATCAACACCGGCGCCAATTCGGATGCGCTGCGTGGCTCGGACTGCCGGCGCTTCATGTTCCACATCGAGGGCGCGAACTCGATGTATGTAAAGTCCGTCGGGCGGGCGCTCCTGGCTGAAGGAAAGATCAACGGGAAGAGGTACTACGCCCTGACAGCGGATTACGCCTTTGGCCACGACCTTCTACGGGTGGCCAAGAACTTCCTGGGGGCCAACAATGCCCGCCCGGCCGGCGAGGACCTGATCCCGACCGAGCTAACGGATTTCTCGCCCTTCATGTTGAAGCTGCGGCAGGCGCGGCCGGACGTCGTCATCCTCAACCTCGCAGGCGCGCAGATCACCAACTTCCTGAAGCAGTACAGCGAGTTCGGGCTAACCTTCCCGGTCGCAGGCTTCGGCTTCGATACTGCTCTGGCCTGGGGCGCGGGGCAGGGCAACTTCCTCGGAACCTGGCCGACCGTTTGGCACCACCTTGTGGATACACCTTCCACCAAGGCCTTCGTTGCGGCGTATCAGCGCAAGTTCAACCGGCCACCTGAGAACCAGGCCTGGGGCGATTACTGCGCTCTCAAGATCATCGCCCAGTCCATGAACGAGTTGAAGAGCGTCGAGGCGCCGCGGATTGTCGAGCACCTCGAGAAGGGGGCGAAATTCGACGTCCTGAAAGCGCGTGAGGGCTATTTCCGGGCGCGGGACCACCAGATCATGATGGAGATGTACGCGATTACCGCGCTTCCTGCAGACAAGGTGCGGAACCGCTGGAACATCTTTTCCTCATCCGCCGGAATCCCCGGTCCAGGCGAGGACCTCGAAGCCATCGCACCGACATCCGAGGAGAATGCGTGCACCTTCCCTGCCTGACCCGGTTGGAGGCTGCCCGTCACCGATGCGATGGCGGGACGGAGAGGTGGTGAGGGGGCCAAGCATTGGAATTCGCCTTCATTCTGGAGCAGGTCGTCAATGGCCTGCTCGTCGGAGCCAACTACCTGTTGATCGCCCTGGGGCTGTCGCTGATCTTCAGCCTCGGAGGGATCGTGAACCTCGCCCATGGCGCCTTTTACGCCATCGGCGCCTACCTTACCGTCGCGCTGTCACCCACGATCGGATTCGGCGGCGCCCTGATCGCAGCTCCGGCGACCGTCGCGTTGCTCGGATTGATGATCGAACGCTTCCTGCTACGCCGCTTCTATCGAGCAGACCCGATCCTGAGCCTGCTCCTGACTTTCGGTCTCGCCATGGTGGCGGAGCAAACGCTGCGGATGCTGTTTGGTGCGGCGCCGGTGCCCTTCTCCATCCCGCTCTGGTTGCGCGGGCAGGTCTTCGTGGGCGACTTCATCTACTCGAAGTACCGCCTCATCATCCTCGCGGTCGCCGTGCTCTGCGTCGTCGGGCTATGGTTGCTGTTGAAGCGTACGGCCTTCGGCCGCGTGGTTCGAGCGGGCGTGCAGAACCCTGACATGGTCGCGGCACTCGGTATCTCGCTCCGGCCCTACATGATGGCTGTCGTGATGATCGCGGTGGCCCTCGCTGCATTGGCCGGCTCGATGATGGCACCGGTGACCGGCGTCACGCCGACAATGGGCGCCGAGATCCTGACCTTCGCTTTCGTGGTCGTGGTGATTGGGGGGCTTGGCTCCTTCTGGGGCGTGGTGGTGGCGGCCATTATCGTCGGTATCGTGCGGGGCCTCGCCGCCTATGCCTTCCCGCCGGCAACCGAGGCGGCAGTCTACTTCCTGATGGTCCTCGTTCTTCTCCTCCGTCCGCGCGGCCTGTTCGGCGAGCGCATCCAGCGCTTCGAATGACCGGCATGCCCACCGGTAGAAGCCAGCGCGAGTTGCGCCCGCTGCTCGTCGGCTTAGCGGGACTTGTGCTTCTTCCCTTCGTCCTCGACCTTCTCGGCCTGACGATGACGACGGCCACGGATGTGGTGGTGTTCGCCTTGGCAGTCATGGGCCTGAACATCCTGGTCGGCTGGACCGGGCTGGTCTCCTTCGGACACGGCGCTTGGTTCGGCATCGGCGCCTATGCCGCCGCGATCCTGCAGCGGCAGTTGCTTCCCGGCGGCATGGTCTTGCCAGCTCTTGGCGCCGTGCTGGTCGTCGGCGTGTTCTCTCTCGTGGCGGGAATGTTGATCCTCCGTCGCCGCGGGGTCTACTTCTCCCTTCTGACTCTCGCCTTTACCGCGATGCTCTTCTCCATCGCCTATCGCTGGACAGAGGTGACCGGCGGCGAGAATGGCCTGGGCAACGTGCAGCGCTGGCCGTCCTTGCAGGACCCGCGCCTCTATTACGCCGTGGTTGCGGTGCTGGCCTACTTGCTGCTGCTGCTCGCGCTGTGGCGGTTCCACCGCTCGCCCGTTGGCACTGTGCTTGTGGCGATCCGTGAGAATGAGGGACGGACCGGCTTCCTCGGTTACGACACCAATCGATACAAGCTGCTGGCCTTTGTCGTCTCGGCGACACTGACGGGATTCGCGGGCGTGCTGAGTGTCTTCAACCACCGCTTTGCCTCAGCAGATCCTATCTCCATCGCATTCTCCGGCGAACTGCTTGCCATGGTCGTGATCGGCGGGATGCGTTCCTTTCTGGGACCGGCACTGGGAGCGCTGTTCTACATTCTGTTCCGGGAGTTCCTGTCAATCTACACGGCGGACTGGCTCCTGGTGTTCGGTCTGCTCTTTGTGGCTTTCATCGTTGTCTCGCCTGATGGTCTGGTCGGCCTCGGCGCGCGTCTCCTCACGCCCCTCCGCCGGAAGGATCCCGCTGAGGCTGCTGCCATGGCAGCCCGGCGCGCTGGTGAGAGCGGCCGCATTCCTCCGCGTTTTGTACGCGAAGGGCGCGTTGAGGGGCTGGTCCTGGTGGCGACGGGAATGAGCAAGTCGTTCGGCCGTGTCCGGGCGGTCAAGAATGTCTCTTTCGCCGTGGAGGACCGTCGGCTTCATGCCCTGATTGGCCCGAACGGGGCGGGTAAGACCACTGCCTTCAACCTGTTGTCCGGAATGTTCCCGCTCGACGCCGGGCAGGTACTGCTGGACGGTCGCCGCGTAGACGGGCTTGAGCCGCACGAGATCACGCGTTCAGGCCTGGGGCGCTCCTTCCAGATTACCAACCTCTTCCCGGGCCTCACGGTCGAGGAGAACATTCGCCTGGCGGTTCAGGCGCGGCACCCGTCTGCCTTCAGCGTGCTGCGGGATGCGCGCAAGATCGCGGATCTTCAGGCAGACACCTCCGAGCTTCTTCGCTGGGCAGGCATGGCCGGGGTGGAACGGGCCGAGGCGGGGAGCCTCTCCTATGGCGGTCAGAGGCTGCTCGATATGGGACTGGCCCTGGCGACACGGCCACGCATCCTGCTTCTGGATGAGCCACTGGCCGGCTTGGCCGCGGCGGAGCGCGAGCGGGTGGGCGAGCTGATCAAGGCGCTTTCGGCCGAGATCCCAGTGCTTTTGGTCGAGCATGACATCGACCGCGTCTTCCGCATGGCGGACCGCGTCACCGTGATGGCCGATGGCGAGGTGCTGGTGGACGGGAATGTGGCGGACGCGCGCGACGACGCGCGGGTTCAGGCGGTGTATCTCGGAACTGGCTCCGAGGCGCTGGCAGCACGGCCCCGTCCCAGCGCTGCTACGGACCGCGATCTTCTGGTGATGGAGAAGGTCAACACTTTCTACGGCAAGTCGCACATCCTGAACGACGTGACCCTGACGGTGCGCCATGGGGAGATTGTTGCCCTCCTCGGGCGAAACGGTGCGGGCAAGTCCACGCTGCTCAAGACGCTGATCGGTACGGTCCCCCCGGCCTCCGGACGCATCGCCTTGGGCGGCAACGAGATCGCCGGCTTGCCGCCAGACCAGGTGGCACGCCTCGGAATAGGGTTTGTGCCGCAGGGGCGCGCCCTCTTCGCCGGGATGACGGTGGAGGAAAATCTCGGACTAGGCCGCCTCAAGCGGCGGACGGGCGCCGGGGTGCACTGGGAGGAGGAGCGTATCCTGGCGTTCTTTCCACGCCTGCGCGAGCGCTGGAAGATCGCGGCCGATCGTTTGTCCGGCGGAGAGCAGCAGATGGTGGCCGTTGCCCGTGCGTTGTCAGGCGACACGCGCCTGCTGTTGCTTGACGAGCCTTTCGAGGGGCTGTCACCCGCAGTGACGGAGGAGTTGTTCGAGACCTTCGATAAGCTCCGGCAGGAGGTCGCTATCATCATCGTCGATCATCACCTCGATCTTGCGCTGTCAATCTCCGACCGCACGGTCGCGCTGGAGCGCGGCATCGTGCAATGGACGGGGGCGTCCCGCCTGCTGCGGGAGGACGAGGAGCTTCGCCGGAGAGTGCTGTGGCTGTGAATGCAATTGTCGCCGTTGTCGGTTCCGGCCTGATCGGTCGATCCTGGGGCATGATCTTCGCTCGCGCGGGCTGGCAAGTGCGGCTTTGGGACCCGGTTTCGGGGGTTGCGGCGGCCGCGGTGAGCCTCTGCGCGGATGGCTTGCGTGATCTGGCGGCTCAAGGATTATGCGCGGACCCCGCGGGTAGCGCTGAGCGCATCGGCGTGGCCGAATCACTGGCGCAGTGCCTCGACGGGGCCGATTTCGTGCAGGAGAACGGTCCCGAGACCTTGGACGTGAAGCGGGCGCTCTTCGCCGAGATGGATGCGGCTGCACCGGCGGGCGCCATTCTCGCCTCCTCATCCTCCGCCATACGCTGCTCCCTCTTCACCGAGGGCCTGCCAGGCCGGGCACGCTGCCTCGTTGGCCACCCCGTCAATCCACCGCACCTGATCCCCCTGGTGGAGCTTTCGGGCGCCGAATGGACGGCGTCCGAGACCATCGCCCGCGCGCGAGAAATCTACGCGGCGATTGGCCAAGCCCCGATCACGGTGGTGAAGGAAGTCGAGGGCTTCATCCTCAACCGTCTGCAGGGCGCCCTGCTGGCCGAGGCGTTCCGGCTGGTTTCCGAAGGCTATGTCTCGCCGCAGGATCTGGACCGCACCGTCGCCGACGGGCTGGGACTGCGGTGGTCCTTTCTCGGGCCATTCGCGACGATCGAGCTGAACGCGCCCGGCGGTATCGCGGATTACTGCGAGCGCTACGCCGGCTTCTACAAGCGCCTCGCTGCAGACCCGCCAGGACCGGAGGTCTACGGGAAGGCAGCGACGGAGAGTATCCTTTCGCAGTGGACGGCACCGGCCGATCTACCGGCGAGGATGCGCTGGCGGAACCGCCGCCTCGCCGCCCTGCGCGTCCACAAGCTGTCTCAGGAGGAATCGGAGGAGTAATGGCCACCCAACGTAAGGTCATCATCACCTGCGCCGTGACGGGCGCGATCCACACGCCCAGCATGTCGCCCTACCTGCCCGTCACGCCCGAGGAGATCGCCGATGCGGCGGTGGGCGCGGCGGAGGCGGGTGCAGCCATCGTGCATCTGCATGCGCGCAACCCCGAGAACGGCGAGCCGGACCAGACGCCGGAGGCTTTCGCGAAGTTCCTGCCCATCATCAAGCAGCGCTCGGGGTGCGTGGTGAACATCACTACCGGTGGCGCGCCCACCATGAGTATCGAGGAGCGGGTGAGGCCAGCTGCGACCTTCAAGCCTGAAGTGGCTTCGCTGAATTTAGGCTCTATGAACTTCGGTTTGTTCGGCATGCTTGACCGGTTCAAAGATCTCAAGCACGAGTGGGAACGGAGCTATCTCGCCAACAAGGATATCATCTTCCGCAACACCTTCGGCCAGATCGAGTATATCCTGAACACCTGCGCGGGAAATGGCACGCGTTTCGAGTTCGAGTGCTACGACACGGCACATCTCTACAACCTGAAGTACTTCTTTGATCGTGGCCTGATTCAAGCCCCGCTGTTCATCCAGACGGTGTTCGGTCTGCAGGGCGGCATCGGCAACCATCCCGAGGATGTGCTGCACATGAAGCGCACGGCCGACCGGCTGTTCGGGGACCAGTACCGCTGGTCGGTGCTTGGTGCCGGCCGCAACCAACTCAACATCGCGGCGATCGCCGCGGCAATGGGCGGCAATGTACGGGTGGGGCTGGAGGACAGCCTCTGGGCTGGTCCTGGCCGGCTGGCGAAGACCAATGCGGAGCAGGTTCACTCGGCCCGCCAGATCATCGAGGGGCTCGGTCTTGCCGTTGCAACGCCCGATGAGGCGCGGGAGATCCTGGCGCTGAAGGGGGCCGACACGGTCGCCTTCTGACGCCGGAGGGCCGGTGCCGCCGCATGACGGCGCCGGCCCGGCCCCGCCCGGGAAAGAGCGGCTGCTGTACCTTTTGAGTGAGCGATTTGGCCTGTGCGGCGGACGTCCGCCGGGGAGCCATCAGCCGAGATAGATACCGTCCCGCGCCACAATGCGCCCGCCGAAGATCACCATCCGCCGCTGCGGGTGCTGGCCGATTGCCTCCGGCACGCCTTCCGCCGGCAGGGTGAAAAGATTGGCCGGCAGGCCGGGCGCAACCCCGTGCTCGGCGATCCCCAGCGCCCGGGCGCCGTCGATGCTGATCATTTCGAACAGGGCCTCGAGTGTCTCATCCGTCCGAAAGTCCGCACGCCAGCCGATGACGGCTGCGCGTTCGAGCATGTCCGCAGTGCCATAGGGGCTCCAGGTGTCACGGATGTCGTCGTTCCCGCAGATGACGGAGACGCCTTCCCCACGAAGCAGGGCAATCGGCGGGAGGGTCGATCCTCCTGCTCCATGCGTGACGAGGGTAACGCCTGCCTCTGCCATCATCTCGGCGGCGGACTTTTGCTTGCTCTCGGCCACGCCCCCCAGGCAGAAGCCGTGGCTGACTGCAACGCGCCCTTGCAGTCCAATGGCTCGGGTGCGGGCGCAGATCTCCTGAAGGCTGAAGAGGCCCATCTCCCCCGGCTCATGGAGATGGATGTCAATGCCAACACCATGCCTGGAGGCGATGGCGAAGACCGCGTCGAGCTGCCCTTTCGGATCGCGGTCCACTTCGCAGGGATCGATCCCGCCGACCAGGTCGGCTCCGGCCCGCATGGCCGCATCTAGCAGTTCGACGGCACCGCGGGAGCGCATCACCCCGGCCTGCGGGAACGCCACGGTCTGTACGGTGCAGGCACCGGCATGCGCCGCCTTAGCCTCCAGCACGCCTTCAAGGGCCTTCAGGCCGAAGGCGGTCGTGATGTCGACATGGGTCCGAAGATGGCCGGTGCCATGGGCAACGCAGCGCCGGATCAGGGCACCGGCGCGATCGCAGGTGCTGCGGGGAAGGGAGGGAAGAACGGTTGCGTCGGTCTCGATGCGGCTCATCCGGGTGGGGCCCGCCGCATGCGGAAGCCACGGCGTTCCGAACAGTGTCTTATCGAGATGCAGATGCGCATCGGTCAGTGCAGGCAGGACCAGGTCGCCTTCAAGGGAGATCTGTGTCCTGGCGGCAGGCGGGGAGTCATCGCCAATTGCCGCGATGCGGCCGTTGGCGATCGAAAGCCATGCGTTCTGCCGGCCGTCGCCGAGCCGGGCGCCGGTCAGTACAAGGTCGTGCATATGGTTCGCTCCCGTGCTAGCCACAGCATGCGGCAGGCTAGGGTGCCCTCCTAGGGCACCTCAGGCGGAAAGTCGTAGACGCGGGCGGGATTGGTGACGAGGATTCGCCGCAGCATATCGCCGCCGCCGCCCGCCCACTCGGCCAGCCGGGCGAGAGCGTGGCGGTCATCCGCCGGGTGGAACGGGTGGATGGCGCCCTTCGCGGGCAGATGCTCAGACGGGCCCGAATGCGGCCAGTCCGATCCCCAGAGGATGCGGTCCGGATTGGCTTTGATCAGGGCCTGCGCCAGCGGCGCCATGTCCGCGCAATCCGCTTCCTCCGACATGCGATGTGCTGCCGAGAGCTTCACATGCGCGGCGCCGGCGCGCAGCAGGGAGAGAAGGGCGCCAAAGCCGGGCTGGGAGGGGCCAAGTCGGCCCTGGGCACGTCCAAAGTGGTCCACCACCAATCCAGTCGGCAGGGCCAGGATCTCGTCATGGAGCGCCTCAATGACCGACAGCTCCGTATAGGTCTGCACATGCCAGCCGAGCGGTGCCACCCGCTCCGCCGCTTCCCGTAGCTGCGCACGGGCAAATGAAGGATCGCTCCGCCCAGCCGTGTGGAGGTTCAGCCGGACACCCCTGACGCCGGCTTCGTGCAGTTCCCGCAGGGTGGAATCGGCCGTGGCGCCATTGATCACCGCCACGCCCCTTGCCCGGACCGGCCCCAGCTGGCGCAGACCGTCGAGCAGGCAGGCGTTGTCGGTGCCATAGGGGCTGGGCTGCACCAGCACCACGCGATCGAGCGCAAGGGATTGCTGCATCGCGAGCAACTCGTCCGGCGTCGCGACGCCGGGCGTATAGCTGCGGTCGGGAGAGAAGGGAAAGCGCCCGGGCGGACCAAAGACATGCGTGTGGCAGTCGCAGGCACCGGGCGGTCGTGAAGGGGGAGATGACATGGGCCTTGCTTCCGGTTGGAGGCCGAGGCTCGCCGGGGTCGCACCCGTCGTCCAGCAGGATTCCTGGCACCTTCCATCGACGCGGTTTATGGTCGCGATCAGGGATGTGAAACGGACGGCGAATGAATCTGCGGCAGTTCGAGGTGTTCCACGCCATCATGCGCACCGGCTCGGTGACGGGCGCGGCGCGGCTGCTGAACGTTACCCAGCCCTCGGTCAGCACCGTGTTGAAGCATTGCGAGACGCAGCTTCGCTTCCGGCTATTCAACCGCGTCGGCGGACGGTTGCAGCCGACGCCCGAGGCGCAGGCGCTTCTGCCGGACATCGAGGCCGTTTTCAGCCGCCTCGCTGCGGTGGAGCGGCTGGCCCAGGACCTGGCGGGCGGGCGACTTGGCACGCTTTCCGTCGCCGCCGCCTTTCCCATCGCCAATGGATACCTGGCCAAGGCGGTGGCGACCTTCCTGGCCGACCGGCCGCGAACGCGAGTGGCGCTGCAGTCGCTGACCTCCCCGCAGGTGGTGGATCGCGTTGCCAGCCGGGAGGTGGAGTTGGGCGTGGTGCATGAGCCGGTGGTGAACAGCGAGGTGGAGACCGAGTTGCTGGTCTGCGCCTCGCTCGAATGCGTGATGCGGTGTGATCACCCGTTGGCCCGTCAGGCCTCCGTTCCCGTCGGCGCCCTGGCGACGCTACCGCTGATCACCTACCTGCCGCAGAACCTGTTCCGCAGCTATGTGGACAAGGCTCTGTCCCATGCGGGGATCGCGCCGCCAATCGTCGCGCAAATCAGTGTCTCGCTGACGGGGATCATGCTGGCGCAGCATGGTTGCGGCGTGGCGCTGGTCGAGCCGCTGATGCTGCGGACCATGCCCTTTCCGGATCTCGTCGCGCGTCCGCTGGACCCGCCGATCGCTTTCGAGACAGTGCTGGTGCGGCCGCGCGGCACGCCGGATTCGACGCTGCTGCAGCGCTTCGTCGCCCATCTGCGCGGCACGCTGGTGGAGGAGGGGATCGGGATCCACGCTGCGCCGCCATTG
Source organism: Muricoccus harenae (assembly GCF_009848505.1). Taxonomy (GTDB): domain Bacteria; phylum Pseudomonadota; class Alphaproteobacteria; order Acetobacterales; family Acetobacteraceae; genus Roseomonas; species Roseomonas harenae. The sequence goes on from NZ_WWDL01000037.1 coordinate 39,120, forward strand.
GCGCCGTCAATGGATCGCCCAAAGCTTGGTATTGGACGCGCTGGGTCCGCCCCTGGAAGGAATCGGTCTGGACCGGAGGCCAGGCTGCGCGGCGCATGAATGCGGCGTGGCATCGCTCCGGCCGCCGGGGAGGATGACCGCGATGGACAATGTGGCACCATACTACGGCACTGATTGGCCCTCGATCCGGGACCAGGTGAGTGCCGAAGAGTGGCAGGCGAGGCTGGACCTCGCAGCCTGCTACAGGCTGGTCGATGCCTACGGCATGACCGACATGATCTACAACCACATCACCCTGCGCATCCCGGGCACGGATCACCTGCTGATCAACCTCTATGGGCTGCTCTACAAGGAGATTACGGCCACCAGCCTCGCGAAGATTGATGTCGAAGGAAACATCATCTGGAAGCCGAATACCGATTACGGGATCAACAAGTCCGGCTACGTGATCCATGGAGCGATCCACAAGGCGCGGCCGGATGTGGCGGCGGTGATCCATACCCATACGCGCGCCGGCATGGCGGTGGCGGCGATGAAATGCGGGCTGCTGCCGCTGAACCAGACGGCCATCCGCTTCGTCGGCCATATCGGATACCACGACTATGAAGGACCTGCGATCGACCTTTCGGAGCGGGAACGCATCGTGAGCGACCTCGGCCCGCATGATGCGATGATCATGCGGAACCACGGGCTGCTGACCTGTGGCGCGACGCTCCAGCAGGCCTTCAACACGCTCTACCAACTCGAGATGTCCTGCCGCGCGCAGGTGGATGCCATGGCGGCGCGAACCGAGTTGACGCTCCCTTCCGACGAGGTCCTCGAGCGCACGGCGCATCTCTACCAGCCCGGCGCGCGGCGACCTTATGGCGTGCTGGAGTGGCACGCCATGCTGCGGCTGCTTGAGGCGCAGCAGAAGGGATCGGGTTTCCCGCCCTACTCGGTTTAGGGGCTACAGGCATTGAATTCGGCAGAGCCCGCCGCGAGAGCGGGCGCCGCGAAGGAGGAGGGATGGGCATGGACCGATCCAGGATGGGCCGGCGCGGCCTGCTCGCGCTTGCGGCGGTGCTTCCGGCACAGACATGGGCGCAGGCCGTTCCGGCGGGCGGCTGGCCGGAACGGCCGATCCGCTTCATCGTTCCCTTTGCCGCCGGCGGGAACAGCGATGTCACCGCGCGGCTTTTCGCGGCGCGGATCACCGGGCGGCTCGGCCAGCCCATCGTGGTGGAGAACCGCAGCGGCGCGACCGGCGCAATCGGGACCGAGGCGGTGGTCCGTTCCCGGCCGGATGGCTATACGCTGCTGATCGGCAGCCCCGGCTCCATCGTGAACGGGCCGCTGCTGATGCCAGCGCTCCGATACGACCCGATGAAGGATCTCGTGCCCGTGGCGCTGCTCGGGCAGGTGCCGATGGTGATTATCGTGAAGCCAGGCGTCCCGGTGCGGGACCTGACGGAGCTCGTCACCTATTCCAGGATGCGCCCAAACGGCGTGACGATCGGAACCTCCGGCGTAGGCGGCGCTAACCATCTGCCGCTGGAACTGTTCAAGGCTGCGACGGGCGCTAACCTCGTGCACGTGCCCTATCGCGGCGGTGGTTCGACCCTGCCGGATTTTGTTTCGGGCAGTGTTGACGGCATCTTGATCGAGCTGCCGAGCGTGCTGGACCTGCACAGGGACGGGCGCGGGCGCATTCTCGGCCTGGCCGCGCCGCAGCGCTCCCCGCAGGTGCCAGAGGTAGCAACCTTCATCGAGCAGGGGCTAAAGGACTTTCTGGCGGCCTCCTTCGTCGGGCTCTTCGCGCCAGCAGGCACGCCAGAGCCGGTGCTGAAGAGCCTTCAGGCAGCCATCGCAGAGGCTGCGGCCGATCCAGAGGTGCTGGCCCGCCTCGCCTCCTTTGGCGCGGATCCGCCGAAGGGGCCGGAGTTGACCACAGCTGGTGTGGCCAGATTCCTGGAAGGCGAAGTAATGAAAGCACGCCGGGCGATCGAGATCGCCGGCCTGAAACCGGAATGAAGTCGGAAACCATGATGCATGCTTCTCCTGGCCGCCGCGCCCTGCTCGCGGTTGCAGGCGCCGTTCTTGCAACCAGCAGGGCCCGCGCCCAGGAGCGGAGCTTTCCAAGCCAGCCGGTGCGGATCGTCTCCCCCTATGCGCCGGGGGGCGGCACGGACACCACGGCGCGGGTAATCGGCCCTGCGATGGGCGAGTTCATGGGCCAGCCCATCCTGGTGGAGAACCGCGGCGGGGCCGGCGGGTCCATTGGTGCGGCCGAAGTCGCGCGCTCCGCACCGGACGGCCATACGGTGCTGGTGGATGCGCTGGGCCATGTGGTGAACCCGCATGTGCTGCGCGGGCTCGCCTTCGACTACGCGGCCTTCGTGCCGGTGACGCAGATCACCATGCTGCCGCAGGTGATGATCATCAATCCGCGGGTGCCTGCGAAGGACATGGCCCAGTTCATCGCCTATTCGAAGGCGCGCCAGGGGCAACTCTCCTACGGTTCCTCGGGGAACGCCACCGGGTCGCATCTGGCGAGCGTGCTGTTTCTCCGCCGGGCGGGCCTGGATTTGGCGCATGTGCCCTATCGCGGCGGATCGGCGGCCATGCAGGATGTGCTGGCGGGAAATGTTCTCTTCGCCATGGCGACCGTGAATTCGGCAACGCAGCTCATCCTTGATGGGCGCCTGCGTGCCCTGACGGTGGCTTCGGACCGGCGCGTCACTTCGCTGCCGGACGTGCCGACCATGGCCGAGGCGGGCTTGCCTGGAGTGGTGGTGGATGAATGGAATGGCATGTTCGCTCCACCAGGCACGCCGCGGCGCATCGTGGAGCGCTTGCATGCCGGGGTGCGCCACGCTCTGGCTGCGCCCGTGGTGCGGGAGCGTTTCGCGGCGATCGGAGCCGTGACGCTGGGCACCGATCCCGACAGCTTCGCAGCTTTCGTGACGGAGCGGCGGGAGGCTATGGGACGGCTGGTGAAGGAGGCGAGCATCACCATCGAATGACGGCGCGGTCCGCCCTTTTTACGCGCGGAAGAACATGCGCTGGGCTTCCCGCAACCGCGCGTGGAAGCCGGGTGTTCCGATCATCCACCTGGCCTGCATGACTGTTCCTCCTGGATGTTTCACTCAGGACGGATCCCGGCTTGCACCACGAGGTTGCGCCACTTGGGCACTTCCTCCGCAATGCGCTCCGCCAGAGGGGCGGGTCCGTCCAGCCGCGCGGTGGCGGCGCCCTCGGCCATGCGCGCCTGCAATTCGGGTGCGCTGCGGATCTGGGCGAGGGCCGTGGTCAGCCGCGCCATCAGTGGCGGCGGCAAGCCCTTGGGTGCCATCAGGCAGAACCAGTTCGGCGCGGCGTAGCCCGGCACGTATTCGGCGATGGCGGGCACATCGGGCAGGGCCGGCACCCGCGCGGGCATGGTGACCCCAAGGATGCGCGCCCGGTTCTGGCGAACATGCTGCAGAAGTTCGAGCGTGGAGCCGAAGATCAGGGCGATGTCGCCCGAATAGACAGCAGTGACAGCTTGGCTGACGCCGCGATAGGGAACATGCGTCATCTCCACTCCGGCCATGGCGCTGAAGAGCGCGCCTGCCAAGTGATTGGCGGAGCCGACGCCACCCGATGCGTAGGTCAGATCCCCAGGACGCGACTTCGCATGGGCCAGCAGTTGCGGCAGGGATGAGAAGGGGGATTCGCGCCGAACCAGCAGGCCGGATGGCACATCACACATCAGGCAGACCGGATCGAGATCCCGGATCGGGTCGAAGCCAAGTGCGGGCTGGAGGGTCGGGATAATGGAGATGCCAGCGGAGGTGGCGAGGAAGGTGGCGCCATCCGGCGGCTGCTGCGCCACGTACTGCGAGCCAATGCCGCCGCCCGCGCCGGGGCGGCTCTCGACGATGAAGTTCGCACCCATGCTGCGCGTCAGATGGTCGGCGATGATACGGGTGGGAATTTCGATGGGGCTGCCGGGCGCCTGCGGCACGATCAGCCGGACGGTGCGAACGGGCCAGACTTCCTGCGCCCGGGCAAGGGACGGAGTCGAAAGGCCAAACGCTGCCAAGCCGAGGATTCTGCGTCGCATTCGTTCCTCCCGCCGGCTCTGGCGACCCGGCTGTGGAACTGGATGCTGCGGGAGTGCGACTAGAGGAGCCAATTGAAAGAAGGACGCCCCTCATTCACCTCGTCTATGACCCTGACTGGAACCAGGCATATCCGACAGCCCTTGCTCCTCTCGGCCTGCGACGTCTCCCGCTACCAGATTTCACACGACGCGGCCCGGATCGCCCTGGAAGCCCAGGGCGCAGACGGAGCCGCCATGGAACAGAGCGCCAATCCTGCCGCCCGGCGGCGCCACGCCTTCGACCTCGACGGCATAGGCTTCCGCGTCATCCTGCGGCGCATAGCCGATGATCGCCCGCGCGGCCGCATCGCCGCCCCAGAGGGCGCGGCGGTTGGCGGAAACGCCGTATAGAATCTGGAAGCCGAAGGGCGGCGCTTCGACACAGCGGCGGGCGAGATGGGCCATGTCGCGATGGCTGATCCAGGCGCCCAGCTCGCGCGCATTGCGGGGGCGGGAGCGGAAGGCGCCAATGCGCAGGCAGGCAACGTCGAGCCCGTATTTGTCGGCATAGAGGCGGCCAAGCGCTTCGCCGAAGACCTTGCTCACGCCGTAATAGCCATCGGGACGCACGGGCTCCTCCGTGCCCACCGGGCGGTGGGCACGGTAGAAGCCGATGACATGGTTGCTGCTGGCGAAGATCAGGCGCCGCGTGCCGTTGCGCCGCGCGGCTTCGAACAGGCTGTGGCAGGCCACGACATTGGTCTGCAGGATCTCCTCGGGCGTGCCGCCGGTCTCGCGCGGGATGCCTGCGAGATGGATGACGCAATCCACATCACGTGTTGCGGTCTCCGTGACGCTGGGATCGGAGAGGTCTCCTTCCATCAGCTCCTCATCCTCGGCCGCAGGCGCCATGGGCTGGCGGTCGAGTAAGCGGAGCCGCCCTGCCGCTCCACGGAGGGCAGGGCGCAGCACCTGTCCGATCTCGCCTGCCGCGCCGGTGAGCAGGATGCGCCGCCATGCCGGCGTGGCCGCCGCGTCCACCATCCTCGCCTCAGCCATCGACAGTGACATTGGCGTCGCGGACGATGCGGCCGAACTTCTCGGACTCGCCCGTGACGAAGCCGCGGTACTCGGCGGGACTCATGGGCTGCGGCAGCAGGCCCTGGGTCTCGAACTTTCCGCGTAGTTCCGGCTCCCGCAGCGCCGTCGCAATGGCTTCATAGACGCGCTGCGCAATGGGATCTGGTGTTCCGCCTGGGGCGAAGAGGCCGAACCAGTTTATCAGCTCGTAATTGGCCAGCGGCGGATATTCCGAGACGGAGGGCACGTCCGGCATCTGCGGCAGGCGCTCGCGCGAGGTGACGGCGACGGCGCGGATGCGGCCGTCACGGATCAGCGACAGGCCGGAGGCGAGGCTGTTATAGCCGAACTGGACGCGGCCCGCGGCGATGTCGGTGACCGCCGGTCCGGAGCCGCGATAGGGCACATGCACCGTCTGGATACCGGCCATGCTGTTGAAGAGCTCGCCGGCCAGGTGCTGCGGGTTGCCGATGCCGGAGGAGGAGTAGCTGAGCTTGCCCGGGTTGGCGCGGGCGTATTCCACCAGCTCCGCGACCGTCCTGAAGGGCGCGGTCATGCTGCCCATCAGAATATTCGGCACCTTCACCACCAGTGAGACCGGCTTCAGGTCCCGCATCGGATCGTAGCTCATCTTCTCCCGGTAAAGATGGTGGTTCACCGCCGTCTCGCCGGCACCGCCGAGGAGGAAGGTGTAGCCATCGGGCGCTGCGGTCGCGACAGCCTGGGCGCCGATCATGCCGCTCGCCCCCGTGCGGTTCTCGACGACAACAGGCTGGCCGAGCGCCAGGCGCAGCGGATCAGCCAGGAGGCGGGCGGTGATGTCCTGCCCGCCGCCGGCGGCATAGGGTGCGATGATGCGGATCGGCCGGCTGGGGTAATCGCCCTGCGCCAGGGCAGGGCGGGCCAGGGCCAGGGCGGCGCCGGCGGCGAGGCCGCGGCGCGTTATGGGGTAAGAAAGCGTCATCTCTTAAATTTTCCCGTTGTTGCTTCGTTTTTTATGGCCGCGATGCAGCGTGCAGCCGGAACGCTTCAGCTCGTCTTGGCGGTGCCGGCCAGTTCCTCGAGCTTCTGCAGGTCGGCTGCCGCGACGCGCACGCCTTCACGCTGGCTGCGCGCATAGGATGCCATCTCGCGCTCGCCCGGCAGCATCACGGGCGCGCCCGGATCGGCGGCGGGGGTGTCGTGCAGGATGGCAGCGAAATCCGCCATACGCTCTCGCAGCCAGTCCGCACTGCCCAGCTTCGATGTGTCGATCAGGATGAAAACATGGCCCAGATCCTGCGCGGCGCCCGGGTTCTTGTCCCAGGCCTGCACATGGGTGAGGTAGGAGGCGCCGGAAAGAAGGCCCGCCAGCATGTCCACCATGACGGCCAGCCCATAGCCCTTGTGGCCGCCGACTGGCAGCAGGAAGCCGGCAAGGGCTGCCCTGGCGTCGGTGGTGGGCCGGCCTTCCGCATCCGCGGCCCAGCCCTCCGGCAGCGGCTCGCCGCGCTCGGCGAGCGCGCGGATCTTGGCCCGCGCGGCGACGCTCAGCGCCATATCCAGGATCACGGGATCGCCGCCCGGATTGGGCACGCCGATGCCGATCGGGTTGTTGCCGACGCGCGTGTCCTTGCCGCCCCAGGGGGCAATGGTGGTGGTCGCGTTGCTGGCGATGATCGAGGCGAAGCCCTGCTGCGCCGCCAGCAGGGCATAGGGCATGATCGGGCCGAAATGATTGCTGCCGCGCGCGAAGGCGGCGCCGATGCCGGCCGCGCGTGCCCCGTCCATCGCTGCCTCCAGCGCGCGCATGCCGACCAGCGGACCGATGCCGTTTCGTCCGTCCACCGTAGCGACGCCAGCCGCAAGGCGTAGAATGGATACATCGGCCTGGGCATCGATGCCCCCGACCTTTACGCGGTTCAGATACTGCGGAACGCGGCTGATGCCATGGGTGCGCACGCCAAAAAGGTCCGCCAGTACGAGAATGCGCGCGACCTGCCCCGCCTCATTCAGGCGCATGCCGCCAGCCGCGAGGGCGCGGGTCGCCAGGTCGAGGAGCCTCGGCTCCGGTATGATCGCTTCGCTCATCGTTCCCCCACCGGTCTGTCGCTTCTGGGCAACTGCGCCGATTCCATGCCCGGGTCCAGCGCCTACAGGTCCTGGGCGGGCCACTCAATCTCCCGCAACACATCTTCGTACAGAGGTTTGCCAGGGAGCGGGCCGCCCGCAACCACGTACAGAGCGAAGGCACCGCCCATACCGGACGGGGCTGTCAGCCTCAAGCTGAGCCTGGTCGCAGGGCTCGAATGCCAGCACCTCCGCCACCTCCGGCATGAAGCATCTCCGGGCCAGCAGAGCGGCACCGGGTTGCGCGTTCGGCGAGGAGGTGCTGGTGGGGCGCTTGGGACCTCGCGCTCCCGGCTTGGCGGCAAGCTGGGGCTGCTCGCGGGTGTCGCTGAGCGCATGGAGGAGAGGCGGCTCATGCCGCTCCGGTGGCCGGAGCCAGCACGGCACCGGGAGAGCAAGAGCGCAGCCGACCGCCTCGGAAAAGAGCTGCCGGATCTCCTGCAAGGCCGCTCTGACGGGATGATAAGATACGCGGTGGTCTTTCGGACTGGTTGGCATCGCTGATGCTCCGGGAGTGCCGGATTGACCGCCGCCCCGCGGTGCCCGGCGCTTCCCGCCGCCGATTGACGGCGGCGCCTGGCCGGACATGCGGTGAGGATGCGGCTGTTGACGTAGGTCCAGCATGTTGGACAGTTGCTCGCAGTGGTGCACCCTGCCCGACTCCCGGCGACGGGCGATACGGGGCCCAGGGCAAATCGCTCACCAAGTCCGTGGCACCTATGAGGAAGAAGGAAAAGCGAGACGATGTCCTGGGAGGTCGAAACGGTGCTGCAGGGCTATCCCGGAAAGTCCGAATTCCATGGCGGGCTGGGTTGGAGCACCGTCGCGCTCGCGCGCGGGCCCGGCGGCCGCCTGGCCCTGCTGGACACTGCCGGCTTCGGCGCCCGGCGCCTGCTCCTGAAGCGGCTCGCGGCGCTGGGCGTGGCTCCGGAGGACATCACAGACCTGCTGCTGACACATCTGCACTACGACCATTGCATCAACTGGCCAATGTTTCCCCGTGCCACCATCCATGTCGGCGCGGCTGAGTTGGACATGGCGCTGAGCCTGCCCGATGGCGATCCGCTCTATCCGGAATTTACGGTGCGCGAGTTGGCGCGGCATCCGCACCTGCACCGGCTGGAGGATGGCGAGACAGGGCTTCCGGGGATTTCCTGCTTCACGGGGCCCGGGCACACGATGCACCACCTCGTCTTCGTGCTGGAGGGAGAGCCACGGACGATCTTTTCCGCCGATCTTGCGAAGAACCGTTCCGAGCTGGTGACAGGCCGCGCGGATATGACGCTGGATGCGACGGCACATGCGGCATCCATCGCGCGGCTGAATGCCATCTGGCGCGAGGTTCCGGGTACGGTGCTGCTGCCGGGCCACGACCTGGCTCTCATACTGGACGGGGCGGGCGAGATGGTCGCGCAGGGTGAGCGTGCCTGTTCGATCTATGCCTGGTTTGGCGGCTCCCTGGAGGAGGTCACGCATTTCGACCTCACGGAACGGGCACGCACCTAAGAAGACGGGGATCGCGAATAAGGGCAAAGCCGCGATCTGAACAGAACGCAATGCATCGCGCCAAGGGTAACGGCGCTGTCTGAGCCAAGCCCAAGGGATGTGATACGGATGACGCCAATGCGCACGGATGTCGCGGTGTTGGGGCTAGGAGCCATGGGCTCAGCCACCCTCTACCAGCTTGCCCGGCGGGGCGTGGCAGCGCTTGGGATCGACCGTTACGCGCCGCCGCACGCCATGGGATCAACCCATGGGGAGACGCGCATCACGCGCTGCGCAGTGGGGGAGGGCGATTGCTACGTGCCCTTGGTCCAGCGGTCGCACGAAATCTGGCGCGAGTTGGAGGCTGAGACAGGACAGCCGCTGCTGGAAACCTGCGGACTGTTGATGATGGCGCCGCGCGGGGTAGAAACCGGGCACCATGGGAAGACCAACTTCCTCAACCGGACAATCGCAGTGGCACGCCGCAACGGCATTCGGCACGAGGTGCTCGATTCCGCGCAGATCGGCGCGCGCTTCTCCAGCTTTGGGCTGAAGGGTAACGAGGAGGGCTACTTCGAGCCGGGCGGTGGGTTTGTCCGCCCAGAGGCCTGTGTCGCAGCGCAGCTAAGCCGCGCGGCGGAACTCGGCGCCCGGATCCGGACAGGATGCGAGGTGAAGGCGTTGACGCCGGGAACAAGTGGCGTGCTGCTGGAGACGAGTGACGGGCCGGTGACGGCAGATCGTGTCGTCGTCTCCGCAGGGGCATGGAGCGGAAGGTTGCTCGGTGGCCCGTTCCGACCTAGGCTCGTGCCCCGTCGGCAATTGCTGCACTGGTTTCCCGTTGTGGATGAGTCGCGTTTCGCACCCTCTGTTTTCCCCGCCTACATCTGGATGCATGGAGCCACCTCGGAAGACTATTTCTACGGTTTCCCGGCACTGAGTGGCTCTGGCGTGGTGAAGGTCGCCAGCGAGCAATACGTGGATGAATGCGATCCTGACCGACTGGAGCGCAAGGTGGAGCCGGAGGATAGCCGGGCCATGTTCGAGGAGCATGTGGCCGGGCGTCTGAAGGGCGTATCGGCGGGCCCGGCGCGAGCCGCCGCCTGCATGTATACGGTTACGCCGGACTCTGACTTTGTGATCGACCATCATTTGGACAGCGAACGGATCATCGTCGTGTCAGCCTGCTCGGGACACGGGTTCAAGCATTCCGCGGCTATTGGCGAGGCTGTGGCGGAGCTGACCTGCGACGGCCGCAGCACGCTCAACCTTCGACCCTTCCGGTTCGACCGGTTCAGTGTGGGAACAGCCGCCTGACTCGCGTGTCGGAGCTCATTTAGATTGGCTCAAGCCTGGAGGCATCCTGCGCCGACACACGCGCGTAACCGGGCATCTGGAACGACGGCGCGCTACCCGGACGAGAAAAGCGTGTCGAGCACGACCGGGGAACCGCTCGGCCGGAACGGAGTTCGGCTGTCCAAATCCGTCTCCCGAGGCATCTCAGGCCATCAGCCCGACGTAGCAACGACCCGGTGCCTTCATTGCGATCGCCTCCTCCCGCTCCATCATCGCTCGCATGGGTTCGTCTAGGCCGAACCTCCGGCGAGGCAGACGTGAAGGCTCAATGTGGGTTGCCGGGCAGACTCTGAGATTCCAATATGGGGTCGGTTCTCACTCGGCACTTCCGAGGCGGTAGCCGACGCCCGGCTCCGTGTGGATGAGCGCCGCGGCCTCACCGAGCTTCTGCCGCAGGTGCCCGACATACACGCGCAGGTACTGCGCATCCTCGGCGTGACCAGGGCCCCAGACGGCCGAGAGCAGCTGGCGCTGCGTCACCACCCGGCCGGTCCCCCCGCGGGCGAGCGCCGCCAGCAGGTTCCACTCCCGCGGCGTCAGGCGGAGAGCCGAGCCATCCAGCCTCGCAACCCGTCTGGCGAGGTCAATCTCGAGCGGACCGGTCCGGACCACCGCCTCAGTGGAGCTGCGCCCTTCCGCCGCGGCCGCCCGACGCAGGGCGGCCCGCAGCCGCGCCAGCAACTCGCCCAAGGCGAAGGGCTTTTCGACGTAGTCATCGGCCCCTGCATCGAGGGCGGCGACCTTCCCATCCTCCCGGTCACGCGCCGAGAGCACGATGATCGGGCTGGCGGTGAAGGCACGCAGCCGTGGGATGACCCGCTGGCCGTCCATATCCGGCAAGCCGAGATCGAGGAGGATGGCCGCAGGAGAATGCGAGGCAGCCAAACGCAGACCCTCCACGGCATTCTCCGCGCGCATGGGATCGTAGCCGGAGGCTGTCAGGGCAGGGCCTAGTGGTTTGAGTTAGAAGTGTTCTGACATGCTGGGCGGGGTGTAAGGTCGGGCGTCTCTGATGGGAGGCGCCCATGTCATGTGGCCCGAAAGCGGCAGCGGTAGTGCTGACGGAGGAGGAGCGC
>NZ_WWDL01000038.1 GCF_009848505.1 Muricoccus harenae
TACCGGCCCGCAGCGGCCAGCACCCCACGCCATCATCCCCGATAGAGACGATCGCGCCGGTGGCCCCGGTCTCCGGCCGGGCTACGCCCGACCTGCGTCCGGGGCCACCGGCCAACTTGCCTGTCGGTACCGGCCAAGATGGTTGTCGCTGAACACGCCCGACACCGCAAAGCTTCCGTCAGCGCTCCGCGCGGGCATCGCCTACCTCTGTCATGCCGCTTGAATGGTCAAAGTCCAGCTCAGGTACGGAACTGGAGGGAATCACGATCAACTGGTTTGATTTGGACGTTCGCGCCGACCTCGACCAGATTGAGTTTTGAAGGCCTGGAACTCGCGCGCTGCAGCTATCCAGTCTGTCCACAAGAGGTGCGGCTATTTCTCAACCATGCTGTCTGTTTCCGCTGTGTCGAGTGCAGGGTCATTGGCGGGTGAGTCGAGGATGTGAGCGCGTACGCTTGCCGAAACTGCTGCTGGGTTGCGGGAACGGAGCGCGGCAATGATTTTTCGGTGCCCCTCCGCACTGCGCCTTAATGCCCGCACCGAGGGCCAGAGAACCAGTGGCCAGAGGCGGGCGCGGTCCCGCGTCTCGGTCGCAACCTCCACCAGGACACGGTTCGGTGCGAAGCTGTAAAGGGTGTCGTGGAAGTCCAGGTTGGTCTGGCTCTGGCTGGTCATGGTTCCCTCCATCACCGCCTGGTCAAAGGCGTCGGCCTTCGTCTCCAGCAGGCGCAGTGCGGCATCATCCAGTCTCGGCAGCGCGCTGACAGCGGCTTCGGATTCCAGCAGCGCACGCACCTCCAGCATGTCGCGCACCCTTCTCAGGTCCGGCATAGCAATGCGGAAGCCCCGGTTCGGCACATGCTCTACCGTCTGCCGCAGTGCCAGTTCGGCCAGTGCGGCACGGACGTCGAAGCGCGTGGCATCGAAGCGCTCCTCCAGATCCACCTGACGCAGCCATTCTCCCGAACGGTAGGCGCCGGCGCGGATGGCAGCGGCGATCTCCGCGGCAAGGTGACGCTTTCGAACGGTTGAGCGAGCCATGCGGGGATTGTTCCCGAGGTGGAAAAGGGTTGCGCCAGCCGTAAGCCTAGGCTTAGCCTATTGGCGCCAATCTATGCGCCAAAGAGCGTCGGGTCGAGCCTTCTAGAGTCGGCCTATATTTGGGAAGGAAACAGAGAATGGTCTGGATCGGCCGTCGCACGGCTTTGGCTATCCCTGCCCTTGTCCTTGCGGACCGGGCGCTGGCGCAGGGGGCGCCGCCCTCCTATCCGCAGGCCTATCGCGACATCGTGGCGGGGGGAGAACGAGAGGGGAGCCTGCTCGTCTACTCCATCATGTCCGCCGAGAACTGGCGGCCCGTGCTAGAGGGTTTCAATCGTCGTTATCCGAAAATCCGTGTCGAAACCCTCGACCTGCCGAACTCGCGGGAGGTGTTCGAGCGCTATCTGGCTGAGCGGGGCACAAACAGCCGAACGGCAGACCTGCTCGCCACCGCCGATCCCTCGGGCTGGATCGAGTTCCAGCAGCGTGGGGAGGTGATGCCGTATGAATCGCCGGAGGCCGCCGCCTGGCCGGCCTGGGCCAAGCCCTGGCCGGGCGTCTACACCATCTCCGCCGATCCGCTGGTGTTCATCTTCAACAAGTTGCTTGTGCCGGAGGCGCAGCAGCCGAAGAGCTTCGCTCAGTTTGCCGCGCTGGCGCAGGAGAACCAGGGCCGCTGGCGCAACAAGATCACCAGCTACGGCGCGCATTTCGGCGGTTTCGGCTACTCGGCGAATTTCGGCTTCGTGCAGAAGCACGGCGACCGTGCCTGGGAATGGTTCCGGCAACTGGCGCCGCTACAGCCGCGCTGGGAGCGCTCCGGCGGACCGATGACGGAGAAGGTCACCTCCGGCGAGTACGCAGCCGGCTGGTTCGTCTCCGCCATCACCTTCTGGCCGCGCCTGAACGATCCGGCCCGGGCGCGCGTCCTGGGTTGGAATTTCATCGAGGACGGCCAGCTCGTCATCCTCCGCGGCATGGCCATCCCCAAGGCGGCGCGCAACGTCAACGCCGCCAAGCTGATGATCGACTACATCGCCTCGGCCGAGGGTCAGCAGGCCTTCGGGCGCGGTGGCCTGACTCCTGCGCGTCCTGACGTGCAGCCGGGGCAGGGCATTCGCCATACCTACAGTTCCATCGTGCAGGCCATCGGCGGCGAGAAAAACCTTGCCTTCATCGACTACAACCCGGCGATGGTGGACCAGTACCAGCCCTTCGTTGATCGTTGGAAAAGCGCCTTCGGGGTGAGCTGAGGCCATGGACGCCATTGCCGCGCGGGTGGAGGCTGCGCCAGCAGCCCCGCCCGCCGTCCCACGCATCCCGCGCGCCGTGCCGATCCAGTACGGAACCGCGCTGCTGGTGCTGGTGCTGGTCGCCGCGCCCCTGCTGCCGGTGCTGTTGCAGTCCCTGCTGGATGGCGCGCTCTACGAGCATGAATACACGCTGACCCTGGCTAACTTTGCGCGTCTTGCACGCACCGAGGGCTTCGGCCAGGTACTGCTGAACACCGCGTTGCTGGCCGGCATGACCACGGTGGTCGCGCAGGTGGCGGGCACCGTCGCCGCGATCCTGTTCGGCCGCACCGACCTGCCGATGGCGCGCGTGCTGGGCGAGTTCTTTCTCTGGCCGCTCTACCTCTCCGCCCTGGTGCTGTCCTTCGGCTGGTATGCCGTTTACGGGCCATCCGGCTACCTCACGCTGCTCTGGCCCTCGGTACTGGGCGAAGCGCCCTGGAACCTCTACTCCCTGGCTGGCATGGCAATGGTGGCGGGCGTCTCGCAGGCGCCGCTGGCCTACATCTATTGCCTCTCCTCCGCGACGATCACCGACCCCTCACTGGAGGAGGCCGCACGCGTCTCGGGCGCCGGCACCTTCCGTACCCTCTGGCGCATTACCCTGCCGCTGATGATGCCGGCCATTGCCTACAGCGCGGTTCTGAACTTCACCATAGGGCTGGAGCTGCTGTCCATCCCGTTGATCTTTGGCGACCCGGCCGGCATCACGGTCCTGACCACCTTCCTGTTCAACAACGGTGTCTCTTCGCCCCGGCCCGACCACGGGCTAGTTGCCACGGCTGCGGCGCTGATGCTGCTCATCGTCTGTTTTCTGGTCTGGCTACAGGGCCGGATGCTCGGCAACACGCGCCGCTTCATCACACTTGGTGGCAAGGCCACGCGGCCACGTGCCTTCCGTCTCGGCGCACTGCGCTGGCCACTCTTCACGCTTGCCGTGCTCTACATCCTGGCGACGGTGATCGCGCCGATCGGCACGCTGGTGCTGCGCGCCTTCACCAGCTTCCTCTCACCCATGATCCCATTGGGCGAGGTGCTGACCACCGGCAACTTCGCCACGCTGTTCGACTATCCTGTCTACTCGCGCGCGGTGTGGAATTCCTTCGTGGTCAGCCTGCTGGGCGGCGCATTGGCGACGGCGCTGATCGGCCTGATCGCTATCATAGTGCATCGGTCGGAGTTCCGCTTCCGCGGTGCGCTGCATTATCTGGCTCTGTTTCCGCGGGCCGTGCCCGGCGTTGTCGCCGGCATCGGCTTCTTCTACGCCTTTGCGCTGCTGCCGGGGCTCGGGGGCTTGCGCAACTCCATCTGGATCCTGGTGATCGCCTTCACCATGCGCTTCATCCCGGCCGGCCTCGGCGCCGTAGCACCCATGCTGCTGCAGGTGAGCCCCGATCTGGACCGCGCCGCTCGCGTCCAGGGCGCGGACTGGTGGACCACCAGCCGCCGCATCGTGCTGCCCCTGATGCGGCCCGCCCTGGTCGGTTGCTACACGATCCTCTTCGTCTCGTTCTTCAAGGAATACTCCACGGCCATCTTCCTCTTCGCACCGGGCAGCGAGGTCATCGGAACCGCGCTGCTGCAGCTTTGGGTGCAGGGGGAAGCGGGGCTGGTCGCCGCGCTGGCCACCATTCAGGTGGTGACCATCGCGGTCTGCATCGCCGCCGTGCGCGGAATCTTCGGGGTGAAACTGCATGGCTGACCTCCTGATCGAAGGACTTACCAAGCGCTTCGGCGGCGTTACCGCCGTCGATAACATCAGTCTCCACGTGGCGGACGGCGAGTTCGTCACGCTGCTCGGCCCTTCTGGCTGCGGCAAGTCCACCACGCTGGCGGCTATCGCAGGACTGGACCAGGCGGATGGTGGGCGCATCGAGGTTGGCGGCACCGTCTACTTCGATGCCGCGCGAGGCATCTACCGCCCGCCCGAAGCCCGCAGCTGCGGGTTGGTGTTCCAGAGTTACGCGCTTTGGCCGCACATGACGGTGGCGGACAACGTTGCCTTTCCGCTCTCCCTGCGGAAGGTACCCGGTCCCGAGCGCCGCCGCCGCATCGAGGAGGTGCTGGCGCTGGTCGAGATGGAGCGCTTCGCCGACCGCTACCCGCATCAGCTGTCGGGCGGGCAGCAGCAGCGTGTGGCGCTGGCGCGCACCCTGGTCTACCACCCGGCCATCCTCCTCCTCGACGAGCCGCTCAGTAACCTTGACGCCAAGCTGCGCGACCGTGCCCGCGCCTGGCTGGCGGAGCTACGCACGCGGCTGCGGCTGACCACCATCTACGTCACCCATGACCAGATCGAGGCGCTCTCGCTCTCGGACCGGGTGGTGGTGATGAACGGCGGCCGCATCGCGCAGGTCGGCGCGCCGCAGGAGATCTATGAGCGCCCCGCCGACCCGTTCGTGGCGGATTTCATCGGCACCACCAACTTCCTGCCCGCCCGCGTGGTAGGGGCGGCGCCGGCAGGCGGGCGCACCTTGCTGGAGCTGGCTGACGGTCAGAGGCTGGAGGTCGTGGCCGAGCGTCCGGCCGCCGAGGGCAGCCGCGTCACGATAGCCTATCGCCCGGAGCAGATCCGCGTCGCACCGGAAGGTGGCGGCGGCGAGGATGGGTCGGTCCTCTCTACCCACGTCACCAGTCGTTCCTACATCGGCGGCAACTGGCAGATCGGGCTCGACCTCGCCGGCTCACCGATGCGGCTGGAGGCGAGGCAGGCGCCCGCCGGCGATCCGCTGCGCCTCTGGCTGCCCCATTCCGGTGGCATCCTGTTCCAGGGAGGTGCCGATGCCGCCGCTTGACGCCAGCGAAGGAGGTCTGCCCCGCGCCGACTACACTCCCGGAGTGCGCGGGCCGCTCGAAGGCCTGCGCGTCCTCGACCTGTCGCGGCTCGTTGCCGGCAACACCCTGACCCAGCACCTGGCTGATTTCGGCGCCACGGTGGACAAGGTGGAGCCGCGCGACGGTGACACGCTGCGCGGCTGGCGGGTGCGGGGCGTGGAGACCGCCTGGAAGGTGCATGGCCGCGGCAAGCGCAGCCTCTGCATCGACTTCCGCCATTCAGGAGCGGTGCCGCTGATCCGCCGCCTTGTTCCCGGTACGGCTGTGCTGGTGGAAAGCTTCCGTCCGGGCACGCTCGAGGCGATGGGCCTCTCACCCGAAGCGCTGCTGGAACTAGAGCCGCGCCTTATTGTGCTACGCATCAGCGGATGGGGCCAGGACGGTCCCTACAGCCGCCGCCCCGGCTTCGGCACGCTGATCGAGGGCTTCGCCGGCTTCGCCGACATGAACGGCTTCGCCGACCGTGAGCCGGTGCTACCGCCGATGTATCTCGCCGATACCATTGCTGGGCTGACCGGCACCTTCGCGGCCATGGCCGCCCTGCGGGAAGTAGAGGTGAATGGCGGCCGCGGGCAGGTCATCGACCTGCCGTTGCTCGACCCGCTCTTCACCGCGCTGGGGCCGCAGGCGGCGAACTACAGGCTGACCGGGCGGACCAAGCAGCGCACCGGCAGCCGTTCTTCCACGGCTGCGCCGCGTAATGTCTACCGCACCAGCGACGGTGCCTGGGTCTGCCTCTCCGCCTCCACCCAGGGCATGGCGGAGCGGGTGCTGCGCACGATCGGGCGGAGCGAGTTGGTAGATGACCCGCGCTTTCGCACCAACGAGGCCCGCGTGGCGCATAATGCGGAACTGGACGCCGTGATCGGCGGCTTTGTCGAACAACGAACGTTGGAGGAAAACGTGGCCTTCTTCGAGGCGGCCGAGGTAACGATCGGCCCTGTCTACGACATCGCGCGCTTTATGAAAGACCGGCATGTGCAGGCGCGGGCCCTGCTGGCCGACTACCCGGACGAGGACATGGGGCAGTTCCCCATGCACGCCGTCTCGGCACGGCTCTCGGGCACACCCGGCGCCATCCGCACCCCGGCGCCGCGGCTCGGTGAGCACAACCGGGACATCCTCGCCGCGCAGGGCTTCACCCCGGCCGAGATCGACGCCGCGCTCGCCTCCGGCCTGGTGAGGGCATCGTGAGGACCGCCCCGCATCCGGTCTGGCGCTCCGGCCTTTTTGTGCCGGTGAACGTGGAGCGTTTCCTGGCCAAGGCCAGCGAGCGCGGCGCGGACGCCATCCAGCTTGACCTGGAGGATAGCATCGCACCCGGTGACAAGCCCGAGGCCCGCAAGCGCGTGGAGGCGGCGGTGGCGCAGCTGCGGCGGGAGGGCCGCTCCGATATCCTGGTGCGCATCAACCAGCCGCTGGAGGACGCGGTGCGCGACCTGGAGGCGGCGGTGATCCCAGGTGTCGACGCCATCATGGTGACCAAGACCGAGGGGCCGGACCACCTGCGGCTCTTGGACGAACTGGTCTCCCGCCTGGAGCAGCGGCGAGGGCTGCCGGAGGGCGGCATTCGCTTCGTCGCGCTGATCGAGGCGCCGGGACCCTTGGCGCAGGCACACAGCATTGCGCGTGCCACGCCCCGCCTCGTCGGCCTCTCGCTCGGCGCCGAGGACTACGCCACCGCGACCGGCGGCGAACCGACGGAGGAAGTACTGCTGATGCCCAAGCAGCAGATCTTGCAGGCCGCCACCGCAGCCGGGCTGATGCCGATGGGTACCATTGGGACCGTGGCCGATTACTCCGACATGGACGCTTATGCGAGGGTGGTGCGCCGCTCCGCTCGTTTCGGGTTTGTCGGCGCTTCGGCGATACATCCTTCGCAGGTGCCCGTGTTGAACGCTGGCTTCAGTCCCTCCAGCGAGGCGGTGGCGCAGGCGGAGCGGATTGTTGCCATGGATCGCGAGGCAGCAGCCCAGGGGCGCGGCTCTTTCGCGCTCGATGGCAAGATGATCGATATCCCGATCGTCCAGCGAGCCGAGGCGCTGCTGGCACGGGCGCGGGCTATCGCCGCGCGCAGCGGTTGAGACCAGAGGCAACAGAGGGCGCTTTGCCTGGCGGCAACGTCCAACCATGGGGAAAAGTCGTATCATGCCTAGGTGCTTCCCGGCGGGGCGTCGTCCGCTCGCGCTTGGCCCAGCTGTCCTCAATCATGGTGCTGTCATGGTGATCGGCCCGCTCCCAAGTGCGCAGGTCCTGGCGGTCTGATCCTGGCAGGACATCCTCTGGATCAAGGCCGGCATCGGGCTGCCGGCCTTGGACGGGCTGTACGCCTTGTCTGGGACACTTCCGCGGGCGCAGCGCAACGCCGGGACCATCGAGAAGGTGCCGGTTGCCTACATCGCGCTGGCGCGTAGCCCCAGGCTGCTCATCTATCATGCAGGCGAAGGCGGCGCGCCTTCGCGGCCTCAGCTTTCACCCGGAGCTGGCCGAAGAAGATGCATGGTCGGGATGATCCTCCCGGCTCCAAAGATCACCATGAGCGCCAATGACGCCGAGTTCGCAACAATGCCGAGGGCGCGGCAATCATCCTCCTGCGGAGCGGTCCATGGTGGGGGCGCCGCAGGTGAGAGCGTGGCGCGCAGCGGATTCGCCGGCCAGCCGCCCAAAGACGGCACCGGCTGTCAGGCCCGCCCCGCCTGGATAGCCGTAGTAGAACAGGCTGCCCACCAACTCCCCAGCCGCATGGAGGCCGGGAACGGGGCGCTGCGCCACGTCCAGTACGCGGCCGGTGGGTGGATCGGTCGCCAGGCCGCCGAAGGTGAAGGTAATGCCACAGCTGACCTGATAAGCCTCGAAGGGTCCTTCCTCGATGGCCTGGGCCCAGTTGCTCTTGTCCACCGGCAGACCCTGCGTGCGCCGACCGTCGGTGACCTGGCGGTCAAAGGGAATGTCGGTGCAAATGGCGGCGTTGAAGCGGCGGATCTCCTCCAGGAAGCCGGCCGGATTCACGCCCTCCATCTTCTCCGCCAACTCCTCCAGCGTCTCCGCACGGACCTTGGCGACGCCCCGCATTCGATGGGTGTCGGTCAGCAGCGGGATCGCTTTGGCATCGAAGACCTGCCAGGCGAAGCCGTCCGGCTGGGCAAGAATCGCGCGGCCCATCTTTGAATAGGTGCGGATGCGCAGGTCCGAGCCCTCGTCCATGAAGCGCCGGCCCTCGGCATTCACCATGATGCCGTAGGAGTAGGAAAATTTGTTGAAGCCGTCGCCGACGGCGAGGTCGCCAGTGGGCGGGGCGTTGCTGTCCCAGGCGACAGAATGGCAGCCGGACCAGTGGCCGGTGGACATGGCGCCATTCTCGAGCGCCATGCGGATGCCCTCGCCGGTATTGAAGCGCGTGCCGCGCACCTTCTCCAGCTCCCAGCCAGGCCCCAGGTAGCGGGCGCGCATTTCTGCATTCGCCTCAAAGCCGCCGCAGGCGAGCACAACGGCGCGGGCAGGAATCTCGATCACCGCATCGGCGGTGCGGACGCGGACGCCACTCAGCTCTCCGCCGTTGAAAAGGAGACCGGTGGCGCGATGGTCGTAGCGGATCTCGATGCCGGCCTTGGTGGCGGAGGCGAGTTCCGCCGCGATCAGTCCTTGGCCACCGCCCCATGCGTCCAGCACGAGTTCGCCGCTGAAGGCGACGCAGCCATCGGGGCTGCGGACCGCCATGCGGCCCCAGATCGGGGTGAAGCGGACGCCCTGGCGCTGCGTTGCAGAGCTGGCGGTTATTGCTCGCCGAGCAAGTCGCGCCAAAGGAGCATCAAAACCGCCATGATGGCGGGGCCGAGGAAGAGGCCCAGGAGCCCCCAATTCTCTAACCCGCCGAGGATGCCGAGCAGTACCCAAAGGAACGGCAGGCGTGTTGCTCCGCCGATCACTGCGGGACGGACGACGTGGTCGGCCAGTGACGTCACCACCATCCCAAAGGCAAATACGCCGGCAGCACCTTCCAGCGCCCCCTGCATCAGCAACCAGAGAGCCACGGCTCCGAAAATGATGGGGGCCCCGAAGGGGACCATAGCGGCAACTGCTGTCACGGTCCCAAGCAGAACTGGGTGGGACAGGCCAGCAACGGCATAGGCCATGCCAAGCAATGTGCCGACGCCCAGCCCGACGAGCACGAGGCCATTCACTGTGACGTGCACGGAGGCGATCGCTTGCCTACCAATGCGCTCGCCCGCCGGCCCGAAAAGCCGATCAGCAGCCAGGAGAAGTTGCTCGGACAGCTGTCGGCCGTGACGCAGCAGAAAGAAAAGCGTGAGTAAGGTGAAGCAGAACTGCACGAGACGATGTACGAGTTGAGATCCGAAGCGGCGGCCGATGGACAGGATATCAACCTGATTGAGCCTGCTCAGCCATGCTGATGTGCCGGCCGGATCGCTCAATGTGCGATTCCACCAATCCGCGACAGCTGTCCCGCCTATCGGCAGGGCAGCGACCCAGGTTGGAATCGGCACGCCATCGCGCTCGACAGCACGAATCCACTCGAGGGCAACGTGCATCTCCCGGCTCAGTTCGGCAGCGGCGATCATCAAAGGCACGATGAAGAGAAGCCCAAACGCCACGGTGAACATACCTGGCAGCAGGATGTCGAGCCTGGGTGCAGGCCAGTAACGCCGAACGTGCTTGTAGAACGGCCAAGCGGCGATGGCGAAGACCGTCGCCCACACGAGCGCCAACAGGAAGCCCCGCAGAGTCCACAAGCCGAGCAGAAGTAGGGCGCCCCCAAGAACGACTCGAGCTCTGCGTTGCGCCGACGACTTACTCGGCGACATGATTGCAGCCTGCGCTGAGGGTAGCGCCTGGCCAGTTTCAGCATGGTCCGTGGGGTGCCGGCTCATAATCTCGAAGGCTTCTCACAGTTCGAAAGTAGGGCGCGGCTGACGCCTATCGCGGCCGCGCCTCGCTCCTGTCCGAACGCCGCGGAATCCCTGAAGCAGCGATCATGACGTTCGCACGCCCCCGATCCTCCGCCCTGGCATAGAAGGTCGGTGCCGATGGTGCAGCCGGCGACGACGGAGTCGAGATTCTCAGCACTCATGGCGGCGCTCCAGAAACAGGCCGCTAGTCGGCCGTCACGCAAGGTAATCGTGCAGCACACGTCCATAGGGCAAGGTGAAATCCACCACCTGATGGCGTCCGCCGGCAATACGGCGGATCGGCAGATCTGCGACGCGGCAGTTCACATGCGGGATCAGGTGCAGACGCGCGTCGCCTTCCCAGGCGCCATGCACGACAACATCCTCAAGGCGGTAGGCAACGAGCTGCGCCACCTTCATGGAGCCGTCGACATCGGGCAGAAGCTTCAGGTTCACATTGAGGCCGCCGATTCCCTTTGCTACCTCGTCCAGGCGGTCGTGTAGGCTGCGGTGCTTATAGGTCATTGTGCCAAGGGCGACGCGCTCGTCATCGTAATATAGCGTGCCGGTCAGCGTGTCCTTCGTCACCTTGAGCTCCGGTTGGCCCCACTTCTTCGGGAAACCCCAGATCTCGCGGCCTGCCGAGATCGGGGGCTCGTCGTTCAGGTACATTTGGATCGAGAAGTTGCAGGGCTCACCCTGGTACAGGGCGTGGGCCCCGCTGCCGCTCTCCTCGTAGTCGCCGAAGCCCGAGGAGTCCGGCATCTTCATCCACTCAAAGTAGACGAGGTTGCCCGGCGCCGGCTCCAGCGGCTCCGGCAATATTGCGCGGAGCGCCTCTGGATCGGTTTCGTAGGTGATGATCAGGTATTCCCGGCGCACGAACCGGTAGGGACCGCGCGGGTAGCTCGGAGACGAGGCGGGCATGCTCGTCGCGCGCAAGATGTCGTCACGGTTCATGGCGGTCTCCTATTCAGTCTTCGTGGCCGGGGTCGATGACCATCACCCCACCGTCGGGTGGCAGGGCAGGGCGGCTACCATGACGCGCCATGTAGCGTTCCACGTCGGCCACGCCGCACGCCCAGTGCTCCATCATGGTCTGGCGCGAGAACTCGTAATCCTTCGAGCCGCCCTCATAAGGGCGCTTGCGATAGATCAATTGCACGACGGTGACCGCGTTCTCCTGCGCCATATCGCGAAGCAACCGGACGTCCTCGCTGTCGGACAGTTCCGGCGGCAGGGCCCGGATCAGCCGCCGTACGGCAGCCTTGGCGGCGTGCAGGCGCAGATGTGCATCGGTGTTGAGGCGGGTGCGGCTGGAGTAGCGGATATCGGTCTCGCGTTCGTCCGCCTCCATTAGGTTGCGTGGCATTGGTCCGCGCGCGTTGAACAGATCCACCTGGAAGATGACCAGATCATTGACGCCTTCCTCGTCCAGCACGAACTCAAGCGGGGTGTTGGAGACCAACCCTCCATCCCAGTACGGCTCCCCCTCGATGTTAACGGGAGGAAAGCCCGGCGGCAGCGCACCGGAGGCCATAATGTGCTCCGGCCTGATCGTGGTCCGGCTGCTGTCGAACACGACGTTGTTGCCCGTCAGGATGTTGACGGCTCCAACACTGAGGCGAACCTTCCCGTCATTGATCCGGTCGAAGTCCACCAGGCTCAGTAGCGTCTCGCGTAGCGGCGCCGTGTCGTAGAAGCTCAGTGCCGCCGGGCTTCCGGGGGCGGCGAGCGGTGGCCCGAGCAGCCGCGGCTGGAAGAATCCCGGTACACCGAAGATGGCCACCATGGCGGCGCTCAGCTGGTTCAGCGTGGTTCGGACGCCGTCGCCCAGCATCAGCGTCGGCATGCGTGGCGGCGGCATAAGGCCGGACGAGGCTCGTTCCCAGAACGTCCGCAGCCGCTCCACCCGCCGCTCGGGCGGGTTGCCGGCGATCAGGGCCGCGTTGATGCCTCCGATGGAGACTCCGGCCACCCGGTCAGGCTCCAAGCCGTGCCTCGCCAGTGCCTCGTACACGCCGGCCTGATAGGAGCCGAGCGCGCCGCCGCCCTGCAGGACGAGCGCGATCCGGGTAGGCGGGCGGAGTCGCCTCCCGCCTGGCGTGTCACGCGCTGGACTAGTGGGTGTGTCGTTCCTTGGCACGTGGAGTCCTGCTCCTCTTCGCCAGTGCAGAAGCACCACTTCCGTTCCGAGACTGCAATGTTGCACATCACTGCGAGCTTGGACATATTCGATTCCGGCGGTGGAGCCGCGTCCTGCAAAGGGAGGCTACTCAGCTGATGCTTCTGTCGCAGCCAGGCATGGCCGAGCTGCGGCCTGCCAAGTTGAGTTCGGCTGCAAAGTTCCCGGGACGGCCTACCAGGATAGAATGGGGCAGAGCCGGCGGCGAGATCCTGGTTTCCACCTTCACCGCGGCGATACACACGCACTAGCGATGGCCGGATACGTGCTGCCGGTGCTGCTGAGCTGGCACGTCGGGGCGCGGATGAATGAGATCGCCGGCGACGCCAGCGTTGCGCTCGACCCGGAGGAGTTCTGGCGCGCCTGGGCCGCCCGCGCGGCGGCCAGGGTGGATACATTCGCACCGGAGTGGGACTTCTGGACCCCTGCCGAGAAGCCGCTCGCCGCATTGCGGTGCGTTGAGGAGTTCCCGCGTGCGGACTTGCCGCCGCAGCTGCAAGTACCTCGACGCACTTCAGGACCAGCTAAGCAGAGTTCGTGCAGCAAGGCACCGCCGCGCCGCGGCCCTGACCTGCCTCTTCGCCTGCTGGAGATGCCGGGCGGGTGCCAAACAGCGCAACGGCTGCCAGAAGCAAAGTCCGATTTCCTGAACACTGAGCGCCGGCCCAGCTGCGTGCCTCGCCAATGCCCGTGCCAGCCCTGCTACGTCGTAGCCAGACGGACAAAGGCACCAACGGCCGCCAGAGCGCGCCGCCCGGCCTCCAGTTGGGGATGGAAGAGGTGCCAAGCATGGATCATGTGCGGCCAGGCCTGCAGCGTCACCCGGACATCTGCCGCCGCCGCCCGACCTGCGAGCCGCACTGCATCATCGAGCAACGTCTCGGCGGTCCCGACCTGGATCAGTAAGGGCGGCAAACCGCGCAGATCGGCATGGAGCGGTGAGGCTGCTGGCGTGCGCGGATCGGTGCCTTGCAGGTAGATTGCCGCGAGCTCCGTCAGGTACGGCTTGCTGATTAGCGGATCGACGGCCGCCTTCGTGTCCATCGTGACCCCGGTATTCTCCAGGTCCACCCAGGGCGAACTGAGCCAGGCGCAGGCTGGTAAGGGCATGCCGCTCTCGCGCAGCCGCACCAAGGCCGCAACGGCCAGACCGCCGCCCGCACTCTCTCCGGCTATGGCGATGTGCGCCGGCTCGAAGCCCTGGGCCAGCAGATAGCGATATCCAGCCAACGCGTCCTCAAGTGCGGCAGGAAACGGGTGCTCGGGCGCGAGGCGATAGGCGAGTGCCAGCGTGCTTGCCCCCGCAGAGCGCCCGGCCTGTGCGATCATGTGCCGGTGGCTCGCGATCGAGCCGGAGACGTAGCCGCCGCCGTGCAGGAACAGGATCACGCGCGCCGGGTCGGCGCCGGGCGTCGTGGTCCACTCCGCCGGGACGCCGTCCGCATCGGCCGGCTCCACGCGAACATCGGACGGCAGGGCATATTGTGCGCCGAGGCCATCGAGGCGCAGGCGCCGTTCGGCTAACTCGGCCGCCCGCGGGTGCGCCGCCAGCATTTCGCGAATGGCGTCGATCTCACCGTCAGCCATGAGCCCTGTCCTTGCAGCAGATCGGCAGGATAGCAGACACAGCAGATGGTGTCCCAATCCTTGGCGCCGATGTTCCGCCTTGCCCGGCTCTGCTGGGACTTGCCACCCGTCGGCCGCATCCGGCCGAACGGGGTGGTGTGATCGACCTCGATGCCCCGGCTGGGTGCGGTCCGCACAAGACTGGCAGCTCGCCTCTCCGGAACGGGATGGCTGCTTGCGGCCGACTGGGCGCGGCAGGGGCTGCCGCTGTTTCCGGCGCCTTCTGATGCCGCCGGCTGAGCGTATGTTGCCAGGACCCTCTTCCGTGCACCAATGCTCAGCATTCAATCAGTCCGTCAGGATGAGCGGAACGGACGGAAAGGATTTCTGAATGCGGCGGGGCCCGTGCATCAGGAGCGGGATCTTTCGCCCGGCCAAATAGGCGCGGCTGACGAAGTCCGAGGGTTTGCCGAGCCTTGTTCCTCTCGGGCTTCGGTGGCGCATGCGCTTGGCCAACCAGGAAGAGCGCGGGTCGAGAAAGGTCGTCGATCTAAAGCTCCGAGGCTTCGAAGAAGCTGTGCTTGGTCTCGGCGCTTTGGAAGCGGACGGGAGGGAAGGCTTCCATGTCCTACTCCTCAGAGCTCCAACCTCTTGCAGAGACTTGTTGCAGCGGCGATGATCTTCGTCGTCGAGATCGCCGATCGCTGCGCCGGAAGCTGCCTCTTCGCACTCGGTCCCGTGCCGCAGGTTTCGGTGGTGTCGGCAGCGGATCATACTGGTGCAGCATCGGAGACGAGCGCATCGACGAGGCAGCGGTCTGTCCGCCACTTCCAGTATACAAAAGAAGCATGTCGGAGGAATCGATGGCTCACAGGGACCCCGCAGCGCCAGGGTATATGTTTGGCTCCGCTCTTGGCCGGCGTTCACTCGTGGCGGCGGCGGGCATGGTTCTTTCCGCACCGGCCCTCGCGCAGGAGCTTTGGCCTCGGCGCCCCGTGCGGATCCTCGTTGGCTTTCCTGCTGGTGGCACCACGGATATCCTTGGCCGTTTCGCAGCACAGATTCTCCAGGAGGCGCTTGGCCAGCCTTTCGTCGTGGAGAACCGCCCCGGCGCTGGTTCGAACATCGCCGCGCAGGCAGTCCTTCGCGCTCCTGCAGACGGCTACACCCTGCTGCTCGGCTCGCCTGGCACTAACGCGATCAATCCGCACCTTTACAGTAATCCGGGTTTCGACCCGCTCACCGACTTCCTACCGATTGGGCAGATCGCGGAGGTCCCCAACTTGATCGCGGCACATCCCTCCGTCGGTGTGCGAGACGCAGCGGGCCTGATTGCCTTGGCGAAGCAGCGAAGGCTCTCCTATGGGGAGACCAGCATCGGAGGGTCCACGCATTTAGCCGCTGAGCTGTTCCGGCTGATGGCGAACATCGAGGCGACGCATGTGCCCTACCGCGGCAGTGCACCCATGATGACGGACCTTCTGGCAGGCCGTATCGACTACGGCTCCGATAATCTGCCCTCCATCCTGCCGCACATCCAGTCCGGATCGCTGGTCGGTATCGGCGTCACCTCAAAGGAACGCTGGCCATCCGCTCCCACCATCCCAGCCATTGCCGAGACGCTGCCCGGCTACGAGGTCACCGCTTGGTTCGGGCTCGTTGCTCCACGCGGAACGCCCGAGGATGTTATCGGCCGGGCGAGCGCCGCGTTGCGCATGGGCTTGGAGAAGCCCGAGGTCGCGGCGCGCATGACTGAGTTGGGAGCGCGGCCATTGCCCGGAACGCCAGAAGTCTATCAGGCGCGCAACGTCACTGAGTTCAAACGTCTTGGCGAACTGATCCGGCGAATCGGTGTCCGGGCTGAGTAGTGGCGGCTGCTTGGCGGACGTGGGGCGCCCGGCCAATCTCCAACCCTGCAGGAACCTTCAAACCGCTGGCGGCCTCGCGCCGCCGCTTGGATCAATGACCCATGTCCAGCCCATATACCGTTAGCGACCTCATCGCCGAGTTCCTGGAGCGGTGCGATGCCGATACCATCTTCGGCATCGTGTCTGTACACAATATTCCGATGCTCGATGCGATCGGGCGGAGTAACCGCATCCGCTTTGTCATGGCCCGTGGCGAGCTGGGCGCAAGCCACATGGCCGACGGTTATGCCCGCGCCTCGGGCAAGATGGGCATCCTCTTCACAAGCACCGGGCCAGGAGCCGCGAACGCAGTCGGCGGGCTCGTCGAGGCGCGCTTTGCTAGCTCACCTGTTCTTCACATCACTGGACAGACGGCGACGAAGTTTGCCGAGCGCGGGATGGGCACGGTCCACGACATACCGGACCAGCGTGGTCTGATGGCGGCTGCCGGAAAGTCTGCCTACACCGCCCGCAACGCAGCTGATGTCTTTGCCATCCTGCGTCAGGCGGTGGCGGACGCCTTGAGCGTCCCCCAGGGACCGGTCACCATCGAGGTGCCGACCGACATCCAGCGTAGCCCCGTACCGCGACCTGCCGGTCTCGATCACTACACCCTGCCAAACTTTCCACCGCTCCACCCATCGGAGGCTGAAGTCGACGCCCTCGTCAGGCATGTTGCCTTGGCGAAGCGGCCTATGCTCTGGTTAGGCCGAGGCGCAATGCATGCTGGCGAACCGGCGCGTGCGCTGCTCGACGCCGGCTTCGGGATGGTGACGAGTTGGGCGGGGCGAGGCGTCGTGCCCGAGGACCACCCGATGAACCTCGGAGCCCTGAACGGCGGCGGAAACGCGATCATCGAGGATTTCTACGAAACCGTGGACCTGATGCTGGTCGTAGGATCGCGGCTAAGGGGTCATGAGACGCAGGACTTCTCGGCGGCGCTTCCGAAACGGCTGCTCCAGATCGACGCGGATCCGCGCGCCGATGGTCGAACCTACCCGAACATCGGTTTCGTGCACGGCGATGCGCGCCTTGTGCTGGAAGAACTGGTTATGCGTCTTGGCGGCCGTACAGCCGTTGAGGCCGGCTTCCGCGGCGAATTCGTCAAGCTCAAGGACCGGGCCAGGGCAGCGTTCAAGGCATCGCTCGGCCCGTATGGCACCTTTGCCGATCAACTCCGTGCGGTGATGCCGAGGGACGCGATCTGGGCTCGAGACGTCACCATCAACAATAGCACCTGGGGTAACCGGTTGCTGCAGCTGTACGATCCGACGACGAATATCTATCCCATCGGCGCCGGTATCGGCCAAGGCATGTGCCTCGGCATCGGTGCAGCGCTCAGCCCGGGCGATCGCAAGACAGTGGTTCTGATTGGCGATGGAGGATTCGCGCTCAGCATCGCTGAACTCTGGACCATCGTTCAGGAGAGGCTGGAGGTCGTGGTCATCGTCGCGAATGACGGTGGATACGGCGTCATCCGACACATCCAGGACAAGGCTGTCGGCGGCCGGCGTAGGTTCGACACGCTCCTGTCGCCGGACTTGGCGGAACTGGCCCGCCTTGCCGGCCTGCCGTTCTGGCGCGTATCGGAGCCAGGGAACTTTGGAGCGGCCGTTTCTGAAGCAATGGCGGTGCAGGGGCCGACGATTGTCGAGATCGACATGAGAGCCGTTGGTGAGCACCCACCATACTTTCCCTACGGGTCAAAGATCTCGGCCGCTCCCTTCCAGCAGGAGGTTTGAAGGGCATCATCAAGTTGAGACGGCCTAGCTTGGCTGGACGGGCCAGCTTAGGGTGGTCGGGGCTACGTACCCTAGCCAAGCGACGGACGGAGCCCGGGTAAGGCCAATGCCGCGATGCGCCGGCCAATCTCCTCGCCGGCCTCGCGGCCGAAGCGGAAGTGTAGCCCGTAGCGAGCCGAGCCTCGCCGGCCTGGCTGAGCATGTCCCGAAAGTGGGTGCGTCGTTGGGGAAGAGAGCCCCGAGCACAGAGGTTGCGGCTGCCGACCGGCAGGAATGCGCCGAAGGAAAGCTGGGATGGGCTGGGTGAGCGCAAGACGCCGTTCGAAGATGGCACCCTGGGCGCCAGGAGGCGATGCTGGGCGCCGCAGGTCGGTTCCCAGCCCAGCGGTTGCGCCCGTCGGGGATGGTGCCGCTCCAGGGCCGGCTGAGCCGTCGCCGTGGGCCCGGCCTCGCGCCACAGCCGCTCGCCCTCTGCTGCGAGCGTGCTGAACCGCGCCGCCTCGGCCGGGAGAAGATTCCTCAGCATGGTCGCGGCCGCGGCACCGGTTTTTCCGCCCGCACCCAGCGGCAGTGGCCGGTCAGACCGGGCTCACTGGCCGTTGAAGGCGGCTGCCTCCCTGAGGTTGATCAGAAGCTCACGGCTCGTCGGTGCTGACCTCCACGAGGCAACTGCCAAACCAACGATGCGCAGGCACCGCATCATTGTGAGCGGGTAAGAAGCGAAACTACCGCGATGCAGCCGGAAAAGGGCAGGGGGTGGCTTAGAGTTCGGCCGCCTGCGACCTCTGCAGCGCCACGACGTCTAGCAGGATGCGCAGGAGGTTTATCTGCTGCAGCACCTCCGTCTCCCCCAGCACCGTCGGACGAGACGGGAAAAGGTCAATCCGCACCCCAAGGGCCGCGGCATCACCCGGCCTGCCCGCCGTGCGTCAGATCGTCATCAGTTGCCTGTTCGCCTACCTCGAAGCACCCGTCCGACGGCCCCATGGTAGGCGCTATTTCCCGCCGCCCAGCAACTCAAAGCGCCCAGGTAGTGCTCGCGTTATTTCTGTTCTCGCAGATAAGCCAACAAATCATTCAGCTGCTGCTCGTTCCGCAGTCCAGCGAAAGCCATGGATCCGCCTGGAACCACCTCCTTCGGGTTTCGGATGTAGGCGCGAAGGGTATCTTCGGACCAGACCAGCCCTCCCTCCGCCTTCTGCCTCATGCTGGTGGAGTAGCGGAAGCCGTCCAATGATCCGGCAGGCCGGCCGACAACGCCTCGCAGGTGAGGTCCAACAAGGTTACGGTCAAGCGCGTGGCAGGCTCTGCACTGTCCAAAGACCCGCTGGCCGGCCGACACATCTCCGCCGGCTTGCTGCGCGGAGGCCATTGTCCCTAAGGCCAAGAGAATCGCCGACGCCGATACGAATTTGAGCATGTGCCAAGCTCCGGCCTGCTGCATCCATCTTATGCCCGGCCTCGAACGCTTGGGAAGCAAAACAATGTTCACGGCTCCTCATCTCAAGACGTCGGCCCATGGTCGGTCCGCCATGAAACGCCCCCGTTAGGGGTCGATCGCCCAATCATGGGCCGCAGCTTCAATCTCGTTGACATACATGCAAGCGGTGCGATATCGATATAAGAGCCTAATCTTCATCCCCGTCATGTTCGGACGAGGCTGCATGCGACCCGCAGGCAGTTCGGTTGATTGAGGATCAGCCGGACCGGTGCGAGCAAGATCGCCAGGCGAACCGACTGGTGATCCCCGCAGAAGCCATCCGGGCCATGCTACTGCTTTGTTCCGATCGGACGGAGGGGGATTGGCCGTAGTTCCACCGCGACGCGTTGCACCGAGCGTATCAGAGGTGAGTGCTCGATCCCTTTGCTAATTCGGATCCGCCGCCTCTGAAGGCAAGGATGGGTCAGGGATGGTGGTCGCGCTGATTATGGTGCTTGTGGTCGTCGGCTCGGTGGCCTTCCACTTGGTCAGCCCATGGTGGTGGACACCCATCGCCTCGAACTGGCACTACATCGACAACACGATCACCATCACCTTCTGGATCACCGGCTTCGTGTTCGCAGCTGTGGTCCTGTTCATGGCCTACTGCGTGTACCGCTTCCGACACCGACCCGGACTACGCGCCATGTACGAACCAGAGAACAAGCGGCTGGAGTCATGGCTCACTGTTGTAACCGCTGTGGGTGTGGCCGCCATGCTGGCGCCGGGGCTTTTTGTCTGGAGCCAGTTCGTGACGGTTCCGCCAGGATCCTCGGAGATCGAGATCGTTGGGCAGCAGTGGCGCTGGAGCTACCGCCTGCCTGGTCCAGATGGCCGCTTGGGCCTTTCGGATGTACGATACGTCACCGCTGATAACCCCCTGGGCCT
Source organism: Muricoccus harenae (assembly GCF_009848505.1). Classification (GTDB taxonomy): domain Bacteria; phylum Pseudomonadota; class Alphaproteobacteria; order Acetobacterales; family Acetobacteraceae; genus Roseomonas; species Roseomonas harenae. Next base: position 19,844 of record NZ_WWDL01000038.1, read on the forward strand.
CAATCCGGACGATCCAAACGGGCGCGATGATGTCGTCATCGACAATGACGACCTGCATTTGCCGATAGGAAAGCCCGTAAAGGTGCGGCTTCGTTCCATTGACGTCCTGCATGACTTCTACGTTCCCGAGTTCCGCGCGAAGATGGACATGATACCAGGTTCCGTAACGTATTTTTGGTTTACCCCGACCCGAACCGGCACATTCGAGGTGTTATGCGCCGAGATGTGTGGAACGGGCCATTCGGTGATGCGCAGCAGGGTCCTCGTGGAGACCGAGGTCGAGCACCGGGCTTGGCTAAGCCAGCAAAGAGCCTTTGCTGAACTGGAGGTATCAGGAAGATAAAGAGGCGCGGCCGACACTTGCATATTTCGGCGAGGATGAGCGGCACGACTAAGGAGTCTTCCATACACGCACACGAAGCGGGAGGAGAGTTCAATGAGCAGTGCAGCGCCCGGTGTGCAGGAGGTCATCCCCGCCTCTGACGTGGCTGAGGCCGAGCTCTACCATCCACACAGCTGGCTGACGAAGTATGTCTTTAGCCAGGATGCCAAGATCATCGGCATTCAGTACACTGTCACGGCATTGGCGATTGGAACTGTCGCTCTGGTTCTGTCCTGGTTGATGCGTGTGCAGCTCGGCTTTCCCGGCGTGCTTTCCTTCATCGACCCTGCGACCTACTACCAGTTCATCACCATGCATGGCATGATCATGGTGGTTTATCTGCTCACCGCTGTCCTTCTCGGCGGCTTCGGCAACTACCTCATCCCGTTGATGCTCGGCGCACGGGACATGGTCTTCCCCTATGCCAACATGCTGAGCTACTGGACCTATCTGCTGGCGGTTGTGGTCCTCGTAGCAAGCTTCTTTGCGCCCGGCGGGCCAACCGGTGCCGGATGGACCCTCTACCCTCCGCAAGCCATCCTCTCTGGTACGCCAGGACAGGACTGGGGCATCATCCTCATGCTCGTGTCGCTGATGCTGTTCATCATCGGCTTCACCATGGGCGGGCTGAACTATGTCGTCACGGTGCTGCAGGCCCGTACGAGGGGAATGACGCTGATGCGGATGCCGCTCACCGTATGGGGAATTTTCACAGCGACGGTGATGGCTCTGTTGGCCTTTCCTGCACTTTTCGTCGGCGCGGTGATGATGCTCTTCGACCGCCTCCTTGGGACCAGCTTTTTCATGCCCGCCTTGGTGGAGCTTGGACAGCTTCGGGAGCATGGCGGCGGAAGCCCAATCCTGTGGCAGCACCTGTTCTGGTTCTTCGGGCATCCGGAGGTCTATATCGTCGCCCTCCCAGCCTTTGGAATCGTCTCCGACCTGATCAGCGTCCATGCGAGGCGGAACATCTTCGGCTATCGCATGATGGTGTGGGCCATCGTGGCGATTGGCGCGCTCAGCTTCGTGGTCTGGGCGCACCATATGTATGTCAGCGGGATGCATCCGTATTTCGGGTTCTTCTTCGCGACTACTACCCTCATCATCGCGATCCCCACGGCCATCAAGGTCTATAACTGGCTACTGACCCTTTGGCGCGGGGACATCCATCTCACCGTCCCGATGCTCTTCGCCCTCGGCTTCATTGTTACGTTCGTGAACGGAGGTCTTACTGGCCTCTTCCTGGGCAACGTCGTGGTGGACGTTCCTCTGTCGGATACGCTGTTCGTCGTGGCGCATTTCCACATGGTGATGGGCGTGGCGCCGATCCTCGTCATCTTCGGGGGCATCTATCATTGGTATCCGAAGGTCACCGGCCGGATGCTGAACGAGGGGATGGGAAGGATCCACTTCTGGGTCACCTTCCTCGGAGCCTATGCAATCTTTTTTCCGATGCACTATCTCGGCCTGCTCGGAGTGCCGCGCCGCTACCATGACCTCGGCGAAATGGCCTTCGTGCCCCCCTCCACCGCCACCCTGAACGCCTTCATCAGCCTTGTTGCCTTTGTGGTTGGCTTTGCGCAGATCGTCTTCCTCTTCAACCTATTCTGGAGCCTGAGAAGGGGGCGGGAGGCAGGCAGCAATCCCTGGAACGCAACGACACTCGAGTGGCAGACGCCAGAAACCCCGCCCGGCCATGGCAACTGGGGCAAGGAGTTGCCGGTAGTTTATCGCTGGGCTTATGACTACAGCGTTCCAGGCGCCGCACGGGACTATGTGCCCCAGAACGAGCCCATGCCTGCCCCGACGCGGGCGGCGACGGGGCAAGCGACATGATTTTCACCCTGCTGTTCCTGGCGGCCGTCGCCGTGATCGCCGGCATATGGCTTTTCCGGCAAGGACTGACGAGCAAGCCTTGGCTAGAATCCGCGGCACCCGCAATGGCCAGCGCGCCGCCGGTGCCCGCTGCGAGAATGGGACTGCGTGTCTTCATCACCGTGGCGACGGGCTTCCTCGTGCTCCTGGTCAGCGCCTATTCCATCCGCATGGAGATGGCGGACTGGCGTCCGCCGCCGCAACCCGGCTTGCTCTGGGTCAATACGGGGGTGCTCATCGTCAGCAGCCTCGCCCTGCAATGGGCCAGATCGGCGGCGGGTAGGGGTGACATCCAGGCCGTTCAGGATGGGCTGGTGTTCGGCGGGACCAGCGCGATTGTCTTCCTGTTGGGCCAGCTCATGGCTTGGCGGGAGATGGCGAATGCCGGATATTTGCTGACGAGCAATCCAGCCAACGCGTTCTTCTACATTATCACGGCCGCGCATGCGCTCCATGTCCTGGGTGGGCTGGTGGCGCTCGCGCGAGCGGGCATGTGGCTGCGACGGGGAGCCGCAATCGGGAGACTGCGTCTGAGCGTGGATCTCTGCACGACCTATTGGCATTTCCTGCTCGTCGCTTGGCTCGTGCTCTTCAGCCTGCTGGCCTTCGCTCCGTCCTTTAGCTGGCTCTACGCGATCTGCACCGCACCGTTCAGATAGGGATCCCTCCCATGCCGGACACGGCCCCCATGCAGGCGCAGGATTCAACAGCCCGAAGCGCGGGCTGGCGGGGCGTGGTGGCTGACTGGTCCTCGGACCAGCAGTCATTCAAGGATGTCTCCTGGGGGAAGGCCATGATGTGGATCTTCCTCCTGAGTGACACCTTCATCTTTGGCTGCTTCCTTCTCTCCTACATGACCGTGCGGATGTCGACTGTCGTGCCGTGGCCAAACCCTAGCGAGGTCTTTGCCCTGGAGATCGGTGGCGTGCATCTCCCGCTCATCCTGATCGCCATTATGACTTTCGTGCTCATCACCAGCAGCGGGACCATGGCGATGGCGGTGAACTATGCGTATCGCCGGGACCGTCGCAGGACCGCGCTTCTGATGCTACTCACCGCCGCACTCGGCGCCTCCTTCGTCGGGATGCAGGCCTTCGAATGGAGCAAGCTGATCCATGAAGGGGTCCGCCCCTGGGAGAATCCCTGGGGCGCTGCTCAGTTCGGCTCCAGCTTCTTCATGATCACCGGTTTCCACGGCACGCATGTGACCTTCGGCGTCATCTTCCTGGTGATTGTCGCAAGGAAGGTCTGGCGCGGCGACTTCGACGACGGCAGGCGAGGCTTCTTCACCAGCAGGAAAGGGCGTTATGAGATCGTCGAGATCACGGGGCTTTACTGGCACTTTGTCGATTTGGTGTGGGTCTTCATCTTTGCCTTCTTCTATCTTTGGTAGGAGGGATCAGTGGCTGAAGCAGCGGCACATGCGGGGCAACAGCAGCATCCGCTCAGGCTCTACGTTGTGGTCTGGGTGTGGTTGTTCATCCTCAGCACCTTCTCCTACTTGGTGGATTTCTTTCAGCTGCAGGGATATCTCCGCTGGTCGCTCATCCTGCTCTTCATGATGTTGAAGGCGGGGCTGATCACGGCGGTCTTTATGCATATGGCCTGGGAGCGGCTGGCGCTCGCCTATGCCATCCTGCTTCCCCCGCTCCTTGTTCTGGTCTTTGTCGGCATCATGGTGCTCGAGGCCGACTACACCCTGTTCACGCGAGAGGAATTCCTGGAGGCGGGACGTGGCTGATTATGGCGAAGGCAGGCTGGTGGTCCGGCGCAACAACGTCTCGGCCAAGTCCTTGGGAGGCATGGCCGCAGCCGTGTGGCGTGATGGGCACCGGTGAAAGGCCGCGTCTCCGCAATCGCGCCATCATCGCGGCGGGGCTATTGCTTTGCATTCTCGCTGCCGTGACTCTCGCCTATTTCCTCGGCTTTCTCGATAGGCTGGGCTGACTTCCTCCAAGGCAGGCGGCTACGATCAGGCGTCAGACAGCCATGACAAGTGGATTGATCGCAGCGGCTCTAACGGAGGATCGGGTGGCCACGCGCAGGCCCACATCCCGGTCGAGGAGCAAGGGGTAGGGGTAAGCACCAGGACAGCGAAGAGGAAGCTGACGGCATTCCTCAGCATGATGACTTCCAGCCCTTGGTGGTTGTGAGGCAGGCTGGAGCAGTTCGCTGACAGAGGCCGGTGGCTAGGAGCCCATGATTATCTGGTAGACCCGCTGAGCGGCGAAGAGCCACCCGACGTAAATGATGATCAAACCCTGCTTTCGCGGTACGCTCACCAGTCGCCTTGCATGCGAGCAGAGCGAACCGCTACCATCTAGCGCGTGCCGTTTCAGGGCCGAGGTAGGCCCAGCGCCATGGCTACATCCGCCACCCGTGGTCCTGCGTGACGGACCGCGATTGCGACATCAAGTTCGGTCACCCCAAGCCTTTTGGCCCACTCCCGGATGTCGTAATCGTCGGTAATGTCGATCCGTTCGCGGACTGGTTTTTCAGGTTGCTTCTTCAGTTCGAGCACTGGATGTCCTCCCTGATCTACCCTCGCGCGATGCGGGATACGACTTGGCTGAAGCGTCTGTGGTATCGCGTGTTAAATGCTCCAGTAACAATGTCGGGAGTGGTGTCACCTGTGCCGGTGTTTCGGACGGCGCCTAGGCCGGCGGCAAAACCTGGGGATACACAGCCGCTAATTGATAGGATGTGGTCGCTCGTCAGGGGCCGGAAAATCCGCTGGAGAATCTGTCAGCGCGGCTCCTGCGCATGTCCGGTTTCCATCAGCCATAGAAGTCCGGCGATTGGGATCCTCACCTCAACAATACCTGCTTCTGAGCCTCGGCGAGATCCTCGTCGGAGGGCGCGAGATGCGCGCAAATCTGGCGTGGGGCTGGGACGGCTGCCGCGGCCCCAATGGAGGTTCGAGGCAGGGGCGCTGGGGCCACCACGCCTGCAGGAGTCGTCCCGTTTGCTCACTGGGTGAGGCAGGGCGCAACCCCAATTGCCAAACGCTCGTTCATTCCGGCAGCTGCCTCCGGGGGCGGGGCCCTTGCTGCCCGCTCGGTGCGCCAGGAGGGCCGACCTCCGCCGGCGGGCAGGAGATGCGGGAGGCGATGGCCGTGCATGTCATGATCAGCAAGAGCCACCTGGCGGGGTCCGGGAAGGACCTCGCTCTGCGCATTCGCGATCATGTGGTGCCGTTAGTCCAAGGAAGGCCTGGGTTCCGGGGCTACTGCGTTTTCGTGGCCGAGCAGGGCGATGCCGCATGCTCCGTCAGCATCTTCGACGATGGCGAAAGTGCCAGGGAGGCGGATGGCCGCATCCGTGAATGGAGCGGGGTGCATATGCGGGACCTCGTGGCGGGGGCGCCAGAGGTGCTGGGCGGGGAGGCCGCCTTTCAAGCGGTTCCGGAGCCGCAGGAACAGCAGAAGGATCGCCACGACGCCTTGTTCGCCGTGATCCGGCACTACCAGGGCCTTCCCGGGCAGACCGAAACCATGCACTCACTGGTGAGCGAGCACACGCTTCCCGCCATCACCCAGGCGGAGGGATTTCGCGGCTTCTATGCCTTCCGGGACGAGGAGGATCCCAACCAGGCCATCTCCTTCACCCTCTTCGACCGGCGAGAGAACGCGGTGGGTGCGCATGAGGAGGTCCTGTCCATCATGCGGGAGCAACTCGCCGAGCTGGCCTATCAGGAACCGGAGGTCGTCATGGGAGAAACGGTTGTGCTGGTCGCGGGCTAGGGCGACCGCAGCCCAGCGCGAGACCGATGTGCACACGACGCATGGAGTCCTGGAAGCACCCTCCCATGAGCGGTCCACGGCTTCGGCTGCAGGCGACACACCGGCACGCATGATCGGGAGCATTCCTTGCGAAGCCGCTGCGCCACCGCGCCCCGCGCTTTCTCGGTAGAACGGAGAGGCCGATGCCTGGGAAGCCCGCCCGACCACATCGGACCAGCTGTGGGGTCGTGGTGAGTGATGGGCCGCATGTACTCCTCGGCCATGCGACACGTTCGGTTCTCTGGGACATTCCCAAGGGAGTTGCCTTCCCTGGCGAGCCCTTCGCCGAGGCTGCTGCGAGAGAGCTTCGGGAGGAGACAGGTCTGAGCGTTGTACCTGCGGAACTGGTTGATCTTGGCGTGCACACTTATCTGCGGGGCAAGGACCTCGCCGTCTTCGCATGGCGGACTGATGCGATGCCCGATCCAACGACGCTGCGCTGCACCTCCTTCATGCGCCTGTCGGGCGGCGGCTGGATTCCGGAGTTCGACCGCTTCGCCGTGCTTCCCTGGGAAGAGGCGCTAGGGTGCGTCGGCAAGAACCTTGCACGGGTCCTCCGGGATCTTCGCGCCGGACCCGCATGGCCCGTTTCTTCCATTGTGTGATGGAGGGGGCGTACTTGCAGGTCCTTTGTGACGCCCAGCTGCTGAACGAGGTGCCACTGGCCGCAATCCAGTGCTGAGTTCCCGGTGCAGCCCGCTGCGAAAGTGCAGTGGGCTGCACCGGCGAATCGTTCGGAGCTCTTGCAGCAGAAACCCCATTCCCGGCCCCATCGCGAAGCGCGCTTCCCGGGGGTGAGTCTAGGTTCCGAGGACGACCCTCAGGCCGCCCGGCGCCCCACGACGAGGCGATAGATCACCAACACGATGATTGCTCCGACCACCGCCCCGATAAAGCCGGCTCCTTCATCAGCCCGATACCAGCCAAGGGCTTGGCCGAGATAGGTCGCGACTACAGCGCCAATGATGCCGAGGATCGTGGTGATGATGAAGCCACCGGGATCGCGACCCGGCATCAGCAGTTTGGCGACGATGCCCGCCAGCAGGCCAATAATGATAGTCCAGATGATGCCCATGATGCTCTGCTCCAGAGGATAGCTAGGCAGGGAGCGCCAGGCTTCATTGTGGGTTTCACTCGTTCAAGACATTTGTGGCAACGACGGCGGAGGTGTTGCGCCGTTGCTCGCTGCCGCACGCGTGGTGGCTAGCCGCAAGACTGATCGCCAGGGCGGACCCCATCCTTAGCGGCTACTTGGATGGGCGGAGTGCCGCCTCCTGGCGCGAAGACCGCAAGACAGTAGGGGAGGGAAGGTACGCCCCTTGCCGCCACAACGCGGGCGAGCCGGCCGTGAGTCCGGTCAACATCGAAGAAGCGGGAACGCCGACCGTGATCCAAAGCAGTAGCATGAACGGCACCATCCCGCCGGTTGCCGTGAGGGGCGGCGAACGCGCCCTGGGCTCGGAAGGCCCGGCGACAGACCTCGGCAACTAGGAACAACTCCATCCCAAATGTCTTCCGCCAAGCATCGCGCCCGGCGGCTTGGCACCCTATGTGGGATGGCAACAAGGCAGGGAGGTCAGCCATGACAAGCATCGTCACCGGGCTGTTCGGGAGGCGTCGCGAGGCGGATCTGGTAGTTGAGCACCTGGTCCAGGAATTCGCCATTCCGCGGGAGCAAGTCCAGGTTCACGCGGCAGATGCCGAGGGAAATGACGCCCGCTCGGCGCAGGATGACACCCAGGAGGCGCCCTTGTCCGAACTCGGATTGCCGGAGGCGGCCCTGCGCGCATACCAGGAAGGTAGCCGAAAGGGCGGCATTCTGGTCGTCGCCTGGGTGGATGACGAGCATTTGGATCGCGCCCTGGCGGCATACCGGGAGTATGGTGCCGAGGAACCCCGTGCACAGCAGGTAGAGTCACCTGCCCATGAAGGAGCTGACGTAGAGAGGCAGATTCAGCTGCGGGCATACTTCCTCTGGGAGGAGGAGGGGCGGCCTGAAGGCCGTGACCTGGAGTTCTGGCACCGGGCCCGCCAGATCGAGGGAAGTGGTCATACATAGAAGGCAGCGTTCGTTCATCGGTTCAGCGGGACACCCGAAGAGACATCCTGCTTCACTACCCCGTCTTGCAGAGCAACAACGGGTCGGGCGACGCGTTCGGAAGCCTGCACATTGCGTGGTGGGTCGACCACCTTCCCGCGCATCAAAGGATAACGATGTACCTCTTCGGCAGATCCGGAGGCGCTCGGCGCCATGGACGGACCCTGGCATGGGTCGCTGGTGCACTCGGTGCGCTTGCCCTGCTCAACCACGTCGCCGCGCGTCGGGCGGAATGCAGGCACCCACCCGAAGGCTCCTTCATCGAAGTGGATGGAGTTCGCCTGCATTACAGTGATCGGGGCACAGGAAGCCCGGTTGTCCTGATCCATGGGAACATGGTGACAGGTGATGATTACAACACCAGCGGTGTCGCCGAGCTGCTGCTGAAGAATCACCGGGTCATCATCTTCGACCGCCCCGGCTTCGGCTACAGCGAACGCCCGCGGAGGCGGCTGTGGACGGCCAAGAAGCAGGCAGATCTGCTTCGCAAGGCGCTCCGCCAACTGGGCGTTGAACGGCCAATCGTGGTCGGACATTCGTGGGGAGCCATCGTGGCCCTGGCACTCGCCGAGCGGCATTCGGCCGAAACGGCAGGCCTCGTGCTACTGTCCGGCTACTACTTCTGGACACTACGTCCAGATGTTTTGCTGGTAGCCCTCGGAGCGATGCCCGTTGTCGGAGACATTCTGCGCTACACCGTCTCGCCTCTGTTTGGCTGGCTGACGACACCGCTGCTGAAGCGGGTGCTGTTCTCCCCTGCCCAGGTTCCCTTCCGCTTCCACGAGGAATACTCCCCAGCGATGTCGCTGCGGCCTTCACAGATCCGCGCCACGTCCATGGACGGGGCCTTGATGATCCCAGGCGCTCTGAGCCTGCGGCGCGGCTATGGGAACCTGTCCATGCCGGTGGTCATCATGGCTGGGGACGGCGACAAGGTGGTGTTCAAGCGCTCGGCGGAACGTCTTCACGCCAGGATCAGAGGCAGTGACCTCCAGATTGTGGAAGGAGCCGGGCACATGGTTCATCACCTCGTGCCCAGCCAGGTTCTGGGTGCCGTCGAGGCCGTGGCTGCTGCCGCACAGGATGGTGTTGCCGATTTCGTGGAGAGGCAGCGGGCACCAAAATAGCCGCGTCCGGACCGTAAGCGCGAGCACCACGATCCGAATGCCGTCCGCGGCAAGGCTTGCGGTTGGATGCTGAACGTCGCACATGGCGAGGATTGACCGCGTGGTGACCCCCGGGCGGTAGCCGCTCGGCTTCTCTCGTTAAGAGCCCGCCAGGGACCCGGCTGCATTCTCCGCGCAACGGGTCGCCTCGGCGCGCAAGCGGGTTAGAAAGCCCATGGCCGCCTGTCTGGCGACCGTGCCCTGATCCGCCAGCAGCGCCGGATGCCCGACCTCTGGCAGGAAGGCCCCACCTGCGGGGCAGGGCGCCTCCGCTAGAATTCTGTGGCCGTGCTCCACGGGGACGATGCCGTCTCGCTCGCCATGCAGCACGAAGACGGGAGCCCGTACGCGTGGCAGGCGTGCCAAGCTGTCGAAGGGATGGCGCAGGAGCAGCCGAACAGGTGCCCAGCGGAAGGCATCCGCCGCGAGCTGACGCACCGAGGTGAAGGGGGAGTCCAGCAGCACCCCCGCCACCTGCCGCTCCGAGGCCAATGCCACCGCGACACCGGTACCGACGCTCTCACCCCAAACCAAGAGGGGCGAGCCCGGCCAGCGCGCCGACGCCCAATCCGCCTGAGCCCGGGCGTCGGTGATTAATCCTCTTTCGGTTGGCAGGCCGGGGTTGCCGCCGTAGCCCCGGTACTCGGCCAGCACGACACCATAGCCTGCGGCGGCGAAGGGACGCATGGCTTGCTCGCGGTGCCCGGCATGCCCGCCATTGCCGTGCAGGTAGAGGATCACGGGCATCCCGGGCCCGGGCTCGGAGGCCCAGAACTGCAGGCGCAGCCCATCCGCCGTGCTGGTCGCCTGGGCAGAGAAGCGGGAGCCCGGTATCGGCTCGCCAAGGGCGCCACCGCCCGCGGGAAACAATGTCCGTTCCTGGAACCACCACAGGGCTGCCACTGCAAGGACCCAGGCCAGGACCAGTACGAGGACAAATGAGACCACGCGCTTCATTCTCTCCTGAGCTCCCGGTGCCGCAGGCTCTCGGATCAGGACGCTGAACGGGAGAGGCTTGATCCAGAATAACGCCGTCGGCGCAAAACGAGATGCGCCGGGCCGCAGAGGGAGTCTGCCCGCCAAGGGTAGCTTGGCTTGTCGGGCATAAGCGGAAGCCCAGTCGGCGTCTGCGGTGCAGGCATCCCATGAAGGAAGGCAACTTGTACCGGTGTTGCTCCACAGGTTTTTGAACACGGATGGTGCCTCGCCACCCTGAGAGCCGCCCCGCTCGGGCGAAGCGTGCTGGATCTCATCCAATTGGCAAAAAGAAGGCGGCACCGTGAGGCGCCGCCGAGTTTAGGGAGGAAACGTCCAAGAAAGCAGCAACCCGGGAATGCCGAATTGCTGCGCTGCACAATATGGCTGTGGAGCCGGTCATGCAAGTCATTTTTGCAGTGCAGCATGGGTCCTTTATGCTCTGTTTCATAACGCAATAATAAGAAGTCGCTAAGCCGCCGGAGGCTCGGCCTTGGTGGGTGGCCCTGCGGCGCACGCGGCTTGCCAAGAGAGCAAAGGTACACCGGACGGCACTGGGAAGTTGGAGCGGGGCACCCGGACCCCTCACGCAAAGAACTTCGCGCCATCCGCGTTTCCTGCGTGGACACAGGGTTCGAGTTCATCGTGGGGAATGGGTGTGGGGCTGGGGTGCAACTGTGGGAGTCATCGCCATGACCTCCAGCGATTGTGTTGATGCCACGTTGATAACCTGCGCTAGTTGACCGCACCGAGCGGCGTTCCTGCCGACAGAACATGATGAGTCCGGGCATGAGCGTGGTCATCCTGGTCGAGGACGATTCGGCCGTCCGTGAGATCCTGGTCCATACGCTCGGGCATGCGGGTGTAAGGGTGCTGGACGCCGATTGTCCGAACAAGGCGCTCCTGCTGGTCAGCTCGACACCAGAATGCATGGCTGTCGTCACGGATATTAACCTCCATGCCCGCATGGATGGCTTCGATGTCGCCGAACGCGCACTCGAGATGAACTCGGACCTCGCGATCGTGTACATCAGCGGCCACTATGAGCACTGGCTCAGGCGAACCATGAAGTCCTGGGAGCGCTCCCTTACAAAGCCCTTTGAACCCAGCGAATTGGTGGAAGTCTTACGCGAGTTGGAGAGCTCTACCGACCGCTTGCAGGCATGAGCCGAAGGAGCAGCCTAGATGGCAGAGCACGTCTACAAGCTTATCGAGCTTGTCGGGACCTCCGGCGAGAGTGTCTCTGATGCTATTGAGAACGCAATCGCAAGGGCCAGCGCGACCGTGCGGAACATCCGGTGGTTCGAGGTGGTCCAGGTGCGTGGCGAGGTGGCAGAGGGAAAGGTCGCACACTATCAGGTAACGCTGAAGGTCGGGTTTACGCTCGACGAGGAATAGCTCAGCGCCTGTCTTGGAATTCTGACTTCCCAGCACCCCTCAGGCTTAGTGCTCCTCCACTAGGGCGCCAATCAGACGCAACATGTTGAGTGTACTTCTGAGAACGACAATGCGGCAGGCGTTCATCCGAAGCCGGGCGACTGGGGGACCCTGTCCGTTCCTACTGCGCGGCTGGGCCTGGGTGATCGTCGCCCCGGCCGCCTGAGCCGCCTGGAACGTAGCCATAGCTAAGCGAGCCGGCCAGCCCGACACTGGGTGTTGAAGTGTAGCGTCCGGCCGCTTCCCTGCAGTGGCTTCTGCGCCGCCAGCGCCGGTTGTTCGGTCAGCGCTTTCGTCACCACGGGAAGTTGCCTGCGGGACTTGGCTTACCTCAGTGCGGCAATGGGAGGCGCAAGCACAGAATCCGCCGGTGTGGACGCGGCGAAGGCGAGTTGCGCCAATGCCGGGTCAGCAGTCACCCCACGTTCGCCCGTCCCTTTGGGATGAGCCGAGGCTGGCACTCCGACATGACCCTGCGTCACCGGCCCGGCCGCAGCGCCTTTGACAGGCCCTCAACCGAATAAGGCTTGTGCAGCAGCTCGAAGCCCCGGGCACCACCCTTCGCGAGCACGTGGCTATAGCCGCTGGTCAGGATAATGCGCAGCTTAGGCCACCGGCGCCGGATCACCTGACCGAGCTCCACCCCGCTCATGCCGGGCATGACCACATCCGAGAAGACGGCGTCAAAACGGCTTGCATCCTCTTCGAGGATCCGCAACGCGGCCTGCGCGCTGGGCGCCCATGTCGCGGTGTAGCCGAGATCCTCCAGCAACTGCTTGGCGAACTCGCCAACCTGGGTGTTGTCCTCGACGAGCAACACGTTCCTGCGCCCCTGTTCAGCCAGTCCCGCTCCCGCGCTCGGTACCGTGGGCTGGCTCGTCGGTTTGGCCTGAGCCTGCGGGAGATACAGCGTGAAGGTCGTACCCCGCCCCACCTCACTCTCGACATGGAGTTCCCCACCGGACTGCTTGGCGAAACCGTAAACCTGGCTGAGGCCGAGACCCGTTCCTTTGCCGACCTCCTTGGTCGTGAAGAAGGGCTCGAAAATCCTGCCTAACAACTCGGGCTTGATGCCTACTCCGGTATCGGACACAGAAACCGCCACGAACTCGCTTCGGGTGCCCTTGTGACCACGGGACGGAGGTACCTCTGAGGCCAGCCAAGTCCTGAGGGTCAGGCGGCCCTCGCCGTCCATTGCGTCACGAGCATTGACCGTAAGGTTGACCAGGGCCGTCTCGAACTGGTTCGGGTCGGCCTCTACGGCGCGGCCCCGGCATGCGATCACGGTCTCGATCGCGATGCGCGCCCCGACCAGGGGACGGATGAGATCCGTGATGGCCCCCACCCGCTCACCCACGATGAACACCTCGGGCTTGAGAGGTTGGCGCCGCGCGAAGGCGAGGAGCTGCCCCGTAAGCTTCGCTGCCCGGGTGGCTGTGTCCGAGATCGCGTCGACATAGCGCTGCCGCCTCTCCTCCGGGAGGCCCGGGCGGCCGAGCAAATCTGCTGAGGACTGGATGATCGTCAGAAGGTTGTTGAAGTCATGTGCCACTCCGCCTGTGAGTTGGCCCACGGCCTCTAGCTTCTGGGACTGGCGCAGGGTCTCCTCGGCCGCCATCAGCTCGGCCGTGCGCTCGGTAACCAGGCGCTCCAGCTCCTCGGCCGCGAGACGGGCTTCGGTGATGTCCACGTTGCAGCCGGTGTAGCCGAGGAAGGTGCCTGCGTCGTCTGCGCGCGGCACGCCCTCACAGCGCAGCCACCGAACCTCGCCATGCCGGTCCCGCACGCGGGTCTCCGTGTGGAATGGTCTCCGTTCGTCGAAGGCCGCGAGGAAGGTGGCGGTGTGCCGTTCTAGATCCTCGGGCAGGACGATGCTGGCCCAACCGTCTCCCAACATCTCCGCCGCAGGGAGCCCAAACATGTGATCGTAATGCATGTTGGCGAACGTGACCTGACCGGCCTCGTCCGTCATCCAGATCAGCGCTGGAGCGCTGTCAGCCATGTGGCGGAACCGCGCCTCGCTCTCGCGCAGGGCCTGCTCGGCCTCCCGGCGGCCCGTGACGTCCAGGACAAATTCGACCACCTCCTCACCGACCCTGCGCGGTGCGAAAAGCCCCCACCAGCGCGAGCCATCCTTGCGGAAGTATTGCTTTTCGTAAGGCGTGGCCTCACCGATGGTGGTCACCTCCGCGACCGCCTTCAGGGATGGCGGGTAGAACTCCGGCGGGGTCAGCTCCTGCCAGGTTTTGCCGATCACCTCCTCGCGGCGGTAGCCGGTCATCCGCAGGAAGGCGTCGTTCACCTCCGTGAGGCCGAAACCAGGGCCCCAGAACACCACGCCGACCGTCGATATGGAGAGCGCAGTTCGAAGCCGCTCCTCACTGCGGCGCAGAGCTGACTGCGTCGTCTCGAGCTCGGTGACGTCACGGGAGGAAGCCAGCAGCAGCCCGGGCTGTCCCTCGCTGCCCGGAACCGAGGTCACCTGCACGTCCCACCACTTCGGCGTCCCCTTGGCGGTCGGGCAGAAGCCCTGGAACCGGCCTACCCGACCGGCACTTGCCTCGGCCAGGGCGTGTTCAACCTTGCTCTGCTCGTTCTGAGGCCACAGGGATATCCAAGGCCTGCCGTTGATAGCCGGAAGGTCAGCGATCTCCATCAGCTTCAGGCCGAGGCCGTTCATGAAGGTCACCCGCCCGTCGAGGTCGAGGAGCTTCAGGCAGTCAGGATTGCTCTCCAGGACGTTGTTCAGCAGCACCTTGCCAGCTTCGAGCCGCTGACCGGCCTCGTGCCGCTCGGTGCGGTCCCGGACGATCTTGCAGTAACCGATATGCTCCCCCGCCTCGTCCTCGAGCCGGGTCATGGAGCCCGCCCCCCAGAAACGGGAACCATCCTTCCGGCGGTGCCAGCGCTCGTCCGTGGCGCAGCCAGTGGCCCCCGCCTGCGCCATCTCGAGGTCGCAGGCGTCCTTCGCCTGATCCTCAGGTGTAAAGATGATGCAGGCATGCTGGCCAACCGCCTCGGCCTCGGACCAGCCCATCACGCGCTCGGCCGCGCCGTTCCAGCTCGTGATGACCCCATCGAGGTCAGCCGTGAAGATCGCGAAGTCCGTCGCGCTCTCCAGGACCAGTTCGGCGAGACGGCCCGGGTTCAGCTGGCAAACACGGGACTTGCTAACCGGCGCGCGGTCCATCGTCACCGCTCGTGCAAAGGCTGGGAACATCGGCTTGGCGCGGGAGGATCGGCTCCGCCTCGGCGCGTTCGAGCAGGCGCAGGGCGGCGCGGACCACCTCGCTCGAGCTCTGGTATCGGCCGGAGGCGACGAGCCGGGACACGAAGTCGCACAGCTCGCCTGTCAGCGCGACGTGAAGGCTGTGGTGGGCAGGCATCCCACCCTTCTAGTCGGGTGTAAGGAGGGTGTCACCCCCGGCTGGCTCGTCAGCCTCGTGGCGCCTCCTTTAGGTCCTATTGGGCGTCCATCCCAAAGTTTAGACAGCCTCGGCGGAGCGTCTGCGTGAGAGGCAATCCGCACCCGCCTCGCCCGCATTCCCCGCAGGGGGGGCGGGATGCCAACCGAGATCAGGATTGGAACCGCGGGCTGGAGCATCCGGTTCGGCAGCGGGCGCTGCAGCTCCTTCAATCCGCGAGGCCTCCCGCCCGTTGTGGGGATGCCGGTTTCGGCTGTCCCCCTCAGCGTTCGAGCATCGAGCCGTGAATCCATCCCACTGGCTCGGCTTCACCGACCTGGTACCAGCCGCCCGGCGCCTCCGCGAAGACCCTGAGCCTTGTCCCTCTCGGGACGACGCGCAGAACTGTTCCACCGCCGGCTGGGTTGCTGCGGAGATTGACCGGGTGCGCCAGAGTCGTTGTAACCGAGCCCTGTGAGGGCATGCTGCCGGTGGACGCCGGCGGCAAGGTTGGAGGTGGCGCCACCTCGGCCACAGACGGTGCAGGTGCTGGCAGCCGCGGAGGTGTCGTTCCTCCTGCTCCAGAGGCCGAAGTGTCTGGCACGGGCGGCAGGGGCACGACGGACCGGACAGAGGTCGGTCCGCCCTCATCGTAGCATCGGGTGGTTGTTTCCACGTAAGTGCGTGTGGCTTCCGCGCTGCTGGAAGCGACGAATTGCTCGATCCGGTCCATGTTCGGGCTGACGACCGACACGAACGGAATATACGGGTCCTCGCGCGCACCTGTGAGATTCACTTGCCCGCAGACCGCATAACCGCCCAGGGCCTGCCTGTGGACGATCACGCCCCTGAGCTTGGCACCCGGGGTGATGTTTCGGAGTGTCGAGCGCAGCCGCTCCTCAGACGCCTTCACGGCGGCTGCAGCCTGCGCCTCGCCTCGCGCCGCCTGCTCACGCTCCCTCTTGATATCTGCGTCCTCGCAAGCCGCCATGGCGAGCAAGATCATCAGTAAGGGCGCTGCAATCCTCATGCGCATCATCAGTCCCTTAACGCGGAGGCGGTGTAGAAGGACCGCGGCCCGGCGGATATTTCCAACGGTCTTTAGCCTTTCTGTGGAGGTGGATCGCTATCGCAGGCTGCTAGAATTCCACCGTGGCCATTGGTTCGCGGCGATTCTATGCCTGTCCTGAACAGCGAGGGTAGAATGGGAACCAAGAGCGAGGTCAGAAGTTCACAGCTGAGAACATCCGTGGTGCGTACTCCGCTGGAGTCTTGGTCGAGGCCGGCATCGCATATTGGAAGCACGTCATCGGCGACACACGACGCTCGCGCGCAGATTGGTGCCGCACGATGCAAGTGGCCCTGGCCAGCCGCACTCGGTCCGGGCCAGCTGGCGGATCGTGTTCAGCACCATCCGTCGATTCACTGCCGGTGACCGGTCCCGCCCGCCTGAACGGGCAACAAGGGGCGAACCATGCCCCACCCCGCGTTCGCCAGATCCTTCGGGAACGCTGCCGTTCGGAGGGAACTTGCCACGCCCGATGCTCCTTGGTCCACATCTCGCCTCTTCAGGTTGAGGCCGAGCCCTCATCCAACCAAGATAGGCATTCTCAAACAGGCAAATGAGCGGAGCTTCTGACGGACGCAGAAGCATCGCCACCTTTCCTCTGGCGCGGACAGCAGAGCTGGGACATCCGCCCCAACCCTGGGCCCTCTCAATTCAGTCCGGCTTGATCGCGGCCGCCTGCACGAACTCGCTTATCCGGGCGCGGTGCTGCGCCAGCCAAGTCGTAAAATCCTGCCGACTGCTTGCCACGGTCTGGCGCCCAGCTGGTCGAGCCGTTGCCGCACCTCTGGTAGCGCGAGCGCAGCCCGCGCCACCTCACCGGCACGGTCAAGCACAGCACCGGGCGTCCCCGCCGGGGCATAAAGCCCGGCCACATTCATAGATGTCAAAGCCTGGATAGGTCTCCGAGATCGCCGGAATCTCCGGCAACGGCGCGATGCGGGACAGGCTCGAGACGGCCAGCGGACGAAGTTTTCCATCCTGCACCAGGGCCAACACCGCCGTGACCGAGGCGAAGGTGAAGCTGATCTGGTTAGCCAGGAGGTCCTGCACCGCTGGGCCGCCGCCGCGATAGGCGACCTGCGTGACATCCATCCCCGCATGCCAAGCTAGCGAGGCACAGGCGAGATGCCCCGCCGATCCATTGCCCGGAGTGCCGTAGGAGAGCGTCCCTGGCTGCTTCTTCGCGAGCGCTACCAGTTCCGGCACGTTGTTCACGGGCAGCGACGGATGCACGGCCAGGATCTGTGGCGACACGGTCAGCTGCGCGATCGGCGCAAAGTCGCGCGCGTAGTCGAAAGGCAGGTTCCGATAGAGCGCATGGTTCGATCCATGGGCTGCGGCATCCACCAGCAGGGTGTATCTATCCTTCGGGGCCCGGGCGACCTCGGCGGCGCCGATTGTCCCCTTCGCGCCCGGCCGGTTCTCCACCACCACAGGCTGGCTGAGTGACTGCGTCATGGGCGTGGCGATCAGCCTTGCCGACGCATCCGTGCTGCCGCCCGGCGCATAGGGTAGCACGATGCGAACGGCCCGCTGTGGCGAGGCGCCTTGGGCCCCTGCGACGGGCAGCGGCAAGGCCAGGACGGCAGCTGCCGTGAGCAGGCCGCGGCGTCGGATCTCCATGTTCATGGCTTCCTCCTCGCTCTTATGCAGGGCGGCCTGGCGATAGCGGCCTGACCCGCCACGGCCACTATCCTGCCAGCACCAGGATCTCCTCCGCACGTCGAACCACGGGCGGATCCACCATTTTACCGTCGATCTGGAAGGCGCCGCGTCCCTCTGCCCGAGCCGCAGCATCACCTGCCACCACGCGGCGGGCCCAGTCCAGCTCCTCCGCTGTCGGAGCAAAGGCTTCGTTCAGAGGCCCAACCTGCGACGGATGCACGATCAACGCGCCGCGGAAACCCAGGCGACGTGCGCGCCGTGCCATTTCGGCAAAGGCCGCGATATCGGAATAGGCGCCGATGCTCCCGACGAAGCCGAGCGGCAGGATTCCCGCCGCGCGTGCCGCGCAGAGCACGGCATAATTCGGGGTGAGCAGCGTATCGGGTTCCGGCACGCCGCCAATGGCGGCGGAGTAGTCTTCCGGCCCCAGCGTCATGGCCGCGACACGCGGATGAGCCCCTGCAATCGCCGGCAGCACGAACAGGGCTCCGGGCGTCTCCACCTGCAGGATCAGCCTGATTCCGCCGGGTTGCAGCTCCCGCTCCACCTCCAGTTCCGCCACAGCATCGGCCACGTCGCGGACGAAGCCCGTATCCTCGACCTTTGGCAGCACCAGGGCCGTCAGGCCCGGCAGCACAGCGGCCTCCAGGTCCTGCCCGATATGCCGTAGGCTGTGGTTCACCCGGACCATTGCCGCCGTGCCGTTGCACGTGATGCTGGCGACGGAGTCTCTGAGCATTGCACGCGCGGCCGGCTTCTCTGCGGCGGGAACCGCATCCTCCAGATCCAGGATCACGCCATCCGCGCCGCGCTCATGCGCGCGGGCGATGAAGCGCTCCACATGCGCGGGCACGAAGAGGAGCGAGCGCCAACGGGGCACAGCGGGCTTGGTCATGCAGCATGGTTTCCTGCGGTCTTGCTGCCGGGCCCGGTGATCACGCCTTCGGCCAGCAGCGATTGGATTTCGGACTTGGAGAGAGCCAGCACCTCGCGCAGCAGCGTAGCGCTGTGCTCGCCCGATGCGGGCGCCGGCATGGTAACGGCGGGTGCTGCGCCGTCCTCAAAGCGGATCGGCGGCGCATGAACCGCCGCGCGGCCCAACTCGGCATCGGGCAGGTCCAGAATGGCGCCCCGCTCACGAATGTAAGGGTGGTCCCGCAACTCCGTGGCGTCCAGAACCGCGCCGGCCGTCACATCTGCGGCCTCGAACAGGGCAAGATTCTCCGCGAGGTTTTGCGTCGCGATCGCGCCGCCGATGATGGCGTCCAGCGCGTCCACATTCGCCTGCCGTGCCTCCGGGCTGGAGAAGCGTGGATCGCGGATCAAGGCCGACTGGCCAAGCGCGACGAAAAGCCGCTCAACTGAGCCCTGGATCCCGGCCGAGAGCGCGATCCAGCGGTCGTCCGCGGTGCGATAGACGTTGCGTGGCGCATGGCTCGGCGCACGGCTTCCCTGGCGGAGCGGCGCCCGGCCACTCACCTGGTGGTCAAGCGCCAAGGGGCCGAGCACGGAGAGCACTCCGTCGGAGAGCGCCAGATCCAGCACCCGGCCCAATCCGGTGCGCTCCGCCTGGCGCAGCGCCGCGGTAATGCCGACTGCGCCGTAGAGCCCCGTCACGCTGTCGGCCAGCGGCAGGGTTGGCAGCACCGGCTCCCGGTCTGGGAAGCCGTTCATGGCCGCGAAGCCCGAAAGCGCCTCCACCAGGGAACCGAAGCCTGGCTTGTGGCGCCACGGGCCCGTCTGCCCCCAGCCGGAGATGCGCGCGATGATCAGTTGCGAGTTCCGCGCATGGAGCCCATCAGGGCCAATCCCCATTCTCTCCAGCGTGCCAGGGCGACAATTTTCTATATGTGCATGGGAATGAGCGGCGAGGTCCAGCAGCAATTCCTTGCCACGCGGCGAGCGAAGATCAACCGACAGGCTGCGCTTACCCCGTCCATAGGCTTTACAATGGGTGGAGACCCCCTCGGTCCGCCATGCCCGCAGCTCATCTCCATGGCCTGGAGCCTCGATCTTGATGACCTCCGCCCCGAGATCCGCGAGGGCGGCGGTCAGCACGTTCCCGGCCACCAGTCGTGACAGGTCAAGAATGCGCACTCCCTCCATCAGGGATGCGAAGGCTGGCCGATGCTCTGATGCCGACACCGTTTCCTCCACGTTCGGCGGAGGACGTACCAGGGCCCTGGCCAGAGCGGAAATATGATTGTGGACTGGTAGCCATATCAATTCCCGATGGGCCGTGGGCATGAGAGAGCTCGGCCAGAGTGCTGCGGGTGCCAGGGTGGCATGTGCAGGGAAGAATCTTCCGCCATTACGCATATTGTCGTTGGCGACTCTCCGGAGCGTGCTCTAGGTGGGCATCACGACTGCGCGACAGGTCGGATCAGACGGTGAGCAGTTCCGGTAAGCTCTGGTCGGTGTTCTCGGCTCAACCTTCAGTTGAGGTGGTCCCCGGATTTTGGACAGGCGGTTAAGCTCGGTCTGCCTGAGAGAAGGACGGACCCGGATGACGGGTAAGCGGACGCGGTATTCGGCGGATTTCAAGGCGAAGGTGGCGCTTGAGGCGCTGCGGGGTGAGCTGACGACGGCGCAATTGGCGGCGAAGCACGGCATTCACCAGACGATGGTGGGGGATTGGAAGCGGCAGGCGATGGAAGGGCTGGCCGCGGTGTTTTCCGGCAAGTCAGCGGCCGAGGAGAGCGCGAAGGCGGCAGAGGCGGATGTCGAGAAGCTGCATGCCAAGATTGGGCAGCTGGTGGTGGAGCGGGATTTTTTGGCGAAAGCGTCCGGACGATGAGCCTGGAGCGACGACGGCAGATGATCGAGCCCGATCACCCGCAGCTGTCGATCGTGCGGCAGTGCGAGCTGGTCTTGATCAGCCGATCGGGGTTCTACCACCGGCCTGCCGAAGAGACGCCGCTGAACCTGGAGTTGATGCGGAGGATCGACGCGCAGTTCCTGGAGACGCCCTGGTATGGCTTGTGGCAGATGGCACGGCACCTGTGCCGGGAAGGCTACGAGGTCGGACGCAAACCTATCCGGAGGCTGATGGCCTAGATGGGCCTGACGCCGATCTACCAGCGGCCGCGGACCACGGTGCCGAACCCCGAGCACCGGGTCTTCCCCTACCTGCTGCGGGAGTTGGTGATCGATCGGCCAAACCAGGTCTGGTGCACGGACATCACCTACCTGCCAATGCGGCGCGGCTTCCTCTACCTGGTCGCGGTGATGGACTGGGCGACGCGGAGAGTGCTGAGCTGGCGGGTGTCGAACACCATGGATGTAGAGTTCTGCCTCGAGGCGTTGGAAGAGGCCCTGGCCCGGTTCGGGCGGCCGGAGATCTTCAACAGCGACCAGGGCAGCCAATTCACCTCGCCGCGCTTCACCGGGGTGCTGCAACAGGCGGGGGTGCGCATCTCAATGGACGGCCGCGGCCGGTGGATGGATAATGTCTTCATCGAACGGCTGTGGCGCAGCCTGAAGTATGAGTGCGTCTACCTGCACGCCTTCGAGACCGGCTCGGAACTGCGGGCCGGGCTGACGAAGTGGATCGGCTACTACAATGCCGGACGCCCACATAGCGCGTTGGCGGGGCGGACCCCCGATGAGGCCTATGGGGCAAACCAGGCGAACAAATTGGCGGCCTGACGACAACCAGGACCGAGCTTATCCAGGCCGTCAAACTGTCCAACGCTTGGGGGCCACCTCAAGTGGCTGGATGAGTGTGCGGGAGATGGTGCCGCCACGACGAGTACTGGGCTTGCGCCGGCCCAGGAATGGAGACTGCTAGAGGAGTTTCGGCACAGGCGTAAGAGCGGGATTCAGCTCATCCTGTCCATGCCGGCCAGGCAAGAGCGCAGTGAAGCGGACGCGTGGTCTCAAGGTGAACGAACTCGTGGGGAGTGCTCTGAAATGTGCCTGTCCCGTCATACGGAGTGGTAGCAGTCCGGGTGATCCTCAGGACCACTCCTCAGGCGCGGGCCGCGTGAATATACGTATGATGGAGGTGGCACGGGACCATTTCCGTCCCGACAGGTCGGGGACGGATCTGGTTCGGCACCTAGTTCAGAAATGGACCTATCGCGCCCATGCGCTGGATGCTTGCACGGCAGTCTATCGTCAGCACAAAGCGTCTATTGCGGCTCGCCCAAACCGAGACTTAAGGTTCAGCTGGCGCCACCGTATCGGCCATGCGCGCTCCGCGAGTGCCTATAGGCTGCTCTGAACCTACTGTCGTGTCCTTTTCAGTCTGGCGCTCCATTTCAGCATCTAGCTCCGCGGCAACCAGGATGATGGTGGAAGAAATCCAGATCCAGGTCATGAAGCCGATTACAGCGCCGAGTGAGCCGTAGGTCTCATTGTAGCTGCCGAAGTTGGAGACATAGAAGGAGAAGGCGGCTGAACCGAGCAGCCAAGCAATGGCCGCGAAGGCACTGCCCCAACTAATCCAGCGCCACTTTGCTTTGTCGCGGCTCGGGCCATAACGGAAAAGAAAAGCCAGCAAGACAGCGACCGCGACAAGCATGAGCGGCCAGCGGAGCACACGAAGGACAAGTTCGACGGTTGGGCCGAAACCGACAAAGCTGAGGGCCACAGGCACCGCCACCACCGCCGCGATTGCCAGCAAAGCGAACAGGATCGCGCCTAGCGTGAAAGCCAGTGTGATCGCGGTGCGCTTGAGAAAGCTGCGCTCTTCATGCTCTTCATAAATGAGGTTCAGCGTGTCAAAAGCTGCCTTGGTTGCCCCATTCGCGCTCCAGAGCGAGACCGCTAGCCCGATAACCAGGCCAAAGCCCAAACTGCCGCCGCTCTGCGCCGCAACGCGCTTCACCTGTTCCTCGATGATCTGCATGCCCCCACCCGGGACGACGCCTGAGAGGGCAGCAAGGTGGCTGGTGATATCATCGGGATTAGCGAATAGGCCGTATAGCGAGACAAGCGCGCTAAGTGCCGGGAACAGGGCAAGCAGAACGTAGAAAGTTATGCCTGCAGCCTCGGTGAGCAAGCGGTCCTCTGAAACCTGCTGGAACGTGCGGCGCAGGATGTCCCACCAACCGCGCGCAGGAATTTCGGAGGGAGTGTCCGCGCTCTGCCCGCGGTCCTTGCCACTCCGACGAGATGGGGTTCGTCTACTCTGTCCGACGGCAATGGCGCCTTTGGCCACTCCATGGGCAGGCCTCATGGGCGCCTCTTGCTGGCGAAATCCGATAATCATCAGACTGATTGATGCGATGATCGCCGCGAGAAGCGGGCTTGGCCACCTATTCCGCGCCTTCATGGGATTCTCCTGAAGTGGAGGCTTCGTGCGGCACCGCAGGGCGGCCTGTTGCCGTGCAAGCCTTAGTAAGGCGCTTGCGGCCCCATTTGCCCGCGCTGGGCAGTCGTGGGTTGTTGCCACGACCGGCAACTCACCATCGACACAGCGCCGGCCGGTTGAGCCTTGTAACACCTCACGTCCCGCCAAGTTTACCGCAGGCGATAGCCTGTAGGCTGGCGGTCAGCCGGTCGTCCTTGTTGCGTCGGAACATTCGCGGCCGCCCTGGCACTTTGACCGAGGCAAGGCGGGTTGAGGCGGATAATGACAGCTTAACGCATTCAGGCAGTCACATGAGGGCACGCTTCCTGCCGCCGGATCTGAAGGCCTCGGCGCAAGTGCGGCGGTACGTGGTCGCAGATATGAGATGGCGAGGATGGATGGGTCCATGGTTCATGCCGGACGCTGAGAGGAACCGCAGAGCCTGTTGCGGATATTTGAACCGCCACGTCTGGCACGCCCGCCTCCGGTAGCGCCTGTCGGCACGGTTGTTCAGGTACCTGCTCATTCGATGCCGGAGCTCGGGCAGGGGTATGCTGGGCCGCCCCGTTGCTTTGCAGGCCCGGTGACGATCCGCCGCGGCTTGCATTTGATGCCTGCAAGCGGACGCTTGAAGAACAGCGTGGCAGCTCAATCTGGCGACGTGATGCAGCCAGACCTTGCAGCTGACGATCTCGCGGCAATGCGGTAGCGACGGTAGGTGGTTGGTTCTGGCGTCATCCGACCTGCCTTGCCCATCAGTCCTTTCAGACCGATCCGAGCTTACGTGGCAGCGCCAGGCGGGGGAGGGGGGTGGGGATAGTCCCGCCTCGTCACCGGGCCAGGGTGAGGTCATGGGGAAGGTGCCGGCCCTCACCAAGTCAGGCTTGTAGATCGTCAGCAGGCGGCCGCTTTTGCCCATGATGTCAAGTGTGCGTTCAGCTTCGAGACTTGCTCCGTTCTCTCCATGGTCCTGAGCCTAGGGCATGGCAGAGAACTACTTGCCATGCAGCATCTTAGGCGGGACGTGGCGAGAGGGTGTAGTTCCAAGCGGGGCAAACTGTGTGTGGAGAGAGACGAAGCCGGCGCATTTCGTCATCGGACACACTCTCTCCGGTCTCGTTGCCGCCGCGCTTGAGGCTTGTGGTGACTTGGAGCCCGGTCACTGTTGTGGTGCCGGCGATGTAGCGTCGGATGGTCTCGAAGCTACGCAGCGGCACACCGGCCCAGTTGAGGCTGATGTGGCTGAAGAGCCGGTGCTCGACCGGGTTCCACTTCGAGCAGCCGCTGGGGTAATGGCATACTGTGACCTCGAGACCGCAGGTGTCGCAGAGCTGCTCCTGCAACTGCGCCTTCCACACGCGGGAGCGGCAGCTCTTTGACCCACCCGCATCAGCAAGAACAAGAAGGCGCTCGGTCTTGGGGAAGCGCCGCCGCCCTTCGGCCTCCCACCAGTCGCTGATCGCCTCGACGGCAAAGCGCGGCGTGTCGAAGCAGTCGCCGATGCAGACATGACCGCGGTTTGTCGTCAGCTCGTAAATGCCATGCGGGATCGCTTGACCCACCGCATCCTGCGGCCAGTCATGCACCAGCACGGCCTCGGCCTTCTGGCACCACGCCCGGCCGGCATTCCTGAAGTTACCGACCAGCTCCTTTTTTTTTGGCATCCACACTGATGATCGGCGCGCCTGCTGCAACGAACTCCGCACGTTGTTCAGCGATGTGGCGGAACTGAGCGTCGCGCTCAGGAGGCGAGGCGCGTGCCTCGGTGCGGCGCGCAT
>NZ_WWDL01000039.1 GCF_009848505.1 Muricoccus harenae
GCGCGGCCGACGAACTCGCCGCCCAGGGGCTGTCCTGCACGGTGGCGGATGCGCGCTTTGCCAAGCCGCTCGACACCGAACTCGTCGAGCGCCTCGCCCGCAACCACGCCGTCCTGCTCACCGTCGAGGAGGGCTCGGTGGGCGGCTTCGGGAGCCTCGTCGCCCACCACCTCGCCCATGCCGGACTGCTCGACGGCGGCCTGCGCTTCCGCCCCCTCACCCTGCCCGACCTCTATATCGACCACGAAACACCCAAAAAACAGTACGACACCGCCGGCCTCAACGCCCCACAAATCGCGCAAACCGCCCGCAACGCACTCGGACACAGCACAACAACACTGCCCGCAAGAGCGTGAACGGGGGGGCTGGTGGTCCCAACACCGCCAGCCAGGTTTGCTTCGAGGCTTCCGAGGTAGGGTCTAGAGCATCTTCCGCAGCGTGCCGTCGCGGCGGATGAACTGGTGCCACAATGCCGCGGTGACATGCAGGATGATCATGCCGACCAAGCTCCACGCCATCAGGCGGTGGATGAAGGTCAGGGTCTCAGCCAGCGGTATGTTCTTTCCAACCGGGTCCGGCAGCGGGACGAGGCCGAACCAGGTGAGTGGGAAGCCCCAGGCATTCGTGGCAACGAAGCCGACCACCGGCATGCTTAGCAGCCAGACATAGAAGGCGGTGTGGTTGGCGCGCGCGGCGAAGATCAGTGCGCGGGGCAGGTCGGCAGGAAGAGGCGGGGGTGGATGGCTGACGCGCCAGGCGAGGCGCGCGAGGGTCACGGCCCAGATCGTCACGCCGATGCTTTCATGGATGTTGTAGAGGGTAAGCTTGAATGCCTCGTCATCGGGTCGAGCATGGGCGATCCAAAGGCCGACGCCGGCGGCCGAGAGCACCAGCGCCACGGTGATCCAATGGAAAGCACGCGATGCCGAGCCGTAGCGAAGCGGTGGCTCACGCCGTGCCAGACTTCTTCCGATCCGCCTGGAGGTTCCACTCATGACCATCGAGGCCTCCCTCAGACGGGCCCTGCCCATGCGGTTGGACGGTAACACAACCCTCTTCTTTCACGCATCATGGACGGCGAGGCTCCGGACACGCGGCTCGCACGGGCTGCCGTGCTACTCGTCTGGCGTAGCCGCCGCGCGAGCTTGATGGCGGCCGAGGCGCTCGCCTCAAACCGGGCTGTGACCTTCGCTGTCGAATCACTCGGTGACGTTTTGCGCAGCCTCCTCGGCTGGTGCTGTTCGTCCTTTTCCCAGGCACATCACCATGGCCTTCCTTCCCCCGATCCTATGACGGGAGGGCGTGATCGGACTCATGACGCACGGCCGGCGCCGGGGCCTCTGACGAGGCCCGCGGCGGAGCGGCTCAGCGTGCCACCAGCACCTCCGGATTGACCACGGCGTCGAGGTCCGGATCGCCGGCCAGGAAGTCGAGCACGTTCCCGGCGGCATCCCAGGCCATGCGCTGCAGCCCCTCCGCCGTGCTGGCGGCGACATGCGGCGTGACGACGAGGTTCTCCAGCGCCAGCAGCGGCACCGGCGCCACCATCGGCTCCACCCGCAGCACGTCCAGCCCGGCGCCGCCGAGATGGCCGGAGCGCAGCGCCGCCTCCAGCGCCGCCTCTTCCACCAGCGTACCGCGCGCGGTGTTCACCAGCACGGCTCCCGGCTTCATGGCGGCGAGGAAGGCGGCATCCACCATGCCGCGCGTGGCGTCACTGGCTGGCAGGTGCAGGGTGACGATGTCGGCGGCCGCAAGTCCGGCATTCCGGTCCTTCACCACCTCATAGCCCGCGCCACGGATCGTGCCGGCCGGCATGAAGGGATCATGCACCATCACCTTCATGCCGAAGGCGGCGCAAAGCCGCGCAACGCGGGTGCCGATGCGGCCGAAGCCCAGCACCAGCACGCGGCGCCCGCCCAGCTCGAAGGTGCGGGACTGGCCCTGCACGCGCCACTCACCGCGGCGCACACCCGCATCCACCGGCAGCACCTGCCGAGCGACGGCCAGCATCAGCATCAGCGCATGCTCGGCCACCGAGGCCGCATTAGCCTCCGGCGTGATCATCACCAGCACGCCGCGTTGCGTCATCGCGGGCACGTCGACGAGGTCGTAGCCGACGCCGTGGCGGCAGACCATGCGGAGCTTCGGCGCGATGGCGAGCAAGGCGGAGTCGACCGCGCTGCCGCGCACGATCAGCGCCTCGGCATCACGCAATCGCGTGGCGAGATCCGGTCCGGCCATATCGCCGGGATGGTCCAGCGTCACGCCGGGCGCGTCGAGAAGACGCCGGATTCCATCAGGATGGATCGGGTCCACCACCACCACATGACGCATCGGCGCAGCTTCTGCCTGTGTTAGTGGCATCAGGGATTCGTGCTCCAGGGCGACCGCTCGTAAAGGGCCTTCGCCGCAGCCGCTTCGGTCATCACCGCGCTCCTGTAGGCGTCACCTATCAGCGGCCGCATCGGCAGGTTCAGCCGCTCCGCCTCCGCCAGGAAGACGGGATCCACCAGGATCGTTCTGAAGGCGTCCACAAGGCGCGCCGTGATCTCCGCCGGCAGTCCGGGGGGCGCGACGAAGCCGCGCGCCGAACCGCCCAGCACGTCGAGCCCCTGTTCGCGAATGGTGGGCACATCCGCCATCGCCGACCAGCGCTCCGGCGCGGCCTGGCCAAGGCAGCGCGTGCGCCCTTCGCGGAACAGCGAAAGCCCCTCGCTGACATTGTAGGAGGCAACATCGAGCTGGCCGCCCAGCAGGTCCCGGATGGCAATGGCGGTGCCGTTATAGGGCACGTGCAACGCCTTCACCCCCGCGGCAGCCTCGAAGGCGAGCAGGAGAAGGTGGTCGTCGGATGACGTGCCGGCGGCGGTACCGACCGAGACGGCCTCCGCGCGCTTCGCCGCGGCCTCCCTGAAATCGGCGATGGTGCGGAGCGGCGAGTCGGCCCGTACCCAGAACGCGCCCGGGTCATCCACCACATTGGCGATGTAGGTGAACTCCTCCGTCTTCCAGCGCACCGGGCGCTCCAACGCCTTGGTGATGAAGCTCAACGTCGCGACCGTGCCGAGGGTGTAGCCATCGGGGCGTGCGTTGAAGACGGCCTCATTGCCGATCTGGCCACCGGCGCCGACGCGATTGGCGACGACGAAGGTGGCGCCCGGAAGCTGCTGCGGCAGGTACTTCGTCAGCAGCCGCGCCACGATGTCGATCCCGCCCGAGGGCGGATAGGGGACGATGACCTCGATCGCGCGCCCGGCGGGCCAGGTGGTCTGGGCAAGGGCGGGGCGCGCGATAGCGGCGCCGGCCAGTGCGGCGCCCGCAAGGGCGCGACGGGTGATCATGGGCTTTCCTCCGGTTCCGGCGAGCGCCTGACGCTCTTACCTGCCTGTCTCCCCCGGACCGGCCGCGGCGACAAGCCCGCGCCGGCGGGTCGGCCTCAGCGGCGTGCCCTGCTATCTTACCTCCGGAGCGCCGGGAGGACCCACTTGCCCCAGACCAAGCCCGCCAAGCAGCGCGCCGATCTCGCCCTTGTGGAACGCGGCCTTGCCGAGAGCCGGACGCGCGCCCAGGCGCTGATCCTTGCCGGCAAGGTCTTCAGCGGCGAGCAGCGGGTCGACAAGCCGGGCCAGGTGCTGCGGGAGGACGATCCGCTGGAGGTGCGCGGCCAGGACCATCCCTGGGTCAGCCGCGGCGGGCTGAAGCTGGCGCATGGGCTGCAGGCCTTCGGGCTGGATCCGGCGAGCCGCGTCTGCATCGATGTCGGCGCCTCGACCGGGGGCTTTACCCATGTGCTGCTGCATCATGGAGCGGTGCGGGTTTACGCGGTGGATGTCGGCCATGGCCAACTCGCCTGGAATCTGCGCAACGATCCCCGCGTGGTGGTGCTGGAGCGGCTGAATGCCCGCTACCTTGAGGCCACGCATATTCCGGAGCCGGTAGGGGCGGTGGTCTGCGACGCCTCCTTCATCGGCCTCGCGACGGTACTGCCCGCCGCCCTGGCTCTGACCGCACCGGGTGCTTTCGCTGTCGCGCTGATCAAGCCGCAATTCGAGGCGGGGGCGAGGCTGGTGGGGAAGGGGGGCGTGGTGCGCGATCCCAATGTTCACCGTGCCGTCTGCGCCCGGGTGCAGCAATGGTGGTCCAGCCTGCCGGGTTGGGAGGTGCTGGGCATCACCGAGAGTCCGATCACCGGCCCGGAGGGGAACAAGGAGTTCCTGATCGGCGCCCGCCGCGCCTGAATTTCGGACGAAACAACTCGAAAAGGCTAGATCAGCCGCGGCCGAGGCTGCCCGAGCAGTAAGGGATCAGCGGCTGGCGGGCACCGGCGCGTCGCGCATGACGGGGGCGGAAAGACGCGCGGCCAGGGTCCAGACGCGGGCGGGGTCCATGCGCACATCCGGATCATTCAGAAGCCGATCCAGCTCTTCGAGCGCCTTATCCGCTTCAGCGTCCGTCATGC
Source organism: Muricoccus harenae (assembly GCF_009848505.1). Taxonomy (GTDB): domain Bacteria; phylum Pseudomonadota; class Alphaproteobacteria; order Acetobacterales; family Acetobacteraceae; genus Roseomonas; species Roseomonas harenae. Next base: position 4,463 of record NZ_WWDL01000039.1, read on the forward strand.
CTGTTTCCCTATCCCGCAGTGCAGCATGCGCTTGAACGTTGATGCTTGGCGAGGGTTTCCTGGCCGCCGGACCAGGAATCGGGTTCATTCTGGTGGGCGATCGTCTCTCAGAGCGAGGCCAGGGCAGGGAGGAGGGCGGCGTCGCTCGAGCTGGTGCAGCCGGGATTCCGGAAGCGCAACTCCCCCTCCACCACCGCGTCCGGTGATGCCATGCCGAACATCTCCATGCGGGAGGCGCAGGACACTGCCGAAATGCGGCGCGCCGCTTCGGTGGTCAGGAAGCGGCGCACAGTCCCTTCGAGTTCCCGCTGTTCCCGGAGGCCGCGCCATTCCTGGCGGGTCATGTCATCGAGGAAGACGGCAAGGATGCCCGCCCTCTGGCCGCCCAGCCGCTCCGAGGCAGTCGCCATGCGGCGGCAGGCTGCCTCGGCAATGTCGCTGGCCCGTCCGGCTTGCGCCGCCAGCACGAGCATATTGCCCTTGTCATGCGCGACCGCGAGATGCGCCTCGGGCCCGAACAGGGCGCGCAGACTGGCGGCCGGCTGGGCGGCCTGGGCGCCGGCGAGGATCAGCGGATCGAGCTTCAGCACGGCATCGGCGGCCGAGTCCTGTCGCTTTCGGTCCCGCAGCATGGCGACGATCCGGCGCTGCAGCGCGGCCACGTCCAGCGCATCGGCCCGCAGCCCTTCGGGCAGGGTCATCTTCAGCACGTAGCGGCCGGGATGGGCGGCGAGCCAAGTCTGGAGATCGGGATTAATGCCGTCGACCAGCATGCACCAGTCGCCGCGCAGTACATGCCGGCCCTCCTCGGCCGAGATAGTGTCGCAGACCACCTCCGCCTCCGCGCCGTTGCGGGAAATGAGGAGGTCATGCGGCGTGCCGTCCGCCAGGCCGGTGAAGCGCACCTCGAAGCCGCGCGCCCGGTGCAACGCCGCGACCCGCAGCAGGTGGAAGAGCGGAATGAGGTTGGCCTCGCCGGTGAGGCCCGACAGGATCCGGGCCCGCAGCCTCTGGCGCGACTCCGCTGGTAATTCGTTGGCGAGGTGCACTGCCTCGCGGACATAGGTGAGAAGCTGCCGCTCGGCGGCGCCGGCGCCCGCCATGCCATCCGGCGAGGAAAGCCGCTGCAGCAGCAGCTCAAGCGCGTGGCGCTCCTGTGCCGCACGGCCGGTGAGGGAAGAGAGGGCGGCTTGGCGTCCGATCTCCTCCATCCGCCGGGACCAATGCCGGCCACCCGCGAGCCCGAGGAAGCCGGCAAGAAGCTTCTGGTCGGGAGAGGCCTCAGCCCCGGATCTGCGGTTCGGCATCGGCCAGGCACCTCAAGGATGCCCTCCGAATAACCGAGTGCGGCAGTCGGATAAAGAACCGTTCCGATCAGTTTCTCGGGAGGCGGGTGGACAAGGGCGCGTTCGGTACCTGCGCGCGGTGGCGCAGCAGGGCATCGGCCAGCACGCATGCCATCATCGCCTCGCCCACGGGCACGCCGCGGATGCCGACGCAGGGATCGTGGCGGCCCTTGGTGACCAGCTCCCGCTCCTTGCCATGCCGGTCCACGGTGCGTCGGGCGACGAGGATGGAGGAGGTGGGCTTCACCGCGAAACGCGCGACGACAGGCTGGCCGGTGGAGATGCCGCCCTGCACCCCGCCCCCATGGTTGCTCAGGAAGTGCACCGTGCCGTCCGGCGCCATGCGCATCTCGTCGGCATTGTCCTCGCCGGTGAGGGCGGCGGCGGCGAAGCCCTCGCCGATCTCCACGCCCTTCACGGCATTGATCGACATGAGGGCGCTCGCGAGTTCGGCGTCCAGCTTGCCGTAGATGGGCGCACCAAGGCCGGGGGGGACGCCCTCGGCCACCACTTCCACCACCGCGCCGACGCTGGACCCGGCCTTGCGCAGGGCCAGGAGCTTCTCCTCCCAGCGGGCGGCGGCCTCACGGTCCGGGCAGAAGAAGTCGTTCTCCCGCACCGCCTTCCAGTCCCAGTTCGTCCGGTTCACGGCGTCTCCGCCCATGGCGACGAGGGCGCCGCGGATCGTCACGCCAGATCCCAGCACCTTACGCGCCACGGACCCGGCCGCCACCCGCATTGCCGTCTCCCGCGCCGAGGAACGCCCGCCGCCACGATAGTCCCGCACCCCATATTTCAGGTGGTAGGCGAGGTCAGCATGGCCGGGGCGGAAGCTGTCGGCGATCTCGCCATAGTCGCGGGAGCGCTGGTCCTTGTTCTCGATCAGCAGAGAGATCGGGGTGCCGGTGGTCAGCCCCTCGAAAGTGCCGGAGAGGATGCGGACCTCGTCCGGCTCCTGCCGCTGCGTCACGAACTTGGACTGCCCCGGCCGGCGGAGGTCCAGCCAGGGCTGGATGTCGGCTTCGGTCAGCGAAAGCCCCGGCGGGCAGCCATCCACCACCCCGCCAATAGCGGGGCCGTGGCTCTCGCCCCAGGTGGTGACGCGGAAGAGATGGCCGAAAGTGTTGTGGGACATGGCGAGGGGCGTTCAGCCCTTCTCGATGGTGATGTCCGGCGCGTCGGGGTGCTTCATGCCGACGATGTGGTAGCCGCAATCCACATGGTGCACCTCGCCCGTAACGCCGCCGGAAAGCGGGGAAAGGAGGTAGAGGCCGGAGCCGCCCACCTCCTCCAGCCCGACATTGCGGCGCATCGGCGAGTTGTACTGGTTCCACTTCAGGATATAGCGGAAGTCGCCGATGCCGCTTGCCGCCAGCGTCTTGATGGGCCCGGCCGAAATGGCGTTCACCCGGATGCCGACATCGCCGAGATCGGCCGCCATGTAGCGCACGCTTGCCTCCAGCGCGGCCTTGGCCACGCCCATGACATTGTAATGCGGCGTCCAGCGCTCGGCGCCGAGATAGGTGAGGGTGAGCAGCGACCCGCCCGGCTTCATCATCGCCGCCGCCCGCCGGGACACCGAGACGAAGGAGAAGCAGGAGATGTCGAGCGCCTGGAGGAAGGCCTCCTTCGGCGTGTCGAGATAGCGGCCGCGCAGATACTGCTTGTCCGCGAAGCCGATGGCATGGACGAGGAAGTCGATCCCGCCCCAGCGTTCCTTCACCTGGTCGAAGGCTGTGTCGATAGCGGCCTCGTCCGACACGTCGCAGGGCACCAGCAGGTCCGAGCCGATGCTGGCCGCCAGCGGCCGCACCCGCTTCTCCAGCGCCTCGCCCTGATAGGTGAAGGCGACTTCAGCTCCCTGGGCCGCAACGGCCTGAGCGATGGCCCAGGCGATCGAGCGGTCGTTCGCGACGCCCATCACTATGCCCCGCTTCCCCTGCATCAGCGTGCCCTTCATCGGCAGGGAGGCGGCATCAGCCACGGTCTTGGCGTCTTCCACGGGGCGTCCTCCACAGGGGCAGGCATCAGTTGCGACGGGCCCGGAGGGGTGGCACACCGCATGGAACGGAACAAGGGGCCGCACGCATGAGCCTGACCACAGAGGTCCCCGCCGGCGAGGCCCATATCGCCGGGATCCCCGACGCAACGGAGCCCTACGGCCTGTTCGAGGCGTGGTTCGCGGACGCGACCCTGCGCGAGCCGAATGACCCGAACGCCATGTGCCTGGCCACCACCTCCGCCGATGGCTGGCCCTCGGCGCGCATGGTGCTGCTGAAGGGCCGGGACGAGCGCGGATTCGTCTTCTACACCAATGAGGAGAGCCGAAAGGGCGCGGAGCTGCTGTCCAACCCCCGCGCGGCGCTCTGCTTCCACTGGAAGTCGCTCCGGCGGCAGGTGCGGGTGGAGGGGACGGTGGAGCGCGTGACGGCCGCCGAATCCGATGCCTATTACGCCTCCCGCCCGCGCGGCTCGCGGATCGCCGCCTGGAGCTCGATCCAGTCCCGGCCGCTCGCCAGCCGCGCGGAGTTCGAGGCCCGGATCGTCGAATACGAGACGCTCTACCCCGGCGAGGCAGTGCCGCGGCCGCCGCATTGGGGCGGGTTCCGCGTGCTGCCGCTGCGCATCGAGTTCTGGCAGGACATGCCCTTCCGCCGCCACGACCGCCTGGTCTTCGAGCGAAAGGGAGAGGGGTGGAGCACCGGGCGCCTGTACCCGTGAAGCCTGTTTCGTGAAGGCGCATTCTTGACCATTCCGGCGACGCAGGCGCGCGCGGCGGCGCTGCTCGCGCGCCTCACCGGTGGAGCGCAGCCGGTGGAGACACATATCTCGGCCGTTTTCGTTGGTCCCGACCGGGTGCTGAAGCTGAAGAAGGCTGTCAGCCTCGGATTTCTCGATTTCAGCGCCGCCGCTGACCGACGCCGCTACGCGGAGCGCGAGTTGGCCCTCAACGCGCCCTCCGCGCCGACCCTCTACCGAGCCGTGCATGGCATCCCGGCCGAGGCTGACCGCCTGCTGCCGCCCGACGATCCGGCGGCCACGGATTGGGCGCTTGAGATGGCGCCAGTGCCCCCCGCCGACTTCCTCGATGCCGTGGCTGCGCGCGGCGCGCTGGACGAGGCGATGCAGGATGCGCTGGCGGATGCCGTCATAGCCCTCCAAGCGGGTTACGAGCCCGCACGGCCCGGCTCCGATCCCGTGATGCGCTTCGCCGCAGTGCTGCGGGGCAATGCGCGCGCTGCGATGGGCGCCGGGCTGGAATCGGCGCGTGTCCTCGCCTGGAGGCGCGCCACAGGGCCGTGGCTGCGGCAGCTCGCGCCGCTGTTGCGCGCGCGGTCCGCGGAGGGGCGCATCCGCCGCTGCCATGGCGATCTGCATCTCGGGAACCTCGTCCTTTGGGAGGGCCGCCCCACGCCGTTTGACGCGCTGGAGTTCGATGAGGAACTCGCGACTGTCGACACGGGCTATGACCTTGCCTTTCTCGTCGCAGACCTGCTGCGGCGCTGCGGGCGGGAGGCCGCCTGCCGCGTCCTCAACCGCGTGGTGGCGCTTGGCGGCGACGTAGGGATGGTCGCCGCGATGCCGCTCTGGCTTTCCTGCCGCGCGATGATCCGGGCGCATTGCCTCGCGCGGATGGAGGGGCAGAAGGCAGGTTCGGACGCCTTCCTGGCAGAGGCCGAAGCCTATCTCACGCCACCGCCCGCGCGTCTCGTCGCCGTCGGCGGGTTGCAGGGGACCGGAAAGACCCGACTCGGCCGCGCCCTTTCGCCGCGCTTTGGCGCCGCGCCCGGTGCGCTACATCTGCGAAGCGACGAGATCCGTAAGCGCCTGGCCGGCGTCGCGCCGGAAGACGCATTGCCGCCCGGCGCCTATACCCCCGCCGCGAGCGATGCCGTGCATGACGCGCTGTTCGCGGCGGCGGAGACGGCACTGCGCGGCGGCCAATGCGTCCTGGCCGACGCCGCCTTCCTGGATCAGGCGCGACGTGCAGGGATCGAGGCGGTGGCGCGCCGGGCGGGGGTACCCTTCGCCGGGCTCTGGCTGGAAGCGCCGCTCGACCTGCTCCGTAAGCGGGTTGCGGCCCGGCGGGGCGACGCCTCCGATGCCACGGTGGAGGTGCTTGAGCACGCGGCCAGGCATTCCCTGGGCGATATCACCTGGAACCGCATCGACGCCTCGGCGGATCCCCTGGCGGCTGCGATTGCAGCGGCCCACCTCTCCTCATGCTAGACTGGTGATTGCCCGGCCGGATTCGGCCGGGCGCGGGGGAGGGGAAGTCACGCCAGCTCCTTCCGCCGGAACACGACGGAGTCCCGCAGACATGGCCTACCGCCGCATCCTCCTGCCCCTGACTGGCACCGCCGCCGGCGAGGCGGCCCTGCAGACCGCGGTGATGACCGCGCGCATCTGGCATTCGCATGTGCATTGCATCCATGTCCGCGTGGATGCGCGCGACGTGGCGCCGCTGGCCGGCGAAGGCCTCTCGGGCGCCATGATCGAGGAGATGATGGCAGCCACCGAACGAGAATCGGGTGATCGTGCCAGCCGCGTGCAGGCGCTGTTCAACCGCTTCGTGGACGGCAAGGACGTGGTCCTGGCCAGCTCGGCCGAGGCCGCCGAGAAGGCGGATGCCGCCACCCTCTCCTTCGCCTCCGTCGCGGGGCGGGAGGAGGACCTGGTGGCGCAGCAATCGCGCCTCTACGACATGGCGGTGGTCCCACATCCGGATTCAGGAGAGGACGTCTCCTCCTCGGATGCGCTGCACGCCATCCTGTTCGACAGCGGCCGCCCGGTGCTGATTGCGCCGCGCCTGCCGCCCACCAGCATCGGGACCCGCGTCTGTTGCGCCTGGAATGGCACGGCGGAGAGCGCGGCCGCGATCGCCGCCGCGCTGCCCTGGCTGCACCGCGCCGAGGCGGTCCGCGTGCTGCACAGCAAGGACTACCAGCGCCGCGGGCCGGATGTGAACGGCATCCTCGCCTATCTGCGCTGGCACAACATCACGGCCGAACCGGTGGAATTCTCTCCGGTGACGCGCGAGGTGGGCGCCGGGCTGCTGGGCGCCGCGCGAGACTTCGGCGCGGACCTGCTCTGCATGGGCGCCTACAGCCACTCGCGCATCCGCCAGCTGATCCTGGGCGGCGTCACCCGGCACGTGCTGGAGAATGCCGATATGCCCGTGATGATGTGCCGCTGAGCGGCTGAAGCAGCTGCCCGCGCGCCGGTCAGCGCGCGGGCGTCGCCTCGGCTTCCTCGCGCCGCATCTCCAGTTCCAGCCAGCGCTCTTCGGCAGCCGCCAGCGCGGCCTGGCGCTGCGCGAGCAGCTCCGTTGCCTTGGCGAAGCGCGCCGCATCGCGCGCATAGAGCTGTGGATCCGCCAGGATGTCGTTCAGCTTCGCGATTTCGGCCGACAGCTTTTCCATCTCGCCCGGCAGCGTCTTCAGCGCCTGCCGCTCGCCCATGGTGAGGCGCTGGCGTGCGGGCGAGGCGGGCGCCTGGGCCTCCGCCGCTCGCTTCGCCGCAGGGGTGGCGGCCTGGGCCTCCATCCGCGCCCGCACGCCATGGCCGCGCTGCGCCACCATATCGGAATAGCCGCCGGCATAGTCCTGCCACCGGCCCTCGCCCTCATAGGCGATCACGCTGGTCGCCACGCGGTCAAGGAAGTCGCGGTCATGGCTCACCACGAGCACCGTGCCGGGGTAGTCGGCGATCATCTCCTGCAGCAGGTCGAGCGTCTCGAGGTCCAGGTCATTGGTCGGCTCGTCCAGCACCAGCAGGTTGCTCGGCCGCGCCATGGCGCGCGCCAGCATCACCCGCGCCCGCTCGCCGCCCGAGAGAACGCCGAGTGGCGTGCGCGCCTGCTCCGGCAGGAAGAGGAAGTCCTTCATGTAGCCAATGACGTGGCGCGGCGTGCCGCCCACATGCACCATGTCGCCCCGCCCCTCGGTCAGCGCGTCCGACAGGGTCATGGAGGGGTCGAGGCTCGCCCGGCGCTGGTCCAGCGCGACCTTCTCGATGCCGGTGCCGAGGCGCACCTCGCCGGAATCCGGCGGCAACTCGCCGGTCAGCATGTTGAGCAGCGTCGTCTTGCCGGCGCCGTTCGGGCCAACGATCCCCACCCGGTCCCCACGCAGGATCCTGACCGAGACATCCCGCACGACAGTTCGGTCGCCGAAGGACTTCGAGATCCCCTCGGCTGAAACCACCTGGCTGCCCGACCCATCGGCTTCGGTCGAGGCGAGCCGCACCCCACCCTGCGGCCCGCGCCGCTGCCGGTGTTTCTCCCGCAGTGACTGCAATTCGCCGACGCGCCGCATGTTGCGCTTGCGCCGGGCCGTGACGCCGTAGCGTAGCCAATGCTCCTCCCGCACGATCTCGCGGGCGAGCTTGTGGGCGTCGCGCTCCTCCTCCTCCAGCACCTGGTCGCGCCAGGCCTCGAACTGCGCGAAGCCCTGCTCCAGCCGGCGCGTGGTGCCGCGGTCCAGCCAGACCATGGCGCGGGAGAGGGATTCCAGGAAACGCCGGTCATGGCTGATCAGGACAAGGGCGGCCCGCATTCCGGCCAGCTCGGATTCCAGCCATTCAATTGCCGGCAGGTCGAGGTGGTTCGTGGGTTCATCGAGCAGCAGGATGTCGGGGGAGGGGGCGATGGCGGCGGCCAGTGCCGCCCGCCGCGCTTCGCCACCGGACAGGCTGGCGGGCGCCTCCTCGCCAGTCAGTCCCAACTGCTCGAGTAGGTACCGGGCCCGGTAGTGATCGTCCCCCGGGCCGAGCGCCGCCTCGACATAGGAAAGCGTCGTCGCATGGCCCGAGAGGTCGGGCTCCTGCGGCAGGTAGCGGAGTGTGGCGCCGGGCTGAAGGAAGCGCGAGCCACCATCGGGCGTCACCAGCCCCGCCGCGATCTTGAGAAGGGTGGACTTGCCGGAGCCGTTGCGGCCGACCAGGGCAAGCCGCTCGCCCGGGCCGACAGACAGCGTAGCGTCGCGCAGGAGCGGCGTGGTGCCGAAGCCCTGCCGAATATCCTGGAGAAGAAGGAGAGGGGGTGCCATTGGGCGCCATATGGCATTTCAGCCACGGCTTGGCACGGGGTAAGGCGCGGGCATTGGGCCACTCGCCTTTCGCTGGCATCTCAGAAACGTGAACGGTACAGTTTCGCCTGCTGGAAGGGCTGGGTAAACCCCGCGCCTTAAGCAAATCCTCACCTTCGCTACTGCAGGCTGCACGAATGCCGATCTTCATCCCGCGCCGCACGGCGCTGGGCCTCCTGGGCTGCGGAGCCGTTGCTTTGTCCCAAAGCAGCCGGGCGCGTGCCGCTGAGGCCGCGCGTGACTGGACGGCGTTTAAGTCCCGCTTCCTCGCGCCCGAGGGGCGCGTGATCGACAACGGCAACAACAACCAGTCCCATTCTGAGGGCCAGGGCTGGGGCCTGACCCTGGCCGAGCACCACGACGACCGGGCCGCCTTCGACCAGATGCTGGTCTGGACCCGCCGTAACCTCCGCCGAGGAACGGACCATCTGCATGCATGGCGCTGGCGGCCAGATCGGCGGCCGGCCGTGCAGGACACCAACAACGCGACCGATGGCGACCTCTTCATCGCCAGCGCCCTGCTGCGCGGCGGCCGGCGCTGGTCCGATCCCGCCCTGACGGAGGAGGGAACGGCCGTCGCTCGCGACGTGCTCCGCCTGCTGGTGCGGCGTGCCGGTGGCAGCATCGTTCTGCTTCCCGGGGCGCGGGGCTTCGAGCACCGCACCCATGTGGTGATCAACCCTTCCTATTATTCCTACCCGGCCATCGCGACCCTCGCCGAGGCAGTGCCCGACCCCGCTTGGCTCCGCATGGCTGGCGATGGGCTTCGCCTGCTGCGTGCCGCGCGCTTCGGGCGCTGGGGGCTTTCGCCGGACTGGCTTTCCGTCGCCCGGCTCGATGGCCGAGTCTCGCCAGCTGAGGGATGGCCGGCGCGCTTCTCCTATGACGCGGTGCGGGTGCCCCTCTGGCTGGCCTGGGCAGGGCTCGCTGATGAGGCGGCCGTTGCCGGCCCGCTGAACTTCTGGTCCGACGCCACCCTCCGCCAGATCCCGGCCTGGGCCGATCTCTCCACGGACACTGTCTCGCCCTATGCCGCCGGGGCCGGCGTTACGGAGATCGCCCGCTTCGTTGCCGCCGAGCGCGGCGGTCGCTGGGACCGCCAGGTAGAACAATCCGTTGGAGAACGTGACTATTATGACACAGCACTGATGATGCTCACGCGTATGGGAGCCTCCGAGCGCGGGAGGGTTATCTAAAAGGTTTAAGATTGCCCCAAAATTAAGATAGGCTCTGCGGGTCTCGAGGGATTCGTTCCCCGCTGGGGCTGGGGGAGTGCTGTGATGGGTCAGGACACGGATGTGGCGAGGATGGCAGCGGCCCTCCGCTCCCCCTCCCTGAGATATCGCAGCTTCGGCAACGAACCTGTCCGCAACCCGCCGCCTGCGCCCCCGCCCGCCGAGGACTCAGCCTTCAGCATCCTGGGGGATGCCTTGGCCGGAGTAAGCAGTCTTTCAGCGGACACGGTGCTCGGGGGCGAAGCCCCGCTTCCGGAAGAGCCGGCGCGCGGAGCCTTCGTGGAACCGGCGCCCGTCGCCCCGCAGCCCTATGCCGCCCCGCAAGCCAAACCGGCGGAGCGGATGCCGGTGGAGGCGCCGCCGAGCCACTCTTACGTTTCTGCAGCAGCGGCCGAGCCCGCGTATCAGCCGCCCCTGCCGACCTCGGCTCCTCCCGTGATGGCGGCGGTCATGGCTCCGCCCCTCATCGATCCTGCTCCGGCTCCTCCGATTGTCGCTCCCTCGGTTGGGGCTCCGTCCGGGCTGGCTGCCCCGATACGGCCGGCGCCGGTGCCGGTCGCCCCCGTGGCGCACCGCGCAGTCGTGATGCCTGCGCCGGTTCCCTCGGCACCTCAGCCTGAGCCGGCCCGCTACGATGCCCCGGACTCCAACCTTCTTCAGGTCTTGCTCGGCCCGCCGCCCGCCGGGCCCGCGCCGCAGCCTGTGCCTGTCACCGCAGCCGCGCCGCGCGCCGCCAGGCTGGTGGTGCCGTCCCTGCTTGAAACCGCCTCGGGCTGGCCGCCGGCACGGCTCGGGGGGAGCACGGGGTCAACGCTGCTGGACGCGCTGGTCGGTGCCTCGGTGGCGCCCACCGCTGCGCATTTCTCACTCCTGGATGCGCTGGGGGATGCCATGCGCGGCACGGCGGCGGAGCCCTCGCCTCGGCACTGGCCGGCCGCACGCGTCGACATCGCCCTCTCGGAACTGTTGCGCCGCGTCGCCGCTGGCGTCCGTTTCGCTCGAACTGCCGCCTGAGTTCAGGAGCCCCGCTGTGCCGCTTATCTGCTTCGCGTCGCCCAAGGGCGGCGTCGGAAAGACCACGCTGACTGCAAACCTTGCCGACGCGGTGCAGCGCCTGGGCTACCGGGTGCTGGCTGTCGACCTGGACTCTCAGAACGCCCTCCGCCTGCATTTCGGCGTGCCGCTGACCGACAGGTCTGGCTTCATGGCCGGGCTGCTGCAGAGGGACGGCGACTGGCGCCAGCATCTGCGGCAGACATCCTCGGGCGTGCTGCTGCTCCCCCATGGCGCCCTGGACCTCCGCGGTGCGCTGGACCTCGCTGTGGCGCTTGATCGCGATCCTGAGTTGCTGGGGGCGCCGCTCCGGGAGATGCTGGCCGAGCCGAACCTGGTGGTGATGGCGGATCTCCCGCCCGGCCCGTCCCAGGCGCTGGCCCAGCTGGCGCCGATGGCGACGATGGTGATCGGCGTGCTGCAGGCGGAGGCGATTAGTGCCGCCCTGGTGCCGGACATCGAAAGCGGCCGCTTCCTCGGCACCGGCACCGGCACCATGGCAGCGTTGCTGGCGGGGCGGCTGCGCGTGGTGCTGAATGGCGTCGACCTCGCCTCCCGCCTATCGCGTGCCTCGGCCGAGGCGGTGGCGCGGCACCTGGGCTTCCGCATGCTTGGCGCGATGAGCCGCGAGGAGACAGTGGCCGAAAGCTTGGCCTGCCAGCGCCTGCTGCTCGACCATGCGCCGGAGAGTCGCGCGGCCGCCGATCTCAGCGGGGTGGCGCGGCTGATCGCGTCCGCGCTTCCACCGCCCGCCACCATGGAACGGCCCGGTGCGCCGCTGGCGGCCGGCGAGTCCATGCCAATCCCGCAGTTGTCGACCCTGGAGGCGAGCCGATGAGACGCTTGCGCCGCTCCCTCGGGGGCAGCATCTGGCTCGGCCGTGCGGCCGTGCTGCTGGGCTTCATGCTGGCTTTGCCCTTCATCGTCGCACCGCTTGAGGCGGAGCAGCAGGCCTGGGTTGCTGTCGGCTGTCTGCTCGTCTTCTCGATCTGCTCGCTGGTTCCGGGGAAGGGCTCGCTCGTTTTCCTGTCGCTGCTCTCTGGCGTGATCTCCACGCGCTACATCTACTGGCGCATCACAGACACGCTCGACTACACGAGCTTCTGGTCGACCTTCCTCGGCACCGGCCTGCTGCTCGCCGAGATCTATGCCATCATCGCGCTGCTTCTGTCCTACCTGCAGTCGCTCTGGCCGCTCGATCGCCGTCCGGCGCCGCTGCCGGAGGATCCGGAGGATTGGCCGACCGTCGACATCTTCATCCCGACCTACAATGAGCCGCTGGAGGTGGTGAAGCCGACCGTCTTTGCCGCAATGGCGATGGACTGGCCGCGCCACAAGATGAACGTGGTGCTGCTGGACGACGGCCGGCGCGAGGAGTTCCGCGACTTCTGTGCCCAGGTGGGCTGCGGCTACATGATCCGCCCCGACAACAAGGGCGCAAAGGCCGGCAACATCAACCACGCGCTGTCGAAGACCGATGGCGAATATGTGGTGATCTTCGACTGCGATCACGTCGCCACCCGTGCCTTCCTGCAGATGACCATGGGCTGGATGGTGCGCGATGCCGGCCTCGCCATGGTGCAGACGCCGCACCACTTCTACTCGCCCGATCCGTTCGAGCGGAACCTGGCCTCGGGCACGCGCGTTCCGAATGAGGGATTGCTCTTTTACGGCCTGATCCAGCAGGGCAACGACCTCTGGAACGCTGCCTTTTTCTGCGGTTCCTGCGCCGTGATCCGGCGCGTGGCGCTGGAGCAGGTCGGCGGCGTGCCGACGGAGACGGTGACCGAGGACTGCCATGCCAGCCTCAAGATGCAGCGGCTGGGCTGGCGCACGGCCTATCTGCGGCTGCCGCTGGCTGCGGGCCTCGCGACGGACCGCCTGATCGCGCATATCGGCCAGCGCATGCGCTGGGCGCGCGGGATGGTGCAGATCTTCCGGGTGGAGAATCCGCTGCTTGGGCCGGGGCTCACCATCACGCAGCGTCTCTGCTACGTGGCTTCGATGTGGCACTTCCTTTTTCCGGTGCCGCGCTTCGTCTTCCTCACGGCGCCGCTGGCCTATCTGCTCTTCGCGCAGAACATCATCGCCGCCTCGCCGCTTGCGATCGTCGCCTATGCGGGTCCGCATGTGGTGCACGCGGTTCTCACCAATTCGAAGCTCCAGGCGAAGGTCCGCCACTCCTTCTGGTCGGAGATCTACGAGACTGTGCTCGCGCTCTACCTGCTGCCAGTGGTGCTGACGACGCTGTTCGATCCGAAGCGGGGCAAGTTCAACGTCACGGACAAGGGCGGCACGCTGGAGGAAGGTTACTTCGACCTCCGCGCGACCGGGCCGAACTTCATCCTCGCGATCATCCTGGTGCTCGGCCTTCTCTCCGGCATCTACGGCATGGCAGCGAACCCGCTGGAATCGCTGGAGTTCCAGGCCTGTGCCCTCAACTCATTCTGGGTCGTGCTCTCCCTGCTGATGGTTATGGCGGGCCTCGCCGTCGGGCGCGAGCGGCGGCAGGTGCGCGAGCGTGCCCGCGTCGGTGCCGTCATGCCGGTGGGCGTCGCCCTGCCGGACGGCCGGCTGGTCCCGGGCCAGACTTTGGACGTCTCGCTGGGCGGTGCCGCCGTGGCCGTGCCGCGACCGGACGGTCTTCTGGATAATGCATTCGTGACATTGGAGATCGACTTGGGTCCGGAACGCGTCGCGATCCCCGCCGAAGCCCTGCGCTGGCAGGACGGACGTCTCCAGGTGCGCTTCGCACCTCAGGACATGCGGGACGAGGGAAACATCACCCGCGTGGTGCTCGGCCGCGCAGATGCATGGGTGGACTGGGACGACGTCCGCCACGACCGGCCGCTTCGCTCGCTGGGCGAAGTGGTCCGCAGCATCGGCGGCCTGTTCCGCGGCGACAGCCAGTTCTCCCTGCGCGCCCGCCGTGCCCGCCGCCAGGCAGCCGCCCGGGTGGCCCGGGCGCAGGCGCCGCGCGCCGCCCCGCCGGTCGCCACCGCCGGCATCGTTCCGCGTGGCGTCGAGGCGGCGCAGCGCCGCGCGGCCGAGCGCCTGCGCCGCTCCGCCGCCGTCCTGCTCACGCTCGGCGTCGGCCTGCCGCTCGCGGCCCAGGCGCAGGCGCCACGTAACCAGGCGCCTCCACCGCCGCCTGCGCTCTCCCAGGGTTCCAGGAATCTAAGCTTCGGAAATTCGGGATCTGCCGGCCAGGGCAGTGCCTTCTCGCCGCCGCCGCTCCCGGGGGCGGCTCCGGCCGCACCGGCTGCGGTGCAGGCGCCAGTTGCCCTGCCGCAATTCGCGCCGGCGCCGCTGCCGGGGGCGCTGCCGCAATATGCGCCGACGCCCCAGCCCGGTGGCCTCCCGCACTATGCGCCGTCGCCCGTTGCCGCACCGGTTGCTGTGCCGGCGCCCGTGCCAGTCGCGCCTTCCACCCCCATGACCTTCGGCGCGGATCGTCCGCCGGGCGCCGGCTCCCGCACCGAGACGCGGACCCTGCGCCAGCTGGGCTTGCGTAGCCCGATGCAGTTGCGCGGCCTGGCCGACCTGCAGGGCATCCTGTTTGGCATCCGCTCGGATGAGGTGGTGACGGGCGCGAAGCTGACGCTGCAGGGCGCGACCAGCCCCGCGCTGATCCCCGAGCTGTCGCAGATCGCCATCACGATCAACGAGCAGTTTGTCGGCACGATTACTCCGGACCGTGCGCGCCCGGCCTTCGGTCCATTGGAATTCCAGATCAACCCCGTCTTCTTCGCCGACAGCAACCGGTTGAACGTGCGCTTTACCGGCCGCTATGCGGTTGAATGCAACGACCCTCTCTCGGGCCTACTCTGGTCGACGGTCTCCGACCTCTCGACACTGCAGCTCACGCTTGAGCGCCTGCCGCTGACGCGCGACCTTGCCCGCCTGCCGGAGCCCTTCTTCGATCCGCGCCTGCTGCGCGAGCCGCTGGTGCTGCCGGTGGTTATGGCGGACGGCGCCGGCAACGATGCCGTGCGGGCCTCGATCATCGCGTCGTCCTGGTTCGCCGTGCAGGCGGATTACCGCGGCTCAAGCTTCCCGGTGAGCTCCGTCGTGCCCTCGCGCGGCAATGCCATCGTCATCGCGACCGGCTCGGATTCCCTGCCGGGCCTCGCCCTGCCGCGGATGGATGGGCCGACCCTCGCCATCATCCCGAATCCGAACGACGCGAATGCCGTGCTGCTGCTCGTCGGCGGCCGCTCGGGTGCCGAGGCGGCCGTGGCCGCGCAGGTGCTGGCGACCGGCAAGGAAGGCCTCTCGGGCGAGACGGCAACGGTGCAGGTGAACGAACTTCCCGCACGCCAGCCCTATGATGCCCCGCGCTGGATCCGCAATGACCGCCCGGTCCGCTTCGGCGAGCTGGTCGATCCTTCGGAGCTGCAGTCCTACGGCTATGCGCCGGGCCCGGTTTCCGTGCCCTTCCGCACGGCGCCGGACCTCTACACCTTCCGCGACCGCAACCTGCCCGTGGACGTGCGCTTCCGTGCCCCTCCTGGCCCGATCATGGACCTCGCCGTCTCGCGCCTCGACGCCGCGCTGAACGACGTGTACCTGAAGTCCTTCCCGCTGCGGGAAGGCGAGGCTGGCTGGCCCTGGAATTGGGTCTACCGCCAGGTGGGCAGCACGACCGGCGCCGATCGCGGGCAGGGCGAGGTGGGGCTGCCGCCCTACTTAGTCTTCGGCCTGAACGAGCTGCAGTTCCGCTTTGACCTGCGGCCGCTGCACCGTGGCGACTGCGTCAGCACGCCGGGCGATATCCGCTCCTCGATCGATCCGGACAGCACGATCGATCTCTCGGCGGCCTACCGCTACACCGAGCTGCCGAACCTCGCCTATTTTGTTGGCAGCGGCTTTCCCTATACGAAGATGGCCGACCTCTCCTCCACGGCCGTGGTCCTGCCGGATCGTGCGAGCGCGCTGGAGATTTCCTCTACCCTGAATCTCATCGGGCGCCTGTCCGCCATCGTCGGCTATCCCGCGACGCGGATCGACGTCGTCCGGCCAGGCGGCGTGGAGGCGGTTGCCGCGCGTGACCTGATCGTGGTCGGCGCGCTCAACCGCCAGCCGGCCCTGTCCGCCCTGCTGCGGGATGGGCCGATTACGGTCGAGGGCAATCGCATCAGCGTGGCCCTGCCGGATGCGCTGGACAGCTTCCGCAACATCTTCATCTCCGACGACCGCCGGCTGGACCGCGAGCGGCTGACCGCCACGCTGGGCGGCACCGGCGGAGAAGGGAGCGGGATGCTGATTGGCTTCCAGAGCCCGCTGAACTCCGAGCGGTCGGTCATCGCGCTGACGGGTTCCAGCCCGCAAGGCATGGAGTCCATGGTCGGCGCGCTTCGCGATCCAGACATGCAGCCGCGCATCCAGGGCGACGTGGCGCATCTGGTGAACGGGCGGGTGGAGTCCTTCAAAGTCTCCCGGAACTACGGGGTGGGCAGCCTTCCCATCACCCTGCTGCCCCAGCGCTACCTGACGACGCGGCCGGATCTCATGCTGGGCCTGCTGATCGTCGCGGCGCTGGTTATCGCCATCCCGCTCTACTGGACACTGCGCCGGCGTGCCGTACGCCGGCTGAGGATCCGTTCATGAACTCCTTGAGAAACCGTCTCCTGGCCGCTGCCGCGACAGTCGCGGCTCTCGGGGCTGTTGTACCGGCACTGTCACAGGCTGGCAGGGTGGTTCCGGGACAGGCCCTTCCCGATGGGGCGGTCCAGGGCCCGGCGCAGGCCTCCCCGGGGATGCAGGCGCTCGAGGCCGGTGATCTGGCTCAGGCGGCGAAGCTCTTCGAGGCGGTGCTGACCCGTGACCCGAACGACGCCGCGGCGCTGGGGGGGCTCGGCCTTGCCCGGCTGCGGCAGGGGCGTCCGACCGAGGCCCGGGACCTTCTCGCGCGTGCCGCGAACGGTGAGGCGGGCCGCTGGTCCTCAGCTCTGGATGCTGCCTCCTTCGCCACGGAGTTGGCCGAGGGGCGGCGCCGGATGGCGCAGGGCGAGATGGATGCAGCCGAGGGGCTGTTGCTCCGCGCCGCACGGCGCGACACGCCGCGCCAGGCCGAGGCCGAGGTGATCCTTGGCGAGATCGCCCTTCGCCGGGGTGAGGCTGAGGAGGCTGAGAGCCGCTTCCGCGCCGCCCTCTATCGCCGGCCGGCTCTTTCGGCGGCCCAGCAGGGCCTGCTGGAAAGCTTCCGCCGCCAGGGGCGCATTGCCGAGGCCGCCTCCCTGTCCCACCAGATCGCGCGCGGTGGCTCGGCTGAGGCCGATGCATTGCGTGCGGAGGCGGGCCGCACCGAGGATCCCGAGGCGGCGCTGCGCCTGCTCCGCTATGCGCTGGCAGCCACACCCGGCAGCGCTTGGGCTCGGCTGGACCTTGCGCGCCTGCTTGCCCGGCAGGGCCGGGCAGGAGAGGCGCGGGCGGTGATTGATGAGGCGCTGACAGCAGCTCCGGCCGCAGAAGCTGCCCAGGCCATCGCGCTGATCGCCGAGGAAGATGGGCGGGTTTCGGATGGGCTCCGTGCCCTGGAGCGCATCCCGGCGCGGATACGCAGTGCCGACCAGTCCCGCCTTCTGCGCAGCCTTCGCTGGCAGGCGGAAATGGCCGAGCTGGCCGGCGCCGCGCCGGCTGAGGCGCGTCGTGCGCTGCTCGCCCTGGCCGCGCGTCCTGACCCGACCGGCCAGGCGGGGTTGCGCGTGGTGCGCGCCCTGGCCCGCGCGGGCGACCGCGAGGGCGCGGCCGAGGCGCTGCGCCTGACCCTGGCCGCGAATGGTGGCGGGTCCGTTCCCGTTCGGATCGCCCTGGCGGGCGCGCTTTCCGATGGAGGCATGGAGCGTGAGGCCGCCAGCCTGCTTGGGACCCTGACCTCCGACGCAACTCTGCCGGCCGCGCAGCGCCGGCAGATGGCCTTCCTGCTGAACCTCTCCGCCCCGGCCCAGCTTGCCGCCGCGCCGGAACCGGTGGCGCGGCCCGTGCCGATCGAAGCCGAGCCGGCGCGCCTCTATCAGGGGGCGCGCGACCCGCGCGTGGCTCGGCGCATTGCGGAGGCCGTGCTGCAGCGCGACCCGCGCAATGCCGAGGCTCGTGTCGGCGCAATCGAGGCTGCTCTGGCGCAGCGCGACCTGAATGCGGCCGAGATGATGCTGGCCGAGGGCCGGCTTCTGAATGCCAGCGACCCGCGCGTCTCGGTGGTGGAGGCGCGGCTGGCCCGCCTCTCGGGCGATGGCCGTCGCGCGCAGACGGCGCTGCGGCTCGCGGCAGACCAGCGGCGCGCGCAGATCAATGGCGGCGGGACCTATGCGATGGCACCAGCCGCGTCGCGGAGCCGCACCATGCTTGCCGGGGACGGGCAGGGCTCGTCCTTCGTGCCGCTGGATGCCAACCCGGCGAGCGCCGGGGCGGGCGGCGTGACCCCGAGCCAGCTCCGTGCCTCGGAGGATCCGCTGCTGAGCGAAATCGGCAGGCAGCTCGCCGAGGTGAATGAACAGGTCTCCGGCCGCGTCGTGCCGAACTTCGCCTTCCGGGCGCGCTCGGGAATTGGCGGGTTGGAGCGGCTGACCGAATATGGCGGTGGTGCCGAGGCCGCGATGCCTCTGCCGGGGGTCGGCGGCGAGCTGAGTGCGCGCGTCCATGCGGTGACGATCGATGCAGGGCGGCTCGATCCTTCGGTCGCCAATCTGCGCCGCTTCGGGACGAACGCCGTGGAGCTTACCCGGCCTGGCGGCCCCAGCCTCCCCTTGGCCTCGCTGGCGCCTCGGGACAGTACCGCGGCCGGTGTCGGTCTCGGGATCGCCTATGCGCGCAGCGGCGTGACGGTGGATCTCGGCTCCACGCCGCTTGGCTTCCGGGAGCAGAACATTCTCGGCGGCATCGAGGTGGTGCCGCGCTTGTCGGAGACCTCGCAGATCCGCCTGCGGGCGGAGCGGCGCTCGGTGACAGACAGCCTGCTCTCCTGGTCGGGCATGCGCGACCGGGCTTCGGGCCGTTCCTTCGGCGGCGTCGTCCGCGACACGGCCTATGGCCAGTACGAGTATTACTCCGGCAACACGGGTGCCTATGTCGGCGCCGGCTACTCCTCCATCACCGGCAACAATGTCGCCGACAACAGCCGGTGGCAGGTGAATGCCGGCGTCAGCCAAGCGATCTTCCGCACGGCTGACGAGGAGCTCGTCACCGGCCTAGACCTCAACTACTTCGCCTATGACAAGAACCTGCGCCTCTTCACACTCGGCCATGGCGGGTATTTCAGCCCGCAGACCTATGTGAACGCTTCCATCCCGCTCGACTACCGCGCGCGGAACGGCAACCTGGCCTATCGCCTCGGCGCCAGCATCGGCGTGAACTACTTTCATGAGAAGCGCAGTCCGCTCTTCCCCACCAATGGCGCGATGCAGGCCGTTGCGGAGGCCGCGGCGGCGGCGGACCCTACGGTCTCCGCCTTCTACCCCTCCCAGCGGGATACCACCCTGGCGGCTGGCGTGCGGGCCGACATCGAATATGCCCTCACCCCGTCGCTCCGGATCGGCGCTTCGGTCCGGTATGACCGTTCCGCCGATTACAACGAGACGCGTGGACTGATCTATGCCCGCTATCGCTTCGACCCGTGAGGAGGCGCCGCGCCCGATGACCTCCACTCCCGAACCCCGTCCGGAATGGGAGGGCCTGCTCCGGGCCCTGCTGGATACCCTGGACGCCCATATGCAAGGCCCTGAGCGTGCCGTGTTGCTGCGCGCCATCGGCGCCCGTATCGCCGCCCTGTCGCCCATCCCGCCGGAGGACACGCTCTCCGGGCTGGAGGCGCGGATTAACGAGCGGCTGGCCGGCCCCCGCTGGGGGACTGTGTCCATCGCCGTGGATTCGGGCGGTCCCGCCCTCGTGCTGACCCATGCGGCGCCGCCGGTGCTGCCCACCGCCACGGACGAGTCCGGGGAGTGGATGGGGCCGGTGCTGGAGGGGCTTCATGCGAGCTGGATCGCCGCGCAGCCGGGCGCTGAGCCCGAGGTCGAGGCGCATCTCGTCAGCGTCGGCGCCGAGGGCATGGTGCTGCGCTACGGCGCCTGACCCCTGTCTCCGGCCGCGGAAGGGCGGCTCTATCCCGGGGCTTCGCCCGTTCCCCGCTCGGTGACGCCAAGTGCATTGGAAAGCCGAACATTGGCGCTGCCGCGCCGGGCGGGGCGCGGCTGGTCCGGCCCCGGGCTCCAGCCGGTGAGGGTGAGCAGACGCAGCGTGGCGGGCACCCCCTCCGGCCCTGCCGGAAGAGCGGACAGAGCAGCCGGGAACAAGGCGCGCGGCGGCGTGCGCGTGTCACGCGCCAAGATGGCGCTGGTTTCCCCCGCCGCCTGGAGGTCCCGGAGGAGCATCAGCGGATCACGATAGGCGAGGGCTATATCCTCGATATCCGCGACGGGCAGGGCGAAGCCGGCGCGCTGCAGCAGCGCCGCGCCGTCCCGCAACTCCGGGAAGGGCGATACACGGGGAGAGGCCCCGCCGCGCAAGGTCGCATCGGCAGCGGTGAGAGCCTCGCGCAGCGGCTGCAGCGTGCCCAGAGCGGGCAGGCTGGCAAGGAAGAGCCCGTCCGGTGCCATGGCGCGGCGGATCTGGCTCAAGGCCCCCGGCAGGTCGTTCACCCAGTGCAGGCAGAAATTCGCGACCACCAGGTCGAAACTCCCCGCGGCGAAGGGCAGCCATTCCTCGTCCCCAGCGACGGGCATCCCTCCGGCAATCCCCGCCTGCCGGGCGGACAGGTCCATCGAGGCCACGAAGCCGATGCCCCGCGCCTTCAGGGCCGGCACGACGAAGCCGCGGCCGCCGATCTCGAGGGCGCGGTCGAAGCGGCGCGTGGTGTCGTCCAGCCGGTCGAGCAGCCGGTCCGTCGCGGCCTCGATCACCGGCGCCACGCGGTGCTGCGTGGCGACGGCACGGTCACGGCGGCGGCGCAGCAGGGGGCGATCGAAGATGAGATGGGGCTGGTCGCTCATGCTGCGCATATGTCGCCGCGGGGGGCGGGCCGCCAGGGGCACTTCCCGCGCCACGGCCGGCGGTCCTAGAATCCGGCATCGGGACGGGGGCGAACATGCCGATTGCGGCCGCCATGGCCGGGGCGACACGGCTGGCGCGGCTGGGCGCAGGCGGGCTGCTGGACGCGCTGCTGCCGCCGCACTGCCTGTCCTGCGACTCGCCCGTGCTGGAGCAGGACGCGGTCTGCGCCACCTGCTTTCGCGGCCTGCACCTGATCGTCCCGCCGCTCTGCCGGCATTGCGGCGTCCCCTTCGAGCATGAGGGGCAGGGGGAGGATGGGCTCTGCCCCGCCTGCCTGGCCGCCCCGCCGCCCTTTGAGCGGGCGCGGGCCGCCTTTGCCTATAACGAGGGGCTGGCACGGCTCGTGCTCCCCCTGAAGCATGGCGACCGGACGGAGCTTGCCCGGCCGCTGGCCCGGCACATGGCACGGGCCGGTGCGGCTCTCCTCGCCGAGGCTGATCTGATTGTGCCGGTGCCGCTGCACCGCTGGCGGCTCTTCGCACGCCGCTACAACCAATCGGCCCTGCTGGCCCTGCACCTGGGGAAGATGGCGCGTCGGCCGGTCCTGCCGGATGCACTGCGGCGGGTGCGGGCGACGCCGTCCCTCGGCAGCCTCGGGGCTGAGGCACGCCACCTCGCGATGGAGGAGGCAATCCGCGTGGCGCCGCGCGCCCCGTCGCGGATCGCCGGCCGCCGCCTGCTGCTGGTGGATGACGTGCTGACCAGTGGCGCGACCGCCGGGGCCTGCGCGGCCGCGCTGCTGTCCACCGGGGCCGCGCAGGTGGATTTGCTGACCGTGGCGCGCGTGCCCGATCCGCGCCTGTCGGGCAGCGGGCTGCCTTGAAGGATCGCGCGAAGTGAACGAAATGAACCCTCATGGCCCAAATTGAGATCTACACCACCCCCTTCTGCCCCTATTGCTCGCGCGCCAAGGCGTTGCTGGCGCGCAAGGGCGTCGCCTTCCAGGAAATCGACGCACCGAATGGCTCCGAAGCCCGCAAGGCCGCGATCGAGCGCTCGGGCGGTAAGACCACGGTGCCGCAGATCTTCATCGACGGCCGCGCGATCGGCGGCTCGGATGATCTCGCGGCGTTGGACCGCGCCGGCAAGCTGGACCCGCTGCTGGCCGCCTGAACTCCGTGTTGCGACGCTCTGGCCCTGCGCGCGTTGGAATGCCAGAACGGGGCGAGCGATGCTTCCGGGATCCGCAAGAACTTCGATGATCCATTACCAATTGCGCTGCAGCCAGGACCACGGCTTCGACGGGTGGTTCAAGGACAGCGCCGCCTTCGAGAAGCTGGCGGCGGCCGGGATGGTCGACTGCCCCGTCTGCGGCGACACGCGGGCGCGGCGGGACCTGATGGCGCCTGCCATCGCCAAGGGCCGCGCGGAGCCTGCCCCTGCCAGGCCGCCGCAGGAAGCCCCCGAGCCGGCGGCCGAGGCGCCTACCGCAACGGCTGGCCCCATGCCGGCGCAGATCGTCGCCCTGCTGCAGCGCATGCGGGCCGAGATCGAGAAGAACTGTGACCATGTCGGCCGCGACTTCGCCGAGGAGGCGCGGCGGATGCATCGCGGCGAGAGCGAACGGCGCGGCATCTATGGCGAGGCGACCTCCGAGGAGGCCGAGTCGCTGGCCGACGAGGGAATCGAGATCGGCCAGATCCCCTGGGTTCCGCGAGCGGACGGGTAGCGCCCTCCGGTCCGGCTGAGGCGGCGGGCTTGTCCCGCCCCTGGTTTGCCTGATCGGGCGGCCGGTCAGTCCTTCCTCGCGGCCATGATGTAGTTCACTGCCGTGTCGCGGCTTTCCCGCCAGTTTCTCGTAAGCGGTTCGGGCACCATCCCCGCGACATCCGTCACCCGCAGCCCGGCGCGCCGAAGGCCGGCGCCCAGCTCGGCCGGGGTGACGAACATCTTCCAGTCATGCGTGCCGCGCGGCAGCAGCCGCAGCAGGTATTCGGCGCCGAGTTTTGCGAAGAGGAAGCTGCGCGCCGTGCGGTTCAGGGTGGAGAGGAACACCATGCCGCCCGGCCGCACCGAGCGGGCCAGAGAGGCGAGGAAGGCGTCGCGGTCGGCCACATGCTCGATTACCTCCAGCGCCGTCACGGCGTCGAACTGCCCAGAGAGATCTTCCGGCCGGCCCTGGCGGTAGTCGATGGAAAGCCCCGCCTGGCTGGCATGGGCGCGGGCGGCGGCCAGGGCCTCGGGAGCCATGTCCAGCCCGGTGACGCGCGCCCCCCGGCGGGCCAGCGCCTCGGACGCCAGCCCGGCCCCGCAACCGACATCGAGGAGGGTCAGCCCGGCCAGCGCCACGGGATCGCGGCCGGTCGCCGAGGCAATCCGCTCCGCGATCCAGCTGATGCGGAGGGGATTCATGGCATGCAGCGGGGCCATGGGGCCGCGCGGGTTCCACCATTCGGACGCCAGCGCGTCGAATTTGGCGACCTCGCCCTCCAGCACCGTGCCTTGCGCCATGGAATCCCCCTGGGATGCCCTCCAGGTTGCTCCGGGGGGCCGGGGCCGGTATCTGTGCCGCCCCGCGCCGGGACGCAACCCGCGCCCCCCTTTTGATCCGGCAGTTCCCGACACCCTGATGGCACGCATCGTGATGAAGTTCGGCGGCACTTCCGTCGCCGACCTGGACCGTATCCGCAACGTCGCCAACCGCGTGAAGCGCGAGGTGGAGGCTGGCCATGAGGTGGCCGTCGTCGTCTCCGCCATGTCAGGCGTCACCAACCAGCTGGTGAAATGGTGCACCGATCTGTCGCCGCTGCATGACGCGCGGGAATACGACACGGTGGTCGCGACCGGCGAGCAGGTGACGACAGGTCTGCTGGCCATCGCGCTGCAGACCATCGGCGTCGATGCCCGCTCCTGGCAGGGCTGGCAGGCAGGCATCCGCACCGATGGCGCCCATGGCAAGGCGCGGGTGGAGGAGATCGAGGGCTCGCGGCTGGTCGAGCGCATGGGGCAGGGCCAGGTGCCGGTGATCGCCGGCTTCCAGGGAATCGGCCCGCGCGAGCGGATCACGACGCTGGGTCGCGGCGGCTCAGACCTATCGGCCGTGGCCGTGGCCGCCGCCGTGCGTGCCGACCGGTGCGACATCTATACGGACGTGGACGGCATCTACACGACCGATCCGCGCATCGTGCCGCGGGCGCGCAAACTGGCCGCCGTGGCCTATGAGGAGATGCTCGAACTGGCATCGGTCGGCGCCAAGGTGCTGCAGACCCGGTCGGTCGAGCTGGCGATGAAGCAGAAGGTGCGGGTTCAGGTTCTGTCCTCCTTCGAGGACAAGCCTGGCTCGCTGGTGGTGGACGAGGACGAGATCGTGGAAAAGCCCCTGGTGACGGGCGTCGCCTATAGCCGCGACGAGGCGAAGGTCACGCTGCGGCGGGTGCCGGACAAGCCCGGCATTGCGGCGACCGTGTTCGGCCCGCTGGCCGATGCGAATGTGAATGTCGACATGATCGTGCAGAACCTCGGTTCCGACGGCACGACGGACATGACCTTCACGGTCGGCAAGACCGACCTGCCGCGCGCGCGGGAGGTGCTGGAGAAGTCACGCCCGGAGATCGGCTATAGCGAGGTGCTGGCCGATCCGGAGGTGACGAAGATCTCCATCGTCGGCATCGGCATGCGCAGCCATGCGGGCGTGGCTGCGACCATGTTCAAGACGCTGGCGGAGAAGGGGATCAACATCCAGGTCATCTCCACCAGCGAGATCAAGACCAGCGTGCTGGTCGGCACCGAGTATACTGAGCTGGCGGTGCGCGCCCTGCACACCGCCTACGGGCTGGACGCCCCCGTCTGATGCCGATGGACGTGGAAGCCCCGCCGGCCATGGCGGATGCCCGGGCGCGGCTGGGTGCGCTGATGACGCGGGGTGCCGCCTTCCTCGGCAGTCGCGTGGCGATCATGGGTGGCGCCATGTCCTGGATCAGCGAGCGCAACCTTGTCGCCGCGCTGTCCAATGCCGGCGCCTTCGGGGTGATCGCCTGCGGGGCTATGGAGCCGGAGAGGCTGGCCGAGGAGATCGCGGCCACCCAGGCGCTGACGGACAAGCCCTTCGGCGTGAACCTCATCACCATGCATCCGCGCCTCGATGCGCTGGTCGATGTGTGCCTGGCGGCGAAGGTCGGCCATATCGTCTTTGCCGGCGGCATCCCGCCCACGCCTGCGATCCGCAAGGCCAAGGAGGGCGGCGCCAAGGTGGTCTGCTTCGCGCCGGCGCTGGCGCTTGCGAAGAAGCTGGTCCGCTCGGGTGCCGATGCGCTGGTGATCGAGGGCTCTGAGGCCGGCGGCCATATCGGCCCCGTCTCGCTCAACGTGCTGGCGCAGGAGATCCTGCCGAGCATGGCTGCCGAGGTGCCGGTCTTCGTGGCCGGTGGCATCGGGCGTGGCGAGGCGCTGCTCTCCTACCTGGAGATGGGCGCCGCCGGCGCACAGATCGGCACGCGCTTCGTCTGCGCGACCGAGAGCATCGCCCATCCGAAGTTCAAGCAAGCATTCATCCGCGGCGCCGCGCGCGACGCGCTGCCGACGATCCAACTTGACGAGCGCTTCCCGGTTATCCCTGTGCGGGCCCTGCAGAACGAGGGCACCAAGCGCTTCCTCGAGCACCAAGGCGAGGTGATCCGGCGCCACCGTACCGGTGAGCTCGACAAGACGGCTGCCCAACTCGACATCGAGCATTTCTGGGCCGGCGCGCTCCGCCGCGCGGTGATCGACGGCGATGTGGAGAACGGCTCCCTCATGGCCGGGCAGAGCGTCGGCATGGTCACGCAGGAAGCCCCGGCCGCCGAGATCGTGGCGCAGCTGATGGACCAGGCAGCGGCGGCGCTGGCGGCACGGGGTTAGCCGCGCACGGCCCGCTGGATCGAGGCGCGCCGGCTTGACGCGCCACGGGGCCCAAATGTGTCCGGGCGCGGGGCTTCCGTGGCCGGACGGGGCGCGTTAGAGGTGCGCTTCCCACCCCTAGAAGTTCCGTTTTCCCGATGGTGAAGCCCGACATGACGACGGCGGAGGCGGCCCGGGTGGGCGAGGAGCTTCGGGATGCCCGGCTCGCCCTCGGGGCGACGCTGGAGGAGGTGGCCGACAACCTCCGCATCAACCGCCGCTATCTCGCAGCACTCGAGGAAGGCCGCAGCCGGGACCTGCCCGGCCCGGCCTATGCCCTCGGCTTCGTGCGGACCTATGCGCGGGCCCTTGGCCTGGATGCCGACAACCTGGCGCGGCGCTATCGCGAGAACGGGCCGGCGAGTCGCAGCCGCACGGACCTCGTCTTCCCTGAGCCGGTTCCGGAGCGTGGCATCCCGGCCGGGGTGGTGATCCTGATCGGCATGATCATCATGGTCGGTGCCTATGCCGTTTGGTGGAATTGGAGCGGCTCGGCCGACCGCATGGTCGACGAGGTGCCGCCGCCACCGGCCAGGGTGGAGCAGGCGGCGCGTGGTGCGACGCAGTCCCTCCCGGCCACCGATACCGCGCCGGTGCTGCCGCCGACCCTTGGTCAGGCGACTCCGGGCGCCGGGGCCGGCCGCCCAGGCGTGACCCCGCCGCCGCCCAGTGGGCCCGCCGGAAATGCGCAGGCAATCCCGCCAACGGGGCCCGCCATGCCTCCAGCGGGCGCGCCCCCCACCACCGCCTCAGCCAGCCCGACCCAGCGTCCGAGTGGCCTTCCGGCCACAGGGCCGGTACCGGCTCCGGCACCGCCGGCCGCGCCAACCACCCCGGCCGCGCCGGCGGAACCACCCAGCCGGATCACCCTGCGGGCCACCGACGAATCCTGGGTGCAGATCCGCGACCCGCGATCCGGCCAGACCGTGCTGAACCGCGTGCTTCGTCCCGGGGAGAGCTTCCCCGTGCCGCGCGACGGGCTGGTGATGACCACTGGCAAGGCGCAGGGGCTGGAGCTGGTGGTGGATGGCCAGCCCAGCCAGGCCCTCGCCGGGCGCGTCGGCGTGGTGCGGGACGTGGCCCTGAACCCGGACCAGCTCCGCCAGCCCCGCGCCGGGGCCGGGGCAGCCAGCGGCGCGGCGCCGGGCCGCTAGGCTGCGGAAGGCTGCCACTCTTGGCCTGGATGGCCTAGGCTGCCATATCGACGAGGCACTTCGGGGAAGACCCGCGCATGTCCTACCGCCCGTATCAGCAGATCGAGCGTCGCAAATCCCGCCAGATCATGGTGGGCAACGTGCCGGTGGGGGGCGACGCGCCCATCACCGTCCAGACGATGACGAACACCCCCACCGAGGATGCTGAGGCGACGATCGCCCAGATCCGGCGCGCCGAGTTGGCGGGGGTGGACATCGTCCGCGTCTCCTGCCCGACCGAGGAAGCCACTGCCGCCCTCGCCGAGATCGTGCGGGAGGTGAATGTCCCGGTCGTCGCCGACATCCATTTCCACTACCGTCGCGCCATCGAGGCCGCGAAGGCCGGCGCCGCCTGCCTGCGGATCAACCCAGGCAATATCGGCTCGGCCGAGCGGGTGAAGGAGGTGGTGAAGGCGGCGCGGGACTACGGCTGCTCCATCCGCATCGGCGTGAATGCCGGGTCGCTGGAGAAGCACCTGCTGGAGAAATACGGGGAGCCGAACCCGGAGGCGCTGGTCGAGAGTGCTCTCTGGCATGCCGACCACCTGCTGCAGAACGACTTCCACGAGTTCAAGATCAGCGTGAAGGCGAGCGACGTCTTCCTCGCTGTTGCGGCTTATCAGCAGCTGGCGGAGGCCTGCGACCATCCGCTGCATATCGGCATTACCGAGGCCGGCGGGCGGCGGACCGGCACGGTGAAGTCCTCCATCGGCCTCGGCAACCTGCTCTGGGCCGGGGTGGGCGACACGCTGCGCGTCTCCCTTTCGGCCGAGCCCGAGGAGGAGGTGCATGTCGGCTGGGACATCCTGAAGTCGTTGGGCATCCGGCACCGGGGCGTGAAAATCATCTCCTGCCCGTCCTGCGCACGGCAGGGCTTCAACGTCATCAAGACGGTGGAGGCGCTGGAGGAACGGCTGGCCCATATCGAGCAGCCCATCACCCTCTCCATCATCGGCTGCGTGGTGAACGGGCCGGGCGAGGCGCTGATGACCGATATCGGCCTCACGGGCGGCGGGGCAGGGACCCATATGGTCTACTCCGCCGGCAAGACCAGCCACACCACCAAGAGCGACGAGATGGTCGACCACATCGTCTCGCTGGTGGAGGCGAAGGCGGCTGTGCTGGCGGCGGAGAAGGAGGCGGCCAAGGCTGCGGCCGCGATGGTGGAGGCGGCGGAATGACCTCGGCCGAGCAAGACCAGCATCCGGTCCTGGCAGCCATGGAGCAGGCTATCCTCGACCTCCTGGAGGAGTTCGAGGAAGGACATGGCGCCATGGACGAGCGGGATGCCGAGGTGTTCGAGGCGGCGAAGGAGCGCTTGCGCCAGGCCGTCGCGCTCCTCCGGGAGGGCTGACCGGCCTCAGTGCCGTCCCACAGTCCTTCGACGAGGAACCAGGGTATGGCGGGGCAGGGGAAGGGACGCCCATGCCGCAACGGGAGCGGCGCCGGGGGGTAGGGACATCCGGGGCGGGCAGTGCTAATCCGCCGCCACCATGGCGAAAACCGACCTCCAGCCCGCGCGCGGCACGCATGACCTGATCGGCGAGGAGTTCCGGCGCCACCACCACGTCATCGACACGGCGCGGCGCATCTCGGCCCTCTATGGCTTCGAGGAATGGGCCACCCCGATCTTCGAGGACACCCGCGTCTTCGCCCGCACCCTGGGCGAGACCTCGGATGTGGTGACGAAGGAAATGTACAGCTTCGAGGACCGCGGCGGGGAGAGCGTGACGCTGCGCCCCGAGGGCACCGCCGGCGCCTGCCGAGCGCTGGTGACCAATGGCCTCACCCAGATTAACCTACCGCGCAAGGTGTTCTATGCCGGCCCGATGTTCCGCTACGAGCGGCCGCAGAAGGGCCGCTACCGCCAGTTCCACCAGATCGGCGCCGAGGTGATGGGCGCGGCCGAGCCGTTGGCCGATGCCGAGGTGATCGCCTGCGGCTGGCACATCCAGCAGGCATTGGGCATCGATGCCGGCTCCGTGCTGGAGATCAACACGCTGGGCGACGGGCCGAGCCGCGAGGCCTACCGCGCCGCCCTGGTTGCGTATTTCACCGCCTCCGCCGACAAGCTCTCGGAGGAGAGCCGCACGCGGCTGGAGAAGAACCCGCTGCGCATCCTGGACAGCAAGGATCCAGGCGACAAAGCGCTGGTGGCCGATGCGCCGACCATCTACGCGCATCTCACCGACGCCGCCGGCAGCTTCTACAACGGCGTGAAGCGCGCCCTGGACCGCTTCGGCGTGCCCTATCGCGAGAACCCGCGCATCGTGCGCGGCCTCGACTACTACAGCCACACTGCCTTCGAATTCGTCACGGACCGCCTGGGCGCCCAGGGCACCGTGATGGCTGGTGGCCGTTATGATGGGCTGGTGGAGGAGATGGGCGGCCCGCCCACGCCTTCCGTCGGCTGGGCGGCCGGCGTCGAGCGCCTGTCCATGCTGCTGGATGCCGCGCCAGCTGCGCCGCGCCCCGTGGCGGTGATCCCGGTCGGTGAGGCATCGGAGGGCGCCGCGCTGGATGCCGTGCAGGCCCTGCGCCGCGCCGGCCTGGTCGCGGAGATCGGCTACAAGGGCAATCTGAAGCGCCGCATGGAGCGCGCCAACCGCCTGGGCGCCCGCGCCGCCGTCATCATCGGTGAAGAGGAGCTGGCGGGAGGCGTCGCCCAGGTCCGCGATCTCGATGCCGGCACGCAGGAGCGGGTACCGCTCGCGGAATTGGCCGCGCGGCTCTCCTGATGGCGCTTCCCGCGAAGCTGGACCGGCTCCTCTCCCGCGCGGAGGAGTTGCGGCACGAGCTCGGCACTGCCGATGGCAGCCGCTTCGGCACGCTATCGAAGGAGCTGTCGGAGATCGAGCCGGTCGTCTCGAAGGTGCAGGAGCTGCGAGACGCCGAGCGCGCGCGCGACGATGCCGAGGCGATGATGGCGGATCCCGAGATGCGGGAGCTGGCAGAGTCCGAATACTTCGAGCAGCGCGACCGCGTGCCCGCGCTGGAGCACGAGATCCGCATTATGCTGCTGCCGAAGGATGCGGCGGATGAGCGCTCGGCCATTCTGGAAGTGCGCCCGGCGGCAGGCGGTGACGAAGCTGGGCTTTTCGCCGCGGAGCTGTTCCGCGCCTACCAGCGCTATGCGGAAAGCCAAGGCTGGCGCTTCGAACTTCTGGAATGGGATGAGAGCGAAGCCGGTGGCATCAAGGGCGCCAGCGCCAGCATCACCGGCCGCGGCGTTTTCGCGAAGCTGAAATTCGAAAGCGGCGTTCATCGCGTGCAGCGCGTGCCCGCCACCGAGACGCAGGGCCGTATCCACACCTCCACCGTCACCGTTGCGGTGCTGCCGGAGGCAGAGGAGGTGGATGTGCAGATCAACGACAGCGACCTGCGCATCGATACCTACCGCGCTTCCGGCGCTGGCGGGCAGCACGTCAACAAGACAGACAGCGCCGTCCGCATCACCCACATCCCGACCGGCACGGTGGTGGCGATGCAGGAAGAGAAGTCGCAGCACAAGAACAAGGCCAAGGCCATGAAGGTGCTGCGCGCGCGCATCTACGAGGCGCAGCGTCAGGCCCTGGCCGGCGCGCGCGCCGCCGATCGCAAGGGGCAGGTGGGCACGGGCGATCGCAGCGAGCGCATCCGCACCTACAACTTCCCCCAGGGGCGCGTGACTGACCACCGCATCGGCCTGACCCTGCACAAGGTGGACCGGGTGATGATGGGCGAGATGGACGAGATCTTCTCCGCCCTCATGGCCGAGGACCAGGCCGCGCGCCTCGCGGCCGAGAGCGAGTGAGCCGCTGCGAACCGGGGGAGTCGGTCGGCGCCTTCCTCTGCCAGGCGGGCCAGGTGCTGCGCGCCGCTGCGGTGGAGGTGCCGCGGCTCGAGGCTCGGCTTCTTCTCTCGCACGCTATGGGCTGCCGCCAGGAGGACCTGCTGCGCGACCCTCGCGCCCCGGTGCCGGCCCCCGCCCAGGCCGTGTTCCGAGAGATCCTGGCGGCTCGGGCCCGCAACGTGCCCATGGCCTATCTGCTCGGCCATGAGGGCTTCTGGACGCTGGACCTGCTCAGCACCCCCGCCACGCTAATCCCGCGCGGGGATACAGAGACCCTGGTGGAGGCCGCCCTGGCTGCGTTCCCGGACCGTGCAGCTGTGTCACGCGTGCTGGACCTCGGCACGGGGACCGGGGCGCTTCTGCTGGCGGTGCTCTCGGAATGTCCCGGCGCCTTCGGCATCGGCGTGGACCGCAGCCCGGAGGCCGCCGCCCTGGCGCGGGCCAATGCGGTGCGGAACGGCCTGGCGGATCGCGTCGCGGTCCTTGCCGGCGACTGGGCCGCGGCGCTGGA
Organism: Muricoccus harenae; assembly: GCF_009848505.1. Classification (GTDB taxonomy): domain Bacteria; phylum Pseudomonadota; class Alphaproteobacteria; order Acetobacterales; family Acetobacteraceae; genus Roseomonas; species Roseomonas harenae. The sequence continues at coordinate 35,646 of NZ_WWDL01000039.1, forward strand.
GGGCCGGTTCGACCTCATCCTTTCCAACCCGCCCTACATCGAAACCGCCGCCATCCCCGGTCTGATGCCCGAGGTCGCCCTCCACGAGCCCGCCTTGGCCCTGGATGGCGGCCCGGACGGGCTGGACGCCTACCGCGCCCTGGCTGTCGCCATCCCGCGGCTGCTGGCCCCTCGGGGCAGGGCGGTTCTGGAGCTGGGCCAAGGCCAGCAGCCGGCCGTCGAGGCATTGATGCGCGAGGCCGGGCTTCGTTCCCTGGAGTGCCGGCCGGACCTGGGCCAGATCCCCCGTGCCCTGGTGCTGGGGCCGGACCAGGAAAAGGGTTGAAAAAAACATTTGGAGGAATCGTCCGGGATCACTACCTTCGCCTTGCGGCCTCCATCGCGCAGATGCGCGGCGGGTCCGCCGGAGCCTCGGCCGACATCTCCCCGGAATAGTCTCCGGGTCCAGGTCGGGCCATCGCCTTCGGCACGCCGCCAGGCACAACGATCATCATCTCGCCAGCCGGACCCCGGAATAGGGCCAAGCCTCACCTTCGCGCAGGCCGGCGGCGCGAGCATGGAAGTGCGAACCAGATCCAGATGAACATGAAGCGTATGCGCGGCCGCGGGAACTTCCGTCAGGGAGGGCATGGCGGCGGCCATGGTGGTGGAGGCGGCGGGGGCGGTCCGCGTCACCAAGGTGGCGGCGGCAACCAGCCGATGAACCGGAATCACGTGTTCGACTCCATCGGGCCGGACATGCGGATGCGGGGCACCGCCCAGCAGCTTTTCGAAAAGTATCTGCAGCTCGGCCGCGACGCGACCGGCTCCGGCGACCGGGTGATGGCCGAGGGCTATTTCCAGCATGCGGAGCATTATTTCCGCATCCTGAACGCGATGAACCAGGCGCAGCAGGCTCAGGGTGGCGGAGCTCCCGCTCCGCAGCATGGCGGCCGGCGCTACCATAACAATGAAGGCCAGCAGGACGGTTACGGTCCCGAGGGCGAGGGCGAGGGCGGCGTGAACGGCTATTCGGCCGAGGCGCAGCAGATGGACGACGAGACCCGCGAAACCATCCAGTAGCCCCGCGCCCCGGGCTGGTCCGGTTCCCTGCCCACTGGCAGGGGCGCCGGGTGCTGCCCTTAGGTGATGACCGCCACCTCCACCTGTCCACGCCGCCGCAGCAGGTTCAGCGACACGCCGCCATCCTCGTCATGCCGCCGCAGCCGCACATCGGCGGTGGAGGTGCCGAGGCGCAGGTTCTCAATGCGCAGCTCTTCCAGCCAAGGGGGCAGGAAGGGCCGGATGAAGCGGATGCTGCTGTCTTCCGGCCGGAAGGACACGCCCAGCATGGCGCCAAGCGTGGCGTAGGCGGTTGCTGCGGCCCAGGCCTGCGGCAGGCAGGCCACCGGATAGGCGATGGGCCCTTCGCCGACGCGCCGGGGGAAGCCACAGAACAGCTCCGGCAGCCGGCGCATATCCACGGCCAGGGCCGAGTCATAGAGACCTGTCAGCAGCCGCTCGAGCTGTGTATTCAGCCCGTAGCGCTTCATCCCCAGCGCGATCAGCCCGTTGTCATGGGGCCAGACCGAGCCGTTGTGGTAGGACATCGGGTTGTAGCGGCTCTCTCCCTCCGCGACCGTGCGGATGCCCCAGCCGCAGAAGCTTTCCGGTGCCATCAGCGTCTGCGCGACCCGCCTCGCCCGTTCCGGGCTCGGAAGTCCGGTCAGCAGCGTGTGCCCGGCATTGGAAGAGCGGATGCGGCAAGGCCGTTTCTCGCCATCCAGTGCCAGGGCGTAGGTGGACAGATCCTCGCACCAGAAGGCTTCCTCCACCCGGTCCCGCAGGGCATCGGCCCGATCGGTCCAGAGCGCAGCCTGGTCCTCATGGCCCAGGACCTTCGCCATGCGGCCGGCGCCGCGCCAGGCGGCCTCGGCATAGGCCTGGACCTCGATCAGCGCGATCGGGGCCTCGGCCAGCCGCCCGTCATCGTGGAAGACGCTGTCCCAGCTATCCTTCCAGCCCTGGTTGACCAGCCCGTTCACCGACTGCCGGTCATATTCCAGCAGCAGGTCGCCATCGATGTCGCCATGTCGCTCGATCCAGCGAAGCGCGGCGACGATGTTTGGCCAGATTTCACGGATCAGCGCCCAGTCGCCAGTGCGGTCGGCATATTGGGTCGCCAGCACGACGTAGAGCGGCGTGGAATCCGCCGAGCCGTAGTAGCGGCCGAAGGGAACCTCCCGCAGCGCCGCCATCTCGCCGTTCCGGCTTTCATGCAGGATCTTGCCCGGCTCCGCATCCCGCGCCGGATCGATGGCGGTGGCCTGCAGCTTCGCATGGTAGCGCAGCACGCCGCGCGCCAGTTCGGGATCCGCCCAGAGGCATTGCAGGGCGGTGATGAGGGAGTCGCGCCCAAAGGGGCAGGAGAACCAGGGGATGCCGGCATAGGGGAAGGGGCCGCTTTCCGTCTGGGTGGTCAGCATGGTCAGGTCGGCTTCCGAGCGCTTGAACCAGTCATCGAAGGCCTGGTTGGAAGACGTGACCTGCGCCCGTTGCTCCCCGCGTTCGCGGCTCCAGGCACGGATGCTGGCGAGCAGGCCATCGAAACCGGGCGGGGAGGGGAGGTCGGCGGGCTCGGGCCCTGATTCGCAGGTGATGGTCACCTCGATCACGCGATACGCCTTGGGTGGCAGTTCAAGCGGCCAGCGATTGTCCCGCCCCGGGACGCCCACGGGGGGCGGGTCGAAGTGAAGCCGCGTGCGGCGCTCCACGGCGTCGAGCCCCAGATAGCTGAAGACGAGCCCGCCGTCCCTCCCACCCACGGGCCTACGCCGGTCGCCCCGCTTCGGGCGCTGCTGGCCACGCACCTCGAAGATATCGGCAAAATCGGCGGCGAAGGTCAGGCAGATCTCGGTGGAGAGCGGCAGGTCCCCGAAGTTGTGGACCGTGATGCGCTCCCGCACCACGCCGTGCCCCAGCACCATCTGCCGCTCCACATGCAGCGTGTCGCGCATCAGCTTGCGGTCGGGGGAAAGGGAGATGTCCGGATTGGTCATGTTGACCGTGAGCACGGTGTTGTCCGCGCTGACGGCCGAGGAGAGCAGCAAAGGACGCAGCCCCGCGATCCGCAGCGAGAGGCGGGAGAGAAAGCGCGTGTCCTCGTGGAACAAGCCCTCGGCCGTTGCGCCCATGGCCTGGGCATCGCCGAAATGGTCCAGGACGAGGAAGGAGGAGCCGTTCTTCAGCGTGCGGGGGCGATAGAGCGCCAGGGCAGTGGCGGCCGTCGCCGCGACGGTCCATCCACTGTCCTCATCCACCCGCGGCAGGTCGCTTCCTTCGTCGTCCATGCGTATCTTCACTCCCCGCCGTCCATCCCGTGTCCGCGGCTCGCGCCCGCCAAAGCCGGCGCGACCCTCCGCCGGGCCTTCAGACAGCCCGGAGGATGGTGGTGCGCTCCCGCCCGAGCAAGCGCCGGTAGATCGCGAGGTGGTCCTCGGCCATTCGACGGGCGGTGAAACGCGCTTCGAAGGTGGCGCGGACCCGTGTGCGGTCCATCCCTGCCACCTTCTTCAGGGCGGCGAGGGCACCGACCTCATCCTCCACGATGCAGCCGGAGACGTCCTCGTCGATCACCTCGGGCACGGAGCCGCGGTTGAAGGCGATCACCGGCGTCCCGCAGGCCATTGCCTCGATCATCACCAGCCCGAAGGGCTCGGGCCAGGCGACGGGGGAAAGGAGGCACATGGCGTTGCCGAGGAACTCGGCCTTCTGCGCTTCGTTGATCTCGCCGATGAAATCGACGCCGTCGAGCGAGAGGAGGGGTTCCACCACCTCTTCGAAATAGACCTGGTCGGCACGGTCCACCTTGGCCGCGATCCGGATTGGAACTCCAGCGGCCTGGGCGATGCGGATCGCCGCGTCCGGCGCCTTTTCTGGCGAAATGCGGCCCAGGAAGGCGATATAGCCCTGGTGCGAGGCGCTGAAGGGCAGAAGGTGCTCCGGCAGCCCGTGCAGCACCGTCCCGCACCAGTCCAGCCCAAGATGCTGAAGCGGCCGCCGCTGGCTGTCCGAGATGGAGATGAAGGGCGCCTCGGGGAAGGCGGCGAGCAGCGGCTCGATTTCCGGCAGGTCCAGCCGGCCATGGAAGGTGCTGACATAGGGCAGCCCCCGGCCGCGTATAGCTGGCAGGTGCAGGTGGTCGATATGGAAATGGACGATGTCGAAGCGCGCGGCCTGGTCCAGCACCTTCTGTACCATCAGCATATGTGGCGCGGTGGCGTCCCGGATGGAGGGATCCAGGCGGATGGCCCGGGGCAGCATCGGCTCCAGCGTCGCGCTGGTGGTGCTGTCGCCGCTGGCGAAGAGGGTGACCTCATGGCCGAGGGCGACCAGTTCCTCGGTGAGATAGGATACGATGCGCTCCGTGCCCCCATACAGCTTCGGGGGGACCGCTTCGGCGAGCGGCGCGACCTGGGCGATTCGCATGTTGCAACGATCTCCGGCCCGGCCTCCCCGCCGAATCTGGCCGGGGCCCGGGCCGGGGCGCCGCTAGAACAAGGCATCCGCCGCCTGGTTGCACTGCAACATTTCGTCAGACGGGCTCCAGCGCATCCCCCACGGCGATCCGGCCGCCTTCCAGGACGGTGGCGTGCACGCCCAGTTCCATATGGCCGAAATGCTGCTTCAGCAGCCGCGGAACATCGAGGTCTCGCTCTCCCGTCTCCAGGTTCACCTGGGTCGCCGGGCAACGGACGGTCCGCTTGAAGACTGAGAGCCGCGCCCCGCCCAGCAGCACCTCCTGCCCGACCCAGTCATGCTCGGCCCAGGCCGGCAGGCCGGAAAAGTAAACGTTCGCCCGGAAGCGCAGCGGATCGAGGCGCTGGCCGATCGCCTTGCTGAGTGCGTCCAGGCTAGCGAGGTTCAGGAGGGAGACGCCCTTGCGGGCTTGGTCCGTGAAGGCGTGGCCGGGCGCCTCGGTGAAGCGGGGCGCGCGGGGCGATCCGTCAGGGGCGGTGCCGAAGCGTGCCTCCTCACCGAGGAAGCGGATCAGCCAATCGCCGATGGCGGCCTTGCCCTCCGGCGTCGCCGTGGAGGCGGAGAGGGGGGGATGATCTTCCGCGAACAGGGCGAGGATCTTGCCGCGGGGGTCGAAGGCGGCCCGTACCAGCACCACCTTCGCGTTCTTCATCATGCAGGCGAAGTTCTGCTTCGGCAGGAAGCGCGGTGCCGCCTCGTCAAAGGGAGCGTCTCCCTGGGCCAGGGCGAAGCGACGGTCATAAGGGATGGTCTCGCCAGCCGAGAGTTCCACCTCCTCGAGGCTCTCCGCCGAAAGGCCCTTGACCGGGTAGCGGTAGATCCGTTCGACGCGCATGTGGATGCCTCCCTGGCGGCCTCTTGAAGCCGGGCCGCGCCCGATACCACATAACATTCAAACGCCTAAGCCGTCGCCTCAACAGGGGCGGAGAGGGCGGTCGCCTCACTGGAGGGACAGGATATGGATATAGAGAAGCTTACCGAGCGCGCCCGGGGATTCCTGCAGGCCGCGCAAACCATCGCCATTCGCGAATACCACCAGCGGGTGACGCCGGAGCATTTGCTCAAGGCGCTGCTGGATGATGAGGAAGGGGCCGCGAGCGGTCTCATCCGTGCCGCCGGCGGAGATCCGGCTGCCGCCAAGCAGGATGTCGATATCGAGGTGTCGCGCAATCCGCGCGTCTCGGGCGGTGGCGCGGGCCAGCCCCAGGTGACGCCCGATTTCGTGCGCGTGCTGGACGCCGCCGAGCGCAGCGCCAACCGTGCCGGCGACAGCTTCGTGGCGCAGGACCGCCTTCTGGTGGCGATCGCCGCCAGCGACACGCCGGCTGGTCGGCTGCTGGTGAAGGCCGGCGCGACGGCGCAGAAGCTGGAGGCCGCGGTGGCCGAGCTGCGCAAGGGCCGCACCGTGGACAATGCGACGGCCGAGCAGCAGTTCGACGCCCTGAAGAAGTATGCGCGCGACCTGACCGAGGCCGCGCGGGACGGCAAGCTGGACCCGGTGATCGGCCGAGACGAGGAGATCCGCCGCACTATCCAGGTGCTCGCCCGCCGTACGAAGAACAACCCTGTGCTGATCGGCGAGCCCGGCGTCGGCAAGACTGCCATCGTCGAGGGGTTGGCGCTGCGCATCGTGAATGGCGACGTGCCAGAGGCGCTGAAGTCCAAGCGTGTGCTCGCGCTCGACCTCGGCGCGATGGTGGCCGGGGCCAAGTATCGCGGTGAGTTCGAGGAGCGCCTGAAGGGCGTGCTGACCGAGATCGAGACGGCCGCCGGCGAGGTGATCCTTTTCATCGACGAGATGCACACACTGGTTGGCGCTGGCAAGGCGGATGGGGCGATGGACGCCTCCAACCTGCTGAAGCCGGCCCTGGCCCGCGGCGAGCTGCACTGCATCGGCGCCACCACGCTCGATGAGTACCGCAAGCATGTGGAGAAGGACGCGGCCCTGGCCCGCCGGTTCCAGCCTGTCTTCGTTGGCGAGCCGAGCGTGGAGGACACCATCTCCATCCTGCGCGGCATCCGGGAGAAGTATGAGCTGCACCATGGCGTGCGGATCTCGGACTCCGCGCTGGTGGCGGCCGCGACCCTGTCGAACCGCTACATCTCGGATCGCTTCCTACCGGACAAGGCCATTGACCTCGTCGACGAGGCCGCGTCCCGCCTGCGCATGGCCGTGGACAGCAAGCCCGAGGAGCTGGATGCGATCGACCGTGACCTGCTGCGTTCCCGCATTGAGCGGGAGGCGCTGAAGCGCGAGACCGATGCGGCCAGCCGCGACCGGCTGGAGAAGCTGGAGCGCGAGATCGCGTCGCTCGAGGAGCAGTCCGCGACGCTGACCGAGCGCTGGCAGGCCGAGAAGAACAAGCTCCTGGAGGCTCAGAAGGCCAAGGAGGAGCTCGACCGCGCCCGCACCGAGGTGGAGCTGGCCCAGCGCAAGGGTGACTATGCCCGTGCCGGCGAGCTGACCTATGGCGTCATCCCCGGGCTGGAGAAGAAGATCGCAGAATCCGCCGATGACGGGGGCCGCCTGGTGAATGAGGCGGTGACCGAGGAAGGCATTGCGGCGGTCGTCTCCCGCTGGACCGGCGTTCCGGTCGAGAAGATGCTGGAGGGCGAGCGTGCCAAGCTGATCCGCATGGAGGATGAGCTGCGCCGTCGCGTCGTCGGCCAGGAGGAGGCCCTTGAGGCCGTTGCCAAGGCCGTGCGGCGCGCGCGGGCAGGGCTGCAGGACCCGGGCCGGCCGATCGGCAGCTTCCTGTTCCTCGGTCCGACCGGCGTCGGCAAGACTGAGTTGACCAAGGCGCTGGCGAGCTTCCTGTTCGACGACGAGCGTGCGCTGCTGCGCATCGACATGTCGGAATATATGGAGAAGCACGCCGTTGCCCGGCTGATCGGCGCCCCTCCGGGCTATGTCGGCTACGAGGAAGGCGGCGCGCTGACCGAGGCAGTTCGCCGGCGTCCCTATCAGGTCATCCTCTTCGACGAGGTCGAGAAGGCGCATGAGGATGTGTTCAATATCCTCCTGCAGGTTCTCGACGACGGGCGGCTGACGGACGGGCAGGGGCGGACGGTGGACTTCCGCAACACCCTGATCGTGCTGACCAGCAACATGGGCTCCGAGATCCTTGCCGCCCAGCCCGAGGGCGAGGACGTGGATCTGGTGCGCGGCCAGGTGATGAACGTGGTCCGTACCCGGTTCCGGCCGGAGTTCCTTAACCGCCTCGACGAGATCGTCCTGTTCCGGCGCTTGGCGCGCGGGGACATGGGCGCCATCGTGGAGATCCAGCTCGGCCGGCTGCGCAAGCTGCTGGATGAGCGGAAGATCACGCTGGAACTGGACGAGGAGGCGAGGGACTGGCTCGCCGAGGCTGGCTACGACCCGGTCTATGGCGCCCGGCCCCTGAAGCGCGTGATCCAGCGAAATTTGCAGGATCGGCTGGCTAACCTGCTGCTGGAAGGCAGCGTGCGGGATGGCCAGGCGCTGCGGGTTTCTGTGGGGCCCGATGGGCTCGAGGTGAGCCCGATCGCTTCGTTTGCGGAAAGTGTGTGAAACCTCTTTGACAGGTTGGGGCGGCCCCCATATAAGCCGCCCCACACCGGCGGCGCCTTGGGGCGCCTTGGTGACCCGGACTGGGGCGGTTTGGAGGGGTTGACGTAGCGGTGTTGAGCCGCTAGATACGTTGACCCGCCGCGCTTCGGTGGTGGTTTCAGGCAGAGGTTGGGCTTGCCCAGCCGGGGGAACCCGGGGCCTTTGCTT
>NZ_WWDL01000004.1 GCF_009848505.1 Muricoccus harenae
CGCCCACCATGCCCCGGGCGCCCGCCGCCTGGGCCAGCGCGAGACACAACTCGGCCCGCACCGCCGGATCAGGATGGGTCTCGGGCGCGGCCAGCACCGCAAAGGCCTGGGCCTGCAAGGCATCGCCCACCAGGATCGCCGTCGCCTCGTCCCAGGCCCGGTGCACCGTCGGCTTGCCGCGCCGCAGGTCGTCATCATCCATCGCCGGCAGGTCGTCATGCACCAGCGAATAGCCGTGCAGCATCTCCACCGCCGCCCCTACCCGCAAGGCCGACTGCCGCGACACCCCGAACTGACGCGCCCCCTCCAACACCAAAAACCCACGCAACTTCTTGCCCGAACCCATCGCCGCATAACGCATCGCCGCAAAAAGAGACCGCTCCTCCCCCTCCTCCGCCGGCAACAACGCATCCAACGCCTCGTCCAACTCCGAGGCGGCCTCGCGCATCGTCAGCGTCAGGTCATCGGGGCTCATCGCGGGATCAACCGGCGCTCAGCTGTGGGAGGATGTCGCTCCGGGCACGAGCGACATCGGCCGGGAAGTCGATTTCGACCCAGGGGAGGGACGTGATGTCCACGGCGGAGAAGCGCGCGGGTTCCGCCAGGATCAAATCGCGGATCGCTTCCTCGTACTCCACGTTTTTCTGCCCGGCACTCACATAGGACAGGCAACGATCTGCCAGTTCGCCGGCTGTGCCGGCGGAGAAGCGGAAGAAGCCGACCGACTCGCCGTGCCTGTCATGCGCATGTTCAGGCTTCTTGCGGAAGTCGACGATCTGCTCGCCACGGAAGCAGATTTTGACGGGCTCGTCGCCGGGCTCGATCTCGCGGTCCATGAGCAGGATGTTCTCGCCGGGCGCGTCGATAAGGGCTGCGAGAATCCGATGGTCGTAGAGCACGTCACCATCCATCAGCAGCACGGGCCGACCCGCGCGCAGGGCTGCTTCCTGCACCGAGAGGGAGACGAGGCTGCCTTCGTGATAGTCGGGGTTTCCGATGAAGCGTACCCGGTCCGACCAACCCAGCCGCGCGACCTCGGCCTCGATCAGCTCCCGCCGATAGCCTACGGTGATGCTGACCTCATTCACGCCGTGCAGGCCGAGGGAGCCGAGGTGCCTTGCGAGGAGGGACCGGCCGCCGAACTCCAGAAGGATCTTTGGGCGGGCGTCCAACTCGCCCAGACGCCGACCTACCCCGGCAGCCAGAATGATGGCCGAAGCTGGACGCATCGCAGCGATCAAATCGAGCATCCTGATATTGGGCTCCAGGTGACGTGACGGTATGATGACTGCCCGGGTCTGGCAAGTTCAGGTTGGCCGACCGAAATGGGGGTGCGGGTTCCATGAGGAGCGAGTCGCCTTGAGCAATGCCGGATCATCCGCCACGCGGGCCGGAACTTCCCGCTCTGGACCGCCCGAAACGCGCTTCACCGCTCTGAGGCGCGAGATCACGTCGCCTTCGCTGTCCTTTCTGATGGAGGCGCATGATGGCCTTTCCGCCAAGATCGTCGAGGAAGCCGGGTTTCGGGGAATCTGGGCTTCGGGCCTGACGACTTCTGCCGCGCTCGGCCTGCGCGACAGCAACGAGGCGTCCTGGACGCAGGTGCTGGACGTGCTGGAATACATGGCCGATGCCACCACCCTGCCAATCCTTGTGGACGGTGACACGGGGCATGGCAACTTCAACAATGTCCGCCGCTTCGTGCGCAAGCTGTGCCAGCGCGGCATCGCCGGAGTCTGCATCGAGGACAAGCTCTTCCCGAAGACGAACTCCTTCATCGGGGATGCGCAGCCGCTGGCCGATATCGATGAGTTCTGCGGCCGCATCAAGGCCGGCAAGGACAGCCAGACGGATGATGACTTCGTTCTCGTGGCACGTGTGGAGGCATTGATCTCCGGCCGCGGGATGGAGGAGGCGCTGCACCGGGCCGAGGCCTATCACCGGGCTGGGGCGGATGCGATCCTGATCCATTCCAAGAAGTCCGATGCTGACGAGATCTTCACCTTCGCGGAGCGCTGGGGGAACCGCGCGCCGCTGGTGATCGTGCCGACCATGTATTACGCGACGCCGACGGATCTGTTCCGTCAGGCCGGTATCTCGACCATCATCTGGGCGAACCACCTGCTGCGCTCGTCCATGGCCGCGATGCGGGAGACGGCGGCGCGCATCCATGAGGATGAGTCGCTCGTCCGCGTGGAAGGCAGCGTGGCGACGGTGAAGGACATCTTCCGCCTGGTCGGCAATGCCGAGCTGGAGGATGCGGAGCGCCGCTACCTTCCGGCGCGGCCGGCGGCGGGCGCCGTGGTGCTGGCGGCCTCCGGCGGGGAGTTGGGTGGGCTTACGCTGGACCAGCCGAAATGCATGGTGGACATCCGCGGCCAGTCCCTGCTGCAGCGGCTCGTCGGCACGCTGCGGGAGAGCGGCGTGCGCGATGTCACCGTCGTGCGCGGCTACCGCAAGGAGGCGGTGTCGCTGCAGGGCATCCGCATGCTCGACAATGACCGCCATGCCGAGACGGGCGAGGCGTGGTCGCTGGCCTGTGCGCGGGAGGTGATCCGGGGCGAGACCATCGTGGCCTATGGCGACGTGCTGTTCCGCCGCTACATCCTGCACAGCCTGCTCACCAGCAGCGCGGATATCGTGGTGGCGGTGGACACGCTGGGCGTGTCCCATCCGCACCCTGGCAAGCGCGATCTCGTCACCGCGGACCACGGCTTCTCCGGTGACTATCTCGATGACCAGCCGGTGCATCTGCGGCGCATGGCCAGCGACATCGCTCCGCGCGAGATCGCGGGGGAATGGATGGGGCTCGCCCGCTTCAGTGCACGGGGCGCCGAATGGCTGCAGGAGGAGATTGCGGCGATGGAGGCGGAAGGCTTGCTCGAGCATGGCGACATGCCGCTGCTGCTCACCCGGCTCGCCGCGAAGCATCCGGTGCGGGTGAAGTACTTCACCGGGCATTGGCTGGATGTGGACACGCTGACCGATCTCGCCGAAGCGCGCAACTTTACCTGAGCGGACGCCATGATCACCGCGGATGACTTCATTGCCGAGGCCGGCCATGCCGGCTTCGACTTCTATACGGGCGTTCCCTGCAGCTTCCTCACGCCGCTGATCAACGGTGTTCTCTCCTCGCCGTCGCTCGCCTATGTCGGCGCGGCAAGCGAAGGGGAGGCGGTGGCCATCGCCTCCGGCGCCTGGCTCGCGGGGCGGCGGACTGTGGTGATGTGCCAGAACTCCGGCCTGGGCAATGCGGTGAACCCGCTGACCTCGCTGAACGCACCCTTCCGAATTCCGACGCTGTTCCTCACCACCTGGCGCGGCGAGCCCGGCATTCCGGACGAGCCGCAGCATGAGGTGATGGGGCACATCACGCAGGACCTGATCTCGCTGATCGGGCTGGAGCAGGCGCCCTTCCCACCGGCGCGGCAGGCGCTGGGGCCGGCGCTGGCCCATGCGGTGGAGCGCATGGAGGCGACAGGGCTGCCCTACGCCTTCGTGGTGAAGAAGGACGACGTCGCGGACAGGCCGCTGGACCAGGCGCCGCGTGCCCTGCCGACGCCGGGCCGCCGCGCAGATTATCCGGACGGGGGACCCCGGCCCAGCCGTGCGGCGGTGCTGGAGCGCTTCCTGGCCATCGTGCCGGAAGAAGCGGGGGTGATCGCCACCACGGGCAAGTGTGGGCGGGAGCTGTTCACCCTCGCGGACCGGCCGCAGCATCTCTATCAGGTGGGCTCCATGGGCGGGGCCAGCGGCATGGGGTTGGGCGTCGCGTTGAACAGCAAACGCCCGGTGGTGGTGCTGGATGGCGATGGGGCGGCGCTGATGAAGCTCGGCACCTTCGCGACCATCGGCGCTTATGCGCCGCGCAACCTCGTGCATGTGTTGCTGGACAATGGCGTGCATGACTCCACGGGCGGGCAGGCGACGGTTTCCGTCTCCGTGGATTTCGCTGCCATCGCCCTGGCCTGCGGCTATCGCTACGCGGCCTCCTGCGCCTCGCTGGAGGGGTTCGAGCAGGCTTTCCGCGCGGCGCTTGAGCAGGGTGGGCCGGCGATGATCCATCTGCGCATCGCGCCCGGCTCCATGGCGAAGCTTGGACGTCCCACGGTGAAGCCGGCGGATGTGGCGCGGCGCTTCCGGGATTTCCTGGCGGTGCCGGTAACGGAGCCCATGCCCGCGTGATCTGGTCCACCGCGATCAGCCTGCTCGTCGGGCTGTCCATCGCCATCGCCCTGATCGTCGCGAATGATCCGGGCGAGATCCTCCGCCTCCTGCTGGAGACGGGGTGGTGGATGCTTGCGGTGCTGGCGCTGAACGTCGCGCAGATCTTCGCATCCGGCCTCGGCTGGGGGCCGCTGATCGACGACCCGCGCCGGCCCGGCGTGTTCGGCCTCGCCTGGCTGCGCTGGGTGCGCGTCTCGGCCAATGCGCTGCTGCCGATCGTGCAGGCGATGGGCGAGCTGATCCGGGCGCAGCTTCTGCTCCGGCGCGGCGTGAACAAGCTGCGGGTGATCGCGAGCCTCGCCATCGACCTTGGCACGGAGATGGCGTCGCAGATCGTCTTCTCGCTGCTTGGCCTCGCGGCGCTGCTGATGATCCCGCATGCCACCGGCGGGTCCGCCGTGACCCTTGCGGTGGTTGGCACGGCCCTGGGCGCGGGGCTTACCGGGGTGTTCATCGCGGCGCAGCGCTGGGGATTGTTCCGGCTGGTGGAGAGGATGCTCCCGAAGCTGGCGGCGCGGGTGGGCTGGACCTCGCTCGGGGAATTGTCGGGGCTGCATGATACGGTGGTGCAGCTTTACCGCGAGCCCGCGAGGCTGTGGCGCAGCGGCGTCTGGCACTTCGCCTCCTGGCTGATCGGCGTGCTTGAGACCTGGGCGGCGCTGCATGCGCTGGGCATCGAGGCGGGGCTGGCCGAGGCGCTGGTGATCGAAAGCCTGGGGCAGGCGGCACGCAGCGCGGGCTTCTTCATTCCCGGCGCGCTGGGGGTGCAGGAAGGTGGTTATGTGCTGATCTGCGCCCTGTTCGGCATCCCACCGGAGCAGGCCATCGCGCTGGTGCTGGTCCGGCGCCTGCGGGACATCATCCTGGGTGTTCCCGGCATCATCTCCTGGCGCTGGAGCGTCGCCGAACGACGCGCCGCTGCCAGGCCTGCGGCGAGGAGCCTGCCATGAGCGAAAGCCCCATCCTGCTGACGCCGGGGCCGCTGACCACGGCCATCGAGACCCGCCGCGCCATGCTGCGCGACTGGGGCTCGCGCGATCCCGCCTTCATCGCGCTTACCGCCGAGCTGCGCAGCCGGCTGCTGCAGGTGGCAAGCGGGGAGGGAAGCCATGTGGCGGTGCCGCTGCAGGGTTCCGGCACCTTCATCGTCGAGGCCGCGATCGCCACGCTGGTCGGGCCGGCGGACAAGCTGCTGGTGCTGATCAACGGGGCCTATGGCGAGCGGATGGTGACCATCGCGCGCCGGATGGGCCGTGCGGTCGAGGCGCTACGCTGGGCGGAGGACCGGGTGGTGGAGCCGGGGAAGGTGGCGGAGGCGCTGCGCGCCGATCCGTCGATCACCCATGTCGCGCTGGTGCATTGCGAGACCACCACGGGCATCCTGAACCCTCTGGCCGAGATCGCCGCCGTGGTCGCGGCGGCGGGGCGCGGCTTCCTGCTGGATGCGATGAGCAGTTTCGGGGCAATCGGGATTGATCTCTCATCCGTGCCGGTAACGGCGTTGCTGGCCTCCTCCAACAAATGTCTGGAGGGGGTGCCGGGCCTGGGCTTTGCGCTGGTCCAGCCCGCGGCGCTGGAGCGGGCGGTGGGGAACAGCCCATCCCTCAGCTTCGACCTGCACGCCCAGTGGCGCGGTTTCGAGACGGATGGGCAGTGGCGCTTCACCCCGCCCGTGCAGGTGGTGGCCGCCCTGGTCGAGGCGTTGCGACGGCTGGAGGCGGAGGGCGGGCCCGCCGGGCGGCTGCGCCGCTACCAGGAGAATTTCGACACGCTTTGGGCCGGCATGCGCCGGCTGGGCTTCGCGCTGTTCCTGGATGAGGCGGTACAGGCGCCGATCATCGCCACCTTCCGCATGCCCGCGGATGGCCGGTTGGAGTTTCGGCGCTTCTACGACGCGCTGGCGGCCCGGGGCTTCCTCATCTACCCGGGCAAGCTGACCCAGGCGGAGAGCTTCCGCATCGGCTGCATCGGCGCGCTGGACCGGCGGGACTTCGAGCGGCTGCTGGAGGCGGTGGCGGAGGCGCTCAGGACCATGGAGGTGGCGGCCTGATTAGGGCTGCTGCCCGGCCTGCGCCCGCCGCGTCCCGCTTAGGGCGAGCCACAGCGCCGCAAGCGGGGTGATCACGGCGGCCGCCCAGAGCATCGGGACCGCTGCGCCGACCCAGATCAGTAAGGGGACGAAGACCAGCAGGTCGTCCGGATCGATCAGGATGCCGCGGGCCATCTCGTAGCCGCGCAAGTTGCCGATTCGCAGAATGTGCAGCTGCCAGAACAGAATTCCGACCGCGCCCCCGGCCACGGCGCCGAGGCCCGGGCCGAGCAGGCCGAGATGGATCATCTGGCCGAGGCCGATTCCGAGGAAGGCGATGATGTTGCTGAAGCAGTCGCTCAGCAGGTCGTAGCGATGGCCGGCTGGGCTGGACTGGCCCGTCTGCCGGGCGAGTTCGCCATCCGCGCGGTCCAGCAGCATGGACAGTAGGAAGATGGCGGCGCCGGTGGCCTGCCAGGGGCCGGCATCCAGCGCGAAGGCGACGGCGGCGGCGATGCCGGTGGCGAGGCGGAGGGTGGTGATCTGATTCGGGGTGATGCCGCTGGGCGCAATGGCCCGTACAGCCGGGCGGACGATGCGGTGGATGACGGTATTGGCGCTCACGTCAGGCTCCCGCGGGCTTCGGCGTTGACATGAAGCGCCGGGCGAGGCGGATGAAGAAGGGGACGGTCGTCGGGCGCAGCAGTCGGGGGTCGTAGCCCGCGAGACGCCGGTCGTTCTCGGCGAGGCAGACGTCGATCAGCTCGGCGGCGCTCATGCTCACGCCGATCGAATCCGAGGAGGCAGTGAAGTTGGTTTGTTTGGAGGAGCCGCCGAGATCGCGCGCGAGCACGAGGCGGTCCCAGATCAGAACGGCCCAGACGGCGGCGGTCTTGGCGAGGAAATACGGCTTGCGCCACCAGGGCTGCCGCTTGCGCGCCCAGGCCGCCCAATTCGCGAAGAACAGGATATGGCGCGCCTCCTCCTGGATCACCGGCTCGAAGGTATCCACGAGATCGGGCGGGAAGTAGCCGGAGCGGCGCGCGGCCTCGAAGAGGCCGAAGGCGAAGAAGCTGTCGATGCACTCGCTGTAGCCCGTGCGCATCCAGCCCCATTCCGTGTCGCGGAAGCCAGTATATTCGGGCTCCGGCTCCAGCACGACGCCATAGGCTTCGACGAGGTTGGAGAGCACTTTCTTGTGCCGGGCTTCCTCATTGCCATCCATGACCATGGCTTCATTCAGCAGCGGGTCCCGGATGGTGGCGGCATAGTCCAGCACCCGCAGGGAGGCACGGCCTTCGGTCTGCACGGCGATGTCCCAGATGGGCAGGCTGGTCAGCCGGGTATGGGCCTCCGGGTCCAGCTTCGGCCAGTCCAGCACCCGTGGCTTATAGGGGTTGTGCGTCTCCAGCAGCATGCGCGCGAACATGGCCATATGCTCGGGGCTGCCGATGCGTACCCTGCCGGGCTGGTCGAAGACCCAATGCCGGGCCGAATGATCGGCAGCGGCCACCGTTGGACTGTCGAGCGGAACGGCCTCGGCAGTGCGGGAGGACATGCGGGAACCTCGATGAACGGCCTGACGGACGGATTAAGGACCTGCGGGTGGAAAGCGCAACCCGGCGGGGGCGTGACGGGCCGCCGGATGGCGCAGGGCTTGCACCGCTCCTGCACAGGCGAGCGGCGCAGCCCTTGCGCAAGCGAAAGGCATGTCAAATGATCGCATCCGCGTTTACGCTCCCCAGGGGGAGGAGGGTCATGCGGATGCGGCGACTCGACGGACGGGCCGGCTCGGAGGCCATTCCAGGAACGGCGCGCCGCCCCGTGCCCGGGTGTCCAGTGCATATCCGTCCTGCCTGCGGTCCGGAAGATGACCATTTGGCCATCTGACCTTCAGCCATGCCGGGCCCTTCGTTAAGGGGCCTCATCTCGGAGGATTGGCCCGCATGCGGGTTCTTCTGGCTCAGCCCCGGGGCTTCTGCGCGGGGGTCGTGCGGGCGATCGAGATCGTCGAGCGGTCCCTTCAGAAGTTTGGTGCCCCCGTCTATGTCCGTCACGAGATCGTGCACAACCGCCATGTGGTCGAGAAGCTGAAGGCCAAGGGGGCCGTTTTCGTCGAGCAACTGGACGAGATTCCGGATGGGGCGGTGACAATCTTCAGCGCGCATGGGGTGGCCCAGTCGGTCATCGATGACGCAGCTTCCCGCGGGCTGCCGGTGCTGGATGCCACCTGCCCGCTGGTCTCGAAGGTGCACACCCAGGGCAAGCGCTATGTCGCGCGCGGGCGGACCCTGATCCTGGTGGGCCATGCCGGGCATCCGGAGGTGGAGGGCACGATCGGGCAGGTGGGGGCGCCGGTGCATCTGGTCTCCTCCGTGGAGGATGTCGCGGTGCTCGACCTGCCGGCGGACCTGCCCGTCGCCTATGTGACCCAGACCACACTGAGCGTGGACGACACGCGCGGCATCATCGCGGCGCTGCATGCCCGGTTCCAGGATCTGGAGGGGCCGGACGTCTCGGATATCTGCTATGCGACGCAGCATCGGCAATCTGCGGTTCGGGAGCTTTGCGAGGTCGTGGACCTGCTGCTCGTGGTCGGGAGCACCAAGAGCTCCAATTCGAACCGGCTGCGCGAGATCGGGCGCGAGCAGGGGATCCGCAGCCATCTCATCGCGGATGGCAGCGAACTGGATCCCGCCTGGCTCGCGGGCGTGCGGACCGTGGGGCTCACTGCCGGCGCCTCGGCTCCTGAGGAACTGATTCTCGACGTCATTGAGGCCTTGCGCCGGCATGGCAATGTCGAGCTTGCCCAGATGGGCGGAATTCAGGAGGACATCGAGTTCCGCCTGCCCCATGAACTCAGGACGCCCTCCGCCCCGGCGGCCGTCCAGTCAGTGCAGTAAAGGAGCGCAGCCTTGGGTATTCCCCTGCTGCAGGCCGCCCGGATCGGGACCTATCTCGTCAAGCAGCATCTGAGCGGCCGGAAGCGCTATCCGCTCGTCCTGATGCTGGAGCCGCTGTTCCGCTGCAATCTGGCTTGCGCCGGTTGCGGCAAGATCGACTATCCGAACGAGATCCTGAACCAGCGCCTCTCGGTCGAGCAATGCATGGAGGCGGTCGACGAGTGCGGCGCGCCGGTCGTCTCGATCGCGGGCGGCGAGCCGCTGCTGCACAAGGACATGCCGGAGATCGTGCACGGCTACCTGGCCCGCAAGAAGTTCGTGATCCTGTGCACCAACGCGCTGCTGCTGACGAAGAAGATCGACGACTACAAGCCGGATTCCGCCTTCACCTGGTCCATCCACCTGGATGGCAACCAGGCCATGCACGACAAGTCCGTCTGCCAGGACGGCGTCTACGAGAAGGCGGTGGAGGCGATCAAGCTGGCGAAGTCCAAGGGCTTCCAGGTTTCGATCAACTGCACGCTGTTCAACGATGCCGACCCCGAGCAGACGGCACGCTTCTTCGACGAGATGACGGCGCTTGGGCTGGACGGAATCACGGTCTCCCCGGGCTATGCCTATGAGCGCGCGCCGGACCAGCAGCACTTCCTGAACCGCACCAAGACGAAGGAGCTGTTCCGCGGTATTCTCTCACGCGGAAAGGGCGGCAAGGCCTGGCCCTTCACCCAGTCCCGCATGTTCCTCAACTTCCTGGCCGGGAACGAGGCCTATCACTGCACGCCCTGGGGCAACCCGACGCGCACGGTGTTCGGTTGGCAGAAGCCCTGCTACCTGCTCGGCGAAGGCTATGCGAAGACCTTCAAGGAGCTGATGGACGACACCGAGTGGGAAAAGTACGGCGTCGGCAATTACGAGAAATGCGCCGACTGCATGGTGCATTCGGGCTTCGAGGCCTCGGCCGTGAAGCACATGGTGACCAATCCGGTGAAGGCGCTGGCCGTGACGCTGCAAGGCGTGCGGACCACGGGGCCGATGGCGCAGGACATCCCGCTCGATAACCAGCGCCCGGCCCAATACGTCTTCTCCGGCCATGTGGAGAAGAAGCTGGCCGAGATCCGAACGGCCAATCCGAAGGCGTCACGCCGGATCGAGATCAACCACGGCAGCAAGCATGGCGGCGCCCAGCCGACGGTGGCCGCGGAGTAGCGCGCGGAAGGCCTGCTCCGCCTCCAGCCCTGTCCGAATCAGGGCGGGAAGCTGGAGCGGGTTGGCCAGAAGTGAGCGCAGCACCGCCGGCAGGTCCATGCCCCCGTCCGGGCGCATCCCGACCCGGGCTGCGGGCGGCAGCGTGCGATCCGCCGCATCCGAGATGACGCGGGCAACGGCGAAGGGCAGGGCGTGGCGGCGGGCCACCCGGGCCGCCACATGCGATTCCATGTCCACGGCGATGGCGCCGCTGCGGCGGTGCAGGGCGGCCTTTGCCGCGGCATCCGCCACCATGGAATCCGTGCCGAGCAGGGTGCCTCCCGCGGCTTCGGGAAGGGCGGCCCGGAGGCGGCGGGCCCAGCCAGGGGCCGTGGGAAACCGATCCGTGCCGTCGAGCACGGTCTCGGCGACCACCCAATGCCCGGGACGAAAATGCGGCGCGAGTGCGCCGGCGATGCCGATGCTGATGATGCCATGCGCGTGCGGCGCAAGCTGATCGAGCGCCGCTTCCAGCCGGGCGTGATCGCCACCGCCCGCGATCACGTCGATGCCAGCGCCCGCCAGGATGCGCGCCTCGCGTTGCAGCCCGGTGGCCGCGAGGATCGTCACATGCCGTGGACCGTGCGCGTGGCGTTGCCCCGCCGCAGGTTGCGGTAGCGCGCCATGGCCCAGACCGGGAAAAACTTCGGATAGCCGTGGTAGCGCAGGTAGAAAACGCGCGGGAAGCCGCCACCGGTATAGGCGTCCTGCTGCCACAACCCGGTCTCGTCCTGGGTGCGGCGCAGGTATTCGATACCGCGCGCGACGGCGGGATGGTCCACCTCGCCCGCCGCCATCAACCCCAGCAGCGCCCAGGCGGTCTGGGAGGCGGTGGAGGGCGCGGGCTCATAACCGCGATAGTCGAGCTTGTAGCTCTCGCAATCCTCGCCCCAGCCCCCATCGGGGTTCTGAATGCCAATCAGCCAGTCGGCCGCCTGGCGGATGCTGGGGCGCGTGGCGTCGAAGCCGGCGGCGTTCAGCGCGCATAGGGCGGACCAGGTACCGTAGATGTAGTTCACCCCCCAGCGGCCGAACCAGCTGCCATCGGCTTCCTGCTCACGCTCGAGGTAGTCGATGGCCGCGCGCATGCGCGGGTTCTCCGGCGTCTCGCCAAGTTGGGCGAGCATGCTGACGCAGCGCGCGCTGACATCGGCGGTGGGCGGATCGAGCAGGGCGCCGTGATCGGCAAAGGGGATGTTGTTGAGGTAGTGGTGGATGTTGTCGGCGTCGAAGGCGCCCCAGCCGCCATTGCCGCTCTGCAGCCCGGTGGTCCATTCGGCGCCGCGCGCGATGGCCTCGTCATACTGCTCGCCCAGGCCCATCTCGTGGCGCGCGCGGTCCATGGCCATGACGACGACGGCGGTGTCGTCCAGGTCGGGGTAATGCGGGTTGCGGTATTGGAAGGCCCAGCCGCCGGGGCGGACATGCGGGCGAAGCTCCGCCCAGTCGCCCTTCACCTCCAGTTCCTGCAGCGGCTTCAGCCAGTCGAGGCCGCGGGTGACGGAGGCTTCCTCGCCGCCCACCTCCATCAGCGCATGGGCCACGAGGGCGGTGTCCCAGACCGGGGAGACGCAGGGCTGGCAATAGGCCTCGTCCTCGCGGATCACCAGCAGCTTCTCGATGGAGCGACGGGCGATGGCGCGGTCCGGATGGTCCGGCGCATAGCCGAGCGCATCATACATCATCACGGCATTGGCCATGGCGGGGTAGATGGCGCCGAGCCCGTCCTCACCGTTCAGGCGCTCCGTCACGAAGCTCACGCAGCGCTCGATCGCGCGCTGGCGCAGCGGGCGCGGCCAGAGCGGCTCGGCAACCTTCAGCCCGCCGTCGATGCCGTTGAAGAGCAGCGCCCAGGCGCGCTTCTGATGCGTGCGTGACGGACGCGCGCGCGGGCGCTTCGCCGTGAAGAGTTCCTGGATGCGCACGCCGCGCGGATTGCGCGCCCGCACGCGCAGTGCCTGGAGCACGAGCAGCGGCACGAGCACGGTGCGCGCCCAGTAGGACATCTTCGAGATGTGCACCGGGAACCAGCGCGGCAGCAGCACCATCTCCACCGGAATGGTCGGCACGCGGCGCCAGGAGAGTTCGCCGAACATGGCGAGCAGGATGCGCGTGAAGACATTCGCGCGGGCCGCGCCGCCATGGGCCAGGATCGCCGCCCGTGCGCGTGCCATATGCGGCGCGTTGGGATCGTCGCCGATCATCTTCAGGCAGAAATAGGCCTTCACCGAGGCGCTGATGTCGAAGGCGCCGCCATGAAAGAGCGGCCAGCCGCCATGCTCGCCCTGGATGCGGCGCAGGTAGTTGCCGATTCGGCGTTCCAGCTCCGGGTCGTCCGGCTCACCAAGATGCTGGCGGAGCAGGATGTATTCGGCGGGGATGGTGGCGTCCGCCTCCAGTTCGAAGACCCAGTGCCCGTCTTCCCGCTGTTCGTCCCGGAGAGCTTCGGCGGCCCGGCGAAGATCGGCCTCCAGGCCCTCCATCCGGAGGTCGTCGGCTGTGGCGAGGAGGTTGCTCGGCACATCGTTCATGCACGTAGTTTCTCAGGAACGGGCCCATTTGTGGAGAGGGCGAGTGCCGCAGCGGTTTCCCCCGAGCGCAATGCACCCTCGATCGTGGCGGGCAGCCCGGTCGCGGTCCAGTCGCCAGCGAGGAACAAGTTGGCCCAGCGCGTGCGGGCAGGGGGGCGGCGAGCCTCCTGCGCCGGGGTGGCGGCGAAGGTGGCGCGCTTCTCCTTCACGATCCGGCAAGGCGGTGGCGGGCCGGAGAGGTCGTGGGCGGCTGCGACGTCCCGCCAGAGGCGTTCCGCCAGGCTGTCCGCTTCCAGATCCAGCAGGTGATCGGCGGCACTGACGGTCACGGAGATGCGGTCGGGGAAGGCGAAGACCCATTCGGCCGTGCCGCCGATCAGGCCCATCATCGCCGGTGCCTTGGGAGGCGGGGCCAGGCGGAAATGCCCGTTGACGATGGGGCGGTGCTCGTCCGGCACGATCAGGCCGGGCAGCAGCTCCTGCGACACCCATGGCGGCAGGGCGAGGACCACGCGGTCCTCGGGTTCGAGCTCCACTGTCTCATCGGCGAAGCGCAGCTCGCTCACGCGGCCGTCCTGCAGACCCAGGCCGCGTAGGCGGCAGCCGAGGCGGATTTCCGCCCCTGCCCGGCGCAGATGGTCCAGGGCGGGGTCGACGAAGGCGGCGGCCAGGGTGGGGGTGGCGACGCGCGGGCGGCTGGCGGCGCCGCCCTTCGCCAGGCTTTCGCGCATCACGGCTCCTGCCAGGTCGGCGGAACCTTCCTCCGGCGGGGTGTTGAGGATGGAGACGAGCATGGGGCGCAGCAGCCGTTCCCAGAGTGGGCCACTGGTCGCGATCACCTCGTCGATCCGGCGGCCGGGATGGCGGCGCAGCAGCCGCGCCAGGGCGAGGTAGTCGCGCGGGCGGGTGCCGGGCACCCGGTGGCCTGGAAGCAGGACCCACCAGGGAATCGGCCCGTCATTCGGGCGCAGGGTCCAGCGCGCGCCGTCGCGCAGGTCAAGGAAGGCGAATTCGGCGCGCTCCGGCCCGGCCAACCGGTCCTCGGCCCCGATGGCGCGCAGATAGCGGGCGACCGCGGGATTGCCGGAGAGGACGAGGTGATTTCCGTTGTCGATCACCATGTCGAGCTGGGCATCGTGGTAGGAGCGGCAGCGGCCGCCGGCCTGGCGCGCCGCATCAGACAGCACCACGGGGACACCGCTGGCCGCGAGCGAAACCGCCGCCGAGAGCCCGGCGAGCCCGGCGCCGACGACATGGACCGTCATCCGAACAGGCCGTGGCGGGCGACGATCCACAGCAGGCGCGGCTTGCCAATGCGCACGCGCTGGCGGGGCGGGGCCCAGCCGAGAGCCTGCGTCTTCTCCAGGATTTCCCGGTAGACCGCGCCCATCAGGCGGGGGGCGAGCAGGCGCCCGCGGGGGCGGGCGCGCAGCACGCGTTCCGCCGCAGCGTAATGCTCTTGCGCGCGCTCGGCCAGGGCGCGGCAGGTGGAGTCGATGCGGGGATCAGCGATGGCTTCCGACGGATCGGTGGTGGTGATTCCCTCCGCCACCAGAAGCTCCCGCGGGAGGTAGAGGCGGCCGATGGCGGCATCCTCGTCCAGGTCGCGCAGGATGTTGCTGAGCTGCAGGGCGCGGCCGAGGTGATGGGCGAGTTCCAGGCCGGGGGCGTCGTCCATCCCGAAGACGCAGGTGGAGAGGCGGCCGACGGCGCTCGCCACCCGGTCGCAATAGAGGTCCAGCGTGGCGAGGTCCGGCGCGCGGATATCCGCCGCCACGTCCATCTCCATGCCGTCGATGACCGCGAGGAAATCGGCCTTGCGCAGGCCGAAACGCTGCACGGCCTCGGCGAGGAAGGCGGCGCGGCCGGCGGGCTGCCCGGCATGGAGCGCGGCAAGGTCGGTGCGCCAGCGCTCCAGCTCCACCGCGCGGGCGTCGCGCGGGCGAGTGCCGTCATCGGCGATGTCGTCCACCAGCCGGCAGAAGGCGTAGATGGCGAACATGGCCGCGCGCTCGGCCTTCGGCATGAGGCGCATGGCCGCGTAGAAGGAGCTTGCTGCGATCTGCGCCTGGAGTGTCGCCGGGTCGGGAATGCCAGGATCAGAAGGGGCCGGATCGGCAAGGGCCGGCTTTGACTCGGCCGACTTTGCCTCGGTTGGCTTTGACCCGGCTGGCTTTGACCCGGCTGGCTTTGACTCAGTCTGAGGCTCGATCGTCATCCATCCCCGTCCTCGGTGCCGCGCGGCTCCTAAACCCAAATCGGCCCGCGGCGAAGCTGGCAGGCATCGCCGGGGGTCAGGCGCCGCCCGCCATGGCCTGGGCCCTACCCTTCCACATGCCGCCGCGGCCTCGCCAAACCTGCAGGGCGGATTGCAGGGTGAACAGGGAATAGGCCGCACCGATGGCCGGCAGAGCGAGGCCCCAAAGGGGCGAGACGCGATAGAAGCGGAGCATGGGCTGGAAGGCGAGGGCCATCAGCAGCCAGGCGGCCAGCCCGGCCAACGGTGCCGCGCCGCTGCCGAACAGCGCCAGGGCAGGCGGGACCAGATAGGTCAGTGCCATGCCCGCCAGGGTTCCGGCGAGCAGCAGTGGGGAGTAGCCGAGCTGGGCATAGGCGGAGCGCGAGACCATGCGGCCGATCTCCCCGATGCTGCCATAGGGGCGCAGGCTGCGCGCGCGGCGGGTGAGGCCGAGCCAGATCGGGCCCTGGGCCTTCAGCCGGCGGGCCAGGGCGCAGTCGTCGATGATGGCGGTGCGGATGGAGGCGATGCCGCCCGCCGCCTCCAGCGCGTCGCGCCGGGTGAGCATGCAGCCGCCCGCACCAGCGGCCGTGCGCCCATCCGCGCGCGAGACCCAGGCGAAGGGGTAGAGCATCTGAAAGAAGAAGACGAAGGCCGGAATCAGGAAGCGTTCCGCCAGGGTGGCGCAGGACAGCTCGGCCATCAACGAGACGAGCGCGTATCGGCCTGATTCGGCACGCGAGACCAGCGCTCGCAGGTTGTCCGGGGTGTGGCCGATATCGGCATCGGTCAGCAGGATGTAGTCCGGCGGCGTGGCGGCGCTGGCATGGCGCACGCCCTGCTGCAGCGCCCAGAGCTTGCCCGTCCATCCCGCCGGAAGCGGAGCGCCAGGGAGGATCTCCAGCCGCGCCTCCGCGCCGGCCGATGCGGCGGCCTGGCGGGCAGCCTCGGCGGTGCCGTCGGTGCTGCCGTCATCCACGAGGACGACATGGAAGGCGCCACGATAGTCCTGCCGCAGCAGGCTGCCGATGGATCGCGCGATCACGTCGGCCTCGTTGCGCGCGGGCACCACGGCAACCACGCGGGGCCATTGGGCGGGGGAAGGCGGCGCGTCGCGGTCGTCGCGTTGGCGGGCGAGCCAGAAGCCGCCGCGTGCCAGCAGCAGCGTTAACCAGATCGCCAGCGCCACGAGGCCGAGGAGCAGGGCGATCACAGGAAGCCCGCCTTCCGGAACCAGGCGAGCGCGTCGGATACGCCCTCCTGCCACGGGCGGGCGTTGTAGGACAGTTCCCGTTCCGCCTTGGCCGAGGTGAAAAACATCATGTAGCGGGACATGCGCAGCGCATCGGCGGTCAGCAGCGGCTCCTTGCCCGTGACGCGCGCCACGGCCTCGGCGCCCCAGGCGAGCGGGAAGAGGGGCGCGCGCGGCAGCTTGATGCGCGGCGCGCGGCGGCCGGTCTGGCGGGCGACTTCGGCGAGGAAGGCCTCGAGCGACAGGTTCTCGCCGCCGAGGATGTAGCGTTCGCCGATTTGCCCGCGCTCGAAGGCGAGGAGATGGCCTTCGGCGATGTCGTCCACATGCGCGAAGTTCAGGCCGGTGTCGACGAAGGCCGGGATCTTGCCGCGCGCGGCATCCAGGATGATGCGGCCGGTGGGCGTAGGGCGGATGTCGCGGGGGCCGATCGGGGTGGAGGGGCTCACGATGACGGCGGGCAGGCCGTCCTGCGCCACCATCTTCTCCACGACACGCTCGGCCAGGGTCTTGCTGCGCTTGTAGGTGCCGATGGCCTCCGCCGGATCGAGCGGCGCGGTTTCGTCCACCGGGGCGGTGGCGCCCGCAACCTTCAGGGCCGCGACGCTGCTGGTGTAGACGATGCGCTCCACCCCGGCGGCCATCGCCTCCCGCATCAGGGCGCGCGTGCCCTCGACATTCACCCGCAGGATCACCGCGGGATCGGGCGCCCAGAGCCGGTAATCCGCGGCGACATGGAACAGATAGCGGGTGCCCTGCAGCGCGGCGCGGAGGGAGGCGGGATCGGTGAGGTCGCCATGGACCGTCTCGCAATCCAGGCCTTCGAGATTGCCGCGCTGGCTGGTCGGGCGGACCAGCGCCCGGACGTGAAGGCCGCGCGCCAGCAGCGCGCGCGTCACGGCGGAACCGAGGAAGCCCGATCCGCCGGTGACCAGGACGGGATCGCCGGGCCGCAGGAGGGGTGCCGTCACGTGTGCCGCCACGATGGCGCGGCGGATCGGGGCGCCGCGTTTCCCCCAGGGGAATGCGCATGGTGATGGGTCATTCGGTCATCCAGCCAGCGGGCTACCCCGTCCCTGAGGACGCCGCGCCGCCCTATCGAAGACCAGCCGGGCGGCCATGCCAACTCCGGGCGCGCAATGGACCGGCCTGCCCCGTTGCGGGGGCGAGTGGCGTACCTGTGCATGGACGTCGGGGCGCTCCGGATGCATCCGGACGCAAAGTTGCCGGTTGTTCAGCGCGGCGGGCAGGTTCATGCGGCGGAGCCCCTGGTTCGCCCGGGGCACGGGGCATTCGCGCCACGGATGGCGGGCCGCCGAGTGGTCGGGACAGGAAGGTTTGGGCGTGAGGCAGGACATCCACCATCTCATCGTCGCGACGCGGCAGCGCGGTCTGGTCGACATAACGGCGCCGGTCCGCGAATGGGTCGGGCGCCAAGGCATCGAGACCGGGCTGCTGACGATCTGGTGCCGGCACACCTCGGCCTCCCTGTTGGTGCAGGAGAACGCCTCGCCGGAGGTGCGGGTGGATCTGGAGGCCTTCCTGCGGCGCCTGGTGCCGGATGGCGCGGCCGGGGGCTACAGCCATGACGAGGAGGGGCCGGACGATATGCCGGCGCATATCCGCTCGGCGCTCACCCAGACGCAGCTTTCCATACCCGTGGAGCATGGCGCGCCGGTCCTCGGCACCTGGCAGGCGATCTATCTCTATGAGCACCGGACCGCGCCGCACCGGCGGGAGCTGGTGCTACACCTCATCGGAGAAGCGGCGTGATATGCCCTGGCGGGCCCGCCCCCGGCTTCCCGACGCGGAGGATTGGCGATATGGCAGAGCTTCTTAGCTGGAGCAGCGAGCCATGGGCCTTCCTCGTCTCCTGAGGGTCTCCCTCGTCCTTCTTGCTGCTTCCGCCCCGGCCGCCGGTGCCGCGGAGATCTGCAGCACCTCGACGCTCACCTCCTCCGCCTTCTCCTCCGCCCGCTGGTGCGGGCAGCCGCCCGGTGCGGGGACGCTCCGCATGAACCGCCGCGGCGGAGGAGCGGAGGATTTCCTGAATGTGCCGATCGACACCTATCGGGAGGTGATCCGCACCCCCAACGTGGTGAAATACCTGGCCGAGGAGGTGCAGCCGCATTTCCGCCAGGGGGCCGCGCCGGCCGGCCCGGCTTCCGCCACGCCCATGATCCGGACGGCACGGGTGCCGCAGCCGGCCGAGCCCCAGAATGCCGTGCCGAGATCCGCGACGCCGATCCGCCCCGCCCTCGCCCTGCCGCATGAGCGGGTGACGGGACCACAGCTTCGCCAGCAGGCCAGCCTGTCGAGGCAGCGGGCGGCCAACGCCCGCCCAGCCGCTCCGGCGCGCCAGCCCGGGAAGCGGCCGGCCCGTGCGCGGGCCCAGGCGGCGGATGGGTGTGCGGCGACGGTGGCCGCGGGAGGGCTCGCCCCCCCGCCCGGCCCGCTGCGGCTCCCCCCGCCCCGCAAGCCCGCCTGCCGGAGCTAGGCGCGCCACCGACGAAAGATGAGCCGCGTGGGGCGCGATGCGTTAGACATCCAGGCCATATCCGAAGGGATGGAGACACATGCCGACCTCAGTGAAGGACATGCTTGCCAAGGCCGGCGCCGCGGTGCCGCGGATCACGCCATCGGAGGCCGCGGACCTCATCCGGGATGGGAAGGCGCTGGTGGTCGACCTGCGCGAGGCCGCCGAGGTGCAGGAATCGGGCAAGGTGAAGGGGGCGCTCGAGGTGCCGAGGGGGCTGCTGGAGTTCCGCGCGGACCCGGCCTCCCCGTCGCATGATCCGGCCTTCGAGCCCGGGCGTACCGTGATCGTGTACTGCGCCTCCGGCGGGCGGTCGGCCCTGGGCGGGAAGACGTTGCAGGAGCTGGGCTTCACCGATGTGCGCAATCTCGGTGGCTTCAAGGATTGGGCCCAGTCGGGCGGCGCCGTCGCGCCGGCCGATGCGCCGCCGGCGGTGAGCGGCGGCCAACAGAATGCCGACAAGGCGGCGGAATCCGCGCCCGGCCCCTACCAGCCCGGCGAGGACCTGGCGCGCCGGCAGGACCAGCTTCTCGACGAGGCGGTGGAGGAGACCTTCCCCGCCAGCGATCCCATTTCGCCGAAGCGCATCGTCTGAGGCGCGGGCCCATCCCGGGCTGGGTGCTGCAACGGGGCGGGGCGGGAGAGCGTTGTCCGGGTTGGGCCGTATAGGGAGGCTGTCATGTCCGGCGGAAAGACCGACAACGGATCCAGTGGCGCCACCTCGGGTACGGGGCGCCTCAACCCCGGGGATGATGCGGCGCCGGGAACGCCGGGTACCGGGGAGGATGTCTGCCCGCAGTGCCAGGGCAAGGGACGGCTGGGAACCAGCGACTGCCCGACTTGCGGCGGCACCGGCATTGTCATCAAGGGCGTCGCCGGCGGCTAGCTGGCCGCTTCAGCCGCGCGGATTGGCGCGGGCGGTACTGCCGCCGCGACGCTGCGTGCCATGTCGGCCGGCAATGGCTCCGAGCCGAACACGGGCGCGGCTGAGGCTCGCCTACTCAACATGTTAGGATAACGGGCGGTCTGACGATGCCGGGCCGCTGCCAGTCCTGATACCTGCACTTGCGTGACGTGTTGACCGGAGCTGGATCTTCCGCGGCCATGAACTTTCGTCACCCCAAGCACATCATCTGAGAGCCTTCATCCGCGCCCGGCCACGCGGTCGTGAAGCGTGTGGCCGCGCATGCCGTACAGGCAGGCCGCGGGGTTCGGCACAGCAGGGCGCGTGGCATTTCCTGCATCTTCGGGGAAATTGCGGCTAACAGGCCTTCTGCAGATTCCCCTTGAAACGCTACGTAGCGTATGAATAATGCCCGCAGAGCCGGGGTGAACCCGGCATGGCTGCGGGAGGAACGGCATGGCCCGGCAAACGCGATGCGTGATGATGCGTGGCGGCACCAGCAAGGCCGTCTTCCTGAAGGAAGCCGACCTGCCGGCCGATCCGGCCGCACGCGACGCCCTCATTCTCGGCATCTTCGGCTCGCCCGATAAGCGGCAGATCGACGGGCTGGGCGGCGCTGATCCATTGACGAGCAAGCTGGCCGTCATCGGCCCGCCGCGCGCCGAGATCCCCGAGGCGGCGGGAACCCATCTCACCTACACCTTCGGTCAGGTGGAGATCGACGAGCCGGCGATCGACTATCTGAGCCTCTGCGGCAATATCAGCTCGGCCGTCGGCGCCTTCGCGGTGCGCGAGGGCATGGTGGAGCCGCGCTCGCCCGTCACGACCGTGCTGGCCTGGAACACCAATCTGCGGCGGGTGCTGCGGATCGAGGTGCCGGTCGAGAACGGACAGCCTGTCGAGGAGGGGGACTTCGCCGTTCCCGGCGTGCCCGGCACCGGCGCGCGGATCCTGGTGGATTTCGCCGATACGGCCGGCGGCGCGACCGGCGCGCTGCTTCCCACCGGCCAAGTCGTGGACCGGCTGGAGGTGGAGGGCGTCGGCAGCATCGAGGCGAGCCTGGTCGATATCGGCAATCCGCATGTCTTCATCCGCGCGGCCGATATCGGCCTGACGGGCACGGAGATGCCTGCGGAGATCGACGGGCGGGCCGATCTGCTTGACCGGCTGGAACGCATCCGTGGTGCGGCGGCGCACCGCCTCGGACTTGCGTCCTCGCCCGTGGCCGCGCGCGCGGAGACGCCGGCGGTGCCGATCCTCGGCATGGTCGCGGCGCCGGCCGCTTATCGCGACTTCCTGCATGGCACCGAAGTGCCCGCCGGTGAGATGGACGTGCTGGCGCGGCTGATGTTCATGCAGCGCACCCACAAGACCTATGCGGGCACGAGCACCGTCTGCACGGGCGTCGCGAGCCGCATTCCCGGCACGCTGGTGCATGAGGCCGCGCGGCCCGTGCCTTTCGAGCAGATCGAATGCCGCATCGGCCATCCCGCCGGCGTCATCGTCACGGAAGTCATGGTGGCCGGTGGCAATGGGCCGGAGTTTCGCGTGCAGCGCGCGACCCTTGGGCGCACCGCTAGGCGGATCATGGAAGGCTATGTCTTCACGCCCGAGCGCGGCGAGCTGGCGCAGGCGGCGGAATGAGCGGCGTGGCGGGAGGCGGGCCGATGCTCATCGCGCAGCCGGGCATGATGGGGCCGCTGGCCCTTCGCAACCGGATCATCATGGGCCCGATGGGCACCAATTACGGGACCGGCGACGGTTTCTCCACCGAGCGCGACAAGCTCTACTACGCCGAGCGTGCGCTGGGTGGCGCGGCGATGATCATCACCGAGGCGATGGTTGTCTCGCCGAACGCGCGGAACCACCGCAATTCGCTCTGCATCCATCATGACCGATTCATCCCCGGCCTGGCGGCGGTGGTGGGTGCCATTCACGACGGCGGCGCCCTGGCGGTCGCACAGCTGAACCATCGCGGCGGGCTGCTGCGCCGCTCGGTGCTCGGCATGGAGCCGGTGGGACCGTCCGACGGCATCAATCCGGCGACCGGCGAGCCGGTGCGCGGCCTGTCCGTGGGCGAGATCCGCGCGATCCAGGAGGAATTCCTCACCTCCGCGCGCCGGGCCTGGAAGGCGGGCTATGACGCCGTCGAGCTGCATGCGGCAAATGGCTACCTGTTCCAGCAGTTCTTCACCGCGCGCATCAACCGCCGCACCGATGCCTATGGCGGTTCCATCGAGAACCGCATGCGCCTGCTGCTCGAGACGGTGCAGCTCATCCGCTCGGAGATTCCATCGATTCCGCTCATGGTCCGCATTAGCGCGACCGAATATGTCGAGGGCGGCTACAGCGAGGCGGAGGCCGTCACGCTCGCGCTGGCGCTGGAGAAGGCGGGGGTGATCGCCATCGATCTCTCCGGTGGCTCGAATGAGAGCCCGGCCCTGTCGCGCTACTGCATCCAGCCTCCATCTTTCCCCCGGCGCTTCCTGGAGCCCTATGCGCGGCCCATTACCGAGGCATTGGGCATTCCGGTCATCATGGCCGGCCGCATCATCGACCCAGAGGATGCGGAGGGCGTGCTGCAGGCGGGCAGCGCGCAATATGTGGCGGTGTGCCGCGCGCTGGTCGCGGACCCGTACTGGACGCGCAAGGCCTTCGGCGAGATCGCGACGCCGATCAAGAAGTGCATCTCCTGCAATGTCTGCTACGAGCGGCTGACGCTGGAGCAGGATGTCGCCTGCGTCGCCAATCCGCTGGTCGGCACGGAATTCGAGCGGCTGGACTTGGCGGAGCCGCAACTCGCCGATCCGGTGGCGGTGGACAAGCGCCGTCGCGTGCTGGTGCTCGGCGCCGGCGTCGCAGGCGTCGAAGCCGCGCGGGTCGCCGCCGCGCGCGGCCATGCGGTGGAGATCTGGGAAAAGGCGGACCAACCGGGCGGCCAGATGCCCCTGGCGACGGCCGGGCCGGACAAGGCGGATGTCGGCGGCATCTGGAGCTATCGCTGGCCGCAGGTGGCGGCGCTGGGCGTTCCCGTACGCTTCGGGATGGAGGCGACGGTGGCCCGCATCCGGGACTTCGCGCCGGATCTGGCGATCATCGCCACCGGATCGCGGGCGCGGCGCCTGCCGATGCTGGATTCGGCGCCATGCCCGACGCTGCATGCCTGGGACGCAATTCTCGATCCTTCGCGCGTCGCGGAGGGCGCCGCGGTCACGGTCATCGGTGGCGGGCTGGTCGGGCTGGAGACGGCGGATCTGCTGGTGGAGAAGCGCGGCTGCCGCGTGACCGTGATCGAGGGGCTGCCGACCCTGGCCACCGGCATGGCGCGCAACAACCGCTTCGACCTGCTGGAGCGGCTGGAACGCGCCGGGATGCGGAGCATGACCGGCACGCTCGTGGAAGGCTTCGAGGATGGGCTGCTGGTGCTGCGGAATGGTGAGCGGCGCTGGACGATGGCGCCGGGCGACCTGATCGTCCATGCCGTCGGCCCTGTGCCGAACCGGGACGTGGTGCCCGTGCTGGGGGAAGCCGGCGTCGACTACGTGCTTGTGGGCGACTGCAACCGGCCGAGCGACTTCCTCGATGGCATCCGCGATGCCTGGATGACGGCGCTCGCGGTTGAGCGGCATCCCAGGGCCCATGCGCGCGCCGCGGCGCCCGATCTGGCGGTGCCGTGATGCCCATGGAGAGGGATGACGTCTACGAGCTTTTCGCCATCCGCTATGCGATGCGCGATGCGAAGCGGCGGGACCACTTCATCGGCGGCGATCCGCATGACGCGCCCATGCCGATGGACTACTTCGTCTGGGCAGCGGTGGGGGCGGGGCGCAGCTTCGTCATCGACACGGGCTTCACCGCCGAGACCTCGGCCAAGCGCGGGCGGACCTTCCTGCGCTGCCCTGTGGAGAGCCTTTCGCTGGTCGGTGTCGATGCGGCGACGGTGCAGGAGGTGGTGCTCACCCATCTGCATTACGACCATGTTGGCAACTTCCACCGTTTCCCGGCGGCGCGCTTCCATCTCCAGGAGCCGGAGATGCACTACGCCACGGGCCGTTACATGCGCTTCCCGCGCCTGTCGCATTCCTTCGAGGTGGAGGATGTCTGCGGCATGGTGCGGCTGAACTATGCCGGTCGCGTGGACTTCCATGACGGTGACGCGATGATCGCCCCCGGTGTCTCGCTGCACCGCATGGGCGGGCATTCGGCCGGGTTGCAATGCGTGCGGGTGAACACCCGGCGCGGGCCGGTGGTGCTCGCCTCCGACGTCACGCATTTCTACGAGAACATGGAGAAGGGGCGGCCCTTCCCGACGGCCTTCCATGTCGGGGAGATGCTGGAGGGCTTCGAGGCGCTGCGGAAGCTCGCGCCTTCGCCGAAGCACATCGTGCCGGGCCACGACCCGGAGGTGATGCGCCGCTATCCCGCCGTCTCGTCGGAACTGGAAGGCATCGCCGTCCGGCTCGATGCCGAGCCGAACGCCTGAACCGAACTGCATCCTGGAGGAAACATCATGACCGAACCCGCCGCCGTCACGCTTGCCAGGCATTTCTCGTCCCTCACCATCGACCGCATTCCCGCGAAGCACCTGGCGGATGCGAGGGCGCTGATCGCGGACTGGTTCGGCGTGGCGCTTGCGGGCTCGCGGGCTGGAAGCGGCGCCATCGCGCGACGTTTCGCGGTGGAGACCGGCGGGCGGGAGGAGGCGAGCCTGGTGAATGGCGGTGGTGCCCGCGTTCCGGCCGTGCATGCGGCTTTCGCCAATGCCATCGCGTCGCACAGCGTCGAGCTTGACGACGTGGACATCCTCGCGCTGTTCCACTTCAGCCCGCCCGTGGTGGCGGCCGCGCTTGCAGCGGCCGAGCGCGCGGGCTCCAGCGGCGCGGAGCTGCTGACGGCGGTGGTGGCGGGCTGCGAGGCCATGGCGCGGCTGAGCGATGCCACCAACCCGTCGCTGCGCGACCGCGGCTACCACACCACCCCCGCGGTGGGCGTCTTCGGCGCGGCGGTGGCGGCCGGGCTGCTGTTCCGCCTGGATGAGGAGGCGATGACCTCCGCGCTGGGCCTAGCGGGGGCGCAGGCCTCGGGGCTCATGGAAATGTATGGGCCGTCCATGCAGAAGCGTTTCAATCCGGGGCCGGCGGCGCGCAATGGCGTCACCTCCGCGGTGATGGCGCAGCTCGGCTTCACCGGGGCGGCGACGATCCTCGATGGGCAGCGCGGCTTCTGCCGGGCCTTCAGCGACCAGTTCGACCCGGCGGCGCTCACCCGCGGGCTGGGCACGGAATTCCCGATCTTCATCGAGTACAAGGCCTATGCCTGCGCGCGGCCGATTCATAACGGCATCGACTGCGCGATCGACATCCGTCGGCAAATGGGCGCCGCGCGCGTGGATGGCATCCGCCGCATTACCATCCGCCGCCACCCGGCCTGGGCGCATTACCACCAGATCCCGCGCCCCGCGACGCATCACGAGGCGCAGGTCAGCCTGAACTACTCGGTGGCCGTGGCGCTGCGCGAGGGCGCCGCCCTGCTGCCGCAATACACCGACGAGAAGGTACACGAGCCGGGAATCCTGCGGCTGTCCGAAATGGTCACCGTGGTGCCGGATGACAGCCTGCCACGCGGCGTGTCCTGCCACATGACGGTGGAGGCGGAGGACGGCGCGATCTTCACCTCGCAGGTGGATCATCCCAGGGGTTCCATCGCCAATCCGATGACACCCGCCGAGGCCGCCGCGAAGACGCATCTTCTGGCCGATCCGGTGATCGGCGCCGCCTCCGTCGACCGGCTGCTGGAGCAGATCGCGCGCGTGGAATCGCTGCCTCGGGCGGCGGAGCTGATGGCGCTGGCGCAAGGCGCCCCGGCCGGTGCCCGCAAGCCGGAGGATGCTCACCTCGAGCACGCTTCCTGACGATCCGGCGGGGCCATGCCCCGCCACCGCCGGGGCCCATGAAGAAACAAGAAGCAAGGGAGAGCAACGGATGACCAGCGAAGCCTTCAACCCATCCCGGCGGGGCCGTGGCGGGATCCAGCGTCGTGGCCTGCTGCTTGGTGCGCTGGCGACGCCGGCGTTGATCGGCTCAGCCTGGGGTCAGGCCTTCCCGTCGCGGCCGATCCGCCTGGTCGTGCCCTTCACGCCCGGCGGGGCGGCCGACATCACGGCGCGGCTCGTGGGCGAGCGCATGGGGACGATCCTCGGGCAGCCAGTGGTGATCGACAACCGGCCCGGCGCCGGCGGCAACATTGCGGGGGAGCTGGTCGCCCGCTCGGCGCCGGATGGCTACACGCTGTTCCTCGGCGGCGCGACGATCTTCGGGGCCAACAAGTATCTCTATGGTGGGCGGCTGGCCTTCGACCCGATCAAGGACTTCACCCATCTCAGCCGCGTGTCGATCGGCACCACCGTGCTGGT
This sequence comes from Muricoccus harenae, assembly GCF_009848505.1. GTDB lineage: Bacteria > Pseudomonadota > Alphaproteobacteria > Acetobacterales > Acetobacteraceae > Roseomonas > Roseomonas harenae. Next base: position 26,279 of record NZ_WWDL01000004.1, read on the forward strand.
CGTGAACGCCAACGAGCCATGGCGGAACTTCGCCGAACTGATCTCCGCGGCGAAGGAGAAGCCGGGCGGCATCGTGATGGCCTCCTCCGGCCAGGGCACCATCAGCCATCTGTCCCTCGCCAAGCTCATGCAGGCGGCCGGGGTGCAGATCACGCATGTGCCGTATCGCGGCCTGACGCCGGGGCTGAACGACCTTCTGGCGGGCACGGTGAACATGATGTTCGACGGCATTCCCGCCCTTATCCCGCATGTGCGTGAGGGCAGGCTGCGCGCGCTCGCGGTCGGCAGCGCGAAGCGGGTGGATTACGTGCCGGGGCTGGAGGCGGTGCCCGGCATGGCCGAGCTGCTTCCCGGTTCGGACATGGACATGGAGTTCTGGTATTCGATTGATGGCCCTGCCGGGCTCAGCCCGGAGATCGCCGGCAAGCTGCATGCTGCGACCGTGAAAGCGGCAGAACAGCCGGATTACAGGGAGCGGCTGCAGCCGCTCGGATTCATGCCGATCACCGACGCCTCACCCGCCGCCTTCACCTCCTATATCGCGGAGCAGGAGGGGGTCTGGCGGGAGCTGGTGCGGGTTTCGGGCGCGCGGTTGGAATAGCCGGCGCTGCTCCACGAGGGCTGCCTTGATTCCCGGCGCCCGTTCCGCAAGAAAGAACTGGATGCCGGGAGCAACGTGATGACGATAGAGGATGGGGCACCGGCCGCCACGCTTCGCCGCGGCCGCCCGCGCAGCGAGGAGGCGCGGGAGAAGATCCTGGCCGCCACGGCGGAGCTGCTCGCGGAAGGCGGTTTCCAGAGCGTCACGATGGAGGCCGTGGCCGCACGGGCTGGCGTGGCGAAGACGACCCTCTACCGCTGGTGGCCCAACCGGGCGGCCCTGGCCCTGGCCTGCGTCTCGGCGCGGATGACGCCGATCGCCGACGAAACCCGCACCGGCAGCTACCAGGAACGCTTCAAGCGGCAGCTCAAGGCCACTATCCGGCTGCTGAACAGCCCCCAGGGCCATGCCATCACCGCACTGATCGGCGCGAAGCAGACCGACCCGCTGCTGGCCCAGGCCTATTCGGACCAGATCGCGCGCCCAAGGCGCGCGCAGACCCGGATGATGCTCCAGCAGGCGATTCAGGCGGGCGAGATCGCGGAGGGCACCGATCCGGACATCTTCCTCGATGCGATCTATGGTCCGCTTTATTACCGCAAGGTCGTGTCGGGCGAGCCGGTGACGGATGCCTTCATCGACCGCATCGTGGATGCGGCCTTCACCGCCTTCTCCTAGGCCAGGGGCTCGCAGAGCCGCCGGCGCGGCGTGCCGGCTGCGGCCGTGTCAGCCCACCAGTTCCTCAAGGTCGGTCGTCAGCGCCTGAGCGAAGGCGTTGACGAGCTGGGGCACCGTTCTCGTCTCCTGCGTCATCAGGCTCACCGGCAGCATGATGGCGGGTGCGAGGGGACGCCAGCCGAGGCCGGGCAGGCCAAGCTGCGTGGTGAGCCCGTCCAGGATCGCGACGCCCGCTCCGGCACGCACATGGCAGGCGGCCGAGATGCTCATCGTCACCTGCAGGGCCACCTCGCGCTTCAGGCCGGCCGCGGCGAAGGCCTGGTCGAGGACCTGGCCGAAATAGGTCTCCGGGCCAAAGGAGACGAGCGGGTAGGGGGCGAGATCGGCGGGGGTCACGACGCGGCGGCGCAGCAGCGCATGGCCTTCCGGTGCGATGACGATCATGCGCGGCCCGGGCAGGCTCCGCACCGCCAGTCCTGGGATGGGCACCGGGGAGAGGCATAGGCCGAGATCGACATGCCCCGATAGCACGGCCTCCGCCGTCTCCCGTGCCGGCAGCAGGTGGGAGGAGACGCGGACCAGCGGGTGGCTGCGCTGGAACCGCGCCACGGCGCGCGGGAGCAGGCCGTTGGAGAGGGAGGAGGACGCGGCCACGCGCACCAGGCCGGCGCCGCCCGTGCGCACCTCGCCCGTCAGCCGCGCGAAGGCGGCGATGTCGCCCACGATCCGCTCGGCATCCGGCAACAGCCGCTCCGCCTCCGAGGTCGGAAGCAGCCGGCCCTTGACGGTGCGGAACAGGCGGAAGCCGACCTGCCGCTCCGCCAGCCGGAGCGCCTTGCTCACGGCCGGCTGGGAAATGCCGAGGAATCCCGCGGCGCCGGTGACGCTGCGCATCCGCATGACGGCGTGGAAGATCTCGAGCTGACGGGCGTTCATCCTCGCCTTGCTATAACCGGTGGATATGACCTTGCCACAAGTTTGGTGTGGATCGCGAGGCCGGTGCGCCCATAATCCGGCAGGTAACGCCCCTGGGGGCGGCACCGGATGGGATGCTAGGCGGCATGGGCTTTCGCGTCGGCGTGGATATCGGCGGTACCTTCATCGACTTCTGTCTCTGGAACGAGGACACGGCGGAGCTGCACAGCCTGAAGGTGCTGACCACGCCAGCCACCCCGGGCGCGGAGTTGCTGCGGGGCCTTGAGATCCTGGAGGAGCGGCACGGGGCGGCGCCGGCACAGATCACCAGCTTCGTCCATGGGACCACCGTCGGGATCAACACGGTCATCCAGCGCAAGGGCGCGCGGCTGGCCATGCTGGCGACAAGCGGCTTCGAGGATGTGGTGGAGCTGGCGCGGCTGCGGATGCCGGAGGCCTACAGCCTGTTCTCCCGCCGCGGCGCACCGCTGGTCTCGCGTGACTGCGTCTTCGGCGTTATCGGGCGCATCCTTTCGGATGGATCCGTCGAGGCGCCGCTGGACGAGGCGTCCGTGGTCCGCGCCGCGGGGGCCGCACGCGCCAAGGGCGTGGAGGGCATCGTCGTCTCGCTGCTGAACTCCTATCGCAATCCCGAGCATGAGGCGCGGGCGGTGGAGATCCTGCGGCGCGAGGCGCCGGAGCTTTTCGTCTTCCGCTCCACCGAGGTCTGGCCCGTCATCCGCGAGTACGAGCGGACAACGACGGCCCTCATCAACGGCTATGTGCACCCGAAGGTGCGCGACTACCTGGACAACCTCATCGGCGGGCTGAAGGCTCGCGGCGTGCCGGCGGAGCCGCTGATCACCAAGTCCAATGGTGGCGTCATGTCGGCGGCTCTGGGCAAGCGGAACTGCGTGAGCATGGTACTGTCCGGCACCGCATCCGGCGTGATCGGCGCGGCCTTCCTGGCGCGGCAGGCGCATCAGGATCGAGTCATCACCCTCGATATCGGCGGTACCAGCGCGGATGTGGCGCTGATCGTGGATGGGCAGCCGCAATTCGGCCTGGGCGAGAAGATCGGCGACCTGCCGCTCTATATCCCCACGGTCTCGGTCACCTCCATCGGCGATGGCGGCGGCTCCATCGCCTGGGTGGATGATTTCGGCGTGCTGAAGGTGGGGCCCGAGAGCGCGGGTTCCGATCCTGGTCCCGCCTGCTACGGGCGCGGCGGCACGCGGCCGACCATCACCGATGCCTTCACCGCCTGCGGCTTCCTCGGGCAGCATGAGCTCGCCTATGGCGCGCTGCGCCCCGATCCGGCATTGGCGAAGGCGGCCATCGACAGCGTGGCGAAGCCCATGGGGCTTTCGACCGAGGCGGCGGCGGAGGCGATCATCCGCATCGCCATCTCGGGCATGTTCGTCGAGGTGAACAAGCTCGTCGCGCGTTCCGGCGTCGATCCGCGCGACTTCACCCTGCTGACCTTCGGCGGCGCAGGCCCGATGCTGGGCTGCTTCCTGGCGCGGGAGCTGGGGGTGAGGCGAGTGATGGTACCGGCGCGGCCGGGGGTGGTCAGCGCGCTTGGCGGGCTGGTCGCCGATATCCGCAACGACTTCATCCGCACGCTGTTCGCGACCGCCGAGCCCGCGGATGGCCCGCTCATCGCGCGCGAGGCGGCGGCGCTGGAGAAGCAGGGGCTGGCCTGGCTGCGCGAGGAGCAGCGCTTCGACGGCGAGGCGAAATCCAGCTGGTACGCCGACATGCGCTATCACGGCCAGTCCTTCGAGATCGAGGTGCCGCTGCCTGATGACGCGGTGCGCAAGGGCGACACCACCGCCATCGCCGAGGCCTTCCATGCCGCGCATGAAGCTATCTACGACTTCTGCGACTGCGATTCCCTGGCGCAGATCGTCAATCTGCGGCTGGTGATGGCCGGCAGTCCGCCGCGCCCGGCCATGCTGCCCCCGCCACGCGCGGAGGGGAATCTCGTGCCGGAGCAGATGCTGCACGTCTTTTTCGACGGCGGCTGGCACGATGTGCCGCTCTATCGCCGTGCGGCGCTTGCCGTCGGCCAGCGCTTCGCCGGCCCCTGCGTGGTGGCGCAGGACGACAGCACTGCCTGCATTCCGCCCGGCTTCGATGCGACCGTGGACGAGATGGGCAACATCATCCTGGACCTTGCGGAGTAGCGCGCCGTGGCAATCGACAAGGTTACTCTCCAGATCCTGGCCAATCACTGCCGCGCGACGGCGGAGAACATGGCCTACACGCTATACCGCACGGCGCATTCCACCTTCGTGAAGGAGACCGAGGACTTCACCATCCAGGTGCTGGATGCCGAGGGCCACACGGTGGGCGTGCCGATGGACCTTGGCGCCACCTGGTATCCAGGCCTGGATTACGGCCGGGCCATGGCGCTGATCCCGGAATACCGGCCGGGCGACATCGCCTTCACCAACGATCCCTATTCGGGCTTCCTCTCCACCCATGTGCCGGACCTGCATATGTGGAAGCCGGTCTTCCATGAGGGGAAGCTCGTCTGCTTCGTGGCGGGGCACATCCACAACACCGACATGGGCGGCGCCGTGCCGGCCAGCCTCTCCCGCGCGTTGACGGAGGTGCATCAGGAGGGGATTCGGTTCCAACCCTCCCTGCTCTACCGCGACGGCGTGCTGAACCAGCAGCTGCTGGATGTGATGCTGCTGAACGTGCGCAAGCCGGAGCAGAATCTGGGTGACCTGAAGGCCTTCATCGGCGCGCTCAACACCGGCGAGCGCAAGGTGCGCGAGATGATCGCGCGCTTCGGCGCGGACACGCTGATGGAAGGCCTGTCCGATCTGCAGGATTATGCCGAACACCAGGCGCGGGAAATCCTGCGCTCCATCCCCGATGGCGAGTATTTCTTCTCCGACTATGCCGATGAGGACGGGCCGGACGGATATCCCGCGCGGCTGGCGGTGACGATGCGCATCCGGGGCGATTCCGCCATCCTGGACTTCACCGGCAGCGACCCGCAGCTCACCTCCTCGCTCAACGTGCCGACGGGCGGCAACCCGCGCCACACGCTGATGATGGTGGGCGTGTACTATGTGCTGTTCACGCTGAACCCGAATCTCGTGCTGAACTTCGGGCTGACGCGGCCCTTCACCTGCATCCTGCCGGAAGGCACGGTGGTGAACCCCTCGCCGCCGGCGGCGGTGGGGATGCGCTCGCTGACCTGTGCGCGGCTGCGCAGCCTGGTCTTCGGCGTGTTTGGCCTGGCCATGCCGGAGCGGATGCCGGCGGCGCCCGCGGGTTCCTCCTCCATCGTCAATGTCATGACCCATGACGACCGCACGGGGGATGCAATGATCGCGGCTATCAACCCGGTGGTGGGTGGTGGTGGCGGCATGCCGCATGGGGACGGCACGGACGGCTCGGGTGCCGATGCCGCCTATCTCAAGAACACGCCGATCGAGATCACCGAGGCGGAGGTGCCGATCCGCTTTCGCCATTACGGCCTTGCCTCCGGCTCCGGCGGGCCGGGGCGCTGGCGGGGCGGGCTGGCGACGAAGATGGAGTTCGAGGCCTTCACCCCAAACACCCGCATCACGGCCCGCAACCGGGACCGCTGCCGCTTCCGGGCCTGGGGCATCCTGGGTGGTGGGCCGGGCGAGCCCTCGCGCATGGTGCTCAACCCGGGGCGGCCGGATGAGCGGGTGCTGAACAATGTGGATACCTTCAGCGCCAATCCGGGCGATGTGATCTCCATCACCTCGCCGGGCGGTGGCGGGCGCGGCGATCCGCTGGAGCGCGAGCCCGCGCGGGTGCTGCGCGACGTGGTCTGCAGCTATGTTTCCCCGGAATCCGCCGAGGCCGATTATGGCGTCGTGATCCGGGATGGCGCGGTGGACGAGGCGGCGACCGAGGCGTTGCGCGCGAGCCGCCGCGGCAATGCGCCGGTTGGACATTTCCGCTTCGGGGCCGAGCGCGAGGCCTTTGAGCGCGTCTGGGACCGCGATGCTTATGATGCGATGACTGGGATCCTCGCGGACCTGCCGATCCATTGGCGCTTCTTCGTCAAGCGGCGGCTGATGGAGACGGTGAAGGGCGAGGGTGGTGGCGGCGCGGCGGTGCGTGCGGCCTGGGCGCGGTTGACCGAGACGCTGCCGCAGCTCCGCGCCCTTCGCCCCGAGCGGCGCATGGCCGCAGAATGAGCGCCGTGGCGGATTCCGGTATCTACGCCGAGGACTTCCGCACCACCCCCTGGTGGTGGGAAGGCTTCACCCCACCCGAGGATCCGCCGGCCGAGTTGCCGCGTTCCGTTGACGTGCTGGTGGTCGGGGCGGGCTATGCCGGCATCCATTGCGCGCTGACCCTGGCGGAGCATGGGCGTGACGTGCTGGTGCTGGATGCGCAGCGCCTCGGCTGGGGCGCCAGCAGCCGCTCCGGCGGGCAGGTCACGGGCGGGGCCAATGTTGGCAAGACGCCGGGTGGCGGCAACACGGTGGCGCGCAGCGGCGCCGCGGCGCGACGCCAGGCACTGCTGCGTGATGCGGCGGCGGCCATGCGGCATCTCGAGGCGACGATCGAGCGCCATCAGATCCGTTGCGGCTGGCGCCTTTCTGGGCGCCTTACTGCGCTGTGGACGGCGGCGCATCGCAAGAGCTGGGAATCCCGGCTCGATGACCTCAACCGCTATGCCGAGGCTGAGGCGCGGATGATCCCGCGCGAGGCGATGGCGGATGAGGTTGGCTCCGATTTCTATGCGGGTGGCGTGCTGCTGAGGCGCGGCGGACATCTGCAGCCCGCGCAGCTCTATGGCGGGCTGCTGGAGGCGGCGCGGCGTGCCGGGGCCCGCGCCCATGGCATGACGCCCGTGGAGGCGATCGAACGCGTGGCGGGCGGCTGGCAGGCGCGCACGCCGCGCGGCACGGTGCGCGCGGAGCAGGTGGTGATCGCGACCAATGGCTATACCGGTGGGCTCGTCCCGGCGCTGCGCCGCCGCGCCTTGCCCGTGACGACGCATATGATCGCGACGGAAGCGCTGCCGGAGGGGCTGGCCCGCCGGATCATGCCGCGCGACCGCGCCGTTTCCGAAACACGGCGCGTGGTGAACCACTACCGCCTCTCGCCAGATGGCACGCGCCTGCTGTTCGGCGGTCGCGCTCGCTTCTTCCCGGCGGAGGAGCGGGTGACGGCCGCCATTCTGCACCGGTTGATGGTGGAGCGCTTCCCGGATCTGGCGGGGGTGCGCATCACCAACAGCTGGGGCGGCCGTGTCGCCGTTTCCTTCGACTACCTCCCGCATATCGGCGAGCAGGACGGCATCCACTACGCGATGGGCTGCAACGGCAGCGGCGTGGTGATGATGAACTGGCTGGGCCATGGCATTGCCCGCAAGATTCTCGAGCGGAGGGCGGAGCCGGTGAATGCCTTCGACACGGGCGGTGCGCCGACACATCCTCTCTACCATGGTGTGCCGTGGTTCGTTCCCGTCGTAGGCACTTACTACCAGCTGCGGGACTGGGCGGACCGGCGCCAGGGCTGACCGGCGGGAACGACACGACCAAGGCCGCAAGGCCCAAGAAGACGTCAGCGCGGCTAGCAAGACCACAGGAAAGGCGACGAGCGTATGCGTCACGATCACCGAGCCCCAGCCCCAGCTCCTGTCCTTCGCAGGCGCGGGCTGCTCGCCCTGTCCGCCGCGGGGCTGGCGGCTCCCTCCGTCCTGCGCGCCCAGGGGCCGTGGCCGTCCCAGCCGATCCGCATGGTCGTGCCTTATGGGGCGGGGGGCAGCACGGACCTCGTGATCCGTATCATGGCGCCGCGGATGAGCGAGTTCCTCGGGCGGCCCATCGTCATCGAGAACCGCGTCGGCGCCGGTAGCACGGTGGGCACGGATTTCGTCACCAAGGCGACCGATGGCCATACCTTCCTGCATGCCACGCTGGCCTCCACCGGCGTGGCGGCGGCCCTGTATCCGAACCTGCCCTATGATCCGGTGAAGGACCTGGCGGCGATCGCGCCCACGGTCTTCGTGCCCTTGGCGATGGCCGTCACCACGAAGGGCTGGGACGTGCGCACGCCGCAGCAGCTGATCGACACGCTGCGCGCCAATCCGGGCAAGTACCAGTACGGCTCCAACGGCGTGGGGGCGACGGGGCATCTGGCGAATGCCAATTTCGTCACCCGCATCGGCGCGCGGGTGGAGCATGTGCCCTATCGCGGCGGGGCGCAGACCATCAACGCGCTCGTTGGTGGGGAGGTGCAGTTCACGCAGGATGTCTACGGGCTGCTGCTGCCGCATCATCAGGCCGGAACGGTGAAATGCCTGTTCGTCACCGGCGATGAGCGTTCGCCCCTGATGCCCGAGGTGCCGACCATGGCCGAGGCCGGGATCCCTAGCTACAAGGCCTATTCCTGGTTCGGCCTCTTCGGCCCCTCCGCCACGCCGCGGCCGGTGGTGGACCGGATTGCGGCGGCACTGGAATATGCGGTGGCCGATCCCTCCGTCTCGAAGCGCATGGACGAGATGGGAACGCCGATCATGCGTGGTTGGACGCCGGATCGCTTCGCCGCTTATGTGGCCCAGGAGGTTAAGGATTGGGGCCCGCTGGTCCGCGCCTCCGGCGCGCGCGCGGACTGAGCGGCAACGTCGCGGGCCGCCATTGGGCCGGCCGCCCGCTTCAGGAGGCGTGAGGCGAGGGCATTGGTTGCGGGCTGGTAGGCGGCGTTATCGCCGCCGGGCCCAAATGGTGATCAGCATCACCACGACCAGGATAATCATCCCGGTCCGGTGCTCAGCAATCCAGGTGAGCGCCGGCTCGATCAGCACATGTCTTCCCCACGGCGAAAGGCCGCCTTGATGCTGTAGGGTGCCGTGTGCGTTCCGGCAAATCCGCCGCCGCTTCGGCGCAGCGGGAGTGCTACGCCAGGGGCCGACACGGGATCAGTGGAACGCGACCGGGAATGGCCTGGGCGGGGTCAGTCGTCCTCGTGCTCCGCGTAGAGGATGGCCAGAAGTTCCGTCAGCATGTCGTCGGCCTGATGCAGGCCATAGGCTCGGACATGGTCGGCCAGTTCGCTGATGGCAGCAATCACATCCTCATGCGGCTGCTTCGTCCCGTGTGGGATAAGCGGCTGTCCGGGGACGGAGTGACTCCTCTCGGTCATGTCAGCTTCCATTGAGGGTGATCGGGCGGCGCGTGGCAGATACCAATCGAAGCCCGATCCAGGTTCAGCTTAACCGCCCATGGTGCGGAAGGGGAGAGAAAACAACACCTCGTAGCTATCCGGTCGCGAGGTTCCCGCAACGAGCGATCCTCTGCCCATCATGACCGTTCCGTGCTAGCAACACTTAGTCGCCCGGTCCGGGTGGCGTGGCAGGGCGGCCGAGGAGCGACGCTTTGGAACCCATCCAGTCAGTAAACGCCGAGGATGAACTCGAGTTTGCGGTGACGGAGGCGCTGGATCGCATCCTGTCCCGCATGCCAGCCGAGTTGAGGGCCGATGCCCTGCGTTCGCTCCGCATGGAGCTTGAGCGCTGCCTGGCGGAGGCGCCCATCAACGGCCCATCCATGGATGCCATTCGGATCCGGGCTCGCTTCTCCGCGGCCCTGGCCGCCTTCGGACCGCCGGCGACGACACCCGTAAGGGGATAGGCCACCTCCGGGTCAGCCCGAGAGAACGCTTGCCATTCGGCGTGCCGGAAAGAACATTTAGGGAACATGCCCCCCGATTCGGCCTCCCCCGCGCAGCCTTCGGCCTGCTCCTGCCCCGCAGGGCGCGGCAGATGAGGCGCCGCTTCTGTCGCCCACCCCGGATACAATTGGGGGGCCCATCCATCCAGCCGGAGCAGGGGCGGCAGCCGGAGGAAACCCCGGCATCCCGGGAGGCTCGCATCCTTGCCCTGTACCTGCCCGGCCTGGCGACGGAGATCCTGCGCGTCCCCGGGCCTGTCCTCACTTGGCACATGGCGGGGAACCGGCGTCTGGTGGCCGCGGCGGATGCGGCGGCCATGGCGTTGGGGGTGCGGCCCGGCCAGGCCCTGGCCGATGCGCAGGCGCTGGCGCCGCAGGTGGCCGTCCATCCCGACGCACCGGATCTGGCGGCATCGCGGCTGGCGGAGCTGGCTCTCTGGGCCCTGCGCATCGCCCCGCTGGTCGCGCCCGATCCGCCGGACGGGCTGCTGGTGAACATCGCCGGCACCGCGCATCTGTCGGGCGGCGAGGCGGCCATGATGCGGCGGGCCGTGGCGGCGTTGGCTCGGCTGGGACATGCCGCCTCGGCCGCGGTGGCGGGCACTGCTGGCGCCGCCATGGCGCTGGCCCGCTACGGCACTTCCCGTTGCGTTCCGGCGGGCGGCGAGGCGGCGGCGCTGGCTGCGCTGCCCATCAATCTCCTGCGCCTGGAGACGGAGGTGACGGCCGGGCTGCGACGGATCGGCCTGCACGGGATCGGCGACGTGCTGGCCCAGCCGCGCGCTCCATTGGTCCGGCGCTTCGGGGCCGGGCTGGCTCTCGTACTGGATCGCGCCACCGGCGCCGTGTCGGAACCCTTTCGCAGCATCCGCCCCGCACCTGAGCGCAGCATCGCGCTGGATTTCGAGGAACCCCTGATCACCCGCACCGCCATCGACATGGTGGTGGAGCGGTTGCTGGCGCGGCTCTGCGCGCGACTGGCGGAGGAAGGGCAGGGGCTGCGGCGCCTCGGCCTGCGCGCGCATGGGGTGGATGGCAAGACGCAGGAGGTCGCGATCGGGCTTGGCCTCGCCAGCCGCGATCCGCGCCACCTGGCACGCCTCCTGGCCCCGAAGCTGGAGATGCTGGCGCCCGGCTTCGGCTTCGACCGCATCATGCTGCTGGCCGAGCGGGTGGAGCCGCTGGGTGCCGCGCAATCCGGCCTGGGCGAGGCGGAGGATGAGCGGCTTGCCCTGGCGGCCTTGTTGGACCGCGTGGCGCAGCGCCTGCCGGCCTGGCGCCTGCGTCCGCGTGCGAGCCATTGGCCTGAGCGTGCGGTGGAGCGCGCCGATCCCCTGGCGCCCGTTCATCTGCCGGAGGGCTGGGCGGCGCGTCCGCGCCCGCTGCGCCTGCTGCGCCGGCCGGAGCAGCTGGAGGCCATGGCGGTGCTGCCCGATGCGCCGCCCTTCCGCATCCGCTGGCGCGGCAACTGGGTGCAACTGCGCGCGGCGGAGGGGCCGGAGCGGCTGGAGCCGGAATGGTGGCGCGACAACCCGGGCCGCCCGGTGCGCGACTACTACCGGGTGGAGATGCCGGATGGGCGCCGCCTCTGGGTCTGCCGCTCCGGCGGGCCGGGATCGGCGCGCTGGTTCCTGCACGGAATCCTGCCGTGAGCGAGCCCGGATTCGCCGAATTGGGGGCGATGTCCAACTTCACCTTCCTGGAAGGCGCGTCGCATCCCTGGGAGCTGGTGGTGGCGGCGAAGGCGCTGGGCCATGCGGCGATCGGCATTGCCGACCGCAACTCCTTCGCCGGGCTGGTGCGCGGCATGGCGGCGAGCGAGGAGGCGGGCATCCGCTTCATCCCGGCTGCCGCGTGGCGCTGGAGGATGGGCAGGAATATCTCGTCTGGCCCACGGATCGCGCCGCCTATGCGCGGCTGGCGCGGATGCTCTCCGCGGCACGGATGGCCGGCGAGAAGGATGAATGCCGCATCCCCCGCGATGCGCTGGTCGCCGCCGCCGAGGGGCAGGTGATGGCGATGCTGCCGCCCGATGCGCCGGCGGAGGATTTCGCGCAGCGCCTGCACCGTGACGCCGAGGCGATGCGCCGCACCCTGGCGCTGCCGATCTTCCTGGCCGCGCATCACCGCTTCGCCGGGGATGACCGGCAACGGCTGCGGGTTCTGTCCGCCATGGCCGGTTCGGCGCGGGCGGGGCTGCTGGCGGCGGGGGGAGTGCGGATGCATGCCGCGTCCCGCCGGCGGCTGGCGGATGTGGTGGCGGCGATCCGGCTGGGCGTGACGGTGGATGCGCTAGGCTTCCACGCATCCACCAATGCCGAGGCGCATCTGAAGTCCGGAGCCGAGATGCGGCGCCTCTTCGCCGGGCATGAGGAGGCGGTGGAGGCGACGTCGTGCGTGGTGGAGGCCTGCTGCTTCAGCCTGCGCAACCTGTCCTATGAATATCCGGAGGAGATCCTGGATGAAGGGCTGAGCGCGCAGCAGACGCTGGAGCGGCGCGTGGCCGAGGCGGTGCGGGAGAAATGGCCGGGTGGGACGCCGGAGAAGGTCGCGCGCCAGATCGCCGAAGAGATGGAGCTGATCGCGCGGAAGGATTACGCCGCCTATTTCCTGACGGTGCATGAGATCGTCCGCTTCGCGCGATCGAAGGATATCCTCTGCCAGGGGCGCGGGTCGGCGGCGAATTCGGCGGTCTGCTACGTGCTGGGCATCACCTCCGTCGATCCATCCAAGCACCGCCTGCTCTTCGCGCGATTCCTGAGCGATGCGCGCGGCGAGCCGCCGGACATCGACATCGATTTCGAGCATGAGCGGCGCGAGGAGGTGATCCAGCACATCTACCAGCGCTATGGCCGTGACCGTGCCGCCCTGACGGCGACGCTGATCCGCTATCGCACGCGCAGCGCGGTGCGGGAGGTGGGCAAGGCGATGGGATTGTCGGAGGACATCACCGGCAGCCTCGCAAAGGCTTCCTGGCATGATGGCATGGACGGGTTGCGGGATGTCGCCCGCAGCGAGGGGCTGAACCCTGAGGCCGATCCGCGCCTGGGCATGGCCTTGGATCTGGCGGAGGAGCTTCATGGTTTCCCGCGGCACCTCGCCACCCATGTCGGCGGCTTCGTCATCACGCGTGGCAAGCTGACGGAGCTGGCCATCGTGACCAAGGCCGCAATGAAGAACCGCCACACCGTCGAGTGGGACAAGGACGACATCGGCGTTCTTCAGATGCTGAAGGTGGATGTGCTGGGGCTGGGGATGCTCTCCTGCATCCGGCGCGCCTTCGATCTGCTGCGGCGGTATGAGGGCGTGGATCACAGCCTGCAATCGGTGCCGCAGGATGAAGCCGAGACTTATGCCATGCTCGCGCGCGGGGATTCGCTCGGCGTGTTCCAGGTGGAAAGCCGGGCGCAGATGAACATGCTGCCGCGGATGCGGCCACGTGAATACTACGATCTGGTGATCCAGGTGGCGATCGTCCGGCCAGGGCCGATTCAGGGCGATATGGTCAATCCCTATCTGCGGCGGCGGACGAACCGGGAGCCGGTGGAATACGCCAAGCCGGAGCTGAAGGAGGTGCTGGAGAAGACGCTCGGCGTGCCGCTCTTCCAGGAGCAGGCGATGGAAATGGCCATTGTCGCGGCCGGCTTCACACCGGCCCGTGCGGACGAGCTGCGCCGCTCCATGGCCTCCTTCAAGCATGACGGCAAGCTGCACCTGTTCGAGGCGGAATTCGTCGGCGGCATGATCGCGCGCGGCTATGAGCCCGATTTCGCGAAGCGCTGCTTCAAGCAGATCGAAGGCTTCGGCGGCTATGGTTTTCCTGAAAGCCACGCGGCCTCCTTCGCGCAGCTTGTCTACATCTCTGCCCGGATCAAGTGCCACCATCCCGCGGTTTTCGCGGCAGCGCTGCTGAACAGCCAGCCCATGGGCTTCTATGCCCCTGCGCAGATCGTGCGCGACGCGCGCGAGCATGGCGTGGCGGTGCGCGCGGCCGATGTGACGGCGAGCGACTGGGATTGCACGCTGGAGAAGGAGGGAGAGGGGTGGGCGCTGCGCCTGGGGCTGCGCCTCGTCTCGGGTCTATCGTGGGAGGATGGCGAGAGGATCGTGGCGTTGCGGCCGCATGTCTCGCCTGCAGCCCTGGCGAAAGCCGGGCTCAGCCGCCAGGCGCTGGATGTTCTGGCGCGGGCCGATGCCTTCCGCGGCCTCGGCTTGGATCGCCGCCATGCCCTATGGGAGGCTGCGGCGGTAGAGCGCGCCGTCCTGCCGCCCTTGCCGCTCTTCGTCGCGGCCGAAGCAGCGCCGCGTCTTCCCGCCGAGACGCGGGGCGAGGAGACGGTGCTGGATTACGGTGCCACCGGCCTGACGCTGCGCGCGCATCCGCTGGCCTTGCTGCGGGACCAGCTGGCGGGGCTCGGCCTGCGTGACAGCCGTGCCGTGACCGCGGCACGCCAGGGGCAGCGCATCCGCACGGCCGGGCTGGTGCTGGTGCGGCAGCGGCCGGGCACCGCCAAGGGGGTGGTCTTCTTCACGCTGGAGGATGAGTTCGGCACGGTGAACCTGGTGCTGCATGCCCAGGCCGTCGCGGCGAACCGTTCGCCCGTGGTGGCCGCGCGGCTGTTGCTGGCGGAGGGGCGGGTGGAGCGCCATGAGGAGGGGGCGGTGCCGATCGTGCATCTCGTCGGCCAGCGCCTGGAGGATCGTTCAGACCTGCTGGATGGGCTGCACCTGCTGGGCGGGATGCGCCTGCCGCTGGCGCGCGCGGACGAGATCGCGCGCGGCACGGACCATCGGCCCGATCCCCGCGCAGTGCGCATCCCCGGTAGCCGTGACTGGCACTAGCCGGGCAGGTGGACGGGCGCCGCCCCTTCTTCCGCCCGCAGCGGAGCGGGCGCGCGGGCCTGGCTTTCGTCCTTCGCCGAGGACAGGAGCAGCGCACTGCGCCGGATCAGCCAGACCGCGCGCTCGAACTGGGCGGTGACGCGGAAGAGCAGGTTCAACCCATCCGGCGGCATCCCCGCGCTGGCGCGGGAGATGCGGCGACGCAGCCCGTCCATCATGTCCGAACGGTCTGCCGCCAGTTCCGCCAGCATGGTGGCATCGGCAGGGTCGCCGGACAGTGCGGCCTCCGCAAGCTCGCTCAACAGCAGGTGCAGCGCCTCCGCCAGAGGCGGGGCAAGGGCGCGGACCGGGTCCTCCGCCTCCCGGCACAGGGCGGCTTCCAGCCCTGCCGCCAACTCCGAAGCCGTTTCCCTCAGCGCGGTGAGAAGGCCGTTGAGGTTTTCGAGCGCCACGGCGCGCTCCAGCTCCTCGCGCGGGCAGCCGCGGGCCAGCACCTCTTGCAGGAAGGCCGCCACCGCCCGCTCCACCGCCGCGCTGGTGGATGCAAGGGCGGCGCGGGACAGTTCCGGCGGGCGGCCTTCCTCCCGCACCGGATCAAGCAGGCCGGGCAGCCGGCCCAGCAGCCGCGCCTGCTCGCGCCCGACGAGGTCCAGAGCCGTCGGCGCATTCTCCAGCGCCTGGTCATAGAGGTATTTCGGGCGGGCGAGTGCCTCCTCCCGCGTTGCGGGCGAAAGACGCTCCAGCAGCCGCGGCAGCCAGGGATAGGCGGGCAGCAGCAGCAGCGCCGGCAGGAGCTGCAGCGCCACGAAGAGCAGACCGAGTTGGTGCGGCAGGTCGATTGCCACGAGAGGGCCGGGTGCCGCGAAGGGATCGGGCATGGCCGGCACGAGCCGCCAGACGACCAGGGGCACAGCCAGGAGCACTGCGCCCAGCGCCTTGAACAGGGCCTGGAAGGTGGCCAGCCGTCGTGCCGCGCCGTGCAGCCCGCCCGCGAGCAGCATCACGGACAGGCCCGAGCCGAGTGACGCCCCGCACACCGCCATCCCGGCCTGCCCGCCATCGAGCACCCCGACATCCGAGAGCGCGATGGCGAGGATGGTCACGGTGGTGGAAGATTGCGCGATCAGGCTCAAGCCGATGCCCACCGCAAAGGGCGGCAGCAAGGCGTGGTCGGCCAAGGCCATCACATCCTGCACGACTGAGGCGTCACGCAGCGGCGCGGCGCCGGATTTCAGGATGGCCAGCCCGAGAAAGAGCAGGCCGAGCTGGAAGAGGGGCCCCAGCATCGGCTTCCAGCGCCCGCCGCCATCCCGCCCAAAGGCCAGCGCGCAACCGGTGCAACCGAGCAGCCACAGCGCCACCAGCTGCAGGTCCAGCGCCGCCGCCAGCACCAGCACCACCGTGCCGAGATTGCACCAGGCCACGACGGGCAGGGCGCGTTGCAGCGGCATCACCCCCGCCTGCACCATGGAGGCCGCGACGAAGGTGACGGCATTGGAGGATTGCGTCAGGGCGCCGAGCGCCATGCCCGTCAGCGCCGCGCTGATCCCGCCCCGCGTGGCACGGGCCACGGCCAGGCGGAGGCGCCGCCCGGCCAGCTGCTGAAGCTGCGCGCCCAGGCCACGCACCCCGGCGAGGAAGAGCCCGAGCCCGCCGAGGAGGGAGGCGATGAGGTCCAATGCAGTCTTCCGGCCCTGTTGCACGACGCTGCCGCGGCGGCCGGACGGGTCCGCGGCGGGCTCCCATCATGCGGGAGACGCCGCCGCGCCGCAGCCGGGCCGCGGATGCTGTCACAAAAAAATCAAGAAGTGGCCAGGGCTTGGAAGGTCCTGGCCACCGCCCGATCAGCTGGGGTTCACCACCAGGCTTTCCGCGGCCACCGTCACCGTGCCCGCGCCCGTCATCGCGACGGCGCCGTTGAGCGGCGAGACGAGCAGCGGGTTGCCACCCGAGGCCGCGTCATACAGCCCCACATGCGTCAGCGTGCCGGCCGATGCCGCGAAGACGAAGCGCAGCGCCTCGGCGTTGCGCTGCGGACCGGTGCCGGTGAAGGTCACGCGCTGGCGGGCATAGCCGTTGCCGGCCGGCTCCCCGGTGAGGCCCGCCGCCGCGGTTCCGCCGGTGCCGAGCGCCGCATAGACGGTGGTGGGAAGGCTCGGGGCCCGGGCGCAGACGGCGCAGGCCAGCAGGTTGCGGGCGTAGTCGGTCAGGTCGGACATGAGAAGGCTCCCGTCTAGCTGAGGGTGGTGAGCGCCTGCAGGGCGGTGCCCGGCAGGCGTGTGGGGTGGAGGTCGAGCGGGCCGATCTCGCCAAAGGCTGCGCGCCCGAGCCCGGCCGCCGCATGGCCGACCAGCAGGCGCGCCAGCCCTGCCGGCGGGGCCGCGGCCGACTGGACCGCGCCACCCGCCATGCAGAGCGCGACGCCGCTCGGATCCCAGGCCAGAGCCGCGCGGAAGGGTGTGCCCGGGCTCATGGTGCCGCCCGCCAGCACCGCAGCCGTGACGCCGCCGGAGACGAGCGCCGCCTCCACCGCCGCGCCGCCGGCCGCGTTGCGCAGGATGACGCGGTTGCCGTCACCGCCATCGTCGAGCTGCAGGAGGCCCTGCTCCGTTCCCGATGCGGCTGCCTGCGGCAGTATGAAGGTGCCGATGAGGGTTCCGCGCGGCTGGGCGGCGGCGGGCAGGGCATAGGCCGGCACATCCGCCGCGCGCGTGCTGACGGCCATCGTGCCGGCGGGCGGCAGGATAGGGCTGGAGGCGAAGGCGCCGAGCTCAAGCTGCGGTACGGCCAGGCGGAAGGTCATGTCCACCGGCTGGCCGGTCGCCAGGCTGATCCGGAGGCGCCCGGTTGAATTCCCGGTGGATGCGATGGACCATGACGCCGAAACCCGGCAATTCCGGAGCGCCGTGCCGGTGGGAATGCCGACATTCATGTTGGTCACGAATGCCGGGGCGAAGTGGTTGACGCCGTTGGTGCTGCCGCCCGTCACCCTGATGAACAGGCTGTAGGTCCAGATCTGGCCTTCCGCGATGGGGGTCGTGCCGCCGCCATGGTTGAGCTGATAGATGCTTGCGGTCGGCGTTCCGAAGATTCGAAGTTCAACATAGGGGAGTCCATCCTCCGCGCCCGTGCCGACCACCTCTGTGGAGAGCCCGGCATCCCCGGCGACGCTTCCACCGGTCGGCAGCTGGCCGCCGGCGCCCACAAGGCCGGGAACCGCGCCCTCGCTGCGCGGGTTGGTGAACTGGTTCGTGCGCGCGCCCTCGACGATAAGGCGCCGGGCCGTGCCGCCGAAGCGGGGTGCATCCGCGCCGGCCTGCTGCCAGCTGGTGCCGGTGGCGCCCAGGACCAGCGCGGCAGAGGCGCGGGCAAAGCCGAGCGACGGCAGGAGTCCGCCCCGGGAGATCAACCGGAGCGGACCGCCGCCGAGCGCATGGATGGCCAGGGTGGTGCCGATCATCAGGCCGCACCCGCGCCGGTGAGCTGGCAGAGTTTCGTCGTGCCGCCATCCGGCGAGAAGACCAGCAGGCTGGCGACGCCGCCGGCCCTCACCTTGGCATAGCCATCCGGGTTGAGGATTGCGGAGGAGAAGCCGGCGAGCGACACGGCCAGATCCGTGCCGGAGCGGTTCACCACCAGGCAGGAGAAGCCGTTGCCGGTGGCGGCCCAGTCCATGGACAGGGTGGTGCCGGCATTGGCCGGGATCATTCGCGCGTTATGGGTGGCGAAGGTCAGCGGCGTGGCCGCCGCCGTCACCACCATGGCGACGGGGCGCTGGACGAAGCTGTTGTCCACGTAGTTGCGCGTCGCCGCCTGCATGGCGGTCGCGGGATCGGCGGGTAGGGTCAGCGGCCCTGTCAGCGTCACGGCACCGGAGGAGGCGATGCGCATCCGCTCGGCCAGCATGCCGGCCGATCGCTTCTCGATCACCACCGCGCCGGATTCCGCCCCGGCCGCCACGCCTTCGGCCAGGGTCGCGATCCGGCCATAGGTCACCTCGGCCGCCGCGCTGTTGTTGCCGTTTCCTTCCAGCGAGAAGATGCGGTCATTCACGGCGGGCGTGGTGGAAAGCCGACGCAGCCGCAGGGTCAGCGGCTGCGTCATGCCCGTGCCGCCGAAGGCGAAGGCGGCGTTCGGGTTCAGCACGGCATCGCCGGCCATGAACACATCGTTCCCCGCCACGCTGAGGGATGCCGCCGCGGTGTCGGCACTGCCGTGCAGGCGCAGCATCGCGCCGGCGCTGCCGCTGCGTCGGTGCACCGCCACGATCCCGTCGGAGCGCGCCGAGAGGCGCGTCTCGATGACGCCGGAGGAGGAGATCGCGGCCAGCTCGGATTGCCCGCCGATGCTGCGCGCGATGCCGACGGAGGAGGGCAGCCGGCTGCCCGAAATCTGCATCTTCTGCAGCGCCGCGGCACTCTGCCCCGTGAAGCTCGTCGTCTTCAGGTCGCAGCCGAGGATCTGCAGGCTGTCCGCCGCGTCATGGACATGGACGCCGCCATAGATGTCGCAGCCCATCAGCACGAGCCCGCCATCCAGCAGATCGACCGAACGGCCCGATCCGGCGGGCAGCATGACGCCTGCGATGGTGTTCTGGTCCGCCGCCTGCACATTCACGACCAGCGCGCGGCCCTTGCTGGACCAGAAGCCGCCATACCACTTGTTGCGGTTCGCCAGCCCAGAGATCTGCACGCCAATGGTGGCGGGATCGACGACGATGCCGTCCAGCCCGCAATTCACGATCTGGGCGGAATGCGTCAGGTCGTCCAGGTGCCAGCCGATGTCATGGCCGAACTCGAAGCAGCTGACGAAGTTCGGCATGTCGGCATCATAGATGTGGAAGCCCTTGCCGCGCCGGTGGTTGGGCGCGGGATTGACCGAGCCGCCGCTGGTGTAGCTGCCGGAGAAGGCGCTGGACGCGAGGTCCAGCGTGGTGGAAGTGGGCGCCGTGGCGACGGTGAAGCGCCCATTCGCGCCCGTCACCCCGCCGACGCCGCCCACCACCACCACGTCGCCCGCCCTCAGCTCATGCGCCGTGCTGGTTGTGAGGCGGACGAGGCCCGAGCCGTTGTTGGCGCAGCCGCTGACCGTGTAGGAAACGGAAGACCAGGTGCGGCCGGTCGTCGCCAGCGGATGCCAGTTGATGCGCTCCTTATGCGCGATGTCGTAGGACTTGCCGAGATACAGGCCGTTGGTGCAGTCGCCGAGCACGTCGCGGATGCGCGTGCGGCTGGCGCCATTGCTGTAGATGGCCCAGTTGAATCCAATGATCAGCAGGCTGCGTACGGAGGCGTCGGTGGCGTTGGTGGCGCTGGCGCCGGTGCTTCCGTCTCCGATGCTCACCGCGGTGCCGGCAAAGGCCTGCACGGCGTCGAGCGCCTCGCGCACCGAGGCAGGAGAGGTGAAGCCCTTGCGCAGGATGGCCAGCTGCTCCAGCGCGGCGTTGCGGCGCAGCCGGATGGTACGGACCGGGTTCAGCAGGAAGCAGTAGGGCAGGGCGGTGTAGTCGTTGTTGACGCGCCACCCACCCGGATCGCCGCCGCCTTGCAGCGTGACATTGGCCGGGATGATGAGGTCCGCGCTGTCAATCAGGTAGCGGCGCGGGCCGACGAGCACCACGCCGCCGGTGGCGGCGGCGGCGTTCAGCGCGGCCTGGATGGCGGCGGTGTCGTCGGTTGTGCCGTTGCCCACTGCGCCGTAGTCGCGGACATGCAGGGGCCGATCTGCCAGGAGGGTGGTGCGAAGCTGGCCGAAGGTGGCGCGCCGCGTCTCCGCCGACGAACCCACACCCTGCACGAAGGGAGAGATGTCGGTGTCGAGGAGCATGGCGGCAGGTGGAAGATCCGTGATCTTACTGTCGGGCATCGGGGCGGGCGGCTCCGTTGAAAGGGGCGGGAGGCATCGGGTGGGGGCGCTACAGGACCAGGCGGCCGCCGGTTTCCAGCAGCAGGCTCATCCCGTTCTCGATCAGCAGCGCGAAGGCCGACAGCACGACGAAGGAGGGCGAGAGCTGCACGACGAGGGAATCCGCCGCGTCTTCGACCTTCACCCGATAGCCGTTGCCCGGGCTCGGGGCGGTGAAGGTTGTGCTGGCGCTACCTGCCGAGACGGTGGCGCTGATCGGGCCAAGCACCACGGTGCCGGCCGCGTTCAGAATGCTGAACTTCAGCGTGGTGACCGGACCGGAGACGCTGGCCTGCACCATGAAGGTTTCGCCCTGGTTCACGCCGCTGGGCATGGCGCCGAGGGTGAGGCAGCGCGCGACCGCCGTGGCCGCCAGGTCCGTGTCGAAGTCCAGCGAGCCCACGGCGGAGAGGCGAAGCGGCGGGGAGGAGGCATCCACGACGAGGCCGTTGCCGACAGCGGCATTGGCGCGCACCGGCAGGATGGCGCTGGCGTCACCGGCCTGCAGCACCAGCATATGGCCCGGCAGCAGGCGGCTGGCGCCGGCGGTGAAATAGCCGGGTGCGAGGACGGTCGCCCGCGTGTCCGTGGTCTTGTAGAGCCAGAGGGTGAAGCTGTCCGCCGCGACGAGCGGGACGAGGTTGCTGGCGATGTAGGACATGCGGGCGTGGCTCCTGCGGGCGGACGCAAAAAACCCCGCGCCGGCGAGGACCGGGCAGGGCGGAGGGGATTCGGGGTCGGGCGCAGTTGTCCCGTTGGCAAGGCGGGGATTACAGGACCGGGTACCTTATGGCAAGAAAAAAGTCCTAGTAATCTCTAGAAAATATACCTATTTTGCGTCGCGCGTGCTTCACCATAACCTCCCCGCCTCCAGCGCCCTCCGGAGACGGCATGAGATTCCTTCGCCCCCTGCTGCTCGCCCTGCTGCTGGTCCTGCCCGCAGCCGCGCAGCAGCCTGTCCTGAACGTCTACAACTGGACGGACTACATCGATCCGCAGGCGATCGAGGGTTTTCAGCGCGAGACCGGCATCCGCGTGCGCTACGACGTGTTCGACAGCCTTGAGACGCTGGAGGGCAAGCTCTCCGCGGGCCGCTCCGGCTACGACATCGTGGTGCCGACCAGCGAGCCGAGCTTCGCCCGGCTGGTGCGTGCCGGGGCCCTGCTGCCGCTGGACCGCGCGCGCATCCCCAGTTGGGGCAACCAGGATCCGGCGCTGCTGGCGCAGGTGGCGGGCAGCGATCCGGGCAACCGGCATGGCGCGATCTATCTCTGGGGCACGATCGGGATGGGCCTGCGCCCGGACCGCATCCGCGCCCTGGCCCCCGATGCGCCGCTGGACAGCCTGGACCTGATCCTGAAGCCCGAGAACGCCCGCCGCATCGCGCGCTGCGGCATCGCCATCATGGACAGCGGGATCGACGTCATCCCCTCCGTGCTCCGCTGGCTGGGACGCGACCCCAACAGCAGCGACACCGCCGACCAGCGCACGGCGGAGCAGGCGCTGCTGGCGATCCGCCCGCATGTGCGCGCCATCATCTCCTCCGCCGCCATCACCGATGCGCTGGCGCAGGGCGAGTATTGCGCCGTGATCTCCTATTCCGGCGATGTGGTGCAGGCGCAGATCCGGGCGCGGGAGGGCGGGCGCGAAACGGACCTCGCCTATGTGCAGCCGAAGGAGGGCGCGCAGCTCTGGTTCGACATGCTGGCCATCCCGGCCGATGCCCCGAACCCCGAGGCCGCGCAACGCTTCATCGACTACATGCTGCGCCCCGAGGTGATGGCGGGGGTGACGAACCAGGTGCGCTATCCCAATGCCGTCCCTGCCTCCCGCCAGCATCTGCGCCCTGAAGTGGCGGCGGATCCGAATGTCTATCCACCACCCGAGGCGATCGCGCGCAGCTTCACCGTTTCCGCGCCGGGGCCGGCGGTGGAACGCGCACGTGCGCGCTCCTGGTCGCGCTTCAAGGCCGGGCGTTGACCCCACGTCTCTCCCTGCGCGGGGTCACGCGCCACTTCGGGACGGTGACAGCGCTGGACGGCGTTTCACTGGACGTGGCGGCGGGGGAGTTCCTGGCGCTGCTCGGCGGATCGGGCTCGGGCAAGTCCACCCTGCTGCGCGTGGTAGCGGGCTTCGAGGCGGCGGATTCGGGCAGCGTTCATCTGGATGGCGCCGATCTGGCGGGCGTGCCGCCGCACCGGCGCCCGGTGAACATGATGTTCCAGTCCTACGCGCTGTTCCCGCATATGAATGTCACGGCCAACATCGCCTACGGCCTGAAGCGCGAAGGCCGCCCGCGCGCGGAGATCGCGGAGCGCGTCGCGCAGGCCATCGCAATGCTGCGGCTGGAGGGAATGGAATCCCGCCGCCCCGATGCGCTCTCCGGCGGCCAGCGCCAGCGCGTGGCCCTGGCCCGTGCCCTGGTGAAGCGTCCCCGCCTGCTGCTGCTGGACGAACCCCTCGGCGCGCTGGATGCCAATCTCCGCGAGCGAACGGGTTTTGAGCTTCGCGCCATACAGCGCGAGAGCGGCGCCGCCTTCGTCATGGTCACGCATGACCAGTCCGAGGCCCTGGCACTGGCCGACCGCGTCGCCGTGATGGATCGCGGCCGGCTGGTGCAGCTGGGCGCCCCGCGTGAGGTCTATGACCGCCCCGCCACGCGCTTCGTGGCCGAGTTCCTGGGCGCCGCCAATGTGCTGGAGGGCCGGAGCACCGGGGGTGGCGCGCTGGAATGCCCCGCCGCCGCCTGCATCCTGCGTCCCGCCGCGCCCCTGCCCGAAGGCGCCACCGCCATCGCATTGCGCCCAGAGCGCATCCGCCTGGGCCCTGCCATCGGCGACAACACGGCCGCCGGCACGGTGGAGGAGGCCGCCTTTCGCGGCGAGAGCAGCCTCCTTCTCGTCCGCCTGGCAGGCGGCGCCCTGCTGCGCGTCTCCCATGCCGAGGAGGACGGCGCGCCGCCGGAGCGCGGCACCCCGGTGCGCGTGAGCTGGGATGCCGATGCCGTGGTGCCCCTGCTCGGATGAGATTCGCGTTGCGCCTCATTCCCGGTTTCTGGCTGGCGCTGCTGGTGGCCGCGCCGCTGGCGCTGGTCGGGCTCATGGCCCTGTCCTGGCAGGCCGAGGGCGTGCCGCCCTATGCGCCGCCCTGGGCGGGGGCGGGGATCAACCCGGACAACCTCCGCCTCCTGGCCGAAGATCCGTATTACCGTGACGCGCTGCTCCAATCCCTGGCCGTGGCGGGCGCGACGGCGGCGCTCTGCCTCCTGCTGGCGGTTCCCATGGGTATCGCCATCGCCCGCGCCGGGCGCTGGAGGGAGGTGCTGCTGGCGACGGTGCTGCTTCCCTTCTGGACCGGCTTCCTCATCCGCATCGGCGCCTGGATCGGGCTGTTGCGGGACGAAGGGTGGATCAACAGCCTTCTCCGTGCCCTCGGCTGGACCGACCAGCCCCTGCCGCTGCTCTACACGGATGGCGCGATGCTGCTCGGCATGGTCCACGCCTATCTGCCCTTCGCCGTTCTTCCGGTGTTTGCCGCCGCCACACGGCTGGATCCGCTGCTGGAGCAGGCGGCGGAGGATCTCGGCGCCACGCCGAGGCGAGCCTTCCTCAGCATCACCCTGCCGCAGCTTCTCCCGTCCCTGGCTGCCGCCTTCCTGCTCGTCTTCATCCCGGCGGCGGGGGAATACGTGATCCCGGAACTGCTCGGCCCGCCTGATGCCACGCTGGTCGGCCGCGTGCTGTTCCAGGAGTTCTTCCAGAGCCGCGACTGGCCCGTCGCCTCCGCGCTGGCCGTGGCGCTGCTGGCGCTGCTGATCGGGCCCATCATCCTCTTTCAGCGCCTGGGCCGCGCCGCGTGACGCCGCGCTGGATCAGGGCCGCGATGTGGGCGGGCATCGGCTTCCTCTGGCTGCCGGTCATCCTGCTGGTGGGCTACGCCTTTTCGGCGGATCCGGTTCCCTTCCATTGGGGCGGCTTCTCCCTGCGCTGGTTCGCCGCGCTGGCGGCGAATGAAAGGCTGCTGGAAGCCGCTTGGCTCTCCCTTCGCGTCGCAGCCGGCTCGGCCACGCTGGCGATGCTGCTGGGCGGCGCCACCGGCTGGGTGCTGGCGCGGCACGGGCCCTTCGCCGGCCGCGCCCTCCTGGGTGGCTTGGCCGGTGCTCCGCTGGTCCTGCCCGAGGTGGTGACGGGCCTTTCCCTCCTCCTGTTCTTTGTGACTCTGGAAGGGGCCACGGGCTGGCCCGCCGGCCGCGGCGCCCTGACGGTCCTGCTCGCCCACGCCACCCTCGGTACCGCCTATGCAGCGGTGGTGATTCAGTCCCGACTCGCCAGCCGTGACCGGGATCTGGAGGAGGCGGCGCAGGACCTCGGCGCAAGCCCTGCCACCGCCTTCGTCACCATCACCCTGCCGCTTATGGCTCCGGCCCTGGCCGCTGGCTGGCTGCTGGCCTTCACCCTGTCGCTGGACGATGTGGTGCTCGCCTCTTTCACCTCCGGCCCGGCGGGCACCACCCTGCCGGTCGCACTCTTCTCCATGCTGCGGCTCGGCATGACGCCCGAGGTGAACGCCCTGGCCACCCTGCTGCTGCTGGCTGCCGGCCTCGCCCTCGCCCTGCTGGGGCTGTTGTTGCGCCGACGGGCCTGAAATGCGCATTCCGGCGGTTCCGCCGGGCGTCCAAGGGGTCTAGGTTCCGCCCCCGTCGCCAACCTCCAAGTCAGAGTCCGATGTCCCTCACCGCCGAGCGCCTGAACAAGATCTCCCCCTCCCAGACCATCGCCATCTCCACCAAGGCGCGCGAGATGAAGGCGGCGGGGCGGGATATTATCAGCCTCTCGGCCGGCGAGCCGGATTTCGAAACGCCCCGCAACGTGAAGGACGCCGCCATCCGCGCCGTCGAGGCGGGCGAGACCCGCTACACGGACGTGGCCGGAACCAAGGCGCTGCGCCAGGCGGCGGCCGACAAGTTCAAGCGGGACAACAAGCTGGACTACAAGCCGGAGGAGATCATCGTCTCCACCGGTGGCAAGCAGGTGATCTTCAACGCGATGGTCGCGACGCTCGACAAGGGCGACGAGGTGATCATCCCCGCCCCCTGCTGGGTCTCCTACCCCGACATCGTGGCGCTGGCCGATGGCACGCCGGTGATCGTCGAGGCCGGCCCGAATCAGGGCTTCAAAATCACGGCCGAGCAGCTCGAGGCCGCGATCACGCCGAAGACCAAGTGGCTCATGCTCAACAACCCGTGCAACCCCACGGGTGCCGCCTACACCGCCGCTGAGCTGAAGGCGCTGACCGATGTGCTGCTGCGCCATCCGAACATCTGGATCTTCACGGACGATATCTACGAGAAGCTCGTCTATGGCGACTTCAAGTTCGCGACCGTCGTCGAGGTGGAGCCGAAGCTCCGCGACCGCACCGTCACGATGAACGGCTGCTCCAAGGCCTTCGCGATGACGGGTTGGCGCATCGGCTATGCCGGCGCCCCGGTCGCCCTGACCAAGGCGATGGACAAGCTGCAGAGCCAGTCCACCAGCAACACCTCCTCCATCTCCCAGGCCGCCGCCGTCGAGGCGCTGAACGGCCCGCAGGACACGGTGGAAGAAATGCGCCAAGCCTTCGAGCGCCGCCGTGATCTGGTCGTCTCCCTGCTGAACCAGGCGCCGGGCATCCATTGCAACACGCCGGAAGGCGCCTTCTACGTCTTCCCCTCCGTCATCGGCTGCCTCGGCAAGACCACCGCCGCGGGCAAGAAGCTGAACACGGACGAGGATTTCGTGCTGGCCCTGCTGGATGAGGAGGGTGTCGCCACCGTCCATGGCTCGGCCTTCCTCTTCCCCGGCTACATGCGCATTTCCTACGCCGCCTCCGACGAGCAGCTGAAGGAAGCCTGCACGCGCATCCAGCGCTTCTGCCAGGGCCTGCACTGAGCCACCCGGCCCCTGCCGCGAGGCGGGGGCCGATCCGCGGCCGGGATTGGCGCCGCCCGATCCCGGCGCGTAACCTCCGCTCCCTTGTCTTTTGCCACCACTGGAATTCGCCCGATGCCCGCCCTCGCCCAGAGGCTGCAGGAGATTTTCGTCTCCGGCTCCACCCGCATGTCGATCCGCGCGCGGGAGCTGCGAGAGGCTGGCCACAAGGTCATCAGCCTGACCGTCGGCGAGCCGGATTTCGCCACCCCGCCCCATGCCATCGAGGCCGCGCACCAGGCGGCGCTCGACGGTAAGACGAAGTATCCGCCGAATGACGGCTGGCCCGAGCTGAAGGCCGCCGTGCAGCGCAAGTTCCGCCGCGAGAACGGGCTGGACTACGCGCTGGACGAGGTGATGGTCGCCAATGGCGCCAAGCAGGTGATCCTCGACGCCATGCTGGCGACCGTGGACAAGGGCGACGAGATCATCATCCCCACGCCCTTCTGGTCCGCCTATGCCGATATCGGCAAGCTGGCCGGCGGCACGCCCGTGCTCGTGCCCTGCCCGCAGAACAACGGCTTCAAGCTGCGCCCCGAGGACCTGGAAGCGGCCATCACCCCAAAAACCAAGTGGGTGGTGCTGAACTTCCCCAGCAACCCCTCCGGCGCCGCGCTCACCCGGGACGAGGTAGTAGCGCTCGCCGAGGTGCTGATGCGCCACCCGCATGTCTGGGTGCTGTCAGACGACATGTATGAGCACATCATCCATGACGGCATCGGCTTCCACACCATCGCGGCGGTGGAACCGGGGCTGAAGGACCGCACGCTGACGGTCAGCGGCGCCTCCAAGACCTATGCGATGACCGGCTGGCGCGTCGGCTTCTGCGGCGGCCCGCGCGCGCTGATCAAGGCGATGACCAACATGCAGAGCCAGACGACGAACGGCATCGCCACCGTCGCCCAGGCCGCCACCATTGCCGCCCTGGACGGCCCGCAGGAGGGCGTGGCCGAGCGTGCCCGCATCTACCGCGAGCGTCGCGACCTGGTGGTGGAGATGCTGAACGCCATCCCCGAGCTGAAGTGCCACAAGCCGGAAGGCGCCTTCTACGTCTATCCGAGCGTCGCCGGCTGCCTCGGCAAGACCACCGCCGGCGGCAAGCGGCTGGAGACGGACGAGGACGTTGCCATGGCCCTTCTGGAGGAGCAGCACGTCGCGACCGTCTCGGGCACCGCCTACAGCATGAGCCCCTATATCCGCCTCTCCTACGCCACGGACACGGAGACGCTCCGCGAGGCATGCACCCGGATCCAGGAGTTCTGCCGGGGCCTTTCATGAGCATCACCATCCGCCCCGGCACCGATGCCGATGCGGAGGGCTTCATCCGCCTGATCGGCGACGCCTGGGCCGAATATCCGAACTGCGTGCTGGACGTGGATGCCGAGGTGCCGGAGTTGCGCGCCCTGGCCACGCATTTCGAGAAAGTCGGCGGTGCTCTCTGGGCCGCCGAGCAGGATGGCGAGCTGGTCGGCATGGTCGCCACCCGCCCGCTTCGCGACGATGACGAGGCCTGGGAAATCGGCCGCATGTATGTGGCCAAATCCGCCCGCGGAACCGGCCTCGCCCATTCCCTGCTCGACGGTGCCGAGCGCCACGCCGTGGAGCATGGCGCGCAGCGGATGATCCTCTGGACCGACACGCGCTTCGAGGCCGCGCACCGCTTTTATGAGAAGCGCGGTTATGTCCGCGCCGGCTCCATTCGCATTCTCGACGACATCTCCAAGTCGCTCGAGTTCCGCTACGCCAAACCCGCGACCGGCGTGGTGGTGGAGGTGCTGGATGCTGCCGCCGCCGCCAGCGCCGAGCGCCGCCTGGCCGACATCATGATCGCCTGCGTTGATGCCGGCGCTTCGGTGAACTACCTGCCGCCGCTTTCGCGGGAGGTGGCGCGCGCCTTCTGGCGTGGCGTTTCCGCGGATGTGGCCACGGGCCGCCGCGTGCTGCTGGGCGCCTGGTGCGACGGCCAGCTGGCCGGAACCGTCCATCTCGACCTCGCCGGCCAGCCCAATGGGGCCCATCGCGCCGAGGTCTCGAAGCTGCTGGTTGATCCGGTCTTCCGCCGTCGGGGCATCGGCCGCGCGCTGATGCTGCGCGCCGAGCAGACCGCGCGCGGCATCGGCCGCAAGCTCCTCGTGCTCGACACGGAGGCCGGGGGCGACGGCGAACGCCTGTACCGCGGCCTCGGCTGGCAGGAGGCCGGCACCATCCCCGGCTATGCCCTCGGCGCCGATGGCGCGCTGGTGGACACGGTCATCTTCTGGAAGCGCCTCTGAAGCCGGTTGCTGCCCTTATTCTAGGGTGATGCCGAGTTCCTGGATCTTCTGCCTCCAGAAGCCACTCTCCTCCCGGATGTCGGCGGCGAAGCTGGCACGCGCCCTCTCGCCCACCACCTCCATGCCCTCCAGGCGCATGCGCTCGACGAAGCGTTGCTGGCCCATGGCGCGCTTGGCGGCGGCCTCGTAGCGGTCCAGCGCGTCCGGCGGCGTGCCGGTGGGGGCGAAAATGCCGTTCCAGGCATCGATGGTGATGGCCGGCATGCCCGCTTCCCGGAAGGTCGGCACATCCGGCAGCTGGGGCAGGCGCTTCGCCCCGGTTACGGCCAGCGCCCGCAACCGTCCCTCGCGCACCAGCGGCAGCGCCGGCGTCACCGAGCTGACATTCAGCTCCACCCGTCCGGCGATGGTGTCCAGCAGGCTCGGGCCGGTGCCGCGATAGGCGGCATGTTCCATCGGCACCTTGATGGCTTCCGCGAAGAGTACGGCGGCGAGGTGGTTGTTGCTGCCCACGCCGCTGGAGGCATAGGTGAGGCTGCCGGGCGGGCGCGACTTGGCCAGGGCCACCAGCTCCGCCAGCGTGCTCACGCCCAGTTCGGGCGGCACGACCAGCACATATTGATAGGTGGCAAGCTGCGCCACAGGCGTCAGCGCCGCGACCAGATCGATACGGTCGCCGCGTTGCAGATGTGGGTTCACCACAATGTTGGTGTTGACGGCGAAGAGCAGCGTCTGCCCATCCGGGCGCGCCTGGGCCACCGCCATGGCCCCCACATGCCCCGCCGCACCGCCGCGGTTCTCGATCACGATGGTCTGCCCACCCAGCTCCTGGCTGAACAGCGCCGCGAAGTCCCGAGCCACCGGGTCCGAGGCGCCGCCGGGGGCATAGGGCACCACCAGGGTGATGGGCCGTCCGCCGGCTTGCGCCAGCGCGGGCCTTGGAAGGGCAGGGGCCACCAGGGCAAGCGGCAGGCCCAGCGCGGCACGGCGGCCGAGCCCATTTCCGGCGTCGCCCCGTGCCGTCCTGCCAGGCATCAAAGAATCCCGGCGGGACCGCGTGTCGTCAGCCATGGATGTGTTTCCTCGTTGCTTGTTCTTCTGAGGCGGCTCCGCCGCCGGGCGTCACCAGCCTGCGGGTAGGTCCACGCCGTAGTCTTGGGCCACTTTCGTCAGGTCCAGCCGCGTCTGCTCCGGCAGGGCGAGGCCTTCGCGGCCATGCTTCTCCTCGTTCCGGGCCTCGATCTCTCCGGGGTAGAAGACCTCCTCGAAACCCTCGGCGAGGGGGACCGCCTTGATCCCCGCGACCATCTCCTCCATCCGCTGCTCGAAGCGCGCGACGGGGCCGAAGGCCGCTATGTTCAATGCCAGCACCAGATGGCCGCAGCGGCTGCGCTTCTCCGCCTGATATGGGCCGCTCACCTCCCCCATGATGCCGCTGCCGGACAGCACGCCGGAGAGCACATCCATCATCACCGAGATTGCGTAGCCCTTGTGCTCGGCCATCGGCAGGATAACGCCGCCCAGCGCCGCGACGGGATCCGTGGTGCGGCGCCCCTGCGCATCCATCGCCCAGTTCTCCGGGATGGGGATGCCCTTCTGCCGGGCGAGAAAGATTTTGCCGCGCGCCACCACGGTGTTGGCGATATCCAGCATCATCGGCGCATGGCGCCCCGCCGGCGCAGCGATCGACCACGGGTTGTTGCCGATCGCCTTCTTCCGCCCACCCCAGGGTGCCATGGCCGGGCTGCCATTGGTGGTCAGCATCCCAATGCAGCCCTGCTCCGCCGCCATACGGGTGAAATAGCCCAGCGCGCCATGGTGGTTGGACTCGCGCACGGAAACGATGCCGACGCCATGCGCCTTGGCACGGCGGATCGCATCCTGCATCGCGCGCTTCGCGATGACCTGGCCCACCCCGTCCCGGCCATCGATGACGGAGATGGCCCCGGCATCCACCACCACCTCGGGCTCGGTGACCGGCTTCATGGTGCCGGCGCGCACCCGGTCGATATACCAGGGTGCCCGCATCACCCCATGCGACGAATGGCCCCACAGATCGGCCCGCACCAGGCTGTCGGCCACCAGAGCGGCATCCTGCTCCGGCAGGCCGGCGGCCGCATAAAGGGCCTTCACGAAGTCACGGAGCGCTTCGGCGCTGATTCTGCTCATCCTGGTCTCGTTCCCCGTACGGCCTTACGTCCACGCATCTCGGCCGGTGCCGTAGCGTGCCCGCTTGCGCTGCAATGGAAAAGGCCAGGACGGCCGGCTTCATCGGGAAGCGGGACCCGCTCCCCGATGGAAGTGGCGTCAGCTGCGCTCGAGCAGTTCCACCCGGACATTCTCCGGGCCCTCGATGAAGGCGATCCGGACGCCCGGGCGGACATCATGTGGCTCCACCACCACGCGCACGCCCTCGTCGCGCATCTCCTTGATGATCTCGTCGATGCCGGTGACGGCAACGGCCAGATGCTCGATGCCGAGGAAGGGCGCCGGCGGCGTGCCCGGGGTGGTGGCGGGCACGCGGTCGATGAACAGGTTCAGCCCGCCCAGGTCGAGCACCACCCGAAGGCTGTTCGGCCCTTCCTGCCGCCCCTTCTGCTTCGCCTCCAGGTGATCGACGAACCAGGCGCCGGTCGCATCCGGGTCGGGGCTGCGGAGATGCACATGGTCGAAGGCGAAGCGGGTCATGGTGGTTTCCTCAACGAAGGACGTTGATTCCGCCACTACCACCCACATAGGCGCCGCGCGAGCCCTCCCGCCTTTCGCAGGCGGCAAGGCCCAGAAGCGCGACGAGCACCAGCGCGAGCCGCATCACACCGGTTGCCCCCCGTGATTCGGCAGGTCGTTCAGGTGGCAACGGCTGCGATGCCCCGGTGCCACCTCCTTCAGCGCCGGAATCTCCACCCGGCAGCGGTCGAAGGCATGCGGGCAGCGAGGGTGGAAATGGCAGCCGGAGGGTGGGTTGAGCGGGGAGGGAATCTCTCCCTGCACCGTCACGAAGGCCTTCTTCCGTGCCTCGATCCGCGGCACCGCGGCGAGCAGCGACTGGGTATAGGGATGGTTGGCGCGGGCGAAGACCGTTTCGGTCGGCGCCTCCTCGACCACCCGGCCAAGATACATGATCACCACCCGGTCGCTCAGATGCTCCACCACGCCGAGGTCGTGCGAGATGAACAGGTAGGTGAGGTTCAACTCCCGCCGGAGCTTCATGAACAGATTCAGGATCTGCGCCTGGATCGAGACGTCGAGCGCCGCGACCGATTCGTCGCAGACCAGGAATTCCGGCTGCACCGCCAGCGCCCGGGCGATGCCGATGCGCTGCCGCTGCCCGCCCGAGAACTGGTGCGGGTAGCGGACCTTAAACGCCGGATCGAGCCCCGCGCGCCGCATCTGGTCATCGACATAGCCGCCGAATTCGGAGCGCGTCGTCAGCCCGTGGAACAGCGGCGCCTCGCCAATGATCTCCGCGACCTTCAGCCGTGGGTTCAGCGAGGACATGGGATCCTGGAAGATCATCTGCGCCTGCAGCATGGCGGCACGGGCTTCCTTCCCGTGCATCCGCGTGCGGTCCTTGCCCTTCCAGAGGATGGTGCCGTCGGATGGCGGCAGGATGCCGGCCACCATGCGGCCCAGCGTGGACTTGCCGCAGCCGGATTCACCGACGAGCCCGACCACCTCGCCGCGGCGGATGGTCAGGTCCACCTTGTCCACGGCATGCACCACCTCGTCACGGATCGGCGCGCCGAGCTTGGCCGCGATCCTCCCGGCGAAGTCCAGTCGCTTGGCGAAGCGGCGGGAAACGCCGACCACTTCGATCATCTTGTCCGCCGGCTTGGTGCCGGACGCCGGAATGGGGGCTTCGATCGTCGCGCTCATGCGGCCACTCCCGCTTCCTCGAGATGGGGCCGGAAGCAGCGCGCCTCATGCGCGGGCAGGATCTCGGCCATGGGCGGGGACTGGCGGCACACATCGGCCGCGCGCGGGCAGCGCGTCTGGAACGGACAACCCGGCGGCAGGCTGAGCAGCGAGGGCGTCATGCCCGGAATCTGCCGCAGCGGCTCGCCCCGCTTGTTGCGGTTCGGCACGGAACCGAGCAACCCCACGGTATAGGGATGCAGCGGATGGTCGAGCACATCCGACACGGCGCCGTATTCGGCAACTTCGCCGGCATACATGACCGCGATATCATCCGCGAGCCCGGCCACGACCGAGAGGTCATGCGTGATCCAGATGATCGAGGTGCCGGTGGTCGCCGCGAGCTTCTGCACCTCGGCCAGGATCTGGCCCTGGATCGTCACGTCGAGCGCCGTGGTCGGCTCGTCCGCCACGATCAGCTCGGGTTCGTGCAGCAGGGCGATGGCGATGGCCACGCGCTGCCGCATGCCGCCCGAGAACTGGTGCGGATAAGCCTTCAGCCGCTCGTCGGGGGAGGGGATGCCCACCATGCCCAGCGTGTCGCGGGCGCGCTGGCGGGCAGCCTCCTTGCTGATCTTACGATGCGCCTGCATCGTTTCGATCATCTGCGTGTCGATGCGCAGGACCGGATTCAGGGTCATCATCGGATCCTGGAAGATCATGGCGATCCGGTTGCCCCGGATCGCGCGCATATCCTCCTCGGAGGTCTTCACGAGATCCCGTCCACCAAACAGGATCTCACCTCCGATGATCCGGCCAGGATCGTCCACCAAGCGCATGATGGAAAAGCCCGTCACCGTCTTGCCGGAGCCGGATTCGCCGACCAGTCCGAGCACCTTCCCGCGCTCGACGTTGAAGGACACGTCATTGACCGCGGGCACGACACCCGCGCGGGTGAAAAAGCTCGTCCGCAGGTTCCGGACCTGCAGGGTCGGGGGCGCCGCGGAGGCAGGGACGCTAGGCTGCACGTTACTTCCTCAGCCGGGGATTGAGCACGTCGCGCAGATGGTCGCCGACCAGATTGATCGAGACGATGGTCACCAGCAGCGCGATGCCGGGATAGAAGGATATCCAGTACTTGCCCGAGAGCATGTACTCGTAGCCATTGGCGATCAGCAGCCCGAGCGAGGGCTCCGTGATCGGCACGCCGAGGCCGAGGAAGGACAGCGTCGCCTCCAGCGCGATGGCGCGGGCGATCTGGATGGTCCCCACGACGATCAGCGGCGGCATGCAGTTGGGCAGCAGGTGCCGGAAGATAATCCGGCGCGTCGGCAGCGCGAGGCATTGCGCCGCCTCCACATACTCCCGCCTGCGCTCCACCAGCGCCGTCCCGCGGACGGTCCGGGCGTAATAGGCCCATTCCACCACGATCAGCGCGATGACGACGTTCATGATCCCCTTGCCAAGGAAGGCCAGGATCATCAGCGCCGACAGGATGGTCGGGAAGGAGAGCTGGAGGTCGACCAGCCGCATGATGATGGTATCGGTCCGGCCACCGGCATAAGCCGCGAGCATGCCGAGCGAGGCGCCGACCAGCGCGGCCACGATGGCCGAGCCGGCGCCCACCATCAGGCTGATCCGCAGCCCGTACATGATGCCCGAGAGCATATCGCGCCCCTGGTCATCCGTGCCGAGCCAATAGGTGATGCTGCCATCCGCGCTCTGCGAGCCAGGCTCCAGGCGGCCATCCATGATGTCCAGCTGGGCGAGGTCATAGGGATTCTGCGGCGCGATCAGCGGAGCGAAGATCGCGATCAGCACGATCGCCAGGAAGACGATCAGCGCGCCGAGGGCCATCTTGCTCTCGGCGAATTCCGAGACGAAGCGGCGCAGCGGCGTCTCGACGCGCGGCGCCTTGGCGGGGGCGGAGGTAGTGTCCGCAGTGGTGATGCTCATCCCTTGCTCTCCAGCCGCACGCGCGGATCGAGCACCGAATAGAGCAGGTCCACGACCAGGTTGATGATGATGAACATGAGCACGATGCTCATGAGATAGGCGACGATCACGGGGCGATCGAGCACGTTGATGCTGTCGATGATCAGCTTGCCCATGCCGGGCCAGGCAAAGACGCTCTCGGTTACCACCGAGAAGGCAATGGTGGAGCCCAGCTCCAGCCCCACCACGGTCACCACCGGGATGAGGATGTTCTTGAAGACATGGACACCGATCACCCGGCGGGGCGAAAGCCCCTTGGCCCGGGCGAACTTCACGAAGTCCATCAGCATCGTCTCGCGCACGCCCGCGCGGGTCAGGCGGATCACCAGGCTGATCTTGAACAGCGCGAGGTTCAGCGCCGGCATGGCCATATGTGCCAACCCGTCCCGGGTGAGGAAGGACCAGCGCATCCCCAGGATCTCCACCGTCTCGCCACGCCCGGTGCTGGGCAGCCAGCCGAGCTGCACGGCGAAGACCATGATGAGCATCAGCCCCACCCAGAAGGTGGGCAGGGAAAAGCCGAGGATCGAGCCGGCCATGATGGTCTTCGCTCCGACCCCGTTCGGCCGCAGCCCGGCATAGAGGCCGAGGGGCAATCCGACGAGCACCGCGAGGAAGGTGGCGCCGAAGGCCAGCTCCAGCGTCGCCGGCGCCCGCTGCGCAATGAGCTGCAGCGCCGGTTCGTTGAACACGAAAGACCGGCCGAGATCGCCCCGCAGCGCATTGCCCAGGAAGGAGAAGTACTGCTCCCAGAGCGGCTTATCGAGGCCGAGCGCCGCGATGGCACGCACGCGCTCCGCCTGATCCGCGTCCGGCGAGATCAGGATCTCGACGGGATCGCCGATGGCATAGACGCCGATGAAGACGATGACCGACATCGCCAGCATGACCAGCGCCGCCTGGATCAGCCGGCGCAACAAATAGACACTCATGATTCAGTTCCTTCGGGCCGGGTTATGGCCGGTCCCGTTACTGCGGCGCCGGGCGCACATCCTGCGCCCGGGTCGCCTCGTCGGCGCGTGCCTCATGCATCAGGCCGCGCCGCATGGCCCAGATGTTCGTCTGGATGTGGATGGGGATGACCCCAACATCCTCCGCCGCGATCCGCTGGGCATCGAGCACCAGCTTCTCGCGCTTCTCCTCGTCCAACTCCGTCAGCGAGGCCTCAAGCAGGCGGTCCACCTCGGGGTTGGAATAGCGCCCGCGGTTGGAGGCGCCCCAGCCCTTCTCCGCGCTCACTGTCGCAAGGATGTTGCGCAGCGGGTGGGAGCCGTCCGGGTTGGAGCCCCAGCCGATCAGATGGGCCGAGAACTCGGACCGGGCGGCGCGGCCGACGAAGACGGCCCAGGTCTGCCCCTCCACCGCGGCACGGACGCCGACGCGGGTCCACATCTGCCCGATCGCCTGGATGATCCGGCCGTCATTGATGTAGCGGTCGTTCGGGCCGTTGAGCTGCATGCGGAAGCCGTTCGGATAGCCGGCCTCGGCCAGCAGGCGCTTCGCACCCTCCGGGTCGTAGCGGGTGGGCTGCACATCCGGCACGTGGCCGGGCACGCCGGGCGGCAGGAACTGGCCTGCCGGCGTCGCCGCCCCCTCCATCACCCGTTCCACGATCGCCTGCCGGTCGATCGCCATCGACAGGGCCCGCCGCACCCGAACATCGCGCAACGGGTTCCGTCCCAGCGGCTTGCCGTCATTGTCGGTGATGAAGGGCGAGTTCTCGTTCGGCCCCCGCAGGTGGTCAAGGCCGAGGAAGATCAGCCGCAGTCCCACCACCTCACTCAGCGTCACCCGCTGGTCCTGCCGCAGCTTCGCCAGATCCGTGGTCGGCACCTGGTCGATGAAGTCCACGTCGCCGGCCAGCAGCGCGGCGGTGCGGGCCGCGTCATTGGTGATCATGCGGTAGTTCACGCGCTGGAAGGCAGGCGCGCCGCCCCAATAGGCGTCGTGCCGCGCGAACTCGATCCGCTCGCCGTTCCGGTGCGAGACCACGCGCCAGGGGCCCGTGCCGATCGCGGTCTTGCCCGAGTTGAAGTCCTCCGTCGCCGCGCCCTCATGCGTCTCCTTATCCAGGATGCGCACATTGGTCATGTCCAGCGGCAGCAGCGGATGCGGCGCCGTGGTGTGAAAGCGGATGGTCAGCGGATCGACGATCTCGATCCGCTGGATCGGCCGCGCATACACCGCGAAGGAGGAAGGGGCGTTCGGAACATTGGGGAGACGGCCCAGGGTGAAGGCCACATCCTCCGCCGTGAAGGGATTGCCGTTGTGGAACTTCACGCCCGGCCGCAGCTTGAACTCCCAGGTGGTCGGGCCGGTGGCCCGCCACTCCGTCGCAAGCCCGGGCACCCGGCGCGCCTGCGCATCGGTGTTCACCAGCTTGTCGAAGATCATGTCCGCGACGGCGTTGTTGGGCGAAAGCTGGTGGTAATGAGGGTCCAGCGAGGTCACCGGCGCGCCCACGGCCATGGTCAAGGTCTGCGCCTGGGCGCCGGAGAGTGCCTGGCCGGGCAGCTCTGCCCCGGACAGGGCAGAAACGGCCACGGTGGCAGCCAATAGCAGCTTCCTCATAGGCACTCTCCTGTGACGTTGACGATGATGGCGGTGACTTCGAATTCTGCCCTATCGGGCCCTCACGGAGCGGGTTGGATATCCTGTGCGCGGGTCAGCTCATCCGCGCGGGCCTCGTGCCGCAGCCCGCGGCGCATGGCCCAGATGTTCTTCTGGATATGGATGGGGATGATGCCGACATCATCCATGGCCAGGGTGGTCGCTTCGCGCAGCAATGCCTCGCGCTTCGTGTCGTCAAGCGTCCGCAGCGCCTCTTCCATTTTCGCGTCCATGGCGGGGTTGCTGTAGCGCCCGCGGTTGGAGCCGCCGAAGCCGCGCTGGGCGTTATAGGTGGCCAGCAGCGACCGCAGCGGGCTGGTCGGCTCGCCGGAGGAGGTGCCCCAGCCCACCAGCATCGCCGAAAGCTCCTGCCGCCCGGCCCGCGCCACGAAGGTGGCCCAGGGCTGCGCCTCAATGCTCGTGCGGATGCCAATCCGCGTCCACATTTGGCCGACAGCCTGGATGATCCGCGAATCGTTCATGTAACGGTCGTTCGGGCCGTGCAGGGTGATGCGGAAGCCGTTCGGGTAGCCGGCCTCGGCCAACAGGCGCTTGGCGGTATCCGCATCGGCACGGCCGGCCGTCCGGTCGGGCAGGGCGCCGAAGGCGGTGGGCGGAAGCAGCTGCGTCGAGGGCAGGGAGGCCCCCTCCATCACCCGATCCGTGATTGCCTGGCGGTCGATCGACATGGACAGCGCCCGGCGTACCCGCACGTCGCGCAGCGGGTTGCGCGGCAGCGGCTTGCCGTCATTGTCGAAGGTGAAGGGCGAGGCGGTGTCCCGGGAATGGTCCAGCGCCAGGAAGATCAGCCGGAGCCCGTTCGCCTCGCTCAGCTGCACGCGGTTGTCGCCGCGCAGCTTGGCGATGTCGCTGGTGGGCACTTGATCGATGAAGTCCACATCGCCGGAGAGCAGCGCGGCGGTGCGCGCCGCATCATTGGTGATCATCTGGTAGTTCACCCGCTCCCAATGCGGGCGGGGGCCAAAATAGGCGTCGTTGCGGCCGTACTCGATCCGGTTGCCGATGCGGTGGCTCAGCACGCGGAAGGGGCCGGTGCCGATCGCGAGCTTGCCCGAGTTGAAATCCTCGGTCAGCGGATTGGCATGGGTCTCGCTGTCCAGCATCTGAATCTGCCCGAGATCGACGGGCAGGAGCGGGTAGGGGCCATTGGTGTGGAAGCGCACCGTCAGCGGGTCCACCACCTCCACGCGCTGGATGGCGCGGGTGTAGATGCCATAGGAGGACGGGCTGTTCGGCACCGTCGGCACGCGGGCGATGGTGAAGGCCACGTCCTCGGCCGTGAAGGCGTTGCCGTTATGGAAGGTGACGTTCGGGCGGAGCTTAAACTCCCACACGTTCTCCGCCACCGGCTTCCAGCTTTCCGCCAGCCGGGCCTGCACGCGGGCCTGCGCGTCAAAGGCGGTCAGGCTGTCGAACAGCATGTCTGCCACCGCATAGTTCGGCGACAGCGCATGGTAATGTGGATCGAGCGAGGTGACGGGCGCGCCGACCGCGAGATTCAGCGTCTGCGCTGCCGCCCCAGCGACAGAACCAGGCACCACGAATGCCGAAAAGGCGGCCGCGATGGCCACCGATACAAAATTTTTCATTCAGTCCCCCCGGGTATCCCGATGGCGCCTTCCCTGGCCGCTTCTAGCAGTCTGCCCGCCGTGCCGCTAGTTTGCGTCAGCCAAGATTAAAACCAGGAGAGCTTAAGCATGCCCGCTCCGATCACCCGCCGCCTTTTCGTGACGGCCCCCGCCGCCATGGCGGCCATCACGGGGGGCCTTGCCCCGGCCGTGGCCGATGCCCAGGCCACGCCGGCCTCGGCGAACCGCCCGCTCGTCATCGGGATCGGCGGCGCCGTCACCTCTCTCGACCCGCACTTCTACAATGCGGCCCCGAACAACGGCCTTGCAATGCATCTCTTTGATCGCCTTGTGGAGCGAGATGCGGCCGCCCGCCTGTATCCCGGCCTTGCTCTCAGCTGGACCCCGGTTTCGAACACGGTTTGGGAGTTCAAGCTCCGCCCCGGCGTGAAGTGGCACGACGGCAAGGACTTCACCGCCGACGACGTGGCCTTCACCATCGAGCGCGTGCCGAACGTCCTCGGCTCCCCCGGCGGCTTCGGCGGCTTCATCCGCGCCATCCAGCGGGTCGAGGTGGTCGATCCGCTGACGATCCGCTTCCATACCGCAGCGCCGCATCCGCTGCTCCCGAACGAGCTGGCGGGCGTCGCCGTGATTTCCCGCCATGCGGGCACGGGCGCGAACCCGGAGGACTACAACTCCGGCAAGGCTGCCATCGGCACCGGTCCCTACAAGCTGGCCTCCTACTCCGCCGGCGATCGCACGGAACTGGTTCGCAACGACGCCTGGTTCGGCCCGAAGCAGCCCTGGCCCGCCGTTTCCTACCGCTTCATCGGCAATGACAGCGGCCGCACGGCCGCCTTGCTCGCCGGCGACGTGGACATGATCGACCAAGTGCCGACCAGCGACATCGCGAAGCTGCGCCGCGACAACCGCGTCAAGCTGGCCGAGGTGCAGGGCGTTCGCGTGATCTACCTGTTCCCGGACTACTCGCGCGACGGCAATCTGCCCTTCGTCACGGATAACGACGGCAAGCCCCTGCCGACGAACCCGTTCAAGGACATCCGGGTCCGTCAGGCACTGTCCATGGCGATCAACCGCGAGGCGATCTGCCGCCAGATCATGGAAGGCACTGCCGCCCCGACCGGCCAGTGGCTGCCTCCGGGCGCCTTCGGCTATAATCCGGAGGTGAAGCCGACGCCGTTCAATGCCGAGCGCGCCAAGGCCCTGCTGGCCGAGGCCGGTTACCCGAATGGCTTCAAGCTCACCCTGCACGGCCCGAACGACCGCTACCCGAATGATTCCCGCACCATCCAGGCTGTCGCGCAGATGTGGCAGCGGATCGGCATCCAGACCCAGGTGGAGGCGCTGCCCTGGGCCAGCTTCTCTGTCCGCAACAGCAGGCAGGAATACGCAATCCGCCTGCTCGGCTGGGGCAGCACGACCGGCGAGGCCTCCTACACGCTGGTCAACATCGTCGGTACCTACGATGCGGCGAAGCGCATGGGTGCCAGCAACAACGCCCGCTACAGCAACCCGGAACTGGACGCTTTGACCGCCCGCGCGGTCTCCACGCTGGACGACAGCGAGCGTGAGAAGCTCCTCCAGCAGGCTGTGAAGATGGCCATGGACGACCTGGCCTTCATCCCGCTCCACCAGCTGGTGAATGTCTGGGCCCTAAAGCGCGACCTGAACTACGAGGCCCGCGCCGACGAGCGCACCATCGCCATGGCCGCCAGCCCGGCGGCCTG
This sequence comes from Muricoccus harenae, assembly GCF_009848505.1. Lineage (GTDB taxonomy): Bacteria > Pseudomonadota > Alphaproteobacteria > Acetobacterales > Acetobacteraceae > Roseomonas > Roseomonas harenae. Next base: position 66,940 of record NZ_WWDL01000004.1, read on the forward strand.
AACGGGCCGGCGCCCCGGGCCTTCCGCCCGGGGCGCCACCCATCGTTCACAAGACGATTGAAAGCAGGACGGCGAGCCTCGTTTTTCGGTCTGCCTTATTCCTCGTCCGCCTCGGCCACCGGAAGGATCATTGTCTCCTTCGTGGAGGACAGCGCCACGACGATATCCGTCCTCTCCACGCCGGACTGGCTCCGCACCTCATCGGCGACAAACCGCTCCAGCGCCGCCAGGTCCGGCAGGCGCAGCTTCAGCATGTAGTCCCAGGGACCGCTGACCGCGTGGCACTCCAGCACCACCTCGGCCCGGCGCATTGCCTTGCGGAAGGTGCCCTCGTCCCGGCCCGGCTTCATTCCGACCATCACGAAGGCCAAAAGGGCGCAGCCCACGGCCGAAGGGTCCAGCGCGGCGTGCCAGCCGCGAATGGTGCCGCGTTCCTCCAGCCGCTTCACGCGCTCGGCCGTCGCCGATACGGATAGGCCGGCCACTTTGGACAGCTCCGCCAGCCCTGCGGCGCCGTCCTGCTGCACAGCGATCAGGATATTGCGATCAATCTCGTCCATGGGATGCAGAGTAGGGCCTGAAGGGCTCTTGGGAAATCACCGGGATGCAACCATTCCGGGGAGAGGGGTCGCTGGGGTGGCTCCCGGCGACCCCGATGAGCGGGCCATGCGGCCCGCGGGGCCCGGACTGCCTCAGAGAACCATGGCCGTCCGGGCCAGCCGACGTTTGCGGTAGAAGCGGCGGAACAGGAACACGCCCAGGATCACGAGCGCGGCGCCGGCGATGAAGTGGAACAGCCGCTCCGGCCCGATGAGCGCGCCCAGATACCAGCCCGCCGCGACGAAGCTGCTCGCCCAGACCCCGGCTGCGATGAAGTTCAGCAGGGCGAAGCGCAGCCGCCCCATCCCTGCCAGCCCGCAGGCGGCGGCGGCGACATTGCGGATGCCGTAGAGGAACCGGAAGGTGAGCACGAACAGCGTGCCGTATTGCAGCAGCATGGCGGTTGCGCTCGCCATCTTCGCCTCGGCTTTGGGATAGCGCTTCACGAGGCGCGGGCCATAGCGCCGGCCCAGGGTGAACCAGGTCTGGTCCCCCAGGAAGGAACCCAGCCAGACCGACCCCATGAGGAGCCATGGGTCGACCACGCCCGTCATCGCTCCGATGGCCGCTGCGGCCAGGACAAAGGTCTCACCTTCGAAGAACGCCCAGAGGGCGGCCAGCAGATAGGCAGCCGCGCCCCAATCAGCCCATAACTCCGCCACGCCAGCCCCCGGTCTTTTGCCGTATCTTACCGACACGTCATGCGCACGGAAGCAGAATCATCACCGCGTCGCACAATACGAGACCGATTCTTTTGTGCGGATCGCCAGGAACGCAAAAAAGCAAAGGGGCGCCTCGCGGCGCCCCTTCGGTTCGGTAGCATGGAACAGGCGCCGGGTGGCAGCCCTTCCAGGCTCAGATGTAGTGTTCGGCCAGCGGCGCGAAGCCGTTGAAGCCCTGGCTGGCATAGGTGGTCACATAAGCCCCCGTCGCCAGGATCTCGATCCGGTCGCCGGGCTGGAGCTTCGCCGGCAGCCGGTAGTTCGACTTCTCGTAGAGAGTGTCGGTGCTGTCGCAGGTCGGGCCCGCGATCGTCACCGGCCCTTCCTCCGAGCCGTCATGCGGAGTGCGGAAGGCATACTTGATCGCCTCGCCCTCCGTCTCCGCCAGGCCGCCGAAGCGCCCGATGTCCAGGTAGACCCAGCGGACCGGATCGTCCTTCGCCTTGCGGGAGACCAGCACCACCTCGGCCGACACCACCGCCGCATCCGCCGCGATGAAGCGCCCGGGCTCCACCACGATGTCCGGCAGGGCATTGCCGAAATGCTTCGCCATGGCGCCCATGATCGCGTCGCCGAAGGCGTCGATCTCCGGCACCTCCGAGCGGTAGCGCACGGGGTAGCCGCCGCCCAGGTTCACCATGCGTACCTTCACCCCGGCCTCCTTGAGGTCGGTGAAGAGCATGGCGACCTTAGCGATCGCCGCCTCATAGGCTGCCGTGTTGGTCTGTTGGCTGCCGACATGGAAGGAGAGGCCGAAGGGGTCCAGCCCCATCTCGCCCGCCTTCACCATCAGCTCGCGCGCCATCTCGACCTCGCAGCCGAACTTGCGCGACAGCGGCCACTCGGCACCATCATTGCCCACCAGGATGCGGCAATAAACGCGGGAGCCCGGCGCGGAGCGCGCCAGCTTCTCCAGCTCACCCTCGGAGTCGAAGGCGAACATGCGCACCCCGCGCGCATAGGCGGCCTTGATGGCGCTCTCCTTCTTCACGGTGTTGCCGTAGGAGATGGAGCCCGCCTCCGCGCCGGCATCCAGCGCCGCCGAAACCTCCTCCCAGGAGGCCGCGTCGAAGCAGGAGCCGAGGTTCACCAGCCGCTCCAGAATCTGGTGCGCCGGGTTGGCCTTCACGGCATAATAGATGCGGGCATGCGGCAGGGCCGCCTGCAGGCGCCGGTAGTTGGACTCGACGCGATCCACGTCGAGAACCAGGCACGGCGTGGCCGGCTGAACATTGGCCAGAAACTGCGCGATCTTCGGGGTCATCGCACCACCCTCCCCATGCAAGGCGGCAGGCGTCCGCCATCGGCGGAACGGCCCTGCTCAGGTTGACGAACGGTCGAACGAACCAGCGACCAAAGTGAGAGCCCGTCGGCTTTCGCCTCCGGGGGTTGCCAGAACGCTTGACGTCGTTGCGTAACCTTGCGGGCCAGAGGCACGTGCGTACTGCGTCTGAGGCGGCAGATAGCCCCCGCGACCCGGGGGTGCAAGGCCTATCTCGTGGCGAGGCCCGATTTTTTTTGTGACACGTACAAAGAGCCGGAAAGCTCCCGGACGAAACCCTGTCCGGCCCGGCGAATTCGGGGCCGAAGCAGGTCCCGACCGGCCGGATTACGGCGCGGACATCGTCTCCGGCACCCCGTAAGCACGCCGGAAAACCTCCACCGCCTGGTCCACGGTGGCCTGGATGGCCGAAGCCTCGGGCGGTGGGCCGCCCAGCACCGTGCGCAGGTACAATTCCCCCCGGAGCATCCCCATCAGGTGATCCGCGGCCACCGCGGGGTCGGCATCGGCCCGCAGGCGCCCCCGGCGCTGCTCCTCCGCCATGCGGCGCGACAGCCAGGCGCGGCCGGTGGCGGGGCCGGCGGCATAGAAGGCACGGGCCAGATCCGGGAAGCGCGCCGATTCGGCAATCACGATCCGATGGATGGCCATGCTGTCCGGATGCAGCAGGAAGCTCATCCAAAGCCGCCCGATCTCCCGCAGCGCGCCATCGGCCGATGGCGCGTGGGAGGCCATCTCCTCGCCCTGGGCGGCGATGGCGTTGCAACGGTCCTGTACGATCGCGCTGAACAGCGCCTCCTTGCCGGTGAAATGCGCGTAGAGCGTGGCCTTGGAGACGCCCGCCTCCTTCGCCAGCGCATCCATCGACACATTCGCATAGCCTGCGGCCATGAAGAGCCGGGCAGCGGCGGACAGGATGGCCGCCCGCTTGGGGGAAGTCTCGGCAGGGTGCAGGGCGGCGGACAAAGGCGGGGGAACTCCGGTCTGGCTGTCGTCATATTTGATACTGAACCGTTCAGTTTTCCATGGACAGGACGCAAGGCCGGGACCATCTATCGACTGAACTGAACGGTTCAGTTGAGATGAACGCCCGGACGACGCCCATTCCTGATCTCGACACGCGCTCCACGGCGCCGGCCGCAGCGCCGAAGCCGCGCCGTTCCCGCTTCCGCCGCGCATTGCCCGTGATCGCCCTGCTGGTCCTCGCCGGCGGCCTGCTCGGCAGCAGCTGGTACTGGCAGGTTGGCCGTTTCCTGCAGTCCACCGACAACGCCTATGTAGGCGGGGATATCGCCGTCCTCTCCTCCCGCATCGAGGGCGACATCGCCCGCATCCTGGTGGGCGACAACCAGCCGGTGGAAGCCGGACAGCCGCTGATCGAGCTGGACCGGCGCGACTGGCTGGCCCGGCGCGACCAGGCCACCGCCGCCCTGGCCGAAGCCGAAGCCAATATCGGCACCCTGACCGCCCAGCGCGCCCAGGCCGAGGCCCAGGTGGCCTCCGCCGAGGCCCAGATCGCCGAAGCCGAGGCTGAGCGAGTGCGCGCTGTTGCCGATGCTGGGCGCGCCGGCACCCTGGCCTCCGGCGGCTATGGCACGCGCGAGGCCGTGGACCGCACCGTGGCCACCCGCCGCAAGGCCGAGGCGGCGCTGACCGCGGCCCAGGCCGGGCTCGAATCCGCCCGCGGCGCCATTCCGGTGCTCGACGCCCAGGCGCTCTCCGCCGTTGCCCGCCGGGACTCCGCCCGCGCGGCGCTCGCCCTGGCTGAGTCAAATCTCGACTACACCATCATCCGCGCGCCCTTCGCCGGCGTCGCCGGCAACCGCGCGGCGCAGCTCGGCCAGCATGTCCGCGCCGGCCAGAACCTGATCGCCGTCTCCCCGGCGCCGGACCGCCTCTACGTCACGGCGAATTTCAAGGAGACGCAGCTCCGTCGCCTGCATGAGGGCCAGCCAGTGGAGCTTGCCGTCGATGCCGGCGGCACCTTGCATGGCAGGGTGGAAAGCCTCGCCCCGGCCACCGGGGCGCAGTTCTCCCTGCTGCCGCCGGAGAATGCGACGGGCAACTTCACCAAGATCGTGCAGCGCGTGCCGGTCCGCATCGCCATCGATCCGGGCCAGCAGGTCGCCAATCTCCGCCCTGGCCTGTCGGTAGAGGCCGAGGTCGACACGCGCGAAGACCCCGAGGCGCCGCGTTCCCTCTTCGGTACTGCCGCCGCGATGCTCGGCGGCCGCTGAGACCTCCCGCCATGTCTGCCACCGCCAGCTCTGCCATCCCGGCCGCGCCTGCAAACGGGATCGCGGGCGTCTCCACCCGGCACTTCATCGGCTTCATGACGATGGTGCTGGGCATGTTCATGGCGATCCTGGACATCCAGATCGTCTCGGCCAGCATCGGCGAGATCCAGGCCGGCCTGGCCGCCAGCCCGGACGAGGCCTCCTGGGTGCAGACCTCCTACCTGATCGCGGAGATCGTCATGATCCCGCTCTCGGGATTCCTCTCGCGCCTGCTCTCCACCCGCGTGCTCTTCACCATCTCCGCCGCGGGCTTCACCGTGTTCTCCCTCGCCTGCGCCACCGCCAGCTCGCTGCCGGTGATGATCGCCGCCCGCGCCATGCAGGGCTTCCTCGGCGGCGCGATGATCCCGACGGTCTTCGCCACCGCCTTCCTCCTTTTCCGCGGCCCGAAGCGCGCCTCGGTCAGTGTGCTGATCGGCCTTACCGCCACCCTCGCCCCCACCATCGGTCCCACGCTCGGTGGGCTGCTGACCGAGAGCTTCTCCTGGCACTGGCTCTTCCTGATCAACGTGCCGGTGGGCGTGTTCATCGCCGTCGTGGTCTGGAGCACGATGGATATCGACCGCGGCGACACCCGCCTGCTCGGCCGATTCGACTGGCTGGGCCTCGGCGCCATGGCCGTGTTCCTGGGCAGCCTGGAATATGTGATGGAGGAGGGCCCGCGCTGGGATTGGCTGGACGATCCCACCATCGCCGCCTTCGCCTTCGCCTGTGTCGTCTCCGGCTTCATCTTCTTCTGGCGCGCCTTCACGCGGAAGGACCCGATCGTGGAGCTGCGCGCCTATGCCGATGCGAACTTCGCCTTCGGCAGCGTCTTCGCTTTCCTCGTCGGCATCGGCCTCTATGGCGCGGTCTACCTGATCCCGCTCTTCCTCGGGCGCATCCGCGGCTTCAATTCGCTGCAGATCGGCGAGACGATGTTCGTCACCGGCCTCGCCATGTTCCTGGCGGCCCCGGTGGTCGGGCGCCTGTCGCGGGTCATGGACCTGCGCTTCCTCCTCGCCTTCGGCATGGCCACCACCGCCCTGTCCATGTGGCTCACCTCCCGGCTGACGGCGCAATCCGGCTTCGTGGAGCTGTGGCTGCCGCTCTCGCTGCGCGGCATAGGCACGATGTTCGCGATGGTGCCGGTGAACCAGGTGGCGCTGGGCACGCTGGCGCCTGCCATGATCAAGAACGCCTCGGGCCTCTACAATCTGATGCGCAATCTCGGCGGCGCCGTTGGGCTGGCGATGATCAACACGCTGGTGATCGAACGCTCCGCCGCGCACCGCCTCCACCTCATGGAATCGGTGAACTGGGCGCGGCCGGGCGTTTCGCAGTCGGTGGAGGGCATCGCCTCCGCCCTCTCAAGCCGGTTGGGCGAGGCGGCGGACCATGCGGCGCTGGCCCGCGTCTCCGCCATGGTCGCGCGGGAGGCGCTGGTCCTTGCCTATAATGACGTGCTGGTGGTGATCGCCACGCTTTTTGCCTTGGCGGTGCCGCTGGTGTTCTTCGTCAAGCCACCGAAGGCCGGGGCAGGCGGCGGGGCGCACTGAGGCGGGCCTAGGCCCAGCCAGCCCCGCGCCCTCTCAGGCGTTCAGCCCACCATCAACCGTGAAGCCCGCCCCGGTAATGTGCCGGCCACCCGGCCCGGCCAGGAAGGCCACCATGCGCGCAATATCATCGGCGCTCCCGTAGTGGCCGAGCGCGATCAGCTGGCGCTGCGCGGCCGCCTGGGGACCGTCGGCGGGGTTCATATCCGTGTCGGTGGGGCCGGGATGGACGATGTTCACAGTGATGCCGCGCGGCCCCAGGTCTCGCGCAAGCCCCTTGGTGAAGGCGATCAGGGCCGACTTGCTCATCGAATAGACGCTTAGCCCAGGCTGCGTCACCCGGTCGGCCAGGCAGCTTCCCATGTTCACGATGCGCCCGCCCTTGCCGAGATGCGGGATCGCCGCCTGGGAGGCGAGGACGACGGAGCGGATGTTCACGTCGAGCACCGCATCAATATCCTCGAGGCTCATCGTCTCCAGCGGCCCGCCCCGTGCGATGCCCGCATTATTGACGAGGATGTCGAGCCCGCCGAGCCCGCGCACGGCCTGTTCCACCGAGGCCCGAATGGCGACCGGGTCCGCACTGTCCGCTGCGATGGCAAGGCCGCGGCGGCCCAGCGCCTCAATCCCGCGCACCACCTCCGCGGCGCGATCGGCCGAGCGCTCATAGGTGATCGCGACATCGACGCCGTCCTGGGCGAGAGCCAGCGCGATCGCGGCCCCGATTCCCCGGCTCCCACCGGTGACCAGGGCGCGCCTGTCGGTGCTGTCAGCCATGTGCATACCTTTTTGTGTGGTTCAATACAGAATTCATGCGTGCCTTGCCGCCGGCCGTCAACCATTTATATGTTGATCGATAAAAAAGGCTTGCCCATGACTGTTCGCGGACGCCCCCGCAGCTTCGACCGTGACGCCGCCCTCGATGCAGCGACCACCTTGTTCTGGCGCAAGGGCTTCACCGCCACCTCCATCGCCGATCTCTGCCGGGCCATGGGGATTGCCTCGCCCAGCCTCTACGCCGCCTTCGGCAGCAAGGAGGCGCTCTATGCCGAGGCGCTCGACCGCTATGCGGAGGGCTATGAGCCGCGGATCTGGTCGTCACTCGCCCAGCCTGGTCCTGCGCGCGCCGCGATCGAAGGATTCCTCCTCGCCTCTGCTGCCGTTCTCCCGGAATCCGGCAAGCCGGGCGGCTGCATGGTCACCCTTGCCTCCGCGGGGCAGGAGGGCTGCGAGGCCTTGGGGAAGCGCATCCTCCAGTCCCGTGCGGAGGGCCTTGCACGCGTCGAGGCGCGGCTCGCGCAGGCCGCCGACACGGGAGAGTTGCCCGCCGCTACCGATGTGCCGGCCCTGGCGCGATTCTTCCTCGGCGTGCAGCAGGGGATGTCGGTCCAGGCCCGGGACGGCGCCACCTCCGGGCAACTCGAAGGCGTGGCGCGCGCCGCCATGGCGGCCTGGCCGGCCCGGAACCGCTGACCCGGGCTGGCTGCCCCGCCCGCCGCGCCGAGCGATCCTTATGGCGCAACAGCCATTTCGCTCCTCGGGCGTTGTCGCATGGAGTTCCGCCACGGTCGGAGTGAGGAGAGCGCCCCATGCAAGTCGTCCGTCTGGCCCGTTTCCTGGGATGGTTCAGCATCGGCCTGGGGCTGATGGAGATGCTCGGTGGGCGAACCCTCGCGCGGAAGCTTGGTATGCGGCGCCACACGCGGCTGATCCGCGCCTTCGGCGTGCGGGAGATGGCGAATGGCATGGCCATCCTGGCCAACCCGACCTGCGCTCCCTTGCTTTGGGCCCGGGTCGGGGGCGATGCGCTGGACCTCGCGGTCCTGGGCGGCACCCCGGTCTTCGGCCCCCGCGAGCGGGCGAATGTGAAGCTGGCGGTTGCCGCGGTGGTGGGCGTGACGCTGCTCGACATCCTCTGCGCCACGCGCCTCAGCACGCGGAGCGACGAGAAACTGCGCGGCATCCCGCCCTACTGGGACTGATCCGCCCCGAGCGCCGGAGGCATTCCTCCGGGAGAAGGGCATCGCCCTTCATGCGGGGATGAACGCCCTCGGTGCCGGCCCCAGGCCGTGTCGCTCAAAAGCTGGATCGGTCCCGCCGGCAACTTGGCCGGAGAAAACATGCTGCGGTGGGCTTCAACGACCTTTGCTCAGACTCGTTGTCCTTGGAAATGGAGATGACGCCGTGGCTTCCGTATCCGAGCATCGTCTCTTCGAGGCGCTCGCCACGATCACCCGGGCCTTCGCCGATGGCGGGGTGCCGAGCCTCGACGGGAGTCCAGCCGAGCCGAATGCCGATCCATCCCCGGCCATAGAAGCGCTCAACCCGGAAACACAAGAGGTACTGGGCGAAGCCGCGCTGGCGGTGGCCTACGGCGCCTTCGCCTCCCGCGGTGGCGATGGCGGGCCGATCCATACCCTGACGGCCGCCATGGGACTCATGGCGATGCTTGCGGATGAGGAGCCCGATCCTCCCGCTGAAATTCTCGGGATCGTCGCCGATGGCCAAAGGGTCGAGGCCGAGATCGACAGGGCAGGGGAGGCCATCGATCAGGAATTCGGGAGGGACGCGCAGTGCGAGACCATCATCGAAGCACTGGAGGCCCGGATTCTTGGCACGGCCATCACGCTCGCGGGTTGTACATTGCCCGAAGGCGTTGAAGGCCAGGCGGCCGTGCGTCTCCGTGCGGCCCGCTGCCTTACCCGGCTCGCGGCTGGCATGTTGCTCATGAACGTCGCGGGCGGGACGGCACCTGGGGCCGGTCCGGCTGCATCACCGGAAACACCCCCTGGGACGCCGAACCGAGCCCCCTGATCCGGGCGGGGCAGGCGAAGGCGTGCCCTGGGTGATCCGCTCCTAGCGGATCAGCCCGCTCATCGGGCTGGAAGCATCCGCCGCATAATTCCGCGGCATCCGCCCGGCCAGGAAGGCGTGCCGCCCGGCCTCCACCCCCGCCTTCATCGCCCGTGCCATCCGCACCGGATCCCGGGCATGGGCGATGGCGGAATTCAGCAGCACGGCGTCGCAGCCCATCTCCATCGCCTGGGCCGCCTCGCTGGCCGTGCCGATCCCGGCATCCACCAGCACCGGCACTTTTGCGTTCTCGATGATCGAGCGCAGCATGAACGGGTTGGACAGGCCGAGGCCGGAGCCGATCGGGGCACCCAGCGGCATCACCGCCACGCAGCCCATCTCCTCCAGACGCTTCGCCGCCAGCGGGTCGTCGGCGCAATAGACCATCACCTGGAAGCCATCCTTGATGAGGGCCTCCGCCGCCTCGAAGGTCGCGGGCATGTCGGGGTAGAGGAAGGGCGGAGGGCCGAGGACCTCCAGCTTCACCAGGTTCCAGCCCCCGGCCTCCCGCGCCAGGCGCAGCGTCCGCACCGCATCCTTCGCCGTGTGGCAGCCGGCGGTGTTGGGCAGGTAGGTGTAGCGGTCCGGCGGCACGAAGTCCTGCAGCATGGGCGCGCCGGGGTCCGAAAGGTTCACCCGCCGCACCGCCACCGTCACCATCTCGGCCCCCGAGGCCTCGATGGCGGCAGCGGTCTCCTCCAGGCTCTTGTACCGCCCGGTCCCGACCACGAGGCGGGAGCGGAAGCGGCGGCCGGCCACCTCCCAGGCGTCGTCCTGGGTCGTCATCCCGTCCATGGCCTCAGCCTCCCCCGATGAAATGCACGATCTCGAGCTGGTCCCCGGCCTCGAGCAGGGTCGTCCCATAGGCGGAGCGCGGAACGATTTCCTCGTTCCGCTCCACAGCCACCTTCCGCAGGTCCAGCCCCGCCTCGGCCAGGAAAGCGGAGAGGGGGAGGGGGGCGGGGAGGGCGCGGGCCTCGCCGTTCACGGTGATATGCAGCGCGCTTGGCGCCGCCAGGGGAGCGGATCCGGGCATGGCCTGGCGGATGTGGCACGGCCGGGCGCCGGGTTGAAGGGGGCGCGCCGTTTGCGTGCGGCCGCGCGCGCATGCTAGCCCGGCCGCGCATAGACCCGGGCGAAACCCCGGGCGGACCGGAACCAAGACCGTGGAACCCCCGCTGATCGCCGTCTTCAACGGCCCGAACCTCAACCTCCTGGGCATGCGGGAGCCGGAGAAATACGGCACTGCGACGCTCGACGACGTCGAGGCGCTTTGCGCCGAGGCGGCGGAGGAGCTTGGTCTGGCGATCGACTTCCGCCAGACCAACCTGGAAGGCGAGCTGATCTCCTGGATCCAGGAATGCCGCGGCAATGCCGCCGGCATCATCATCAACCCGGCAGGCTATTCCCACACATCCATCGCGCTGATGGATGCGTTGCTGGCGGTGGACCTGCCGGTGGTCGAGGTCCATATCACCAACATTCACCGGCGGGAGGCCTTCCGGCATCTCTCCTACGTCTCCCGCGCGGCGGTGGGCGTGATCTGCGGGCTGGGGGTCGGGGGCTATGCCCTCGCGCTCCGCGCAATCGCCGGCATCATCGGTCAGGACGACACGCCATGAGCGGCCTCTCCTTTGACCCGGACGCGATCCGCGCCCTGGCCAAAATCCTTCGTGAAACAGATCTCACCGAGATCGAGCTGGTTGAGAACGAGAGTCGCGTCCGCGTGGCGCGCAACCTGCCCGCCCAGCAGGTGGTACAAGCCGTCGCCGCGCCCGCGCCGGCCGCCATGGCGCCCGCCGCCATGCCCGCTGCGGCCGCGCCGGCCGCCGCCAGCGACGAGGTCACCGCAGCCACCCCAGGCGCCGTCACCTCGCCCATGGTGGGCGTCGCCTATCTCTCGCCCGAGCCTGGCGCCGCGCCCTTCATCACTGTCGGCGGCAAGGTCGCGCAGGGCCAGACGGTGCTGCTGATCGAGGCGATGAAGACCTTCAACCAGATCAAGGCCCCCAAGGCTGGCACGGTGACCCGCATCCTCATCGAGAGCGGCATGCCGGTCGAGTTCGGCGAGCCCCTCCTGGTCATCGAGTAATCGCGTGCCCGCCTTCAACAAGATCCTGATCGCCAACCGGGGCGAGATCGCGCTCCGCATCCACCGCGCCTGCCAGGAAATGGGCATCCGCACGGTGGCGGTGCATTCCACCGCCGACGATACGGCCATGCATGTGCGCCTGGCCGATGAAAGCGTCTGCATCGGCCCGCCCTCGGCGCGCGACAGCTATCTGAACGCCGCCGCAATTCTCTCCGCCGCCACCATCACCGGCGCGGAGGCGATCCATCCCGGCTACGGCTTCCTCTCGGAAAACGCGCGCTTCGCCGAGATGGTGGAGGCCCATGGCCTCGCCTTCATCGGGCCGACGGCCGAACATATCCGCATCATGGGCGACAAGATTGCCGCCAAGGACGCGATGCGCCGCCTGGGCGTGCCGCTCGTCCCTGGCTCGCCCGGCGCCCTCGCCTCGCTGGAGGAGGCGCGGGAGGTCGCCGAGCAGATCAAGTACCCGGTGCTGATCAAGGCAGCCGCCGGCGGAGGCGGGCGCGGCATGAAGGTCGCGCATACGGCCGATGAGCTGGAGGATGCCTGGCGCATTGCCCGGACCGAGTCCAAGGCCGCCTTCGGCGATGACAGCGTCTATATGGAGAAGTATCTCGACCGCCCGCGGCATATCGAGATGCAGATCCTGGCCGACACCCACGGCAATGTGGTGCATTTCGGCGAGCGCGACTGCTCCCTGCAGCGCCGCCACCAGAAGCTGGTGGAGGAGGCCGGCAGCCCCGTCCTTACCGCTGCGACCCGCGACGCGCTGGGCGTGACGGTGACCAATGCGCTGAAGCAGCTTGGCTACCGTGGCGCGGGCACGCTCGAATTCCTCTATCAGGACGAGCAATTCGCCTTCATCGAGATGAACACCCGCCTGCAGGTGGAGCATCCGGTGACGGAAATGGTCTGCGACGTGGACCTGGTGCGCGAGCAGATCCGCGTCGCCGCCGGGGAGCCCCTCGGCTACGAGCAGAAGGACATCCGCTTCAGCGGCCATGCCATCGAATGCCGCATCACCGCCGAGGACCCGGTCACCTTTGCCCCGAGCCCCGGCCGCGTCACCGCCTATCACGCCCCGGGCGGGCTGGGCGTGCGCGTCGATAGCGCGCTCTATGCGGGCTATTCCGTACCGCCGCATTACGACAGCCTGGTCGCCAAGCTGATCGTCCGCGGCGCCACCCGCGCCGAGGCCATCGCCCGTGCCCGGCGTGCCCTGACCGAGATGGTGGTGGACGGCATCCGCACCACCATCCCGCTACACCAGATCATCATGGATGATCCGGAGTTCCAGGATGGCGACTACACCATCCACTGGCTGGAGCGCTTCGTGGCGCGCCATACGCCGGGCGGCTGAACGCGTTTTCGGATGTATCTTCCGGCGTGGGCCCGTTGGCGCCGCGCCGGGGATGCGCCTATCTTCTGTCCATGCGGCATCGCCAGGATCGAAGCCCGTCCGCCACCCGGACCACCGGATGAGCCGGCGCGCGCTTCCGATCACGCCTGAACTCGTTCTCCGCGCCTATCGCGCCGGCCTGTTTCCCATGGCCGAGAGCCGCCGCTCCGGCCGCCTCTACTGGCTCGACCCGAAGATGCGCGGCATCCTGCCGCTGGACGGCTTCCACCTGCCGCGCCGGCTGCGCCGCACGGTGCTGTCCGGGCGCTTCGAGGTGACGGCGGATACCGACTTCCCCGCCATTCTCGCCGGCTGCGCCGCCCCCGCCCCGGGGCGGGAGGACAGCTGGATCAATACCGAGATCGAAGACCTGTTCAACGCGCTGCACCGCATGGGCAACGCTCATTCGATCGAGGTGCGGCAGGAGGGGGAACTGGTCGGCGGCCTCTATGGCATCCGGCTCGGCGCCGCCTTCTTCGGGGAGAGCATGTTCTCCCGTGTCAGCGATGCCTCGAAGGTCGCGCTGGTGCATCTCGTCGCCCGCCTCCGGCGCGGCGGCTTCACCCTGCTCGACACCCAGTTCCTGAACGAGCACCTCGCCCGCTTCGGGGCGATGGAAATCCCCCAGGCCGATTACAGGAGCCGCTTGGCCCTCGCCGTGGACAGGTCCGCCACTTGGCTGACGAAGCTGTCCTCCGAAGAGCTGTCCGAGGAAGTGGACGCGCTGCGCGCCAGCACCCTCGGCTGAAACACCGACAGCGCGGCCGCGCGGGAATGCGTGGTCTCGGTCGTGTCCGGCCGCTCCAGCGCGTCCAGGAAGGACTTGGCCCAGCCGGTCACGCTATGCGCCTGCAGCCGGCGGAACATGGCGGCGTGACGTTCCCGCCTCTCGTCCAGCGGCATGGTCAGTGCGGCATTCATGGCCTCGGCGACGCCCACAGCATCCAGCGGGTTCACCAGCAGTGCCTCCGGCATCCCCTCCGCCGCGCCGGCGAAGCGCGACAGCACCAGGACGCCGGGATTCTCCGGGTCCTGCGCCGCCACATATTCCTTGGCCACGAGGTTCATCCCGTCCCGCAGCGGCGTCACCAGCCCGACCTGCGCCATGCGGTAGTAGCCCGCCAGCGTGTCCCGCTGCACGGCCCGCCCGACATAACGGACCGGCGTCCAGTCCGCGTCCGAGTAGTCGCCGTTGATACGGCCGGCGAGATGCTCGATCTCACGCTTGAGATCCTTGTAGGTCTCCACATCCTCGCGTGAGCGCGCGGCGACCTGGAGGTAGGTCACGCGGCCCCGGTGCTCTGGGAAGCGCTCGAGCAGCGCGCCGAAGGCCCGCAGCCGCTCGGGCAAGCCCTTGGTGTAGTCCAGCCGCTCCGCTCCGATGATGAGGGACCGGCCAACCAGGCTCGCCTCGAATCGCCGGGCGTCCGGCTGCGTGATGCTATGCGCCGAAAGCTCGGCGAACTCGTCGGTCGCAATGGCGATCGGGAAGGCGCGGAATCGGGTGCGGCGGCCGCGGAAGCGCACCTCGCCCCCCGCACGCATCTTCATCCCGGTGCCCTGGGACATGCAGTCCATCAGCCCCGTCAGATCTCGATGCGTCTGTACCCCTACCAGGTCATAGGCCAGCAGGTCGCGGATCAGGTCCTCGCCCCCTGGCATGGCCGAGAAGACCGCCCAGGGCGGGAATGGGATGTGATGGAAGTAGCCGATGCGATGCCGCGATCCCAAGGCGCGCAGCTCCGCCCCGAGCGGAATCAGCTGATAGTCATGCACCCAGATCGTGTCGTCGGGCCGCAGCAGGGTGAGCAGCTTCTTGGCATAGCGCCGGTTCACGCGGCGGTAGCACTCCGCCTGGTCGCGGTCGTAGCTCAGCAGCCCCAGGCGGAAATGGAACATCGGCCAGAGCGCGGAGTTCGCGTAGCCGGCGTAGAAGCCGTCATAGGCTTCCTGGGGCAGGTCGATCACGGCGTAGTCCACGCCGCCGCGCCGCGCGTGCTTCACCACGTCCGGCGGGTCGGCCAATGCCGTTCCGCTCCACCCGAACCACAGCCCGCCGCGGTTGCTGAACGCATCCTTGAGCGCGACGGCCAGACCGCCGGCCGCGGGCGCGTCCCCACGCTTCGGTACGGCTACGCGATTCGAGACGATGACGAGGCGTCCCACGATCCCTCCTATCTGCCGACCTGGGACACCGCGAGCGGCGCCCCTACCGGCAATTCTGATTTCAGATGGGGCCCCGGACGCGGAACGTTACCCCTCACGCCATGCCACACGGCGGAAGAACCCTCCGTGCAACTCCGGCGAGCGGAACGCCCGCACATCGCCTCACCCTCCCCTGTTCCGCCACATTTGGAAAAACCGCCCAGGTCAGGGGGGGTTTCCCCATCCGGCGGGTCGCCAACCTCAATCCTCCATCAATCCAACGACGTGCCGGCCGTCACCGAAGCGGCGAGCCGGGAGAGCCATGCCCGCACCAGGGCCGGCCGGCCCGCGAAGTCATCGGGCACGCGGAGCCCGTAGCCACCATATTCCGCGCAGGCGGCCATGCCATCTTCATCGGTGATGTCATCGCCGATGAAAATCGGGCGGCGCCCACGGAAAGGCGCGATCGCCATCAGCCTGCGTACCGCGCCCCCCTTGTCCGCTCCCACAGGCCGCAGATCGGCCGCCGCATGGGATGGCACCACATGGAAGCCCCGGGAATCGTCGCGCAACAACCCATGTAGGAGGGCGAGCGCCTCCGCCTCCGCCTCGGGCCTTTGGCGGAAATGCAGGACCAGGCCGTGCGTCTTGTGCTCGGCCAGCGTGCCGGGATGGGCGGCGGCGAATTCATCGGCCGCGCGCCGCCATTCGGGCAGCGGCACGGGCAGGGGAGGGGCGCCGGGCAGGGCCGGGTCGAGCACCGCCCCGTGCTCCGCGCCGATCGGCAGGCTGGGAACGCCCGTATAGCCGCGGGCCACCGCCAGCCCGCGCCCGGTCACCACCGCGACCGCGCCGCCCAGCGCCACCTGCAGGCGGGAGAGCAGATCAGGCAACTCCTTCGGCACCACCACGGCATCGGGCCGGGCAGCGATCTCCAGCAGCGTGCCGTCCATGTCGAGGAAGAGGGCTGTGTCGGGGCCCGGCATTGCGGGCCCAGCCAGCGCGGGACCAGGATTGGAGGACTCGTTCATCGCGCCTCTCATCCAAGGCCGGCGGCGCGCTCGGCGGGAAATCGGTCCATCACCGGCAGTCGAGGATCCGGAGATCGTAGACCGGATGCTCCAGCATATGCGCCGCCGGCGCATTGGCCAGCATCCAACCACGGAAGGCGAGCGGCGCGTTAGCGCCGAGCAGGTCGTCCCGCACCTCAATGAAGGCGGCGGCGTCCGGCACCTCGTCCGGCGGCCTGGCATTGCAGGCGCGCACGGTGATGGTCAGCGAGCCGAAGCGCGTGGGCTGGCCCACCGAGGCCTTCAGCACCGTGATCCGCGCCGTCACCTTGTCCAGCGCCTGGAGTTCGGCGGTGCGCCTCTGCACCCATCCCGCCTCTGCCGGCGGACCCTGGTCGGAATTCTGGGCCGAGTTCGGCACCGTGCCCGCGGGCTGAGCTTGGCCGGCCACCGGGGCCGCGAAGGCAAGCGCGGCGAGAAGAACGAATACGCCCCTCATGCCTGGCGCTTTGGGCTGGGCAGCGCGGCGACGAGATCGGTCAGCACCTGCCGCATCGCCGCCTCGTCCACCCCCATCAGCACCGCATCCTCGAAGGTGTCCCGCAACACCTGCGCCGCCTCGGCGTGGTTCTCGGTCAGCATCTTCAGCTTCTCCCGGCAGGAGATGGGCTGTCCGTCGGCACCCGGCCAGCGTTCGGGCGGGGCGAGGGGATCGGCCGTCACCGCGCACTGCCCCCGGCAGGGGCCGGGGTCGGCGTGTTCTGCGCGCCTTCCCCCTGCTGGTTCGTATTCATCTGGGTCACGGAGAAGATGAAGCGGCCCAACAAGCTTTCGAGGCTCACCGAGGATTGCGTGATCTTCACCTCGCCCCCTGAGGCAAGGCCCCGCTCGCTGCCCCCTGGCACCAGCGCCACGTATTTCCCGCCCAGCAGCCCTTCCGAGGTGATCTCGGCGGAGCTGTCTTCCGGCACCTTGATGGCCGAATCGACGTTCAGGGTCAGCACGGCCAGATAGGTCGCCGGGTCGATTCGCTGGGCCGTCACGCTGCCCACCTTCACCCCTGCGATCCGCACATCGGCGCCTGGCGCGAGGCCGTCGATCCGGTCGAAGCGTGCAGTGAGGATCAGCCCCCCGCCCGCGCTGGAGCGGCCCGAATTGGTCACGGCGAATACAAGAAACAGCACGGCGGCGAGCAACACCACCGCGCCGGCCGCGATCTCCGCGACTCCGCGACCTTTCACGCCGCCTGCCCTGGCGTTCTCATCGGCATCCCGCGCATCAGGATCCGGGCGTCCAGGCCTCGTAATCCCCCGCCGTGGGGTTGCGCTTGCCGCCGGCATAGTCATGCCCGCTGGGCCGGTAGGCATCGGGTGTACCCGTCACGTTCGGCTTGTGCGGCTTCATCCAGGGCAGCCGCCGGGCGGTGTCCATGGGCGAGTTCACGGTGTGGTGCAGCCAGCCATGCCACTCGGGCGGCACGGTCGTCGCCTCAGGGGCGCCGGCATAGACAACCCAGCGGCGCTTGCGGCCGTAGTTCATGTAGTCGCGGCGGCTCTCGAAATAGACATTGCCGACGGAATCGGCGCCGATCCTGCGGCCGGTAAGACCAGAGAGCCAGCGCTGCATGGCGGACATGGAAGGTCTCCTGCCGATGCGGGCGGGTGAAGGACGGCGCTGCATATGGCACGGCGAGGCCCGAGGGAAAAGGCAGGGCGGGCGCACACCTGATCTTGTGTCCGAGTCGCGCCCCAGCCACGACATGGCGGCTTCACCACCGCTCGCGGCGGGCCTATGGTCGCCTCATGACGCGTAGAGACGGCACGATCCGGGACACCGTTTGGGAAGGGGTGGCGATGCGCCGCGCCCGTGCCTGCGCCGATCCTGATGCCGATCCGCGCCTTGTCGCGCTGCCCGCCGCCTGGGACGACGGCGCGGCGGAGGCCCTGGCCGCTCTGGCTCCCGGAGACGGGCCGGTTGCCCTGCCTCGCCTCGCCGAGGGCTGGATCAGGCGCGTCGCCGCGCGCGGCCGCAAGCTCGGTATCCTGGGCAGCGCCGAAGCGGCCGAGGGCTTCGCGGCCGGGCTGCGGAGCCTCGTCCTCGGCCGCCGGGGCGCTCCCGGCGCGGGGGTCTGGGCGAATGACGTGAAGGCCGATCCCCGATTCGTGCTGAACCTGCCCGCTTTCCTTGATGCCGAGGGCGGCTTCGACTCTGCCGGTTATGTCGCCGCCACGCGCCTTGGCGTGACCGTGCTGGAAATCCTGGGCAATGGCCGCGCGACGCGCCTGCGCCTCGGCTTCGCCGATCTTGCCGGCCTGCTTGCGGCGCTGCGCCTGGACTACGAGTCGCCCGAGGCCCGGGCGGTCGCCATCGCCATCGCCGCCCTGACCCGCGGCACCGCCGAAGCCGTTTCCGGCGACCTGGCCGAAACCTTCGGCGCTCGCGAACCGGTCTCCCTGCTCTGCCCGGCGCCGCCCGAGTCGCTTCCTGTGCCAGGCCTCGCCGAGGCTGCCCGCGCCGCGCTGGACGCCGCCGCGGCCGCCCCCGGCCTGCGCCACGCCGCGATCTTCGCCCTCTCGCCGCCGGATGCGGTGGAGGCGCTGCTTGGCGCCGAGACGGGCGGCCTCGCCCCCGCCGCCGCCGCCACCCGGCTTGTCTCCACCCCCGATGGCGCCGTGGCCGAAGTTCCCACCCGGGCTGCCCTGCTCGCCGGCGAGGATGCCGCGCGCCTTCTCGCCCCACGCGGCCCCGAGGCGCGTGCCGCGATGGAAGCGGCGCTGCGGCCCTGGCTGCATGTCGCGGCCCCCGGCGCCCCGGTGTCGGCACAGGCACCGCGCCCGGCGCCGAAGCCCCGTGCCCAGCCGGCCCATGGGCAGCCCGCCCATGGCCGCGGTGCTGTGTGGAAGGTGTCGATCGGCGGCCATCGCGTGACCCTGCGCACCATGGAAGGCAGCAAGGGGCTGGAGGAGATTTCCCTCACCCTCGCCAAGGATGGCGCCGCCTTCCGCGCCATGGTCGATGCGCTCTGCCATTCCGTGACGGTCGGGCTGAACGCCGGGGTGCGACTCGACGAATACGTCCAGACCTTCGCCTATACCCGCTTCGGCCCCGCCGGCGTGGTGGAGGGCGATCCGGCTATCCATCGCGCCTCCTCCGTGCTCGACTGGGCCTTCCGCCGCCTGGCGCTGGACCATCTCGAGGGCCGTTTCCTGCCTGACCCGACCGAGGAGGAATGCGGCGCGGATCATCTCGGCACCGCTGCGCAGCAGCTTCCGCTCCTGCCCGACCTTCCCTCCACCCCCGCGCCGGCCACGCGCCGCCGAGCCCTTCGGCTGGTGGGCTGAGGCATGGCGCAGGCTGATCGCGGGCGTATCGAGGCCCGGCTTGCCGAACTGGGCGTGACCCTGCCGCAGCCGGCGCTGCCCATCGCCAATTACGTCCCCGCCGTCATCTCCGGCGGCCTGCTCTTCGTTTCCGGCCAGGTGCCGATGCGGAGCGGCAAGATTGCCTATACCGGCAAGCTCGGTGACGGGGTGGGGGTCGATGGCGGCCAGCAGGCGGCGCAGCTTTGCTTCATAAACGTGCTGGCCCAGGCCCATGCGGCGCTCGGCAGCCTGGACCGGGTGGTGCGGGTGGTGCGGCTGGGCGGGTTCATCGCCGCCGTGCCGGACTTCACCCAGCATGCCCAGGTGATGAACGGCGCCTCCGACATGGCCGTCGCCGTCTTCGACGAGGCCGGACGCCACGCCCGCACCACCATCGGCGTCTCCTCCCTGCCCGGCGACGCCGCGGTGGAGGTGGAGGCCGTGTTCGAGATCGCGTGACCACCGCCGCGGAACGGGGCGAGGCCCTGATTCGCCGGTGGATGGAAAGCGGCGACCACTCTCTCCTCGCCGAGGACATCGCCTGGCGCGTTTCCCCCGGTTATCCCGTGCCGCGCACGGAATGGCGCGGCCGCGCCGAGGTGGAAGGCGCCTTCTTCCCCGCCCTGCGCTGCCACTTCCCGCAATGGCGAATCGCCGTGGACAGCTTCACGCCCCTCGCGGATGGCCGGCTGCTTGCCATCGGCGCCTATGACGCGCGGGACTCGGCCGGCCGCACGGGCCGCATTCCCTTCCTGCATGTCTGGACACTGGGCGACGGGACGATTGTTGGCGTGGAGGCGGTGGCCGATTTCGCCGCCTTCGCCCCGCTGCACGCCTCCGGCACTGCTGCGCCGGGAACGAAAGGCGGTGACGCTGTGCCGGGCACGCGGGGCTGATCCCCGCTTGCACCGGGCGCCGCGCGCCGCACATGCGCTTCCATGCCCTCTGAGCTGACCCTCTCGCTGCATCCCCGAATCGCCGACATCCCGGCCGAGGAATGGGATGCCTGCAATGACACCGGAAATCCCTTCACCTCCCATGCCTTCCTCCTGTCGCTGGAGGAATCTGGCTGCACCGGTCCACGTACCGGTTGGCTGCCACAGCACCTGGCGCTGCGCGACGAGGCCGGCGCGCTGGTCGCGGTGGCGCCCGCCTATGCCAAGGGCCATTCCTACGGCGAGTATGTTTTCGACCACGCATGGGCGCGTGCCTTCGAGAATGCCGGCGGCGAGTATTATCCCAAGTTCCAGGTGGCCGTGCCCTTCAGCCCCGTGCCCGGCCCTCGCCTGATGGTCCGCCCCGGAACCGGCGTGCCCCATGGCGCGCTGGCACAGGGGCTGGCGCAGGCGACGGAGGCGCTGAAGCTTTCCTCCTGTCACGTCACCTTCTGCACGCGCGAGGAATGGGATGCGCTGGGCGAGGCCGGCTGGCTGCAGCGCCTGGGGACGCAGTTCCACTGGACAAATGAGGGCTATTCCAGCTTCGACGACTTCCTCGCCGCCTTATCCTCCCGCAAGCGCAAGGCGATCCGCCGTGAAAGGCGGGACGCGCAATCCGCCGGGCTCACCATCCGCACTCTCCGCGGCGCCGAGATCACGCCGGAGATCTGGCGCCTGTTCCACAAGTTCTACCGCAGCACCACGGACCGGAAATGGGGCAGCGCCTATCTCTCCGCCCGCTTCTGGCCCCTGATGGGCGAGCGCATGGGTGACCGCGTGGTGCTCATGGTGGCGGAGCGGGACGGCACGCCCGTGGCCGGCGCGCTGAACCTGATGGGGCATGACGCCCTTTATGGCCGCAACTGGGGCAGCCTAGTGGAGGCGCCCTTCCTGCATTTCGAGCTCTGCTATTACCAGGCACTCGATTTTGCGATCGCCCATGGGCTGAAGCGCGTGGAGGCGGGTGCTCAGGGCGAGCACAAGATCCAGCGCGGCTACCGCCCGGTGCCGACCTATTCCGCGCATCTCATCGCCCATTCCGGACTGCGCCGCGCGGTCGCCGATTCACTGGTGCATGAACGCGCGGCGATTGAGGCGGAAATGGTGGAGCTGGACGCCATGTCCCCGTATCGCCGCGACGGCGAGGAGGGGTGAGCCGGGCCAGGATGCGCGGCGCTCCATGCTGAGCGCCTACGCCCAGCTCGCCGGCTCCATGATCCTCACCGGCATGAATGTCGCGGTGGCGAAGACACTGGCGGGCGCGCTGCCCATTCCCATGATCCTCGGCCTGCGCTGCCTCATCGCCTGCGCCGTGCTGCTGCCCCTGGCCCTGTGGCGGGACCGCGCAGTGCGACCAGGCCGTAAGTTGCTGTGGAACCTGCTTCTGCAGGCCGCGGCGGGCACGGTCCTGTACAACGTGGCACTCCTTGGAGGGCTACGCTTCACCTCGGCGATCGAGGCGGGGCTGGTCCTCGCTACCATGCCGGCCGTCGTCGCGCTCGGAAGCGCTTGGTTCCTGCGCGAACACATCGCGCCACGCGGCTGGGCGGCGGTTGTGCTGGCGGCAGTGGGCATGGCGGCAATCGTGCTCGCGCGTGGTGGGGAGGGGGAGGGCGGCAGCCTTCTGGGCAACGGACTCGTCCTGCTCGGCGTCTGCGGGGAGGCGGCCTATGTGCTTTTCGCCAAGCGGGCTTCGGGCGCGCTGCCGCTGCTGACCGCCAGCCTCTGGATGCAAGCCTTCTCCGCCGCGTTGCTGCTGCCCGCCTGGCTGCCGGAGGCTGGTGCCGCGGTGCGCCTTGCCGATCCCTGGCTGCTGACCCTGCTCGTCTTCCACGCGCTGACCGCAAGCGTTCTCTCGCTGCTGCTCTGGTATGGTGGGCTGCGCCGCGCGCCGGCGGGTGTAGCCGGCATCTTCTCCGCCTTCCTGCCCGCCACCGCGGCCGTCACGGCCATCCTCTTCCTTGGCGAGGCGCCGACCGCGACCCATGCGTTAGGCTTTGCGTTGCTCTTCGGCAGCATGATGCTGGCGACCTGGCCGCCGAGGAACCGCGCCTGAGACCCTGGCTGACGCTGACCGTCCCTGAGCTGCTGCAGCTTCAGCCCGAGGATGTCGCCGCACGCCTCGCCTATGCCCAGGCGGCGCGCCACGCGACGCTGGAGCTGACCCAGCGCGCTGCCTGGGTTTCCACGGCGCGCCTGCTGCAATCCGCCCTCGCCAGTTCGGAGGCCGCGGGTTGGTCGGTGATGCTCGAATACGACCTCCTGCGCCTTGAGAAGCGCGCGGATTGCGTGATCCTCACCGATCGCGCCGTGCTCGTGCTGGAGATCAAGGACGGGGCGTCGGCGCACAGCCTGGCCGATCTTCGCCAGGCGGAGGATTACGCGTTGGACCTGCGCGACTTCCACGCGGGTTGCCGCGCCATCCCGGTCGTGCCCGTGCTGGTGGCCACCCGCGCTCCGGAGTCGGCCTTCAACCCGCCGCTGATCTGGCACGGTGTGCCGCAGCCCTTCACAGCGACGGCGGGATCACTGCGCGGAATCCTGCTCTCCATCCATGCCGCCATCGGCGCGCCCGCGTCTCCGCTCGACCACGCGGCTTGGCTTACCGCGCCCTACCGCCCAGTGCCGAACGTGCTGGAAGCGGCCACCATGCTCTTCGACCGGCACCGCAGCGCCGAGATGGTCTCCGCCCGCGCGGACGCCGCCAATCTGACGCGCACGACCGAGGCGGTGCGGCGCGCCATCGCGGCGGCGCGCGAGGCAGGCGAGCATCTGGCGGTTTTCGTCACCGGCATTCCCGGCGCGGGGAAAACCCTTTGCGGCCTCAACATCGTCTTCGGTGCCTTGCGGGACGATGGAGCCGCCTTCCTCACCGGCAACTCGCCCCTGGTCGAGGTGCTGCGCGAAAGCCTGGTCCGACAGGCCGCGCCCGATGGCGGGCGGCGCCGCGGGCAGGCACGTGGACAGGCCGTCACGGCGCTGCAGAACGTCCATCGCTTCCTGGAGCATTATGTCGAGCGCCCCATGGAAGTGCCGGAGGCGCGGGTGATCGTCTTCGACGAAGCGCAGCGCGCCTGGGACCGTGCCCAGGCCACCAAGCCCTCCCAGCGCCGCGGCGCCAGCAAGCTGACCGACAGCGAGCCCGCGCATGCGCTGGAAATCATGGCGCGGCACAATGATTGGTCCGTCGTCGTTGCACTCATCGGCAATGGCCAGGAGATCAACACGGGGGAGGCGGGGCTGGCCGAATGGGGCCGCGTCATCGCCGCTGCCGACGGATGGCGGGCCCTCGCGCCGCCTCGCGCCCTTTCGGCGCCCTTTGCCGCGCAGCGCCTCGCGGACGGGCCCCAGCCCTGGCTGACCCTGGACCCCGAGTTGGACCTCACCGTGCCGATGCGGTCCGTCCGGGATCCACAGGGCGCCCCTTGGGTCGATGCCGTGCTGAGCGGCGACACCGATGCCGCAGCCCGCATCGCCCGCGAATCCGGTGTCCCGTATTTCGTCACCCGCGACCTGGAAGCGATGCGCGCCGCCTTGCGTCAGCTTTCACGTGGCCTGCGCCGGGCTGGGCTGGTCGCCTCCTCCGGCGCCCGTCGGCTGCGCGCCGAGGGGCTGGGCGTGCAAGCCGCCGACATCCCGCATTGGTTCCTCGATCGCTGGCCCGACATCCGCGCCTCGGATGCGCTCGAGACCTATGCCACCGAATATGACTGCCAAGGACTGGAGCTGGACCAGGTCGGCCTGGCCTGGGGCGGCGACATGCTGCGCGGTGCTGGGGGCTGGCGCATGCGAGCACTCTCCGGTGCCCGTTGGAACACGATCCGCGATGAGACCGAGCGCGCCTTCATCCTCAACACCTATCGCGTGCTGCTGACCCGCGCCCGCTACGAGACGGTGATCTGGGTTCCGCCCGGCAGCCCGGCCACCGACGGTTCCTGGCACGACCCAACACGCGATGCCGCCGAGCTGGACGCGGTGGCTGCCCATCTCCTCGCCTGCGGGGCCCGCCCGCTGGCGGCGGTCCCTGCGGCAGACCCCGCGCCGGCGCTGCTGTAGAAGCGGGGCCATGACCCGCCTGCTCCTCGCCCTCCTCCTCCTCGCCACGCCGGCGGCCGCGGCCGAGCTGAAGCTCGCTACCTGGAACCTGGCCTGGCTCACCACCCGCCCAGCCGGTGACCGGGACCTGCCGCGCGACCTGCGGACCCGCAGCAGCGACGACCTCGATCGCCTGCGCGGCTACGCCACCCGCCTCGCCGCCGATGTCATCGCCCTGCAGGAGGTGGACGGGCCCGAGGCCGCCGCCCTCATCCTCGACCCCGCCCAATGGCGCTTCTTCTTCCCCGACGAGCAGGACGTGCAGCGCAGCGGCATCGCCGTGCGTCGTAGCCTCCCGGCGCGGCAGAACCCGGACCTCGCGGCGCTGGACCTGCGAGCGGGCGCCCGATTCTCCCTTCGGCGCGGCGTGGACGTGACGGTGGGGGAGGGGCCATCCGCTCTCCGCCTCCTCTCCCTTCATCTGAATGCCGGCTGCCGCGAACCCGATGATCGCGGCCGGGAATGCGAGAGCATTGGCCGGCAGGCGGAGATCATCGCCGGATGGATCGAGGCTCGGCGCGAGGCGGGAGAGGCCTTTGCCATCGCTGGCGACTTCAACCGCCGCTTCGATCGCGACCCCGCCATCCTGCCGGCCCTGGAGCGCGCCGCCCCGCTCACCCGCGCCACGGCCGGCCGTTCCAACCCGTGCTGGGGCGGGCGGCCCTTCATCGACCATATCCTGCTCGGCGGCCGCGCCCGCGACTGGATGGTGCCGGACAGCCTGCGCGTGCTCGTCTATGCCGAGCGCCAGCCGGAATGGCGCAACCGCCTGTCCGACCACTGCCCCATCAGCGTCATGCTGGACATCCCTTAGGTCCCTGCTGCGTTCGGGAGCTGAAGCCCCGGACGAGAATGCGCCATGACCCAACCGAAGCCCCTTCGTCAGTTCGTCGCCGCCTGTCGCGTGACGGACGGCACCGCCTTCTCCCTCGCAGGTCACCGCACCGATGACGACGGCGGGCTGGGCATGGACAAGCAGGCGGGAGGCGAGGCGCTGAAGGATGCGGTTTCCCGCATCTCGGACCAGCAGGAACGGCTTTACGCCGATGCGCGCTGGTCCGTGCTCTGCATCTTCCAGGCGATGGATGCGGCTGGGAAGGACGGTGCCATCAAGCACGTGTTTTCCGGTGTGAACCCGCAGGGGGTGCAGGTCGAACCCTTCTCCGCTCCCAGCACGCGGGAGCGCGCGCATGACTTCCTCTGGCGCCACGCCATCGCCATGCCGCGGCGCGGCCATATCGGCGTGCACAATCGCTCCTGGTACGAGGAAGTGCTGGTAGCGCGGGTGCAGCCCTCCATCCTGCGGGCCGCGCCATTGCCCCCGGCGCTGGTCGGCCCGCAGATCTGGGCGGAGCGCTTGGAGGACATCGCCGCGCATGAGCGCTACCTTGCGCGGCAGGGCGTGCTGATCCTGAAGTTCTTCCTCCATCTCGGCGAGCAGGAGCAGCGCGAGCGCCTGGTGGCGCGCATCGACGAGCCGGCGAAGAACTGGAAGTTCCAGGCCGGCGACCTCGCGGACCGCGATCGCTGGTCCGACTATATGGCCGCCTATGACGAGGCCATCCGCGCCACGGCCGCCCCGCACGCGCCCTGGTTCGTCGTCCCGGCCGACCGCAAATGGCTCGCCCGGCTATTGGTGGCAGAGGCGGTCGCTGGCGCGATGGAGTCCCTCGACCTGCAATTCCCCTCGCTCGATCCATCGGCCAGATCATCGCTTCTTCGCGCACGCGACGCGCTCGCATAATCGGAATGCATTCGTGGATCCGCCTGAAAGGCCCGGAAATCGGGGTTTTCAGGCGGGAACGATGCGCTGCCGGCGGGAGTTAACGTAACCCAATGCACGCGTTGGCGTCGGAACAGCAACTTCGCCCCTGACCGAAGTTCTGAACTGGCGTGCGGCCCACGGCCACGCCGAGGAATTTCTGATGCCCATGCGCGCAGCTCCCGATGTCGCTTTCTCCTTGCCACGAGTGTTCTGATCGGTTTCGCCCGCACAGGCTCCGCCCGCACCATCCACGGCCTGCCCTGGACCGGGAACGAGGTCTATCCACCATCGGAGATCCGCCCCGGCCCCTGGCTCTTCTTCATCCCGGAGGAAGCCGCCGCGATCGTCGATCGCCTCATCCCTGCCGATGAGCTGGGCCCCGGCGGCAAGGAGGCCGGTTGCGCCGTCTTCATCGACCGGCAGCTTGCCGGTCCTTATGGCCGCGCGGAAGGCGTCTACATGCAGGGCCCGCATCCCGAGAACCGGCTGCAGACCCAGGGCTTCCAATCCCCGCTCACCCCGGCCCAGCCCTATCGGAAAGGCCTGCAGGGCCTCCCGCCCATGTGGCGCAGCGCTTCGGCGGCCGCTCCATCCCGTAGCTCTCGGGCGAGGAACTGGACGGCCTGCTGACCTACATCGAGAAGCGCGAGGTGAATTCGCCCGCGTTCAACGGCAACAAGATCTTCGACCTCATCTTCAGCAACACGATGGAAGGCTTCTTCGGCGACCCGATCTATGGCGGCAACCGCGACAGCCAGCACCTCGCCGGCGGCCCGTTGCAGGGCTGATTCGCGGCCAGCCTGACCAGTGACGAACGCACCGGCCTCGGCGCCTGGAGCAAAGACGAAATCGTCGAATACCTCCGCACTGGCCGCAACGCCCGCAGCGCCGCCTCCGGCCCCATGGCGGAGGTCGTCGAATACTCGACGGCGCTGATGACGGAGCCGGACCTGCGCGCCATTGCCACCGAGATGGGGGAACCGGCCTCGCAGGTGGCCGCGCCGCCGGGCCGCGCGCCGCTTGCCGCCGAGGATGCGCGGATGAAGATGGGCGAGGCCATCTATCTCGACCGCTGCATGGCCTGCCACACGCGGAGCGGGGAAGGGGTGCCGAACATGTTCCCGCGCCTCGCCGGCAGCCAGGTGGTGCAGCAGGAGGGCAGCGAGACGGTGTTGCGCGTGGTGCTGCAGGGCGTGCGCGCCGCCTATACGCCGCACGCCCCAACCTCCCCTGCTATGCCCGCCTTCGGCTGGCGGCTGAACGACGACCAGGCCGCGGCGGTCACCACCTATATCCGCAACGCCTGGGGCAATGCCGCGCCGGCCGTTGCCTCGGCGGATGCTGCCCGCATGCGTGGCCTGCTGCGCGATCGCCCCTGATCGGCGCGTGGCAGCGCCGAAAGCCACGCTCCAGAAAGCCGAAGGGCGCCCACAGCCGGGGCGCCCTTCGATATTGTCATCGCCTCATGTGGCAGGCGCGAATCAGCCTGTCTCTATCCGAAGTTCCTTGCGGTCGGTCCAGCCGACTTCCGGGCGCGCCGCCAACCGGCCCGCAGCGCCCCGGCCAGGGACGGTGACGAAGGGATCCTCGCCCGGGTTAGCCCGCATCCAGGTATCCAGGGCATTAAGTGCGGCGAAGCTCGTCTCCCCGTTCACCGCATAGGCCACGCCATTCCGGTCGAACATGGCGATGGTCTTACCCTTGACGCCCATGGCGCCGTCCAGCCGTTCCCAATCCGGATGCGCGCGCTGCCGGGGCAGCGCGACGTGGTCCAGGAAGGCCCTGAAGCCCGGCAGTATGCCGGGCCGCAGGTCCGCGTCGCCACCATCCTCCGTTTCAGCGTCGAAGCCGAGGGGGTCCATGCCGCGCGCCAGGCCACCCGACTGCAGCCGTTTCCCGGAGATGCCCATCACGGTCTTGATCAGGAACATCGCCAGGATGAGGACACCCAACCAACTGAGGATGACTTCGATTCTTCCCATCGGAGTCTCTCAGCACCTCAGTTGATTGTATGTCGAGAGCCGCCCGCCGGGGCGGTGGCTCATCCAGCCGCCTCCGGCTCGCGCTCCGCCTCGCCGTCGCCATCCTGCCCGCCCTGGCCCTCCTCGGGCTTGGGCAGTGCCGGCGGCGGCGCCTCGGCGATGTCGAAGGCCAGGGCCGCATCCTTCAGCCCCACCTTCACCGCGCCACCCTTCACCAGCTTGCCGAAGAGCAGTTCCTCGGCCAGCGGCTTCTTGATGTACTCCTGGATCACCCGGGCCAGCGGCCGGGCGCCGTAGAGCGGGTCGTAGCCCTTCTCCGCCAGCCACTCCTTGGCGGCCGAGGACAGCTCGATCGTCACGTTCCGATCCGCGAGCTGGGCTTCCAGCTGCATCACGAACTTCTCGACGACGTTGCCCACGATCTCCGGCGTCAGCCCGGCGAAGGGCACGATCGCATCCAGGCGGTTGCGGAACTCCGGGGTGAACAGCCGCTTCACCGCCTCCTCATCCTCGCCCACCCGGGCCGGCCGGCCGAAGCCGATGGCGGGCTTCGCCATGTCGGACGCACCGGCATTGGTGGTCATGATGAGGATGACATTGCGGAAATCGACCGTCTTGCCATTGTGGTCCGTCAGCTTCCCGTGGTCCATCACCTGCAACAGGATGTTGTAGAGGTCCTGGTGCGCCTTCTCGATCTCGTCGAGCAGGAGCACGGCATGCGGGTGCTGGTCGATGCTGTCGGTCAGCAGGCCACCCTGGTCGAAGCCCACATAGCCCGGGGGGGCGCCGATCAGCCGGCTGATGCTGTGCCGCTCCATGTACTCGGACATGTCGAAGCGGATCAGCTCGATTCCGAGCGTCTTGGAGAGCTGCTTGGCCACCTCCGTCTTGCCGACGCCCGTGGGCCCCGAGAAGAGGTAATTGCCGATCGGCTTCTCCGGGTCGCGCAGCCCGGCGCGGGACAGCTTGATCGCCGCCGACAGGGCGTCGATCGCCTGGTCCTGGCCGAAGACCATCGCCTTCAGGTCGCGCTCCAGGTTCCGCAGCGTCTCCTTGTCGTCGGTGGAGACGGACTTGGGTGGGATGCGCGCGATCTTCGCGACGATATCCTCCACGTCCTTCAGCGTAACCGTCTTGCGGCGCTTGTTCTCGGGCAGCAGCATCCGGCTCGCGCCCACCTCGTCGATCACGTCGATCGCCTTGTCGGGCAGCTTGCGGTCATGGATGTACTTGGCCGAGAGCTCCACCGCGGCACGGATCGCCTCGGGCGTGTAGCGGACCTTGTGGTGCTTCTCGTAGTTCGTCTTGAGACCGGTCAGGATCTTCACAGCATCCTCGACCGACGGCTCATTGACGTCGATCTTCTGGAAGCGGCGGACCAGGGCGCGGTCCTTCTCAAAGTGCTGCCGGTACTCCTTGTAGGTGGTGGAGCCGATGCAGCGCAGCGTTCCCTGGGCCAGGGCCGGCTTCAGCAGGTTGGAGGCGTCCATCGCGCCGCCGCTGGTCGCGCCGGCGCCGATCACCGTGTGGATCTCGTCGATGAAGAGGATGGCGCCGGGCTGCTGTTCCAGCTCGTTCACCACGGCCTTCAGCCGCTCCTCGAAATCGCCGCGATACCGGGTGCCGGCCAGCAGGCTACCCATGTCCAGCGCAAAGATGGTGCACTTGAGCAGGACCTCGGGCACGTCCTCCTCGATGATCCGCTTGGCCAGGCCCTCGGCGATGGCGGTCTTGCCCACGCCCGGGTCACCCACATAGAGCGGGTTGTTCTTGGTCCGGCGGCAGAGGATCTGGATCGTGCGCTCGATCTCGTCGGCCCGCCCGATCAGCGGGTCGATCTTGCCCTGGCCAGCCTTCTTGTTGAGGTTGACGCAGTAGTTGGACAGCGCGTCGCCGCCCCGCTTCTGGCCGCCCTCGCGGCGCTCCTCGCCGCCCCGGCCCTCGTCCTGGCCCTCGCCGTCCTTGCCCGCATTGCCCTGAACGGGGCGGGTCTGGCTACGGCCGGGCGCCTTGGCGATGCCGTGGGAGATGAAGTTCACCGCGTCCAGCCGCGTCATGTCCTGCAGCTGCAGGAAGTAGACGGCATGGCTCTCGCGCTCGCTGAAGAGGGCCACCAGCACATTGGCGCCGGTCACCTCGTCGCGTCCGGAGGACTGGACATGGATCGCCGCGCGCTGGACCACACGCTGGAAGCCGGCGGTCGGCTTCGGGTCTCCCCCGCGGTCGGTCACCAGCCCGGCCAGGTCCTTGTCCAGGAACTCGGCCAGGTCGCGCTTCAACTTGTCCACATCCACGCCGCAGGCGCGGAGAACGGTGGTCGCATCCGTGTCTTCCGCGAGGCTGAGCAGCAGGTGTTCGAGCGTGGCATATTCATGCCGGCGCTCGCTGGCCAGGCCCAGGGCGCGGTGGAGCGTCTGTTCTAAGTTACGGGACAGCATTGTCGACGCTCCCCTGTCTCATCGGCCGCCGGGATCTCCCGTCAGGACGTCCACCTGGACGTCGAGCTTGGGGCGGCCGTACGCAAGTCATCAATATTGTGATCCTACCCTCGAACGCCGAGGGGACCGGTCGGTTACGCGATGTATCAGTGCCAAGCGGCGCCATCTTGAGTACGCGCGTCATTCTTTCTCAATCGTACATTGCAGAGGGTGCTGGTTCTGGCGTGCCAAGTCCATCACCTGCGTCACCTTTGTCTCCGCGACCTCGTAGGTGAACACCCCGCACACCCCGACCCCCCGGCGGTGGACATGCAGCATGATCCGGGTCGCCTCGTCCCGGTTCTTCTGGAAGAAGCGTTCCAGCACATGAACGACGAACTCCATCGGCGTGTAGTCGTCGTTGAGCATCAGCACCTTGTACATGGTGGGCTTGCGCGTCCGGGGACGCGCCTTGACCACCACGCCGGTCGCGGGCCCGCCATCCCCGGCGCCGCCACCGTCTCCCGGCGGCCCGTTCGGCCGCGCCGGCTCGTTGCCACCCTTGTCCGGACCGCCCTTGTCCGGGCCACCCGTCCCCGGGCCAGCCTTGCCGGGATCCTCAGGGGTCTTGCCCGGATTGCCTCTCGGGCGCCTGTCCTGCTTGCTCATCGCCCCGCCATGGTCTCACGGATCGCCGGCTTGCCAAGGGGAAGCCGTATCCGCCGCGCTGAAATTATCTGGAGATCAGGATATCGGATCACGTCGCGCGGGGTGAAGCCTTCCGCGCATCGCTCGCCTTGCCCTGCGGCTTGCAAGGGATATGGGACGGCAGTCACGCTGGCGCCAGGGCTTGAAAGCCACGCTTGAAGGGCGGGGCTGGGAAGCGGAACGCGAAGGGCCCCGCCACCTGCCCCGGGGGGCAGGCGGGCGGGGCCCCGCGATCCACACTGGCCGGCGGGGTTGCCCCCGCCAGCGTATCGGCTCAGGCGGCGAGCGGCTTGCTCGCGCGCTCGACGGCCAGGGTGACGCGCTGGGCCACCGGGGCGGTAACCTGCTCGGCGAGGCGGAAGGAGGCCTCCTGGAGCTTCACCGTCTCGGACATCACGCGCTCCAGCGTCCCACGGGCGTAGGTCGTCTGGATCTCGGCGGCCTCCTTGAGGCTCTTCACGCCGGACAGGGCGCGGGTCCCCTCGAGCGCGTGGTCCGTCAGGCTCTGGGCGAAGGCGAAGGCCTGGCGGCTGATGTCCTGCGTGCCCGCCATCCAGGTCTGCGCAACCTGGGCGAAGGTCTCGGCATTGCCGCGCGAGAACTCGGCGAACTCCTGCGCCGCCTTCATGCTGCCCTCGGCAGCCTTGCTGGCTTGTTCCATGCTGCGCTCCATCACGCTGCGCATCTGGCTCGCGCCGGCGCCGGCGAAGGACGCGGTCTTGGCGGTGGTGGTCTGGGCGGCCTCGGCGGTGGCGTTCGTGGTGGCGTTCACGGCGTCAGACGCAAGGCGGGCGATCTTCGGGGGCTGGTCAGCCATGTGACATCTCCTGGAGTCCGTTGCGGCAGGCCATGATCGTCGTCAGGGCTTTGCTGCGCTGCAACATGAGTTCTCTACCAAGTGAAACGAACTGCCGTCAAAGATTATTTTGCACCGCACAATAAAATCCAATCATCGCCGCGCAACCTTGCGGTCCCCCACAAAAGCGCTGCGATTTCCGTCCGATAGCGGGAAAAGCTGCAACTGCCAGTGGACAGGTGGCCCAGGCCGCCCGTATCGTCTGCAACACGGTGCGGCTGGGGGGCTGCGCCACTGTGCCCTCCGGGGCCCAGGTGCATTTGATCCCGCGGGGGCGGGAGCAAACAGGGGGATGCTTCATGGTTCACGGTCTGGCCGCCTGGCGCGGTTGGCGGCCTCGTTCGCTCCATTTGCGGGCGGTCCGGCCGTTGGCCAAGCGGGCGCGTTCGCTGGCGGCATTGGGCCTCGCCGCGCTGCTCCCGGCCCTGATGGCCCAGCCCGCCGCCGCCCAGATCGGCAGCGACCGCTACGCCTCCTTCGTCATGGATGGCCGCACCGGCAATCCCCTGGGGGGCGCCAATGCCGATGAGCCGCGCTACCCAGCCTCGCTGACCAAGATGATGACCCTCTACATGCTGTTCGACGCGATGCGCGAAGGGCGGCTGACGATGAACAGCCGCATCTACATCAGCGAGGAAGCGAACAGCCGCATGCCCTCCAAGCTCGGCGTCCCGCCGGGCATGACCATTCCGGTCGAGGTCGCGATCTACGCGCTGACCATGAAGTCGGCCAATGATGTGGCGACGGCGGTCGGCGAAGCCCTCGGCGGGACCGAGGAGCGCTTCGCCCAGATGATGACCCAGCGGGCGCGCCAGCTGGGCATGACGAGCACCACTTTCCGCAACGCCTCCGGCCTGCCGGATTACAACCAGACCACCACGGCGCGGGACATGGCCATCCTCGGCCGCCGCCTCTTTCTGGATTTCCCGGAGCGCTGGCATTTCTTTGGCAATTCCACCATCCGCACCGGCAACTATGCCTTCCGCAGCCACAACCGCATGATCGGCGAGTATGAGGGCGTGGACGGGGTGAAGACCGGCTACATCAACGCCTCCGGCTTCAACAACGTCGTCTCCGCCCAGCGCGGTGGCCAGCGCGTCTTCGTCTCGGTCTTCGGCGGCTCCTCCTGGGTGGAGCGGGACCGGCACGCGGCCATGCTGCTGGATGACGGCTTCGCCCGTCTCGGTGTCGGCCCGTCCCGCGCGCCAGAGGCGGCGATGGCCATGGCTCGCGTCCCGTCCTTCGCGGGCCGCGCCCGTGCCGCGACGGTCGAGGCCGCCACGCCGCGGTCCAACATCCGCCAGGTCACGCTGCGCACGGTCCGCCCGGCGCCGCGCCAGACTGCTCAGGCCCGGGGTCGGCGCGCCGTCGCCGCCGTGCGCCCGGCTGCCGCGTCCGAAGCCCGCCCTGCGCGGCAGGCCGCAAAGCCCGTTATCCGCGCCGGCACCCGCAGCTCTGCACGCGCCGCCCGCACGCGGCAGGTGATTGAGCAGGGGGATGGCGGCCGCCTCGTCCGCGTCTCGACGCCGCCCCGCCGCCCGGCGGCGCGCGCGAAGCCGGTCCGGACCGCCTCGCGCCGCTGAGGCATCCCACCCGAAAGTATGTCGAAAAGGGGCCGGCTTGCCGGCCCCTTTTTTCTTGGGTCAGGCCATGCCGCCGCGGGCCGAGACGGGCCAGAGGCACTCCACACGGCCACGACGCACGCCGACATACCAGTCGTAGCGGTCGACTGTCGGGTCGCAATGGCCCGGCACCAGCCGCAGCCGCTCCCCTAGCTTCGGCTGGGCGCCGCCCTCCACCGCCAGCGTGCCGTGCTCGTCCGAGGCGCCGGTGTAGCGGACCCCCGGCCGTTCCCAGACCAGCGGCAGGCCGGAATCCACCGCCACCGCCTTGTGGCCGGCATCCAGCACCGCCACCCCGTCGCGCGGCGCCGACATCACCTGGGCCAGGACGAAGAGGCTTTGGCGGAAGGCCGGCGGGTTGCCATTGGCGGCGTAATCCGCATCCATGAAGGCGTAGGAGCCGGCCTGGATCTCGGTCCAAAGCCCGGTTTCCAGCTCCAGTTCGAAGGTGCCGGTGCCGGCGCCGCCGATGATCGGGCAGGGGAGGCCGCGTTGCCGCAACTGCTCCACCGTGCGCCGCACGCCCTCCGCCGCGCCGGTGATGGCGGCGCGTCGCTCCTCGATGCTCCGCCTATGCTGGGCATTGCCGTGATAGGCTTGCAATCCGCCGAAGATCAGGTGCGGCGAGGCGGCAATTCGCTCGGCCAGCGCCACCGCCACCGGCCCGGGCGCCACGCCGCAGCGGCCGGCGCCGACGTCGATTTCGACCAGCACCTCCATCCGCCGCCCGGCCGCCTCGGCCACCGCCGCGATGGTGTCGATTCCCGTCGGGTCGTCGGCGCAGACCGCCACCTTGGCCAGGTTGGAGAGGGCCGCCAGGCGCCGCAGCTTGCGTGAATCCACCACCTGGTTGGAGACGAGGATGTCCGGCACGCCGCCCCAGGCCAGCGCCTCGGCCTCCGCGACCTTCTGCACGCATTGCCCGACCGCCCCGCGCCGCATCTGCTGATGCGCCACCGACGCGGACTTATGCGTCTTCGCATGGGCGCGCAGCTTCGCGCCGGTGCCAGCCAGCCGGGCGGCCATTGCGTCCAGATTGGCCTCGAATGCGTCGAGATCGAGGAGGAGGGCGGGGGTATCCACCTCCTCCTCCCGCATTCCGGGTTCGGCGGGAGGGGCTTGCAGCATTCTGGTCGAGGCTCCGTTCTGTGCCGGCAGCCTATCGTGCGCGGGGCGCTTGCGGCAGAGGCCGGGTCAAGTCAGCGGATGGAAGGTCCTCGCCCGAAAGGCTTGGGCGGACACGCCTGCTCGCCACCGGCGCTCGCCGCTGCCTCAACGCGCGTCGATGCCGGCGCGCACAGGAACCCGGGTCAGTCGCAGGGTCAGGAAAGCCGCCAGCACCGCGCCGGCGGTATCCATCACGATATCCAGGATCGTGTCGTGCTTGCCCTTGATGGCGTTGCCGGAGGCGATGCGGTCGAAGCCCCATTCGGCCACTTCCCACAGCGCGCCAATGGCAATCCCCATGCTGGCAACAAGCAGAACGATCAACACGTCGCGCCCGGCTCGCCGGTCCAGCACCGGAGCGCAGAGAAAAAGTGCCAGCCAAAGCGTGATTGCAAGGATCGTGTAGCCATGCAGGGCCCGATCGAACCACCAATAGGTCTGGTAGAGGCCGAAGGCATAGCCTGCAGCATTCACCAGCCCCATAAGGATCAGCAGGATCCAGGCGATCACACGCCCTTCAGGCGTGGCTTGCATGGCTGGGCTTCCACGGCTCGGCCAATGCCATCTGGCGAGGCGTTACCCAGGCCCGTGCGGCAACTGGCCCACGTGGGGACAGAACGCGCAGCGGCATCAGGCGGTAGCAGGGGCCTTCGTAGCGGCGCAGCGCTGCCATCGCAGCAGGGTTTGGCCGGATCAGGGCCCCTGGCACCCATCGGCCGCGGCGCGGGATCAGCGTGGGATAGAGAGTGCCGCGGAAGCGGACCCGCGCGAAGCCAGGCAGCACGGCCGGCACCATTGCGCGGGGCAGTCGGGAATCGCCGGACTCGCGCGCCAGCACGCGCGGGTCCAGCAGCGTTCCGTATAGGAAGAGGGGCGTGCTCAGTGCCCCGCATTCTCCCCCGAGAAGTCCGGTGCCGCGAGGCCGCTGGCCTCCAGCTGCTTCGCAATGCCGGCCTTCAGCCGCTCCAGCCCCTCTGCGCTCTTCGCCTCGGCGCGGGCGACCAGCACTGCCTGGGTGTTGGAGGCACGCAGCAGCCACCAGCCGTCATCGGTCAGCACGCGCACGCCGTCCACGTCCTGCACCTTGGCGCCATCGGCGGCCAGACGGTCCTTCACCTCCTGGACGACGACGAACTTGCGGTCCTCGGCGCAGTCGAAGCGCAGCTCTGGCGTGTTGATCACCTTCGGCATGGCATCGCGCACCTGCGAGAGCGTCTCGCTCATGCGCGCCACGATGCCGAGCAGGCGCACGGCGGAATAGGGGGCGTCGTCGAAGCCGTACCACTTGTCGGCGAAGAAGATGTGGCCGGACATCTCGCCCGCCAGTGGCGCGCCGGTCTCGGCCATCTTCGACTTGATGAGGGAGTGGCCGGTCTTCCACATCAGCGGCTGGCCACCGGCCTTCGCCACCTCGTCGAACAGCACCTGGGAGGCCTTCACATCGGCGATGATCGTCCCGCCGGGCCTGGACTTCAGTACGTCCCGCGCCAGCACGACCAGAAGCTGGTCGCCGAACAGGATATGGCCCTCGTTGTCCACCACGCCGATGCGGTCGGCGTCCCCGTCGAAGGCGATGCCCAGGTCGGCGCCCTGGCGGGCCACCTCGGCGATGATCTGCTCAAGGTTCTTCGCGACCGTCGGGTCCGGGTGATGGGCGGGGAAGTTCCCGTCGATCTCGCCGTTGATGACGACATGCGTTCCCGGCAGGCGGGCGGCGAGCATCTTGGTGATCTCGGCGCCCGAGCCATTGCCCGGATCCCAGACCACCTTCAGCTTGCGGTCGCCACCGTCGTAATCCTTCAGCACCCGGGCGACATACTCCTCCGAGATGTCGACAGAGCGCGAGGAGCCCTGCGCCTCCTCCACCACGTCGCCGGCCGCAGCCATCTGGCCGAGCTTCTGGATATCCGCCCCGAAAAAGGGCTTCTTGCCGATCATCGACTTGAAGCCGTTGTAGTCCGGCGGGTTGTGGCTTCCCGTCACCATCACGGCGCCATCCGCGGCGAAGTGATAGGAGGCGAAATAGAGCATCGGGGTGGGCCCGCAGCCGATGCGGATCACTTCCATCCCGCAGGCGACCAGCCCCGCGACCAGCCGCTCCTCGAGCATTGGGGAGGAGAGGCGGCCGTCATAGCCCACCGCCACCTTCGTCCCGCCGGCGCGCTTCACGATGGAGCCGAAGACCCGGCCGATGGCGAAGGCGTCCTCGCCCGACAGGGTTTTCCCCACCACGCCGCGAATGTCGTATTCGCGGAGGCTGGTCGGGTCGAAGCGGTGGTTGAAGCTGGTCATCTGCGCGCGTTGCCTCTCACGGTCGTCCGATGGACTGGTACTGGAAGCCAGCTTCGCGGAAGGCGGCGGGATCCCAGGCATTCCTGAGGTCCAGGATGATGTCGCCCTTCATGGCGGCCTTGAGGCGATCAGGCGACAGCGCGCGGAACTCGTTCCACTCTGTCAGCAGGACCACCGCATCCGCCTCCTCCACGGCATCCATGGCGGAGCCGGCGAAGTGCGTCGCGGCCGGCATCAACTGCCGCGCATGGGAGGGCTGGGGGTCGTAGGCGCGAATGGTGGCCCCGGCCGCTGCCAGCTTCGGCACCACCACAAGGGAGGGCGCGTCACGCATGTCATCCGTCTCAGGCTTGAAGGTGAGCCCGAGCACCGCGATCGTCCGGCCGGCAACCGAGCCGCCCAGCGCCGTGATCACACGGTCGGCCATGGCCTCCTTGCGCGCCTCGTTGGCGACGATGGTCTGCTCCACGATGGTCGCGGGTGCGCCCAGCTCCTGCGCGGTGCGCGCCAGAGCCAGCGTGTCCTTCGGGAAGCAGGAGCCGCCATAGCCCGGCCCGGCATGGAGGAACTTGCGCCCGATGCGCCCGTCCAGCCCCATGCCGCGCGCCACGTCATGCACGTCGGCGCCTGCCTTTTCGCAAAGATCGGCCATCTGGTTGATGAAGGTGATCTTCACGGCGAGGAAGGCATTGGCCGAGTACTTGATCAGCTCGGCCGTCTCGAGCCCGGTCTGCACGATCGGCGTCTCGATGAGGTAGAGCGGGCGGTACAGGCGGCGCAGCGTCTCAAAGGCGCGCTCGGATTCAGCACCGATCACGACGCGGTCGGGCCGCATGAAGTCGCCGATCGCATTCCCCTCGCGCAGGAACTCAGGGTTGGAGGCGACGTCAATCTCGATATCCGGCCGCGTCTCCTGCAGCAGCGTCTTGATCTTGCGCCCCGTGCCCACCGGCACGGTGGACTTGGTCACCAGCACCAGCGGCTTCTTGGCCGCCCGCGCCACCTGCTCGGCGGCGGCAAAGACATAGGACAGGTCCGCATGGCCGTCGCCGCGGCGCGAGGGCGTGCCGACGGCCAGGAAGACGGCATCCGCCCCCTCCATCGCCTCGGCAAGGTCCGTGGTGAAGGACAGGCGCCCGTCCCGCACATTGTCGGCGACCAGCTTGTCCAGCCCCGGCTCGTAGATCGGAATGCGCCCTTCCCGGAGCGCCTCGACCTTGGAGACCTCCGTGTCCACCACGCGAACATCCACGCCAAATTCTGCAAAGCAGGCCCCGGAGACGAGACCCACATAGCCCGCCCCAATTATCGCGACGCGCATGGTAACTCCTCAAACGCCCCCGCGGGGCGAGACACAATGCGCCTCCTGCCGGGCGCAAGGCCCGACCTGGAGGCATCATGACTGAAGCCTGGCTTCAGCCCATGTATTTCGGAAGGAAGGCCCGCACCGCCTGAGCCAAGTCGGGCCGTTTCAGTGCGAAGGCGATCTGCGCCTCCAGGAAGCCGGCCTTGTCGCCGCAATCGAAACGCCGCCCCTCGTAGCGCAGGCCATGGAAGGGCTGCTGGCCGATCAGCTTCGCCATGCCGTCAGTCAGCTGCACCTCGCCGCCTGCGCCCTTCTCCATGGCGGCCAGGTAGTGGACCACCTCCGGCATCAGCACGTAGCGCCCGATGATGGTGAGGTTGGAGGGCGCCTCCTCGATCGGCGGCTTCTCGACCAGCCCCTTCACGGAGACCAGCCTGCCCTTGTCCTCCAGCACGTCGAGCACGCCATATTTGTTGACGCGCTCCATCGGCACTTCCTCGATGGCGACGACGTTGCCGCCTGTCTCCATATAGGCGTCCGCGAGTTGCTTCGTGCAGGACACCTCGCATTGCATCAGGTCGTCCGGCAGCAGGATGGCGAAGGGGTCGTCGCCGATGAAGGTGCGGGCGCACCAGATGGCGTGGCCCAGCCCCATCGGCACCTGCTGGCGCACGGTGGTGATGCTGCCCGGCTCCACCGCGCCGGCATGCATCTCCGCCAGGATGGCATCCTTGCCGCGCTCGCGCAGCGTGCGCTCCAATTCATAGGCAACGTCGAAATGCTCGACGATGGCGGTCTTGCCGCGGCCGGTGATGAAGCAGAACTGTTCGATGCCGGCGTCGCGCGCTTCCTCCACCGCATACTGGATGAGAGGCTTGTCCACGATAGGCAGCATTTCCTTGGCCAGCGCCTTTGTGGCGGGCAGGAAGCGTGTCCCGAGCCCGGCGACGGGCAGGACGGCCTTCTTCAACGGCTTCGGCACGGGCGGGTATTCCCCATGGGGTTTGGTGGCTGCAAGATGTGCCATGCCGAGCCAGGGTTGGGAATGCCGGCGCGCGGGGCCAAAAGGCCCATTACCGGCTCAATTTGGCGTCAATATCCCTCGGCGTTCCCTGCAGCATTCCGCTCGTGGCGGCGTTCCCACCGCCCAGCCGGGCCAGGCCGGCGGGACGTAGGGCGGCGCCGGAGCCTAGCCGAGCAGCACGTCCCGCGCCGCATTCAGCCGCGCGGCGAGCCAGTCGGACCCGCCCGCATCCGGATGGGCCGTCCGCATCAGCCGCGCATGGGCAGCGCGGACCTCCGCCTCGCTCGCCCCCTCCGCCAGCCCCAGGATCGACAGCGCTTCCGCCCGGTCCGGCGAGGCCGATGCCCTGGCGGAGCCCATGTTCCGCCATCCGGCATGCATGCGGTCCAGCCAGGCCTCGACCAGCGGAACGCTCTCCGGATCATCGGCCGCTGCCTCCGCGAGCAGGGCCCGCAGCTCGTCGGGCCCGAGTTCCGACAGGTCCCGCCCGGCCCAGCGCCCCCGCAGCACCCGGCCCGACAGCGTGCCGGTGCCGGGATCGAGTCGCATGGAGAGCATCGCCGTCTCCACCATGTCGGCCGGCGCGCCGCCGAAGGTGCCGGGCGGCTGCCGCGCCTTCCACCAGCGCCAGACCAGTGGCCCGAACAGCGCCAGGACCCAGAAAAGCTGCCCGGCCCGGCCCGAGAGCAGCAGTACGGCGAGCAGGACGATCCCGAGGGCCGCCGCGATCACCGCCAGCGCCCATTTCACCTGCGCGACGCCGGCCGAGCCGAAGGCGCGCAGCCCGCCCACCATCAGCGCCAGCAGCACCGCCCCCGCGGCGAGCCAGATCATCGCCCCGGCCCCTGAAGCTGCGCCAGCAGCGCGGCCGCGCCCGGCAGCCGCGCCAGGGCCTCGCGCCCGCCGGTGGCATAGGCGGCGGCGCCCCGCAGCAGGTCCGCCAGCGCGCGGGGGCTGCGATGGTCGAAGGGCGCCCAGGCGCCGCCCGAATGGCGGGCGATCCCGCGCAGCACTTCGGACGCACCCGGGTCGTCTCCCTCCTGGAACACGAAGGCCGGCACGCCGCGCGCGCCGAGCCGGGCGGCGGCACGCCAGATCGGGTCCCGCTCCTCCTCCACCGCATCCCCGACGAAGACGAGGGCGTGCAGCCTCTCCCGCGCCGCCTCCGCCTCGGTATGGCGCAGCAGGCGCAGGATCTGCGTATGCCCGCCCCGGCACTCCACGCCGCTCATGCGCGCAGCCAGTGCGGAAGCATCGGTGACGAAGGGCGTGGCCATGAACTCCCCATGGCCGCGGTAGAAGGCGAGGCTCACCGCCAGCCGCCCGGGCGTGGCGGCGAACATCTCCGCCTGCACATGGCAGGCGCGGTCCCAGGTCGGCTGCCGGCTCGCCGTCGCATCCACGGCGAAGATCAGCCGGGCGGGGGAGGGCGCCACGCGCAGCGCCGGCACCGAAGCGGCCTTCTGCAGGAAGGCGGCGACGGCGTTGCGGGGCGGGGCGGGAACCGGCGGCTGTGCCATGGATGGATTATGGGGTGTCCTCGCTTCTGCGGGAACGCATGGCGCCGGATGAAGTGGCGCGGCCCCGGCGCCTGCCCTAGCCTCCGCCGAAACCAGGGACGCCGAACCATGCGACGCCGCCACCTCCTTCTCGCCAGCTGCATCGCCCTTCCGGTGGCACTCGGCGCCTATGCCCAGGCGGCGGCGGAGCGGCAGTTCGACGTGGCCATCGCCCGGCTGCGCGCCGGCCTGGGGCCGGAGGGCACGGTGGAATGGCGCAGCCGCCGAATCGATCCGGTGACCGGCGCTGCCAGGCTGGAAGGCGTGACCATCCGCCGCGGTGCGGACCGCCTGACGATCGAGGAGGCTGAGCTGGCGGAGCTGCGGGAGGGCCGCATCGGCCGCGCCCGCTTCGCCGGCCTTCGGATGGAGGGAACGCCCGGCCCGGGCAAGCCCGGCCCTACGGTGCTGACCGCCGGGCAGGTCACGCTGAACGCGCTGCTCCTGCCGCCCGGCCAGGGCAGCGCCGTGGACTGGTCCGCCGCCTCCGTGGAGCAGGCGGTGGCCGAAGGCTTCCGCGCGGAGGTGACGGGACGTGGCGAGGCGGAGATCGGGCGCGTGACGCTCGCGGGCTATGCGCCCGGCGCGGTGCGGGAGGCCGTGCTGGAAGGCCTGCGCTTCAACGACCGCAGCGATGGCGAGACGCGCATCCAGCTCGGCCGCGCCCGCTTGGCCGGGGCCGTCCTGCCGCGCCCGGGCCAGCGCTTCGATCCCTGGGCACTGGCCGCCGACGCCGCGCTGCTGGAAGGGCTGGAGCTGTCGGTCGAGCGGCAGGACGCGACCATCCGCCTCGGCCGCCTGCAGGTCGATGGCTGGGGAGAGGGGCGGCTCACCAGCCTTGCCCTCGAAGGCGCGGGGGTGACGGGCGCCACGCCGAAGACCGGCGGCTTCGCTGTCGAGCTCGGCCGCCTCGCCCTTTCCGGCGTTGCGGGGCGCGACATGGCCTATGCCTATGCCAATGACATCAACCCGCCGCTGGCAAGCCCGGGCCAGGACCAGGATGGGACGCTGGAAGGCCTCTCCATCACGATGGAAGGCGCGCCGCTGCTCCGCATCGGCAGCATCCGCGCCCGCAACAGCTGGGATCTCTCCACGCCGGGCACGCAGCTCGGAAGCGTCTCGATGGATGGGCTGGCGGTGGACCTGCCGGCTGATTACGGCGGCAACTGGCTCGACGGCATGGGCTTCAAACGCATCCTCGCCCGGATGGACATCGGGACGCGGATGACGACGGAGGGCGGCCGGCTCGTCGCCGATCCCTTCACCATTGAGGCTGCGGGCATGGGCACGCTCGGTTTCGCCATGGACATGCGCGGCGTCGAGGTGCCCCCGCCCGGACAACCCGCCGTCGCCAAGGACGATCCATTCGCCCTGGTGGGCAAATGGTCGGTCGCGGGCTTCACCATCCGCTACACGGATGAGGGCTTGCTGCGGGCGCTGCTGGCGCGGCAGGCGGTGCAGGAACGGGTGCCGGAACGGCAGCTGCGTGACCGCTACGCCCAAATGGTGCTCCGCACCCCCGTTCCTGGCGTGAAGCTGGGCAACGAACCGCCGGCCATACGGCAGATTCGCGAGGCGCTGGCCTCCTTCGCGCGGGAACTGGGGACCATCGAGATCGCCATGCGCCCACCCGCGCCTGTGCCGGTGCTCGGCTTCGCCGCCATGGCCGGGATGCCGGCGGATCGGACCGTGCGGGAGCTG
Organism: Muricoccus harenae; assembly: GCF_009848505.1. GTDB lineage: Bacteria > Pseudomonadota > Alphaproteobacteria > Acetobacterales > Acetobacteraceae > Roseomonas > Roseomonas harenae. The sequence continues at coordinate 109,672 of NZ_WWDL01000004.1, forward strand.
AACATCACCGCCACGGCCAGGCCGCCGCGCTGAAGCCGGCTCAGCTCGGCTGGGAGGCGGCGATGGCGGAGAGATTCACGATGCCTCGGGCGGTGGTGGAGGGCACCATGACATGGACCGGCTTGTTCATGCCGAGCAGCATCGGGCCCAGCTGCAGCCCGTCGGCGGCCGCCTTCAGCAGGTTATAGGCGATATTGGCCGAATCGAGATTCGGGAAGACCAGCAGGTTGGCTGAGCCGGTCAGCTTGCCGTCATGCACCGCGCGGTCGCGGATGGCGGGCTCCAGCGCGGCATCGCCATGCATCTCGCCATCCACCTCCAGCGACGGATCGCTTTCGCGGATCAGCGACAGCGCACGCCGCATTTTGCGCGCCGAAGGGGCATCCGACGCCCCGAATGAGGAATGGGACAGCAGGGCCACGCGCGGCGTGACGCCGAAGGCGCGCACCTGCTCAGCCGCCAGGCAGGTCATCTCCGCCACCTGCTCCACCGTCGGGTCCACCAGCAGGTGGGTGTCGACGAAGAACAGCGTGCCCGCCGGCAGGATCACGCCCGTCATCGCATAGACACGTCCGGCGTCGGGGCGCTTGCCCACGATGTCGAAGGCCTGGTGCCAATGCGTCATCCATTCGCCCGTGCCCCCGACGATGGCGGCATCCACCCGGCCCGTCTCGAGCAGCAGCGTGGCGGCCACGGTCGGGCGCGTGCGCAGCGCACGGGCGGCGGCGTCGGGCGGGATGCCGCGGCGCCCGACCTTGCCCTGGTAGAGGGAGAGAAGCGGCGCAAAGAGCTCGGTATCCTCCGTCGGATCCAGCACCGTGACGCTGCCCTCGAGGTCCATGCGCAGGCCCATGCTGCGCACCTTTTCCGCGATCGCCTCGCGGCGGCCGATGAGCACCGGCTCGGCGATGCCCTCGTCCAGCACGGTCTGCACCGCGCGCAGTGTCCGCTCGTCCTCGCCCTCGGAATAGGCGATGCGGCGTCCGGCCCCGCGGGCAGCGGCGAAGACCGGGCGCATCAGGTCGCCCGAGCGGAAGACGAAGCGCTCCAGCTCGCGCCGGTAGGCATCGAAATCCTCGATCGGGCGCGAGGCCACGCCGGAGTCCATCGCGGCGCGCGCGACGGCGGGCGCGATCTCCAGAATCAGCCGCGGATCGAAGGGCTTGGGGATGATGTACTCGGCCCCGAAGATCGGCGCATGGCCGCCATAGGCCGCGACCACCACCTCGCTGGCCTCGGCCCGCGCCAGCCGCGCGATGGCCTCCACCGCGGCGACCTTCATCTCCTCGTTGATCGTGGTCGCGCCGGCATCCAGCGCGCCGCGGAAGATGAAGGGGAAGCAAAGGACGTTGTTGACCTGGTTCGGATAGTCCGAGCGCCCGGTCGCCACGATCGCATCCGGGCGCGCGGCGCGCACCGCCTCGGGCAGGATCTCCGGCTCCGGATTCGCCAGCGCCAGGATCAACGGGCTCGGCGCCATGGAGGGCAGCCATTCCGCCTTCAGCACGCGCGGCGCGGAAAGTCCCAGGAACACATCCGCATCCGGCAGCGCCTGCTCCAGCGTGCGGGCGTTGGTCGCGCGGGCGTAGCGGGACTTGTACGGGTCCATCAGGACCTCCCGCCCCTCAAAGACCACGCCCTCGATGTCGCAGACGGTGATGTTCTCGCGCTGCGCGCCCATCGCGACCAGCAGGTCGAGGCAGGCCAACGCCGCGGCGCCCGCGCCGGAGGTGACGATCTTCGCCTGGCTGATCGGCTTGCCCTGCAGCAGCAGCCCGTTGCGCACGGCGGCCGCCACGATGATCGCCGTGCCGTGCTGGTCGTCATGGAAGACCGGGATCTTCATGCGGGCGCGCAGGGCACGCTCGATCTCGAAGCATTCCGGCGCCTTGATGTCCTCGAGATTGATGGCGCCAAAGCTCGGCTCCAGCACCGCCACCGCCTCGACGAACTTCTCCGGGTCGCGCTCCTCCACCTCGATGTCGATGGAGTCGATATTGGCGAACTTCTTGAAGAGGACCGCCTTGCCCTCCATCACCGGCTTGGAGGCGAGCGCCCCGATGGCGCCGAGGCCGAGCACGGCCGTGCCATTGGTGATGACCGCGACCATGTTGCCGCGCGCCGTGTAGTCATAGGCGGTGCGGGGATCGGCCGCGATCTCCATGCAGGCCGCGGCGACGCCGGGGGAATAGGCCAGCCCCAGGTCGCGCTGCGTCGCCATGCGCTTGGTCGGCTCGATGCTGAGCTTCCCCGGCCTCGGAAGCCGGTGGTAGTCCAGAGCAGCCTTGCGGAAATCCTCGTCCATGCCGCCGTTATGGCCCTGCCGGCGCGGCGGCGCCAGCGGGGAACCGGGTCCTTCGCGCGGCGTTCGCCGCATGACAGGAAGCGACGGAGGCGGTGTTGGCGGGACCATCGGGCGATCTGGCGGACGATCCGGGCGGCGAGTCGCGGCCCGGGGACAAGGCGCCGCCCGGCACGCCGGGTACGGCGGAAGTGCTCTGCCCGGAATGCCAGGGAAAAGGGGAGCTGATGGGAAAGCCCTGCCTGGCCTGCAACGGCACGGGCGTGGTGACCCGGGACCCGAAGCGCGAGGCGCCGGAACCATTGGGCTGAAGCCGGGGAGTTGATCCAGGGCTGAAACTGCTGGGCTGCCCTGACCCCGGCGGATCTGGGACTCAGCCGCCGAGCGCGCTACATCGCGCCGGCAGGAACCGAGAGAGGTGCCCCGAGGGGCACCCAGAGAGAAGATGGTGCGGTCAAGAAGATTCGAACTTCCACGGGGTTGCCCCCACCAGCACCTCAAGCTGGCGCGTCTACCATTCCGCCATGACCGCAGGCAGGCGGCGGCGTATAACCGATGAGTGCGGCGGCAGCAACGGGGCAAGCCACGCCTGAATGGCTGATTTCCGATGATCGCATCCCGGTGCCCGATGCGCTGGCTGCCATGGAGGCCCGCGTGGCCGGAATCCGGGCCGCCACGGCGGGGGAGGCGGTCTGGCTGGTCGAGCACCCGCCCAGCTACACCGCCGGCACATCTTCCAGGCCCGAAGGGCTGCTGGATGCTCGCTTTCCTACGTATTCAGCAGGCCGCGGCGGGCAATGGACCTATCACGGGCCCGGGCAGCGCACGGCCTATGTGATGCTGGACCTCACCCGGGCGCATGGCAGCATCCCGGCCCGTGACGTGCGCGCCTTTGTCCACGGGCTTGAGGAATGGGTGATCCGGGCGCTGGACCGCTTCAACATCCGGGGCGAACGCCGCGAGGGCCGTGTCGGCATCTGGGTGGCGGACCGGGTGAATGGCACCGAGTCGAAGATCGGCGCCATCGGTGTCCGCGTGTCCCGCTGGGTAACCTGGCACGGCATTGCGCTGAACGTGGAGCCGGACCTGTCGCATTTCGGCGGAATCGTGCCCTGCGGCATCTCGGGCCATGGCGTGACCAGCCTGCACGCGCTGGGGATCCCCGCGACAATGGAGGAGGCGGATTCCGCTCTGATGGCGGCCTGGGCGGAGGTTTTCGGCGGGTAGGGGCACCCCGGGCCCACGGATCGCGAAGGCTGGAATCAGCCGCGGGCGGGAATGCCACTCCTTCGGCAATGGGCCGAGGCGCCCAGGGCGAAGGAGCGACGCTCCCGGCCCACAAATGCAAAGGGCGCCCCGAGGGGCGCCCTTCACCGTTTCGCCGGCCGTTTTCAGCGGCCGCTGTCGCGGAAGTCGCCTTCGCGCCAGCTGCGGTCCTTGCGCTCGCCGCCAACCGTTTCAGGCCGGCGCTGGCCATGCCCGCCGGGACGCCCCTGGCCCTGGCCGCCACCAGGGCGGCCCTGGACATGGCGCTGCCCCTCGCGTTGCGGGCCACCGCGCTGCTGGCCGCCGCCATCGCGGCGCGGACCACGATTCTGCTGGCGGTTCGGCGCGCGGGGCACCGGGCCGGTCGGGATGTCACCCTCGGCCGGAACCTGCTGGCGGGTCAGCTTCTCCACGGCGCGGAGCAGCGCGATCTCGTCAGGGGCCACCAGGGCCACCGCCTCGCCCGAGGCGCCGGCACGGGCCGTGCGGCCGATTCGGTGCACATAGGTCTCCGGCACCTCCGGCAGGTCGTACTGGATGACATGCGTCACGCCATCCACGTCGATGCCGCGGGCAGCGATGTCGGTCGCCACCAGGATCGGCGCGCTGCCGCGCTTGAAGGCATCCAGCGCCCGCTCGCGCTGGCCCTGGCTCTTGTTGCCATGGATGGCGCCGGCGGCCAGGCCGTCCTGCTCCAGCTGCTTCACGATGCGGTCCGCACCATGCTTGGTGCGGGAGAACACCAGAGCGCGGCCCACGCCCTCGCCCTTCAGCAGATCGGCCAGGATGGCGCGCTTGCCGTCGGCACGGGTGTGGATCACGCGCTGGTTCACGCGCTCCGCCGTGGTGGAGACCGGGGTCACCTCGATCCGCACGGGGTCAGGCAGCAGCTCGCGGGCCAGCTTCGCGATGTCGTCCGGCATGGTGGCCGAGAAGAACATCGTGTGGCGCGGCTTCGGCAGCATCGCCGCCAGCTTGCGGATGGACGGCCAGAAGCCGCGGTCCAGCATCTGGTCGGCCTCGTCCAGGACGAAGGACTCGATCCCGTCCAGCCGCACGGCGCGCTGGTTGATCAGGTCCATCAGCCGGCCCGGGGTGGCGATGAGGATATCGACGCCCGTGGACATGGCCCGCTTCTGCGGGTTCTCCGGCACGCCGCCGAAGATAATGGCGGTGCGCGGCCGGATGTGGCGGCCATAGGCGCGCACGCTCTCATGGATCTGCGAGGCGAGCTCGCGGGTCGGGGAGAGGATGAGCACGCGGCAGGTGCCGGCCGGCATGCGGCGCGGGTTCTCGGCCAGGTGGTGCAGCAGGGGCAGCGCGAAGGCGGCCGTCTTGCCGGTGCCGGTCTGGGCGATGCCCAGCACGTCCCGGCCCGAAAGGGCGGCCGGAATGGCCTGGGCTTGGATCGGCGTGGGGGTGGTGTAGCCCTCTTCCTCCAGCGCGCGCAGAAGGGGCGCCGCGAGGCCGAGCTCGTTGAACTGTGTCATGGAATCCAATCGGGGCAGCCCATCCGGGGCTGCCGAGGCGGAAGGAGGCGCCCCGCGTGTCCGGTCGCATCCCAGGGTATCGGAAGGTCTGACGCCCCGGTCAGGGCCGCGCGCATCATTGCGCGAGGCGGCCGTCTCACGCGGCCGGAGCGTGGCCCAAACGGATCGCTGGGCACAGGCGGAAGATGGGGTAGATCGTGCTGCAGCGCAAGATGAGATGTGCCGCGCTTGACGCAGACCGGCCCGGCGGCAACCAAGGGGCATGGGTCGGCACCGCTTCTCGGGCAGGACATTTTGAGCGGGAAGCCGCGCTGGCGCCGCTGGCTGGCCTGGATTGCCATCGCCCTGCTGGCGGGGCCGCTGGCGCTGATCCTCGTCTTCCGCGTCCTGCCCCCGCCGGTGACCCCGCTGATGCTGATCCGCGCCGTCCAGGGGGAGGGGCTGCGGAAGGATTGGGTTCCGCTCGACTCCATCGCGCCCGTCCTGGGCCATGCGGTGATCGCCGCCGAGGACAACCTGTTCTGCGCGCAGGCCCTTGGCTTCGACTTTCGCGCCCTGCGCGGCGAGGCCGAGGCCTGGCTTGAGGGGGAGCGCCCGCGCGGCGCCAGCACCATCACCATGCAGACCGCGAAGAACCTCCTCCTCTGGCCGGGCCGTGACCCGCTGCGGAAGGTCATCGAGGCCTGGCTGACGCCGCAGGTCGCCTTGCTCTGGCCCAAGCGCCGGGTGCTGGAGGTTTATCTCAATATCGTGGAGTTCGGCCCCGGCACCTATGGCGCCGAAGCGGCCGCCCGCGCCTTCTTCGGCAAGCCGGCCTCCGGCCTCACGCGGCGGGAGGCAGCGCGACTGGCGGCGGTGCTGCCCAGCCCGCTGAACTGGTCGGCGGCACGCCCCTCGGACTTCGTGCTGCGGCGGGCCGCCACGATCGAGCGCCGCATGGGCCAACTTGGCCCATTGCTGGACTGCGCGCGCTAAAGCGTCGGGCGGCGCAGGAAGCCCGGTTCCTCAGGCGGCTCGGCGAAGCGTTCCTCGATCCGGTCCACCCGCGCAGCCGGCGGCCCGCGCCGGGCGGCCAAAAGCACGGCGCCGACCGCGGCTTCCTCCCCGGCCAGCAGCGCCTCCACCGAACCGTCCGCGCGGTTGCGTACCCAGCCGCTCAGCCCGGCGGCGGTGGCTTCCGCCACCAGCCAGTCGCGGTAGCCGACGCCCTGGACGCGGCCCTGGATCCGCAGCAGCCGGGCCTTCAACGGGACAGCTCCAGCAGCCGCGCTGCCAGGGCGATATCGGCGGCGATTCGGGTCCGGCGCTCCACCGCCTCGGCATCCGCACCCCAGAAGGATTCTTGGTAGGTTTCGTCCAGCATCGCCAGCCGATGGGCCTCGGCCGCATCCAGCCGCCCGGCCGAAAGGGCGAGGCCCAGCACCAGGCTTCCCATCGCCGGCACCGCGATGCCCAGCGCCGAAAGCCCGAAGGCCGAATGGGCCGCCACCGCCGCATGCAGGGACCGCAGCGAATCGGGCGACTGGGCGACATGGGTGATGCCGGTGGTCACCCGCAGCGGCGCGTCGTGGTGCAGGGCCGCCCAATCGAGCAGCGGCTGCCAGTTCTCAGCCTGGAGCGCGGCCAGCCGCCGGTCCTCGGCGCGGTAACAGAGCAGGTCGCTCTGGCCGTATTCGGCGATGGCGGCAACGCTCGGCGCCGGGTCCGGGGCGATCCGGTCCACGGCGGTGCCCACCAGCCGGGTGAGGGGTACCTCCACCATGGACATCTCGTTCCCCTTGCCACCACCGGCCGCGTGCCATTCGGCGGCCACGGCCTCCGCGAGGGGCCGACTCGGCAGATGCAGGGTGGTGCCGCCCGGCAGGCGCAGCGGACGGCCGTCGAGGGCGATGCCCCAACCGGCTTCGACGGGCTGGACGGCAGCCTCTTCCCAAAATCGCTTCATGGCGCCGCAATTGGGGTCTCGGGGGGCACCATGGCAAGTTGCCGGAATGGGATCCGTGATCGTCTATGGCGCGGCGGCGCTCGCCGAGATCGGCGGCTGCTTTGCTTTTTGGGGATGGCGAAGGCTGGGCTGGTCCGCCTGGGCGCTGCTGCCGGGCATGGCCTCGCTCGCGCTTTTCGCTTGGCTGCTGACGCTGGTGGAGGCCTCGGCCGCCGGCCGGGCTTATGCGGCCTATGGCGGGGTCTATGTCGCCGCCTCCCTCGCCTGGCTCTGGGCGGTGGAGGGGCGGGCACCGGATGCCTGGGACCTGAGCGGGACGGCACTGTGCCTGATCGGCGCCGGGGTGATCCTCTGGGGTGGCGGGGCAGGCCGGTAGCTCGCCCCGGCAGCACTGAGCGATGCCGCCAGAGAAGGGGTCCGGCAGGAGAAAGGATGCCTGCCCGTTAGCCCCATCAAGCCAATGGATGCCAGGCGTACAAGATGCGCTACTAGTTCAGTTGGTTCTTCACGAGGCGGCCGTCGCGCATGATTGCGAGCAGCGCTGCCCCCTGGTTCTGCAGACAGGCAAGGTCCTTCAGCGGGTCGCCATCCACCACCAGCAGGTCCGCCCGCGCGCCGGGGGCAAGGATGCCGATTTCGCCCTCCATCATGCAGAGCTTCGCGGCCAGGGTGGTGGCTGATTCCAGGATCTCATGCACCGGCAGCACGCGGGCGCGGATCTCGAACTCCATGGATTGGTACTTGTGCAGCCCGCCCAGCAGGTCGGAGCCGAAGGCCATGGGCAGCCCTGCGCGGCGCATGATGTCAAGCGATTCCAGCCCGGCCGTCCGCACCGTCTCAATCTTCGCCACCGAATCCGGCCCGAGGCCCAGCGCCGCGCCCTCCATCGCCAGCCCCTCATAGGCGACGAGGGTCGGGATCGCGACGGCACCAGCCTTCACCGCCATCTCGGCGGTTTCGGAGCGGATCAGGTTGCAATGCTCCAGCGAATGGACGCCGCATTCCACGGCACGGCGGATCGCCTGGTCCGTATAGAGATGGGCGGCGACATAGGTGCCCGCATTCTCCGCCTCCTCCACCGCGGCCTTGATCTCGTCGCGCGAGAAGCCGAGGGCGTGGATCGGATCATTGGGCGAGGCGACGCCGCCATTCGCCATGATCTTGATGAACTTCGCGCCGCTCTTGATCTCCTCGCGCGCCGCGCGGCGCACCGCATCCACGCCGTCGCAGATGCGCCCGAGTGAGCCGACACGATTGGCGAAAACGCCCTCCCGATCATCCGAGCGGCTGCGGAAGTCCGAATGGCCACCGGTCTGCCCCAGCGCCTTGCCGCAGCAGATCACGCGCGGCGCGTCGATCAGTCCCTCATCGACCGCAACCGCGATGCCGGGCTCCGCGCCGCCCAGGTCCCGCACGGTGGTGAAGCCGCGCATGAGCATCCCATGCATCACCTTCGCCGCCCGCAGTGTGGCGAGCGAAGAAGGCTGCGCCGCATTCTCCGCCAGGTTCACCATCGCGGCGATGACATGCACATGCGCATCCACCAACCCCGGCATGATCGTCTTGCCGCGCAGGTTGATGCGCGTGGCGGAGGCAGAGGTGATCGGCTTGTCCGAGACCTCGCGGATCCGGTCGCCCTCGACCAGAACCTCCATCCCGCCGCGCAGTTCCTTAGCGCCGGGTTCCAGGAACTGGCCGTTGGTGAAGATATAGGACGTCATGCTCGATCCCCCGTTCAGCGCGCGACCGCGTAGCCCTGCATGCCGCGCGGATTGGCGGCTGCCTTCACGATATGCCCGTTCCCATCCGCCTCCCGCGCGCAGGCGGAAAGGCGGCCTTCGGACCAGGAATCCCCGACCGTCACCCGGTGCCCACGCCGGCGCAGCTCCTCCACCGTGGCGGCGGGGAAGCGGTTCTCCAGCGTCAGCGTGCCGTAGGACGTCTCGCGCGGCCAGAAGGAGGCGGGCGCGTGGTCCGTGTGGAAGGCCGGCGCGTCGATGGATTCCTGCAGGTTCATGCCGTGATGCGCATGGTGCAGGAAGAGCAGCAGGGACCATTGCTCCTGCTGGTCGCCGCCCGGCGTGCCGAAGGCGAGATAGGGCTTGCCGTCGCGATAGGCGAAGCTCGGCGTCAATGTCGTGCGAGGCCGCACGCGCGGCGCCATGGAGGAGGCGAGCCCCTCCTTCAGCCAGAACATTTGCCCGCGCACCGTGATGCTGAAGCCCAGCGGCGGCACCACCGGGCTCGACTGCAGCCACCCGCCAGAGGGCGTTGCCGAGACCATGTTGCCCCAGCGGTCCACCACATCGACATGGCAGGTGTCACCGCGATGTGTGCCCGCCGCCGTCGTCACCGGCTCGCCTGCACGATCCAGCCCGCCACCCGCATCCTCGCGCGCCACCGTCGGCTCGCCCGTGCCGATGCGGGGCTCCTTGCGCGTGCCGGCGGGGTGCAGCGGCGGCAGCACCGGCTCGCGCCCATCCGGGCTGCCGGGGCGGAACTCATGCGAGGCCGCATCGCCGATCAGTGCGCGGCGTTGCGCTGCGTATTCCGGCGAGAGCAGCGTGCCGAGCGGAACCGGCGCACTGTCGCCGTACCAGCAATCGCGATCCGCAAAGGCCAGCTTGATCGCCTCCGCCGTCACATGCACGAAGTCCGGGCCGAGCGGGTCCATCCTATCCAGGTCGAAGCCCGAGAGGATGCCCAGCGCCTGCAGGAGCGATGGCCCCTGGCACCAAGCGCCGCCCTTGAACACGCGGAAGCGCCCGTAATCGGCGAAGACCGGCCGCTCCACCGGCACGCGCCATTCCGCCATGTCCTGTCCGGTCAGAAGCCCGCGGTGATGGCGGCCGGAGACGTCCCAGATGTCCTCCTCGCGGTAGAAGCGGTCCACCGCCTCGGCCACCGGCCCGCGATACCAGTAATCCAGCGCACGCCCGATCTGCGCCTCGCGCCCGCCCACCGTCTCGGCATCCGCGAGGATGCGCTCATAGGTGGCGGCGAGCGCCGGGTTGCGGAACAGCCGCCCCGCCTCGGGCACAGCGCCGCCCGGCAGGTAGATCTCCGCCGAGCTGGGCCAATGCGTCTCGAACAACTCCCGCACCGAGGCGATGGCAGCGGGGATGCGCGGCACCAGCGGATGCCCCTCCCGCGCGTAGAAGATCGCAGGCTCCAGCACTTCCCGCAGCGGAACCGTGCCCCAGTCCCGCAGCAGCGTCAGCCAGGCGCCGAAGGCCCCCGGGACGCAGGCCGGCAGAAGGCCCGAGCCGGGGATGAGGTCCAACCCCAGCCCGCGCATCCGCTCCATCGTCGCGGCGGCGGGGGAGGGGCCCTGGCCGCAGATCACGACCGGCTCCTCCGCGCCCACCGGACAGGCGATGATCGGCGCGTCGCCGCCGGGCCCGTTCAGATGCGGCTCCAGCACCTGCAAGGCAAACGCCGAAGCCACGGCGGCATCGAAGGCATTCCCTCCGCGCTCCAATACGCCCATGCCCACGGAGGAGGCGATCCAATGCGTCGAGGCGACGGCGCCGAAGCTGCCGCGCAATTCGGGGCGCGTGGTGAAGCCGGGCATGGCGATCAGTTCCTCATCCGATTGGCACGCGGCCGAAGCGGGCCGGGTCGAAGGGCCGCAGGTCGATTCCGGGCTCGCCGCTAGCCAGCAGCGCGCCGACGATGCGCCCCGAGGTGGCGGCCAGGGTCAGCCCCAGATGCTGGTGCCCCGTCGCTACCACCGCATTGGCGATGCCGGGCGCGCGGCCGAGGGCCGGCAGGTAATCGGGCAGCGTCGGCCGGTCACCCTGCCAGCGCGAGGAGGCCTCGGCGGGCCTGCCGAACAGGCTGGCAGCGTGCCGGACCAGGATATCGGCACGCGACCAGTCGGGGTCGCGCCATGCGGCGCCGAGCTCGACCGTGCCGGCCAAGCGGATTCCATGCTCCATGGGCGTGGCGATGAAGCCGCGCTCGGCGAAGGACACGGGGCAGGGCAAGGCGGCCGCATTGGGCGGCAGCATGGCGTGATAGCCGCGTTCCGCCGTGATCGGCAGGCGGAGCCCGAGCATGGGCGCCAAGGAGGCGCTGGCCAGCCCTGCCGCCAGCACCACGCCCTCTACGGGATGCTCGCCAAGTTCGGTGCAGAGGACCGTGATGCGGTCTCCCTCGCGCCGGAAGCCGGTGGCGGCCTGGCGGATCAGTGCGCCGCCGTCGGCCGCGAAGCGCGTGGCCATCTCGCGCACCAGCCGGTACGGTTCCACCGCATGGGCCGTGTTGGGAAAAAAATGCCCACCTGCCACCGGTACGGCGAGGCCGGGAATCCGTTCCGCCAAGTCAGCCGCGCTGAGCGCTTTCAGCCGCACGCCATGGGCGGCCATGATCACGGCCTCCTGCCTGGCCGCTCGCAGCCCGGCCGGCGTTTCCGCCACGGAAAACGAGCCCTCGTACCGCAACAGGCCCGCGAGCTCCGGCCCCTTGAGCGCCGCGCGCCAATCTGCCACCGCCGTAGCCAGCAGCCCCGCCAGCGCCGCCGTGCCGGCCGTCACCCGTTCCGGGCGCGCGGCGGCGGCAAAGCGCAGCAGCCAGGGCAGCATGCGCGGAAGGCCACGCCAGCGCAGGGTCAGCGGCCCCTGCGGATCGGCCAGCATCCGCGGCACCCCCGCCAGCAGGTCAGGCCGCGCCAGGGGCCGCACCTGCTCGATCGCGATATGCCCCGCATTGCCCGCGGAGCAGAGCGAGCCCGGCGGCGTGGGATCGAGCAGCAGCACGCGCTTGCCGGCACGCAGCAGCGCCAGGGCGCAGGAAACGCCCACCACCCCCGCCCCGATGACCGCGACCGGCTTGTCCCCCATGCCGCGCCCGGTCAGACGAGGAAGCCGGCGCGCAACGGGTCGCGCTCGTTCACGAAGATCGTGTTGATGCCATGGGTGCGCGCCCAGCCGGCGATGCTGGGGATGATGGCCGCGTGGTTCCCCACCACCGCCTTGCCTTCCACCCGCCCGTCGAAATGCGTGCCGATGATGCTCTCATGGATGAATTCGTCGCCCACCGAGAGCTTCCCGCGCGCTGCCAGCTGCGCCATGCGCGCCGAGGTGCCGGTGCCACAGGGAGAGCGATCCACCGCGCGGTCGCCGTAGAACACCGCGTTGCGTGCATGGGCACGGCCGTCGCGCGCCTTGCCGGTCCACATCACATGGCTGACGCCGCGGATGGTGTCGTCATCCGGGTGCACCACCTCGACGATCTCGTTCAGCCGGCGGCGCAATTCGGGGCTGTGGCGCAGCACGTCGTCGGCGGAGAACTCCTCCAGCCCGGCGAAGCCCGGCTGCGGCTCGACGATCGCGTAGAAATTGCCGCCATAGGCGATATCCACGCGCAGCCGCCCCATCCCCGGCATCTGCACCTCCACCTCCGGCAGAGCGAGGAAGGAGGCGATGTTGCGGATGCGCACGCTGTCCACATGCTCGCCACGCCGCTCATAGGTCGCCACGATACGGCCCGCCGGGGCGTCCAGCCGCAACTCGCCTTCCTTCTCGGGCCGGGCAAGCCCGTTCTCGATCGCCATGGTCACCGTGCCGATGGTGCCATGCCCGCACATGGGCAGACAGCCCGAGACCTCGATGAACAGGATGGCGATGTCGCAATCCTCCCGCGTCGGCGGATAAAGGATGGAGCCGGACATCACGCTGTGCCCGCGCGGCTCGAACATGAGGGAGCGGCGGACCCAGTCGTGATGCGTGAGGAAATCCTGCCGCTTCTCGCTCATCGTGGCGCCGCGCAGCATGGGCCCGCCGCCGGTGACCAGCCGCACCGGATTGCCGCATGTATGGCCATCGATACAGGAGAAGGTGTGGTTGCCCGGCGGCACCGGTGTCTCGATCCCTTGCATTGGCCAGGCTCCTCCTCGAAGCAGTGAAAGCTATAAAGGACATTATATCCAATTGACAGCCCGGGTGGCTTGCCGTTTGCATGACGTTCCCGGCCCCGGCGGGGTATGACGGAGAGGCGGATTGGCAGGTATCGCGGCCCCCATGGCGCCGGCCACACCGGCGCAGGCTCCGGCAAGGATCAAGGCATCGCGCCTGACGGCGGCGGGCGTGTTCGTCTGGGTGCTGATCACGGCGGGCGTGCTGGTGATGGCCGTCCCGCTGGTGATGACGGCCTATATCAGCCTCTTCCGCGACGCGGTCGTGGTTTTCCCGCCGTCCGGCTACAGCACCGCCTGGTACATGCGGATCGGGGAATTTCCGCGCTTCGGCGAATCCCTCGGCACCAGCCTGCGCATCGCGGCCCTTGCCACCATCGGCAGTCTCGCCATCGGCATCCCCGCCAGCCTCGCCCTGGTGCGCTACAGCTTTCTCGGCCGCGGCGTGCTGAACGTGCTGCTGCTCTCACCACTGACCGTGCCGGGCGTGGTCATCGGCCTGTCCATCTATGTACTGGTGGTGGAGGTGGAGATCGCGACCGAGGCGCCGCTGATCGGCTCCGACCTTGTTCTCGCCGCTGCGCATCTGCTCATCACCACGCCCTGGGTCGTTCGCCTCTGCGTCGCCAACCTGATCGGGCTCGACCGCTCGGTGGAGGAGGCCGCCGCCAATCTCGGCGCCCGCCCCTGGTCCGTGCTGTGGCGCGTGACGCTGCCGATGATGCGCCAGGGCATCGTGGCCGCCGCCCTCTTTGCCTTCATCGTCTCCTTCGAGAACATCGAGATGACGCTCTTCCTCATCAGCCCGGGGGTGATGACGCTGCCGATCTCCGTCCTGCAATATCTCGAATACCGCATCGACCCGCTCGTGGCGGCCGTGGTGATGGTGCAAACCCTGGTCATTGCCGGGCTGCTCCTGCTGCTGGACCGCTACGTCAAGCTGAGCCGCATCGTCTGATGAGCGCCTCATATCTCCGCATCGAAGGCCTGACGAAGCGCTTCGGCGCCAGTGCCGCCGTGCAGGACGTGAACCTCGATGTGCGCCAGGGCGAAATGGTGGTGCTGCTTGGCCCATCCGGCTGCGGCAAGACGACCACGCTGCGCCTGATCGCGGGCTTCGTGGAGGCGACCGCGGGACGCATCCTGCTGGAAGGCCAGGATTATGCCGATCTGCCGCCATACCGGCGCGAAATGGGCATGGTGTTCCAGAGCTACGCGCTGTTCCCGCACATGACGGTGGCGCAGAACGTCACCTTCGGCCTGCGCATGCGCCGCCTGCCGAAGCCCGAGATCGAACAGCGCCTGGCCGCCACGCTGGAGATGGTGGAGCTTTCCTCCATGGCGGAGCGCTACCCGCGCCAGCTTTCCGGTGGCCAGCAGCAGCGCGTGGCTCTGGCCCGTGCCCTGGCCATCCGCCCCAAGGTCCTGCTGCTGGATGAGCCGCTTTCCAACCTGGATGCGAATCTCCGCCAGCAGGTGGCGCGCGAGATCCGGCAGTTGCAACGGGCCGCCGGCCTCACCGCACTGATGGTCACGCATGACCAGGACGAGGCCATGATGATGGCCGACCGGCTGGTCGTCATGGACAAGGGCGCCGTGCAGCAGGTCGGTACCCAGGAGGAGTTGTACGAGCGCCCGGCGAACCCCTTCGTCGCCCGCTTCATCGGCCACAGCAACCTCGTCGCCGGGGAGCTTTCCGGCGGCACGCGCCTTTCCCTGCCGGATGGCACCGTAATCGGGCTCGCCGGGCACTACGCCGCCACAGGTCCCGTCACCCTTGCCATCCGGCCCGAGCGGGCACGGCTCTGCGCGCCGGGCGATGCCGCCGCACGCGTGACGGTCGTGGTGGAGGACGCCACCTATGTCGGCGCCCATGTCGAGTACCTGCTCGCCCTGCCGGATGGAACGCGGCTGATCCTGCATGACCCCACCGATGGCGGCGGCACGCGCCGCCACGCGCCTGGCGACCGGGCAGGGCTCACCTGGGACCCCGCTAGCGAACGCCTGTTTGACGCCGCAGGCGTGCCGCTTACGGCACGCGCCGCCATTCCCGCCTGACCCCCGAGAGGAGCTTCCCATGACCGAACGTCCATCCGGCGCCTCGCGGCGACAGCTCCTCGGCCTCGGCGCCGCAGCCGGCCTGCTGCCCTTCATGCCGCATGTGGCGCGGGCGCAGGCCTCCGGCCGCGTTGTCGTCAGCACCTGGGGCGGCGACTATGCGAAGTTGCTGGGCAGCAACATCGACCAACCCCTGCTGGCGCCGAAGAACATCGAGGTGACGCAGGATGTCGGAACAGAGCCCGCGCGTGTCGCGAAGCTGATCGCGCAGCGCCGGCTGCCACGCGGCAATGTGGATATCCTCTGCACCCAGGCGCCTCAGGCCTATGACCTGAACGAGGCGGGGCTGCTCGAGCCGCTGGACGAGAGCAAGGTGCCGAACATGCGTCATCTCCTGCCCGAGATGCGCAACAGCTACGCCCTGCCGCATATCTTCAGCCCGCAGATCATCATCTACAACACGGAGCGCGTCTCGGCGCCGCCAACCACCTTCTCCGACCTCATGTCCGACCGGTTCAAGGGCAAGGTCGGACTGCTCGACAACAGCTTCATCTACATCGTCATGGCCGCGGCCCTGCAGAAGACCGGCGACGCCATGAACTTCGATGCTGCCAAGCCTGATCTAGAAAAACTCGTGAAGGACGGCAACAGGACCTACACCGTCACCGATGCCTTCGCCCCCGCCCTGCGCTCGGGCGAGATCGATGTCGGGCCCGTCTGGCAGGCTCGCACGATCTTCTGGCGGAAGGCCGGCGTTGCGGTGCAGAGCGCCTTTCCGAAGGAAGGCAGCATCATCTATGTCTCGTCCATGGGCGTGCCGAAGAACGCACCGAACAAGGCGGCCGCCTTCGCCTATCTCAACGCGATGCTGGAGCCCTCCGCTCAGCGCGGCTTTGCCGACAGCATGGGTTATCTCCCCACCAGCAGTCAGGCGACACTGGAGGGCGAGGTCGCCCAGCGTCTGGCCCTGCCGGAGCGGCGTCCCAAGCTGATCGCGCCCGACTACGCCAAGCTGGCCGCCGCGCGGGACGGCCTGAACGACTGGTGGCGCCGCCTGCTGGACGGGCGATGAGCCGCCGTCCGCAAGGATTGACGGCCGGCCTGCTCATTGGGCCGGCCACGCTCGTGGTGCTGGGGGCACTCGTCGCGCCCCTGGTGCTGCTCGCACGCTACAGTCTGAACCGCTATGACCGCACGAACTTCATGGTCGAGGCTCTGACGCCCGAGAATTACCTGCGCTTCCTCTATGATCCTTTCTACACCGGCGTGCTCTGGACGACCCTGTGGATCGCGCTGGTCACCACGACCCTCTGCCTGGTGCTCGGCTTTCCCATCGCCTATCGCCTTGCACGATCGCAGAGCCGCTGGAAGTCGGCGGGGGTGCTCCTGGTCATCCTGCCCCTCTTCATCGGCAGCACGGTGCGGGCGCTGGGCTGGATGGGCGTGCTCGGGCGCGGCGGGCTGCTGGACAGCGCGGCGGCCGCCATGAACCCTGGCTCGAGCGTGGCGCTGCTCTATACCCCCTTCGCCGTCGTGCTTGGCATCCTCTCGATCAACCTGCCCTATATGGTGCTGACGCTGCAGAGCGTGATCGAGGGCATTGATGCCCGCGTCGAGGAAGCTGCGGAAAGCCTCGGCGCCGAACCCTCGCGCCGCTTCCTGCTGGTGGTGCTGCCGCTGGCCCTGCCGGGACTCGCTACGGGGGCCGTGCTCGTCTTCATCCTGGCAATGAACGCCTATGCCACGCCGCTGCTTCTCGGGGGCGCGCGCTTCCAGATGATGGCGCCGATGCTCTTCCGGGAATATGCCGTGAACAACAATTGGCCCTTCGCCGCGGCGATCGCATTCATCCTGATGGTGACGACGCTGACGCTGACCGCCGCCTCCAGCGCCTTCGTCCAGCGCCGCTACAAGGCGGCCTGAGATGGCCGGCCGCAAGCTGCAACGCCAGACGGTGGTGGAATCCGCGGCGGAGGAGTTGCGCCGCCGCATCCTGGCCGGCGAGTTCCGCGCCGGCGAGGCGCTGCGCCAGGATGCGTTGGCCGAAGAATTCGGCATTAGCCGCATTCCCGTGCGGGAGGCCTTCCGCCAGCTGGCTGCCGAAGGGCTGGTGACCATCCACGCGCATCGCGGCGCCGTCGTCAGCACCCTCTCCCCAGAAGAGATTGCTGAGCTGTTCGACCTGCGGGCGCTGCTGGAGCCCGACCTCATCCGCCGCGCCGTCCCGCGCATGGCGGAGGCCGACTTCGCCGAAGCCGCCCGCATCCTGTCGGAATACAGCGCCGCCATCGACCGGTCCGATCTCAATGCCTGGGGCGAGTTGAACACGGAGTACCACCTGGCGCTCTACCGCCCGGCCGCGCGGGTGCAGACCCTGGCGCTCGTGCGCACCCTGCTCGCCAACACGGATCGCTATACCCGCCTGCAGCTTGCCGTCGCCGGGGGCACGGACCGGGCAAAGGCCGAGCATGCGGAGCTGCTCGAAATCTGCCGTCGCGGTGCCTCGGAGGAGGCGGCGCGCTTCACGAGACGGCATGTGATGGAGGTGAAGCGGGACCTGCTGCGGCTGATCGTTGCCACTTCGCCGGAAGCCTCCCTAGAAGCGGCGGATTAAAAGCAGGAGATCGGGGGCTGCAAGCCTCCTCTCTGGCACAGGGATTGCGTGATTTTCCGGCGCAGTTCCAGGCCGGAGGGCGATATGACCACCAGCTTCCAGACGGCGCGGCCCTCCCGCTCACCAGGCCGCGCCCTGCGCATTCTCCTGGGAGCGCTCCCGCTCCTTGCCGGCCTGGGTGCCGCCGAGGCACAAACACTGCGGATCGGCATGCGCGACGATCCGGACATCCTCGATCCTACGCTGTCCCGCACCTATGTCGGCACGGTCGTCATGACCGCGCTCTGCAACAAGTTGTTCGACTTCGATGAGAAGCTGAACATCGTGCCCATGCTCGCCACGGGCTACGAATGGACAGACGAGAAGAACCTGATCATCCGCCTGCGGTCGGGCGTCACCTTCCATGACGGCACGCCATTCGACGCGGCGGCGGTGAAGTACACGCTGGAACGGCATCTCTCCATGCAGGGCAGCTACCGCCGCAGCGAGATCGGCGCGATGGGCCATGCGGAGGTGGTCGATCCGCTCACCGTCCGCGTGGTGATGAAGCGCCCCTTCGCGCCCTTCGTTGCTGTGCTGACCGACCGCGCCGGCATGATGGTCAGCCCCAGGGCCGCGGAGGCCGCGGGGCGCGACTTCGGCCGCGCGCCCGTCTGCGCGGGACCCTTCCGCTTCGTCGAGCGTGTGGCGCAGGACCGCGTGGTGGTGCAGCGCTACCCGGGCTACTGGGATGCTGGCCGCATCCATTATGACCGCGTGCATTACAGCATCATGCCGAACAGCACCGCGCGCCTCGCCAACCTGCAATCCGGTACGCTGGACCTGACCGAGGTCGCCCCGCTGGACGCGGAGACGGTGACGAAGGACCGCCGCCTTGCCCTCGTCTCCACGCCCAGCCTCGGTTATGGCTCAATCACCATCAACCTCGGCGACCACCCCCAGGCCCGCACGCCGCTGGCGCAGGATGCGCGGGTGCGACGTGCCTTCGAGCTGTCGCTCGATCGGAAGGCGCTGACCGAGGTGGTCGTCGCCGGCCTCTACGAGCCGGCCGCCCAGCCCACGGCCCCTGCCAGTCCACTGCACGTCCCCTCGGTCACCCCGTCCGCCCGTGATATTCCCCGCGCCCGCGCCCTGCTGCGCGAGGCCGGCGTCGCCACGCCGCTGAAGGTCTCGCTGCTGGTCTACAACACGCCGCAGGCCGTGCAGTCCGGCGAGGTGATCCAGGCGATGGCGGCGGAGGCCGGCTTCGAGGTGGAGGTGAAGGCCTTCGAATTCGGCGCCGCACTCACCGCCGTGAACAACGGCGAACTCGCCATGACGCTCGGCGGCTGGTCGGGTCTGCTGGACACGGACAGCAATTCCTGGAGCTTCCTGCACACTGGCGGCGCGCTGAACATGGCGCGCTACTCCAACCCCGTGGTGGACGCCGCGCTGGACCGCGCACGGGAGTCCACGGATGTCGCAACGCGTCGCGCGGCCTATGAGGAGGCATGGAAGCAGATCGGGGCGGATCTGCCGCTGATCTACCTCTGGCAGACGCGGAACGTGGCAGGCGTGTCGCGCAAGGTGGCCGGCTTCCGCCTGCTGGCCGATGGCTTGATCCGCTTGCAGGATGTTCGGCCTGCGCCATAGTGGCGCGCCGCATCGGGGCGTCCGGGATGGTGGGAAACGGGATGGTGAGGTCGATGGGGTTCTGCAGCCTGTGCGGGAATGCTGCGCTCCCGCGCCGGAAGGGAAGGGGCCAGTGACGCACCTCGCCCTGGAGGTCCGCGACCTCGCCGTCACCTTCGGCACGGAACGCGGCCCACTGCGCGTGCTGGACGGCATTTCCTTCTCCATCCCCGCCGGCCGGACCGTCGCGCTGGTGGGAGAAAGTGGCTGCGGCAAGTCGGTCGCCTCCTTGGCCGTGATGGGCCTGCTGCCGCCCAGCGCAACGGTGGAGGGCACGATCCGCCTGGAAGGCCGCGAGATCGCGGAGTTGCCACCCGAGGAACGCCGGAAGCTGCGCGGCGCCGATCTAGCCATGATCTTCCAGGAGCCAATGACGAGCCTGAACCCCGCCTTCACCGCGGGCGATCAGGTGGCCGAGGCGCTGCGGCTGCACCAGGGCCTGGATCGCGCGAAGGCGCATGAGGCGGCCGTGGCGATGCTGGAGGCCGTCCGCATTCCCGAAGCCGCGCGCCGCGCCCGCCAGTATCCGCACCAGCTTTCCGGCGGGATGCGGCAGCGTGTGATGATCGCCATGGCGCTCGCCTGCCGCCCGCGCGTGCTTATCG
Source organism: Muricoccus harenae (assembly GCF_009848505.1). GTDB lineage: Bacteria > Pseudomonadota > Alphaproteobacteria > Acetobacterales > Acetobacteraceae > Roseomonas > Roseomonas harenae. The sequence continues at coordinate 129,540 of NZ_WWDL01000004.1, forward strand.
CCGACGAGCCCACCACTGCGCTCGACGTCACCGTGCAGGCGCAGATCCTCGCCCTGCTGGACGAGCTGCGCGCCGGCACCGGCACCTCTGTCCTGCTCATCACCCATGACCTCGGCGTGGTCGCGGATCACGCGGATGAGGTGGTGGTGATGTATGCCGGCCGCGTCGCCGAGATCGGCCCTGCCGCGCAGGTGCTGGCAACGCCACAGCATCCCTACACCGTTGGCCTGCTCGGCGCCGCGCCGCGGCTGGACGGCCCGCGCGGCACGCGTCTCGCGACGGTGGAGGGAACGGTGCCTGATCTCGCCAATCCGCCCGAGGGCTGCCGCTTCAAGTCCCGCTGTCCCTTCCGCATAGCCGTCTGCGACACAAAGCCGCCGCTCTACGACGTCGGCCCCGGCCATCGTGCGGCCTGCCACCGTGCGCCCCTCGAGCAGATCCTGGAGGCTGCGTGAGCGCCGCGCCCCTCCTGCAGCTGGATGGCGTCGTCCGCCACTTCCCCGTGCGCGACAGCCTCGGGCGTCGGCGCGGCGCCGTGCGCGCGGTGGATGGCGTCTCCCTCACGGTCGGTGAGGGAGAGGTGCTGGCCGTGGTTGGCGAAAGCGGCTGCGGCAAGTCCACCCTCGGCCGCCTCGCCCTGCGCCTGGACGAGCCTGACGCAGGGAGCGTCCGCTTCGCCGGCACAGATCTGCGCGCCATGCCTCCCGCCGCGCTGCGCCAGCAGCGGCGGCACATGCAGATGATCTTCCAGGATCCCTATGCCAGCCTGGATCCACGCATGACGGTGGGGCAGGCGGTCGCCGAGCCGCTGCGCCTGCACGGCATCGTGCCCCGCGCCGGCGAGCGGGCGCGGGTGCAGGAACTTCTCTCCCGCGTCGGCCTGCGCCCCGAGCACGCGGATCGCTGGCCGCATGAATTCTCTGGCGGGCAGCGCCAGCGCATTGCGATCGCACGTGCCCTGGCCAGCGGACCTCGCCTGATCGTGGGCGACGAGCCCGTCAGCGCGCTCGATGTCTCCGTGCAGGCCCAGGTCATCAACCTGCTGCAGGACCTGATCCGCGAGTTCCGCCTTGCCTTCATGCTCATCAGCCATGACCTTGCCGTGGTGCGCCATGTCGCGGACCGCGTGGTGGTGATGTATCTCGGCCGGATCGTGGAGGAGGGGCCGGCGGAGCATGTTTTCGCCACGCCGCGCCATCCCTACACTCGTGCGCTCCTGGCCTCCGTCCCCGGCGCAGGCGGGAAGGGGGCCCCGCTGCAGGGCGACCTCCCCAGCCCCATCTCGCCCCCCGCCGCCTGCCGCTTCCACACACGCTGCCCGCATGTGCAGGCGATCTGCCGCGAGCAGGATCCGCCCCTGGTTGCCGGCGCCACCGCTGCCACGCCCACGCACCGCGCCGCCTGCCATTTCCAGGACGTGCTGCCGGCAGCGCCGCCCGCCACCGAGCACCCTGCCGGCGACCGGCTGGCCCGCCTGCAAGCCTTCTTCGCCCCCAAGCCAGACATGGGAAACGCCGCATGACCGCCCGCATCCTCGCGCCGCTCGCCATTGCGGCGACGGTCCTCGCCGGGACCGCCCAAGCCCAGGCCCCAGCATCGAACCTGCCGAACCTCCGCATCGGCCTGCGCGAGGATCCGGACATCTTGGACCCCACGCTGGCGCGTTCCTTCGTCGGGCGCATCGTCTTCGCCAGCCTTTGCGACAAGCTCTTCGACATCAACGACAAGCTGGAGATCATCCCCCAGCTCGCCACCAGCCATCGCTGGGAGGATCCGAAGACCCTTCTCATCACCCTGCGCGAAGGCGTCAGCTTCCATGATGGCGAGAAGATGGACGCCGAGGCCGTCCGCTACTCCCTCATGCGCCATCTCTCCATGCAGGGCAGCTTCCGCCGCGGCGAAATCACCGATCTGGAGAGCGTGGAGGTGGTGAGCCCCACCACCTTGCGCCTGCGGCTGAAGCAGCCCTCCTCGCCCTTCCTGAGCCAGCTCACCGACCGTGCCGGGATGATCGTCAGCCCCAAGGCCGCTGAAGCCGCCGGCCGCGACTTCGGGGCGAAACCCGTCTGCGCCGGCCCCTTCCGCTTCGTCGAGCGTGTGGCGCAGGACCGCATCGTGCTGGAACGCTTCGCGGGCTATTGGAACGCCGCGAATATCCACTTCAATCGCGTCACCTTCCAGCCCATCACCGACAGCACCGCGCGGCTGGCCAACCTGCAATCCGGCACGCTGGACCTGATTGAGGTCACGAGCCCGAGCGACGTGCCCGGCATCCGCGGCGACCGGCGCCTGCGCCTCTCCACCGTGGACGGGCTGGGCTACTGGAACATTATCTTCAACATCGGCAACGGAGCCCGCAGCCAGACGCCGCTTGGCCAGGACGCCCGCGTGCGCCAGGCCTTCGACCTCGCCATCGACCGCGAAGCGCTGATCCAGGTGGTGTATGAGGGCCTTCACACCCCCGCCTCCCAGCCGATCCCGCCCGCATCGGCCATGCATGTGCGCGATCTGGCCGTCACCGCGCGCAACCTCGAACGCGCCAAGGCCCTGCTGCGCGAGGCCGGCGTCCGCACGCCCGTCACCATCGATCTGATGCTGGCCAACAGCCCCGAGATGCGCCAGGCCGGCGAGGTCATCCAGTCCATGGCCGCGGAGGCCGGCTTCGATGTTCGCGTGGTTGCCACCGAATTCGCCTCCGCCCTTCAGGCCGCGGTGCGCGGCGACTATCAGGCCTATCTCAACGGCTGGTCCGGCCGCCCCGATCCCGATGGCAATGTCTGGACCTTCATGCACAGCCGGGGCGCGCAGAACGACGGCAAATACGCCAACCCCGAAGTGGACTCGCTACTTGACCAGGCCCGAACCGAGAGCGATCCCGCCAAGCGCACCAGCTTCTACTCCCAGGCCTTTCGCCTCGCGCTGACGCAGGACCGCGCCCGCGCCTATCTGTGGCACCCAAAGATCATCATGGCGCATACGGCGCGGCTGCAAGGCTTCACCCTGGTGCCGGATGGCCTCATCCGCGTCCAGGGCATGCGGCTGCAGTAGCGCCATGTGGGGCTGGCTGCTGCGCAGGCTGGGGCAGATCATCCCCACCCTGCTGATCCTTTCCGTCATGATCTTCGCCCTGCAGCAGCTCATGCCCGGCGACCCTGCCATCATCATGGCAGGGGAGGAGCGGGGCGACCCGCAGGTGCTGGCTGAGATCCGCGCCGAGCTGATGCTCGACCGCCCGGTGTGGGAGCAATACGCCGCCTGGCTCTGGCGCCTGCTGCATGGCGATCTCGGCTTTTCCTGGCGCATCCGGCAACCTGTCGGATCGCTGATCCTGGAGAAGCTGCCGGTCACGCTGCAGCTCGGCACCATGGCCTTCGTCATTGCGGTCGCTATCGGTGTGCCTGCGGGGGTCATCTCCGCCGCCTATCGGGATCGCCCGGCGGACTGGGCAGCGAACGGCATCGCGCTTGCCGGCATCTCCACGCCGAACTTCTGGCTAGGGATCATGATGATCCTGCTCTTCAGCGTGCAGCTCGGCTGGCTGCCGCCCTCCGGCTATGTGCCGCTGTCGGAGGACTGGCGGCAGTCCCTGGCCACCACCATCATGCCGGCCTTCGTGCTGGGCGGCGGCATCGCCGGCGTGTTCATGCGCCACACCCGCGCCGCCATGATCGGCGCACTGGGCCAGGATTATGTCCGCACCGCCCGCGCCAAGGGCCTGCCGGAGCGCACCGTCATCGGGCGCCACGCCCTGCGCAACGCGCTGATCCCCGTCGTCACCCTTGGCACCATTGAACTCGGCCGCCTGCTGGCCGGGGCCGTGCTGACGGAGCAAATCTTCTCCATTCCCGGCTTCGGCAAGCTGATCGTGGATGCCGTGTTCAATCGGGATTATCCGGTGGTGCAGGGTGTCGTCGTCACCACCGCGGTTATCTTCGTTAGCCTCTCCCTGATCGGGGACATGCTCTACATGGCGATCAACCCGCGGCTGCGCGCGGCATGAGCGCGACCACCGCCGCACCGGCCGTGGCGAAGGCGGACAGCCCGGGCCGCCGCGCTCTGCGCCGCTTCCTGCGCCACCGCCTTGCGGTGCTAGGCCTCATCATTGTCATCGTCTTCGTGCTGGCCGCGGTCCTTGCTCCCTGGATTGCGCCTTATGACCCTGTCGCCACCTCCTGGTCGCGCATCCGCAAGCCGCCCTCGGAACTCCACTGGTTCGGCACGGATGAGAACGGACGGGACGTGCTCTCCCGCGTCCTCTGGGGCGCGCGGGCCTCGCTGTTGGCGGGCGCCCTTTCGGTCACTGCCGCCTTGCTGCTCGGCGTGCCCTTTGGCCTGCTGGCAGGCCTCACCGGCGGATGGGTGGACACGATCATCTCCCGCGTCACTGACGCCATGCTGTCGGTGCCCTTCCTCATTCTCGCCATTGCCCTCGCGGCCTTCCTCGGTCCGGCGCTGGAGAATGCGATGCTCGCCATCGCCATCTCCGCCAGCCCCATCTTCGTGCGCCTCGCGCGCGGCATGGCGATGGAGGCAAAGGCGACCGAGTGGGTGGAAGCCGCACGCTCCCTCGGCAACCCGCCCTGGCGGATCGCCATGGTCCATGTGCTGCCGAATATCGTGCCGCCGCTGCTGGTGCAGGCAACGCTCGCCATCGCGGAGGCCATCATCGCCGAGGCCTCACTTTCCTTCCTCGGTCTTGGGCAGCAGCCGCCCAACCCCTCCTGGGGCTCGATGCTGAACGCCGCGCAGCGATTCCTCACCCAGGCACCCTGGATGGCAATCTATCCGGGCCTCGCGATCTTCCTCGTCGTCCTCGCTTTTAATCTTTTCGGCGACGGCCTGCGCGACGCCCTGGACCCGCGCGCCCGCGGCCGCTGAGACCGATTCCGGCAGCACGCCCAGCCCGCTAGCCAGTCCCGTCCGATCCGAGCTCATGGCCGGTCCCGATGCCACCCGTCGGGGCCGCACCGCCTCGCGCGGAAAATGCGCAGGATTGTGAAAAGGATTTGACGTGGATCGATGACAGTTCGACTATCGCTCTGGATCGAATACAACGTCTTTGGATGGAATACATGCCGCGTGGCACTGAGACGCAGGAGGATGAGGACTCGCCGGCTTCCGGCGTCCGCCCGCTCTCCTCTGCGCTCAAGACGCTGGCGCTGCTCGACCATCTCGGTCGCAGCCGTCAGGCGGTTCGCCTCGCCACCCTTTCGCGCGAGCTTGGGATCGGCCGCGCCACGATCTACCAGCGCCTTGTCACCCTCATCGCCGGCGGCTGGGTCGAGCAGACCTCCGAAGGCCATTTTCGCCTCACTCTCCGTGCCGCCCGCGTGGCACAGGCGGCGACCGAGCAGGCCGGCCTTGGCGCCCGTACCCTGCCGATCCTCGAGGCGCTGACGGCCGAAACCGGTGAAGCCGCGTCCCTCGCCGTGCTGGAGGATGACGAGCCCTGCATCGTGCAGCGCGTGGAGCCGCAGGGCCTGCTGCGCGTGGAGATGCGCGTGGGCGCCACCATGTCGCTGGGCGGCAGCGCCTCCGGCCGCGTGCTCCTCGCCTATGTCGATCCCGCCAAGGCCCAAAGGCTGGCGCCGGAGCTCGACCCCGCAATCCTGGAGGCGGTGCGCGAGAGCGGCCATTCCATCTCCAGCGGCAAGACCATGGAAGGCATCCGTGCGGCGGCCGTGCCTGTCTTCGGCCATGACGGCAGCTGCGTCGCCGCCCTTTCCCTCGTTGCCCCGGTGCAGCGTTTCGCGCCGGATGGCTGGATCCAACCCCTGCGTGCGGCAGCCGAAGCCCTGCGCGCCATCATGGAGGGCCGCCCCGCGTGAGCGCCGCGCTTCCGATCACTGCCGCGGTGCCCGCACCGCGCGATCCCGAAGTCCTGATGCGCCCCGAGCGCCTCGCCGCCCTCCAGCCCAGCCGCGTCAGCGCCTCCCGTGCGCTGATGGTGCAGGCAATCCGCGAGCGCTGGAAGATCATGACGCGCCGCTTCGACATCGGCGCCGATTCCGCCGGCACCGCCATCTATGAGATCGAGACGCCCGGCGGCACCTTCAGTTTTCTCGCCTTCTCCAACACGCCGAAGCGCGCCGGCCGCACGGGCCGGATCATCGGCCGCACCTGGGACATGACCGGCGCGCTGGTCGAGGGCGTGGCGGATGAGGCGGTGATCGAGGCGACGCGGCGCGAGCTGCCCAAGCTCTATGCCGGCCGCGCCACCCCCGGCACGCTCATCTGGTGCCGCTCCAACCGCAGCATGCGCGTCTTCGACGCGACGGTGGAGGCGCTCGCCTCCGGCCGGCAACCCGAACCCGCCCTGGTCGCGCAATCCTGCTACCTGATGCGCAACACGGGGCTGGACGGCAACGGCACCTTCGGCACGCGCTCCTTCCTCGCGCTGGAGAAAAATCACGCGCTGCGCCGCCCGCTCGCCGCGCAGATGCTCGCTGCCTATATGATGCGCGAATTCGCCGCCGATCTCGCGAACCGCCTGGCCGCGCTGCAATCGTCGCAGGCTGTCTCGCTCTCACCGGAGATCCGCCGTTTCCTCGGCATCGGTAACGGTTCCGCCCTGGGCCTGATCCTCTTCATCAACAACCATCCACGCCTGATCGACGCCTGGATCGGCGCGCGCGAGGACAGCATCGCCGCCGCCCGCGCCCTGCCCCTGCGCGCGGGCGACGAGCGATTGGCCCGCCTCGAATCCCTCCTGCGCCGCGCCGCCCGGTTCCGGCGCGAGGACCGCATGGTCTATGACGCCTTTGCACCCAGCGCGCTGATCGCGGAGCAGCTGGAGGAGGTGGCCGGTCTCGTCGCCACCCTGCGCGAGCAGGGGAGCAGTGCCACCTATCCGCTCGACGAGCTGGCACAGCAGGTCGGCGCCCGCTTCCATCCCGAAACGCAGGAAACCCTGCTGTCCCTGATGATCGAGCTGGTGCCGGAGGAAGCCGACCGCCTCGCCCGATCGACCACCGTCAGCGAGGAGATGGAGGTTCGCCCGGCCATGACGGTGTCCGCCCTGCGCGACATCCTCCGGCGCGAATACGCCTGGGCCCTGGCGTTGGACCTGACGGCCCCCGCCGCCTACGCCCATGTCTGGTACAAGTCCGCCACCGCCGAGGAGCCCCGCCGCGGCCCGAAGGACGAGGTGCCGCCCGGCACCTTCAATCTTGGCCTCGACGTGCCGGGCCTGGTGCAGGCGCTGGATGCCGCACTCGCGACGCGCGGTCCGTCCGAGCCCGTCGCACGCCTTCTCCTCGCCCGTCCGGACCTGCGCCAAATCACCGCCCGGGTGCAGAGCCTCGCCGGGCTGCGCTACCACCAGCCGCAGACGAACATCATGGGCGATGACTTCGTCCCCGCGCATCTCGTGCGCCTGATGAACGTGGCAATCCACGGCGTCGACAAGACGCGCGACTACCTCGCCCGCAACCTGCGCGGTGTGCTCTTCCACGGGGCTCCCACCGCCGCCGATCTCGCGGCCGGCGCCGATCCCGACTGGTTCTATCCGCCGGAGCCGGAAGCATGAGCGCCGCCTGTTCCGAAGGCCCCGTTACGCTTCTGCCGCGCGAGGTGAGGTTGGTGGTGGAGCGCATCCTCCTCCTGACCGCCCTGCCGGCCGGCTCCATCCCGGCGGTGCGCGACGTGGTGCTCTACGCCGCCGCCGCCGGCCTCGGCGGCTTGCCGCTGCTGCGCCAGCGCTTCGAGGATCTGCGCGCCGCCGATCCCGCCGCGCTGCGCATCACCGAAGCCGCGCCCGGCGTGCTGGCCGCGGATGCCGGCGGCCAGCACACCTGGACCGTCCTGCCCATGATCCTCGATGCGCTGGGTGAGGCTGCCGCGCGCGAAGGCTCAGCCATGGCCAGCGTGACCAACCTGCTCGACCCCGAGGAACTGCGCGCCGCCTGCGCCCTCGGCCCGCGCCACGGCCTTTCCGTCTTCGCGGCGGAAGGCGCCTGCACCGGCCCGGCCACGGGGCGGGAGGCCGCGCTGCGCCGCACGGACGCGCCCGGCACCACGCTGCTCGCCATCCCCGCGCCCGATGCGCGGGACGCCGTGCTGGACCGTGCCCTGCGCCAGGGCGTGACGGTGGAGCCCGAACTCTGGTGGGCGCTGCACCACCTATCCAACACGGCCCTGTCCACCGACACGCCGGAATCCCGCCGCCATGCCGGCCCGGTGATCGTCCAGCCCGATGGCCGCATCATTGGCCGCAGCGACCATGACGACGACACCGATATCTCCCTCCTCATCAGCACCAAGCCGGAATCCGCCGATGCCCACTGAAGGCCCTCAGCCGATGTCCAATGGCGGCCTGCGGCCGATGCTCATCGACGGCCTGCAATGCGGCCACTTCACGCCGGAGGTCTTCGCTGCCCTACGCCGTGGGAAGATCGGCGCCGTGACCGTGACCTGCGGCTTCTGGGAGGACCCGATGGAGTCCTTCGACGCCCTCGGCCGCTGGCGCGACCTGATCGCGGAGAATGCGGAAACCTGCGCCGTCGCCTGCACCCCCGCCGAGGTCGAGGCGGTGAACGCCTCCGGCCGCACCGCCATCATCCTCGGTTTCCAGAACACGGACCTGTTCGGCGGCCGCATCCGCCTGGTGGAGATGTTCGCGGAACTCGGCGTGCGCGTCGTCCAGCTCACCTATAACAACCAGAACGCCGTCGGCGGCAGCTGCTACGAGCCGAGCGACAGCGGCCTCGCCCGCTACGGGCGGGAAGTGGTGCGCGAGATGAACCGCGCCGGCATGCTCATCGACTGCTCCCATGTCGGCGAGCGGACGACACTGGAGGCCATCGCGCATTCCGAGAAGCCGATTGCCGTCACCCATGCCAATGCCACCAGCCTCGTTCCGCACAGCCGCAACAAGGGCGATGCCATCCTGCACGCCCTGCGCGACAGCGGCGGGGTGATGGGCTGCGCCGTCTACCGCAACATCACCGGTGACTATTATTGCGCCTCGGTGAAGAACTGGTGCGAGATGGTGGCGCGGACGGTGGACATCGCAGGCCTCGACACGGTCGCCATCGGTACCGATTACGGCCATGACAACACGCCTGCCGACTATGCCTGGATGCGCATGGGCCGCTGGACGCGCGGCATCGATCATGGTGCCTCATCCGCCGGCAAGCCGATCCGCACGCCCAAAGCCGAATGGCTCGCCGAAGGCGTTTCGGGCCTTGGTCAGATCCCTGACGGCCTGCGCCAGGTGGGTTTCCAGCCGCAGGAGATCGAGCAGATCATCCGGGGCAACTGGATGCGGCTCTACGCCGCCACGTTCCGCACGAACTGAGGAGGCAAGGATGGCACAGAAGGGCTTCACCCGCCGCGCGACCCTGACCCTGGGTGCCGGCACCGTGGCGGGTCTCGCCACGCCGTATTTCCGGCGCGTCCGCGCGGCCGAGGTGCTGCATGTCAACACCTGGGGCGGCATCTGGGAACGCGCCGCGATCAAGAACCTGTTCGAGCCCTTCACCAGGGATACGGGCATCGAAATCCGCCCGGTATCCCCGGTCTCCTTCGCCAAGCTGGCCCAGCAGGTCCGCAGCGGCGCCTATGAGTTCGACGTCACCACCCTGGGCGCCGGCGAGATCATCCGCGCCAACCAGGCGAACCTCGTGGAGAAGCTGGACAACACGGATCTGGTGAAGAGCCCGCCCTTTGCCGGCGCCGCCTTCCAGAATGGCGCCAGCAGCCACGCCTTCGCGACGGTGATCGCCTACCAGAAGTCCAAATATCCGAATGGCGGTCCGCAGAACTGGGCCGAGTTCTGGGACACGCAGAAATTCGCCGGCTCCCGCTGCATGCAGCGCTATGCCTCGCGCATCCTGCCGATCGCCCTGGCTGCCGATGGCGTGCCGACAGAGAAGCTCTACCCGCTGGACCTCAACCGCGCCTTCCGCAGCCTGGACAAGATCAAGCCCGCGGTGCGCGTGTGGTGGACCCAGGGCCAGCAGTCGCAGCAGCTCCTGCGGGACGGCGAGATCGACTGCATCGCCCTCTGGCACGCCCGCACGCTGGAGCTGATCGACCAGGGCCAGCCGGTCGAGATCGTCTGGAACCAGGCGCAGATCGAGCGCGCCTATTGGGTTGTCGCCCGCGGCACGCCCAACCGCGACAATGCCTTGCGCTTTCTCGAGGCCGCAATCCGTCCGGAGCGTGTTGCCGGCTTCTGCCGGGATTCGCTGAACGGCCCGCTGAACCCCGCGGCCTTCAACCATGTCAGCGCCGCCGAGGCAGCGCGCATGCCGACGGCCCCCGCCTACAAGGACAAGGTGTTCGAGCAAGACATCCTGAACTTCGGCGGTGACGTGAACGCCGCGACCCAGCGCTTCGAGCGCTGGATCGGCACTTGAGCGCCGCCGTCACCGCCAGCCCGGAGAAGCAGGCAGGAGGGAGCAGCCTGAAGTCCTGGCTGCTCCTCGCGCCGCTGATGGTCTTCCTGGCGGCCTTTTTCCTCGTTCCGCTTGCCCAGGTGGCGGTGATGAGCGTGACCGATCCCGAGTTCGGCTTCGGCCATTACGTGGACATCGCGACGGATGGCTTCCATCTGCGCGTGCTGCTCGACACCTTCCTCACCGCGCTGGTCGTCTCGCTCTGCTGCCTGCTGCTCGGCTTCCCGCTGGCCTATGCCATGGCCGCCGCGCCGGGCGGCATGGCGGCCGCCATGATGGTGGTGGTGACGATGAGCTTCTGGACCAGCTTCCTCGTCCGCACCTATGCGTGGATGGTGCTGCTCGGCAACCGTGGCCCCATCGCGCAATTCGTCCAATGGCTAGGCTTCGAGGCGCCGGAACTGCTCTTCACCCGCTTCAGCTCCACCGTGGCGATGACGCATATCCTGCTGCCCTACATGGTCCTCAGCCTCTACGGCGTGCTGAAGCGCATCGAGCCCTCGCTGCCGCGCTCCGCGGCAAGCCTCGGCGCCACGCCGCTCTCGGTCATCCGCCATGTCGTGCTGCCGCTGGCGGCGCCCGGCATCGCGAACGGCCTCACTCTCGTCTTCGTCCTCTGCCTCGGCTTCTACGTCACGCCCATCCTGCTCGGCTCCCCGCGGGAGCAAATGGTGGCGGGTGTGATCGGCCAGCAGGTGGAGGAGTTCCTGGCCTTCGGCGAAGCCTCCGCCATGGCGATGGTGCTGCTGGCCAGCACGCTCGTCGTGCTGGGCCTCTATCACCGCCGCTTCGGCCTCGACCGGCTCTGGGGCTGACGCGATGCGCCTGGCACTCATCCTTCTCGGCGCGCTCGTGCTCGCCTTCGTCGCGACCCCGCTCTTCATTGTCGTGCCGATGTCCTTCAGCACGGCCGTGTCACTGGAGTTCCCGCCTCCCGGCTGGTGGACGGGCTATTACAGCGCCTATTTCAGCGATGCCCGCTGGACGCGCCCGACGCTGAACAGCCTCGGTATCGCCGCGGCCGTCTCCATCCTGACGGTGCTGCTCGTCACCCCCGCCACCTTCGCCCTGGTCCGCCACCGTTTCGCGGGTAAGGGGCTGGTGAACGTGATGCTGATGCTGCCGCTGGCCGTGCCGCATATCGTCATGGCCATCGGCTACTACGCCTTCCTGGCCGATATCCGCCTGTTGCAGACCTTCCCGGGTATCATCCTGGCCCACACTGCCCTTTCGGTGCCCATGGCCTTCCTGGTGCTCTCGGCCAACCTCAAGGGCTTCGACCGCAGCCTGGAGCGCGCGGCCATGTCGCTCGGCGCGAGCCCGGCCGCCACCTTCCGCCATGTCACCCTGCCCGTGCTCTGGCCCGGCTTCGCCGCCGCCGCCCTCTTCGCTTTCGTGCAGAGCTTCGACGAGACAGTGGTCGCCCTCTTCATCTCCGGGCGCGACACCGAGACCCTGCCGCGCAAGATGTTCGACAGCATCCGCACCACGGCGGACCCGGTGATCGCCGTTGTCTCCACCCTGCTTTTCCTGGCCGTCGCCGCGCTGGTGATCGTGCCCGTCCTCTGGCGCACCCTGTCGCGCCGCCGATCGGAATCCCGCCCGTGACCAAGCCCTATCTGGAGCTGAAAAACCTTTCCAAGAGCTATGACGGGCGCAGCCGTGCGCTGGACAGCGTGAACCTGACAGCGGGGAAGGGGGAGTTCATCACCTTCCTTGGCCCCAGCGGCTCGGGGAAGACCACCACGCTGATGCTCATCGCTGGCTTCGAGGCGGCGAGCGAGGGCGAGATCCTGGTCGATGGCGTCTCCATCGGCCGTGTCCCACCGCACAAGCGCGGCATCGGTATCGTCTTCCAGAACTACGCCCTCTTCCCCCATCGCACGGCGCTGCAGAACGTGATGTTCCCGCTGCAGATGCGGAAGTTGCCCAAGGCCCAGGCGACGGAAAAGGCGCGCGCCATGCTCGCCCTGGTCGGGCTAGAGCATTTCGCCGAGCGCCACCCGCGTGAAATGTCGGGCGGCCAGCAGCAGCGCGTGGCCCTGGCCCGCGCCCTGGTCTTCGACCCGGCGCTGCTCCTGCTCGACGAGCCGCTCGGCGCGTTGGACAAGAACCTGCGCGAGAACCTCCAGATCGAGATCAAGCGCATCCAGCGCAGCCTCGGCGTCACCACCATCTTCGTGACGCATGATCAGTCCGAGGCCATGGCCATGTCAGACCGCATCGTGGTCTTCGAGGGCGGCCGCTTGCAGCAGGCCGGCACACCGCTTGATGTCTATGACCGCCCGGTGAACGACTTCGTTGCCCGCTTCGTTGGCGATAGCAACCTGCTGCCCCTGCGCCTCACCGACCCTGCCGCCGGCACCGGCGAGATCCCCGGCATTGGCCCCGTGCGCCTTCCAGCGCAGCCCGGCCGGCGCGCGGGCGAGGCCGCCACCCTGCTGCTCCGCCCCGAGGTGCTGGGCCTGGCGGCGGAGGGCGCCGCCAACACCTGCCGCATGCAGGTTGAAACCGTCGTGCATTTCGGCGACAGCGCGCTGATCATCGGCCGTGCCGGAGAGACGCCGCTGCGTGCTCGCCTGCCCGGCCTCGCTGCCCAGGGCATCGCCGAGGACAGTGAGATCGCCCTTTCCTGGAACCCCACGGCCGGGCACCTCATCCCGGCCGCGTGAAAGGCGGGGCGCCTCCGGCGCCCCGCAAGCTCAAACCTCGAAAGCCTCGCCCGGCTTCACCACGCGCACCCGCTGGCCCTGGTCTCCCATCTCGCGAACGAAGTCATCCGCCGACTGGGCGAGGATCGGGAAGGTGGCGTAGTGGCAGGGCACCACCACCGGCACATCCGGCAGGAAGCGGCGCATGGCCAGCGCCGCGCCACGGGCGCCCATGGTGAAGCGATCACCCATCGGCACCATCGCCACCTTCGGCCGGTACATCTCGCCAATCAGCGCCATGTCGGAGAACACGTCGGTGTCGCCCATGTGGTAGACGGTCGGCTGGCCCTGGTCCTTCGGCGTGATCACCACCCCGTTCGGCAGGCCCAGGTCCTGGAGCACGCCGTTTTCATCCATCGCCGCCGAAGAGTGGAAGGCGATGGTCAGCGAGACGGTGAACTCGCCCTGGTCCGTGGTGCCGCCCGTGTTCATCGGGTCGAGCTTCTTCAGGTCCTTCCGGCCGAAATACTGGCACAGCTCCGCATTCGCCACGACCTTCGCGCCCGTCGCGTTCGCAATGGCGGCCGTGTCGCCCGTGTGGTCTCCATGCCCATGGGTCAGCACGACATGGGTGGCGCCCTTCGATGCTTCCTCGACCGTGCCCTTGAAGCTGCCGTTGCCCGTCAGGAAGGGATCGATCAGCACCACCGAGCTGCCGAATTCCAGCCGGAAAGCCGAGTGCCCGAACCAAGTGATCTTCATGCGGTCCTCCTCGCCAAGAGGCAGAAGGTGTAGCGAGGGGAGGGGGGCTCCGCCAGAAGCCCCCGCGCAAAAGCCCGTGGGCCGGCCGTTCAGCCGGCATCGCTGCCCAGCTGGCCCACCTGTTCCGGGCCGGCTGTTTCCTTCTGGATCGGGCTCTCACCTCTGGCTTCGGCACCGAAGGCCTCCAGCACCAGCGGATCGAGCCCTTGCCCACCCGCCGCGATGCGGGCCTGCAGCCCCTCCCGCATAACCCGGCTCCAGAAGGACCGGATGTGATCGGCGATTCCCGCCCGCGCCTCTTCCGGCGGGTAGGAGCGGAAGAAATCCGCCATCTGGTTGGCCATGCGGACCAGCTTCTCGTCGCCGCTCATGTCCCGACCGCCTGCCGCACGCGGTCCATGCCATGAAACACCGAAACCGTGTCCCGCCGCGCCACCGCTACCAGGTTCATGTCCAGCGCCCGGGCCCGATCCAGCGCCAGCGCCGTCGGCGCCGAGATCGCGATCAGGGTCCGCGCGCCGATCGATGCCGCCTTCTCCACCAGCTCGAAGGAGCAGCGGCTGGTGACGATGACGAAGCCATCCGCGGCCTGCACGCCGCCGCGCATCAGCGCCCCCGCCAGCTTGTCCAGCGCATTGTGCCGCCCGACATCCTCGCGCACCACAACCAGCGAGCCATCTGCCCGTGCGAAGGCGGCCGCATGAACCGCCCGCGTCTCGTCATTCAGCGGCTGCGCTTCCTCCAGCGCCGCCAGGGCCCTGCGAATGGCCGGCACGTCGATGGCCGGCGCCGCGCCCTCGGGGCGCAAGGCCTGCGGCATCTGGTCCAGTTCCTCGATGCCGCAGAGCCCGCATCCCGTCCGCCCCGCGATCGACCGCCGCCTCGCCAGATGCAGGGTCAACGCACCAGGGGCGAGGCGGATAGCCAGCCGAAGCCCGCGCGCCTCCTCCTCCACCGCAACCTCCCGGATGCCCGCCGCATCCGTGATGATCCCTTCCGTCAGGCTGAAGCCATAGGCAAAATCATCGAGATCCGAGGGCGTCAGCATCATCACGGCGAAGGGAACCGAGGAATAGACGAGGCTGACCGGGACTTCCTCCGGCACCGCGCGCTGCACGGGCCGGATGTCACCATCCGCTCCCACCACCAGCGCATCCGTCGGCCGGCTACTCGGCGGCAGGAACATCAAACCTCACCTCGATCCGCTTCAAAGTGCTCTCGCCCGCCGCAAACTCCTCCTGCCAGGCCGAGGGCTGGTTCGTCCGCCGCACCTGCACCGCCGTCACCTTGTATTCCGGGCAATTCGTCGCCCAGTCCGAGTAGTCGGTGGTCACCACATTCGCGCCCGTCGCCGCATGGTGGAAGGTGGTGTAGACGACCCCCGGCTGCATCCGCTCGCTGACAACAGCGCGGAGAGCGATCTCGCCTGAGCGGCTTTCCAGCGCCACCAGCTCCCCATCCCGGATGCCGCGATGCTCGGCATCGAAGGGATGGATCTCCAGCACATCCTCCCCGTGCCAGCGGCTATTCTCCGTCCGCCGCGTCTGGGCGCCCACGTTGTACTGGGACAGGATGCGCCCGGTGGTCAGGATCAGTGGGAAGTTCACCCCCGTGCGCTCATCCGTCGGCACGAAGTCCGTGATCATGAAGCGGCCCTTGCCACGCACGAAGCGGTCCACATGCATCATCGGCGTGCCCAGCGGCGCAGCCTCGTTGCAGGGCCACTGCACTGAACCCACCGCCTCCAGCTTCGCATAAGACACGCCGGCGAAGCTCGGGGTGAGCCGCGCGATCTCGTCCATGATCTCGGAGGGATGGCGGTATTCCATCGGAAAGCCCAGCGCATTGGAAAGCGCCATCACCGCCTCCCAATCCGCCAGCCCACCCAGCGGCGCCATCACCCGCCGCACGCGGTTGATGCGCCGCTCCGCATTGGTGAAGGTCCCGTCCTTCTCCAGAAAGGAGGAGCCGGGCAGGAAGACATGGGCGTATTTCGCCGTCTCGTTCAGGAACAGGTCCTGCACGATGACGCATTCCATCGCCATCAGCCCTGCGGTGACATGTTTCGTGTCCGGATCCGACTGCGCGATATCCTCGCCCTGCACATAGAGGCCCTTGAAGCGCCCACCCACGGCTTCATCCAGCATATTCGGGATGCGCAGCCCCGGCTCGGCCGAAAGCGGCACGCCCCAGATCGCCTTGAACATCTCCCGCGTCGCATCGTCCGACACATGGCGATAGCCCGAGAACTCATGCGGGAAGGAGCCCATGTCGCAGGCCCCCTGCACGTTGTTCTGCCCGCGCAGGGGGTTCACCCCCGCGCCGAGCTTCCCGATATTGCCGGTCGCCATCGCCAGGTTCGCCATGGCCATCACCGTGGTCGAGCCCTGGCTGTGTTCCGTCACCCCCAACCCGTAATAGATCGCCGCCGCCCCGCCCGTGGCATAGAGCCGCGCGGCCTCCCGCACGCGCTGCGCCGGCACGCCGGTCACCGGCTCCACCGCCTCCGGCGAATTCCGCTCCTGCGCGATGAAGCGAGCCCAGCTCTCGAATTCCGCCAGGTCGCAGCGCTCGCGGACGTAATCCTCCGCGACCAGCCCCTCCGTCACCACCACATGCGCCATCGCATTCAGCAACGCCACATTGGTGCCCGGCAGCAGCGGAAGGTGATGCTCCGCCTGGATGTGCGGCGACTTCACCAGGTCGATCCGCCGCGGATCAGCCACGATCAGCCGCGCCCCCGCCCGTAGCCGCCGCTTCATCCGGGATGCGAAGACCGGATGCGCATCCGTCGGATTGGCGCCGATCACCAGGATCACATCCGCATGGTCCACCGAGGCGAAGTCCTGAGTCCCGGCGGAGGTCCCCAGCGTCGTCTTCAAGCCGTAGCCGGTGGGCGAGTGGCAGACCCGCGCGCAGGTATCGACATTGTTGTTGCCGAAGGCCCCACGGATCATCTTCTGAACGAGGAAGGTCTCCTCATTGGTGCAGCGCGAGGAGGTGATCCCCCCGATCGCCTCCTGCCCGTACTTCGCCTGGATGCGCCGCAGCTCGGAGGCCGCGTGGCTGATCGCCTGCTCCCAGGAAACCTCCCGCCAGGGATCGGTGATCCGCGCCCGGATCATCGGCTTTGTCTTGCGGTCCTTATGCGTGGCATAGCCGAAGGCGAAGCGCCCCTTCACGCAGGAATGGCCCTCATTCGCCTTCCCGTCCTTGTACGGCACCATCCGGACAAGTTGGTCGCCCTTCATTTCCGCCTTGAAGGAGCAACCCACGCCGCAATAAGCGCAGGTGGTCACCACCGAATGCTCGGGCGTGCCGAGCGCAATCACCGACTTCTCGTTCAGAGTCGCCGTCGGGCAGGCCTGCACGCAGGCACCGCAGGAGACGCATTCCGAGGACATGAAATCCGTCCCCCCCGGCGACACCTTGGAGTCGAACCCACGCCCCTCCATGGTCAGCGCGAAAGTGCCCTGCACCTCCTCGCAGGCCCGGATGCAGCGCGAGCAGGCGATGCATTTGGACGCCTCGAAGGTGAAATACGGATTGCTCTCGTCCTTGGGCTCGCGCAGGTGGTTCGCGCCCTCATACCCGTAGCGCACCTCGCGCAGCCCCACGGCGCCCGCCATGTCCTGCAACTCGCAATCGCCATTGGCCGAGCAGGTCAGGCAATCGAGCGGATGGTCGGAGATATACAGCTCCATCACCCCGCGCCGCCGCTTGGCAATGGCGTCATTCTGGGTGTGAACCACCATCCCATCCTCGGCGGGGGTGGTGCAGGAGGCCGGGAAGCCCCGCCGTCCCTCGATCTGCACCAGGCAGAGCCGGCAGGATCCAAAGGGCTCCAGGCTGTCCGTCGCGCAGAGTTTGGGGATCTTTGTCCCCAGCGTCATCGCCGCCGCCATCACGGAGGTCCCGCGCGGCACCGCCACCGCATGCCCATCGATGGAGAGCGTGACGGTGTCCGCCGCCAGCCGGATCGGCGTGCCGTAATCGGTTTCCTGGATCAGGGCCATCGGTCCGGCTCCTTCACGCCGCCGCCCGGGCGGCGACGTCGAAATCCTCGGGGAAATGCTTGAGCGCGCTGCCGACGGGAATGGGCGTCAGCCCGCCCATGGCGCAGAGCGAAGCATCGGTCATCAACTCCAGCAGATCATCCAGAACGGCCAGGTTCTTCTCCGGCTGCACCCCCGCCTTGATGCGGTCCATCACTTCCATGCCGCGCACGGCGCCGATGCGGCAGGGCGTGCACTTCCCGCAGCTCTCGCCCGCGCAGAACTCAAAGGCGAAGCGCGCCTGCCGGGCCAAGTCCACGCTGTCGTCGAACACCGTCACCCCGCCATGGCCGAGCAGCCCTCCGGCCCGCGCGAAGGCCTCGTAATCCATCGGCGTGTCGAGCAGCGCTTCGGGGAAATAAGCGCCTAGCGGCCCGCCCACCTGCACCGCACGGAAAGGGCGCCCGCTTGCAGTGCCGCCGCCCCAATCCTCGATCACCGCGCGCAGCGGCAGCCCGAAGGGCAGCTCCACCAACCCGCCACGCCGCACATTCCCTGCAATCTGCACCGCCAGCGTGCCCAGAGACCGCCCGGTGCCGAACCCCGCATAAGCCTCCGCCCCGTGGGCCATGATCCAGGGCACGGCGGCGAAGGAGAGCACGTTATTCACAACGGTCGGCTTGCCGAACAAGCCTTCGACCGCCGGCAACGGCGGTTTGGCGCGCACCACGCCGCGCTTGCCCTCCAGGGAGTTCAGCAGCGAGGTCTCCTCGCCGCAGATATAGGCCCCCGCGCCGACGCGGACCTCCATGTCGAAGGCCCGGCCGGAGCCGCCCACATTATCGCCCAGCCACCCGGCGCGCCGCGCCGCCACAATGGCCGCGCGCATCGCTCGCACCGCGTGGGGATATTCGGAACGCGTGTAGATGAATCCCTTCGTCGCCCCTACGGCAATGGCGGCGATCGCCATGCCCTCGATCAGGCAGAACGGATCGCCTTCCATCAGCATCCGGTCCGCGAAGGTCCCGCTGTCACCCTCATCGGCGTTGCAGACCACATATTTCCGGTCGGCCGACGCCAGCCGCACGGTGTTCCACTTGATCCCCGTCGGGAAACCTGCCCCGCCGCGCCCGCGCAGGCCGGAGAGCTTCACCGTATCGACGATCGCCTCGCCCGACATGGCGAGCGCCTTCTCCAGCCCCACGAAGCCGCCATGCGCCCGGTAATCCGCCACCGACACAGGATCGACGACGCCACAGCGCGCAAAGGTCAGCCGCGTCTGCCCGGCGAACCAGGGATGCTCCTCCGGCCGGCCGACCCGCAGCGCATGCGCGCCGCCCTCCGGCAACCCCGCATCGAACAGCCCGGCCACATCGCCCGCCTTCACCGGCCCGTAGCCGATCCGCCCCTCGGGTGTCTCCACCTCCAGCAGCGGCTCCAGCCAGACCGCGCCGCGCGTGCCCGTCCGCACCACATCCAGCACCACGCCACGACGCGACGCCTCGGCCTGCAGCGCCCGCAGCACGGCTTCGGCGCCCAGCGCCAGGGCGGCGGCATCCTGCGGCAGATAGATCCGCATCATGCCCGCCGCGCCTCCAGCACCATATTATCCAGGGCCGCAGCATCCAGCCGCCCGACAGGCTCCCCATCCATCAGGGCCGCCGGCGCGCAGGCGCAGAGGCCCAGGCAGAAGGCCGGCTCCACCGTCAGCCTGCCATCCGCCGTGGTGCCGCCCCACTCCACCGTCAGCCGCCCAAGCAGCCCGGCGGACAGCGCATCCGCCCCCATCGCCTGGCATGCCTCGGCCCGGCACAGCTTGAGCACATGCCGTCCCGGCGGGGCCGCCCGGAAGTCATGGTAGAAACTCACAACCCCATGCACTTCAGCGCGAGAGAGGTTCAGCGCCTCCGCCACCATTGGCACCGCCTCATGCGGAACGCAGCCGAACTCTTCCTGCAACGCATGCAGCACCGGCAGGCAGGCACCCTCCAGCCCGGCATGGGCGGCAATGATCTCCACGGCCAGGGCTTCATCCCAATGGGGGGTAGGCAAGGGGCGTAACTCGGCACTCGGCGCGGACATGCGTTCCCCACGATCCGGATTTTGTCGTCTCGCGCTACAATGCGTCACCGGAAGCCGTTTAGATCAAGAAGGCTTTCCCGTGCTGTGATCGAAAAAACCTATCAAGCCTCTCCCCGCTCCTCCGATATCCGGCGCGCCTCGGCCAGCAGGGCCGCGGTCAGCGGTGGCATCGGATCATGCTGCGGCACCACCAGCCCGATCCGGTACTGCGCCTCGGGCGAAACCAGCGGGATCGCCTGCAGCCCGCCAGCCGCGCCAAGGGTGCTCGCCACGCTCTCCGGCAGCACCGTCATCCAAGCCCCGGTACGCACATGCGCGATCAGCGTGACGATAGAATTGGATTCCACCGTCGCCTCCACCGTTACCCCCGCCTGCTGCATCAGCTGGTCCATGATCCGCCGGTTCTGCATGTCCGGCGTCAGCAGGCAGAGCGGCTGTCCTGCCAGCTCTGCCCAGGCCACCGAGCCCCGGTTGCTCCAGGCTGAGCCTGCCGGCACCACCAGCCGGTAGCGCTCCGTATAGAGCGGCACGCTCCGCACCCGCCCGATCGGCTCGTTGCCGATATAGGTGATGCCTGCATCCGCCTCGAAATTGCCGAGCATCTCCGTCACCGCCACCGAGGTGGAGGAGAGGATGGTAAAGCGGATCCCCGGATGTCGCCTCCGGCAGGCCAGGGTCAGCGCCGGCACCATGGCCAGCGCCGTCGGGATCACCGCCAGCCGCAAATGCCCCGCCAGCCCGCCCCGCGCCACCCGCAGCTCCTGCCGCATGGTCCGCACATCGCCAAGCAGACGCTTGCCCCATTCGACGACCTTCTCCCCCTCCGGCGTCAGCCCCTGGAAGCGGGAGGAGCGGTGCACCAGCAGCACGCCCAACTCCGTCTCCAGCTGCTTGATCCCGGCGGAAAGGGTCGGCTGCGCCACGCCGCAGGCCTCCGCCGCGCGGCGAAAGTTCC
The DNA here is from genome assembly GCF_009848505.1 of Muricoccus harenae. Classification (GTDB taxonomy): domain Bacteria; phylum Pseudomonadota; class Alphaproteobacteria; order Acetobacterales; family Acetobacteraceae; genus Roseomonas; species Roseomonas harenae. The sequence continues at coordinate 150,385 of NZ_WWDL01000004.1, forward strand.
GCTCCCGCGCGACGGCGACCAGATAGCCCAGCTTGTCGATCATGCCCCCTCCCGCAACCTGCCATGAGAGGGAAGGAGAGGCGCCGCCGGCAAGCCCCCGCGCGGCTTCAGCGCGCCGTCACCCGCGTCGCCAGCGTGCCCTCGTCGAAGCCCGCCTCGTAGCGCAGGCCCTTGCGCGCCGCCCAGGCCCAGCCCGCCGTATAGAGGGGGATGACGCCGAGATCCGCCATCGCCCCCTCCATCGCCTTCTGCTGCGCCTCCCGCCGGCGATCAGGGTCGATCGTTGCCGCTGCCGTCTCGATTAGCCGGTCCACCCCCGCATTGGCATAGCGCCCGCGGTTGAACCCGCCATAGCCCCGCGCCTCGTCCACCGAATGCAGCGCCTGGCGCATCACCACCAGATTGTCCCCGATGCTGCCCCAGCCATTCAGCAACAGGCTGGCGTCGAAGCGCGTCATGCGCGCGTAGAAGACGGAAGGCGGCTCCGCCTCCACCCCGGTCTGGATGCCGATGCGGTTCAGCATCTGCGCCACCGCCTGGCAGGTCTGCCGGTCATTCACATAGCGCCCGCTGGAGCAATGCATGGTGAGCCGGAACCCATTTGGATACCCCGCCTCCGCCAGCATCCGCCGTGCCCCCGCCGGATCGAACGCGGCGGGCGGGATGCGTTCCGAATAGCCGAACATTCCCGCCGGCGCCGCCTGGTTGGCCGGGCTCGCCATGCCCTCCATCACCCGCTCCACCAGCGCCGGCCGGTTGATGGCGGCCGAGATGGCACGCCGCACCTCGATCCGCCGCAGCGGATTGGGCGTCAGCGGCGCGCCATCCGCCCCCGTGACGAAGGGCGAAGTTTCGCGCGACAGGTCCGGCACGAGGAACATCGTCCGGTTGCCGTCATGCTGGAACACGGAGGCCCGCGCATCCTGGCGCAGCTTCGCCACATCCGCCGTGGCGACCTTGTCGATCACATCCGCGCTGCCAGATAGCAGCGCCGCCAGCCGCGACGCATCGCTCGGGATGGGCCGGAAGGTCACGCTCTCCCATTCCGGCGCCGTCCCATAATAGGTAGGGTTCCGCTGCAGCTCGAGGCGGTCGCCGGGAATCCAGCGGATCGCGCGATACGGCCCGGTGCCGATCGCCGCATCGCCGCGGTTGAACCGCTCCGTCGCAGCATCATCCCCCAGGGCCGCGGAGACGATCCGCACCCGCGCGAGATCGGCGATCAGCAGCGGATAGGACGTCTCCGTCCGCAGCCGCACCCGATGGAGCCCGACAACGGTCACATCCTTCACGGCGCGCACATACGGCGCCACCGTGCCCGCCGGGTTGCGGATCGCCATGGCCCGCCGCAGCGAATAAGCCACGTCCTCCGCCGTGAAGGCGCGGCCATCGGAAAAGGTCACCCCCTCCCGCAGGTCGAACTCCCAGGTCGTGTCGTCGATGGTTCGCCAGGCAGTGGCGAGATCCGGCACGATGTTCAGCGCCGCATCCATCACGACGAGGCTGCCATAGACATGCTGCTGCATCGCCGCGCTGGTGAAGGTCGGCGCCACATGCGGATCGAGGGAGGTCAGGTCGGTCTGCAGAGAGATCGTGAGCGACTGTGCCCCCGCCAGACCCGGCGCCAGCAGCAGCGCCGCACCCAGCACCACCCGCCGCGCCGCCAGAACTGCCCATCCCGCCATCGCCATCACTCCCGCCGGCGTGCGGCCATCGAACCCCGTGCCGCTACGCGTCCCGCCCCGCCACCACGCGCCCGGCGCAGGGATTGCCGCCGAGCCAGTAACACAGCTCGGCCGGTGCGCCGATCCGGTAGAGCGCGAGGTCACAGCGCATCCCCGGCGCCAGCATGCCACGATCCTTCAGCCCCAGCGCCGCCGCCGCATGGCGCGTGACACCCAGCAGCGCCTCCTCCACCGTGAGCCGGTAGAGGGTGCAGGCCATATTCAGCATCAGCAGCAGGGACCGCGCCGGGGAGGAGCCGGGATTCATGTCGGTCGCCACCGCCATCCGCACTCCTGCTCTCCGCATCGCCGCGATGTCCGGACGCCGTTCCTCCCGGATGAAATAGGTCGCGCCCGGCAGCAGAACCGCCACCGTCCCGGCCGCCGCCATCGCCGCCAACCCCTCGGGCGAGGCATGTTCCAGATGATCGGCCGACAGCGCTCCGAAGCGCGCCGCCAGCGCCGCGCCGCCGAGATCGGACAGCTGGTCCGCATGCAGCTTCACCGGCAGCCCCGCGTGCCGTGCCGCCTCGAACACCGCCGAGGTTTCCTCTGGGGTAAAGCCGATCCGGTCGCAGAAGGCATCCACTGCATCCACCAGCCCTTCGGCCGCCAGCGGCGCGATCATCCCCGCCGCCAGCTCGGCATACTCCCCCTGCCGTCCCTTGTATTCCGGCGGCACCGCATGCGCCCCGAGGAGGGAGGTCACCACCGTCGCCACGCGCTCCCGGGGCAGGGCGCGAGCGACGCGCAGCATCCGCCGCTCCGTCTCCAACTCCAGCCCATAGCCGGACTTCACCTCGATGGTGGTCACGCCCTCCGCCAGCAACGCATCCAGCCGCGGAAGCGCGGCAGCCAGCAGGGCATCCTCATCCGCCCCCCGCGTGGCCCGCACGGTCGAGAGGATGCCGCCCCCCTCCCGCGCGATCTGCTCATAGGTCACGCCCGAGAGGCGGCGCTGGAACTCCTCCGCCCGGTTGCCGCCGAAGACGAGATGCGTGTGGCAATCCACCAGCCCCGGCAGCACCCAGGACCCGCCGCAATCCACCACCGGCGCATCATGCGCCGGCAACACGGCGCGCGGCCCTACCCAGGCGATCCGCCCATCCTTCGCCGCCACCGCCCCGTCCGGCACCACGCCGAGTCCGTCGGACCCCATGCCCGAGGCCATGGTGCAGAGCGCGGCATTCACCCAGACACGGTCGAACTCAGCCATCGACCAGCGCGGCGAACCGCCCCCCGTCGATCAACCCGGCCACCGCCGCGATATCCGGCGCCATGAACCGGTCCGCATCCCAGGCCGCCGCCACACCGCGCACCATCCCATGCGCCGCCTCCAGCGCGTCCGAGGAGCGCAGCGGCCGGTGGAACTCGATGGCCTGGGCAGCCGCCAGCAACTCGATCGCCAGGATGTCGCGCAGGTTCGCCGCCATCGGCAGCAGCCGCAGCGCCGCCCCGGTGGCCATGCTCACATGGTCCTCCTGGTTCGCCGAGGTGGGCAGGCTGTCCACGCTGCGCGGATGCGCCAGCGCCTTCTGCTCGCTCGCCAGCGACGCTGCCGTCACCTGCGCGATCATGAAGCCGGAATTGAGCCCGCCTTCCCGCACCAGGAAGGCCGGAAGTCCCGAAAGCGCCGGATCGGTCAGCAACGCGATCCGCCGCTCCGAAAGCGCCCCGATCTCCGCCAGCGCCAATGCGATATGGTCGGCCGCGAAGGCCACCGGCTCCGCATGGAAGTTCCCGCCGGACAGGACCTCACCCTCCGCCGTCACCAGCGGATTGTCGGTCACCGCATTCGCCTCCCGCTGCAGCACGGAGGCCGCATGGTCGAGCGCGTCCAGGCACGCCCCCATCACCTGCGGCTGGCAGCGGATGGAATAGGGATCCTGCACGCGCGGATCGCCCGTTCGATGGCTCTCGCGGATCGCGCTTCCCCCCATCAGCCCGCGCAGCGCCTCTGCCGCCCGGATCTGTCCCGGCTGCCCGCGCAGCGCATGGATGCGCGGATCAAAGGGGGTGTCCGACCCCCGGACCCCCTCCGTGCTCATCGCCCCCGCCACCAGCGCGGTCTGGAACAGGTCTTGCGCCCGGAACAGCGCGACCAGGGCAATGGCCGTGGAAACCTGCGTGCCGTTCAGCAGGGCCAGCCCCTCCTTCGGCCCCAGCGGCAGGGCCGAAAGCCCCACCCGCGCCAGCGCCTCCGCCCCCGGCACCACGGTGCCATCCACCAGCGCCTCGCCCTCGCCGATCAGCACCATGGACAGATGCGCCAGCGGCGCCAGATCGCCTGAGGCCCCCACCGAACCCCGCGCCGGGATCACCGGCAGCACATCGGCCTCCAGCAACCGCAACAGCGCATCCACCGTTTCCTCGCGCACCGCCGAAGCCCCGCGCGCGAGCGACAGCGCCTTCAGCGCCAGAACCAGCCGCACCACCGGACGGGGCAGGGGCTCGCCCACGCCCGAGGCGTGGCTCCGCACCAGATTCAGCTGCAATAGCAGTAGCGCATCCGGTGGTATCCGCGTGCCCGCCAGCTTCCCGAAGCCGGTATTGACGCCATACATCACCTCGCCCGCCGCCAGCCGCGCGGCCAGTGCCGAATGGCTCCGCCGCACCGCCTCGCGCCAGCCCTCGTCCAGGCGAAGGGCCCCGGCCTCCATCACGCTCCGCAGTTCCGCGAGAGTCGCCCCGCCCGCCGCGGTCACGGCGTCACCATCGGCAGGTCCAGTCCCATCTGCCGCGCCCAGTCCTTCGCGATGTCATAGCCCGCATCCGCATGCCGCATCACGCCGGTAGCGGGATCGTTCCACAGCACCCGCTTCAACCGCCGCGCGGCATCCGCCGTGCCATCGCAGACAATCACCATCCCCGCATGTTGCGAATACCCCATGCCCACGCCGCCGCCGTGATGCAGCGAAACCCAGGTGGCGCCCGACGCCGTGTTCAGCAGCGCGTTCAGCAGGGGCCAGTCGGAGACGGCATCGGACCCGTCCAGCATCGCCTCCGTCTCCCGGTTCGGCGAGGCGACGGAGCCGCTATCCAGATGATCCCGCCCGATCACGACAGGAGCCGAAAGCTCGCCCTTCGCCACCATCTCGTTGAAGGCGAGCCCAAGCTTGTGCCGCTGCCCGAGCCCCACCCAGCAGATCCGCGCCGGCAGCCCCTGGAAGGCGATGCGCGCCTGCGCCATGTCCAGCCAGCGGTGCAGATGCGGATCGTCGGGAATCACCTCCCGCACCTTTGCATCCGTCTTGCGAATATCCTCCGGATCGCCGCTCAGCGCCGCCCAGCGGAAGGGGCCGATCCCCTTGCAGAACAGCGGCCGGATGTAGGCCGGCACGAAGCCCGGGAAGCCGAAGGCGTCCTGCAGCCCCTCATCCTTCGCCATCTGCCGGATGTTGTTGCCGTAATCCATGACGACCGATCCCATTCGCTTCAGGTCCAGCATCGCCTGCACATGCGCCACCATGCTGCGCTTTGCGGCAGAGGCCACCGCCTTCGGGTCCGTCTCGCGCTTGGCGTGCCATTCCTCCAGCGTCCATCCCGCCGGCAAATAGCCGTTGGAGGGATCATGCGCGCTGGTCTGGTCCGTCACGATATCCGGCACCACCCCGCGTCGCACCAGCTCGGGAAACACTTCCGCCGCATTGCCCAGAAGCCCGACGCTGATCGCCCGCTTCTCCGCCGTCGCGCGCCGGATCATCTCCAGCGCCGTGTCGAGGTCATCCGCCCGATAATCGAGATACCGCGTCTCCAGCCGCTTCTCGATCCGGCTTGGCTGGCACTCCACCGCCAGCACGCAGGCACCCGCGAAAACCCCCGCCAGCGGCTGCGCCCCGCCCATGCCACCCAGCCCGCCCGTCAGGAGCCAACGCCCGGAAAGATCCCCGCCGAAATGCTGCCGCCCGGCCTCCGCGAAGGTTTCGTAGGTCCCCTGCACGATCCCCTGCGAACCGATATAGATCCAGGACCCCGCGGTCATCTGCCCGTACATCATCAGCCCCGCGCGATCGAGCGCGTTGAACTGTTCCCAATTTGCCCAGGCGGGCACCAGGTTGGAATTGGCGATCAGCACGCGCGGCGCATCCGCATGCGTCTCGAACACCCCGACCGGCTTGCCGGACTGCACCAGCAAGGTCTGCGTATCCTCCAGCCGCCGCAGGACGTCGCAGATCATCTCATAGCTGCGCCAGTCCCGCGCCGCCCGCCCGATGCCGCCATAAACCACTAGAGCGCCCGGATTCTCCGCCACCTCGTCATCCAGGTTGTTCATCAGCATCCGCAGCGGTGCCTCCGTCACCCAGTGCCGGGCGGAACGCTCGCTGCCCCTGGGGGCGCGGATCGCCGGCGCGTTGCGGAAGCGGGATGTGTCGCTCATGCGATCCTCAGTGGCTGAAATGCCCGCCGGGGCCGTCCTGCATCCGGTAGCGGCCGGAAAGCTCGAAGCGGCTGGCGGGCTGGGTCAGGCGGGAAAAGGTCGTGGCCTCGCCGCGGCGGAAGGTGCGGCGCCGGATCACCAGGCAGGGATCGCGCGACCCCACCGCCAGCAGCCGCGAGAGCCGCGCGCCCGGCAGGATTGCGGTGACGGCCTGCTCCATCTCCGTCACCTCGCCCGTCTCGCGAAGGAACTCATAGGTCGCGCGGGCGGAGAAATCCTGCTCCGTATAACCCGCCGCATAGCCGGGCCGGATGAAGCGCTCCTCCAGCTGGATCGGCAGCGCGTCTCCCTTGTGCAGGATCGCCGAGCCTGGGAGGCGTCCGCCGCGCGGCAGGCCCAGCGCATCCGCCGCCTCATCCGTCAGAGCCACGGAACCGAGCGACAGCACCTCGCAGGACCATTCCATCCCGCGCGCGCGAATTTGCTCGACGATGCTCTCGATGCTGGACAGGCCGGTGCGCGGCTTGCCTTCCGCCACGAAGGTGCCGACGCCCGGCACCTTCCGCAGCCGCCCCTCCCGCGCCAGCTCGGCAAAGGCGCGGTTCACCGTGATGCGGGAAACCCCCAGCATCGGCCCCAGCTCGTTCTCGCTCGGGATGCGCGCATGCACGCTCCATTCGCCCGAGGCGATGCGCGACAGGACGAAGTCCTTCACCACCTCGTAGCGCGGCTTGGGCGCCTCGGCCCCCTTTGGCTTGCGCCCTCCACCATCCGGCATTGGGATCAGCCCGCCGCCGACAGCGTCTTGCGATAGCCGAAGGCTTGGTCGAAGCGGTTGAGAATATGCTGCCCAGCCGTGATCGGCTCGTAGCGGGCCTCGCCCGCTGGCGTGCCCAGCTCGCGCGGATCAATCATCGCGCCGAAATCCGGGTCGTGGAAGGTCGCGATCGACATGCGCTCCCGCCCGCTGCGGTTCACCACCCGATGCGGCGTGGAGGCGAAGCGGTCGTTGCTCCAGCGCCCCAGTAGGTCGCCGACATTCACCACCAGCGTGCCGGGCAGGGGAGGGGCGTCGATCCAGCCGCCGCTCTGCCGCTCCCGCACCTGCAGCCCGCCATTGCCATCCTGCCAGAGCAGCGTGATGCAACCGAAATCGGTGTGCGGCGCCACGCCGAACACCTCCTCCTCCGCCCCCACATGCTGCGGCGGGTAGAAGATCGCCTGCGTCCTCTGCAGGGGCTTCCGGTAGCGCGAGACGAAGAACTCCTCATCGAGCCCGAGGCTCACCGCCACCGCCCGCGTCAGCCGCGCGCCCAGCGCCATCATGGCCTCGTAATAGGCGGACATGGCCGGCTGCAGGGCAGGGACGAAATCCGGCCACTGGTTCGGTCCGCGCAATGCCTCTCCGGCGAGCACGGAAGGGTCATCCTCCGGCAGCTCCAGCCCCATGGAGAAGAACTCCTTCCGGTCGGTGTTCTTCGCCCCCTCCATCAGCGCGCCGCCCATGGCATGCCAGCCCCGGTGCCGCTTGTTCGCGCGCACCAGCGCCTTCAGCTCGGCGGGAAGGTGGAAGAAGTCCCGCGAAGCCGCCACGGCCGCGTCGATCACCGTCTCCGGCACGCCGTGCCCGGACACGTAGAAAAAGCCCGGCCCCATGCAGGCTGCCCGGATCGCCGCCGCCACCTGCGGCACGGCATTTGCTGATCCCTGGTTGAGCCCCGACACATCGATCACGGGAAGAGAGGTCGTGCCAGTCATCCGCTTCGCCTTCAGCCCGGCCCGGGAAACGGGATGCCCCTTGATCGACCGGCCCGCCGATGCTTACGGTCATAGCCTGTCATGTCAAGTTGAACCGCATCGGCGCGGGCGCTTCGGAATGGTCGACGTCCCATCATCGGGCGCCCCAGGACCAGGTGGTCCGGGCACCGCCTCCGCAGGAGAACCAGGATGAGCATCACCCGACGCCACCTCGGCGCCGCCACCCTTGGCACCGGCCTCGCCGCCGCCTTCGTGCAGCGCGCCGCCGCTAACAACCTCGAGAAAGCCAAGCGCGCCGGCGAGCTGACCATCGCCACCGAAATGCACTTCGCCCCCTTCGACTTCACCGAAGGCGGCCGCCAGACCGGGCTGAACGCCGAGCTCTTCGCCGAATTCGGCAAGGAGATCGGCGTGAAGATCATCTTCCAGGACCTGCCCTGGCCCGCCGTGCTGCCCGGCCTGGAAGCAAGCCGCTACGATCTGGTCGGCGGCCCCGCCACCATCACCAAGGCCCGCGCCGAGCGCTACCGCTTCTCCGTTCCGGTGGCGGAGGCCACGGTCGCCCTGCTGAAGCGCACGAATGACAGCAGCATCACCAAGCCGCAGGACATCGCCGGCAAGCAGCTTGGCGGCGCCACCGCCACGGCGCAGCTCGCCCAGTTCCAGGCCTTTGTCGCGACGCTTCCCGGCACCACCCCGCCGATCCGCGAATACCAGTCCTTCTCCGAGGCCTATGCGGATCTCGCCGCCGGCCGCGTCGCCGCCGTTGCCAACTCGTTGCCCAATATCGCTTATGTCGCGAAGCAACGCCCGAACGTCTTCACGGTCGTGCAGCCCCCCTTCGGCGCAAAGTCCTACTTCGGCTACATCAGCCGCAAGGATGCGGATTCCGCCCCGCTGATGGATGCGCTCGACGCCACCATTGTGAAGATGCGCAACGATGGCCGCCTGGCCGCGCTGCAAACCAAGTGGTTCGGCCAGGCCTTCGAAACGCCCGATAAGGCCGTCGAGCCGACGGTCTGACCGGCATTGGACTGGGCCTTCATCCAGGAGGCACTGCCCGCGCTGCTGCGCGGGGCGGTCGCCACGGTGGCGGTGTCGCTCGCCGGCATCGCGCTGGGATTCGTGGCGGGGGCGGCCATCGCCGCCGCCGCCACCTCCGGCGCGCGCGGGCTGCGCGCCTTCGCCATGGTCTATATAAGCTTCTTCCGTGGCGTGCCGCTGCTGGTGCAACTCCTCCTCGCCTATTATGCGCTGCCCTTCCTCGGCATCGACATTCCGGCCATCGTCGCAGCCGTGGGCACGCTCGGCCTATGCTGCGCCGCCTATATGGCCGAGATCCTGCGGGGCGGCCTCGCCACCGTCCCATCCGGTGCGGTGGAAGCCGCGCGCCTGCTGGGGCTGACACGCGCGCAATCCTTTCTCCGCATCCGGCTGCCCATCGCCGCCCGCGCCATGCGTCCGGCGATCGTGGGGGAGGCGATCATGATCATGAAGGCCTCCTCCCTCGTCTCCATGGTCGGCATCCTGGAGCTGACGCGCGCCTCCCAGGCGCTCGCCTCGTCCACCTTCATGCCGCTGCAATCCTACGCGCTCTGCGGCGTGATCTACCTCGTCATCAACTTCGTGCTGATGGCCGTCGCATGGCAGAGGCGCCAGGCATGAACGTGGTCACCGAAACCCTCGGGGCCGTGGCGCGCGGCCTGCCGCTCACCGTCGGCATATGGCTCGCCTCCGTCGCCACCGGCCTGCTCGCCGGCGTGCTTGTCGCCTGCGCGCGGCATTTCGGCCCGTGGCTGGTGAACGCCGTCCTCGCGATGCTGGTCGAGATCGTGCGCGGCGTGCCCTTCGTCGTGCAGGCCTTTCTCCTCTATTACGGCGGCCCCTTCATCGGCCTGGACCTGACGCCCATCCTCGCCGGCTGGCTCGCCCTTTCCATCTACGCCACCGCCTATTTCAGCGAGGTTTTCCGCGCCGGCTTCCTCGCCATCCCTCCGGGCCACACCGAAGCCGCGCGGCTGCTCGGCCTGCGCACCAACCAAACCATCACCCGCATCCTGCTGCCGGAAATGGCGCTCTCCGTGCTGCCCGCCCTGGCCAATCTCGCGGTCATCCTTATCAAGGAAACCGCCATCCTCTCCATCATCACCGTGCCGGAACTGACCTTCACCGTCTCCGGCGTCGGCAGCGCCACCTTTGCCTTCGCGCAGACCGTGGCCGCGCTGGCATTGAGCTACTGGCTGCTGGTGGAACTCACCGCCTATGCCGCGCGTCGCCTGGAACGCGGCATCGCCCGTGCCACGCTCGGCACGGCCTGAGGGACGAGCCATGACCGCACCCTTCCTCCTGGCCGAGAAGCTGGAACGCCGCGTCGGCGATACCCAGATCCTCGCTGGTATCGATCTCTCCGTGCAAAAGGGCGAGGTGGTCGGGCTGATCGGCCCCAGCGGATCGGGCAAGTCATCCCTGCTTCGCTGCATCGCCGGGCTCGATCCGCTCACCGGCGGCCGCGTGCTGGTGGAAGGCCGCACGCCCAGCCCGGGCGACGGCACAGTCGGCATGGTCTTCCAGCAGTTCAACCTCTGGCCGCACCTGACCGCGCAGGAGAACGTGGCCCTCGCGCTCCGCCTGGTCCGCAAGCTGAGCCGCGCAGGGGCCGCCGACAGCGCCCGCACCATGCTGGACCGTGTCGGCCTGCTGAAATTCGCCGATCGCCGCCCCGCCCAGCTCTCGGGCGGCCAGCAGCAGCGCGTTGCGATCGCCCGCACCCTGGCGATGGAACCCCGCCTCATCCTCTTCGACGAGCCCACCGCCAGCCTCGACCCCGAGCTGACGACGGAAGTGCTGGACGTCATCCGCGGCCTGGCGGAAACCGGCATGACCATGCTCGTCGTCTCACATGAAATGGGCTTCGTCGCCTCCGTCGCCTCCCGCGCGGTGTTCCTCGATCATGGCCGCGTGCTGGTGGACGGCCCCGCAAAGGCAGTCTTCCGCGACGCCGAGGAACCACGCCTGCGCCGCTTCCTCGCCACCTATCTCCAGCGTGTCGCCTGGGCACCTGAGCCGGAACCCGCAACCGGGAGCCCCGTGCTGCTGGAAACCGTCGCGAACCCGCCAGGGGAGGGGATGCCGCTCACCAGCCCGGAGGCCGGCGCATGACCACCTTCCACGCTGCCCACGCCCTTCTCCCCGGCGGCTGGGCACAGGATGTCACCATCATCGCCGACGCTGCGGGAACCATCACCGCCGCCACGCCCGGCACCGCGCCACCGCCCGGGGCCGAATGCCTGCCTGGGCATGTGATCCCCGGCCTCCCGAACATCCATTCCCACGCCTTCCAGCGCGCCATGGCCGGCGCCGCCGAGCGCCGCTCCCCTGCCGGCCGCGACAGCTTCTGGACCTGGCGCGAAACCATGTACCGCTTCGTCGCCCGCTTCACGCCTGACGACATGGAGGCGGTCGCCGCACAACTCCATGCCGAATGCCTGGAGCACGGCTTCACCCAACTCGCCGAGTTCCACTACCTGCACCATCAGCCCGACGGCACGCCCTATGCCGACCGTGCCGAAATGTCCCTCCGACACCTCGCCGCCGCGCAGCAGTCCGGCATCGGCCTGACGCTGCTGCCCAGCCTCTACCGGCATGGCGGCATCTTCGGCGCCGATCCCAATCCGGGCCAACGCCCGTTCCTGAATGACCTGGACGGCTTCCATGCCATTCTCGAACGCAGCGCCTCGGCCATGCGCGACATGCCCCGCACTCGCCTCGGCATCGCCCCGCATTCGCTGCGCGCCGTCACCCCAGCCATGCTTTCGGCGCTGGCGGACCATCCCGGCCCCATCCACATCCACGCCGCCGAGCAGGTGAGGGAGGTGGAGGAATGCATCGCCGCCACCGGCGCGCGACCCGTGGAATGGCTACTGCACAACGCGGCCATCGACCCGCGCTGGTGCCTCATCCACTGCACCCACCTGACCAAGGCGGAGAGCCTGGGCCTCGCCCGCAGCGGTGCCACCGCCGGCCTCTGCCCCACCACCGAAGCCTCGCTCGGCGATGGCATCTTCGACCTGCCGACCTATGACGAGGCCGGCGGCCAGATCGCGATCGGCACCGACTCTCATGTCGGTACCGCCCCGCGTGAGGAATTGCGCCAGCTCGAGACATCGCAGCGCCTGCGTTCCCTCGGCCGCTCCGTCGCGACCAACGCATCCTCGCCGCATCCCGGCCGCGCGCTGCTCGATGCCGTGCTGGCGGGCGGTGCCCGCGCCGCAGGTGCCCCGCTTGGAAGCCTTTCTCCAGGCGCACGCTGCGATCTGGTGGAACTGGACGACACCCACCCCACCCTTACCGCGCATGAGGGCGACGCGCTGCTCGATGCCTGGATCTTCTCGGGACAGTCTAACCCCGTGCGCACCACCGTCGTTGCCGGCGAAGTACTGGTGCGCGACGGTCAGCACCGCGCGCGGGACGCCATCTCGGCGCGCTTCCGCCAGGTAATGCCGCGCCTGACGGCCTGACGCGGCGCGTCGTCAGGCGTCGCTCAGCAGCGCTTCCAGCTCCGCGGCGAGATCAACCCGCTGTCGATCTTGGCCTCGAGCCCATCCATGAAGGCCTGCATGTCCGTCGGGTCGAGGTCGTGCAGATCCGTGAACTTGAAGCGCCACCAGGCCAGCGACAGAAGGCGCGCGATCGTCTCCTCGTCAAACCTGTAGCGGATGATCTTCGCCGGGGAGCCAGCAACGATCGCATAGGGCGGCACGTCCCGCGTCACGAGCGCCCGCGCCCCGATCACCGCCCCGTGCCCCACGGTAATGCCGCGCTTCAGCAGCGCACCGGCGCCAATCCAGACATCATTCCCGATCACCGGCGCCGCCTTCAGCACCTTGAACGGACGCACCGGATACTCGACCCCGAATTCCTCGAGGCCAAAGGACTGCACATGGCGGCGATAGGTGAACAGATGAGTGCTCACCCGATCGAGCGGGTGCTCATCGGCGCTGATGCTCACATCGCGCGCCACGCTGCAGTATCGTCCGAGCGAAAGATGGGCGCTGTGCGTGTAGGAGAACGCCCCGATGCTGCTGAAGGACCGTCGTGGCATTGTCGCATAAGGCTCGGGCGCGACACCACGCGGAATGCGGACCACCTCGCCAATCTTGAACACATTGGAGACCTGCCAGGGGTGCCGCAGAAAAATCCGCCTGGACCGGAAGTACTCTTCAGTCCGAGCACTCCAGACGATAGATAACTCGTTCCGGTCCGTGGCCACGCGACGATAATTCCTCATGTGGAGCCGGGACTTACCATGCCACCATTGTGCATGACCGGTAACATCGAATTTCCTCTTCGCGTCAGCGCGGCACATACAGCCGGGTTCGGTGCGTACCCACCGTCTATTCATGTAAGAACCCACCAAAACGGGTAGTCCATCGACGCCGCACCGCCTTAGACTTGCTGCATTCCAAGGATCACCGCCGATGCAGCGCCGTGCCCTTCTCTCCCTCGCAGCCCTCGTTCCCCAGGCAGCGCAGGCTCAGCCCCGCTGGTCGCCGGATGCGCCAGTGCGCCTCATTGTCCCCTTCGCGCCAGGTGGTTCGCAGGACGTCCTCGGGCGCCTTCTCGCCCAGGCCGCCGGCCCCATCCTCGGCCGGACTGTCGTCATCGAGAACCGCGCCGGCGCCGGCGGCGTGCTGGGGGCCGAGGCCGTTGCCCGCGCCGCGCCGGACGGGCTGACCATCCTCCTCGCCACCGCCGGCCAGCTCACCATCGCCAAGGCCATCGGCCGCCGCCTGCCCTATGACGCGATTGCCGACTTCGCCCCCATCCTGCATCTCAGCGACAGCCCGGTCGCCCTCCTTGCCGCGCCGCAGCTCGATGTCGCGGATGTGCAGGATCTGCTGCGCCGCGCGCGCACCGCCCCACAGCCTTTGCCCTACGCCTCCACCGGCATCGGCACGAACACGCATCTTATCATGGAGGACCTGAAGGCACGCGAGCGCCTGAACATCGAGCATGTGCCCTATCGCGGCGCCGCGGCCGCCTTCAACGATCTCGCGGCCGGGCGGATCGCGCTCATGTTCGTCTCGGTGCCCTCGGTCCTCGCCGCCAGCGGGGCACAGTTCAAGGTGCTGGCCGTCACATCCCGCACGCGCTTCCCCGCGACGCCCGATGTCCCCACCCTTATCGAAGCCGGTGTCCCCGATTTCGAAGCGAGCATCTGGACCGGCATCGAAGCGCCCGCGCGCACCCCTGCGCCGATCATCGCGCGGCTTGCCGAAGCCTTCAGCGAGGCCATGCGCACCGATCTCGTCCGCACACGGCTGGACGGCCTGGGCGTCACTCCCAATGGTGGCGACGCCGCCGCCTTCGCCGCTATGCTGCGCGAGGATCTGGGGCGGTGGACCCGCGTCGCCACGCCCCTCGACATCAAGCTGGACTGAAGCCGCATGTCCATGCGGCGCGCGTCAGTTCTGTAGCCCCTGCATCAGCTCCCGAGCGACCGCGACGACCTGCTCCGCCAGGATCGCACGCAGCTCGGCGCCCGCCGTCGGGCGTGCCTCCGCGAGCAGCGCCAGCACCTGCCCGACTTCCTCGGCCGCGGCGCGCAGATAAGCGACGCGATCGGGCGCCTCGCGCAGCCCTTCCTCCAGCATCCGGCGCGCTGCATCGGCGAGGAGACGCCGCAGCAAATCATCCCGCTCGGTGCTGTCCCGCCTCTGCCGCTCTCCGCACGCCGCCGGCGCCCACAACAGCCTCGTCTCGTTCGGCATCATCCATCCCCGCCGCCGCGCTCCCGACGGCGCGGCGCGGCCGGACCATGCGCGTCACCCGGAGACGCCAACACCCGGGACGTGCCAATCCTTGTGATCGGCGCCGCCTATGGCTCCCGCCCGATGCCGCGCGCCAACGAGGCTTCCAGCGCCGCCGGATCCAGCCCGTCCAGCAGCGGATTGTCCCGCAGCCCACGCCCCCACAGCGCCTCCAGCGACGTCACCACCGCCTCCGTCACCGGCATGGCAACCCCGCGCCCGCGCGCGAGCCAAAGATAGAAGGCGAGCCCATAGGGCACGTCCTCCGTGACATAGCGCGTCTCCATCTCCGCGGGCCCCAGCACCGCGCCCCGGGTCGTGGCAATGGCGGCGGCCATCTCCGCCAGCGGCCCGATCGGCACGCCATTCGCGCGGTGCAGCGATTCGCCCAGCCCGAGCACTGTCACGCCGAAGGCCGCGGCCAGGCTCGCGCGCTCCGTCGCCAGCGCATCCATCATCCGGCAGGCTGCCGGGGTCATCAGCCCGTATTGCGGCCAATCCTCCGCGCGCTCGATCCGCGTGACATTGGTCAGCGCCAGGACGGCGTGGATGATCGGATTCGCGTTGGCCAGCCCGGCCTGCAGCACATTGGGCGCCAGCGGGCAGGCATGACCGAACAGCGCTGTCGCCAGCGCCCCCATCTCCGTCGCCGAACCCGCCGGCACGGCCGCCATGTCCACCGCGGCCCTCACCGCCGCAACGCGCACGCGCCCCGGCGCCAGCCGCCGCGCCGTGACAGGCGTGGTCCCCATGGCCCCGATCGGCGCACGCCTCGCCGGACCCCCGCGCGCCGCGACGAGCGCATCCAGCGCCAGCGGCGCAAGCGAGGCAGCGGGTGCGATCAGCAGGGGAAGGCCCGGCGGCAGCGCGGCCGCGATGCGTGGCAGCAGCGCCGAGAAGGCATAGGCCGGCACGGCAAGAAACGCCGCATCGGCTTCCGCGAAAGCCTCACCCAGGTCACGCGCCACGCGCAGCGGAAAGTGCCCGGTCATGGCGCCTTCTGCCTCGATCGATCCCTCGATCCCCGCCGTTCCGGCACCAGATGGCGACCAGATCGCCACGGAATGCCCACGCGAGGCCGCCAACACCGCCGCCGCCGGCCCGATCGCGCCCGCTCCCAACACAGCCAGACGCATCGCGCGATCCTTTCCGCAGACGGGCCCGATCATCACCGCCGAATCCCGTGCGGCAAGTCCGGCGCAGCCGATTTCCGCCCCACCCGTTTCGCGCCTAGTCTGCCCCAAACCCTCCGGGAGCCCCGACGATGACGATCCCGCGCCGCAGCGCCCTCCTCCTTCCCGTCGCACTCGGCATGGCCGGCGCGGCCCAGGCCCAAACCCAGAACCAGACCGGCCCCGCCGGCCGCTGGCCCACCCAGCCGGTGCGCATCATCGTCCCCGCGCCGGGCGGCGGCGGCACCGCCGACACCCTCGCCCGCATCTTCGCGCAGGAGATGGAGAAGCGCGTCAACCAGCGCGTCCTCATCGACAACCGCGGCGGCGCCAACGGCAATATCGGTGCACTCGCCGGCGCCCGCGCGGCGCCGGACGGCTACACCATCCTCTGGTCCTGGGCCGGCACCCTCGCCACTGGTCCCGCCCTCTACAAGGACCTGCCCTTCGACCCCGAGAAGGACTTCGAGCCGGTCGTGCTCATCGGCAACGTCCCCAATGTGCTGGTCGTCAACAAGGAACTCGGCATCCGCACGCTGGAGCAGTTCGGCGCCTATGCCCGCGCCAATCCTGGCGCCATCAATTTCGGTTCCACCGGCAACGGCTCGTCGATGCATCTGGCCGGGGAGCTCTACAAGTCGCTCACCGGCACGCAGATGACGCATGTGCCCTACACCGCGCCGGCCGCGGGCGTGACGGACCTGCTCTCCGGCCGCATCCAGGCGATGTTCAACCTCATCACCGGCGTCGTCGGGCAGGTGAAGGCCGGGGCGGTGACGCCCATCGCGGTACTGGACGACCGCCGCTCACCGCAATTGCCCGACGTGCCCACCACGGCGGAGCTCGGCATGCCCGGCCTCGTCTTCGGCACATGGTTCGGCCTTTTCCTGCCGAAGGGCTCCGACCCCGCCTTCGTGCAGCGCCTGAACACCCTCGCCAACGAGATCCTCAACGATCCCGAGGCGAAGGCGCGGTTCGAGCAATCCGGCATGGCGACGCTGGGCGGCCCGCCGCAGCGCCTCGCGACCTTCCTGCATGAGGAGATCGGGCGCCATGCGGCGCTCGTGCGGGCTTCGGGGGCGCGGAACGAATAGGGGAGGCCGGGGGAAGGAATTCCCCCGGACCCCCGTCTTTTTTTCTTCGGGCTAAGCGGCGGGCGGGGTGGATTCGCCGAGCGACTGCATCAGGCGGTTCGCATTGGCGAACATCGCGATGGAATGGATCAGGTCCAGCACCTGCAGATCGTCCATTCCCACGGCCCGCAGCGGCGCCAGGTCGGCGGCCGTCACGGCGTCCGGCGTCCGCGTCAACTTCTCTGAGAAATCCGCGATCGCACGGCGGCGGGGATCGCTCTCCACCGCATGGCCTTCATCGAGCACACGCTGCATCGCCTCCGGCTGCTTCGACAGATCGGCGAAGCGCCGCGCGTGGACGGAGGTGCAGTACACGCAGCCATTCGTCATGGAGACGATGGCGGTGGAGAACTCCCGGTCCGCCCGCGGCAACCCGCGCGGCGCATACATCACCGTATTGAACAACGCCCCGCGCTCGCCTAGCGAGGCCGGGTCCTGTGCCAGCGTCAGGAAATAGGTCGAGCGCCGCTGTGCCGGCGGGCAGGCCTCCAGCGCGGCCAGCTGCGCGGGCGTGGCGGTCTCGGCCTCCACCGGCGGAATGCGCGGCGTCCAGCCCACCTCTTCCATCGTGAAGCGGCTCATGATGCGGCCTCCTCCTGCATCGCGCGCAAGCCTGCGATCACCCGCACCTGATAGGGCACGAAGGAAACCAGCTGCGTCACCGCCACGATGTCGCGCGGCGTCAACCCCATGGCCGTCAGCGCGTCAATCGTGTCCTGCGTCACATCCTCCGGCCGCGCCGCCACCACATCGGCATAGCGCAGCAAGGCAGCCAGCCGCCCCTCCATCGGTGCGTCCGACAGATCCTCCGCCAGCATGATCGCCTCCTGCGCGGAAGCGGCCTCAAGCAATGCGCGGAACCGCGCCGCCAATGCCTCGTCCCCCTCCCGCAACGCGGCTCGCAGCGCCAGCGCCGCGCGATCCACATGCGAGACGTTGCCGGGATCCTCCGGCATCAGCAGCTCGCGATAGGCCCCCTGCGCGTGGCGCAGCGCCTCCGGCCGGCGGCGCCGCAGCTCCGCCAGAGGCGAGCCGGGCGCGATGCCCAGGATATCCTCGATGAGGTCGTCGCCACTCATGCGCTCACTCCCCTCGCAGGCCATTCGTCGCCCAGCAGCTCGGGCGTATCGAAGGCCACCAGACGTTCGAAATGCGTTTCCCGGTCCTCGACGAAGAGGGAACGCGCGATGCCGCGCGACAACCGCTTCGCCCCCGCGGAGATCGCCGGAATATCGCCCGTCAGCTTCCCATGGCTCAGCGTGGCCGGATAGTTGAAGGCATGGATACGGGCCAGCGCCGGGCATTCCCCCGGCACCTTCTCCTGGAAGGAGAAATCCGGCGCCAAATCCGGCGAGAAGGCCAGCTCCTCGCTTTCCTGCCCGGCCGCGGGCGTGAAGCGGTCCCGCCAAAGCCGGATATGCGGCGCGATCAGCGCGAGCTCCGGCCGCTCGTCGAGCGCCACCTTGAACCCCGTGGCGAAGATGAGGAAGTCCACCGTGAAGGCCCCGCGCGGCGTCTCCACGCGCAACGCGCCATCCACCTCCCGCACCCCTGTCACCGGGGAGGAGAGATGCAGCCGCGCATGCGGATGCCGCGAGACGCGCATCGTGCTGTCGCGCGGCGGCGGCGTCTGCGCCGAGCCCGCGTAATGCAGGAAGCGCCACTTCCACTCATCGGGCAGCCCGGCGAAGCCATGCACCACGCCCTGGCTGCCGATGCCGGTGAACTTGTTGATCCGCGGAAGCTCCGCGCGCCGCACGAACAGGTCGAGCGAAGCCGCCCCCGCCTCCAGCGCCGTGGCCGCATTGTCCATGGCGGAAGCGCCCGCGCCCACCACACCGACGCGCTTCCCGCGCAGCGCCGCGAAGTCGATCTCCTCCCGGGAATGCGCCCAGAAGCGGCGGTCCACCCGCCGCGCCATTTCCGGCACGAAATGCCCGCCCAATCCATCGCGCCCGCTCGCCAGCACCAGCCGGCGGCACAGCACCTCAGGCCCCGTGCACATCTCCAGCACGATCAACCCACCCTCGCGCGGGCGGATCAGCGCGACATCGGCGCCATTCTCCACCGGCACCGCCATCACGCGGCGATACCAGTTGAGGTAGTCCATCCACATGCCGCGCGGAATTTTGCCCAGCGCCTCCCAGGCCGCGGCGCCATGCTGCGCCTCGAAGAAGGCGCGGAAGGTGAGGGCGGGCAGCCCCAGCGCAGGCCCCGCCAGCCCCTTCGGCGAGCGCAGCGTCTCCATCCGCGCATAGCTCACCCAGGGGCCTTCCTGCCCCTCCGCCGCGCGGTCCAGCACGCGCAGCCGGTCCACCCCGTCGAGCCGCAGCGCCGCCGCGGCCGCCAGCCCGGCCATCCCCGCGCCCACGATCGCCACATCCGCCACCGGCCGCCCGTCAGGCGCGGCACGTTCCGGCACCCAGGGCTTCGCGGGCAGCTCCAGCCATTCCAGATCCTGCCGGAGCCGCTGCTCCAGCACCGTCAAGCCGCTCAAGGCAGCGCCTGCATACGTCGCTCCACCATTCCTCGCCATGGCGCGCCCTCCGGCGCCGAAGCCAGCAGCGCCGCCCAGGCCGCCCGCGCCACCGCCTGCCGACCCGCCTGGAATTCCGCCTGGCCCGACAGGAAGCGCAGCCCCACATGCTGCGGCGCGCGGGGCAGCGCCTCCGCCAGAAAGGCAATCGCCTCATCCACCTGCCCAGCCTCGAGCATCACCTGCACGCGCTGGGACGCGATATCCGCATCGAACCCCGCCTTCAGCACCTCCGCATAGGCCGAGGCCGCCTCGGCCGGGCGCCCGCGGTTCCGCTCCGCCTCCGCCAGCAGCAGCCATCCCTGCCGCGCCTGCGCGCTGCCCGCCGGCATGGCCGACAGCCGGCCGCGCAGCTGCGCCAGCAACGCCTCGTCCCGCGCCGCTGCATCGCGCCGTTCCACGAAACTTGCGGAAGGCAGCCCCGGTAGCCCGTTCAGGAAATAGACCGCGAAGGCCAGCACCGGCACGACAACCAGCCCCGCCAGCAACGGCCCGCGCCCGCCCACGCGCGCCGGCGCCGCATCGGGCACCGCCAGCATCCGCCGCTGCACCTCGAGCAAGGCCGCCGCATGGGCCAATTCATCCAACCGTCCCAGCGCCTTGTCCCGTTCCAGCTCCGCCAGCTGCGCCCGGTACAGCGCCCGGTCTGCCGAAGCCCGGTCCAGCGACCGTGCCGGCCGCCACATCGCCCAGCCCAGCGGCAGCATCGCCACCAAGGCCAGCAGGATCGCGAGAAGCCAGGTCACGGCTCCTCCTCCAGCCGCGCCAGCCACGCGCGCTCCGCCTCGCTCAATGGCGCGGGCACCACGCGTCCCGCCGAGCGCCGCCGCATCACCACCAGCGCCAGCGCCCCGCCCGCCAGCACGATCACCGGCAGCGCCCAAAGCGGTGCCGTCACCCAGTTGAAGGGTGGCCGCAGCAGCACGAAGTCGCCGTAGCGCGCATGCACATACTCGCGCACCGCATCACTGGACTCACCGGAGGCGACGCGTTCCCGCACCAGCCGCCGCAGGTCGCGCGCCAGATCCGCCTCGCTGTCCTCGATCGACTGGTTCTGGCAGACCATGCAGCGCAGCTCGCGCCCGATCTCCTGCGCCCGCGCCTCCTGCGCAGGATCGGGCAGCATCTCGGACGGCCGCCCCACCGCAAGTGCCAGCGAAGGCACCACCACCATCGCGAAGAGAAGCGCCCTCACGCGTGCCGCCGCAGCAGCACATCGAGCTCGGCCGAAACGGTGTCGGGCGTCATCGGCCCCGCCCATCGCCAGCGCACGATGCCGCCCCCATCCAGCAGATAGGTCTCCGGCACGCCATACAGCCCGTATTCGATCCCCGCGCGCCCATCGGCATCCGCGACCAGCGCCGCGAAGGGATTGCCGTAGCGCGTGAGGAACTTCGCCGCATCCGCCGGCTTGTCCTTGTAGTTGATGCCCAGGATCCGCACGCCGCGCCGCTGCAACGCGACCAGCTGCGGATGCTCCACCACGCAGGGCACGCACCAGGACGCCCAGAAATTCACCAGCACCGGCCCGCCCGGCGCGGCCAGCGCATCCGGCCCGAAGCCTGGCAAGCCAGTGCCCTCCACCGCCGGCAGCGAAAGCGCCGGCGCCGCCTTGCCGATCAATGCGGAAGGCACCCCGCGCGGATCATAGGAACCATCTCGCATCCCGCGCAGCATCGCCCAGAAACCCAGCCCGCCCGCCGCTGCCAGCCCCAGCGGCGCCCAGACCAGCGCCCGGCGGGAAAGAGCGGATCGCCGCGCCTCGCTCATGCTTCCACCGTCCCGGCCGCACGCCGCCGCGCCGGCGCGCCGACGCGCGCTCGCCGATCGGAAAGCGATAGCCCGCCACCCAGCGCCATCACCGCCGCGCCCAGCCAGATCCAGGGCGCCAGCGGATTATGGTGCAGCCGCAGCGTGGCCGTCCCGTTCTCCTCCTCGCCCATTACGGCATAAAGGTCCGAGGCCCAGGTCGTGTGGATCGCCGCCTCGGTCGTCGCCTGACGCGCGATGGGGAAGTTGCGCTTCTCCGGCTCCAGCACCGTCACCGGCGCGCCGTCGCGCGTCACGGTCACCGTGGCGCGGCGCCCGGCCCAGTTCGGCCCCACCACGTCCCGCACCCCGTCCAGCCGCCACTCATACCCAGCCAGCGCCACGCTCTCGCCCACCCGCACCGCCGCGAGCTTCTCCGTCGCCAGCCCCATCCCCGCCATGCCGAGCAGGCTGATCCCGAAACCCGCATGCGCCACCGCGCCGCCCCAGGCCGCGCGCGGCAGCCCGCGCGCCCGGGCGAAGGCCGCTCGCGGCCGCGAGAACAGCGCCACCCGCTCCGCCACATCCGTCAGTGCACCCAGGATCAGCCAGATTGCCGCGCCAAAGCCCAGCGCCGGCAGCACCGGCTTGCCCTGCACGAGCCACACCACCAGCACGGCCACGAGCGCGGCGAGCGCCGCCCACCAAAGCCGCTGCAGCACCGGCCAGGGACGCGCACGCTTCCAGGCCATCAGCGGCCCCGCCGCCATGGCCAGGATCAGCGGCACGGCCAGCGGAAACACCGTCGCCTGATAGAAGGGCGGCCCGACGGAGATCTTCGCCTTCAGCATCAGGTCCGCGAACATCGGATAGAGCGTGCCCGCCAGAACCACCGCCGCGATCGTGCAGAGCAGCAGGTTGTTCAGCACCAGCGCCCCTTCGCGCGAGATCGGCGCGAACACCCCCGTCGGCGACAGCGAAGGCGCCCGCCAGGCGAACAGCGCGAAGGCCCCGCCCACCGTCACCACCAGCAGCGCCAGGATGAACACGCCGCGCTCCGGATCATTGGCGAAGGCATGCACCGAATTCAGCACGCCCGAGCGCACCAGGAAGGTGCCGAGCAACGACATCGAGAAGGCCAGGATCGCCAGCAGCACCGACCAGGTCTTCAGCGCCTCGCGCTTCTCCACCACGATCGCCGAATGCAGCAGCGCGCAGCCCGCGAGCCAGGGCAGCAACGAAGCATTCTCCACCGGGTCCCAGAACCAGTACCCGCCCCAGCCCAACTCGTAATAGGCCCACCAGGATCCCAGCGCGATGCCGAGCGTCAGGAAGGACCAGGAGGCCAGCGCCCAGGGCCGCACCCAGCGTCCCCATGCCGCATCCACCCGCCCCTCGATCAGCGCCGCGATGGCGAAGGCGAAGGTCACGGCGGTGCCGACATAGCCGAGATAGAGAAGGGGAGGGTGGAAGGCCAAACCGGGATCCTGCAGCACCGGATTCAGCCCCTGCCCATCGGCGGCTGGCGGCCAGACCCGCAGGAAGGGATTGGATGTCGCCAGGATGAAGGCAAGGAAGCCCGAGCCGATCATCCCCAGCACCGCCAGCACCCGCGCCCGCAATGCGCCAGGCAGCCCGCGCCCAAAGCCCGAGACCGCCGCTCCGCACAGTGCCAGGATCAGCACCCAGAGCACCATGGAACCCTCGTGGTTCCCCCAGGCCCCGGCCAGCTTGTAGAGCATCGGCTTCGCCGAATGGCTGTTCTGCACGACGTTCGAGACGCTCGTGTCATTCACCGCGAAGCACCAGAGCAGCGCGCCGAAGGCGGAACCCACGGCGATCAGCACGCCAAGCGCCAGCCCTGGCCCCGCCGCCATCAGCCGCGCATCCCCGCGCTGCGCCCCCCAGAGCGGCAACACCGCCTGCGCCAGCGAAAGTGCCAGCGCGAGCGCCAGGGCAAAATGCCCGAGTTCAGGAATCATCCGCCGGTCCTGGCAGGCTGCCCATTGGTCGCACCAGCAGGCTGCATCGTGTTCCACCCGGCCGCCGGCGGCGCCGCGCCCTGCTCCGGATTCCAATGGCCGCTGCGCTTCAGCGCATCCATCACCTCGGGCGGCATATAGGTCTCGTCATGCCGGGCCAGCACCTCGCTGGCCCGGAAGGCGCCATCCGGCCCCATCTTCCCCAGCGTCACCACACCCTGCCCCTCGCGGAACAAGTCCGGCAACACGCCGCGATAGCTGACGGAGACGGCATGCGCCCCATCCGTCACGCGGAAGCGCGCCTCCGCGCCGTCCCGCACCACGCTTCCCGCCTCGACTAGCCCGCCAAGACGGAAGGCCCGCCCATCCACCGGGGCCGAGGCCACGATGTCCGAAGGCGAGCGGAAGAACACCAGGTTGTCCTGGAAGGCGGTCAATGCCAGCGCCGCCGCCCCGCCCAGCCCCAGCCCGCAGAGCAGCAACACCCAAAGCCGCCGCCGCCGGCGCGAGGCCGCAAGCCCCAGCCCGCCGCGCCGGTCCGCCACCGCTCCGCTCATCGCGCCCGCTCCAGTTCCCGCAGCCGGCGCTCCGCCGCCCGGTGCCGCAGCGCGGCCCCCAGGGCCAGCCCGCCAAAACCCACCGCCGCCAGCCCCCAGGCCGCGATCACGTTGATCCAATGCGCGCTCATGCCGGCACCGCCTCGGCCGGCGCCCGATCGGCCTCACGCGCCCGCGCCAGCTCCAGCGCCTCGACCCGCCGCTCCATCACCGCCGCCCGCACGCGGGCCAGCACCAGTGTCATGAAGAGCAGCGAGAACCCCACCGCGCAGGCCAGCAGCGGCCCCAGCATGGAAATATGCATCCCCGGCGCCGCCAGCCGCGCCACGCTGGCCGGCTGGTGCAGCGTGTTCCACCAATCCACGGAAAACTTCACGATCGGCAGGTTCACCACCCCGACCAGCGCGAGGATCGCCCCCATCCGCGCCCCGCGCTCCTCATCCTCGAAGGCGCGGGTGATGGCCGCATGCCCCACCCAGAGGAAGAACAGCACCAGCACCGAGGTCATCCGCGCATCCCAGGCCCACCAGGTGCCCCACATCGGCCTCCCCCACAGGCTGCCGGTCGCCAGGCAAAGCGCCGTCACGACCGCCCCCACCGGCGAAAGCTCCCGCGCTGCCAGATCCGCCAGCGGATGCTTCCAGACCAGCGCCAGCACCGAGGCCACTGCCAGCCCGGCGTAACCCGCCATCGCCAGCCAGGCCATCGGCACATGCACATACATGATCCGAACCGTCTCCCCCTGCTGCCAGTCCGCGGGGGAGAACAGCAGCGCCCAGGCCACTGAGGGCAGCAGCACCACCAGCGACACGCCCCAGAGCCAGGGCATGATCCGGGCCGTCGCCCGCAGGAAGCGGCCGGGATTGGCGAAGCGGTGCAGGAGCGGCGCGGGGGAGGTCAGGGGAGGGGCGTCCACGCGGTGATCAGGCCCCGGATGGCATCGGGGAGGGGAAGCGGGGGTTTAGCGTGCCCTGGCCTGCGCTGGAATTGCCAAGCGCGCATGGTGGGATCGTCCCGGTAGCCATGCCGGGCAAATAGGGCCGCCCAGCGCCACCCCCAAGCCCTCCGCTCCGCTCGCAGCGCAGCATCGGAATTGCCCCACGCTTGACGCCGCCGCCGCAGGGCCCTTACCTCCTGCCCGGCTGGATCCGTGTTTTCGTCCTGAAAACAACGTCTTGCCGAGCAGTCGAGGGAGCCGGCGCATGGCCCAGCAGGGACCGGTCACGATCAAGGTTGATGGTGGTGTTGCGATCATCTTGATTGCAAGCCCGCCGGTGAATGCGCTGGGGGCTGCGGTTCGGGCGGGCATCAAGGGATGTGCCGAGGCGGCGGCCGCCGATCCTGCGGTGCGCGCCATCGTGCTGGCGGCCGAGGGCCGCACCTTCATCGCAGGCGCTGACATCACCGAATTCGGCAAGCCGCCGGTGCCCCCGAGCCTGCCCGAGGTGATTGCGGTGCTGGAGAGGCTGTCCAAGCCGGTGGTCGCCGCCATCCATGGCGCCGCGCTGGGTGGCGGGCTCGAGGTGGCGCTGGGCTGCCATGCCCGTGTCGCCGCGCCTTCGGCCAAACTTGGCCTGCCCGAGGTCAAGCTTGGCATCCTGCCTGGTGCCGGCGGCACCCAGCGCCTGCCGCGCCTGATTGGCGCCGCCCCGGCCGCGCGGATCGCCTGCGACGGCACCCCGATCTCCGCCAAGGAGGCCCAGTCGCTCGGCCTGGTGGATGAGTTGGCCGAGGAGGTGCTGCCTGCCGCCAAGGCCCTGGCGCTCAGGCTGGCCGATGGCGCGCTGCCCGTCCCGGCGAGGGATCGGACCAATCTCGGCCCCCGCGAGGCCTTCGAGGAGGCCGCCTCCGCCCTGCTCAGGAAGCATGCCGGCAATCCGAGCGTCGAGGCCATCATCGACGCCGTCCGCACCGCCTTCGAGAAGTCCTTCGAGGAGGGGCTGGCGGTGGAGCGCGCGCATTTCCACCGCCTGCGCGACGACCCCCGCAGCAAGGCGCTGCGCCATGTCTTCTTTGCCGAGCGCGCCGCCGCCCGCATCCCCGGCCTGCCCAAGGGCACCCAGCCCCGCCCGGTCTCCCGCGCCGCCGTGATCGGCGCCGGCACCATGGGCGGCGGCATTGCCATGAGCTTCGCCAATGCGGGCATCCCGGTCACGCTGATCGAGACCAGCGAGGAGAACCTCCGGCGCGGTCTCGAGCGGGTGGCCGGCAACTACGCCACCTCCGTTAAGCGCGGCAGCCTCACGGAGGAGGCGCGCAACCAGCGCCTCGGCCTGATCGAGGGCAAGGTCGGGCTGGAGGCCGCCGCCGGGGCCGATGTCGTGGTCGAGGCGGTCTTCGAGGAGATGGGGCTCAAGAAGGAGATCTTCGGCAAGCTCGAGGCCATCGCCAAGCCGGGTGCCGTGCTCGCCACCAACACCTCCTATCTCGATGTCGACGAGATCGCGGCCTCCACCTCGCGCCCCGGCGACGTGCTGGGGATGCACTTCTTCTCGCCGGCCAATGTGATGAAGCTGCTCGAAGTGGTGCGGGGCGCGAAAACCGCCCCCGATGCGCTGGCGACCGCGATGGAGCTTGGCCGCAGGCTGGCCAAGGTGCCGGTGGTGTCGGGCGTCTGCTACGGCTTCATCGGCAACCGCATGCTGTCGCGCCGCACGGCCCAGGCCGAGCGCCTGCTGCTGGAGGGCGCCCAGCCCAAGGAGGTGGACCAGGCGCTGACGGACTTCGGCTTCCGCATGGGCCCCTTTGCCATGGCCGACCTCGCCGGCCTCGACATCGGCTGGCGCATCCGCAAGGCCACCGGCAAGACCGCCCCCGTGGCCGACGCCCTCTGCGAGGCCGGGCGGCTGGGGCAGAAGACCGGCCGCGGCTACTACGACTATTCGGGCGATGCCCGGACAGGGGCGGCCGACCCCGAGGTCGCAGCCCTGATCGAGCGCGTCTCGGCAGACCAAGGCATCACCCGCCGCGCCATTCCCCAGGCCGAAATCCTCGAGCGCCTGCTCTACCCGATGATCAACGAAGGGGCGCGCATCCTCGAGGAGGGCATCGCCGCCCGCGCCGGCGATATCGATATTGTCTGGCTCAACGGCTATGGCTGGCCCGCCTGGACGGGAGGACCCATGTTCCACGCCGACAGCATCGGCCTGCAAACCATCGCCGCACGCCTCCGCGACTTCGCCGAGCAATCCGGCGACACCACCCTCGCCCCCTCACCCATCCTCCAACGCCTCGCCGAACAAGAGCAAACCTTCGCATCCCTCGACCAAAAGGCCGCGGCATAGTGGCTTTCGATCCCGAGGCCGCCGGCTGGTCCCGCCGCCCGCCCGTCGGCTTCTCCGGCCATACCGGCCCCCTCTGGTCCCGGCCGGAAGGGGATGGCTGGGCCTATGGCGTCCTTGCCGAGCCGCACCACGCCAATGGCCATGGCATCGTCCATGGCGGAATGCTGGTGACGCTGCTGGACAACTCGCTGGGCCTGACAGTCTGGCGCGCGACCGGCCAGCGCCCGGCGGTCACCATGCAGCTCAACACCCATTTCCTCGCCGCCGCCCAGCCGGGCGAGTTCCTGGAGGCGCGCGGCGAATTGCTGCGCGTCGCCAAGTCGGTGGTCTTCGTCCGCGGCATGATCACCGTGGGCGACCGCAGGATCGCCGCGGCGGATGGGGTCTGGAAGGTGCTGGCCACCAGGCCCGGCGCGCCGAAGCCCGAGGGCGACCCGGCCTGACTCCTCCGGGAGGATCCAGCCAGGGCCTCCCGGGGAATCCGACCTTCAGCGCCCGCCCATCAGCCTCCACCCTGGCGCCGCGGCGTGCCGCTGTGCTCGGGATCCGCCGCGATCTCCCGGTCGGCCTCGTCCACATCCTCGCGCGAGACAACGCCCGGCGTGTGCATGTCCGGGTCGCCGCCATCGGCGGCCTCCACATGGCTCTTGATGCTGCGGAGCGCGTTGCCGGCGTTCGTCGGGTCGTCGTTCGGGCTCATCTCCTCGGCCGGCGGCTCGTCCACATGGCCGCCCTCGGTGAAGGTGAGGGAGAGATCGGCCACCTCGCCTCGCCCGGTCACCACCATTTCCCCAGCGGGAGCGGTGGTCCAGCGCACCGTGCGACTCCCCGCATCGGCACTCAGCCCGGGATCGGGCAGCACATCCGCCTCGTGGCGCAGATGGGCGAACCAGAACCGGGCATTCTGCGGCTCCGCCAGCCAGGCGAAGAGCTGCTCCGGGCCGACGTGAATGGTGATCTTGGCGTGCATGGGTCCCTCCGGGATATGGGACCCTATCGCCTGGGGACCGAACCGGGTTGCGCGGCCTCGGCCACAGGCGCCGCCGATGCATCGCATCCATGCGGCCCACCCTTGATTGCGCCACCAAACAGTGGGCATTGCTGCCGGGGCGCGACCTGATGCCGGAGGACAAGGCAATCTCGAAGCAACCGGCCCCCCACCCGGACAGTCGCGGCCCCCGCCCGCGGGCGCCCGGCCGGGCGTGGCCGTGAGCGGCACCATGGACCACTCGCCAGGGAATTACGTCCAGCGCCAGCAAGTTCAGGGCAGCTCCGCCATGGACCCTGCCGAGGCCCCGGCGGAGCTGCGCCGCCTCGCCGGGCCACTCTTCGCCGCCATGCAGCGCGCCGGCTTGTCCATCGTGGTGACCAACCCGCGGCTTCCGGATAACCCGATCGTTTTCGTCAACGCCGCCTTCACCCGGCTGACCGGCTATCCCGCAGAGGAGGCCCTCGGCCGCAACTGCCGTTTCCTCCAGATCCCGGGCACCGATCCCGCCGTCACCGCCGCACTAGCCGACGCCCTGCGCCAAGGCCGGCCGGCGGAGGCCGAAATCCTCAACGCCCGCCGCGACGGCACGCCCTTCTGGAACGCCCTCTCGATCACTCCCGTAGCGGATGGCGGCGAGGGTCCAGCCTTCTTCCTTGCCACGCAGGCCGACGTGACCGCCGCGCGCGAGGCAGGCCTCGTCGAAATGGCGCTTCGGGCCCGGAAGGACGAGTTGGGCGAGACAAGTCAACGCCTCCGGGAAGCCCTCTCCGCCGCCGGGGTATTGGCCTCCTGGGACTGGGACGTGCCCGCGCGCCGCATCATCGGCGACAGCCGCTTCGTCGCCCTTTACGACCTGGATGCGGAGCAGGCGGCGCGCGGCGTCGGGCCCGGCACCTTCTTCTCCATCATCCACCCCGACGACCAGCCACGCATCCGCCTGGCCGTCGGCGCCATCCTGCGCGGCGCCGACCTGTTCTCGAAGGAATACCGAATCCTCCTGCCCGGCGGCGCCATGCGCTGGGTCCATGCCCGCGGCCGCTGCTACTCGGACGAGAGCGGCGAGCCCCGCCGCTTCGTCGGCACGCTCGTCGATGTCTCCGACCAGAAGCGGGTCGAGGAGCAGCTGCGCATCGCCCAGACTGCGGGCGGCATCGGCACCTTCGGTTATGTCGTGGGCTACGGCACCGTCTCCGTCTCCCCCCAGTTCTGCGCGCTGCTTGGCCTTCATGCCGCGAGCGACCTTCCGTTGCGGACCATCAACGCCCTGGTCGATCCCGGCGATCCGCCGATCATCGAGCAATCCGCCCAGCCTGCCCCCGGCACCGCTGCCCAGGCCGATCTCCGCATCACCCGGCCGGATACCGGCGAGACCCGCTGGCTGACCCGGCGCGGCGAATACCTGCGCGACGCCGAGACCACCGATCTCCGCTTCAGCGGCGTCATCTACGACATCACCGCCACCAAGCGCACCGAGGCCCAGCTCCGCACCCTGAACGAGCGGCTGGAGACCGAGGTGGCCGAGCGCACCGACGACCGCAACCGCCTCTGGCGCCTCTCGGCCGATATCATGCTCGTCGCCCGCACCGACGGCACCCTTACCGCCGTGAACCCGGCCTGGACCACGGTGCTCGGCTGGACCGAGGCCGAGCTGATCGGCACCCGCGTCTTCAACCTTATCCACCCCGAGGACGTCGAGGCTGCCCGCGAGCGGATGCGGATGCTGGAGCGGGGCGAGTCGATCTGGCGGTCCGACGACCGCTACCGCCACAAGGATGGCAGCTGGCGCTGGATCAGCTGGTCCGCCTCCCCGGGCGAGGGGCTGGTCAGTGCCGTCGGCCGCGACGTCACCGCCGAGAAGGAGCGGGCCGAGGCCCTGCGCCAGACCGAGGAGGCGCTGCGCCAGAGCCAGAAGATGGAGGCCGTGGGCCAGCTTACCGGCGGCATCGCCCATGACTTCAACAACCTGCTCACCGGCATCATCGGCAGCCTGGACCTGCTGCGCACGCGCGTGGCCCAGGGCCGGCTGAACCAGATGGACCGCTATATCGCCGCCGCCCAGGGCGCCGCCGGCCGCGCCGCCGCGCTCACCCACCGCCTCCTTGCCTTCTCCCGCCGCCAGACGCTGGACCCGAAGGCCATCCAGCCCAACCGCCTGATCCAGGGCATGGAGGACCTCATCCGGCGCACCATGGGCCCCGCGATCGAGGTGGAGGCGATCCTCGCCATCGGCCTCTGGCCCACCCTCTGCGACCCGAATCAGCTCGAGAACGCGCTGCTCAACCTCTGCATCAACGCGCGGGACGCCATGCCCGCCGGCGGCCGCCTGACCATCGAGACGGCCAATACCTGGATCGATGAGCGCACGGCGCGGGAACGCGACATGGCGCCCGGTCAGTACATCGTGATCTGCGTCACCGACACCGGCACCGGCATGCCGCCCGATGTGGTGGTGAGGGCCTTCGATCCCTTTTTCACCACCAAGCCCATGGGGCAGGGCACCGGCCTCGGCCTCTCGATGATCTATGGCTTCGCCCACCAGTCCGGGGGGCATGCCCGCATCTATTCCGAGGTGGGGCAGGGCACGACGATGCGCCTTTATCTCCCCCGCCACCGTGGCAATGCGGAGGACGGCGAGGCCGAGGGCATCCAGGCCGAATCGCCCCGCGCGCGCGAGGGCGAGACGGTGCTGGTCGTCGATGACGAGCCCACCATCCGCATGCTCGTCACCGAGGTGCTGGAGGAGCTGGGCTATGCCGCGATGGAGGCCGCCGACGGCGCCGCGGCCCTGCAGCTCGTCAAGGCGCCCGGGCGGATCGACCTCCTCATCACCGATGTCGGCCTGCCCGGCGGCATGAACGGCCGCCAGGTCGCCGATGCGGCGCGGGATGCCCGGCCAGGGCTGCGCGTGCTGTTCATCACCGGCTATGCCGAGAATGCGGTGGTGGGAAACGGCCTGCTGGAGCCCGGCATGCATGTGCTGACCAAGCCCTTCGCGATGGAAGTGCTGGCCGCCCGCATCAAAACGATCATCGAGTCGAGCTGAACCGCTGGCCAGGGCACAGACGACATCGCCAGCCGTGTGGCGCATGCCACCGGCCGACCGATGACCTTCGCCCTCTGCGTCCTGATCGTCCTGGTCTGGGCCGTCTCCGGCCCCTTCTTCGGCTTTTCCGACACCTGCCAACTCGTCATCAACACGGGCACGACCATCATCACCTTCCTGATGGTCTTCCTGATCCAGAACACCCAGAACCGGGACGGCGCAGCCATCCAGGCGAAGCTGGACGAGCTGATCCGCACCAGCGCCGCCGGGAACGCCTTCATCGGCATCGAGCACCTGACCGAGGAGGAGCTGGACCGCATCCGCGCCACCTGCGAGGAGCGCGCCCGCCTGTCCGAGGTCGCCGCCGATGCCGCCGAGGGCCACGCCAGCCGCAAGGCCGCCCGCGCGGCCGCCCTCGCCACGAGCTGACCTGTCCACAAGTCGTACCTGGTTGCCCGAGCTTGACCGCAGGCGCGGGGCGGCCGACCTCTGCCCCGTGCCGCCCGCCCAACCGTTCCTCGCCCTGCTCGGCGCCGCTCTCCTGGCCTGGGCCGCCCCGGCCGCTGCCCAGGGGGCGGGCGGCGACTGGTCCGCCTGCCGCCGCGCCATCGCTGCCGTGGAGCCGGGATCCTCCATCCCGCCCGGCCTGCTCGGCGCCATCGCCCTGGTCGAGGCCGGCCGCAGCGACCCCGCCGGCCGGCCCGAGCCCTGGCCCTGGACCTGGAATGCCGAAGGCCAGGGCCACACTGCCCCCACCCGCGCCGCCGCCATCGCCGCCGTCGCCGCCCTTCAGGCGCGAGGCGTCCGCTCCATCGATGTCGGCTGCATGCAGGTGAACCTCATGTACCACCCGGACGCCTTCGCGAATCTCGACCAAGCCTTCGATCCGCTGGCCAATGCCCGCTACGCGGCCCACTTCCTCGCCCGCCTGCGCGCCGCCGCCCCCGATTGGGGCGAGGCCATCGGCCGCTACCATTCCGGCGAACCCGAACGCGGCGCCGCCTATAACCGCCGCGTCGCCCTGGCCCGGCTCGGCGCCGTCTGGGGACGGGGAGGGGCCGTGCCCCTGCCGCCCATGCGCGGCCTCGCCGGCCTCTGCGCCGCCGGCCGCCAGCCCGCCCTGCTGATCGGCGGCCCGGCCGAGGCACGCCGCTTCATGCGGCCTGGGGTGAACCGACCCGTGCCGGTGCCCCGCAGCAGCAAGCCACGCATGGCCTGCCTGCGCCGATAGGCGGCGCGGCAGCGTGGCGTTCCGGACGACAACAGGGGGGCTCCCTCCCGCGCGAGCGGCGCGGGTCTTAACGGCCACTGTCCCGCCGCATCGCCAGCGCCATTGCCCCCGCCAGCACCAGCCAGGCCACCCGCGCCCCATACCGGTCATGCGGTCCGCTCAGCGCCCCGGTGGCGAAGGCGTTGGCGAGGATCGCAATGCCGATCCCCAGCGCGAATCCCACCACCATCCGCTCCCGCCGCCCGAACCAACCGAGCAGCGCCAGCGTGGCCGCCCCCAGCAGAAGCACCGGCCCCTGGACCCAGAGCACCGGCGCCACCAGCCCCGGTAACACGCCCCGCCACTGCGCCCCGGCCTGGAGGCGCGCCGCCTCCTCCGGGCCGAAGGCGCGGATTTGCCCCAGCACACCCTCGCCGATATGCCGCCGCTCCAGCGTGTCCCCCACGCGATTGGCGGCGAGCTGCGCCAGCATGTCCCGCACCGCGTCCCGCGCCACGGCGAAGGGCTCCCTCGCCACCGTCTCGGCGACGATTTCCCGCGCCTCCCCGGACAAGGCCCGCCCGCCGAAATCGCGAGGCCGCCCCGCCTCGTCGCGGTTCACGGGGCTGGAGGGTTCCCATAGGAAGATGTCGCTCGGCAGCAGCTCGCGCGGGCATTGCCGCAGCGTGCAGCCCTCGGGCCCGTAGGGCGCCAACCGTCCCTCGAAGGCGCAGAGCGCCCAGCCCGCCTCCGGGCAGCGCGCCTCGATCGTGCGGATCGCCGGCCCGTTCGCCACCATCCGCGCCAACAGGAAGGTCGATCCATAGGGCGAGAGCGACAGCCGCCCATGCCCTGCCAGATTTGTCGCCAGCAGCAGAACCACAGCGCCGGCCAGCGGCACCGCCACCCGCCCCGCCGCGCGCCACCCGCCGAGCAGCGCGACCACCATCAGCGCCCCGAGCATCGGCAGATGCGAGAGATGCGCCGCCGCCCCCACCGCGCCGAGGACGCAAAGCCACGCCACCTCCCGGCGCGAGAGCGAAGCCCGCCCGAAAGCCAGCAGCAGGGCGCAGAGCACCACGGCGGGGGTGAGCGCGTCCGGCATCACCAGCGCCACCGAGAAGGGCGCCGCCGTCAGCACCGCCACCACACCGCAGAGCAACAGGTGCCGCCCCGCCGAGGCCGCGCCGCCGAAGGCACGCAGCATCAGCCACAGCAAGTGGGACAGCATCACGCCCTGCGCGACCACGACCGGCCAGAGCGTGTGGTTCCAGTGGAACAGGAAGGCCAATGGCCCGTAGATCCAGGGCTTGTCCCAGATCATCAGCGGTCCGAGCGTCTGGTGCAGGAAGGCGCCGCTGTCGCTGAACACCAGCGGGTAGCCCGCGATGAAGGCCGGCCAGGCGAGCATCAGCCCACCTGCCACCACCGTCAGCAGCCGCCTCAACCGGCCGCGCCCGATCCGCCGTCCCAGCCCTGGGCCCGCGCCTCGTCCTCCGCGCGCGCCGCCACCCAGCGCTCGCCGCCGCCGGCGAATTCCTCGCGTTTCCAGAATGGGGCGCCAGTCTTCAGCCAATCGATCAGGAAGGCGCAGGCCTCCAGCGCGGCCACCCGGTGCCGGCTCGCGGCCAGCACCAGCACGATCCCCTCGCCAGGCAGGATGCGCCCGACCCGGTGGATCACGGTGCAGCCCGTCAGCGGCCAGCGCTGGCAGGCCTGCTCCACAATGCGGGCGATGGCCCGCTCCGTCATGCCCGGGTAATGCTCGAGCACCAGCGCCTGCAGCCCGTCATCGGCGCGGCAGAGCCCGACGAAGCTGGCCACTCCGCCCACATCGACCCGCCCGGCCGAGAGCGCCGCCGTCTCCGCCGTCAGGTCGAAGCCGGCTTCCTGCACGCGGATGGTGGGCACAACGCTCATCAGCGCCTCAGCCACCGGTCACCGGCGGGAAGAAGGCCACCTCGTCGCCCGGGTGCACCGGATGGTCGGGGCCGCAGAAATCCTGGTTCACCGCCATCCGCACCTGCGCCGGATCGGCGAAGGCCGAGGCATGCCCCGGCGACCGCGTTGCCAGCCAACGCATCAACCCGCCCACATCGACCACCTCCGGCGGCGGGGAGACGGATTCCTCTCCCACCCCGGCGCGCTGCCGAAGCCAGGCGAAGTAGAGGATTTTCATCGTGTGTTGGGCACCACCTGGATGCTTCCGTCGGGCCCGATCAAGGTGGTCGTGCCGCCCTCACGGATCGCCGTGCCGGTGCCGACGCCGGGCTGGGTGTAGGACTGCACACGGCCCGAGCCCCCGGTGATGGTGGCGGGCGGCCCGCCCGGCACCGGCAGCACCTGACCCTCGAGGCGCGGCTCGGGCGGCGTCGGCGGCGCGCCGCGCGGCACGCCCTGGCGGGGCAGGGGCGGCGGGTCGAGCGGCGGCAGGGCCTCGGAACTGCCCTGGCGGCGCAGGCGGGGCTGGCGGCGGCTCGCATCGCCCTCGGGCGTGTCGGGGCCGGGCCGCGCGCTTTCCAGCGCCGGCTCCGGCGGGCGGCCGCGCTGGCGCGCCCGGTCCAGCGGCGCGGCGGCGGGGTCGCGCAACGGCACGGCGGCATCCGGGTTCAGCAGGGTGGCGCGCGGCGCCTCCTCGGCCGGCCAGACATTGCCCGGTTCCGGCAGCAGCGGCGGGACCTCATCCACGGTGCCCATGACGCGCTGCACCGTCAGGCTGCCGGGGCCGCCGATCGGGTCGGTGCGGCCGAACGGGGCCATGTCGATGTCGCCGAAGCAGCCGCCGAGCAGAAGGGTGAGCGGCAGGCAGGCGAGCAGCCCCGGACGAACGCGATCCATGTCGAAGTCCTTTTCCGTGTGGCCCGCGGCGGCGGGCCCAGTCTGATTCGCTGGCAAGCAGGATGCCCCCGCAGGCCGCTTCTTTGCTACCCGGCCCGCTCGCCCTGGCGAATGCCGTCCTCGGCCGCCGCATGGCGCATGCCGGCGGTCATGTAGTCCCATCCGGTCCAGAGGGTCAGGGCGGCCGCCACCCACAACCCGGCCTCCCCCAGCCAGGAAACCGGAAGGAAGCTCAGCCCAATGGCCGAGGCGCCGCTATCCCCCGCCACGATGGTGCCGATGGCCCCCATCTGGAAGCCGGTCTTCCACTTCGCCAGCCGCGTGACCGGCAGCCCGATCCGGAGCCCCGCCAGGTATTCCCGCAACCCGGAGACCAGGATCTCCCGCAGCAGCACCACGATGGCCGGCAGCAGCCCGAGCCCCGATAGCCGGTCCATCCCAGCCAGCAGCATCAGCGCGGCGCCGACCAGCAGCTTGTCCGCGATCGGGTCCAGCATCCGCCCGAAGGCGGAATGCGCCCCGCGCTCCCGCGCGATCTTGCCGTCGAAATAGTCGGTGATGGCGGCGGCCGAGAAAACCGCGCAGGCAAGGATGTCCCCCACTGGCGTGCGGAGGAACATGAGCCCCACCAGCAGCGGGATGGCCGCGATGCGGGAGAGGGTTAGCAGGTTCGGCAGGTCGATGGGCATCCGCGGCTCCTTGCCGAACCCCTAGCCCAGAACCGGGCGAGGGGGAACGCGTGGGTTCAACCTTCCACCTCGTGCCCCGCCGCGTCCGCCGCCAGGGGGAAGGCTCCAATGTCCTCCGCCTCGGGCGCGGAAGCCTCGCCCACGGCTTTCTCCGGTCCCTCCGCCAGCACCTGCACCGGCCCCGGCTTCACCCGCGCCCGGCCGCGCGGCTTCGGCGCCTCGGCAGGGCCGGTGGTGCCGGGATGGAAATGTTCATAGACCCGCTTGGCCACGGCCGGGCCGATCCCGGGGCAATTCCGCATATCGTCCGGGGACGCGTTCCGCACCCCGCGCGCCGAGCCGAAATGGTTCAGCAGCGCCCGCTTGATCGCAGTGCCGACACCCGGGATCTCGTCCAGCTCGCTCGTCACCAGCGACTTGGAGCGCCCGGCGCGATGGGTGGTGATGGCGAATCGGTGCGCCTCGTCCCGCAGCCTCTGCAGGTAATAGAGAACCGGGTCGCGCGGCGGCAGCTGGATCGGGTCATGCCCCGTCCGGTGGAACCATTCCCGCCCCGCATCGCGGTCCGGCCCCTTGGCGACCGCCACCAGCGGCACGTCATGGATGCCCATCTCGGTCAGGATGTCCCGCGCGGCATGGAGCTGGCCTATCCCGCCGTCGATCAGCACCAGATCCGGCCAGGTGCCGCTCTCGCGCTCCGGGTCCTCCTTCAGCGCGCGCCCGAATCGCCGCTCGAACACCTCCCGCATCATGGCGAAGTCGTCGCCGCCCCGGGGCCCGCCGGTGGTGCGCGGCGTGGCGCGGGCGGCGGCGTCATGCGCCAGGGCGCGCACATCCTCCTGCGCCAGCGGCTCCACCCCGGCCTCGTCGGCAGGGGCCGGGCCACGATCGGCGGAGCGCTTCCCCTTGGCCGCGCCAGCCCCATCCCCGCGGATGGAGAATTTGCGATAGGCGTTCTTGATGAAACCTTGCGGCCCCGCCACCACCATCACCCCATAGGCATTCGCCCCCTGGATGTGGCTGTTGTCGTAGATCTCGATCCGCTCGGGCGCCGAGGGGAGGTCGAACACCTTCGCCACCCCCTGCAGCAGCTCGCCCTGGGCTGCGCCCTCGGCCAGCTTCCGCTCCAGCGCCTCCCGCGCATTGGTCTGGGCGTGATCCACCGCCGCGCGCTTCTCGCCGCGCTTCGGGTGATGGACCTCCACCTTGCGGTCCGCCCGCAGCGCCAGCGCCTCGGCCACCAGTGCCGCCTCGGGCAACTCATGGGAAACCAGAACCAGCGGCGGCGGCGGGAGGTCGTCATAGAGCTGGCCGAGGAAGGCTGTGATCACCTCCGCCGGCTCCGCATCCGCCCGCACGCCCGAGAGGAAGAAGGGCCGGTTGCCGTTGTTCCGCCCGCCCCGGAAGAAGAATACCTGAACGCAGGCCTGGCCTGCCGCCTGGTGCAGCGCCACCACATCGGCATCACCCACCCCGTCCAGGTTGATCCGGTCCCGCCCCTGCACATGGGTCAGGCCCCGGATTCGGTCCCGCAGGGCCGCCGCACGCTCAAATTCCAGCTTCTCGGCCGCCTCCTCCATCTCCTTCGCCAGCCGCTTCTGGATCGAGGGCGTCTCGCCCGAGAGGAACTGCGTCGCCTCCCGCACCAGCTCCGCATAATCGTCCTTGGAGATCCGGTCGACGCAGGGTGCGGAGCAGCGGCGGATCTGGTGCAGCAGGCAGGGGCGGGAGCGGTTGTCGAACACCGTGTCCCGGCAGGAGCGCAGCAGGAACACCCGCTGCAGCGCCGTCAGCGTCTGGTTCACCGCCCAGGCCGAAGCGAAAGGACCCCAATAGGATGCCCCCTTGCGCCGCTCCCCGCGGTGCTTGGTGATCTGCGGGAAAGGATGATCTTCTGTGATCACCAGCCAGGGATACGATTTGTCGTCGCGAAGGACGATATTGTAGCGCGGCCGCAGCCGCTTGATCAGGTTCGCCTCGAGCAGCAGCGCCTCGGCCTCGGAGGCGGTGGTGATCACCTCCAGCGAGCGCGTCTCGAAGACCATCCGCTTCAGCCGGTCCGGCAGCTTCTGGACCTGGGTATAGGCATAGACCCGCTTCCGCAGGCTCCGCGCCTTGCCGACATAGAGCGCGTCCCCCTTCGCATCGAGCATCCGGTAGACACCCGGCGAGAAGGGCAAGGTGGCCAGGGCCGTCTCGATCACCTCGCGCCCCTCCATTGGGGCCAACGGGGTGGTCTGCTCATTGGAAAAGGCCATCAGGCTTGTTTCCGTTGGGTTTCTTCGGTTGTCCCCCGAAGCTGTGGATAAGCTTGTGGACAGGGCTGGGCGGTATTGCTCCGAGTGGCCGTCATCAAAGAGTCCCGACGCGGATGCCTAATTTCTGAGCATTCACATAAGATGCTGTATCTACTTACTTTCGCGTGGTGAACTGCTTTCATGCTTCGTTCACATTGATCTTCCAACTGCATTCCGCAATCCCGTATCCGGGACCGTTCCGGCGGGGGATGAATTTCCTCTCGCTTCCGTGAGGGGCATTGACAAAGCTGTCCCACGCCAGGTTGGGACTCAGCCCCGCCGCCGCTCCACGCTCACGCCCACTGCACCCACCTGCGGTATGATGTCGGGCTTCTCCACCGTCACGCGCACCGCCTGCACCCGGGGGTCTTCCAGGCAGGCGACGGCGATTCGCTCGGCCAGGGTCTCCGCCAAGCGGGTGTGGCCGCTGGTCGCCACCTCCCGTGCCCGGTTCGCCACGGCGCCGTAATCCACCACCCGCTCGAGTCGGTCGGGCCCGACGCCCGCCGGGGCGGCGTCGTCGGTCACCAACAGCTCGATTCCGATGACCACGCGCTGCGGCGCCGCCACCTCTTTCGGGAAGATACCGAGCCGCGCCTGGACCGTCAGGTCGCGCACGAAAACGCGACGCAGGCCGCGCGCGGCATCCGGGATATAGGCCGTCATTCCTCTGGGCTCCCCTGTCCACGCGCAGGGGCCCATTGCAGGTGCTGCCCCCCATCAAGGGCGATCATCTGCCCGGTCATGGCCGGGAAGGAAAGGATGGCCATCACGGCCCGCACCACCTCCTCCGGGCTCGATCCAC
>NZ_WWDL01000040.1 GCF_009848505.1 Muricoccus harenae
GCCCAGGGCCAGGGCGGCGAAGCCTACGACCAGGCCGCCTATGCCTGCCGCCCCCCGGGCGCCTATCACGGCCCCTTCAAGTCCGAGACCGGCTGCACCCTGCTCGAAATCCACTACTACGACGAAACCCCGCGCTGACGGGTCGCGGGGAGCCGGGCCGGCCAGGCCCGGCTCCCCGCCGTAGGAGCAAATGCGCTCAACACCTTCGTCGTGCAGGCTTTTCAGCAAACTCCCCCGTTACCACCGCCCCACCAGCAGCTATGATGAAGCGGCAAGGCGGGATTCGGGGCATTGGAACGGCGTACGGCTCTTTTCGTCGATTTCGACAATGTCTTCAGCGCCCTCTACAGCTGGGCTCCCGAGGCCGCCGAGGCCTTCGTCCTCGACCCGACGCGTTGGCTGGACTGGATCGGGCGCCGGGCTTCGCGGCTGGCGGGGCCTGCCGTGTCCTGCCGCGTCCTGGTGCGGCGCTGCTACCTCAACCCAAATGGCTCCATCCTGCTGCGGAGCGGGGAGCGCGTCTTCTTCGGCAGCTTCCGCAACAACCTCGTGCGGGCTGGGCTCCAGGTCTCGGATTGCCCGCCGCTGACGCGGGGCGGCAAGACCAGCGCGGACATCGTCATGGTGATGGATGTGCTCGATGCCCTGCACCACAACACCCGCTTCGACGAGTTCGTGATCCTGTCCAGCGACGCTGACTTCACGCCCGTCCTGCAGCGGCTTCGCGCCCATGACCGGCGCACGCTGGTCGTCTCCATCGGCAATGCCGCCGGCGCCTACCGCGCGGCCGCCGATGAGGTGATCGGGCCCGAGGAGTTCATCCGCGACGCGCTTGGCCTCGGGCCAGACGCGGCCGGGCATTCCCTCATCCCGCCGGAACCGGCCATGGCACCGGGCCGCTGCCCCGCCTCATCCTTCCTGATGGACCATGCGGAGGAGGCGGACCCGGCGATGACGCGCGAAGCCATCCTCGCCCATGTGGCCGCCGAACTGGCCGAAGCCCCGGCGCCGCTGCACCTGCCCGCGCTCGGCAAGCGGCTGCATGAGCGACTCGGCCCGCAGGTGCGCGCCACGGGATTCGGAGGGGCGGGCAGCCTTGCCCGGCTGCTCGCCGCCGCCGGAGACCCGCGCATAGAGCTGGTTCCGGGCAGCGGCGGCGGATGGGTCCGGGATCCGCTACGGCACGCGGCCAGCCTTACGGACGCCACGGGTGAAAGCCTCGCCTAGCGCGATCAGGCGCCGACGGCACCCAGCTCCGCCAGCACCTCGTCGAGGGCCGTGATGAACAACTCGGCCTGATCCCGGGTGAGGCAGAGCGGCGGCCGGATCTTCAGGATATTCGCCCCTGGTCCGCTTGCGCTGATCAGCACGCGGCGCTCGCGCAGCGCGTTGACGACGCGCGCCGTCTCCATGGTGGCGGGCTCGCGGGTGGCACGGTCCCGCACAAGCTCGGCGCCGATGGAAAGGCCGGCACCGCGGACATCGCCGATGAGTTCATGGCGCTTCGCAAGCTCCGCGAGGCCGGCGAGGAGATGCGCGCCCACCGCCGCCGCATTCGCCGGCAGCTTCTCGTCGCGCAGCACCTCCAGGACGGCGAGGCCGGCGGCGGCCGAGACCGGATTGCCGCCGAAAGTGTTGAAGTAGCGGACTGTGCCGCCGAAGCGCTCCAGTAGCTCCGGCCGGATCGCGAGGCCGGCGATGGGATGGCCGTTGCCCATGGGCTTGCCCATGGTGACGATGTCAGGCTCCACCCCGTGACGCTGAAAGCCCCACATCGCGCCCG
The DNA here is from genome assembly GCF_009848505.1 of Muricoccus harenae. Classification (GTDB taxonomy): domain Bacteria; phylum Pseudomonadota; class Alphaproteobacteria; order Acetobacterales; family Acetobacteraceae; genus Roseomonas; species Roseomonas harenae. Next base: position 1,784 of record NZ_WWDL01000040.1, read on the forward strand.
TGCGGCCGAAGCCGGGCTGCACCTCGTCCGCGATGAAAACCGCCCCGGCCGCGCGCGCCGCCTCGGCGGCCTGGGCGAGGAAGCCGGCGGGGTCGGGGAAGACGCCATCCGAGGTGAACATCGTGTCCACCAGCAAGGCGCAAGGGCGGATGCCATGGCGCGCGAGATCCGTGAAGGCAGTCGCGATATGGGCCGCGAAGCGCGCAGGCATCTCGGAGCCGCCGCGATAGGCGTCGGGTGGCGGAACGGTCGCGACATGGCGGCCGAGCGGCACGCCCTCCCCGAGGGAGGGCGACAGCTCGGCAAGCGCGGCGGTGACGCCGTGATAAGCCAGCGAGGTGACGACGATCCCCTCGCCGCCCGTATGGGCACGGGCGATGCGGAGCGCGAGGTCATTCGCCTCCGAGCCTGTGCAGGTGAACATCACATGCCCGAGCGAGGCCGGGAAGGTCGCGAGCAGGGCCTCGGCATAGTCGAGCACCGTCTCATGCAGGTAGCGCGTATGGGTGTTGAGCTGCCCGGCCTGCCGCGCGATGGCCTCGACCACGCGCGGATGAGCGTGGCCGAGCGAGGCGACGTTGTTGTAGCAGTCGAGGTAGCGGTTGCCCTCGGCATCGAAGAGCCAGGCCCCCTCGCCGCGCACCACATGCAGCGGATGCTCGTAGAACAGCCGGTAGGCCGGGCCGAGCAGGCGCTGGCGGCGCTCCACCATCGCCTGCTCCCGCGGGGTGAGGCCTGCCGCCTTGCGCGGGTCGAAGGCGTTGATCATCGCCATGCCCCGGGGAGCCAGGATGTCAGGGGCCGTGTCGGGCATCGCAGTCATTCCTCCTGCAGGGGCGCGAGGGTGCTGCGCATCAGCCATTCGAGGCCGGCGCGAGCCCCCGGCTGGTTGCGCAGGATGTAGGTGGCGTTTTCCGGCTGCCGGCGGGCGCGCCAGCTGGTGATCAGCACCGTTATCGCCAGGCGGGTGGCGATCAGGGCGGGCATATGCGCAGTCTCCTCCTCCCCGAGCGGCAGGACGCTGCTGTAGCCGGCCAGGAAGGCGCCGGGCGCGGCCAGGGGATCGGGGCCGGGGCGCAGCAGATAGGCGCCGGTGGTCGCCACCTCCTGCAGGCGGGGGGCGCGGACCATGTCGCCGAAATCGATGATGCCCGCGAGCCGCTCCGGCGCAGCAGCCTCGACCAGCACGTTGTGCGGGTTAAGGTCGTTGTGGATCACCTGGCCCGGTCGCGCCGCGAGGAAGGCGGCGGACTCCGCCTCGAAGCGGTCCAGCGCCGCCTCGACCAGGGCGCGCAGCGCGGGATCGGCCACATCGGGCAGCAAGGCGCGCAGGGCGGGCGCCTCGCGCAGGTCCCAGACCAGGCGCCGGCCATCGGCAGGATGTGCGAAGCCGGCCAGGGCGCGGTCAAGCCGCGCGACAAGGCCACCCAGCGCCCGCGCCATGGGCGGCGAAGCGCCGGCCGGATCCGTCATGGGACGACCGGCGAGGTAGGTGAGGACGCGCAACAGGCTCGGCCGTCCGTCCTCGGTCGCATGGGGAATTGCGGTGGCGCCCTCCGTCGTGCGGAGGACGCGCGGGACCGGAAGGGTGGGGTCGGCCGCTTCAAGATGCAGCAGCCCGGCGGTCTGGAAGTCGGTGACCGCCGGTTCCTCGTCCGGATGGGCGAGCTTCACGAGCAGCGGCAAACCGCCCGAGGCGGGGGTGAGGCGGAAATTGCGGTCACGCTCGCCGCCCAGCGGCTCCAGCACGCCCTCAAGGCCAAAGCGCCGGGCCAGAACCTCGCGCAGCGGCCCTTCGGCGAAGCGCGGCGGTGGGGCCAGGATAAGAGGATCACTCAGCAGGTCGGGCAGCATCGGCACAATCCAGTCAGGCCCCGCAGCGAGGGGCTGCCTGTAGCATCGCCCGGGAAGGGCCGATGCGCCAGGAGCGGGGCGCGGTTTCCTGCCGCCCCGCCCCAACACGCGCGCTATTCCGCGGGCGCCGGCACCGCCTGCGCCCGTTCCGTTGCCCGCTTCGTGCGGAAGAGCTTGAGCACCACCACGAAGAAGAGCGGCACGAAGAACACCGCCAGCACCGTGCCGGTTACCACGCCGCCGATCACGCCCGTGCCGATCGCGGTGCGGCCGCCCGCGCCTGCCCCGGTGGCGATGGCCAGCGGAACCACGCCCAGCACGAAGGCCAGCGAGGTCATCAGGATCGGCCGGAGCCGTTCCTTCGCCGCATGCAGGGCGGCGTCGAGCAGGCTCTCGCCCGCCTCGAAATGCTCCTTGGCGAATTCCACGATCAGGATGGCGTTCTTTGCCGAGAGGCCGATCGTGGTGAGCAGCCCGACCTGGAAGTAAACGTCGTTCGACATGCCCCGCATCAGCGTCGCGGCGACCGCGCCGAGCACGCCGAGCGGCACCACCAGCATCACCGAGACCGGGATCGCCCAGCTCTCATAGAGCGCAGCGAGGCAGAGGAAGACCACGATCATCGAGATGCCGTAGAGGGCGAAGGCCTGGGAGCCGGAGGCCCGCTCCTCATAGGAGAGGCCGCTCCAGGCAATGCCGATTCCCTGCGGCAGCTGCGCCGCGATGCGCTCCATCTCCGCCATGGCCTCACCCGTGGTGCGGCCCGGGGCGGCATTGCCCTGGATCTCGATGGCGCCGATGCCGTTGAACCGCCCGAGGCGCGGCGCGCCCATCTCCCACACCGCCGAGGAGAAGGACGAGAAGGGCACCATCTCGCCCTGGCTGTTGCGGACATACCAGCGCGCCAGGTCATCCGGCTGCATGCGCGACCCGGCGTCGCCCTGCATGTAGATGCGCTTGACGCGCCCGCGATCCACGAAATCGCCGGCATAGGAGGTGCCGAAGGCCGCCGAGAGCGTGTTGTTCACCTGCGAGATGGTCAGGCCCAGGGCGCTGGCGCGCTCCCAGTCGATCTCCAGCCGGTATTGCGGCTCCGCATTCTGCTCGTTCGGGCGCACATTGCTGACCACCTGGCTCTGCCCGGCAGCTTGCAGCAGCTGGTCGCGCGCAGCCACCAGGGCTTCGCGCCCCAGGGCGCCATTGTCCACCAGCTGCATGGTGAAGCCGCTGGCATTGCCCAGCTCCGTCACCGCAGGCGGCGCGAAGGCGAAGATCATGGCGTCCGGATAGCGGGCGAAGCGCGCCATGACGCGGCGCGACAGCGCCTGCACGGAGTTCTCCTCGCCCTCGCGAACCGACCAGTCCTTCAGCCGGATGAAGGCCATGGCGGAATTCTGCCCGCGGCCGCTGAAGTTGAAGCCGGTGACGCCCATGATGGAGTCCACCCGGTCCTTCTCCTCGGTGAGGAGGTAGGAGATCAGATCGTCGAGCGCGCGCTGGGTCCGCTCCACCGTGGCGCCGGGGGGTGCGACGACCTGGGCATACATCACGCCCTGGTCCTCATCCGGCAGGAAGGAGGTGGGCAGGCGGGCATAGAGCACGCCCATGGCCACGGCCAGCGCCGCATAGATCACCAGGAATCGGGCCGGGCGGCGCGCGATGAGGCCCACGCCCTTCACATAGCCACGGCCGGTCCGGTCGAAATTGCGATTGAACCAGCCGAAGAATCCGCGCTTCTCCCCATGCTTTGGGCGGCGCAGGATGGTGGCGCAGAGCGCCGGGGTGAAGACCAGCGCCACGATCACCGAGAGGGTCATGGCGGTGATGATGGTCAGCGAGAACTGGCGGTAGATCACGCCGGCCGAGCCGCCGAAGAAGAACATCGGCAGGAACACGGCCGAGAGCACCAGGCCGATGCCGACCAGCGCGCCGGAGATCTGGTCCATCGAGACGCGCGTCGCCTCGAGCGGCGAGAGCCCGTCCTGCTCCATGACGCGCTCGACATTCTCGACGACCACGATGGCGTCGTCCACCAGCAGGCCGATGGCCAGCACCATGGCGAACATGGTGAGGGTGTTGATCGAGTAGCCGGCGATGGAGAGCACGGCAAAGGTGCCCAGCAGCACCACCGGGATGGCCAGCGTCGGGATCAGCGTCGCCCGGAAGTTCTGCAGGAAGACGTACATGACGACGAAGACAAGGATCATCGCCTCGCCCAGCGCCTTGATCACCTCGTGGATCGAGATCTCCACGAAGGGCGTGGTGTCGAGCGGATAGGCCACCTCGACATTGGGCGGCAGGGTCGGGCGCAGGGTTTCGACCGTTGCGCGCACCGCCTCGGCCGTGGCCACCGCATTGGCGCCCGGCGCCAGCTGGACGGCGATGCCGGCAGTGGGTCGACCATTATGCACGCTGCTGATGGAATAGTTCTCGGCACCCAGCTCCACCCGCGCCACGTCGCGCAGCCGCACCTGGGCCCCGTTCTCCTTCACCTTCAGCAGGATGGAGCCGAACTCCTCGGGGGTCCTGAGATAGGACGGGCCGATCAACGTGGCGTTGAGCCGCTGCCCGGGCACGGAGGGACGCGCACCGAGCTCGCCCGAGGCCACCTGCACGTTCTGGGAGGAAAGAGCGGCCGAAACGTCGGACGGCATCAGGTCGAAGGCGACCAGCTTGTCCGGGTCGAGCCAGATCCGCATCGCGTATTGCGCGCCGAACAGGTTGAAGTCACCGACGCCCGAGGTGCGCGATAGCGGGTCCTGCACCGCGGAGGCGATGTAGTCGGCCAGGTCATTGCTGGTCAGCTTGCCATCAGTGGAAACGAAGGCGATGGCCATCAGGTAGGAGGTGGCGGACTTGACCACGCGCACGCCCTGCTGCTGCACCGCCTGCGGCAGGCGCGACAGGGATGGCGAGATCTTGTTCTGCACCTGCACCTGCGCGATGTCGGGGTCGGTCCCCTGGGCGAAGGTGAGGGTGATCTGGGCCGAGCCGTCGCGGTTGCTCTGCGAGGTGAAGTAGGCCAACCCGTCCAGCCCGTTCAGCTGCTGCTCGATGATCTGCACGACGGTGTTCTGCACCGTCTGGGCCGAGGCGCCGGGATAGGTCGCCCGGATCGAGATCGTCGGCGGCGCGATGGTCGGATACTGCGAGACGGGCAGGCTCCGGATGGCGATCACGCCCATCAGCATGATGCCAATGGCAATAACCCAGGCGAAGACCGGGCGGTCGATGAAGAAGCGTGCCATGCGGGATCAGCCCCGCGCCTGCGCGGTCGTGACCGGACGGGGCTTGCCGACCTGGTCCAGCTCCTCGGCCGTCATCTCGCGCACCTCGGGCTTCACGCCGTCCCGCACGCGCTGGCTGCCCTCGACGACCACCCGATCCCCGGCGGCGAGGCCGGCGCTGACCAGCCACTTGTTGCCGATGGACTGGCCGGTCTCGATGATCCGCTGACGAACCGTTCCTTCCTCATCCACCACCAGCGTCGTCGCCTCGCCGCGCGAGTTCCGGGTGACGGCCTGCTGCGGCACCAGCAGCGCGTTCTGCGCCACGCCGGCCTCCAGACGGGCGCGCACGAACAGGCCCGGCAGCAGCACGCCATCGGGATTGGGGAAGACGGCGCGGAGGGTGACAGAGCCGGTGTCGCGATCCACCGTCGCCTCGGCGAATTGCAGTCGGCCGGGAAGCGGGTATTCGGTGCCGTCGCCGAAGGTCAGGCGGACCTCGACCCCGCCCTCGGCGCTGCGGCGCAACCGGCCCTCATCCATCTCCCGCCGCAGGCGCAGCAGGGCCTCAGCCGGCTGGGGCATGTCCACCAGGATCGGATCGAGCTGGGTGACGGTAAGCAGGGCGGTGGCCTGGTTTGCCGTTACCAGCGCGCCGACCGTCAGGTTCGTCCGGCTGGTGCGCCCGGCGATGGGCGAGGTGATGCGGGTGCGCTCCAGGTCGATCTGGGCCGACTGGACCGCCGCCTTGGCGGCCGCCACATCGGCCTCGGCCTGGGCCTGGGTCGCGACCGACTTGTCATATTCCATGCGGCTGACGGCGTTCTGGCCAACCAGGGGGCGGTAACGGCTGGTGGTAGCGCGGGCATTCTGCAGCGTAGCCTCCGCACGGGCCTGGTTAGCCTCGGCGCTGGCAAGGGCCGCACGATAGGGGGCGGGATCGATCTGGAAGAGGGGCTGACCGGCCTCCACTGCCTCACCCTCGCGGAACAGCTTTTCCTGCAGCAGGCCGCTCACCTGGGGGCGAATCTCGGCCACCTGATTGGCCGCAGTTCGGCCAGGCAGGACGGTCTGGATCGCCACGGGAGTGGGCTGGACCCGGACGACCGAAACCGGCGGCGGCGGCGGAGGGGCCGGCTTCGCCTGCACCTGGTCGTCACAGGCTGCCAGGAAGGGCGCGCCCAGCAGCAGGACCGGAAGAGCCAGCCAGGAGCGCAGGCGGGCAGTGGACAGCGTCGGCTTCAGCTTCGGCATCGTTGCTATTCCGGAGGAAGGATGGCAGCGGAAACTTTAGGGTTCCCCCTCCCCGGGAAACTGGCTAGTTTCCGACCATGCGTCAAGGCGATATTGCGTTGCAGCAAACTACTGAAACATTCCTGAACGGTGAGCGCAGCCAGCCCTGCACGGGCGAGGAGGGCGAGGCGGCCATGCGGGCCCGCATCTTCTCCGCCGCCGAGGCCGCCTTCACCGCCGACGGCTTCCATGTGGCGACCATGGATGCCATCGCCCGCCGTGCCGGGTGCTCGAAAAAGACGATCTACAAGCTCTTCGCCTCAAAGGAGGAGCTGTTCTTCGGCCTGCTGGACCGCTCCAAGACGGTGGTCTGCCAGGTTCAGATCGACCGCGCGAAGGAACCTGAGGCGGCGCTGGTGGAATTTCTGGAGGAATGCAGCCGGTCCCTCCTGAGCAGCGACTCCATCACGTTGCTGCGAATGATGATGGCTGAATACACCCATAGCCCGGCTTTGCTCGAAGCCGCGGAGGGTCGCGGCGCGGGCAGTGTCCGCCTGGCCCTGGAGGGCTATCTCGAAGAGCTGGAGCGGAGCGGCCGGCACGAGATCGGCGATCCCCAGCAGGCGGCGCGCATGCTCATGGGCATGGCGCTCGGCGCCTTCCACCATGAGATGCTGATCGGCGTCGCGACCTCCTTCCCGCCGGAGGTGGTGCGGGAGCGGATTGTGCGGGCGGTGCGGATTTACCTGCGCGGCACCAGTCGGCAGGCGCTCCCCTCCCTTGAGGCGAGTTGCCTCGCCTAAGCCTGCCGGAACCGGAGCATGAGATTGTTGGCCGGCATCTCCCGGATATCCGGCACGCCGAAGCCCCGCTCCGCCGCGGCGCGGGCCACCTCCTCCAGGTCCCGCACGCCCCAGGCCGGGTTGCGCCCCCGCAGATCGGCGTCGAAGGCTTCATTGCTCGGGGCCGTGTGGCGCCCCTCCCGGCGGTAGGGGCCGTAAAGGATCAGGGGCCCGCCGGGCGGCAGGATTGCCGCCGAACCCTGGAGTAGCCCCAGAGCCGCCTCCCAAGGCGCGATGTGGATCATGTTGATGCATAGTACCGCATCGGCCTGAGCCAGGGGCCAGCTCTCCGCCGCTGCATCCAGGGCCACCGCCGGCCGCAGGTTCGCAGCGCCCGAGGCTGCCGCCCAGCCATCGATGCTGGCCAGCGCCGCCGGATCAGGGTCGCTCGGCTGAAAGGTGAGGTCCTGCAGGGCAGAGGCGAAATGGATAGCGTGTTCGCCCGAGCCGCTGGCGATCTCCAGCACGAGTCCCCGCTCCGGCAGCCAGCCCCGCAACACAGCGAGGATCGGATCGCGGTTGCGCGCCGCGGAGGGCGCATGGCGCCTGGCATCCTGCTCCACGCTAGTCATGCTTCACGTCCCTGCTGGTGGTGCCGCGGAGCTTAGCCCAGCTTGCCGCGGGGGTGAGGCCCGGGGCATAGGCTCCCCCCCTGGGCTGCGGCATGATGCCGGCGGCCCGTCGGGCCAAGGCACAGAACGAACGTCCAACCTGCGCGGCACAGACCGCCGGGAACAACCGAATAGGGTATCGGAATCGATGGCTTCTCCCCCCTCCCCGCTTTCCGGCCTGCGTATCGTCGAGGTCTCGGCCTTCATCGCGGCGCCGATCGGGGGGATGACCCTGGCCCAGCTGGGTGCGGAGGTGATCCGGATCGATCCGATCGGCGGCAACATCGACCACAAGCGCTGGCCGCTCTCGCCCGAGGGGACGAGCCTGTACTGGACCGGACTGAACAAGGCCAAGCGCTCGGTCACCCTGGCGCTGAACAAGCCGGAGGGGCAGGAGATCGCCCGCGCGCTGATCTGCGCCCCGGGCGAGGATGCCGGCATCCTGCTGACCAACCTGCCTGCCAGCGGCTGGATGAGCCATGCGGCCCTGTCCCAGTCCCGCGAGGACCTGATCATGCTGCGGCTGATCGGGAATTCCGATGGGTCCGGTGCAGTGGACTACACCGTCAACAGCGCAAGCGGCTTCCCCATGGCGACCGGCCGGGGGGAGGAGCCGGTGAACCATGTCCTGCCGGCCTGGGACATCGCAGCGGGTCTCTATCTCTCCACCGGCCTGCTCTCCGCCGAGCGGGTGCGGCGCCGGGAGGGACGTGGGCAGGAGGTGGTCCTGGCGCTTTCCGACGTGGCGCTCGCCTCGGTGGCGAACCTTGGCTACGTCGCCGATGTTCAGGTGAACGGCGCCGTCCGCCAGCCCATGGGCAACGAGCTCTACGGCGCCTTCGGGCGGGATTTCGCCACGGGCGACGGACGCCGGTTGATGCTCGTCGCCATTTCCAACCGGCAATGGCGTGCCATCGGCAAGGTGACGGGCCTGGGCGAAAAGCTCGCCATGATCGGCCCGATGCTGGACGTGGACCTGAATGACGAGGGCGGGCGCTTCGAGGCGCGGCACGCCATCGCCGCCGTGCTCGCCCCCTGGTTCGCGAAGCACAGTTTGGCGGAGATCACCCGCCTCTTCGAGGGCAGCGGCATCCTCTGGGGCCCCTACCAGGATTTCGGCCAGCTGGTGCGGGAGGATCCGCGCTGCTCCACCGCCAATCCGATGTTTGCGGAGCTGGACCAGCCCGGTGTTGGCCGTGTGCTGGCGCCGCGGGTGCCACTGGACTTCTCCGGCACCCCGCGCCCCGATCCGCGCCCCGCCCCGCGGCTGGGCGAGGACAGCGACGCCGTGCTGTCCGAGGTGCTGGGCCTGTCCAGCGCCGCGATCGGCCGGCTGCATGATGCCGGGGTGGTGGCCGGCCCCGATGGACGCTGACGGAAGGCACCCACACATGACCCAAGAAATCCAGATCCCGCTCTCCGATTATGACCTGGCCCTGTCCGCCGCGGAGCGTCTGTTCGAGGAAGGGCGGCGTGCCGTGGGCGCCACTGTGGCACCGGCCGGCAAGCCTGATGCCGCCCTGATGGAGCGCCACCAGTTCGCCATGCATGGCCTTGCCTGGCAGGCCGCCTATGTCGAGGCGCTGCGCCAGATGCTGCGCTGGGCGCGCGCGCTTTCGGAAACCGGCAGGCTGGGGGCCAGCGAGGCGGCCATGCTGCGGCTCGGCTTTGCCGAATATTGCGGCCAGCTTGCCGGCGGTATCCCGATGAGCCAGACCGAGACGCTGCGCCCGGCCGATATGGGCGTGCCGTCCGAGGCGGTGGCGCGCTTCCTGGCCGAGCCCGTGCTGGCCCGCCTCTCCCGACCCGCGGGGCTGGAGGCGGCGCGCCTGACGCTCGCGGAGGCGGTCACCGCCGGCAGCTACGGCGCCTTCGGCCTCGATGACGAGGCGCTGGAGGCGACGCGCGCCGAGTTCCTCCGCTTCACCGCCGCCGAGGTCACGCCCCATGCCCAAGACTGGCACCAGAGGGACGAGCTTATCCCGATCGAACTGATCGGCAAGCTGGCCGAGATGGGCGTCTTCGGCCTGACCATTCCCGAGGAGTATGGCGGCCTTGGCCTCGGCAAGGTCGCGATGTGCCTCGTCTCCGAGGCGCTGAGTGCCGGCTATATCGGCGTGGGCTCGCTCGGCACGCGCTCGGAGATCGCGGCCGAGTTGATCCGGCTCGGCGGCACGGCCGAGCAGAAGGAGCGTTGGCTGCCCCGCGTTGCTTCCGGCGAGACCCTGCCGACGGCGGTCTTCACCGAGCCCAACACCGGCTCCGATCTCGGCAACCTGCGCACCCGGGCGGTGCGGGAGGGGGATGTCTACAAGGTGTACGGCGCCAAGACCTGGATCACCCATGGCTCGCGCTCTGACCTGATGACGCTGCTGGTCCGCACCGGTCCGGCGGGCTCTGGCTACAAGGGCCTGTCCATGCTGCTGGCCGAGAAGCCGCGCGGCACCGAGACCGATCCTTTCCCCGCCCCTGGCATGAGCGGAGCCGAGATCCCGGTGCTCGGCTATCGCGGCATGAAGGAATACGAGATCGGCTTCGACGGCTTCGAGGTGCCGGCCTCCGCCCTGCTCGGTGGCATCGAGGGCCAGGGCTTCAAGCAGCTGATGGAGACCTTCGAGAGCGCGCGCATCCAGACCGCCGCCCGCGCGCTCGGCGTCGCGCAGAATGCGCTGGAGCTGGGAGTGGCCTATGCCACGACGCGCGAGCAGTTCGGCAAGCCGATCCTGCATTTCCCGCGCGTGCATGCGAAGCTCGCCTGGATGGCCACCGAGACGATGATGGCGCGCCAGCTCTCCTACTTCGCCGCCCGCACCAAGGACTCCGGCCAGCGCTGCGACATGGAGGCCGGCATGGCCAAGCTGCTCGCCGCCCGCGTCGCCTGGGCGAACGCCGACAGCGCGCTGCAGATCCATGGCGGCAATGGCTACGCCATCGAATACCCGATCAGCCGCGTGCTCTGCGACGCCCGCATCCTCTCCATCTTCGAAGGCGCGGCCGAAATCCAGGCCCAGGTCATCGCCCGCGGTCTTCTGGGGCGTGTGAACTAGGAAAGGGCGCGCCGCCCCAGCGGGCCGCGCGCTGTCACGGCACCACCAGCGTGGTGAGGGTCGCCAGCACGATCGGGATGGCCAGCGCCGCGAGCACCGTCTGGGTCGCGGTGATGCCCGCCATCAGCGGCGCATCGCCGCCCAGCTGCCGCGCCAGGATATAGGCGGAGGAAGCAGTCGGCATGGCCTGAAACAGCAGCGCCACCACCAGCGCCGGCCCCCGCAAACCGAGTGCCAGTGCCGCCAGCAGTGTCGCCACCGGCATTACCAGGAACTTGACGGCAGAGGAGGTGACGACCGGCCCAACCCAGGACCGCGCCGTACCGAAATCCAGTGCCGCGCCGACGCAGAGCAGCCCGAGCGGCAAGGAGGCCGCGCCAAGGGCCCGCAGCGCTGGCTCCAGCCCCAGCGGAAGGCCGAGGCCCAGCGCCTGCAACAGGATGCCGATCGCGCAGGCCACCACCAGCGGATTGGTCACGATCTGCCTCGCGATGCCGCGCGCATTCAGCCGCGCCGCGCCGTAGCGCGCGAAGACCAGTACGCAGAGCACGTTCACCGTCGGCACGATCGCGGCGTTGCAGATGGCCGCCATGGCAATGCCCTGTGCCCCGAACAGCCCGGCGGCGATGGTGACCGCGACATAGTTGTTGAAGCGCACGCTGCCTTGGAACACCGAGGTGAAGGCGGCGCCGTCGATCCGCATCATCGGCCGCGCCGCCACGACCAGCGCCGAGACCAGCACGAGCGCACCGACCAGCGTTCCCGCCAGGCTCCAGACCGGAAGGGATTGAAGATTCGCCATCGCAAGCCCGTGCACGAAGAGCGAGGGCAGCAGCAGGAAATAGCCGAGCCGCTCCGCCTGGGGCCAAAACCCCTCGGCAAGAAAGGCGGAGCGCCGCAGCCCGTAGCCAAGCCCGATCAGCAGGATGACCGGTACCAGCGCCAACAGCACCGCCCCTGTCATGCCTGCGCCTCCAGCGCTGGCATACCATTGGCGGGGGCATATCCGAGCGGCCGTTCCTCCGCCTCCCGCGCGCCCTCGGCCACATGCGGCGACGCGAAGTCAGGCTCGTCCAGAGTCCGGCTTAGAGCCAGGCCGACGATGTCCCGCCCCGCAAGTCGCTGCCCAGCCGCAGGGGCCATGGCCAGGCGAGGCGATCCCCTGGCAGGCTGAGATGGTAGCGCGGTGAGCGTCAGTGACATGCGGCGGATCTCGTCAAAGGAAGTGGCCGGGCGGAAGCTAGGACGGGCGAGGCGGAAGCAATAAATTGCCCTCAGATTGCGTCAGGCCGATCGCGTCCGCCGCTCGGGTAAGGTGCCTTGGGGCATGATGGCGAAAAGGGTGCGAAGGGCCCGGAGTAACATGGCCCGATTCTAGGCCCACCGGACCCAGCGGGCGAGACGCGCGCCTCAGGCGCCCCGATGCAACTCTCGAATCCCGGATCGGGCGCCGGAACAGCCCTCCCCGCCCGGGCAGGATGCCCCTATCCTGCACTGGCCCAGACGATGGACCACCCATGACCGCCATCCCCACCCCCACCAGCCCCCGCCGCGGCATCGCCCGGGGCGGCAAGGCCATCTACGGCGCCCCCCTCGGCATCCTGATGCTTGAGGCGCGCTTCCCCCGCATCGCTGGCGACATGGGCAACGGCACCACCTGGCCATTTCCCGTCCTTTACCGCGTGGTGCGCGGCGCGAGCCCGGAGAAGGTGGTGCTGAACGGCGCGAACGGGCTCTTGCAGGATTTCCTCGATGCCGCCGCCGACCTCGTCGCCCAGGGGGCCGAGGCGATCACCACCAACTGCGGCTTCCTTTCCCTTTTCCAGAAGGAGCTGGCAGCGCATGTCGGCGTGCCGGTGGCCACCAGCAGCCTGATGCAGGTGCCCTGGGTACAGGCGATGCTGCCGCCCGGCCAGCGCGTCGGCCTTGTCACCGTCTCCGGATCATCCCTCACGCAGAAGCATCTGGAGGCGGTTGGCGTGCCGCTCGACATCCCGCGCGAGGGTACGGAGAGCGGGCGCGAGTTCTTCCGCGTGCTGATCAAGGCCGAGAAGGACGACATGGATGTGGACCTGGCCGAGCAGGATGTGGTGGAGGCCGCGCAGCGCCTCGTGCAGCGGCATCCGGATGTCGGCGCGATCGTGCTGGAATGCACGAACATGCCGCCTTATGCGGCCGCCGTGCAGCGCGCCGTGGGGCGGCCCGTCTATGACATCTATTCGATGATCACCTATTTCCACGCCGGCATCCGGCCGCGCAGCTTCGGCTGAGCACCCCGCCGGCGCCACTCCGCCCCGCGGAAAGGCGCCGGACCAAAGGCGGGCGAATGTCCAGTGCGACAGACATGGCCCGCCGCATCAGGCGTGGATCACGCGCACCCCTTCCGGCGCGAAGGCCGCGCAAGCCTCCTCTGGCGCATCCGTTACCAGGGTCCAGCCCGCCGGCAGCGGCGCCCAGAAGGGCTGCCCGCCCCGGCCCAGCTTCGAGGAATCCGCCAGCACCACCACCTCACGCGCCTGGCGCATCATCAGCTCCTTGAGCGAAACCTGCTCCAGCGTCGCCTCGCAGACGCCATGGCCGGGCAGGACACCATCGGCGCTCATGAAGACCCGGTCTGCCGTGACATGGCGCAGCGCCTGCTCGGCCAGGGGGCCGAAGGTGCTCATGCTGATGGGGCGCAGCGTCCCGCCCAGCACCACCAGCTCGATCTCCGGCGTATCGGCCAGCAACGGGATCAGCGGCAGGTTGGTGGTGACCACGCGCAGCCGCCGCCCGCGCAGCAGCCGCCCCAGCGCCTCCACGGTGGAGCCGCCATCGAGGATGATCGTGTCGCCTTCACCAATCAGCCCCAGCGCCGCTTGCGCGATGGCCGCCTTGGCCGGGCGGTTCTGTGCCGTCCGCGCGCGCAGACTCGTCTCATGCACGGGGGCCGCCAGGATCGCGCCGCCATAGGTGCGCGCAACAGCGCGTTTCGCCGACAAGGCGTTGAGGTCACGCCGGATCGTTGAAGCCGAAACGCCGAAACGCGCCGCAAGGGCGTCCACATCGGCATCGCCGGCGGCGATGGCGGCCAGAATCTCGTCGTGGCGCGTTCGCCTGCGTCGCATGCGGGGGAACCTACAGGGATGGCGGGGCGGCGGCGACCCCAGGGGCTTTGCCCCTGGACCCCACCGGGGTGGCAGCGGCCACCCCGGACCCCGCGATCTGTTGAGAGGCGCGCCTGAGGTCATGGACCTCAGGCGACTGACAGGTCAGCCCGTGTGGCCGAAAGAATCCGCCTGCGGCGCTGTCTTATCCGGCTGCTCCCCGCAAAACAGAACGCGGGGTCCGGGGAGCCCGCCGGCTCCCCGGCGGAGGTCCGGAGGCGGAGCCTCCGGCGGCCGCTCACGCCGCCTGCAGGCTCCGCTTCGGCGCCAGTTCCACAGCCTGCCTCAGCGCCTCCACCAGGGAGCCTTCATCCGCGATGCCCTTGCCCGCGATATCGAAGGCGGTGCCGTGGTCCACCGAGGTGCGGATCACCGGCAGCCCGACGGTGATGTTCACGCCGGATTCCAGCCCCATCACCTTCACCGGGCCATGGCCCTGGTCGTGGTACATGGCCACCACCAGGTCGAAGTCACCGCGGGCAGCGCGGAAGAACAGCGTGTCGGCGGGAAGCGGGCCTTCCACCTTCCAGCCCTCGGCTTGGCAGGCCTTGATGGCGGGAATGATCTTCTCCTCCTCCTCGCCTTGGCCGAAGAGGCCATTCTCGCCCGCATGAGGGTTGATGGCGCAGACGCCGATGCGTGGCTCGGCGATGCCGGACTTCACCAGCGTCGCATGGCCGCGCGCGATCACGCGCTGCACCAGCCCGGGCTCGATCTTCCGGATGGCATCGATCAGGCCGATATGCGTCGTGACATGGATGACGCGCAGCTTCGGCGCCACCAGCATCATGGACACCTCCGGTGTGCCGGTCAGATGCGCCAGAAGTTCAGTATGACCGGGAAACTTGTGGCCAGCCGCATGCAGCGCTTCCTTCGACAAGGGGGCGGTGCAGATGGCGTCGGCCTCACCGGCCTCGACCAGGCGCGTCGCGCGCTCGATGTAGCGGTAGGCGCCCTCGCCCGAGAGGGAGGAGAGCTGGCCGAAGGGATGGCCGGCGGGGATGACACCGAGGTCGATGCAATCCGCCATTCCACGGGTGTAGCGTGCGCCTGCCGGGGTGGAGAGTGCATTCACCTGCAGGCCGGTCTTTACGATGGCATCCGCCTCGCGCAGGCGGGTGGCGTCGCCAATCACGAGCGGGCGGCAAATCGCATACACATCCTCCCGCGCAAGCGCCTTCATAATGATCTCGGGGCCGATGCCGGAGGCGTCACCCATTGTGATGGCGACGATGGGACGACCGTCGGTCTTGGCGTCGTTCTGGCTCATTTCACTATCCCTAGAGAGGGCGCGCAGCTGCTGCAGGCTGCGCAAGATGGTTCCGTCGTCGCCAAAGGCGCCGGCCTTGGTCATCACCGGCACGTGCAGCGCACCCTGGGTGACGCCGAGCGGCACGCCGGGCTCGAGTTCCTCGAGTAGGCGGATGCCGTGGACGCCGAGATGGCTGAGCAGGGCGCATGCCGTCTCGCCGCCCGTGGCGAAAAGGCCACCCATGCGGGAGGCGACAGGGGTGAGCAGCGCCGCCAGGGATTCCGCCAGCGCCGCGCCCTGCGAGAGATCGGCATCGGGAGTGGCCGCGATCGCCACCAGCGTGTCGCGGCCCTCGGTCAGCGATTCTGCCATGGCGGCCGAAAGCGTTGCCCAGCGCGGGTCGACCGGCCCCGCGCGCAGCAGCTCTGCGGGCACTTCGAAGGCTGTGGCGGCATCCTCCACCACCAGCCGGGCGGCGGCGGCGCGGGAGGCCTCGGCAATGCTGCCCACTACCACCAGCACGCCACCCCACAGCGCCGGTAGCGCCGGGGCATCGGCGTGACGCTCACCCGGCAGGGCGGCGGCGAGAGCCGCGGCGATGCCGCCTGAGCCAACCCAGAAGACACGCCCCGCGAGCGGCAGGCTGGCCTGCGCCAGAAGATCGAGATCGCCCGGCTCCTCGGCGTCGCAGACCACCGCATCGAGGCCATCATCCAGCGCCGCCTGCAGCGCCGCGGCCAGCGCGGCCTTCCCCTGCCGCAGCAAGCCCAGCGGCAGAAGCCGCGCCGACAGGCCGACGGATTCCAGCACCTCCGGAAGCACGGCGCTCGCGTAGCTGTGGTCGCGCGCCCAAAGGGGCGTGGCCTCCAGCGGCGTGCCGTTCATATGAACGCGCCCGCCTTCCGTGGTGCGCCCCGTGGCGGGAAAGGCGGGAGCCACGATGGCCAGCGCCCCCTGCCCGGCTTCCCGCAGGCTGCGGCAGGTCGCGGCCAGCTCCGCCGCCGGTTGCCCACGCAGGGTGGAGTCGATCTTCTTGATCAGGCCCTGCCCGACCCGGTGATGGGCGCGCAGCAGCGCGACGTGGCGCGCTGCCGCCGCTTCGGGCGACAGGCGGCGGCTGTCCGCATCCACGGCCAGCACGGCGGCCCCGGACGAAGCCTCGACGCCATGCCAGCCGACCGAGGCCTCCAGGCCGCGCCGCGCGAAGGCGATGCCGCAATCGGCGGCGCCGGTCAGGTCATCGGCCAGGATCAGCCAGCGCTGCGTCATTCCGCCGCTTCCACGCGGGCCGTGGCCGGTACGGCACTAACCCGGCGGGCCGTCCAGGCGGTGAGCAGCGGCACCAGCACGGTGGTGACGATGACGGCCGCAGCGACGAGGATGGTGGCATGGGCCGCCGCCGGCGCATAAACCGGGTTGGCGGCGGCCACGATGGCCGGCACTGCCGCCGCATTGCCCGCAGTGGAAGCCGCCGCAACGCCCGCCACACCCGTGCCGCCGATTGCGCGATCCGCGAGGAACAGCGGGATGCCGGTGACGACCACCACGGCCAGGCCCAGGCCCAGCCCGAGAAGCCCCGCCTGCCAGACCTTCCCGAGGTCCAGCCCGCTGCCGAGGGCGAAGGCGAAGAAGGGGATCATCACGGGGATGGCGCGGCTGAGGAAGTCGCGCATGTCACGGTCGAGGTTGCCCAGGATCATGCCGACGACCAGCGGCAGGATGGAGCCCACCAGCGTGGGCCAGGGAAAGGCGGAGAGACCGGCCACGCCCAGCGTCACCATGGTCAGGAAGGGGCCGGATTCCAGCGTCATCACGGTATAGGCGCCGACGTCGCGCGGCTCGCCGTACTGGCCCATCAGGGCCATGTAGAGGCCACCATTCGTGTCGTTCATGGCGGCGACGATGGCGAGGGTGGAAAGCCCGGCGAAGACGCCGGAGGAGATTGGCGCCTCGCCAAGAATCTGGCCGAAGATCACGCCCAGCAGCACGGCCATGCCGACCTTCACGCCGAACAGCGTGCCGCCCTTCTTGAGGATGTAGGGTGTCGCCTTGAAGTCGATGCTGGCGCCCATGCAGACATAGAACACCGCCAGGATGGTCAGCGCCCCCGTGAAGAGCGCCCCGGTGAAGGAGCCGAAGAACTTCGGCGTGTCCGGAAAGAAGGTGGCGATGATGGCCCCGAGGGCGAGGGGGACGACCATCATGCCGCCCGGACCTTCTCGATCGCGCGCTTGATGGGGATTTGCATAGGGACGTCCTCGGCTCGGCGCGTGGAATGAATGCACGCAGGGGCGGAATGGCCTGCGTGCTTCCCTCCCGACTGGCGGGAAGTCTATCGTGGTTTTGCGCGTTTCGAGCAATTTTCTCGCAAGAACGACCAGTTGATGCAGTGCGGGCTGCAACAATCCCGGAATAACATACCGGAATAAATGATCCGGGCGACTGAAGAGTGCTCCCTAACCGAGCACTATTTTGCGCGAAACAAGCCTTTCCACCGCACGGGCGCACTGACCCAATCTTTCATTCTGAATCCGGCATGGCCGACGGGCAGGTCCGGAAGCCAGTCGCGGCCTGACACTTGCTTGTGACCGCTCCAGACCCAGGAGGAACCCTTCCATGCCGACGCATCGCCGCACCCTGCTGGCCGGGATCAGCACCGGCCTCGTGGCCGCCCCCTTCGTCGCCCGCGCCCAGGGCACCACGGTGAAGATGGGCGCGCTCAAGCTCATCCACTCCATCTCCCCGCATTTCTACGAGCGCTTCATGCCGGCCGGCATGAAGGTGGAGGTGATCCCCTTCGAGAGCCCGACCGAGGGCAAGAACGCCGTCGTCACCGGCTCCGTCGATTTCGGCGCCTTCGGCATCGCGGCCGGCATCCTCGGTGCCGCCGCACGCGAGCCGGTGGTGGTGGTCGGCTCCTGCTGCGACAAGGGAATGGCGATCATCGCCCAGACCAGCCAGAACATGACCAGGTTCTCCGAGCTGCGCGGCAAGCGCGTCGGCGTCTGGCCGGGCTCCACCCAGGAGGTCTTCTTCCTCGAGCGCCTGCGGATGGAGGGCATGACCATCCGGGACGTGCAATCCGTGCGCGTGTCCTTCAGCGAGATGCCGATCATGCTCGCCCGTGGCGACATCGACGCCTATGTCGGTGCCGAGCCCGGCCCGGGCGTCAGCATCTCCAGCGGTGCTGGCAAGCTGCTGGAATACCCCTATTCCACGCCGATGGGGGCGCTGAACATGATTTTCGCCGCCCATGCGGATACGGTGAAGAACAGGCCGGAACTGGTGCGAACCATGCTGAAGGTGCACCGCCAGGCGAGCGAATACGGCATGGCCAACCCCAATGAGACGATCGAGATGGCGGTCCAGAAGCTCGGCATGCGGCGCGACGCGCTGGAGATCAGCATCAAGAACGTCGACCTGAACTGGCAGATGACGCCGGCCATGATCCAGGCCTCGAGGACCTATGCGGAGCACATGCTGTCGCTACGCCAGATCCGCGCGGCGCCGGATTTCGCCACCTTCTTCGACACGCGCTTCTCCGACGAACTGGCCCGCTCCGCCGCATGACGACGCTGACCGGGCGCGCGGCCTCCGCGCGCCAGGCGGTGCTCGCCATCCTGGTGCCCCTGGCGGGGCTGCTCGCCTGGCACCTGGTGACATCCGGCCGCCCTTACAGCCTGATCCCCCCGCCCGCCGAGGTCGCGGTCCAGCTCTGGGACCTCGCCTTCGGCGGCGTGTGGGAGGATGCCTTCAGCGCCACCCTCCTCACCCACATCCTGGCCAGCCTCGTCCGCGTCTATGGCGGCTTCGCCCTCGCCGCGCTGGTGGCCCTGCCGCTGGGGATGCTGATCGGGCGCGTCCGGGTCGTGCGGGAACTGCTCGATCCCTTCCTGCAGATCCTGCGGCCCGTGCCCGTCACGGCCTGGCTGCCGCTCTCCATGATCGTCTTCGGCCTCGGTCCGCGCTCGGCCTTCTTCCTGGTTTTCCTGGGCGCCTTCTTCCCGATCCTGCTGAACACGATCTTCGGCGTCCGCAACGTGGAGCCGCGGCTCTTCGAGGCGGCGCAGATGCTGGGCGTCTCCCGTCAGGCGCTGTTCTGGAAGGTGGTGCTGCCGGCCTCCCTTCCCTCCATCTTCACCGGCCTGCGCCTGGGCCTCGGCTTCGCCTGGGTGGTGATCGTGGTGGGCGAGATGACGGGTGTGCAGACCGGCCTCGGCGCCATCATCATGGAAGCCCGCCAGCTCTCGCGCACCGACATCGTCATCGCGGGCATGATCGTGATCGGCGTCCTCGGTTTCCTCTCGGACCGTATTGTCCAACTCATCGGCCAGCACCTGCTGCGCTGGAGCCCCCAACATGGCTGAACTGCCCATCCTCTCCATCGAGGAGGTGACGAAGAACTTCGCCTTCCAGGGCAGCACCGTCACCGCCCTCGCTTCGGCGGACCTGACCATCCGCAAGGGGGAATTCATCTGCCTCATCGGTCCTTCGGGCTGCGGCAAGTCGACCTTGCTGCGGATGATCGCAGGCTTCGAGACAGCCACCGAAGGAAGGCTGAAGATGTGGGACAAGCCCGTTTCCGGCCCAGGGCCGGAGCGCGGCATGGTGTTCCAGGATTACGGCCTCTTCCCCTGGCTCACCGTCTCCCAGAACATCGGCTTCGGTCCCGCCGCACGCGGTGCCGGCAAGGCCGAGGTGGCGAAGACGGCCGATCGCTTCACCGCCATGGTGGGGCTCGACCGCTTCCGCGATGCCTATCCGCACCAGCTTTCCGGCGGCATGAAGCAGCGCGTCGCCATCGCCCGCGTGCTGGCGAATGACGCAGAGGTCGTCCTGATGGACGAGCCGTTCGGCGCTCTGGACGCCATGACCCGCGAGAACCTTCAGGCCGAGCTTCTGGAGATCTGGGCGGCGAACAAGCTGACCGTCCTCTTCGTCACCCATGCCATCGAGGAGGCGATCCTGCTGGCGGACCGGATCGTGGTCATGTCGCCGGGGCCGGGGCGGATTGTGTCGGATGAGACAGTGCCGCTCGCCCGGCCGCGGGACCCGACATCACCGGAGTTCAATGCGCTGCGGCGGCGGTTTTCGGGGATGCTCGGAAGTCATCACTGATGGCCCCAGGGGCGTCGCCCCTGGCCCCCCGGCCAGGGTGGGAAGGCCCATGCCGGACCCCGCCTCAAGACAGCGGCGGTTGCGGGGCCCGGCGCCGCGTGATTGGTTCCGGCCATGCCCCCCGCGAAGCGTGCATCCCGACCGAGCGACGAAGCCGGGCCGCGCCTCAGCATCCGCCTGGATCTCGGCGGCGGGCTGCGGATCGGGCCGGGCAAGGTGCGCCTGCTGGAGGAGATCGGCCGGGCAGGCTCCATCTCAGCGGCGGGGCGTGCCCTCGGCATGTCCTATCGCCGCGCCTGGGAGTTGGTGGAGGCGCTGAACAGTGGGTTGGGCCGGCCGGTCGCGGAAACGGCGGCCGGTGGCGCGGGCGGTGGCGGGGCACGGCTGACGGCCCTGGGCGAAGCAGTGGTGCAGGCTTATCGCGCCATCGAGGCCGAATCCAACGCCAGCGCCGCGGAGCGCCTCGCGACCCTGGCCGCCGCCAGCGGTGGTCCTCACGCCTAAGCGATGGCCTGGGCCTTGTTTCGGGACGGCCGGGCATCGATCTGCCGGGCATGAGCATTTCGGACTCCGGCACGCTTGAGGCGGCCCGCGAGGGTGGAGCAATCCGCTTCACATTCGACAACTCCTATGCGCGCCTGCCCGACCGCTTCTACGCGCGGCTGGACCCCACCCCGGTCGCCGCGCCGCGCCTGCTGAAGCTGAACACGGCGCTGGCGGAGCGGCTTGGCCTCGACCCTGCTGCCCTCGCCACGCCGGAGGGGGCCGCCATCCTCGCCGGCAACCGCGTGCCGGAAGGGGCGGAGCCCATCGCCACCGCCTATGCCGGGCACCAGTTCGGCAATTTCGTGCCCCAGCTTGGCGATGGCCGTGCCATCCTGCTGGGCGAGGTGGTGGCGCCCGACGACAAGCGCTTCGACATCCAGCTCAAGGGCTCCGGCCGTACCCCCTTCTCCCGGGGTGGCGATGGCCGCGCCGCCTTCGGCCCGGTGCTGCGCGAATACCTGGTCAGCGAGGCGATGGCCGCGCTTGGCATCCCGACCACCCGCGCCCTTGCCGCCGTCGCCACCGGCCAGCCAGTCATGCGCGAAACGCCCCTGCCGGGCGCCGTGCTGACCCGCGTGGCTTCCAGCCATATCCGCGTCGGTACCTTCCAGTTCTTCGCCGCACGCGGGGATGTCGAAGCTCTGCGGATCCTCGCCGACCACGCCATTGCGCGCCATTACCCCGAGGCGGCCCAGGCGGCGAACCCTTACCGCGCCTTCCTCGAAGGCGTGGTGGCGCGGCAGGCCGCGCTGGTCGCCCAGTGGATGTTGATCGGCTTCATCCATGGCGTGATGAACACCGACAACACCTCCATCTCCGGCGAGACGATCGATTACGGCCCCTGCGCCTTCATGGACGCCTATGACGCGGCCACGGTGTTCAGCTCCATCGATCAGATGGGCCGCTACGCCTATGGCAACCAGCCGCGCATCATGCAGTGGAACCTGGCAAGGCTGGCGGAAGCGGCGCTGCCCCTGCTCGGAGAAACGGAGGAAGCGGCGCTGGCCGTCGCCAACGAGGTGCTGGCCAGCTTCGCTCCCGCCTTCGAGGGCCCCTATATCGGCGGGCTGCGCACCAAGATCGGCCTTTCGGGGGACCGCATGGGCGACGCAGCCCTGGCTGGTGACCTGCTGAAGGCGATGGCGGAGAATGGCGCTGATTTCACCCTCACCTTCCGCCGCCTCTGCAGCGCCGCAGAGGATGAGGCCGCCGATACGCGGGTGCGCAGCCTCTTCACCGATCCTGCGGCCTATGACGCCTGGGCCCCCCGCTGGCGGGCCCGGTTGGCTGAGGAAGGCGATCCGGCGGCGCGGGCCGCCGCCATGCGAGCGGTGAACCCCGCCGTTATCCCACGCAACCACCTGGTGGAGGCGGCGCTGGAGGCGGCGATGCAGCGCGACGATCTGGCCCCCTTCGAGGCGCTGCTGGACAGCCTGTCCCGCCCCTATGAGGACCAGCCGGGAGCGGACGAACCGCCCACCCCGGCCGAGATGCCCTACATGACCTTCTGCGGCACCTGAACGGCGCTCAGCCGTCCAGGCGGATGCCGAGTTCCTGGATGAGCGGGCGCCAGGTGGCGTTCTCCGCCTTCACGAACTCGGCCATCTGGGCGGCGCTGTGGGGCACGGCCTCCACGCCCATCTCCTGCATGTGCCGGGACATCTCCGGGCTTTCCACCGCCGCCCGCATCATCGTGTTCAGCCGCGAGACGATGGCGGGCGAGGTGCCGGTCGCGACGCAGACGCCCTGCCAGCCATAGGCAACGGTATTTGGATAGCCGAGCTCGATCGCCGTGGGCACATCCGGCAGGCTGGCCGCACGCCGGTCGCCCGCCACTAGCAGCGCGCGGATGCGGGCACCCTTGATCGAAGGCAGGGCGCTGCTGGCATCCAGGACCGCACAATCCACCGAGCCGTCGAGCACGCCGTTCAGCGTGGCAGGCGTGCCACGGTAGGGAACATGCGTCGCATCCATTCCGGAGCGCCGCTTCACCACCTCCATCGTCAGCTGGTGCGGCGAGGCCACGGCGGGCGTGCCATAGGTGACCGCCTTCGCCTTCGCCGCCGCCAGCAGCGCCGCGAAATCCTTGAAGGGACTGTCCTGCCGCACGACGAGCAGCATCGGGAAGCGCCCGATGAAGCCCACGCTCGTCAGGTCCTTGTCCGGATCGAAGGGAAGCCTGGCGTAGAGCGCCGGGTTGTAGACCAGCACGCCATTATCGACATGCAGCAGGCTGTAGCCATCCGCCGGCGCACGGATCACCGTCTCGGTCGCGACGATGGCGCCGCCGCTCGGACGGTTCTCCACCACGATGGACTGTCCCAGCGCCGGCGTCATCTGGCGCGCCATCATGCGCGCGAAGACGTCGCTCGCGCCGCCCGGTGCATAGCCGACCACCCAGCGCAGCGGGCGGTCGGGCCAGCTGCCCTGCGCCTGCGCACGGGATGACAACGCCACGCCCCCGGCGCCGAGCGCCAGACGGGCCAAATCCCTTCGACCGAACATGCAGCAGCCTCCGCCTAGATACCGTGAGTGCCGCCGTGCTGCCTCGCTTCGTCCCTAGTCTTCGTTCCGCGCCAGTTCAGTCCGGCAGCACGGGTGGCTTGGCGAGCCCTTCGGCCCGCAGTCGATCGACAAGGGCGCCGAGGCGCCGCCGCCGATAGGAATCGATGTCCTGGCCGGCATGATCCAGGAAACCCTGCCCCGTGCGAAGCCCAATCCGGCCTTCGCGCATGTTCCGTTCCACGATCTCCGGCGCGCGGTAGCGTTCATGCCCCAGCGCGCCGGTGAGATAGCGGCTGGCGTGGTAGAGGATGTCGCCGCCGCCCCAGTCGATGAACTCCAGCATCCCCAGCACGCCGAAGCGGAAGCCGAAGCCGTATTTCACGGCCTTGTCGATATCCTCGGCGCTGGCGACGCCTTCCTCGACCATGCGGGCTGCCTCGTTCATCGCCAGTGCCTGGATGCGCGGCACGATGAAGCCGGGGCTGGCCGCGCAGGTCACGGGCACCTTGCCGACGGCTTCCAGCACGGCATTCAGCCGCGCCAGGACCTCCGGCGCCGTCCCGCGCCCGGGCGAGACCTCCACCAGGGGGATGATATAGGCCGGGTTGAGCCAATGCGCGTTCAGGAAGCGCTCAGGCCCCATCACAGCCGGGGAAAGGTCATCCACCAGGATGGTCGAGGTGGTGGAGGCCAGGATCGCATCCGGCGCCATCAGCGCGGAGGCACGGGCCAGGATGTCGCGCTTGAGGTCGAGGATCTCGGGGACGCCTTCGAAGACGACCCCGGCCTCTGGCAGCACGGCCGCCGCCTCCGCATCCGGCGCGACGCGAACGCGCGCCAGAAGGGTGTCTGCCAGGGCCGGATCGAACAGGCCCAGCTCGCCCAGGGTGCGCAGCGCATCGCCGATCTCGGCCAGCGCCTCGCGTCGCAACACATCGAAAGCTTCCGGCGCACGCGGCTTGGCGTCGAGCAGCACCACCTCATGCCCGGCATAGGCGAATTGCACGGCAATTCCGCGCCCCATTCGCCCTGCCCCGAGGCAGGCAACGGTCGCGCGGTCAGGCGAAGCCATGGCGCAGCACTCTGTCGATCCCGCCGCGATTCAGCGCGCCCAGGCCGGCATCCGCCAGGGTGCGCCCGGCATGGTCAGGTGTTTGGCCGCGGATGGCGGCACCGATGGCCGAAAAGGCGCGCGCGAGCGGCACATCCACCCCCGCCAGGCCGGCCGCCGAAATGATGAGGGATAGGCCGAGGCGCAGGTCCTCCATCATGTAGCGGTGCTCGGTGAGGATGATCCGCTCCCGCCAGTCCCCCGATTCGGTCAGGCGGTCATGCGAGGCGCGGCCATACATCCATTCCTCGCCTTCCTTGGCGTAGTGATGGGCGAGCGGGAAATGCGGCGCGCCATAGCCCAGCGCCTCGCGCACCGCCACGCGCTCGGCATCCAGCGCATCAGTGGTGCGGCGGATGGCAGGGACGGTGCCCTCGTTGTGGATGTCCCATTTCTCGAAGTGTTCGAGCGGACCGGCATTCATAATGATCAGCGGCGGATGGATGATGGCGCCCGCGTTCATCAGCGCGCCGGACAGGGCGTCGCCGCAAGGCTCGATCACGCCCGGGAAGGCGGCGCCGATCACATCCAGCGCCATCTCCGCACGGTCCAGCGGGAAAACACCGACGGGCAGGCGCTTCGCGCGAACGGTGATGGCGACCTGGAAGGGCCCGTGCTTGCGCGCCAGCCAAGGGAGCGTGCCGGTCTCGGCGAAGGCCACCTTCGGATTGCGGCCCGAATCATGCAGCACCCGGGCCATCAGCACCGTGCCGAGCGTGCCTGGCGGCAGGAATACCACCTGACCATCTGCGAGGCATGGCGCCAGCGCTCGCGCGATATCCTGCTGCGCCGTGGCGGGCGCGGGGCAGAGGATCAGATCGGCGCCATCCACCGCCTCCGCCATGTCGGTGGTGACAAGGGCGAGCCGCGCCTCCCGCATGCCCTGTGCGTCCTTCACGGCGATGGTGCCGCCCGCCGCCCGATGCGCCTCCACCGCCGCCGCGTCGCGGCGCCACAGCCGCACTTCATGCCCGGCAAGGGCCATGTCGCCGGCGGCGGCGAATGAGCCGTTGCCGCCGCCGAGCACGGTGATACGGAGCCTTCGGGCAGGTGGCGTCATGCTGTGGTTCCGATCAGGGGACGAAGCTCGAAATGCCGCACCTTGCCCAGTGCCGTGCGGGGCAAGGCATCGGTGAAGATGACGCGGCGCGGCACCTTGAAGCGGGCCAGCTGCGCCGAGACATGCGCGCGCACTGCCGCCTCCTCCAGCACCATGCCGGCGCGCAGCACGAGGAAGGCGACCGGCACTTCCTGCCATTTCGGGTCCGGTGCGCCGAGCACGGCGGCCTCGGCAATGGCGGGGTGCTCCAGCAGCACGCGCTCCACCTCGGCCGGATAGATGTTCTCGCCGCCCGAAATGATCATGTTCTTGCGGCGGTCATGCACGTGGAAATAGCCGTCCGCATCGCGCGTGCCGATGTCGCCGGTGCGATACCAGCCATTCTCCATGCAGGCGCGCGTTGCCGCCTCGTCCCGCCAATAGCCGCAGAACAGGTTGCGGCCGCGCAGCAGCACCTCGCCAGCGATGCCATGGGGGCAGTCACGCCCCGCGTCATCGGCGATCCGTGCCTCGCAAAGCAAGCCTGGCAGGCCGGTGGAGGTGCCGCGCGAGAGGTCGCCGCCCAGACGGGTGTAGATCGCGATCGGGCAGCTTTCCGTCGCGCCATAGACCTGCAGCAGCGGCACGCCCCGCGACATCACGGCATCGGTCACCGCCCGATGGACCGGCTCCGAACCCGTGCTGATGGCCCGCAGCGAGGAGAGGTCGGCCTCTGCCCAGCCCGGTGCCGCCAACAGGGCGCGGATAGTGGCGGGAACCAGCAGGGTGAGGCTCGGCCGGTCCTGCATGATCGCGGCCAGCACCGCATCGGGCTGGAAGCGGGAATGGATGGTGACGGTGGCGCCGGCCTGCAGCGCTGGCGTGGTCTGGATGTTGAGCCCGCCCACATGGAAGAAGGGCAGCACCGAGAGGATGTGGTCCTCCGCCCCCATGCGATGCATGTGGTGGCTCATCACCGCATTGTGGAACAGCGCCTCCTGCCGGAGCAACGCGCCCTTCGGCCGGCCTGTCGTGCCGGAGGTGTAGACGAGCAGCACGGGATCATCGAGCGTGCCCGGGCCTTCGGCATCGGACTCGCCTTCCGGGATTTCGAAGGGTGCGGTGGGGAGGCCGGGCGCGGCCTCGCGCAAGGCGTCCAGGAATTCCGCCTCGGCAAAGGCGACGCGCGGCTCCGCATGGCGCAGAATATAGCCCAGCTCGGCCGCAGCGAGCCGCCAGTTCAGCGGAAGCAGGATCACGCCCAGCCGCGCGCAGGCATAGAGAAGCGAGAGATAGGTCGGCCCATTGGCCGCCAGCACCGCGACGCGATCGCCCGCCTGGACGCCGTAACCTGTGCGCAGCAGATGTGCCGCCCGTCCGATCTCCTCCGCGAAACCGGCATAGGTGATGGACACACCCTCGAAGCGGATCGCCACCTTCGCCGGCCCGAAGGCGGCGTTGCGGTCGATGAAGCTGGCGAGGTTCGTCACCCGCTCAGTCGTCCTTCTCGCCTGGCTTGTAGAGTGTGTCGCGACCCAGACGATCCAGGCAGATCTCGGCGGTCCAGGGCAGCATCAGGGAGCCGCAGCGGCTGTCGCGGTAGATACGCTCCAAAGGCAGGCTCTTCAGCATCGCCTGGCCGCCGCAGGTGCGGATGGCCTTGGTGGCGATGGCATTGGCGTTCTCCATCACCGTGTGCTGCGCGGCATAGGCGCGCTGCACCTGTTCCCGCGTAGGATCGGCACGCGCCTCGCGCACAGCCTGGAACCAGAGCGCCTTGGTCTGCTCCAGCATCACCCGCATCTCCGCCACCGCGATCTGCTTGGTGGGGAACATGCGGCGCTTCACCGGCGGCATGCCCGGCAGCTCGCCGCGCAGATAGGAGACCGTGAAGTCATAGGCCGCCTGGGCGAGGCCCATATAGGTGGGCGTCAGCGTCATGAACATGTGCGGCCAACGGCCGGCGGCCTGGAAGTAGACGCCGCGCGGCATGAGCATGGCGTCCTCCGGGACGAACACGTCCTTCAGCAGCAGTGTGCGGGAAACGGTGCCGCGCATGCCCAGCGGATCCCAATCCCCCACCACCGAAACACCCGGCGCATTGGCCGGCACTGCGAGGTAAAGCGTGTTGCGGCGGCTGGCCGCCTCTTCCCCCGCGCGCTCCGTGCAGAGGATGCCGTAGTAATCCGCGGAGCCGGAGAGGCTGGCGAAGATCTTCTTCCCGTTGATGACATAGCCGCCTTCAACCGGACGCGCCTCGGTGCCGAAGGCGATCGCGCCGGCCGCCGCCGCGCCGCCTTCGGAGAAGGGCTGCGAGTAGATGGCGCCGTCCTGTACGATGCGCTGGTAATGCTTTGACCGGCGCGCGCGATGCGCGGCACGGTCGGCCTCGCTCATCTCCAGGTCTTCGGACAGCAGCCCGGACCAGAGGGTGGAGCAGACATGCATGTTCCAGGACAGCGCCGTGGCGCCGCAATAGCGGCCCAGTTCGGCGGCCGTCAGGCAATAGGTGGTGAAATCCGCCCCCTCGCCGCCATCCACCTCCGGCACGCAGATGCGGAGCAGGCCTTCCCCGTGCATGTCGCGGAAGTTCTCGATGGGAAAGCGCGCCTCCCGATCGTATTCCGCGGCACGAGGCGCCAGCACGGCCTTGCCGAAGCGCCGCGCGCGGGCGGTCAGCTCCGCCTGCTGTGGCGTGAGATTGAAGGCCTCCGGCGCGAAGATGGGTTCGTCCTGGATCATGTCGGCGGGCAGGGTGTCCATCACCGATCCTTCCCTGTGAGATGGCGGTCCAGGAATTCCAGGACGGCCGCATCGAATTCACCCGGAGCCTCGATCTGCGGCATGTGCCCGACACCGGACAGGCAGACATACTCCGCGCCGGGAATCTTGCCGGCCATGCGCTCCATCACCGGGGCGGGAGCATTGCTATCCGCCTCCCCGGCAAGGCAGAGCGTCGGGATCCGGATGGCGCCCAGGCTCGCGCGCTCGTCGAAGGTAACGAGGCAATGCACTGCCGCGCGGAAGGTGGTGGCTGGCGTGGCACCCAGCGCCTCAACGGCAAGCGCCCGCCAGGCCGGACCCACACCCCGCGGCCCGACGAGCTTCGCCAGCGTGTCCTCCGCGATATCCGCGAGCGACAAGCCCTCATCCAGCGGTTTCAGCCGCGCCGCCACGAACTTCTGCTGGAACTCGCCCGAGGGGTTCCCGAAGGCAGGGCTAGTGGCGCAGAGAATGGCGGCGGCATAGGCATCCGGCCGGCGCCGCAGCAGGGTTTGCGCCACCATGCCGCCCATGGAATGACCGAGCAGCACGGGCCGCTCCAGACCTTGTCTGGCAATCGCCGATTCCACATCGGCGGCCAGTCCCTCGAAATCCATCGCACCCACTGGGGGGCGGTTTCCATAGCCCGGAAAGTCCAGCGGCACGGGCCGGTAGCCCCGCGCGGAGAAGGACGCGCGCTGCGGCCGCCAGAGCCGGGAATCGGCGCCGATCCCATGCAGCATCACGATCGCCGTCGCATCCGCCATGCCAGCCGTCTCCTGCGCCGCGCCAATCATATGAAAAGGAATATTTCTGTCCAGCAGCAAATTATCCAAACATGTCCTGCAACGCGCCCTTCACGACCACCGGCACTCCATCCACCAGAATGTCCGTGCCCATGACGGGAATGTCGAAATGCCCAGGAGTATAACGTCCGGCGAACTCATTCGCCCCGGTGGAGAACAGGAAGTTGCCGGAGACGGCGCGCAGTTCCGTGCCGTTGGTGTCCCGCTTCCCATACATGGACAGCGCCTCGTAGCGGGCCGCCGGGTTCATGCCGAAGCCGACATGGGAAACAGCGTAGGCTTCCTTGTCGCCCCAGGCAGCGAAGGACTGGCGCATCATCTCGGCATCCGGACCGCTGCCCTCGATGGCGGTGACATAGTCATTTTCGATCGTCAGGCGGATCGGGGCGGCCAGGTAGCGCTGGAAGGTCAGGTTGATGTCGCCGGTGTCCAGCACCAGCGTGCCGTTCACCGTGCCGGCGGCGGGGAAGCTCACCACCAGCCCACCGGGCCAGTGCGCCAGCGTCCCGGGCCGGTCCGTCCAACCCCAGACGCCCACGGTAGCCGCGCCCGCCATCTCGATCTCCAATGCCGTGCCGGCCGCCGAGCGGACGCTCATGCGCTTCGATCCGCGCAACATCTTCGTCGCGGCCTTCACCCTGGCCGCCAGGGCATCGTCCGGACGCATCCGCTCCAGTGCCTCGGGATGTTCGTTGGAGATGGAGAGGATGCGCGCCCCGGCCTTCAGGATGGCCGCGGTCTCCCGCGCATGCATCAATCCCTGCACCGTCAGGTCCACCACTAGCCCGCTGGCGCCCAGCGCCCCCACCACTGGCTCCAGCCCGCCGATCGCCTCACTGGCGCCGGTCGAGCGCACGGGTACGGGATAGGGGTTGCGTCCAGTGGGCAGCACGAGATGGAATGGCCGGGCACCCAGCCGCAGCAGGGCCAGTTCCGCCAAATGAACGTTCAGCGCACGCGACTGCGTCTCGGAGAGGATGGCCACCGCCTCCCCCGGCTTCACGGCGCATTTCGCCAGGATCTCGGTGAAGGCTTCGATCCACTTGTGCTCGATGCGGTCCGCAAACATCCTTGCCGCCCCTGTCCGTCCGGTGTCATTCGGACGCGGATCGGGGGTCCCGGTCAAGATGCATGAAAAGGGATATAATCCGCCCGTGGCAGGATTTACCGAGACCTACCTGCCCTATCTGCTGGCCCGCGCGAGCCATGAGGTTTCCTCCAGCTTCCATGCCGCGCTCAAGAATTGGGACCTATCCGTGCCGGAATGGCGCGTCCTTGCCTGCCTGACGGATGCGGACGGGCTGGGGGTGGGGCAGCTGGCCGGAATGGCCCTGATGAAGCAGCCCAGCATGACCAAGGTGCTCGACCGTATGGAGGCGGAGGGGTTGGTCCGCCGGAAGGCCACTGCCGAGGATCGGCGCCGCGTGCTGATCCACATCACCCCCAAGGGCCGCGCGCGGGTGAAGCCGGTGCTCGCCGCCGCCCAGGCCCATCAGCGCGCGCGGCTGGCACCTTTCGACGAGGCCGAGCGCGCCGTGATCCTGCGCGCCCTGCACCTGCTGATCGGGGAGGAAGGCTGAGCATGGGATGTTGGACCGCCATCGCAGGAGGAGAACAGTACCGCTTCGAAGGCCTCGCCCAACTCCTCGCCGCCGCCTCGCCCCGCCGCTCCGGCGATGACCTGGCCGGGATCGCCGCCACCAGCGACGCGCAGCGCGTAGCCGCCCGCTTCGCCCTGGCCGACCTGCCGCTCCGCGCGTTTCTGTCGGAAGCCGTGGTCCCCTATGAGGCGGATGAAGTCACGCGCCTCATCCTCGACACGCATGACGCAGCTGCCTTTGCACGCATCGCGCATCTGACGGTGGGCGACTTCCGTGACTGGCTGCTCTCGCATGAAGCGGATGCCGTGGCCCTGGCCGCCATCTCGCCCGGGCTGACACCGGAGATGGTGGCGGCCACCTCGAAGCTCATGCGGAACCAGGACCTGATCGCGGTCGAGCGCAAGCGGCGCGTCGTCACCGCCTTCCGAAGCACACTCGGGCTGGAAGGCCGATTGGCGACACGGCTGCAGCCCAACCACCCGACGGACGACCTGCGCGGCATCGCCGCCTACACGCTGGATGGGCTGCTGAACGGCTCGGGCGATGCCGTGATCGGCGTGAATCCGGCCACGGACAGCGTGCCCAATGGCATCGCCCTGCTGGAGATGCTGGATGGTCTGCGCAGGCAATACGACATCCCCACCCAGACCTGCGTGCTGACGCATGTGACGAACGCCATGGAGATCATGCAGCGCGGCGCCCCCGTCGATCTTGTCTTCCAATCGGTGGCGGGCACGGAAGGTGCCAATCGCGGCTTCGGCGTCGACCTCGCCATCCTTCGGGAAGCGCGGGATGCGGCGCTGTCCCTGAAGCGCGCCGGTCCATCCGGCGAGGTGATGTATTTCGAAACCGGCCAGGGCAGTGCCCTGTCCGCCGAGGCCCATCACGGGGTGGACCAGCAGACGCTGGAGGCACGCGCCTATGCCGTCTGCCGTGCGTTCCGCCCACTGCTGGTGAATACGGTGGTGGGCTTCATCGGCTCCGAATATCTCTATGACGGCAAGCAGATCATCCGCGCCGGGCTCGAAGACCATTTCTGCGGCAAGCTGCTCGGCCTGCCGATGGGGGTGGATGTCTGCTACACCAACCATGCCGAGGCTGATGGCGACGACATGGACGGGCTGATGACCCTCCTCGCCGCCGCGGGCGTGCATTTTCTCATCTGCGTGCCTGGCGCCGACGACATCATGCTTAACTATCAGAGCCTCTCCTTCCACGACGTCCTGGCGCTGCGGACGATGCTCGGCCTGCGCCCCGCGCCGGAATTCGAGGATTGGCTAATCCGCATGGGCATCGCCCGCCCCGGTGGCCCTATCCGCCCGCCGGAATTGGCCGCATCCCGCCTGATGCAGCTGGCGCATGAGGCGGGCGCCCGTGGCTGACACGCCCGCCCAGGACCCCTGGGCCCAGCTGCGCGCCACAACACGCGCGCGGATCGGCCTCGGCCAGGCGGGCGATGCCCTGCCGCTGCGCGAAGTACTGGGCTTCCAGATGGCCCATGCCCTGGCGCGCGACGCCGTGCACGCGCCGTTGGACGCGGCGGGTCCGGAGGCGGCACTGCGCCCGCATCCGGTGCTGCACGCCCGAAGCGCGGCACCGGATCGCAGCACCTATCTCCGCCGCCCTGACCTCGGCCGGCGCCTGCATCCGAAAAGCCTAAGCACGCTGCCGAATGGCCCCTTCGACATCGCCTTCGTCCTGGCTGACGGCCTGTCCGCCAACGCCGTGGAGCGTCACGCCGCCCCCGTCTTTCGCGCCTGCCTGGCCCGGCTGCCCGGCTGGCGCATCGCCCCCGCCGTCATCGCGACCCAGGCCCGGGTCGCGCTGGGCGACGAGATCGGCGAGCGGCTCGGCGCCCGGCTGGCCGTCATGCTGATCGGGGAACGCCCGGGCCTCAGCGTGCCGGACAGCCTCGGCATCTATCTCACCCATGCGCCGCGCGTCGGCCGGCGGGATTCGGAGCGCAACTGCATCTCCAACATCCACACGGCCGGCGGGCTCGATCCGGAGCTTGCGGCGGCGAAGCTCGTCTGGCTCATGCGGGAGGCACTGGCGCGCAAGCTGACGGGCACAGGCCTGAAGGACGACGCCGATCCCGCCGCCCTCGCCAGCACTGCCGGCCTTCCGCCGCCGACGTAAAAGAAAAGGCCGGGGAACCCGCCCCGGCCTTGCCTCACATCCCGCCGATGTAGTTCGGCCCGCCGCCGCCTTCCGGCGTACGCCAGTCGATGTTCTGCGTCGGGTCCTTGATGTCGCAGGTCTTGCAGTGCACGCAGTTCTGCGCGTTGATCACCAGCCGCACGGCGGCATCGCCAGCCTCGACCTCCGCTCCCGCTCCCGTCGCTTCCGCATCCGGCGTGCCGCGCAGCTCGCGCTCGGCTTCCGGCCCCACGGCCTCATAGACGGCGGCGGGGCAATAGCGGCTTTCGGGGCTGCGGAACTGGTCCCAGTTCACGCCCTTCCAGCGCGTCGGCTCCTTCAGCACGAGATGCGTCGGCTGGTTCTCCTCATGATTGGTGTTCGATAGGAACACCGAGGAGAGGCGGTCGAAGGTGAGCTTCCCGTCCGGCTTCGGATAGGTAATGCGCTTGGCCTGGGATGCGGGCTTGAGCGTCTCGTGGTCCGCATGGTGAACCCAGGTCCAGGGCGCCTTGCCGCGGAACACATAGGTGTCGAGAGCCGCTGCCGCCATGCCGCCCCAGAAGCCGTATTTCGCGAAGCCCGGGCGGATGTTGCGCACGCTGTGCAGCTCCTCCCACACCCAGGACTTGCGCAGGGCCTCGGGATAGCTCTCCAGCACCTCCGGACGGGTTTCCTTCGCCAGGGCTGCGGCGACTGCCTCGGCCGCCACCATGCCGCTCTTCATCGCGGTATGGGTGCCCTTGATCTTCGGCACGTTCAGGAAGCCCGCCGTGTCGCCAACCAGCATGCCGCCCGGGAAGACGAGGCGTGGGATGGACTGCGCGCCGCCCTCGTTCAGCGCACGCGCGCCATAGGCGATGCGCTTGCCGCCCTCCAGCATCTTGCTTACGGCCGGATGGGTCTTGAAGCGCTGGAACTCGTCGAAGGGCGAAAGCCAGGGGTTCTTGTAGTCCAGCCCCACCACGAAGCCGATGGAGACCAGGTTCTCCCCGAGCATATAGAGCCAGGAGCCACCATAGGTGTCGGAGGTCAGCGGCCAGCCCGTGGAATGCCACACCAGCCCCGGCGTGTGCTTCTCCTTCGGGATCTCCCACAGCTCCTTCATGCCGAGGCCGAAGGTCTGCGGCTGGCAATCCTTCCGAAGGTCGTAGATGTCGAAGAGCCGCTTGGTCAGCGACCCGCGGCAGCCCTCGGCAAAGATCGTGTAGGTGGCGCGGAGCTCCATGCCGGGCTGGTAGTCCGGCCCTTCCTCGCCCTCCTTGGTGATCCCCATCACGCCGGCGACGACACCCTTCACCACGCCATCCTCGATCACGAGGTCTGAGGCGGCGAAGCCCGGATAGATTTCGATTCCCAGCGCCTCGGCCTTTGCACCCAGCCAGCGGGCGACATTCCCCAGCGACACGATGTAATTGCCGTGGTTGTTCATGCTGGGCGGCGTCGGCAGCTTGAAGGCCCGCTTCGCCGTCAGCAGCATGAAGCGGTCGTCACCGGCCGGGGTCGACAGCGCCGGCGGGTCGTCGCGCCAGTCGGGAAACAACTCGTCCAGCGCGCGGGGCTCGAGCACCGCGCCTGAGAGCGTATGGGCCCCGATCTCGGAACCCTTCTCGACGAGGCAGACGGTCAGATCGGGTGAAACCTGCTTCAGCCGGATGGCCGCCGCCAGCCCAGCGGGGCCGCCACCCACCACCAGCACGTCGAATTCCATGCTCTCGCGTTCGGACACGGGCGCTCCTCCTGATCCGGCCAGGGATGTAGCCCCGCCTTTCCCATCGCGTAACCCGTCATCCACATTTCGGCCCATGGCGCCCCCCATCGTCCCCCCATTGCGCAGTGCCCGGCCGGGGCGCGATACCCTTTCCATGGACCTCCCCATGGAGCTCAGCGAGGCCGAGACGGCGGCCCTGCTCGCCGCGCTGGAGCTGCAGATCGCCTGGGGCGCCGATGAGGCGCTCGAGGAGGCGCCGCAGGACCGCACCCTTCCCCGGGCGCCCGCGGCCGCCGCTCCGGCCCCGGCCGCGATACCGCGCCCCGTGGCGCCGCGCCCGGCCACGCCCGCCAGCCCGGCTGCCGCCTTTGCCCCCGCCGCGGCGCGCGCCGGGGAACTGGCGGCCGGCGCCGACAGCCTCGACGCCCTGCGCGCCGCCCTCGCCGCCCTGGACCACCCGCTGCGCGAAACGGCGGGCAACCTCGTCCTTTCCGATGGCGTCCCCGACTCCGGCTTGGTCCTGATCGGCGAGGCTCCCGGCGCCGATGAGGATCGCCAGGGCAAGCCCTTCGTCGGCGTCTCTGGCAAGCTGCTGGACAGGATGCTCGCCAGCATCGGCGTGGAACGGGCGCGCAACGCCTATCTCACCAATATTCTGCCATGGCGCCCGCCGGGGAACCGCACCCCCACGGATGCGGAGATGAGCCTCTTCACCCCCTTCGTGCTGCGCCACCTGGCCCTGGTACGACCCCGCCATATCGTCCTGCTCGGCGGTACCGCGGCCAAGGCATTGCTCCGCCGAAGCGAGGGCATCACCCGCCTGCGGGGTCGCTGGCATTCATTGGAAGTCCCTGGGCTGGGGCCGGTCCCAACACTGGCCACGCTCCATCCGGCCTATCTGCTCCGCCAGCCCGTCGGGAAGCGCGATGCCTGGACCGACCTCCGCCTGCTTCGGCGGGCGCTGGACACACCGCCGGAGAGCTGAACGAAACGTGAAGAGGCAACTTAGCTCCCCAAATTAGCCAATTCACGCCCGAAATAAGCGCGGACTATATTCCAGGCGCTTGCCCTGGTGGGGGCACCCCCTTACACGGTGCCCCCCCATGCGAGCTTCCCCCCCCCTGGGGCTCGATCGCCGTCCCCCCCGGCGAGCGTGCGCGGTGCGGGTGGTCCTGGTGTTGGCGCTGGTCCTTTGCGGATCCGTCGTGCAGGCCGCCCCGCAACATCGCGTGCAGGAGAGCACTTCACGGCGCGAGCAGGTCCAGCCGCGCCAGGCCAGCCACGCGCCACGCCCTGCCGCGACGCGGGCACAAGCCGTGCGCGAGCCCCCTCGCCCAGCCACGCGGCGCACCGCGCCCCAGGCCCGGCGGTCAACGGCCAAGACTCCCGCCAAGGCCTCGCGCGGCATCCGGCGCGAGGCGCCTCGCGTGCAGCCAGGTAAGGCCGCCCGCCAGACCGCCCGCTCCGCTCCCGCCCGTCCCGCATCCGCCGGCCGCGCGCCCAGCCGTGTCGCCGAGCGCCGGGATCGCCGGAAGCCCGCAGCCCGGATAGCCCGGCTTCCCGAGCATCCGCCGGAACCCGTTTCCCTCGCCGGTGCCCCATCCAGCCGCCTGCTGGAGATGCACACGCCGCAGGAGATCGCCCTTTCCTTCGCCCGTACGCCGCTGGCCGGCTTCGCCCGACCCCAGGCGGCGGCCCTGCCCCAGCCCCTGGCTCCATCCGATGCCGCCCGGCTGCGCCGGATCTTTGAGCTGCAGGGGCGCGGCGACATGGCCCAGGCCATGCGAGAATCCGAGCGCCTCGACGACCGCCGCCTGATGGGCCACGTCCTGGCCGACCGCTGGCGCGTGGGCGGCGTGGAGCCGACCGTGGCCGAGCTGAATGCCTGGCTCTCCGACAACGCGGACCATCCGGACGCACCCCAGCTTCATGCCCTGCTGGTCACCCGCCTGCCACGCGGCGTCGCCCCGCCGCCCCTGCCGGGCACCCAGGCCGCCGAGGAACCCCCGCCCCCGGGCCAGGAAGTTCCGCCGGAGGAGCGCGAGCCCGCCGCCGCCGCCCGCCCCCTGGCCCGAAACCCCGCCCTGGACCGCACGGTGCGGGAGATGGCGGGCCGCGGCGATATCCAGGACGCGCTGCGCCACATCGCCAATACGCGCGGCATGACTCCCGCCTATGCGGCGGCCCTCCAGACGGATGTGGCACTTACCCTCTTCACCTCGGGACGGGACGGGGAGGCCTTCCGCGTCGCCTCCCTCGCCGCCCGGGCTCCCGGGGCACCGGCCCAGGCGAGCTTCCTCGCCGGCCTCTCCGCCTGGGGCCTGACCCGCTACGAGGCGGCGCTGCCCTTCTTCGAGGCGGCCGCCCGCAGCGATTCGGCGCCAGCCGTGCTGCGCGCCGCCGCCGCCTTCTGGACCGCGCGCGCCGCAGTCCGCGCCCGGCGCCCGCAGGCCTATGTGCCCTGGATGCTCCAGGCGGCACAGGAGCCGCGCACCTTCTACGGGCTCGTCGCCCGCCGCGCCCTCGGTCTCCCCCCGGGCTTCGCCTGGGAAAGCGAGGTGGCCGGCGAGGCCGAAGCTGCCGCCCTGGCCGAGACCGCCGCGGGCTGGCGTGCCCTCGCCCTGATCCAGATCGGCCAGAAGGCACGGGCCGAGGCGGAGTTGCGCCGTCTCTGGTCCGTGGCCCAGGGCAACCCGTCCCTCGCGCGCGCCATGCTCGCTGCCGCCACCGAGGCGGACATGACCGAGCTGGCGACGATGCTCGCCTCCCAGGCGCAGGCCGCCGATGGGCGCCCGCGCGACTACGCCCGCTTTCCCGTGCCGCGGCTGGAGCCGCAGGGCGGCTGGCGGGCGGACCCCGCCCTGATCTATGGGCTGGCCCGCCAGGAATCGAACTTCGACCCCGGCGCCGTCTCCCCCGCCGGGGCCCGCGGCCTGATGCAGGTGATGCCCGCCACCGCCGCCTACATCACGGGCGATTCGAGCCTGCGCGAGGCCGGCCAGCGCCGCCTGCACGACCCGGGCTACAGCCTGGAGCTTGGCCAGCGCTACCTGCTCCACCTCGCGGGGCAGGAGAACATACAGGGCGACCTGATCCGCCTGCTCGCCGCCTATAATGCCGGCCCCGGAAACCTGGCGCGCTGGATGCCCACCAACCGGCATCGGGATGACCCCTTCCTCTTCATCGAGAGCATCCCGATCGGGGAGACACGCGCCTATGTGCAGCGCGTTCTGGCCTATTCCTGGATCTATGCCAGCCGCCTCGGCCTGCCCTCCCCCAGC
The DNA here is from genome assembly GCF_009848505.1 of Muricoccus harenae. Taxonomy (GTDB): domain Bacteria; phylum Pseudomonadota; class Alphaproteobacteria; order Acetobacterales; family Acetobacteraceae; genus Roseomonas; species Roseomonas harenae. The sequence continues at coordinate 39,616 of NZ_WWDL01000040.1, forward strand.
CTGGACGCCCTGGCCGCCGGCAGCTCGCCGCGCTTCCTGGGCGTGGACGAACTGGCGCGTCTGGTCGCGCGCAACCGGGGGGCTCGGTAGGGCGTAGCGCCGGTGGCCCTGGGAGGCCCCGTCTCCCGATCCCCCTGCATCGAAGGCACTTCCTCCGCCACGGAGCGCAAAAGGGCAGCCGAGCAGAACCCATGCCTGCTCCTGCTGACTGCCGAGCCGCCTCCCTCTGGCTACGCCTGCCGTTTCCCTCTGCGTACGGAAGCGGGACGGGGCTGTGCCGGGAAACGAACCCCGCGTGTCGCAGCAATCAGTCTCCGCCCAAATAAATTTGCTCTAATTGCCACCCATTGGAGCCGCGCCTGAAGGAGAAGGGCCCGACACGTGCAGTGTCTGCAGAAACCGCCACTCCTCGTGCTGTCCCCACAAGGAATTCAGTTCGTTCCACAAGCAGCCGGTTGGAAATACGCTCGCGCGCAGAGGTGCCAGAATCTGCCGTGAGCACCCGGTCGAAAATGATCTGAAGCTCCCGCCGCTCAACGTGACGAACAGGGTCGCTATCAAGATCCCCGCGCACTTTCAGCGGAAATCGGGTCATCCGCTCCAATGTCGTTGCATCTGCAGACAAGAGCGCTCTGCGGAAGTCCATCCAAAATTCAGAAAAATCCGATTGATAGTTACTGGTCAATGAGGCGCTGCTCATCGGCGTCGCATTGGCAGCGACGGGCGCGGCAGGTGTCCAGAACGCCCAAATGCCGGCGATCAACGCCAGGGCTCCGCGTCCAGGCCGGGTCACTGTGGCCACCGATAGGCACGCACCTCATAGCCTGACAGGGAAAAGTTGGAGAGCTTAACCATGTCTCCCTGATTCCCTCCCAGCAATCGGACCCGGGTTGCCGTTTTTTCGACTAAAAACCCTACATGAAAACCGGTACTCGAGCCTGTGGCTGCATCGCTCGTCGCGTTTTTGCGCTTAATGACCGTGATAGCACCGAATTTGGCCGTACAGGCCATGCCCCATCTTGACCAGCTATTAGCCAATGCACTGTTTGTTCCGGCGAAGCCGGCCTCTCGCATTACCCAGTTTATGAATGAGGCGCACCATGGAACCTCATCAGTCTGGGCGGCTAAACTGGTAGCTGCGTGGTAGGCAATGATCCGCTGATTATGGGCGACGCCGGGAAGTTCAGCTGTCCCAAGTTCTGCTTCGGCGATAGACATCCAGGCACTGCTCCCGGCCTCCGCGTCTCCGGCCTTGCCTGCCAAATCCCCGTTGGCGACGATCAGCCGGCAGTTATTTTCTTCACCAAGGTGGCTTTTTGCCTGGTTGTAGCGAGCAAGTGCAGCGCGCGTTTTTGGCCCCATGATGCCGTCGGTACTTAAGCCCGGAGAGGGTCTGAGGCACGAGTTAAGCATTTGCTGGAGTTTCCTGACGTTCTCGACCTGCGTCATGACAACTGTCCTGCGTCCCGCTCCCGCTAGACAGCTTGATCCAGGGGCCTGGTGAAACGGAAGCAACCTTGCTTCACGTTATGCAGAGCAGCAGGGACGGCTCGACAAGCGTCCGGCACAGGCGGTTTCGTCGGCACCATTAATGGCACCGGCGCAGGCCCCGTCCTGGATATCTGCCGCACAAGCCCGGTTTTACTCGATATCGCGACTCTTGATGCCTTCCTTGGTCACACGAGGCGCACTCCCCGGGCCCCGCAATTTGGTTTCCAAAGTTTTCCGTCCAGGCGTCTATTCTTACTGTGTCATTTCCAAGCGGGGCCTCTGGATTGCTGCAGGCAACAGGGGCAGCGTGGGAGGGATTGGACGAGGCTGACGATGAGGCGGCATCGGACGGTGCTGATCGAATATGGGACGTGACG
>NZ_WWDL01000041.1 GCF_009848505.1 Muricoccus harenae
AGAAGGGTCTCGCCTACGCACTTTTGACCCTCGGCAGGCGGGAGGTAGGCACGGCCCGGCTTGAGGAGGCGGTCGGTGCCTTCCGTGCCGCGCTGCAGGAACGCACCCGCGAACGCGTGCCGCTCGATTGGGCGGCGATCCAGACGGGTCTCGGTAACGCGCTTGCGGCCCTTGGCGAGCGGGAGGCAGGCACGGCCCGGCTTGAGGAGGCGGTCGATGCCTTCCGTGCCGCGCTGGAGGAACGCACCCGCGAACGCGTGCCGCTCGAGTGGGCGGCAACCCATGACGCTCTTGCGCAGGTGACGGCCCTAGTTAGTGCCCGGCTAGGAGCCCGTCCCGGTAACCGCATTTCGGACTGACGCCGTTGGGGAGCGAGCGGCACTGGTCGCACGTGCGCGGCCGCTGCGGGTCAGGCTGTTGTTGCCCTGGCGAGCTTGGTGAGGTTGTGGTGGCGCTGTGCCGCGGCCTACGCACTGAAGCGGCCAGGTGGGTGGGGATCACCTGACCGGTGACCAGCCAGTCGAAGAGGTGCCGCAGCGCCGCCAGGCGCTGCTTGGCGGTCGGCGCCGAGCGCTCCCGGGTCTGCTGCTCGACCCAGGTGGCGACGTGGAGGGGCTGCACCGCAGTGAGGGAGCGGATGCCCATCACCATCTCGCACCAAGCAGGGAAATCAGCGGCGGCGGGCGGCGCGTATGAGGGTTACGGATGGCGACGGCAAAGAACTCTAGGAAGCGCAGTCCAGCGCGCTTGTCAGCACTCGCTACGATCGACGGTAGAACGACACCGTGGGAGCGGGCGGGGGAAGGGAAGAGGCGAGCTGTTTCAAGGCCCATCCTTGTCAGGCCGTGGAAGAATTCGCGCGAGATCGCCCTCCACGTCGAGATCGTAGTGCGCCGCGAGAAGGGCAACCTGCTGACCAACGGTGGCCCTGAAGGCGCCAAGGGCGGTGAAGAAGCCTGGGCTGGCGCGCTGCTCGTGCGGATTATCGAAGAAGCGGAACGCCTCTTGCTGGTCATCCTGAAAGCGGCGACATGCTGCGCGGATGGCGCTGAGCGGAGTAACCGCAAATGCGCGCGCCGGAAGTGCCTGGAGCGTTTCCGTGCAAGCTCGGCGGATCTCGCCGAGGGAGTGGCCAACCTGACTGACCGCTTCCAGTTGCTCGGCGTTGTAGAGAACCCGTCGGTCCTCTAAGAATGCAAAGAAGTTCCGGATGATCTCGCCGTGAGAAGGCCCTGGGTCGGCCCACTGAAGGCCGCCGAAGGGCACACTGATGCCCGTTATCCGACGGGCTGCGGCCGCCGTCACCTTCTTGCCCTTGCTGAACAAACCCCGCACCTCTTTCTCCCCTCTATTATGATAATGTCCTGTTATACCAAGTCCCGCTGATCACGACCTGTATGTCCAATCGCGGAGCCCAATGGAAATGATGCGCCAGGGTTGGCCGACGAGATTGTTCCAGGCGTCGCAGCAGTGGTCGACGATGTTGTCGTAGGATCGGAAGACGCGGTTGGAGAGCCAGTTCTCCCACATGAACTGCCAGACGTTCTCCATGGCGTTGAGTTCGGGACACTTGGGTGGCAGCGGCGCGAGCGTGATGTTGGGCGGGACCGCGACTTTGTCGGAGAGGTGCCATCCGGCCTGGTCGAGCAGCAGGACAGCGTGCCCTCCTGGCGCTACCGTAGCGGCGATCTCGGCCAGGTGCAGGTTCATCGCCTCGGTGTTGCAGTGGGGCAGCACCAGGGCTGCGCCCTTGCCCTCCTTGGGGCAGATCGCGCCGAAGATGTAGGTCGAGGCCGTGCGCTGGTCGTGCGGAGCGCTGGGCCGGGTACCGCGCTTGGCCCAGCGGCGGGTGATCTTGTTCTTCTGTCCGATCCTTGCCTCATCGGCGAACCAGACCTCTATGGCAGAGGGCTCGACGCCCTTCTCGCACGCGACCTCATCCAGCAGGGTGGGGAAGGCCTTTTAAGAAGATCGATCGCGCCCTCAGCCTGGGCATGGTGGCGCGGCCGGGCGGACAACTTGCGCCAGCCCAGGGCGCGCAACTCCCGGCTCAGCGTCTGCTTGGCGATACTGACCTTGTGGTCCTCCCAGAGCCATTGGCACAGATCAACCAGGCGCCAGCGCACGACGCCGTGGATGGCGGGCATCGGGCCGCTCTCCAGCATGGTTGCCAGTGCTGCACGGTGGGCGTCCGTCAGCCGGGAGGGCTGGCCAGGGGCTTTGCGGTCCATCAGGCCATCTGGCCCGTTGCTGTTGAACTTCAGCACCCAGTCCCAGACGATCTGCAGCGTCACGCCGCCGATCCTCGCCGCCTCGGTCCGGGTCGCACCGTCGTAAACCGCAGCCAGCGCCAACAAGCGCCGGGCCTGAGCCGCATCCTTCGTTCGCCGCGCTGCCACACGGAGGCGAACCGCGTCGAAGTCACCCCGAAGCGGAATGGCCATGGCGAACCTCCAGCGTTCGCCATCTTGAATCACATACCCGCCGCATCGGGGAATCCCCCACAAGAGTCACGGTTTCGGGGACTTGGTATTACCAGGACACGCTCCCTAGATCGCGGCCCGGCGGGCGCAGGCCGCGACGTAGGCGCGGGCCACCACCAGGAGCTCCGTATCGGTCGCATCCGGACTCATGCGGTGGAGTGTCTGAAGCGCAGCGATCTTCTTCGCGTCGGCCCGGAGGGCGGCATCGGAAGCGTCGGAGACACCGCGGTACCACCGGGTTGGCCGCTCCTTCGTCAGCACGGCCAACTCGGTGAGGATCTTCGTCACGGCCGACCCCAACAACTGCTCAGCCGCTGGGGTGCGCGCCGCCATCCCGATCCAGTGTGCGATCGTCGCCGTCGCACGGACGTAACTGTCTGGCGGCTCGCGTAGGAGGCTCAGGATCGGCTGGCCAGCCGCGCGGAGGCGGACGGCCATCAGTGCCGGCTCGAGGAAGCCGAGCCGCCAGCGCGGCGCTTCGATGCGGGCGAAGGGGGAGAAGTCCGCCGATCCGTCACGGTCGTTTTCGACCACCCAGAACTCGCAGTAGTCACGGAGAATCGCTTGCAGGCGCGCGATCTCGCGCTCCGACGCGGGCTTGGATGGGGAGGCCACCGCGGCGAGGACCGCCCTCCTGCCGCGCTCTCGGGCGCCGGCGAACAGGTCCGCGATCACCGCCTCCAGCTCGCCAGCCATGAGGCCACCGGCGCCGAGGTCCACCAGGATCACGTCGGCGTCGGTGTCGAGGCGGGCGAGCATGGCGGGGGCGGTATTGTCCAGGCCATGCCAAAGCAGCTGGGTCACCGACGCGCCCCCCAGCCGTGCGGAGATCCCGCGCACGGTGGGGTCCGCGTCGTAGACCACGACGCGCAGACCCATGAGGGTCAGTAGGAGGAAGAGGACCTCGGCGGTGGTCGTCTTGCCGACGCCGCCAGCACTCGGGCCGACGATGATCACGCCGGGATGGGGGATGTAGTTCATGACGTGGGTTCCGTATCGATGAGGTTTTGTGAGAGGTTGAAGCGCCGCGGCCGCGAGGGTTGTGCTGGCGTGGGCGGCTCGGCCGGAGCCGTCTCCTGCTCAGCCATCGGCGGGGATTTGGTGGTCAGCTCCGTGAACTGGAGTCGGCGCTTCTTGGTCTGGCGGAGGCGGCCCTTACTGGCGCGCGGTAGGTCCGGCCGCTCACGCCCGATCAGCGCGAAGATTTTCTCTGCTAGGTCAGGCGGCACCCAGACGGACACTCCGACCCATCCGGCCTGGTGCGCACGCTGGCGCCATTCGGCCGAGCGCTCGGCCGAAGATGTGGCCGCTCGCCGGCCTTCCGTGTTGGGGGTGGTTGTTCGCTGCATGTGACCTCCAGGGCTGCGAGCGAACGGATTCATAGTTCACGATCGCGCCCGGGAGTCGATTAGGCACAAAAGTTCCCGCCGCGTTTTTCGACACGCCGGCGGTCAGGCGGTGACGGCACCAACCGCGATGCCGCATCTTCACCGGCCCGCACTATTCTCCAGGAGAAGGGGAACTAGGGCGCACTTATGGCGACTGTTTTAGGAGCCGCGTCCCTTGTCCCACACGTTGGTGGTCGCGCTGGCCGCCATCGTTCTGCGAACGGAGGCGCGAGATGCGACGACGAATGTTTTTCCACTGCCATCACGACACGGTGACCAAGTCCCATGCTGCAGGCTTGGCCTCCGCCAAATGGGACTACATCCGTCGTGATAGCTCGGACCCACTGCTGATCACCCACAACATCCCAGACGGAGTGAGGGGCGTGACGAGCTTCCTGAACGGCCGGGAGGAGTATGTCCGCCGTCGCCGTCGCGAGAGCCGGATCGTGGAGGTGCTCGAGGTGGCGTTGCCGAACGAGGGCTCCGACGCCGCTCACCTGCAGATCGCGGAAGCCATCATTCAGGACATCACGGGCGGGGCGTGCCCGGTGGCGGCCAGCCTCCATCGAAAGCGGGGTAACATCCACCTCCACATCCTGGTGGTGGACGAGGATATCCGCGGGCGCCGCGAGGGCGAGCCACACACCGGCGGCAGATTTTTCGCGTACTCCGAGCCAGGCTCGACCCAGCGGCTGCGCCTGACGGTGGCCGGGTCCATGAACCGGGTGATGCCGGTGGTTGGCCTCGACGTGGAGGTGGACCCGCGCACCCTGGAGGAGCAGCGGAAGGATGCGTTGGCCCGTGGCGACCTGGGCCTGGCAGCAGAGCTGGACCGGCTACCGACAATTCACATCGGGCCGAACGCCGTTGCCATGGAGCGGAAGGGCAAGCTCCGAGACAAGGAGCGCCTGGCCGAGGCGCGCCGTCGGAAGGCCGCGAAGGATGAAGCCCTCCAAGAAGCCCAGCGGCTCGCACAGACGCTCGCAGAACCGCCGCCGTCACCATCTCTCCCAGCGACGAAGGCGGGAAGGCTGCCCGCCGCCGTGCCTGCCCCGTTCGTGCGCCCGGTCATCGCTCCCGTGATGCCGAAGGAGGGCGCCGCTGCTTCCGCACCGTCATCGCCGACATCCGCGCCATCGTTCGCAGAACAGGAGCCACCAGCGCCTGCACCGCCAGCGGAAGCCATCCTGACGCATAGGTCCTCACCGCCCAGGCGGCGGCTTCAGGGGCCGGCGAGGTGATGGCCCCTTGCAGAGTTTATGGGGAGGAGAGCTCTTCTTCCCATCCTCATAGTGGTGGCCGCTACGTTCCTCTTGGGCGCCATGGCGAGCCGGACGCGACCGAGCTGGCGCAGATCACTGCCTACACCAGATGTCCATTTGAGGCGGGGTGGTCGAAGTATGAGGAATGGGAACGTGGTCGGGTCGTGTCCCACGTGCGTTTCCAGCGGTTCGTCCTCCGTGCTGACCGGAAGATCCAGCATGTAATGGCCATCGCCCTTAGTCGCTGCGACTTTTTGCCGGAGGAATCCGGGTAGCCGGCGTGCCGAAGCGAAGCGCGCGCTTCTGAAGTCCCTCGACGGGCGGGTGTTGCTGGGCTGCAGCCGGTCAAGCCGCGTTACTGGGCGCAGATCTTTGCAAGCGGAGTGGCGGCCTTGTCTGTCTCGGACCCACCGGAAGTTTCTGGTGGCCTTTCGAGCGGCGGCTTCCCCTCAATCTTCACCTTCGTTCGGATGCGACGATCAATCGAAGCGCTACTTTTATTCCCGCCTGTATTCCGCGAGAGCGTTCCTGTGTTGAACGCGGCGCCCTTCTTGGCGTTGTGATATGAATGCCAGAACATGTTGGGATCGAGGCCGTAAGCATACACACTACCGCTCAACTTGATGCGAACAATCACTCCGGCTTCGACGAGTAATTTGCTCAGTCTCCATACTGTTATCCGATGAATTTTGAGTTCGTCGGCAATAACATCTTGAGAAGCGGCAACTACACCGGAAGGACCATCCGCGTGTTGTGCAATCCAAAGATAAAGTCGAGCTGCTGAAGGGTTGGTTCGAATCAGTTCTTGGAGATATTTGTAGCCACCTTCATACATTTGAACGAATCCGCTATTTTTATCTTCTTTGCTTCTAGAAAAACTTGTCACAAGGATTATTTTCCTCAATTTTTAGCGCGATCTGCGTATTAGGAAGTAGATTCTTCCATAATCACCTGCGGGGGTCATTGCAACATCCTGATGTTGCGACATATGCAACAGGACATTGCGTAAAAATGTTATGGGAGTGTTGCAAACTGCTGCATGTCGAAGGCACATTTTCAATGGCTTAGGCCTACTTTGCACGCTCCGCTCTTATCTAATCAGTTCTATATCATATAATCAATTGATTACGATCTCGAATTGATCGGCTTGGCCGAACTCGAGATTGCGGCTCTTGCCGCGAAACGAGCCGGGCGTAGCAAGGTACGGGGGCGCTTGGGAGCGCACCGCCGGGTCGTGCACGCCAAGCCATAACCGACGCAGAGGAGGAGTCTCAACACCTCCTGGCCACGCGTGGCGCGCACGAACCGCATCCTCCGGCGTCATCGCTGGCGTCTCCTTCTCCGAGTGCTACGATGCTTCCGCCGGAGCACCCAGCCACCGTCGCAGGAGCGGCACGGCGGCGCTGCCAGGCCCGCCGGGGTTATAGGCGAAATTGCGCCCGCTCGGGTGGTAGATCGCTGTTACTTCCAGACCCCCGAGACGACGGATCTGGTTCCAGCCCGGGGCGTGCCGAATGCCAAGCACCCGGGCCAGTGGATCGCGCTGCCAAGCACCCACGGCCGCAATTCCCCCTGCCCGATCGCCGAAGGCTTTCAGCCCCGCCTCGATCCGGGCGGCCGCACTGTCAGCCGGGTTCAGCAGCGTCCAAGGGGGCGCTGGGTAGGCGTTGATCGCCAGGAGCCGGTCCAACTCTTCCTCGCCGGACAGCTGCCAGACGCGGAGCGCGTTGCGCCGCGTTGCCGTCCCGCGCGCGAGGGCCTCTCGGTCGCGGTCCGCAGGCCGCGGCGCGTCCTGCAGAAACAGGAGCGGCACGCGATTGCACTGTAGCCGGTCGAAGCGCCGCTTCGCGGCTTCGACGGTCAGGACCAGCTCCCGGGTGTCAAAGGGTGAGGGCGTGGTGGTGGTGATGAGCACGAGTGGTCGCTCCGCTGCTGGATCCGCAAAGCGCGGATCCTCCTGAAAGCGAGACGGCACGACGTCCGGGAACGTGAGGGCGGATGGCAGATCTAACCGTCCCGCCGCCGCGGAGAGGACCTCCAGGACAGAAGCCCGCCGGGCCAGACAGGAGTGGCCAGACAGGAGTGAGAAGAAGCCCGCTCGGCGGAGCCTCGGGGTGGGGCGGCGGCGGTTCGCCGCCCCACCCCGAGGCCCCCGCCCATGCGGAACAGAGGGTGAGGGTGGTCCAACAAAGGACCCCCCATGCGAAACCCAACAGCCCCCATCGCCGATGCCGTCGCCACAAGCGGCTCAGCATCGTCGGTCGCCGCCTCGATCGCTCGCCTCCAGTCGGTGGATCCGCTCTTCCTAGCCCAGGCCTGGCGTCTCGTCTGGGCGGCCGCCTACAGGCGCAGCCGCATCATCCTGGGCCACTATGATGCGGACCTGGAGGACGTGGCCGCCGAGGCAGCGTTCCGGACGCTCTGCCAGGCCGACCTTCCCCTCACCCAGGAGTCCGTCCTGGGGGAAGGCGTGCTCGAGAGCATCGCCACCACAACCGCCAAGCGTCTCGCCTATGACCTCATCCGGACCCGTTACGGTCGTCAGCGCGGCGCCTCGCGGCGCGTGGACCCGCTCCGACGCGCGGACATCATCACCCTCACCGATGCCGTCACCGAGCACTCCGTCGGAGCGCTGATGTCGCCCGGCGAATCCGCCGAGGATGCCCTCCTTGCCCAAGAGCACGAGCGCCAGGTGCAAGCTGTCTGGGCAGCGGCGGAGCGCCTGCCCCGAGCCCAGCGGGAGGCGGTCGCAGCACGCCGGGCCGGGCGGGGGCCCCTTCCCCCAGCGGGGCGGCAGGCCCTGCGCGCCGCCATGCTCTCGCTGCAGGGCAGCGTGACGACGGCCGACCCTCGGACCGATCCCCGGATCCCTTGCGCATGAACCCCGAGTTCGTTCCGTTCATCATCGGTCCGACGTGGCTCGATGAGTTCGCTCAGGCATCCGCCGCGAACACGGTCGGCTCTCCGGATCCGGGGCAGCAGGGCAGCCTGCTCCCCGTCGCTCAACGACCCCATCGAGGTGCATCCGCACAACACGGAAGACCTTACGCGAGTGGAGCCGCTCGCGGTGTTCGCGGATCAGTTCGAGGACACCGGATAGGCGTGGGTCGCCAGGAGCCGGTCGAACTCTTCCTCGCCGGACAGCGGCCCGTCCTGCAGAAACAGGAGCGGCACGCGATCGTGCCGTAGCCGGTCAAGGCGCCGCAGCGCGGCCTCAACGGACGCAACGAGGTCGGACTTGGTGTTGATGGTGTGGCGCACGATCGCCGGCTCCCTTCCTTGGGCCCGCAAATAGCGGACCTTCCTGTGAGTGAGACGGCATGGCGACGGGAACCGTGAGGGCCGCTAGCGGAAATGGTCCGTTCCTCGGCCTAAGAGATGCTCCTGGAAGAGCCCCGCAAGGGCAGAATTCATAAAGGGTTCCCGCTCGGCGGGGCCTCGGGGTGGGGCGCGGTTTGCACGCCCCACCCCCGAGGCCCCCGCCCATGCGGGATCCAGAAAGGGTGAGGGCACTCCACCAAAGGACCGTCAATGCCCAACCCGACTGCCAACATCCTTCCCATCCCCGCCGCGTGCGGCCCTGCTTCTTCAGCTGTCGTTCCATCCCCTGCTTCCGGTCGACGGCCCAGGCGCTCGAGGCCTTGGCTTGGCGTCTCACCCTTGCCGCTGCACCCGCGATCGCCCGCACGATCCTGGACCGGAGCGACCCCGATCTCGAAGGCCTCTCCGGGCCGGGCCTGACCATCCCGGCGCGCTGCGGCCGGCCCTGATTTTTCGCAAGCCACCCTGCACGACGCCCGGTGCCGGAGCGCATCCGCGCGTGCTCATCCCAGGATCATCACCATGAGCTACATTAACTCCCATCCCGCCCCATTCCCGACCGGCTCCTTTGCCGCCCGCCAGGGCCTTCGCCCAGCCGACGCGACGCCTTTCAGCCACAACATCCGCCTCACTCCCGACAGGGTCCTCGCCCGTCACATCGACAGTGCCTGGAAGCCCCTTGGCTGGGAGGTCTACTCAGAGGGGCGGAACGGCCGGCCGGCCGTCAACTACCCCCGCGGCGCCCGCAAGGGGCTCGTCGCCACGAGCATCCCGCGCTGGAAGGGCTGCGAGATCATCCTCGTCGAGGGCGCGCTGGCCGCCCTCGCCGCCGCGGCCCTCAACCCCGCTGGCCTCGGAGAGACGATGATGGTCGTCGGCCTCGGCGGCCACTGGAACACCGACGTGCTCGACGAACTCGACTGCCTTGCCGTCAATGCCCGGGCATGCTGCATCAATGTCGCGATCTCCGACCACCACCCTGCGGGACAGCGGATGCGCGAGCAGGCGCTCGCAGGCCTCGAGAACCGGATCTTCGTTCGTCCCCTCCCCTCCCCTCCCGACGGCTGGCGCGCCACCCTGGTCGCCGCGCGCATTGGGCCGGCCACTCCGGGGGGGTGATGGAGGCCACGTTTCGCACGGAGCAGGCGGTCAGAAGCTGGACGGCCGCCCTTCCCGCCGCGGCCTACGACGTTCGCCTCGTTCCGGCCGACGGCGACGGGCCCGCTCTCAGGCGGCAGGTCTCGGGAGGGGGGCTCCTGCGCCTACTCCCGTGGCTGCGGTCGATGAATGCTAGGGACCATCACATCTACGCTCGGCCCGCCTCGCCGGCCTACGTGCTGATCGACGACCTGGACGAAGACGGTCTGGACGCCCTGCGAGCGGCCGGCCACCGGCCTGCAGCCGTAGTCGTCACCAGTCCCGCCAACCACCAGGTCTGGCTCCGGTTAGCTGAGGAGGAGGACCGGATAACACCCGCCCTCTCCTCCGGTGCCGCCCGCCTCGCTGCGGGGCGCTTCGACGGCGACCCCGGGGCGGCGTCGAGTGCCCAGGTCGGGCGGCTGCCGGGGTTCACCAATCGCAAGGACATCCATGCGGACCGGCACGGGCGCTACCCCTTCGTTCTGCTCCGCGCCGCCCCGGGCGGGGTGGATCCGGGGGGAAGTGCCCTGCTTCGGGCGGCTGCCGCATGTCCCGCGTCGCCCCTTCCGGGTTCGCCGCGGTTTTTCGCAGGGCGCCCGACCGGCGTTCCATTTCCCTCTGGCTCCCGCCTGCGGCCCTGCACCCCGGAGGTTGAGTGGAAGGAGGGGCAGCGTCGCGTTCTCGCCGAGCTGCCGCCTGGTACGATCCTTGACCACTCACGGTTGGATCACGCCGTCGCCGTCCGCCTCCTCTGCAGGGGGGCGACGCAGGCCTATGTGCGCGCGGTGCTCCTGGCTGGGGAGCGTGGCGGCATGGGTCGTGCAGCGAGGGCCTATGTGGCTCGGACCCTTGATGCCGCTCAGCGGACGACGGAGTGCTGATCACGGCGGGAAGCCTGAGAAACGGGGCTTTTCCGTGGGCCGTGATCATCCAGGCCCGGGCCCAGGTGAGGCAGGATCGGAGTTGCGACGCCTGTGTTGCGGCTGGGGTGTGGACCGCGGCGCCGACTCACGCGATGTTGGGGCGCACTCTCGATGTGAGGAATCACCCGAAACCACCAGCCCACTCATCCGCCGGGCCCGAAAACTGAGAAGGCCCCCGCCTGGCAGCGGGAGCCCTCCAGAGGTCTGCAGCGGGGCAAACCAAACTACTGTTCCGATGAGAACGAAGGTAAGGGCGGCGTTTTTCGCAGTCAAGCCTCCGTATGCCCCGATGCGTGTCCTCGACGGCCCGTCCACCCAATCCCTGGACGGAAAGAACAACCCTTGGACCACGCCTACCCCCAGCCCGGCCGCGACCGGGCCACGCCCCCTCCCCTGCCCTCCCCACGCCCGGCGCGCGGTAGCCTCGGCCACACGTCGGCGAGCGCCCCCTCCATTGGCGATAGCGAGGGCCGGGCGCGGGTCTTCGTGAACCGCGCCATCACGGCGCTGGGCACGCTCAGGACCGGCACGCCCGCCTCTCGCGAGCTGCTACGGGTAATGCTCCAGTTCCTGCCCGCTGGTGCCCTGACGAGCGGGCGGGCGTGGCTGCCGATGGGGGCCGCCAAGCTGGCGGCGATCGCCGGCATCACCGAGCGCAGCCTGGCCCGCCGTGTGGCGGAGCTGCGGGCGCTGGAGCTGCTGGACCGTCACCTGGACCGCTGGAACCACCCGGCGCGGGCAGCGGACGGCAGCCGGTGCGGCTACGACCTCGCTCCTCTGGTGGAGCGAGCGGCGGAGCTGAATGCGGCGCTCGATAGGCTCTTCGAGGATGGGACGCGGGCGCGGCGGGAGGCTCGCCGCAGCGCCTCACTGGAGGTGGCTGAGCGGGTGCGGGAAGTGGCCCCCCTCCCCTTCTCCTCTCGGACGCAAAAGACAGGGGGGGGCGACGCGGACGTCACCCCCATACAAACTACGAACCCTGATCCGATAGGATCCTCTGTAAACAGCCTTGGGGAAGACGCAGTTCAGAGGGCGCACCAACCCCTGACAACTCACGCTCAATCCGAGGGAAACAAGGAGGTCGCGAGTCGGGCAGAGGGAGCGCCCGGACCGCGTCGGGCGGGACGACTTCTGTCGGCGCTGAGCCCGGACTTCGCCATGCTTCTGCGCGGAGTGGCCCGCGACCCGGACAAGCCCACAGAGGGCGACCTGCTGGCTGCGGCCGACTACCTGGCGCAGCACCTGGGCGTGCCGCGGATGGCCTGGGCAGGGGTGGCACCGGCCCACGACCGGCTGTCGTTGGCGGCGGTGGTGGTGCTGGGCCAAGCGCAGGACGAGAGCGCCTTCCGCAGCTCGCGGGTGGCCTGGGTGACGGCCATGCTACGCCGGCCGGGCGTGAATCCCTGGCTCAGCGTGCACCGAGCCCTAGCTCAGAAGGCCCGGGGTCTCCCCGCCAAACCCAACCGCTTCCTCCACTGAGCTCCGGTACGGGGGAAGCAGGAGGCGACCTCGACTACCTATTGGCTGCCAGCTTCAGAATGTGCCGGTGGCGATCATGGCAACGCGCCTCTCAGGGCGGAGCGGCCAGCCGCTCCCGGAACCAGGTGGCGAGGGCTTCCTCCTGAAGGGTGCCGGCCGCAACGGCCTCGACGGTCCTGACGGCCTCGGCCGGGTCGAAGCGGAGGCGGTACCCGTTGTCGGCGAGGAACACCCGCGCCACCACCCAGGCGGTGCGCTTGTTGCCGTCGGAGAAGCCGTGGTTGCGGGCGAGGCCATAGGCGTAGGCTGCCGCCAGGGCCGCCGCGTCCGGCTCGCCATAGGCCGCGAGGTTCTCCGGCCGCGCCAGGGCAGACTCCACGGCGCCCTGGTCGCGCAGGCCGGCCAGGCCGCCATGCTCGGTCAGCTGTCGGTCGTGGATCGCGTGCACGACCTGGGCACCGACCCAGCGCCAGGCGGTCACCTCGCGAGGGCGCGCAGGATGTCGCGGTCCTCGTGCATGATCTCCTCGGCGAGCGACATCTGGCGCTCGAACTCGGGATTGTAGGGCGTCAGCCGGTAGCTGCCGTCCGGCGCCTCGGTCAGGTAGAGCGTGTCGCCCTTCTGCACCTTAAGGAAGGCCATTGCCTCCTTGGGCAGGATAAAGCCGGCCGAGGAGCCAACCGTGGTGACCTTCAGGCTCAGCATAGGAACTCCTATATAACGAACGTTATATAGGAGGTGTCCGGCTGGAGACAAGCCGTGGCATCACGTCGATGACGTTCAGTGCTGTGCGACGAGGACGGCTTCCGAGGACTTCTCCGCCAGCGATGCCGTCCACGCACTGAATCCATACCGAAAGGGTGTCCTAAAGGTGCTTTTCATGCACCGTCTCGGTTTAGCTTCTCGGCGATGGCAAGACGGATCCAGGCTAGTCGGGCCATGCCCCCTGCGCCCTTCCTCGCCTTGTCCACACGTTCAGCCATGTCCGCTGACAGAACCATGGTGAAGCGAGACTCCGCTGCTGGTTCTTGAGAAGCCTCGGCTGCGGCAGCAGCCGAGCTGGGACCGTCTCGGGTTTCAGCGGCACCGATCACACGGTCTATGTCAGCCTGGGTGGGCTGCTGGCGACTGGGACGCGAGAACTTGCTGGTCTGGGTCATAGATAGACCTTTGCCGTATATTCACGGTGCATCGGAGATGCTGAAAGCATACCGAAAAAGTGCATTCAACTCCGCCACGGCCTTGGGGTCTGGCCGCTGAGCTTCGCAGGCTCCCAGCCCCATCAGGTGGCTGGTCGCGATACCCTTCCGATTGCCGATCCGCACCGGAGCCGCCTCGATCACCTCGCCATGCTCTGCGAAAGCAGCTTCTGCCTCAGCATTGTCACTGCCGATCGGGTCTGCTCGGTTCACGAAGGCGATTGCCCGAAGCCCCTCATTGATGGAGCGAACGTCGCTGACCGTCTGAGCCACAGCATCCAAGGTCCAGAGGTCCGGACCGCGAGGAGGGAAGGGAAGTAGGAGCAGGCTGGCAACCGAAAGAGCAGCGCGCTGGGTGCTGGTATCGCGTGCCCCCGCGTCTACGATCACCACCCCGTACTTTTCGGAGAGGCGCCGGAGTTCATCCCGTATCTGCCGGCCGATAATGGAGACGGTAGTGACTGGCGCTAGCTCACCCCTCTGCTCGCTTCGAGCGGCAGCCCAAGTGGCTGTAGTCTCCTGCGGATCTGCATCCACTAGCAGCACCTCCTGACCAGCACGTGCTGCCAGGACGGCTAGGTTGGCCGCCAGGGTGGACTTGCCGATCCCCCCTTTGATGCCACCCGCTATCAGTATCTTGCCCATACTTCTACCGCACCGCTCCGATGCATAAACGGTGCATTGAACATACCGGGTGGATGAGGGCGGTGGCAATAGCGTGCCTCTCATGAGACGGCGCCCTCAGTTGCCCTCGCACCTAGCCTCTCGATAGGCAGTCTGAGGTACCTCGGCCTGCTGCGTTCGTGTGATGCACGGAAAACATACCGAAAATGCACTACAAGGTGTGATTGTTGGCTCTATCCCGCAGTCCGATCGAGCTTGGCGCCATGCTCGTCGGTGCGCCACGCGCCGACGGTGATCGGGTAGCGGCCGGTGCCGGGGGAGGGGAACAGGAAGTGGTGCCAGGCGAAGAGGCGCTCGGCCGTCAGCGGCCGGTCGAAGGCCCGGATGGCGTCGAGCACGACGGCGGCGATGGCTTCGGCCCTCCTGTCGGAGTTCGGGATTCCGGCCTTCTCCAGGCCCAGTCGCCGGGCCGGAGATGAGCGGACCTGCTGGTAGTCCAGCAACTCACCCTCAATCTCGCTCGTCTTGGGAGCGTCCTGGGTCAGGGCCGTCAGGGTGGCCTCGGCACGCAGCGGGAAGCCGAGTGTCGCCATGCGGCCCAGCAGCCGTCCCTGGCGGTGTCGAACGGCGGCGAGTTGGTTGGCTGGAGCCGCGCCGTCCCAGCGGAAGGCGGGCCAGTCCGGCCTCTCGTGGATGTGCGTCTTTCGCCGCACGACGTGCGGAGATTAATGGGCCGTAATCTCCGCATGCAATGGGGTGCTGCAGGCGTCCCTCGATCTGGCTTGAGGCCGGTGTGCCGCGGGACCTCGTGACTCACGGCCCTCGCGCTGGTGGAGCTCGGCTGTCCGGATTTGCTGGTGCCCTGGTCGTGGATGGCATCGGTGCTGAAGAGATCCAGGTTCCGCCGGAGGCCGAGGTGCCGGCGTCGGTGCTGGCCGGCTGTTGAGCGATCGGAGGCCGGTGTTGGAGTGGGCGTGCAGGGCTTCTGGAGGCCGGCGAGCGGGGTTGATGAAGGTCCTGCAGGACGGGGCCAGCGCTGTCGGCCGAGGCCAGCCCTTCCTTCTTCGGTGTCGCTGATGCCGAGCCGCGCTGGATTATCCCTCGTCTTCCGGTCTGGCGGTGGAGGCGGCGGGCTGATCACGGCGGGGGCGGGCTGCGCCCCGGGGAAAGGTACGGGGTGGGAAGGGGCTTCGGTTCGCCTCGGATGGTGGGAGGCGAAGACGTCCTCCGCCAGCGCACACCGTAGCTGGACCCGGAGAACCTAGAGGCCTTCCAAGCTGAGCCCTTCAACCGCCCTCTGCCGGCGCCGAGCCTGCGCCGGGATCTCGGGGGTTCCCATGCGCTTTTTGTCCTGGAGGGAACGGGCGGGTGACTTCGCTCCCGCACTGAGCGGCAGCTGTACAGGGCCGCCGCTGTTTCGGCGGCCCTCAAGCTGTCCGGTTCCATCGCCCAGCGGCACGGGCCAGAAGCACTCTACCCGCCCGGCTTCACCCCTCAGCGCCAGGAAAACGATGCGGCGCACCGCCCCGTCAGGCTCCGTCTCAACCGCGAGGCGAAACATCAGCCCCTCAGCGCCGTCGCTCCCCAGGGCCAGGGCGAGCTGCTCGGCCTCGTTCTCCTGCTGGCGCAGGGTGCGCTTGGAAGGATCCTCGGCATCGCCCCGGTAGAAGCGGACCGGCACACCCTCAATCAGGAAGACGAAGTGGTGGGTCTCGTCGAGCACCCCGAGCCAGGGATAGCGGCCGCCCTCCGCCGCACGCGCGAGCTGGTGCTTGGAGAAGGCGTAGGCTCGGCAGCCGATCGACCAGGCATCGTCTCCCGCCCAGGGATCCGCGAAGGCTATGGCGTCGGTCCGGCCGCGCGCCAGGAGCCGGGCCGCGGCCGTGAGCCGCTCCTCGGTCAGGGAGGGGTGCAGTTCCCAGGGCAGGCGACGCGCGGAAGAAGAATCGGGACCTGAGGGCGGCTCGTCCATCATGACAGCATGATAACGGAAAACAGGGGAGATGACCCTCACGGCGTGCTCAGAGACGAGAAGTTCACGCCACAGCATGGAGAGGCAGAGGGGTTCTCGAGACAGCCAGAGGGGACGACCGCCGGTGAGCAGTTCGGCTGCGGGATAAGCATTGAAGCCCTTCACCGAAAAATCTTCTCTGCAGACAACAATGATGACTGGATTTTTTAATCCCCACATCGTAAGTCTGTGGCCGCAGGATGGAGATGGGCGATGTCCCGGACACGACACATCGGAAAGCGCATGTCCCAGCGGGGTATTCGGCAGGTTCTCGTCGACCTCACCTTGCAGTTCGGCGAGGACGTCCAGGACCGCTGTGTCCTGGGGCGGGAGGGTCTCAAGAACTTGCTGGAGGTGGTGCGGGAGCTTGAGCAGACGGCACTCCGCGCCCTCGATAAGGGTGGGGTGGTGGTCGTCCAGGCCGACGGCGCCCTTGTCACGGCCTACAACGTCGACAGCTACGACCGGAGGCGCGCTGGTGGCCGCTGACAACGAAGAACTGGCCCTCGAAGAGACGGTCTTCCGAGACATTTCGGACGATGTCCGAAACGTGGGCTGGTCGGATGGGCCGGTCCTGGCGACCATGATCACCCAGATGCTGGTCCTCGCCACCACGACCGAGGAGAAGCTGCAGGCAGCGCGGGCCGTTTTCCTCAAGGTCGATGAGGAACTGATCCGCGACGCCTGGGCCCATCATCTCTCCGAGATGGAAGGCGTCCTCGACCTGCCGAAGGCGCGGCCGCCCCACGACGTCTACCCTATTGGCCTCGTCGACAAGGTGCGACGGCACCTCCTCCGGCTCGTGCCCGCCGGGAGAGGTGAGCCGGCATCCCCCTCCCTTCTTCAGCGTATCCTGACCCTGGCTGGCGGTCGGCACGCAGACTGGCCCTCCCTCAGCCGCGAGACGCAGATCCTGATCGCCGAGGCCCTCGAGGTCAGGAAGGACGAGTGGGTCTACTGCTCGGATGTCGGCACGGTTGGGCTGGCCCTCCATCTGGCAGCGGCGCGCCAGGCACGGGTGGTGCTGGACGTGTCCAGCCTGGAGGTGGCCAACCTTGCCCCTTGGCTCGCCAGGGCAGCTGCTACGGAGATAGGTGTGCGGGTTGCCGGCGACCGCGCTCCTCAGCCCGTGCACTGGCCACGGGCAATGATGGAGCGGGGGGGCACGAACAACGACTTCGACGTCGCGGTCCTGAACCTCCCGTGGGGCGTGCGCCAGGGCGATCGGGACACCGGTGGATCACTCGGACGCCTGGGACAGACCCCTGGCAGCTCCGAGGCCGCCCACATCGTGCAGGCCGCCCGGTGGGGCAGGCGGGCGGCCTGCGTCGTTCCCAGCGGATACCTCTTCCGGACGACGCAGGCCGAGCAGCTCGCCAAGAAGGAGGCCATCCTCCGCTACGGCCTTGACGCCATCGTCGCGCTGCCGCGGGACGCTCTCGGTCGCCATACCGGCGTCGCTGCGGCCCTCGTGCTGTTCAGGTCGGTTCCGGATGACGATCGCCGGCACCTCCTCATGGTGGACCCGCGCGGTGAGGCCGAGCGGGGAGGGGACTGGCATCTCGTCGCGGCCGAGGCGGTCAGGGAGCGCGAGACGGGTGACGTATCGACCCTCGTCTCCGTCGATGAGCTGGAGGCACAGGACCTGAACCTTGCCGTGGACCGCTATGTCCTTGGCTCTGAGGCCCGCCGCGTGCGGGATCTGCTCGCCCGGGCCGAGACCAGGCTCGACGACCTCGCCGAGCTCTACCGTCCACAGGCGCTGCTCGCCTCGACGGCGGGGCGGAATCGTCGGGCGGAGTACGCGGAAGATCCTCCCGAGTACGTCGACGGCGAGCGGATCGTCGAGGTGGGCGTTGCCGACATCGACGAGGCGGGCCTCTTGCGCGATCCGCAAAAGCTGGTGCCGTCGACACCCGAGGTCGTGCAGCGCTCGCGCAAGGCTCGCCTCGAGCCCGGTGACATCCTCATCGTGAACAAGGGCAGCGTCGGCAAGGTGGCGTTTGTCCGCGAGGTGCCAAAGGGGGAGACCTGGGTCGCAAGCCAGAGCTTCGTTATCGCCCGCCTCCGTCGCGGCGCTCCGGTCTCCGATCCCCTCGTCCTGTTCCGCTTCCTTTCCTCGGGGGTCGGCCAAGCAGCGATCCGCAGCCTCAGCGTCGGCACCACCATCCCTGGCATTCAGATGAACGACGTGCGGCGCCTACCTGTGCTCATGCCACCAGCGGATCAGCAGGTGGTGGTCGCCTCGGAGGTTCGCGACGTCTTCGCCACGCACGACCGTATCCAGCGCATGCGCGAGGACGCCGCGCGGCGTCTTCGTGCCCTCTGGCCGGACGGGGGCGACGATAGCTCCGGGTTGAGGGGAGCTGCCGCATGAACAAGAGCGAGATGAGCGAGCGCGACATCTGCTCGAAGTTCATCACCCCCGCCCTGAAGGCGGCAGGATGGGACGACATGACCCAGATCCGGGAGGAGGTCAGCTTCACCAAAGGGCGCATCATCGTCCGCGGAAAGCTCGTCAGCCGCGGCAAGGGCAAGCGCGCCGACTACATCCTCTACCACAAGCCCAACCTCCCGATCGCGCTGATCGAGGCGAAAGACAACAACCACCCGGTCGGAGCGGGACTCCAGCAGGGGATCGAGTACGGCGAGATCCTCGACGTGCCCTTCGTCTTCTCATCGAACGGCGACGGTTTCGTGCTCCACGACCGCACGGGGACCCTCCCGGAGAAGGAGCAGAACCTCGGCCTCGACCAGTTCCCCTCGCCGGAGGAGCTCTGGCGCCGGTACGCCTCCTGGAAGGGGCTGACCCCGGACGCCGAGCGCGTGGTCCTGCAGGACTACTATGCCGACAGCAGCGGAAAGGCCCCGCGCTACTACCAGGTCAACGCCGTCAACGCCGCCGTGGAGGCAATCGCCAGGGGACAGGACCGCGCCCTTCTCGTCATGGCGACCGGCACCGGCAAGACCTACACGGCGTTCCAGATCATCTGGCGCCTCTGGAAGGCTGGCCTCAAGAAGCGCATCCTCTTCCTCGCCGATCGAAACGTCCTGGTCGACCAGACCATGGTCAACGACTTCCGGCCCTTTGGTCCAGCCATGGCCAAGCTCAGCACCGACGCCAAGACCATCGAGCGGAACGACGGCTCCACGGTCGAGCTCATGACCGCGATCGACCGCAAGCGCCGGATCGACACCTCCTACGAGGTCTATCTGGGCCTCTACCAGGCGATCACCGGGCCGGACGAGCGCCAGAAGCTCTTCCGCGAGTTCTCTCCGGGATTCTTCGACCTGATCGTCATCGACGAGTGCCACCGTGGAAGCGCCGCGGCGGACTCCGCCTGGCGGGAGATCCTCGAGCACTTCTCCGAGGCGACCCAGATTGGCCTCACCGCCACCCCGAAGGAGACGAAGTACGCTTCGAACATCGACTACTTCGGCAAGCTGGTCTTCTCCTACTCGCTGAAGCAGGGCATCCGGGACGGCTTCCTGGCGCCCTACAAGGTGATCAAGGTCCACATCGACCGCGACGTAAACGGATACAGACCGGCGATGGGCACCCTCGACCGTGAGGGGAACGAGGTCGAGGACAGGATCTACAACCAGAAGGACTTCGACCGCACCCTGGTGATCGATGACCGCACCAAACTGGTCGCGAAGAAGGTCTCCGACTTCCTCCGCGAGAGCGGCGACCGGTTCCAGAAGACCATCATCTTCTGCGTGGACGAGGAGCACGCGGCCCGAACGCGCCAGGCCCTCGTCAACGAGAACAAGGACCTCTGCGACAAGAACTCGCGCTACGTCATGCGCATCACCGGCAGCGACGCCGAGGGGCAGGCGCAGCTCGGCAACTTCATCGACCCGGAGTCCAGCCACCCCGTCATCGTCACCACCTCGCGGCTCCTCTCCACCGGGGTGGACGCCCAGACCTGCCGGCTGATCGTGCTCGACCGGCCGGTGGGCTCGATGACGGAGTTCAAGCAGATCGTCGGCCGAGGCACCCGCGTGCACGAAGACACCAAGAAGTTCTACTTCACCCTGATGGACTTCCGCGGCGCGACGAACCACTTCGCCGACCCCGACTTCGACGGCGAGCCCGTCCAGATCTACGAGCCCGGCCAGGGTGATCCGATCACCCCGCCGGACGACGCGCCCCCCACGGACGAGGAGGGGAGGGATCTTCCTCCCACGCCAGGAGCCGACGAGACGGTCGTGGGCGGCGACCCGCCGGACGTCTCCATCACGGGAGGCGGGGGAGGGCGCCAGAAGGTCTACGTGGACGGCGTCACAGCCACCATCATCGCTGAGCGGGTCGAGTACCTGGATGCGGATGGCCGGCTCGTCACGGAGAGCTTGCGCGACTTCACTAGGAAGGCCCTCCAGAAGCGCTACGCCAGTCTCGACGCCTTCCTGCGCCGCTGGAATGGCGAGGCCCGGAAGAGGGCCGTCCTCGAGGAGCTCGAGGCCGAGGGCCTGCCCCTCGAGCCGATCGCGGAGGAGGTCGGGAAGGACCTGGATCCCTTCGACCTGATCTGCCACGTCGCCTTTGACCAACCGGCCCTGACACGCCAGGAGCGGGCTGAGAACGTCCGCAAGCGGGACGTGTTCACGAAGTACGGGCCGCAGGCGCGCGCCGTCCTGGAGGCGCTTCTTGCCAAGTACAGCGACGAGGGCGTCCTGGACCTCGGCGACCTCCGGGTCCTCCAGATTGCCCCCTTCGACCGGATGGGCACGCCCGTGCAACTCATCCGCCAGTTCGGCACGCGCGCCGACTTCGAGCACGCCGTGACCCAGATCCAGACTGCTCTCTACGAGGAAGCCGCCTAGCCCATGTCCGTTCGTAACATCGTCAAGTCCATCCAGGATATCATGCGCCAGGACAGTGGCGTGGATGGGGACGCCCAGCGCATATCCCAGCTCTGCTGGATGTTCTTCCTCAAGATCATCGACGACCAGGACCAGGAGCTGGAGCTCCTGAACTCCAACTATCGCTCCCCGATTCCGGAGCACCTGCAGTGGCGTGCCTGGGCGACGGACCCGGAGGGGATCACCGGCGACGCCCTCCTCAACTTCGTCAACGGGGAGCTCTTCCCGGCACTCAAGAACCTTCCTCTGACAGACCGGCCGGGCGACCGGCGGCGGGTGGTCCGGAGTGTCTTCGAGGACGCCTACAACTACATGAAGTCCGGCCAGCTGATGCGTCAGGTGGTGAACAAGATCAGCGACGTGGACTTCAACGACCTAGCTGAGCGCCAGCACTTCGGGGACATCTACGAGCAGATCCTGAACGACCTGCAGAACGCGGGCAACGCCGGCGAGTACTACACGCCCCGGGCCGTGACCGCCTTCATGGTGGACCGCATCGACCCGAAGCCGGGTGAGAGCCTCTTTGACCCGGCCTGTGGTACCGGCGGCTTCCTGAGCTGCTCCATCCGGCACATGCGCGACCGCTACGTGAAGCGGCCCGAGGACGAGCGGCTGATGCAGGCCTGGCTCCGCGCGGTTGAGAAGAAGCCGCTTCCCCACATGCTCTGCGTGACGAACATGCTCCTCCACGGCGTGGAGGATCCGGGCTTCGTCCGTCACGACAACACCCTCGCCCGCCCGTACATCGGCTGGACTCAGGCCGAGCGTGTGGATGTTGTGCTGACCAACCCGCCCTTCGGCGGGCGGGAGGAGGACGGGATCGAGAGCAACTTCCCGGCTCACTTCCGCACCCGGGAGACGGCGGACCTCTTCCTCGCCCTAATCATCCGCCTGCTGAAACCCGGAGGGCGCGCCGCGGTGGTGCTGCCGGACGGCTCGCTCTTCGGTGAGGGCGTGAAGACCCGGCTGAAGGAGCACCTGATGGACGAATGCAACCTGCACACCATCGTCCGATTGCCCAACTCGGTCTTCAGGCCCTACGCCTCCATCGGCACCAACCTGCTGTTCTTCGAGAAGGGCTCGCCGACGAAGGAGACCTGGTTCTGGGAGCACCGGGTACCGGGGGGCCAGAAGGCTTACTCCATGACCAAGCCGATCCGGTTGGAGCACCTGCAGGACTGCGTTGCCTGGTGGGGCGGACCGACGCGCAAGGGGCGGCAGGAGAACGAGCGGGCCTGGCGGGTGACGGTCGAGGAGGTGAAGGCGCGAGGCTGGAACCTCGACGTCAAGAACCCGCACGCTGTCGAGGACGACCATGGCGACCCAGAAACGTTGCTGGCCGACCTGAAGGCGGCTGAGGCTAAGGCGGCGAATCTGCGCGACCAGCTGAAGGCGATCCTGGCAGAGGCGCTGGCCCGATGAACGCCGACGTCCTCCTGGCCTACTACGAGCGGATCGCCGAGGCGCCTGACGCCATCAACCGGCTGCGGCGCTTCATGCTGGACCTCGCAGTAAGGGGCAAGCTGGTGCCGCAGGATCCAGCCGATGAGCCAGCATCGGAACTACTCAAGCGAATCTCGCTCGAAAAGGCACAGCTGGTTAAGACCGGTCAGGCCAGAGCAGACAAAGCTTTTCCGACTGGCGAGGATGACGCCTTATTTGGTTTACCAGAAAGTTGGTGTTGGACGCGTCTTGGTACCGTATCAGCGTACATCCAGCGTGGAAAGTCACCGAAGTATGCGGTTTCGGTCGGCACGCCTGTGGTATCGCAGAAGTGCGTTCAGTGGCGAGGTCTCGACCTGTCAGTTGCTAAGCTAGTTACGTTGGAATCCATTGCAGAATACGAGACAGTCCGCTTTCTTCGCGACGGCGATCTCCTCTGGAATTCGACAGGCACGGGCACGATAGGCAGAGTCATTCGGCTTGTAACCCCACCGGATCGGCTTGTCTGCGATAGCCACGTGACTGTTGTGCGATGCTTCGGCGTTGACCCCGAGTTTGTCCGTACATGGCTCCGCTCCGACCACGTCTTTGGCACTATCGAGGAGCGCGCTGCAGGCTCGACTAACCAGGTCGAACTGACTGCGCAGATGGTCGTTAATCAGTTGGTCCCGCTACCCCCCCTTGCTGAGCAGCACCGCATCGTCGCCAAGGTGGATGAGTTGATGGCGCTGTGCGATCGGCTGGCGGCGGCACGGACAACGAGGGAGGTGACACGCGACCGACTGGCGGCGGCGAGCCTTGCCCGCCTCAACACGCCCGATTCCGAGACCTTCTCGGCTGATGGCCGCTTCGCCCTCAACACGCTACCCGCCATCACGACACGCCCCGACCAGATCAAGCAGCTCCGCCAAACGATCCTGAACCTCGCGGTGCGGGGAAAGCTCGTGCCGCAGGATTCAGGAGATGAGCCAGCGAGCCTGCTCATCAGTACAATGCGTCGCAACTTCTCAAATTCGGGCGACCGCAAGGCATCCACCCGCTTTGCCCCAATTGCGGATGACCAACTTTCCTACTCCACTCCTGCGGGGTGGGAATGGGCATGCGCCGAAGACCTTACTATTCCCGGCGAAGTCATCACCTACGGCATCCTTAAGCCCGAGTGGGTGGAGAACGGCGTACCGACGGTGCGGGTGACCGAGATGAAGACCGGCACCATCGACGTGGCAACGCTGCCAAAATGCAGCCCGGCGCGCGCGGCAAGTTTCACGCGGACGACGTTAGCGGAAGGTGACCTCCTGGTGTCGAAGGATGGCACTATCGGGAAGACAGCGTTCGTCCCATCGGAACTGGTAGGCGGGAACATCACACAGCATGTCCTGCGCTTCCCGATCTCCACTGTCGTTGATCGACATTTCGTCAAGCTCGTGATCGATGCACCACCCTACCAGGCGCTGATGGCTGGCGAAACCAAAGGTGTTGCGCTGCAAGGGGTCAATGTCGGCGACTTCCGCCGAATGCCCATTCCCTTGCCACCCCTCGCCGAACAACACCGCATCGTCGCCAAGGTGAACGTGCTGATGGCACTCTGCGATCAGCTGGAAGCCAGCCTCGCCACTGCCAGCACCTCCCGCGCCAAGCTGCTGGAGGCGACGCTGCGCGAGGCCCTGTTGCCCACCGAGGAGACCCTGCTGGAGGCCGCGCAGTGACCCTCGCGGCACGCTTCCTTGACGCCTATCCGCACCACAACATCGCTCGGCTGATCCAGGACCGGCTGGCGCGCTGCCGGGAAGCCCGCATCGTCGCCGGCTTCGCCACGCCGGATGGCGTCGCCGCGCTGAAGGTCGGCGCCGCGGCGCCGAAGATCACCCGGCTGGTGCTGGGCGCCGGTACCTTCAAGGCGTTCGAGGCGCTGGACAGCCTCATCGCCAGCGGCCTGCCCGCCAGCGCCGCCCGCCTGCACCTAGGCTATTGCCGCGCCACCGGCTGGCCGAAGAACCCCTTCGAACGCCTGCGGCCGATGCTGCACAGCAAGATCTACTACTTCGAGATGCCGGACGGCACTGCCGCCGCCTTCGTTGGTTCCCACAACCTCACCGGCTTCGCCCTGCGCGGCCGGAACGGCGAGGCCGCGGTGCTGCTGGAAGGCCCGGCCAGCGACCCGGGCTTCGCCGATATCCGCGCGCATATCGAGGAAGCCTACCGCGTGGCCGTGATCTACGACGCCGCGCTGAAGGCGGCCTACGCCACCTGGTACGCCGACTACCTCGACCGGTTGAAGACCGACATCACCGACATGCCCCGCACCGGCATCAGCGGCCGTAGTCTGGTGGTTATGGCCGAGGCGGCCGCCGGCATCGCCCCCGCCCTGGGCCAGGCGGTGTACTTCGAAGTCGACCGGCGCATCCAGGAAATCAATTCGATCCAGACCCAGGTGCACCTGCACCTCTTCCCCCACCTGCCCGCCACGCCACGCGACGGCCTGGCCTCGCTTGCCCATGTGGCGCAGAGCTTCCGCGCCAAGGTGCAGGCGATCGACGTCCGAGCCGGTTCCGCGGAAATCGACGCCAACTGGTTCGTGGACCAGCGCCCGCGGGCCGAGTTGAAGCGGGCACCGCGCCCCTTCCGCCCGCACCCGACCTCGGGGAAGCAGCAGGTCACGGCGCTGATCGAGGATCGTCTCGCCGAGGCCTTCGCATACGAGTTCGACCCGCCGGAGAAGTGGCTGCCACAACTCGCCGACGAACGCTTGGTGGATGAGGAGACGGACGAGGTGTGGAACCCGGTCGTCGGCCTGCAGCCCGAACGGCGCCTGGAGGCGGTGGAGCGGCGGGGATCACAGATGCTGATGGAGCTGTCGCCGGATTCTGGGTCGTTCATCCTGCTGTCGCGTGGGCGACGCCGTCTCAATGGGTAAGCCGTCCCTGGAGCCTTTTGGCATCACCTTCCGCGCCCTGCGGCCGTTCGACGCGGGCTGGCTCACAGGGGCACCGCCACTCCGCTTCAAGAGCAGCCGCTGTATCCGAGAGGTGATCGGCAACATTCGGCACGGCCCCATCCTGCGACGGCTGCAGATGGCCTTGCCCAGCGTCTGTGCCCTACCGCCCGGCTCCCGGAGCCTCGACTTGCCACAAAGAGAAGGCCTTCCGCGGATCAGCTTATGACCCTTCACCACGCTATCTGGACCGTCGGCGAGAAGCCCGCGCCCCTCGCCCGCGCCACCCTGTCGAGCGAAAGGGTGCTGGAAGACATGATCGTTGCCGCGCCCGGAATCCTCTCGAATTCCTGGATGTTGATTGGCCGTCAGGAGAGGACGGCGCACGGCGGCATTATTGACCTACTCGCCATCGCCCCCGACGGTGCCCTCGTGCTCATCGAGCTGAAGCGCGATCGGACACCCCGCGACGTCGTGGCCCAGGCGCTTGACTACGCCAGCTGGGTGGAGGGGCTGAAGTCCGAGGACGTCGCCGCCATTTACGGCCGCTTCGCGCCGGGGCGGAGCCTTGCCGAGGACTTCCACGCTCGCTTCGGCACCGACCTCGATGAGGAGATGCTGAACCATACGCATGAGATTGTCATCGTCGCTGCAGAGCTCGACGCAGATTCCGAGCGCATCGTCATCTATCTCGCCGAGCGCGGGATATCCATCAACGTGCTCTGCTTCGGCATCTTCGAGCACAACGGGCAACGCTTCATCAGTCGCGCTTGGCTGAAGGAGGATATCGTGGAGGTCGCAGTGGACGTAAAGCCGCCTCCCGGGCAACCCGCCGAGCCATGGAATGGTGAGTTCTATGCATCCTTTGGAGCGCGGGGCGAGCGGTCCTGGGACGAGGCGATCCGCTACGGATTTATCTGTGCCGGTGGTGATGCTTGGTTCAACAAGAACCTCCGTATGCTTCGACCTGATGACCGGATCTGGGTCAAGTCACCGGATCATGGCTTCGTTGGGGTTGGCCGAGTAACTGGACCTGCTGTTCCTGCACGTGAGTTCATGGTGAAGATGTCGGACGGGACAGAGAAGCCGGCTCTCGAAGTGCTGGTGGATGGCCACTACCATCGCCACCTCGCTGATGATCCTGTCCGAAGCGAGTGGTTCGTGCCGGTACGGTGGCTGGATACGGTCCCGCTTGACAAGGCGGTGAAGGAAGTGGGGCTCTTCGGGAACCAGAATACGGTCTGTCGTCCGACAGCCCCGAAGTGGCGCATGACCGTCGAACGCCTGAAGGGGCGCTTCCCAAACTACAACGGCTGAGGTGAGAGCTTCCTCATCGTCATTCCGGCAGTGCTGGAGCTGAGGTACGGACGAGTACCCCAGCAACCTGCGTGGCTGCCCATCGGCCTCCACGAGCGGTACGAATTCCACGGGCGTTCAGCACTTCCGCAACCCCGCGCATGCTGGTCACGCCGCTTGCCTGCACCTGGCGGATGATGGGCGCGACGTTCTCCGCGAACCGCCGTGCTTCCTCAGCCGTGCGGGCAGCCCCAAGCCGCTGAGCCTCCGCGAGGTTCGTCCGATTTCCTAGGACTGCTCCCTGACGCTTCCGAGCCGCGAGTGCCGCGCGGGTGCGTTCCGAGATCATGCGCCGCTCCTTCTCGGCAAGCGCGGCGTAGATGTGGAGCATGAAGGGATCCACGTCGGGCCCAAGCTCCGCGACCATGAAGGGCACGCGCTGTACCATCAGCCCGGCGATGAAGTGCACGTCGCGCGAGAGGCGGTCGAGCTTGGCAACGAGGACCGGACAGCGGAGCCGCCGCGCAGCGGCGAGGGCCGCCGCGAGCTGAGGACGTCTGTCGAGGGCATCCGATCCCTTGCCCGTCTCCACCTCGGTGAACTCCTCCACCAGCATCATGCCGTTCCCGACCGCAAAGGCGGCGCAGCGCTCCCGCTGGGCATCCAGTCCTAGTCCAGAGCGGCCCTGTCGCTCGGTCGAGACGCGGAAATAGGCGACGGCGGGGCTCATCGGGGCAGAGTGTCAGAAGGCTAAACGCACGTATAGCCTCCTGACAGACGCTCAACGGAGTTGGAGAAGCTAACAGTCGGGAAGTCGGGATGCCCGAAAGATTATTTATTGACGCACCATGCAAAAGCGTCCAAAAGCGGGATTACGGGATTGGCATTGTCCCGTTAAGAAGGAGGCCCGATGTCCTGCCGAGCTCCGCGTCAAAACCTTCTCACCACTCATAGCCGAAGGCGGTCCGCCCAGCGTGCCATCCCGCATCACGCGATCGGCCTGCTTCTCGACTACGGCACGTCGGTGCGGGTGCGGGGAGCCGACAGCTACTTCTTCGACAAGGCCGCCCGTCGGCGCCTCGTCGAAGCGCTTGGCCCCATGCGGGTGAAGGATTGCGAACGGTTCCTCAGCACCTTTGCGATCGTCGGCGACGACGGCCGCGTGGTCACGGTCGCCCATCGCACTCGGCGCCTCCGACGGGCCTGAATTTCACCAACACCATCATCGTCCATCAGGAGAAAGATCGCCGTGCAGAACACGAATTTAGTGACCCGCTTCGCTCCCGCCATCACGGCCCACCGCGGTGGTCCCTTCCTTGCCGGCGACACCCGCTCGGCACTCTCGCTCCATGACGATGGCCGGCTGAGTGTCGTCTGGGCTCCCTTCGACCACATCGCGGCGGAGGCCCGACTGGTGGTGGTCGGCATCACTCCGGGCGCCCAGCAGGCGGAGAACGCCTTCCAGGCCTTCCGTGCTGCCCTCCAGGCGGGGATGAGCCCTGCCGAGGCCTCGCGCCAGGCCAAGCTCACCGGCGCCTTCTCCGGCCCGATGCGCGAACAGCTCATCGCCATGCTCGACCATGTCGGCGCCCATCGTCTCCTCGGCGTCGAGAGCTGCGCGGGGCTCTTCGCTCCGGGCCGCGGCCTGGTCCACCTTACCTCGGCCCTGCGCCATCCGGTGTTCGTCGACGGTGCGAACTACAACGGCACGCCGGACATGCTCCGCACTCCCGCTCTGCGGCGCATGGTCGAGACCCACCTCGCCGAAGAGGCGCGTGCACTGTCCCACGCCCTCTGGCTCCCGCTCGGACCGAAGCCCGCCGCGGCGCTGCAGCACCTGGCACGCCTCGGCCTCCTCCATCCCGAGCGCATCCTCGGCGGACTGCCCCACCCCAGCGGCGCCAACCGGGAGCGGGTGAACTTCTTCCTCGGCCGTAAGGCGCGGGAGACGCTCTCCGCGAAGACGCGGCCGGATGTCATCGATGCCGCGCGCGAGCGGCTTTGCGCCCAGATCGCCCGCGTCCCGGCGTTCGGCTGAGCGGGTGGAGCAGCTCATGAACACCCATGCGGATCAGGACGGCGGCATCCGGGTGACGGATGCGGAGCCCGGTATCGACTTCCTCAACCAGGTTCCGTTTCAGAGCATCTACGCCACGCTCATCGAGCACGCCTGCGAGCGTCTCCGGGTTGCGCTCGGGCCACGGTACGGCAAGGCGGCAGTCACGGCTGTTCTGTCGAACCTCGTAGGCGGCCTGCCGGAAGGGGCGGAGTGGTCTGATCTCCGGCGACAGCTCGAGGCGGGGGACACATCCGCCCTGGAGGACGCGGATATCGACTGGCAGGACATTGCGGCGGATCTGGCAGGCCTCTTCATCTACGCCCGCCATGGCGACACGAGGTCGCTGGATCTGGATGCCTCGCGCGCCGAGATCGAGGGGTACCTGGTGCAGTTCCGCTCTATGGTCGCCGATCTGGGGCTGAAGGCCGCGCTCGGTCCCTGCATCGTCTACCTGACGGAGAACCTGGCTGCGGCCGAGGCGCGCTGGGCGATCGACAACGGACGCTCCGTTGTTTCGGACCAGCTCGCCGCCCTGGCCGCCGTAAAGCCGAAAACAGTGGCGAACCTCATCGCCTCAGGCCAGATCGCTTCCGATGGCGATGGTCGTGTTCCGGCAGCCGAGGCCCTGCGCTACCTGGAGCGACGCAAGGGCTTTGTCCGCTCGCGCTGGCAAGATTTGGTTCCGCCACGCCCACCGACGCTCGATGAGGAAGCGGTACCGTCCCTTGGCGAGCAGGTGTTCGTGCCGGTCGATGGCGAGGGAAACCCGTTCCTTCCGTCGCTGGCTCGACCTGGCCGGGACGGCCGCCCCCGCTACGCCATCGGCCCGAAGGACCAGCCGGAGTACGTCGAGGACTACTGGGAGGCGCTACGGCGTCTTGCATCCATGGCGACACCCCGGTGGAGGCGTCCCCCGGTCTCGGGAAAAGGCGGCTGGAGCCTCGTCAGTGCCCAGGATGGATGGAGGCGGTTCGCGCGGGCCGATCTAGACCGCATGGTCGAGGCTGACCTGAGCCCCGAAGTTCTTCCGGGCTGAGCTAGAGTCCTGACCGATTGTTTGCTGCCGCGGTAGCGGTGTTGGCAAGGTCTTTCATCATCCAAGGCGTGATGGTTCGCCTGCCGACCTCGGCGGGCGTGATGCCCTGGTGAGCCGAGTGCGGCCGGACGTGGTTGTAGTCTGCCTGCCATCTGGCCAGCACCGCCCGGGCGTGATGGAGCGAGGTGAACAGCGTCTCGTTCAGGCATTCGTCACGCAGGCGGCCGTTGAAGCTCTCCACGAAGGCGTTCTGCTGCGGCTTGCCGGGCGAGATGTAGTGCCACTCCACCTGCCGGTCCTGGCTCCACTTCAGGATGGCGTTGCTGGTGAGCTCGGTGCCGTTGTCGCTGACGCACACCTGGGGTTGGCCTCGGCGCCCAAGCACGGCATCCAACTCGCGCGCGACCCTGACACCGGACAACGAGGTGTCGGCCACCAGCGCCAGGCACTCACGGCTGAAGTCGTCCACCACGGCCAGGATGCGGAACCGTCGCCCGTCGGCCAAGGCGTCGGACACGAAGTCCAGCGACCAGCGCTGGTTCGGCGCCTGCGGCAGCACCATCGGCGCCCGTGTGCCCACGGCCCGCTTCCGGCCGCCACGGCGCCGCACCTGCAGCTTCTCCTCGGTATACAGCCGCCGCAGCCTCTTGTGGTTCAGCCGTGTGCCTTCGCGCGCCAGCAGGATGCCCAGCCGCCGATAGCCGAACCGACGGCGTTCAGCCGCCAGTTCCCGCAGCCTTGCCCGAACCGCCGCATCGTCGGGACGCCGGGCTTGGTAGCGGATCGACGTCCGCTCGGCGCCTACCAGCGAACAGGCCCGCCTCTGGCTGATCCCATGCACCTCCTGGGCATGGGCCACCGCCGCCCGCCTGGCCGCGGGCGTCAGAACTTTTTTGCGGCGAGGTCCTTCAGCACGGCGTTGTCCAGCATCGCCTCAGCCAGCAACCGCTTCAGCCTGCCATTCTCGTCTTCAAGCGCCTTCAGCCGCTTGGCTTCCGACACACCCAGACCGCCGTACTTGGCCTTCCAGGCATAAAACGTCGCCTCAGAGATCCCATGCTTGCGACAGAGATCCGCCGTCTTCAGCCCGGCCTCCCCCTCCCGCAGCACCCCAATGATCTGCTCTTCCGTAAACCGCCCGCGCTTCATGTCCGTCTCCAAACGGGTGACGGACTCTACCTCCCCTTGGCCGAAATCTCGGGGCTCAGGTCAAGGCTGCTGCGGTGAGTTCCTTGGTGCCCTGAAAAGCGGGCTGATCACGGTGGGGGCGGGCTGCGCCCCTGGAGAAAGATGCGGCAGAGGTGAGAGGGGTTCGCCCTACCTTGGCAGCCCGATCGGCGGCTGCGGCGGTAGTCGGCGATCCAGGATAGGGTGAACTGAAACGCGGACTAGGGTGTGGACTCTACCGACCGCTCCCCAGCTTAGCTCCGCCGGATGGGGAGCTGGCAGGCCGCTCCCCCCCCAGATTGCAGGGCTTGGCGGGCCTGACCAGGGCCCGGGAACCAGGGGCCGCCCCTGGTCTCCGGTGCAGGTGCCCGGGTGCTGGTCCTTTTAACAAAATTTCTCGGCTAGTGCGGCGCCCGTCAGACCTCCCGCAAGGGCAGCGTAGATGGTGTCTGTAATAACAACTCCTGCTACGGTAGAGCCGACTACAAGAGTGCCACCGCTTGCTACCCAAGCCGCAACAAGTGCTGCTGCGATCGCAATGTGGGCAAGAATACAAGCCTCTTTCTTTACACCTTTAAAGGGGTCTGGAAGCTTTTTGGGAAATTCTATTTTGAAACCAAAAGGGTTCAAATCATAAATTTCGGGATTGTTGGCGATTTCTGGGTTGTCGTTCAGTAATTTTTCATAATCAACTGCAAATTCCGAAGCGACTGCCTCTATTTGAGCGTCACTTACTTGGACCGGAGGCGGGTGATCTCCGAATATTGCCCGCATCTGTTCAGAAAGCGTTTGTTTTAGTTGATCTGTGTTAGGCATAGCCCGCTCCGACAATGTCAGAGCATTTGGATTAGTCTTGATTGTGTTTGTCAACGAAACATAAAGCACAAAAATGCGTGCTTGGCGGAGGGGAGGAGGTGGTCACTCCGAAGGTAACACGCTGAATGCCGTCGATGCCGGCTGACCCTGCCTCCAGCTGGCGACGAGCACACCAAGCTGTCGCCCAGCAGGCCCACTTCAAATGTAAAGTGTCCGGTTGTGGACCGGCCGCTGGCCTTCTTTGCCGGGATCTGGGTCCCGCAGTGGACCTCGGTGCGAAAGGTGAAGGAGGGCGAGGTCACGACAGACCTCTACGCCTTTCTCACCACCGAGCCGAACGCCGAGGTGGTGCCGGTCCACCCCAAGGCGATGCCGGTGATCCTGACCGAGGCCGACAATCTTGAGGCTTGGATGACGGCGCCCTGGGCGGTGGCGAAAGAGCTGCAGCGGCCACGGCCGAACGGGATGCTGAGGATCGTGGCGCGCGGCAGGTCGGACCAGCCCGAAGGGGAACTGCCAGGCGGTGACGTGCGGCCGAGAAGGACGGAGCCAGGCCAGGGCAGCCTGCTGTAGCGGGGGCGACCGCGTCCCGGCCGGGCCGGGGCGGCCCCGGGGTCAGCGATTAGCCGCATCGTCCCTATGCTCCTCCCAATATACGCGGATCCCCCCTGACGTTGCTGGCAGACCTCAAGCGTCTTGATCGATGATGACTAACCATGCCCAGACCTGACCAACCGACCGACGCCTACCCTCCACCTCCGCCGTGCGAGGCGGTGGAAAGGGTACTCGCCACTTACCGGCGGCGGTTCCGGGGCTCGGACGAGCCCTGGCTGTCGGGGCGCGACCCTGCGACAGAGGAACGTATTCTCCAGAGGGCCGTGGCACGTGGGCGGCCCTTACATCCGTTGCTGATTGAGCGGGTGACAGGCGGCTGGCGTCGGATGCCAGACCCCGACATCATCCTGTAATTTCGCCCCGGCTATGCGGCCTTGGTGCCGCGATCTCCAGTTGGGTCAGCTCATCACCCGAACCGATCCGCCCAGGCAGTCGGCTATGCACCGCGCACCTCGCTGAGGATCCTCTGAATTCTCGGCCGGAGCGCATTAACGAGCGCGTTTCCCGCGGCAGCGAGCCATGCCCGGTGACGGACGTCATCCTCTTCGGTCCAGTTGCCTGGTGCACGAAGGCGGAGCGCGATCCATTGAGCGTCCGGGGGTGTCTCACCCCACTCCAACTCCCCGTCGGGCATGGCTGTGCGAAGAGCCGCGTCGATTTCGGACTGTTGCGCTTTAAGTTCATCGATGAGACGAAATCCCGCCTCGCCCCTGAAGATCGCATAGGTGCCAACGAGATCCTCGGAGCGCGCCCGGTACGCCGTGATGCCGGCCTCCGGCGTGCCCAGATCGTAGCGGATCCAGCCATATCCGCGGCGGCGGGGTGGCGGCTGTGACGGATCGTCCAGCCGCAGCTCGGCGATAAAGCGCTCCCAAAACCTCCGGTCCGCCTCGGTGAGGGCGGGATCGCGGCGACGGGACGGCTGCGACGGCTCCGGCCCGTCTCCCTCTGCTTCTGGGCCACCCTCGTCGGCTGTTGTTGCAATACCCAGGGCCGGCTCCACGATGCGGACAACCGTCCGCTCCAGCGCGACGGTGCGCGCCAGAACGCGGGGCTGAACCAGCAACTGCCCCTGGGGCAGCTCGTAACCCGCCATTTCGACAAGGCCGAAGGCGAAGCGCATGCCGGTGTGGGCGTGCATGAACTGTACGATGGCCTCAGTGCCCTCCCGGATGCCGTCGCCCGCGACCAGCAGGAGAAAACGTCCAGCGCGGAGATTGCGTCCCACGGCATCGACGAAGGTCGCCTCATCTACGGATGGGTGCTGGGCCTGCACGAGGTTGAAGAGGGCGTTGCCGGGGCGCCGGAGCGACCTCGAGACCTCCCGCTGGAGGTCCTCGTAGTGCCAGCGGGCGAGTTCCTTCGCGTAGTCGAGGATCTGCCCCACAACCTCGCGCCGTGCCTGGGGGTTCCGCCAGAGCTTGCATTCCACGACCGTCAGCGCGCCGTGCCGGTTCACGAACACGGCGTCGACCGGGCCCGCGGGCGTCGCGAGTTCACGGCAGACCGGGATCGGGTCCGCATAGGCCGGGTCGATCTCGGAAGCGGGCAAGGTGTCGGGATGCCGAAGCAGGAAGTCGCGGAGCCAAGCCTCGTTCCTGCCACCCGAGGCGAGCGGGATACGGTCGAGCACGACAGGAGCCGTAGCCTCGGCTCCGGTCAGGACAAGCTTGGGGAACATGCGTGGTCGGCCCTCCAGGTGCGATCGAGGGTCGCACGTGTTGCTGCTGCCTCGGTATGGCGGTGAGGCTCCCAGTCAGCAACTCGCGATGGCGAGCTGCGGCCGATCATGCATCGTTCTACTCACTCAACCCCGGCTTCGCGGCAATCAGCCCCTCCGGCAAACAAAGGCACGATAAGCGGGCCCCATAACCCCGAGATCTTCTCCCTGGCAGGTCAGAGCGAAGCTTCAGTTAGAAGCGGGTCTGTTGCATAAACCTTGCTCTTGCTCAACCGAGCCAGGCTCCTCGATACGGAGCGAGAGCGGCGGCACAACGCCTCGGTTGCACAGGTGGCGGAGACGAACCTCCGCCGGATCTCGGCGCGATGCGTCTCGGCCTGCCGGCCAGTAGCTACCGACCTTGCTTAGGCAAGACTCAGTTGTCCTACTTGCGGCAAGATCACTGAAGCCCAGGCCTTCTACTTGCCCCCGATGTCATCCAAGATCCCTCTCCGGGGGAAAGTGATGACGTCACTGGTAGGATATCTGTTGGGTGCGATGACTGGAGGCGTCCTGAGCGGGCCAGTTATGGAAGCATCTGGTGCTGTCGCTGATAAGATCACAACCAGGGTTTTCGGGTCAGCCTGGGAAGAGGCACGCGCCCGGGCCGGAGCCTACCTGGGCGGCGTACCGACCAATCACGACCTCGAGCGTGCACTACGGCTAGCGCAGCTGACGGGCACTCTGGTGGTGGTTCTGGACTATGCGAAGGAGGACGAGGAAGCGCGCTTCGACAACCGCGGAGCTGCACCACCTCCCTTCATCGCGGCCGCCCGCCGGTTCCTGCACGAGCAGTTGGGGTTACTACCCTCGCTGACCTTTAAGGACGATCCCGCTGTGGTGGCTACGCTCGAGGCGGCCGTGGACGACGCCCTGGCAGGCGCGCGGCAGGACAGCGCAGCCGAGGTTGGGCGGAACCTGGTCGCGGAGGCTGAGCAGGCTGTTTGGCAGGAGCTGGTTAACGGAGCTGGCGGTGCGCCCCCGCCACACGAGTTCAAGGCACGGTTCTTTAGTGTCGATTCTGAGGCGCCGGGCTGGTCTGCTTGCTTTCTAGCGTTCTTCCGCGAGGCGCTGAAGGTTAACCCGCGGGTCGAAGTGGCCTTCGTCGCGTCGAGACTCGCAGCGCTAAAGCAGTCCAACACGAAAATAGACCATCTGGTGCGGGGGATTGCTGGCGATACGACTGCCATGCACTCGCTGCTTGGGCATGTCGCAAACGAAGTGGCGACGCTGCATGGCAAGCAGGACCAAGCTCACGCGAAGCTTAACGAGATTGCCCGGACACTGGAGCGTCTGCAGCGCGATCCATCACCAGATCTGGCCGTGGATCTGCGCCGTGTGCTAACGCCACAGGTGCCGAATCTGGAGTTCATCCCTGACGAGCGCCTGCCAGCTGTTATCGAGAAGCTGCTGGCCGATATGCGTGCACCGCCGGTGGTTTCACCGAATGTGACGGCGCCTATCCGAGACGCCCTTGATGCAGCTGAGGCTCAAATCGCCGCATTTAACTTATCGACTGCGGCCGGCAACCTCGACGCGCTGATCGCACGACGTAGGAAGGAGCACGAGCGCCGCGCAGCAGACGACGCAGCCCTTCTGGCGGAACGGGCACGCATCAGCCGGCTACAGCTGCGCTATCGCGAGGCTGCGGCCATACTGCAGGAGGCGGCAAGCTTGGTTGCCTCCGACCAGCAAGCCGCGTGGCGGCACATAATGGCCGCAGCCAGTGCACTTCAGAGTCAAGGTAGCGAATATGGTGACAATGCCGCTCTAAACGAGGCGCTCGCGCTCTACGCTGACGCACTCCGCCTTGTATCTCGGCGCGAGCGCCCACAAGATTGGGCGGCAACCCAGATCAATCTTGGCAACGCGCTTACGATCCTCGGCAAGCGGGAGGCAGGCACGGCCCGGCTCGAGGAGGCGGCCGATGCCTTCCGTGCCGCGCTGCAGGAATGCACCTGCGAACGCGTGCCGCTCAAATGGGCGATGGCGCAGAACAATCTTGGCTACGCGCTTTGGACCCTCGGCAGGCGGGAGGCAGGCACGGCCCGATTCGAGGAGGCGGCCGATGCCTTCCGTGCCGCGCTGCAAGGATACACCCGGGAACGCGTGCCGCTCAAATGGGCGACAACCCAGAACAATCTCGGCAACGCGCTTTGGATCCTCGGCGAGCGGGAGGCAGGCACGGCCCGGCTCGAGGAAGTGGTCGATGCCTACCGTGCCGCGCTGCAGGAACGCACCCGCGAACACGTACCGCTCGAGTGGGCGGCAACCCAGAAGGCTCTCGGCAACGTGCTTACCATCCTCGGCGGGCGGGAGGCAGGCACGGCCCGGCTCGAGGAGGCGGTCGGTGCCTTCCGTGCGGCGCTGCAGGAACGCACCCGCGAACGCGTGCCGCTCGAGTGGGCGGCGATCCAGACGGGTCTCGGCAACGCGCTTACCATCCTCGGCAAGCGGGAGGCAGGCACGGCCCGGCTCGAGGAGGCGGTCGGTGCCTTCCGTGCCGCGCTGCAGGAATGCACCCGCGAACGCGTGCCGCTCGAGTGGGCGGCGATCCAGACGGGTCTCGGTAACGCGCTTGCGGCCC
Organism: Muricoccus harenae; assembly: GCF_009848505.1. GTDB lineage: Bacteria > Pseudomonadota > Alphaproteobacteria > Acetobacterales > Acetobacteraceae > Roseomonas > Roseomonas harenae. The sequence continues at coordinate 36,368 of NZ_WWDL01000041.1, forward strand.
TTGGCGAGCGGGAGGCAGGCACGGCCCGGCTTGAGGAGGCGGTCGGTGCCTTCCGTGCCGCGCTGCAGGAACGCACCCGCGAACGCGTGCCGCTCGAGTGGGCCATGGCCCAGAAGGGTCTCGCCTACGCACTTTTGACCCTCGGCAGGCGGGAGGTAGGCACGGCCCGGCTTGAGGAGGCGGTCGGTGCCTTCCGTGCCGCGCTGCAGGAACGCACCCGCGAACGCGTGCCGCTCGA
>NZ_WWDL01000042.1 GCF_009848505.1 Muricoccus harenae
ACAAATCCACCTTGGCTTTCCTGTCCATGCCAAGCCCCCCGGTAAAAACGGAAGACCGTAGGTTGGGGGACGGCAGGTGGGCCAAAATTCGTCAGCACGCCTGGGCCAACATTCGATAGCAAAGCCAGGCGGTGCCCTTCGAGGTCCTGTGACGTCCGCCATCCTGGCCGAGAGATGCAGATCCATCCCGGAACCCAGTTAGCTCCCCTCCCCCGTGCAGACCTGCATTACGGGAAATACCTCGGGCACAGCCGGCCCGGCCGTCACCGGCGAGCACGGCAGGCCTAGTTCCCTCCTCATGACGGAATCCGGTCCGCTCCCGTCAGGCGCGCGCCAGGCTGGTGGCCAAGGTGTTCTCGTCCACCCGCGCCACATAGCGATAGCCTCGCCGCATTCCCCAGACACTCTTCTGCGTGTGCAGCGGGATGACGGCCACGTCGTCCATCGCGAGCTTCATCGCCGCCTGCAGCTTCCGTTCACGTTCGGCATCGTCCAGTGTGCTCAGCCCATCGGCCGTCATCGCGTCGAGCCGGTCATTGCTGTAGCGACCGTAATTGGAAAGGCCGAGCCCGCCGGCCTTACCGCGCGACCCCAGGACGGCGCGCAGCGAGGTCGAGGGTTCGCCGGTGCTGTTGCTCCAGCCCAAGAGGTAGCAGGACGCTTCGAACCGGCTGAGCCGACCAATCAGCGTCGACAACGGCTGCGCGTCCACCTGCGTCTTGACCCCTATGCGCGTCCACATTTGCGCCACCGCCTGCAGTACCTGCGCGTCGTTGATGTACCGGTCGTTCGGCCCTCGCAGCACGACGGAGAAGCCAGCGGGATAGCCGGCCTCCGCCAGCAGCTTCTTCGCGCCCGCCGCATCGAAGGGTGGCACCTTGATGTCAGGCGCATGGCCGTAGGTGCCGGGCGGCATGAACTGCCCGGCAGCAACGGCGGCACCTTCCATGATGCGGCTCACGATGGCGTCGCGGCTGATCGCTTCGGAAAGCGCGCGGCGGACGCGGAGGTCCTTGAACGGGTTCCTGTCCAGCTCCTCACCGTTCGGCCCGGTCACATCCGGCAACGGCTTGTCGCGTTCGACATCCAGGCCGAGGAAGATCAGGCGCAAGCTGGTGCCCTCGATAAGGGTCAGCCGGTTGTCGCGCCGCAGCCGTGCAATGTCGCCGGTCGGCACGTTGTCGATCAACTCGACATCACCCGACAGCAGAGCCGCGACGCGCGAGCCGGTGTTGGTGATGACGCGGTAGTTCACCCGCTGCCATTCCGGCTTCGTCCCCCAGTAGTCGTCGAAGCGCTCCATCTCCACCCGGTCGTTCGGGCTGTAGGAGACGAATTTGAACGGGCCGGTCCCGATCGTGGCACGGCCGTTGTTGAAGTCGCTCGACGGAACATTGTCGCCGATCCGGCGAGGAACGATGAAGATTGAAGCGAGATCGGTCGGCAACAACGGATAGGGGCTGGCGGTCTTGAAGCGGATTGTGTGCGTGCCCACCACCTCCGTTCCCGTGATGGCGCGGGTGTAGACGGCGAAGCTGCTCGGGCTCTGCACCGTGGGCACGCGGGCGATGGAGTAGGCGACGTCCGCTGCCGTCAGCTCTGAACCATCGTGGAAGCGGACACCGCTCCGGATCGAGAATTCCCAGGTGGTGTCGTCCACCAGGCGCCAGGATTCGGCCAGCCCGGGTTTCAGCCGCGCATCCTCGTCCCGGATCGTCAGCGGCTCGAACATATGGGCCGAGAGCATGATGCTCGGCGTCAGCGTATAGTAGTGGGGATCGATGCTGGCCGGCGGCGCACTGACCGCCATGTTGAGCACCCTCGCCGCCTGCGCGCGGGCGGAGGTGGTAGCCAGGGGCGGCAGGAGCGCCGCCGCGCCGATACCGCCGATCAGGCGACGGCGGCCGAGGATGAAGGCAGACATCAGCGATCCTCCAGTCCCAGTTCTTGCTGCACCAGGCTCGCCCAGTAGGCAGATCCCAGTGCAAGGGCATCGTCGTTGAAGTCGTAAAGGGGCGTGTGGACGTTGTGGAAGCTTCCATCGGCGTTCACGCCATTGCCGATGCGCATGAAGACACCCGGCTTCTCCTGGAGCATGAAGGCAAAGTCCTCGCCCCCCGTGCTCAAGGGGATGTCTCCCACATTCACCTCGCCGACCAAGGCGGCGGCAGCGGCGCTTGCCACGGGCACCTTCTCCGCCGTGTTCACCGTCGGCGGGCAAAGCGGCTCGTAGAGGGACTCGGCCGTGCAGCCATTCGCCGCGGCCAGGCTTTCCGCCAGCTCCGCCAGGCGGCGGCGGATGACCGCCTGCGCCTCGGGGCGGAAGTAGCGCGCGGTTCCGCGCACCACCATCTCGGCCGGCATGACATTGGGGGAGTTGAAGGCGCCGCCGGAGACATGCCCGACGCTTACGGCCGCGCTCTCGGTCGGGTGCAGGTTGCGCGGCAGGATGGTGTGTACCGCCAGAAGGAAGTGGCCCAGCGCCACGGTCACGTCGGTCGCCAGATGCGGCGCTGCGCCGCCATGCCCGCCGGTGCCGCGGAAGGTCACGCCCCAGAAATCCGCCCCCGCCAGGATTGGCCCCGGGCGCGTCGCAAACTGGCCCACCGGGATGCCCGGGGAGTTGTGCATCCCATATACGGCATCGACGGGGAAGCGTTCGAACAGCCCGTCCCGGATCATCGCCTTGGCGCCGGTGGCGGCCTCCTCGGCCGGCTGGAAGATGAACTGCACGGTGCCCGCGAAATCACGGTGCCGTGACAGGTACTTCGCCGCGCCCAGCAGCATCGCCGTATGCCCATCATGGCCGCAGGCATGCATCTTCCCTGGTACTGTGGACCGGTGCGCGAAGCTGTTCTGCTCCTCGATGAACAGCGCATCCATGTCGGCGCGCAGCCCGATTGCGCGCTGGCCGGGGCGGCTGCCTTGCAAGGTGCCGACCACGCCAGTGACGCCGACCTTCTCCGTCACCTCGAGCCCCCAGCCCCGCAGCTTTTCCGCCACCAGCGCGGCGGTCCGAACCTCTTCCATGCGCGTTTCGGGGTGCATATGGATGTCGCGGCGGATGGCGATGAGTTCGTCGGCGTAGGTCTGGATCTCGTTCAGGATGGCTTGGCGCGACATTTACCGTCTTTCCCTCGATGAAGCTGGCGCTGGGGGTGGCCGGAAGCTGCGTCCGCGGCCCCGCGCGGTCAATGCCCGCCAGAGTTGATGCGGTCCTGCATCGAGCGGACCAGACGCTGGCTCCTTTCAAGATGCCGCCGCGCCCAGCCTTGCCGCCCATCAGCGCGGCATGATCCATCCAGCCCTTCAGCGGTCGCTCGGCCCGGCTGCATCGGCTAACCAGGCATGCATCGGGGCCAGCTCAGGCTAAGCTCAGCTTCAAGCAAGAATGCGGTTGGTGAACTGAATGAGGAAACAGCCATTGTCATCGCACTCGCCCCTGGCGGCGTCGGCGGGGGGGTCGCTAACCCCGGGCGGGACCAGGAGCTGGGCGCCTTCGGAGATCCGCCTTTTACTGTTGGTGTCTGCGGCCCATCTTGTCAGCCACGTCCACATCCTGGCCCTACCGCCGCTCTTCCCGTTCCTGCGGGACAGCCTGGGGGTCGGATTCGTCGAACTCGGCTTGGCGCTGACGGTGTTTAACGTCATCTCGGCCTTCGCCCAGACCCCGGTGGGCTTCCTGGCCGACCGGGTCGGGCCTCGCCGCGTCCTCATAGCCGGCCTGGGCCTCGGCGGCATGGCGCTTCTGTCGTTGGGCCTGATCGGGACCTATGCCTGGCTCCTCGTCGCCGCGGCGCTGGCGGGTCTCGCAAACAGCGTCTACCACCCCGCGAACTACGCCCTCCTCTCCGGCGGCATCGCCAAGGCGCGGATGGGACGGGCCTTCTCCTTACATACCTTCGCGGGCTATCTCGGCACGGCCATCGCACCCGTCACAATTCTCGGCCTCGCGGCCCTGGCGGGGCCCGGCTTGGCGCTCGGCGCTGTGGGGCTGGCCGGGATCCTGCTGGCCATCCTTCTGCTGCTGATGCGTCCCCCTGAGCCGCCGGCCGCTGCTTCGGCCCCTAGCCGGGAGCAAAGGGCGGATGGGACGCAGGGGGCCACCTCGGTCTTTACCCCCGCGATTCTGTCACTCACCGTGTTCTTCGTGCTTCTCAGCTTCTCCAATGGGGCGATCCAGAACTTTTCCGTCGCAGCGCTGGTCAGCGGCTACGGCGCAACGCTCACGCTGGCCAATGCCGCTCTGACAGCCTTCCTGCTGCTCAGCGCCCTCGGGGTGCTGGCCGGCGGCCTGGTGGCAGACCGGACACGGCGCCATGGTGACGTCGCAGCCCTCGCCTTCGCGCTTACCGCCCTGCTGGCATTGATGATCGCCGTGGCTGATCTCGCTCCCGTGCCGCTGGTGCTGGCCATGGGCGCCGCCGGCTTTCTGTCCGGCGTCATCGCACCGTCGCGCGACATGATGGTGCAGGCCGCCGCGCCGCCGGGTGCCTCGGGACGCGTTTTCGGCATTGTGTCCACCGGCTTCAACATCGGAGGTGCCCTGGGCCCGCTCCTCTATGGCTGGATCCTGGATTACGGAGCGCCACGCTGGGTCTTCGGCGCTGCGGCCTTCTTCATGGTGCTGACGGTGGGCATGGCGCTGCTGGACCGGCGGAGGTCCAATGTCCGAAGTGTTGCTGCTGTCGCAACTCAGGGCGCGACGAAATCATAGGGCATTCGACCTCGCACGGAGTTAGATGATCTGATTCGGCGCTGCTGGTGGGGCAGCGGGGCTGTAACGACGACACCCTTGTCACAGCACCTGCGGCGTTTGGTCCGGGCTTCTGAGGTGGGCGCGTTGGCATGTGAGGCTGCGGCCCGCTTCGAGGTGAGCGCCTCTGCGGCGGTCAGCCCGGTGCGACGGGAGAATAGAACATGCGGCACGGCTCCGGCGAAGATCGGCGGCGGCTGCGAGCCACCGCTGGCAGGCTATGAGGAGTTGCTCCAGGAGCCGACGGTGCGGCGGAAGAGTGTCCCTTAGCGCGGGGCTGATTAGGCGATCGGAAGCGCAGCTGAGCGCTTGATCTGACCCAGTGCGAAGCTCGATTCGATGGAGGCGACGCCGTCCAGCCGGGTGAGCTTGTCCTTCAGGAAGCGCTCATAGGCCTCGATGTCGCGCACGACGATGCGCAGCAGGTAGTCCCGCTGACCGGTCATCAGGTAGCAGTCGACCACCTCCGGCCATCGCGCGATGTGAGCCTCGAAACGGTCCAGCGCCTCCTCGCGCTGACGCTCCAGCTTCACCGAGGCGAAGACGCTGACAGGTAGGCCCACCCGCGCTTGGTCGATCACCGCTGCGTAGCCCTTGATGATCCCCGCCGCCTCTAGCGCCCGCACGCGGCGCAGGCAGGGCGAAGGAGAGAGGCCGCAGCGCTCTGCCAGTTCCTGAATGGTGAGCCGGCCCTCCACCTGGAGTGCCGCGATGATCCGGCAGTCTGTCGCGTCAAGCGCTCTTTCAGCCATTTTCCGCCCTGTCTGGCACCTCAAGGGGTGGATCTTGCCACAGATCGAGCCACGGAGGGTGAAGATCGGCGGAAAATGCCCAGGCGACCATTCTACGCTCCTCGTGAAAGAAGCGGAGGAAAGCACCATGGCCGTCGACCGGATTCGCGCCCTGTCCGAACTGGAGCGGAAGATCCTTTGGCTGGCCACCTGGACCATTCACAACGCCAACCACCTCCGCCCCAACCTGGACGGGCTGAAGGTGGGGGGGCACCAAGCCTCCTCCGCCTCCATGGCGACGATCATGACCGCGCTCTACTTCGCGGTGCTTCGGCCAGAGGACCGGGTGGCGGTGAAGCCCCATGCCTCGCCCGTCTTCCACGCCATCCAGTACCTGTTGGGACGTCAGACGCGGGAGAAGCTGGAGAACTTCCGCGGCCTCGGCGGGGCTCAATCCTATCCCTCGCGAACCAAGGATACGGACGACGTGGATTTCTCCACCGGCTCCGTTGGCCTGGGCGTGGCGCAGACGCTCTTCTCCTCTCTCGTGCAGGATTATGTCCGGGCCAGAGGCTGGGGCTCAGGGCCCGAAGGCCTGATGATCGCCCTTCTTGGCGACGCAGAAATGGACGAGGGCAACATCTTCGAGGCGTTGGCCGAGGGCTGGAAGCACGGCCTGCGGAACACCTGGTGGGTGGTGGACTACAACCGCCAGAGCCTGGACGCAGTGGTGCGGGAAGGGCTCTGGTCACGGCTGGAGGCGACCTTCCGCAACTTCGGCTGGGACGTCGTGCTGCTCCGTCACGGCACACTGCAGCGTGCGGCCTTCGCCGAGCCGGGCGGCGAGCGCTTACGCGAGTGGATCGAGGCCTGCCCTAACCAACTCTACTCGGCTCTCACCTTCCAGGGTGGCACGGCGTGGCGCCGGCGCCTGACGGACGAGTTGGGCGACCAGGGCGAAGTCTCCGCCCTGCTTTCCCGCCGCACCGATGAGGAGATCACGGCGCTGATGGGTAATCTCGGCGGCCATGACCTGCCGACCCTGCTGGAGGCCTTCGAGGCCGCGCGGCGCCACGACCGGCCCACCTGCTTCATTGCATACACCATCAAGGGCGCCGGCCTGCCGCTCGCCGGGCACAAGGACAACCACGCCGGGTTGCTGACGCCCGCGCAGTTCGAGAGCTTCCGCGGCGCCATGCAGGTGCGGGAGGGGCATGAATGGGATCTCTTCGAGGGTCTCGAGCTACCCGAGGAGCAACTGCGCGACTTCCTCGCGGCCGTTCCGTTCGCGCAACCCGCGAAGAGGCGACATGAGGTTCCCGCCATTCCGGTGCCCAAGTCCCTGGCTGTGCCGGCCCAACCCGCCATGTCCACCCAGCAGGGTTTCGGCCTGCTGATGCACGAGATCGCCAAGGGCGAGACGGAGCTGGCGCGGCGCGTTGTCACCACCTCGCCCGACGTGACCGTCTCAACCAATCTTGGTACATGGGTGAACCGCCGTGGCCTCTATGCGCGGGAGGAGATGGCCGACATCTTCCGGCGAGAGCGCATCCCCTCCACCTTCAACTGGCAGGCATCGCCGGGCGGACAGCACATGGAACTGGGCATCGCGGAGATGAACCTCTTCCTGATGCTCTCCGCCCTTGGCCTGTCGCATTCGATCAACGGCGCGCGGCTGCTGCCGGTGGGCACGCTCTATGATCCCTTCATCGAGCGCGGTCTCGATGCCCTCAACCACGCCTGCTACCAGGATGCCCGCTTCATTGCCGTGGCGACGCCCTCTGGCGTGACGCTGGCACCGGAGGGCGGCGCACACCAATCGATCAAGACGCCGCTGATCGGCCTGTCGCAGGACGGGCTGGCGAGCTTCGAGCCTGCCTTTGTGGACGAGCTGGCCGTGATGCTGCGCTTCGCCTTTGACCACCTGCAGCGCCACGGCGCGCCGGCGCCGGAGGACCTGCTGCGCGACGCAGCAGGGGGCGCCGCCTATCTGCGCCTCTCAACCCGCAGCATCGAGCAGCCGCAGCGGCGCATGGACGCGCAGTTGGAGGCGGACATCCTCGCCGGTGGCTACTGGCTGCGCCGCCCGGGGCCCAATGCCGAGATAGCTGTAGCATACAGCGGGGCCGTCGCACCCGAGGCAATCGCGGCGACCTGGATGCTGGCCGAGGACCGGCGCGACGTAGGCTTGCTGGCGGTGACTTCCGCCGGTCGTCTTCACGCGGGCTGGACAGCGGCGCAGCGGCGGCGGGAGGCTGGGGATTACGGCGTCCGCAGCCATGCCGAGCGCCTTCTCGCGCCGCTGCCTCGACATTGCGGTCTGGTGACCGTGGTGGACGGCCATCCGGCAACTCTCGCCTGGCTCGGAGCGGTGGAGGGGCACCGGACACGGGCACTGGGCGTGGAGCATTTCGGCCAGACCGGGACGATCGCCGATCTCTACCGACTGAGCGGGATCGATGCGGAGAGCATTGCGGCGGGGGCGCAGGCGGTCACGCCGGGACGTCCGGTGCGGCACTTACGGCGGGTTTCGTGAAGGAGGCGGAGCCTATTCCGCCCACCTCTGATGTCGACGCGCATGGACGCGGCCCTTTCGTCGCTGGCGGTATTCGGGAGGCTCTGCCTCGCATACCCTGCGATCAGGCTGCCGCAGATACCCCGATCGAAGAGGCCTACGACCTCGGTTTCCTCGCGGCGTGCGTTGGCGCCTCTACGCGGAGGCCATGGGCCCTCGGCGCGCAGTCGGGCGCGCATTCTGCGGCAGCCGAGGAGCTAAACATGAGGAAGATCCGGGGAGGGGGAATTCCTTCTTGCTCCTTCTCTGGGCTTCGGCGAGGCCGTCCGCACCGATCCGGCGGGGTGTGAGTGACGCCCTGCTGCCCGGAGGCGTAAGGCAGCCGAGCCTGCCGTAGCGCGTGGCTGCTGCCCTGGTCTTCAGTGACGCATGAGCACGGGCAGGTCGCTTTGGGCCAGCATATGCCGCGTCACGCCGCCAAGGAGGGCCTCAAGCAGCTGGCTGTGCGCATAGGCGCCCATGACCAGCAGATCGGCGCCAAGCTCGTGCGCCTTATCGAGAAGTGCTTGGCCGAAAGTTCCGGGAAAGATGGGCAGCATGTGCAGCTCCGCCTGGACTCCGTGCTCGGAAAGGATTGGGGGAAGGGTGGCCTCCACTGCAGCTTGGCGCGCCCCCAGAAGCACATGCACCTGCTCGGCACTGCCCATGCAACGCAGGGCGGGAAGCACCGCCTTGGCTGCCCGGTTGTCGTCCTTCCAGGCAATGGCAACGCGACGGCCGAACGCCGCCGCCCAGCCGGGCGGGACCACGAGGACAGGCCGTTCGGTTCTGAACAGGGCCGCGTGGAATGCCCGCCTCGTCGGTTCGTCATCATCGCTTTCCGGTCGCGCGACTACGATGAAGTCGGCGCGGCAGCCTTCGTTCACGATGGGATCGGCAAGCCCCTCGACCGAAGACCAGCGGGCTCGAAGAGGTGCTTCCGTGAGCCCGGCTTCCCATCGACGGAAGGCAGCCTCCAGCGCGGCGATCCTCTCATCCTCGAGTGCAATGAGGTCGGCCAGCAACTCGCCCACAGCCGCCTCGGACGTCAGCGCGGCGTAGCCGGGCGGCGTGCGGACGGCGAGTACATTGACGCGAGTGGCACGGGTGAGCACGGCGAGGCGCTCTGCCGCGCGCAACAGGTGGGCTGCCGCCTCAGGCCGCTCGAGCACGGCCAGGATGACGTCCGACATGGTTGCCGTCTCCTCAGATGTGAGCCCGGTCCGGAACCTGGCCATTCTACTCCCCGCCGGATGCCACCGCCATCGCAACGGGAACGCAGAGGGGCTCACTTGCGGGCTATGTGGGAGGATTCCCGGGACCGCTGTGCGTCGGACTGATGCTCGGCCTCGCTGGCGGCGATGGCGTGCAGAGCAGGGCCTCGCTTTCGACCACCTTACCGTCATCACATATGCCAGACTCCTGGTGCTTTGGTGGCTTGGCCGGGCCAGCTGAGCCGATCGGGCAAGCAATGCCCGGCAGCCGAGACGAGGAATGTGGTTGCGAGATCACGGCGGAAGTCGCAGCCTCTCGGTGGACCGGGAGCCAACCCGCACGGGAGAACCCAGGATGGCTACGCAGAAGAGTTGGAAGCTCACAGGCGACTACTTCGAAACCTGCAGCTGCGACGTGGTCTGCCCCTGCCTCGTCTCGCCCAATCCACCGCTGACGGCGCGGCCCAGCCAGGGCGTATGCGATGTGGCGATCGCTTTCCACATCGACCGTGGAAGCTACGATGGAGTGCTGCTCGATGGCCTCAACGTCGCGGTGGTCGGCCATGTGCCGGGCCCCATGGCGGACGGCAACTGGACCCTCGCGGCCTATATCGACGAACGCGCCGACGACCGGCAATCCGCGGCCCTCGAGGCCATCTTCGGCGGTGCGGAGGGCGGCCCCATGGCGGCCTTCACGCCGCTGGTTGGCACCCATCTCGGCGTTCGGAAGGTGCCGATCACCTACTCCATCCAGGGCAAGACCCGTTCGGCGGAAATACCCGACGTCATGCGGATGTCGGTCGACCCGCTGCCGACGATGCACCCGGGCGGGGAAATCTGGACCTCGGCAGGGCACCCCATCGCGCCGGACAAGTTGGCCCTCGCCGTGGGCGGCAAGGACAGCACCTTCACCGACCACGGCATGCGCTGGGACAACTCCGGGAAGAACGGGTACTACGCCCCCATCGCCTGGTCGAACTAGCAGCCTCGGAGAGCGCCTGGCGCGGGAGGCCACCATGGACCGCGACCAAGCGCGCGTTCTCACGGTCCAGCGTAACACCATACTGGGCCTGCTCCTGGCCTTGGCGGCGGTTGCCTGGGCGCTCCTGCTTGGCTGGCGCCATTCTGAGATGGACATGGCGATGGCGTCGCCCACGATGGGTCTGCACGCGCCGCTGTTCCTGGCGATCTGGGTAACCATGATGGTCGCCATGATGTTCCCGACCGCCGCTCCCATGATCCTCGTCTTCCATCGCCTGCAGGCGGGCCGCCGCGGGCGGGGCGGCGCCTTCGTCCCGACCTGGGTGTTCGTGGCGGGCTACATGCTGGTCTGGGCGCTGGCGGGCATCGCCGCCTACGCGGCGGCACTGGCAGCCGAGGCCGCGGCCGCCAGTGTTGCGCTCACTCCGGAGATAAGTGCCCGGATCGGCGGGGCCGTCCTCGTCGCGGCGGGCGTTTACCAACTCTCGCCTCTGAAGGACCTGTGCCTGTCAAAGTGCCGCACGCCGGTTGGCATCATCATGACGTCCTGGCGTGAAGGAATCTTGGGCGCACTGCGGATGGGCCTGCTGCATGGAGCCTACTGCCTTGGCTGCTGCTGGCTCCTTTTCGCAATCCTGTTCCCACTCGGCTTGATGAACATTGCCGCCATGGCGGCCGTCACCGCCCTGGTGTTCGCCGAGAAGACGCAACCCTGGGGCCGGCGGGCGGCTCAGGCGGTGGCCGCCGCGCTCATCGTTTACGGTGCGTTGGTAGTTGGAATGCCCCAGATCCTGCCCACCTTCGCCGTCGGGAGAGACACGGCAGCTCCAGCCGCGACCGGGATGCAGATGCATATGGACATGTCGGGCCACGGAGGCGCCGTGCCACCCTCGCTGCGCTGACGCACTCGACCTTCAGCTTGTGCGGCCTACACCAGCCTTCAACGCGCTGCTGCGGTGTCTCCGCGAGCGTTCCCGCTGCGGGCGCCAGGTGGCGTAGCCCGCGGCGACGATGTTCAGCAGGAGGGCGGTGGCGCGCATCTCGGCCGCCGGGAAGAGCGCGAAGGCCATGATCGCAAGGAAGGCCGTCCCGCCCGCCTGCCCGACGCTGGCGTAGAGGATCGAGACGCAGCCGATCAGGGCAGTGAGGACGAGTGCGTTGTCCACGCCGCCCTATTGTAGCGCTTCCCGGCTGCAGACAAATCCCACCGAGACCAAGGGCGCCGGACCTGCACCTGCACCGGCAGCTTCCACCAAAGCGCCAGCAGGGCGATAAGCGGGAGCGGCGGCAGAGTCCTGTTCCGCGGCCAGGCGGATTCGGAAGTGGCTGGTTGTGATGCGGCGGTGGTTGCTCGCCACCCCCCTCCATGAGCGCGCAAGAACGTGCTGCTGGTGCCGCTGCATTATCCGCTGCTTCTCGTTGGCAAGACTGGGGCACCGGCCCAAGAAGCAGATCCTCCGGGCGCCCCGCCGCGGGAGCGTCTCAAGCCGCCGTCACATGCAGGCCCGGCCGGCGGCCGTCGTTCCATTGTCCCCCAATCGCCCGCTCAAGCTGGGCCGCAAGTTGCAGCAGCAGCCCATCATTCGCCTGCCGCGCCTGCGCCTGAATGCCTAGAGGCAGCCCGCTTTCCTGCCAGCACAGTGGCAGGGAAATAGCGGGGATTCCGCACAGGTTAGCCAGCGGCGTGTAGGCGAAGTTGCGCCAGAGATTGGCGAACCAGTCATGGACGTCCGGATTGTCGCTGATTGTCAGGTATTCCGTGGTGCCAATCGACGGGGTGGGCAGGGCGGTGATGGGGGTAAGGATGATATCCCAGTCCTCGAAGAAGGCGCCGAAGGCGCGGGAGGTCGTATTGAACACCGCCTGCATCCCCGCGCGCTCGGTGTAGCTGGTGTTCAGGCCGGCTTCCCAGATGCGGATGTTGATCGGCTCCACGCGGTCGGCCGGCGGGCAGTCGAGGCCAAGAGAGGCAATGAGGTTGTTCACCGTCTGGGCGAAATTGCTGATGTAGCAGGTGGTCTGGGCGGCAAAGGCGGCGCGGAAATCCACCTGGGGAAGCGCCCATTCCACCTCGTGTCCAAGGGATCCGAGCAGGCGTCCAACGCGCTCCAGCTCGGCCACGAAGTGCGGCGTGGCTCGGTAGTCGCCCCATTCGTGGGACAAGGCGATGCGCAGCCGGCGCGGGTCATGCCGGATGAGGTCAGTATAGGGCTCCGGGGGCATCCAGTAGGGCATGAACTCGCCAGCCGCGCCACCACGGCAGGCGTCAATGAAGGCGGCGGTGTCGCGGACGCTGCGGCTGTGGCAGCCCTGGATCGAGACGAGGCTGGTGAGATCCGAGGCGGCGGGGGCGATGGAGAAGACGCCACGCGACGGCTTGAGGCCAATGTTGCCGCAGGCGCCTGCCGGGATGCGGATGGAGCCGCCGCCATCGGTCGCGTGCGAGATGGGGAGAACACCGGCGGCCACCATCGCGGCGGTGCCGGCGGAGGAGCCATTGGTGGTGTAGTCGCGGTTCCACGGGTTGCGGGTGACGTAAACGGCCGGGTTTTCAGCGGATGAGCAGCAGCCGAATTCGGGCGTGGTGGTGCGGCCGATGATGTTGAGACCAGCCTGGCGAATGCGGCCGGCGAGGAAGCTGTCCGCCGCAGCGCGGTTCCCACGCATGAGGAGGGAGCCCATCTCCTGCAGCCTGCCCTTCAGCGTGGGGCCGAGATCCTTCATCAGATAAGGAACGCCCGCGAAGAGTCCCGCAGGATTGGTGCCGTTCGCCAGCGGATCTGCGACGGCATCGGCGAAGACCTCGACGACGGCGGAGAGGGCCGGGTTGGTCAGGGCGATGCCGGCTGCTGCCTGGGCGGAGAGCTCAGCCGGGGTGACCTCACCTGCGCGAACGCGATCAGCGAGCGCCAGGGCGTCGTGCTTAGCCCATTCATCCCAGGTCATCGCCAATGTCATTTCGTCCAGACCTCTCGAAAGGAGGCGCGGAGCCTATCGCCGCTTCAGGCGCGACTGAAAGATGGGGCGCCGTGGGCTAGCCGTTCCGCATCAGGAGGCGGGGATGCCCGGCAACACGCCGGAGATCGCGTCCAGAAAAGGATGGGCTGACTGTACAACCGGCCTCAACTCAGCTGCGGCGCTGAATATCGACTACGAGCGTACCTGAAACGACCGGGTATTGACCCCTTCTGCCCGAAACGTCGCGGCGGTGGACAGATTCCGGGGTGCGGACTATCCCACCTACCTGCCCATCGCATTGCAGCACGGAGGCAAGAGACTGAGCCGGATCCCAGGCTTCTGCACCCTCTGCCGCTCGCGCTGCGGAACATGGAACACGGTCGAGAACGGTCGGCTCGTGAAGGTGGAGGCCGATCCCTCGCATCCCACGGGGCGCGCCGTCTGCGCCAAGGGTCGCGCGGCCCCCGAGATCGCCCATGCGTCCCGCCGCCTCGCCACGCCGCTCCGCCGAACCCGTCCCAAATCGGCGGATGATCCGGGCTGGCAGCCCATCACTTGGGACGAGGCGCTGGCGGAGATCGCCGCGCGCCTCGGTGCCATCCGCACGGAGAGCGGCGCAGAGGCGGTCGCCTTCGCCGTCACCTCCCCCTCCGGCACGCCGATGTCGGATGCGATTGATTGGGTGGAGCGCTTCATCCGAGTCTTCGGCAGCCCGAACACGGTCTATGCCACCGAGATCTGCAACTGGCACAAGGACCATGCTCACGCCTTCACCCTCGGCGAAGGTATCGGCACGCCGGATTACGCGAAGGCGGACCTCATCCTCCTCTGGGGCCACAATCCCGCCAATGCCTGGTTGGCGGAGGCCGGGGAGATTGCGGAGGGGCGGGCGCGCGGCGCCTCCCTGATCGTCATCGATCCCCGGCGCAACGCCCATGCGGCGGGGGCCGACCACTGGCTGCGCGTGCGCCCGGGCACGGATGCGGCGCTCGCTCTCGGCCTCATCCATCTGATGATCGAAGGGGGCACCTACGACGACACCTTCCTCCGCGAATGGACCGACGCCCCCTTCCTGGTGCGCGACGACACCGGCCTGCTGCTGCGCGCGGGCGAGATCGGCCTTCCGGGCCCGGCGGAGGCTCCCGTCATCATGGATGGCGCGGACGGGCAACCCCGCGCCTATGACGCCGCCCGACGAGCGTCGGAACAGGGATCAGACCGTTTCGTCCTGCGCGGGCGCTTCATCCTGGCTGGCCAGCAGGACGCCCTTCCCTGCCGCCCGGCCCTCGAGCGCCTCGCCGAAGTCTGCGCCGAATGGACGCCGGCCCGCACGGCGGCCGTCACCACTATCCCGGAGGCGGCCATCCGCGATGCGGCTGCCGCCATCGGCCGTGCCCGCCGCGTCAGCTACTATTGCTGGACCGGGGTGGGCCAGAGCAACAATGCCACCCAGACAGACCGCGCCGTCGCCATCCTCTACGCTCTGACGGGCAGCCTGGACCGGGTCGGAGGCAACCGGCACTACGCGCGCCAGCCGGTGAATGTGGTGAACGATCACGGCCTGCTGCCCCCGGGCCAGGCCGGGAAGGCCCTGGGCCTCGCCCAGCGCCCGCTCGGCCCTCCCGCACGGGGCTGGATCACGGCCGAGGACCTTCGGACCGCCATCCTCATAGGCGAACCCTACCGCCTGCGCGGCCTCATGTCCTTCGGCGCTAACTTGGTCGTCTCCCAGGCCGATCCCGAAGGCTCCGAGGCGGCGCTGCGCGCGCTGGACTTCCATGTCCATTGCGACCTGTTCGAGAATCCCACGGCCCGCTTCGCCGACATTCTCCTGCCCGTGAACAGCCCCTGGGAACGCGAGGGTCTCCGCATCGGCTTCGAGATTGACGCGGCGGCGGAGGAGTTGATCCAGCTCCGGCCGCGCATGGTGGAACCCTTCGGCGACTCCCGCTCCGACCTGGAAATCGTCTTCGACCTCGCCACGCGGCTTGGCTTGGGGGAGGCTTTCTTCGGTGGAAGCATCGAGGCGGGATGGAACCATATCCTCGCGCCCACCGGCATCACTGTGGCCGATCTGCGCGCCAGCCCGGCCGGGATACGCCGTCCGCTGGAGCAGATGGAGCGGCGCTATGCCGAGCGGCTTGCCCAGGGCCAGCCCGCCTTCGCAACGCCGAGCGGACGAGTGGAGCTCTATTCCGAACGCCTGCTACGCCATGGGCAATCGCCCCTGCCGGGCTTCATGCAGGCGGATGATCCGGGCGCCGCTTTCCCCCTCACCCTTACTACGGCGAAGAGCGGCTATTACTGCCACAGCCAGCATCGTGGCATCGCCTCGCTCCGCCGCCGCGCGCCCGAGCCGGCGGCGGAGATCCATCCGGAATTGGCCGGTGCACGCGGCATAGTCGAGGGTGCCTGGATGCTGGTGGAAACCCACGCCGGCCGGGCTCGCTTCCGCGCGCGGCTGAGCGATGCCGTCCATCCGGATGTGATCGTCGCCGATTACGGCTGGTGGGAAGCCTGCCCTGATCTCGGCCTGCCGGCCGAGGCCGGCAGCAACTACAACGCCCTTATCGATGCGGCGTGCGCCGATCCCATCAGCGGCTCTGTCAACCATCGCGGCTTCCCCTGCGATGTCCGGGCGATCGCGGATATGGCCCAGGCCTGGACCGGCTTCCGCCCCCTGCGCGTGGTTGCGGCGGAACGAGAAGCGGAGCATGTCGTCTCCCTTCGCCTGGCCGCGCCGGACGGGTCGGCGCTGCCGTCCTTCCGCCCCGGCCAGCACTTGACGCTGCGCCTCGGCGCGGATGGGGGCCCGCTCATCCGCTCCTACTCCCTTTCCGATGCGCCGGGGACGGATTACCGCATTACGGTGAAGCGCGCGGGCGGCGGTGGATCAGGACGCGTCACGCGCCTCCTGCCGGGCGCCATGATCGAAAGCACGGCGCCGAAGGGGCGCTTTGTGATCCCGGTCCAGGCCCCTTTTCCGATCGTGCTCGTCGCCGCCGGCATTGGGATCACGCCCTTCATCGGCTACCTTGAGTCCTTGGCCGGGCTCCCTGCCCCGCCGCACGTGGTGCTGCATTATGGCAACCGGGACGGCGCCAGCCACACCTTCCGCGACCGGCTGAAGGCCCTGGCGGACCTGCTGCCAGGGCTGGAGGTGATCGACCATTACAGTCGCCCCCGCGCATCGGACCGTGATTTCCACCGCACTGGCCGCATCAGCGCGACGGACATTGCGCCGGACCTGATCGCCGCACGCGCCCGTTTCTATCTCTGCGGCCCGCCTGGCCTGCTGAGCAGTCTCTCGGCCGGGCTCGCGGCGCTCGGGGTGCCTCGCTTCGAAATCTTCCAGGAGCTGTTCCAGTCTGCTCCCGCCAACGACGCGGCGGTCCCGGACACGCCGCGCGAGGTGCGGTTTGCCCGATCGGGCCGCACTCTGCGCTGGACTCCGGCCCATGGCGCCCTGCTCGACCTCGCGGAGGCGCACGGCCTTGGCCTGCCCAGCGGGTGCCGCGTCGGGCAGTGCGAGAGCTGCGCGGTTCCGCGGATCGAGGGAACGATCCGCCACCTCGTCCCGCTTGCAGCCGAGGATCCCGACACCTGCCTCACCTGCCGCGCCGTTCCCCTCACGGACCTGGTGCTCGACGCCTGATGCGCTCGAGCGGGCCGTCTTCCCAGCCGGAACACCCTGCCCTACCCGGCTAACGTCAGCGCGACCGCCGCTGATGCAACAAGACGAACGTCGCACACGGCCCGCAGAACGAGTTGAGGAGTTCAAGCATGTCCCCTGATCATTCCCTGGCACCGGAGGCCAGGGAGCGCCAGAGCGCCATGGCGCGCCTGGCTCTGCGATTTACCGCCTGGGCCGAGACCTGGTTCCCCGACACCTTTGTCTTTGCCGCCATCGGCGTGGTGGTGGTGGCTACCGCGGCGATTCTGAACGGCTCCTCCCCAGCGGCCGTGACCAAGGCCTTCGGTGACGGCTTCTGGAGCCTGATCGTCTTCAGCATGCAGATGGCCTTTGTCGCCATCACCGGCTACGTCGTCGCCACATCGCCGCCCGCGGCGCGGCTGATACGGCGGCTGGCCATGGTGCCCTCCACCGGCCCAGGCGCTGTCGCTTTCATCGCTTTCGTCAGCATGTCGGCCTCCTTCCTGAACTGGGGCCTCAGCCTCGTGTTCAGCGGCCTTCTCGCTCGTGCCATGGCGACGCGTATTGAGCTGAAGATGGACTACCGTGCAGCCGGCGCGGCCGGCTACCTCGGCCTTGGCGCCACCTGGGCCCTCGGCCTCTCGTCTTCCGCCGCGCAGCTCCAGGCCAATGCGGCCAGCCTGCCGCCCGCGCTGCTGCGCATCACGGGGGTTCTGCCCTTTAGCGAGACCATCTTCCTCTGGCAGTCCATCGTGATGGCGCTGGTGCTGCTCGTCGTCTCCGTCGCGGTAAGCTGGATGTCTGCCCCGAAGGGCGATCTGGCGGTGACCGCGGAGAAGATGGGGATCGACCCGCAGGTGACCGTCGGCAATATCCCGCCGCGCGAGCGCCCTGGCGAGTGGCTGGAGTACAGCCCCTTCCTTACGGTGATCCTGGTCGTGCTCACGATCGGCTGGATGCTGCAGGAATTCACCCGGGTCGGTGCGGTGGTCGCCATCTCCGGCCTGAACACCTACAACCTACTCTTCCTCATGCTCGGGCTGCTGCTGCACTGGCGGCCGCGCTCCTTCCTCGATGCCGTGGCCCGCTCCGTTCCGGCGACGACCGGCGTGCTGATCCAGTTCCCGCTTTACGGCTCAATCGCTGCGATTATGACCAACGCCAAAGGCTGGGGCGACATCAGCCTGTCGGATCGGATCGCGCATCTCTTTGTCAGCGCCAACACGGCCGAGAGCTTTCCGGTGGTGATGGGCATCTACTCTGCCGTCCTCGGCTTCTTCATTCCCTCAGGTGGCGGCAAGTGGATCATCGAAGCGCCTTACGTCATGCAGGCAGCCAATGAACTGAAGGTGCATCTCGGCTGGGCCGTGCAGGTCTACAATGCGGCCGAAGCCCTGCCGAACCTGATCAACCCCTTCTGGATGCTGCCCCTGCTGGGCGTTCTGTCGCTCAAGGCGCGAGACATCGTGGGCTTCAGCTTTCTGCAGTTGCTGGTCCACACGCCGCTGGTGCTGTTCATGCTGTGGTTCCTGGGCCGGACTCTGGACTACGTTCCACCCGTCATGCCCTGAGGTGCCAGATTAACACGGCGCGGCGGCTTGCCGCCGCGTCAATATTGGGCGCCTGCGATCCGGCCGGCTGCACCGGCAGGGATGATCCCGCGAGACCATCCCCGCGCCTCACGTGGCGGCCACTTCGCCGGCGGCCGCCGGTAACCTCAGGCCGCCTCGCTGAGTTCGATCGCGGCTCCGAGAGTCGCGATGTTGTTCAACCGCTCGAATAGCGCGTCCGCGCGAGCGCCTTCCCCGGCCGCCTGCAGGCAATCCATGAACTTCGCCCGCAGTTCCGCCTCCGTGAGGGGAACCTCCGCATGTCCACGGGCGCGGCGAACCGTCTCCTCAATCCGCTCGCCGTTGCGCAGCGTGACCGTGACAGTATCGGCTGGTGCGTAGCCCGGTAGATCGGGATCAATCTCGCTATTGATGGTCACCGAAACACGCTTCATCAACGCCTGCACGTCGGGGCGCTGGACGAAGGCGTCTGTCAGCTCCATGAGGCCAACCTTGCCGGCGATCAGGGCGCAGGCCATGTCGAACTGGGCGCTGAACTTCGCCTCAAGTCCGGTCTGTGGCAGTGCGTTGCGGAGCGTGCCGGCATGCACCCGGCTAAGCAGCACCTCAATCTTCTCGACCTCATTGGCCTTCACCGGCCGCCGGGCGATGAGCCCCAGCATGGCATCGGTGGCGCGGTGGCCGCAGTAGCAGATCGGGAACTTCTTGATGCTCAGGCGGCTCTCGAGGATCCGCCAGTCGCGCCCGAAACCGTCGCTGGGCGCATCGAGCCCAACTGTGCGGCCCTGCGGCGAGATGGCGAAAAGGAAGCCCCTCGGATGCTCGATCGCATCCAGTGAAGCCGTCATTCCCGCGCCTGCCAGCCGCGCCGCTATCAATCCGGCATGGGCAGAGCGCCCTGCGTGGAACGGCTTCGTCATGGTGCCGAAGTTGGCGCCGAGGCCGGCGCTTTGCGAGGCGCCGAGAGCAATGGCCTGCGCGGCGCGATCCGCGTCCAGCCCGCGCAAATAGGCGCAGGCGGCGGCGGCGCCGACCGCGCCGAACACGCCTGTCGGGTGCCAGCCCTTTTCGTGGTGATAGTCCTCGTCATGGCGGATCAGCTCGGCCCAGACTTCGTAGCCAGTGACATAGGCGGCCACCATCTCTGCCCCCGTCGCGCCCAGGGCCTCGCCCTCCGCAAGGATGGCCGGCACCAGCACGGTGCTGGGATGGCCGCGCAGCGCGACATCGTCATAGTCAAGCGCATGGGCAGCGGTGCCGTTGATCCAAGCGGCATCGGGTGCCGGGGCACGTTGGCTCCCGAAGGTCAGAGCGGCCTCGCCCTTCGGGCCGGCGACACCGAGCGTGTCGCGCAGGATCTGCACGACGGGTTCGTCCTTGCCGGCGATCATGACGCCCACGCAATCCACGAAGCCGGTGCGCGCGACATCCCTGGCCGCAGGTGGGATGGCATCGAAGCGCAGGCCACTGACGAACGCGCCGAGAGAACGGGTGATTGACCTTGCCATTGGTTTAGCCTCCCCAAGCCGCTTCGCGCATTGGTGCGCACGGATTTCGACGCCGGTCCTACCGGCCTTGCTCGGCGAAGGCGGTCCTCGTCGGCTGCTTGCCCCTCTCCGACCTTGCCTTCCGACGCAGTCGCGAAGAAAAAGGCAGGCCTCCTGCGGAGCTCATCCCTCGCTTCGCGAGTAGCTTATCTACTTGTAGCCATTATTCAGAGTTGAGCGATACGGTCAACAGTGCCGGCGATGGTGCGGCATGCAGATGCGTGGTGAGGTCAAGAGGCGGAACAGCGATCACTCGGCTCTTTCGCTCTATCTCCGCAGAGGTGGCATAACTGATGATGGCGACACCCGTCATCCCGCCGCCCCGAGCCTAGCCCGGGATCAATCCAAGCTCACGCACCACCTGGACCTTGTCGGCATTGTCGCGCTGGGCCTGCTCAGTGAAGGACTTCCGGCCGGCATAGAGAATGGGTTCGCCTAGACGTCCCATTACTTCACGGAAGGATGCAGCTTCGGTCGCCTGGCGGCAAAGCACTTCGAGCCGGTCCATGATGGCTTCGGGCGTTCCGCGCGGCACGGTGATGCCGGCCAGCACGGGCTGCAAGGTCGGCACTCCCAGTTCGCGCGTGCTTGGCACATCGGGCGCCGCGGCGCTGCGGTTGTCACCGAAGACGGCCAGAAGCCGCACTGGCTTGCCGCGAGCGCCGCCGACGGTACCCAGGCCGAAATCAAGCCGGCCGCTGATCATCTCGGGATAGATCGGGACCTCGCCACGAAAGGGCACGTCCGTCACACGCAGCGACAGGCCCTTAACGATGTTGGCGAAGGAGAGATGGCCGAGGCTGTTCGTTCCGAAATGGCCGTAGGTCATCGTATCAGGGCGGGCACGAATTGCCGCGATGAGCTCGGGCAGACTGCGGAAGGGCGATTGCTCCGCCACGCTCACCGCCAGCACGTTCTCGAAGACCTTGCAGATATATTCGAAGGAATCGACGTTGAACGGGACACCACGGACCGTATGGGCGGCGGTGGTGATCGGAGTAATGGGGCCAAAGCCGACGGTGTAGCCATCAGGCTTGGCACTCGCGACAGCCTGCGCGCCGACGATGCCCGCGCCGCCATCACGGTTCATCACCAGGAAACGGCCCTCCGCCATGTCGGACATGGCCTGCGACAGAGCGCGGCCGATCGTATCGACGACACCGCCGGCCTGCCAGGAGACGATCACCTGCACGGGACGATCAGGATAGAAGGGCGTCTGCTGTGCCGTAGCGTTCGTGGCGACGGAAGCGCTCAGCAATGCAGCGCCAAAGAATGCCCGACGAACGGCACAGATCGTTCTTCTCATACGTTCCTCCGCGCATGCAGCGCGACCGGAGACCGCGCATTCGCAATGCGAATTTTATATTTATTTGTACAACGCTATCGCGCAGGTCGTGTCCGGCGCAAGCCCTAAGCGGGTTGTGCCGGCTGGCCCGTTTCCACGATCTTCGCTTCCAGGAGCGCCTCGATCGCCGAGGCATCGTAGCCAGCTTCCGCCAGGATTGTCCTGCCGTGCTGACCGATCGCGGGCGCGGGAAGGCGCAACGATCCTGCTGTGCCCATCAGCCGCGGCGTCACCGCCGGCATCACCAGATCTCCGCATTCGGGATCCGGCATGGTCGCGAAGACGCCGCGCGAAAGGATATGCGGATCGCTTGCCAATTGCCCAGCATCGTAGATCGGTGCGGCGGTCACACCAGCGGCATCCAGGGTCGCCCAGGCATAGGCCACGCTGCGCGTTGCAAGCCAAGCCGTGATCTCGGCATCCAGCGCCTCCACATTCTCCAGCCGTGCGGCGTTGGTGACGAAGCGCGGGTCGGACTTCATCTCGGGCCGGCCGATGGCATCGAACAGCTTTTCGGCCATGGATTGCATCGGCGCCGAGATCGTCAGCCAGCCGCCATCGCCCGTCTTGTAGGTGTTGCGTGGCGCGGCTGATCCTCCGCGGCTGCCAGCGCGGCCCCGCACCTGACCGGTTAGCCCATGCAGCAGCGCGTCGGCACCGAACATCGCCACCATCGGCTCCAACAGCGAAAGATCGATCACCTGCCCGTGGCCGCTCGCCTCAGATGAGCGCACGGCCGTCACCACTGAGAAGGCCCCCAGCATGCCGGCAACCATATCGGCCATCGGAAAACTCGGCAGGAGTGGTGGGCGGTCAGGAAAGCCATTGCGCGACGCGAAGCCCGACATGCCTTCGACGAGCGAGCCATAGCCCGCACGCATGCGGTAGGCGCCTGATTGGCCGAAACCCGAAATTCGGAGGATCACGAGGCGCGGATGCCGTGCAAGAAGGATCTCCGGCGCCAATCCCCAGCGCTCCAGCGTGCCGGGCCGGTATCCCTCGACCAGCACATCCGCTGCTGCGATCAGCCGCTCCAGCACGGCACGCCCTTCCGCCGGGCGTAGATCAAGAGCGATGCTGCGCTTGTTCCGGCCATAGACCTTCCAGTGGGCGCTGACACCAGCGGCGGTCCATGCGCGTAGCGGATCACCGGCGCCAGGCTGCTCCACCTTCACCACATCGGCGCCGAAATCCCCGAGCAGCATTGTCAGCATGTTGCCGCAGACCAGGCGTGACAGGTCAAGAACCCGAAGGCCTTCGAGCGGCCCCTTTAGCGTCGCCTCTCCGTTCAAGGCAGTCTCCCGAGGCGGGTTACGGCTAGCCGCCGAATATAGGCTCCGGCAGGCCGCGCACGCCGAGCCCGCGCACCGCGAAAAGCGCCCCGGCGAGCGGCTGCCGTGCCCGCTCGGCCTCGCTCACGAAGACCGTGCCCGAGGTGACATAGAGCACGTCCAGATCCGGCCCGCCGAAATTGCACATGGTGGGATGCGACACGGGCAACCGTACGATGCGGTCCAGCCGCCCCTCTGGGTCGAAGCGCCCGATTGACCAGTCTCCGATCAGCGCACACCAGTAATAACCTTCTGAGTCGAAGGTCGCGCCATCGATGCGCCAAGGCAGGCCGACGGTGGAGAGAAAGACGCGCTTGTTGCTGATCCGCCCGCTCTCCAGATCGAGATCGTAGCGCCACATGGTTTCGCCCCGGCTATCGCCGAAGACCAGCGTGCGGTCGTCCGGACTGAAGGCCATACCATTCGAGACGATGAATCCCGTGTCCATGCGCTCGCAGGAGAAGTCCGGATCAAGCCTGAAGAGAGAACCACCTGGATTGACATCCCCCGGGTCGCGCGAGCCGCACCAGTACCGCCCGTGCCGGTCGCAACGGCCGTCGTTGAGGCGGTTCTCCGGCCGGCCGGGGTCCGGATCCAGGATCGGGGTCACTGTGCCGGTCTCAAGGTCGACGGCGGAGAAGCCCTGCTTCAGGCCGGCCACGACACCGCCACCCCGGCGGAACACGAAAGACCCGATGTTGTTCGGCATGTCCCAGTGGCGCACCGTGCCATCCGCCTCCAGGCGTTGCAGCGCAGGGCGACGCGTATCGACCCAGTAGAGGCGTTTCTCGGTCGGGTGCCACATGGGGCATTCGCCCACAATGTCGGCCCCATGATGGGCAACCTCGATCTCAGGGGGCGAAAGAATGGTCATCGGCGCGTCCTTCTTCGACTCAGGCGGCGCCGGCCGGCTCGATCCCGGCCTGCCAGGTTGACGGACGGCCACCAAAGCCGGTGCGGTCACGCTTCTCGAGCCAATAGCCATAGGCGGGGGGCACGGCTGTGAAGGGCTCCTCGGCGCCGAGTTTCAGCGCGGCATCCAGCGACCAGTTCGGGTTGTGCAGCATCTCGCGGCCCAGGGCGACGAGGTCGGCCCTCCCCTCCCGCAGAATGGCTTCCGCCTGGTCGGCATGCACGATCAGCCCGACCGCCATGGTGGCGATTTCAGCCGCCGCGCGGATGCGTTCGGCATGCGGCACCTGATAGCCATAGGCGGGACGATCCGCCGGATCGACGATGGAGCGTGGCGTCATTCCGCCCGTGCTGCAATCGACGATATCCACGCCCTTCGTCTTCAAGACGCGCGCGAGCGCGATCGTCTCCTCGATCGTGCCCCCATCCTCATCCACCGCGGATACGCGGAAGAATAGCGGCTTCTCAGCGGGCCAGTGGCGCCGCACCTCTTCGACCACCTCGACCACAAAGCGCATGCGGTTTTCGAGCGGGCCGCCATAGGCGTCATTGCGCCGGTTGGCTGAGCTGGAGAGGAACTGGTGCAGCAGATAGCCATGCGCGCCATGCACTTCGAGCACATCAAAGCCGGCGCGGTGGGCACGCCCGGCTGCAGCGCCCCAGGCGGCGACCATGTCCTGGATCTCCGGGATGGTGAGGGCACGAGGCACGGCAGCCGCAGGGCTCGGGGCGACGGCGCTGGGGGCCACCAATTCCCACTCCTCCCCATGATCGACACCGGGGTGGCTGGCCAACGGTGCCCGGCCCTCCCATGGCAAGGAGTTGCGCGCCTTGCGGCCCGAATGGCCAAGCTGAAGACCTATCGCGGCGCCGTAACTTTTCACGAAGCTCGTGATGCGCTGCAAGCCCGGGATGAAGTCGTCCTTCCAGATGCCGGGGTCGCGAGGAGTGGTGCAGCCGCGTGGATCGACCTTCGTGGATTCCATGAAGACCAGTCCGGTCCCGCCCGCGGCGAACTTGCCCAGGTGCATCAGGTGCCAGTCAGTCACATGCCCGCGCTCGGCGGCATAGGTCAGCATCGGGGATAGGACGATCCGGTTCCGCAGCGTCAGGCCACGCAAGGTCATCGGCTCGAACAGCATGGGGCACTGACGCATCCTGGTGTCTCTACTCCCGCGGGCCTTCCCACCGGAGCAGCGCCCGCGAGGCTTTCGGGACGGCGCTACTCTCGATGCGAATTATTTACTCGAATTCCGACCATGCTATCCTGAGCCCGGATGCAGCGTAAACCTCCCACGCCGCATTCCCCCTATTTTCGGAGCTTCGTTCACTTGTCCCTTAGCAAAGTCGCAGCACCACCGTCGTCGGATGAGGAAAAGGACCGCCAGTTCGTCACTGCTCTCGCTCGCGGTCTCAGGGTGCTGCAGTGCTTCTCCCCGGAACAGCCGGAGTTGAGCGGTTCCGACCTGGCACGACTCACGAAGCTACCGCAGCCGACGGTCTGGCGTCTCTGCCACACAATGCTGGAGCTTGGGGTTCTGGTAACGGTCTCCGGCGACAAGCTGCGCCCGGGCCTTGCGGCGCTCCGCCTCGGGCACAGTGCCATCGCCGGCCTCGGCATTGCGGAACTCGCGCGGCCCCATCTGCAGGAACTGGCCGACACGTTTGAGGGAGCCGGAGGCCTGGCCGCGCGCGATGGCATCTACATGGTGATGCTGCAGCGCTGCGAGAGCGACAACCGCCTTCTGATGAACCTGCGCGTCGGGTCACGCGTGCCGCTCTCCACCTCGGCGCTGGGCTGGGCATGGCTTGCCGGCATTCCAGATGACGATCGGGCGCGGATCACCGCGGAGCTTGAGGAGACGGACGGGCTCCGCTGGGGGAATGCAAAAGCAGGTTTCGCAAAGGCATTGGCCGAGTACCGCGCGAGCGGCTTCATTATCAATAGCGGCGTGCTGCACAGGGGCTACAACACCGCCGCAGCCCCTGTCCTGGCCCCTAATGGGTCCGTGCCCTATGCGGTGAATTGCGGCTCGGCTTCCGTCACGCTGACCGTGGGGCGCCTGCGCGCCGAGGTCGGTCCACGCCTCGCGGAACTGGCCAAGGTGCTGCGGCATGGGCTGAGCCCGCAGGAGATGAACGCCCGGATTCTGTAGCGCACAGGGCTGCGGGCGGGGCGCCGCGGCGCCTCACGCCGCCCGGCGGAAGGCGTCCAGGCTGCCGGCATGGATGAGTTCGCTCGGCAGCTGGTGCCCCACGATCGACTCCGCCATGCGCCCCACCTCGATCAGCGCGTCGAGGTCGACGCCGGTCTCGATGCCCATTTCGTGGCAAAGCAGGACCAACTCCTCGGAGCAGATGTTGCCGGCTGCGCCCTTCTGCCCGGCGAAGGGGCATCCGCCGAGGCCGCCGACCGTCGCGTCGAAGCGGTCGATGCCCATTTTGATCGCCGCATGCGCATTCGCCACCGCAAGGCCGCGCGTGTCATGCAGGTGGAGCGTAATGCGCTTCTCTGGCCAGCGGGACCGAACTTCCCCGATCACCCGCTCGATGCGTGACGGCATGGCCCAGCCCATCGTGTCCGCGAGCGAGAAATCCGTGATCTCGGCCCCGGCCTCCTTCGCGATGGCGAGTCCGTCCTCCAGCGTGCTGATCACCTGCTCGGGTGAAATGTCCCCCTGGTAGTTGCAGCCGAAGGCGGCCATGACGCCGATGCGCCGCACCGGCACGCCGCTCGCGAGATGCACGGCCGTCTGCTTGCGCATCGCGGCCAGGTTCTCGGCATGGGTGCGGTTCAGGTTCTTCTTCGTGAAGCCTTCCGACGCCGTCAGCGAAATGGAGCCTGAGATGGTCAGCTTGTCGCGAAAGGACAGCGCACGGTTCAGTCCGCTCTCGTTGAACCAGAGGGCCGTGTAATGCACGCCGGGCTTTGTTTTAAAACCGGCCACCGTCGCCTCGGCATCCGCCCAACCGGGCACGATCTTGGGGCTGACGAAGGAACAGACCTGGATATGCGCGAGTCCTGTCTCGGCCAGGGCTTCGATCAGGCGGATCTTGTCGGCCGTCGCGATCGGCCCCGGCTCGATCTGAAAGCCTTCACGCGGCCCTTCCTCCTGGACGTGCACATGCTTCGGAAGGTCGGACATGGAACTGTTCCTCTGGGTTCTTGATGCCGGCCGTCAATCCGCCGGGTCCGGAGACCGCGCCGCCGGCGCGTTCCCGAACGAGAAAAAGACCATTGATCCCATAGCCGGAAACAGGGCAAGTTTAAAGCTAATACACAATTCGCGTAGCGAATTAAAACAAGTTGAGTAGCCGGCGGATCCGATCTCAGGGACTTCGCCGCCGGCCAGGGAGGAAGGCAGCATGATCACACGACGCAGTCTCGCGGGCTTGGTCGGCACAGTCAGCGCGGGGCTTGCAGGCGCCGCCTCGGCCCAGGCGCAAGACTTCCCGAACCGCCCCGTCAAACTCGTGGTGCCTTATACGCCGGGCGGGTCGGTCGATCTGATGGCCCGCGCCTTCGGTGTGCGCTTCTCGCATCACATCGGACAGACCACCATCGTGGAGAACCGGCCTGGCGCCTCCACCATGCTTGCCACACAATACGTCGCCCGCTCGGAGCCCGACGGCTACACGGTGCTTTCCGGCGGCACGCAGTTGGCGCTCATGTCCCATATGGGGACGCAAACGCCCTATGACGCGGATCGCGACCTGACGGCCGTGGCAGTGCTCACGCTCGTTCCCTATCTGCTCGTCATCAATCCCTCGCTGCCCGTGCGCAATGTGAAGGAGTTGATCGATTACGCGAGAGCGCGGCCTGGGCAGCTCAGCTACGCCTCCTTCGGGGTCGGCGGCGCGGGGCACCTGGCAGCCGAGATGTTCAACATGCTGGCCGGCACGGAGACGCTGCACGTCCCCTATAACGGCACGGCCCCCGGCCTGAACGACGTCATGGGCGGACGCGTCTCCATGAGCTTCTGCACCATCCCCCCTGCCCTGCCAGCAATCGAGGCAGGCCGTCTCCGCCCACTCGGCCTCACCGGCCTGCAGCATCTCAAGGCCCTTCCCGGCGTGCCGACCATCGCCGAAGCCGGGCTGCCGTCCTATGAATGCGTCAGCATGAATGTGATGTTCGTGCCTTCGGGCGTTCCGGCCGATCGCGTTCTCCGGCTTAACGAGGCAACGGTGAAGTGCCTAAAGGACACTGAGCTGCAGCGCATCCTGGAGGACCAGGGCTTCGTACCGGGCGAACCGATGAATCCCGAGCAGACGAAGAGAAGCTTCAGTGCGTCGGTGGCAAAACTGGTCGCCATCATCGACAAGGCAAAAATCCGTACCTGAGGCGAAGGGCCCTCGATGCCGCGCGGGGCTGTCCGAGAGGAGTGGCCCCGCCGGATCGACGGCCTGGGGGGGATCGCCCGAGCGGCCTTGGTATCCCTGAAACGGGACCTGCCTGCGAGCTGTGCCGCCGGACCGGGCCGAGGGCCCGATCCAGCAGCGCGCCGCATCAGGCCACGTAGCGGTCGCGTTGCGGTTCCTCGCTCGCTTCCGCAACGGGAACCGGCTGTCCGAGCACGACCCGACCTGGATGGTCGATAAGGCCCTCGGCGACCCGGGCGCGATGCTCGTAGGTGGTGCCGAGGCGCATGGTCCAGGCGGCGACACGGCGATACCAGAGATGCAGATCCAGCTCCATCATGAACCCGATCCCGCCATGGATGATCTGCGCATTTCTCGCGGAGGCGAGGCATTTCTCGTTGCAGAAGGCCTTCGCCTGCGAGACCTCGACACGGTGGGGCAGTCCCTCGTCCATCCGCCACAGGGCCTCGTAGGTGAGGAGCTCTCCGCCATCGATCCAGATGATCATGTCGGCGCACATGTGCTGGATCGACTGGAATGCGCCGATCGGCTGGTCGAAGGCCTCGCGCATCTTCGCATATTCGATCGCCAACTCGGCATCCTTGCGGGTGGCGCCGAGCAACTGGGCACAGAGCAGGGCCGTCGCCCTGTCCAGCATCCGTTCGATGATAGGCCAGCCCTCATTCACGCGCCCGATCAGGTTCGCGGCGGGAACCCGGACGCGGTCGAAGACCACCTCGCTCTGCTTGTCCTTGGCCGTCGTCACGAGCGGCGTCTGGGAGATGCCATCGGACTTCGTGTCGACGAGGAAGAGGGACAACCCTGCGCTACTGCCCCTTGCCGGCGCGGTGCGGCAGGCGACGAGGCAGTGGTCCGCCGAGACGAAGTTGTCCACGAACATCTTGCGACCGGAGAGGACATACTCCCCGCCCTCGCCGACGGCGCTCATCGTCACGGCTTCTGGCTGGAAACGCGGGTCCTCATCCGTGAAGGCCCAGGTCAGGATTTTCTCACCGGCTACGACACCGGGAAGAACGGCCTCGCACTGCGCCTTCGTGCCCGCCTCTGCGACGGTCAGCGCCGCGACGCAGGTGCTGTGGAGCGGTAGCGGCGCGACAGCCCGGCCGACCTCCTGGAGGATCAGACCGAGATAGACGAGCGGCAGGCCTGAACCGCCATAGGCCTCCGGCAGAGATATGCCCTGCCAGCCGAGTTCGGCCGCCTTGCGCCAGAGTTCCGGTGGATAGCCGAGCGGGTCCACCTCCATGGCGCGCACGAGCTGCGGCGAGCACTCCCCCTCCAGGAAGTCCCGCGCCGAGGCGCGCACCATCTCCTGTTCGTCGGTCAGCAGGACATCCATTTCAAAGGTCCACCATCTCACTTGATCTCGGACGATGCCGGCCTGCCTTTCCCGGCAGGTTCGACTACTTGCTGGCAGCCTTCCGGCGAGGCGCCGGCATGCCGAGCCCGCGCCGCGCGACCTGGTCCCGCATGATCTGGACGCCGCCGTGGTTGACACCGGACTGGAAGGCTCCCAGCACGTTATGGGCGAAGACGCCGTCCTCGACCGCATGCGGCGAGCCCCGCAGCAGCTGCCCATAGGGACCGAGCATCTGCGTGATAGCTTCGGTCGTGCGCACCCCGTGCTCGGGCGCCCATACCTTCTCGGCCGCACCCTCATAGGTGAAGTCGCGGCCCCGCTGGACGATGGACATGCTCCGCATCGTCATTAGCCGACAGACCTGCGCCTCGATCCACAGCTCTGCCACCTTGTCACGGACCGCGGGGTTGTCGGCGTAGCCGTCCAGCTTGGTTTCCTTGATCCAGTTGACGATGTCCTCGTCCCGGCGGATCGACATGACGTAGCGGAAGGCACCGACGCGATCGAGGTTGAGCCCGGCCGCCGCGACCTTCCATCCCTTGTTCTCGCCCCCAAGAAGCGCCGTCTTGGGCACTCGCACGTTGTCGAAGAAGGTCTCGTTCGTCCGTGCCTCGCCATAGGTCGTGCCATGCGGCGCGCGCGGGTTGTTCTGGATCGACCATAGCGGGCGCACCGTGATGCCGGGCGTGTCCATCGGGAACAGGAAGATCGACAGGCCCTCGCGTTTCGGCAGGCTCGGGTCCGTGCGCGCGATCAGGTAGATATGCGTCGAGATGTGGCCCGAGGTGGTGTAGATCTTCTGCCCATTGATGACGTAATCGTCCCCGTCGCGTACTGCACGGCAACGGATGCTGGCCAGGTCCGCGCCGGCATGGGGCTCGGTGAAGCCCAGTGCGAAGGAAAACTCCCGGCTGATCAGCTTCGGGATGAAGTAGCGCTTCTGCTCCTCGGTACCCGCGGCCATGATGGCCGGCGCGCCGCTGCCGCTCAATCCGATGTTGAGGCCGACGCGCTGGAACTCCTCCTCGACGATGTACTGGCTGATGCGATCGCCACCTTGGCCGCCATACTCCCGCGGATAGGCAATCCCGAGCCAGCCGCGCTCGCCGATCTTCCGGTACAATTCCCGCATGTGCGGCCCGAAGGGATCGCCCGCCTCGGGCCCGCGCTGGAAGTCGTCCTGCGCGGATTTCTCCTGCATCACCTCGGGAGTGACATGCTCGGCGATGAAGGCCAGGACCTCACGTCGCAGTGCTTCTTGCTCAGGGGTGTATCCGAACTGCATGGCTGTTCCTGCTTCGTGAGGTCAGGGCTGTGATGGCAGAGCGGTCTGATCACTGCAGCATGCGGATCAGCCCGCCGGTTATTCGCACTGCGAAGCACCTATCCTATTGCGAGGTTAACCGGTTGCATCCCGGCTGGTCAAGGAATCGACGGGGCACTCAGTCCAACCGGATCTCCGCCTCGCGGATGATCTTTCCCCATTTCTCCATGTCGGCGCGATGCAGCGCCGCCAATGCCGCCGGTGTGTTCCGGGAGGAGGGCGGGATCTCATAGCCCTGCTCGCCAAAGAGGCGCCGGATCTCGGGCAGGTCCAGCACGGCGAGCATCTCGGCATTCATCCGGCGCAGCGCCTCCTCCGGCGTTCCCCGCGGCGCATGTACGGAATTCCAGCCCGCCGCGTCGAAGCCCGGCATCCCGGCCTCGCCTATCGTCGGCAGAGCAGGAAGGGCGGTGACGCGCTCGGGAGTCGTCACGGCGAGGGCCCGCATCCGCCCGTTCCGGATCTCCGGCACGGCCGGCAGGATGGTGCTGAAGGCGAAGGCGATGCGTCCGCCCATCAGGTCGAGCAGGACAGGCGCCGAGCCCGGATAGGCCACATGCGTCGCCTCGAATCCAGCACTGCGCCCCAGCAGCATCCCACTGAGATGGGCGATGCTGCCGGCACCGTATGAGCCGAACATCAGCCCGCCCTCGGTCTTCTTGCCGTATGCGATGAGATCGGCCACCGAATGCACGGGAAGCTGAGGATTCACCACGAGGACGAAGGGGACCATTGCCAGCAGGGCGACAGGCACCAGGTCCCGCTCAACATCGAAGGGCAGCTTGCGATATAGGAAGGTGTTCAACGCCATCGAGGAGGTGCCGACCACGAAGTTCGTGCCGTCAGACGGCGACTGGGTGATCAGTTGGGTCCCGATGATGGTGTTCGCGCCGCCGCGGTTCTCGATTACGATGGGCTGGCCCAGGCGCTCCGACACGCGCGCCATCACCGCCCGCGCAAGGATGTCGGCCCCGCCGCCGGGGGAATAGGGCACGACGAGGCGGAGCGGCCTGGTTGGCCAAGCCTCGGCTGCCCTTGCTGCGCCGCCTGCCAGCACGAGGCCGGCGCCTGCCCGCACCATGTTCCGTCGAAGCATCCCTCACCCCTTCCGCTGAGACTCTGGTGCGCCGCCATAGGGTTCCAGGAACTCCCGCAGCACGGCGTCGAGGCGTTCCGGCGCTTCATAGGCAACCCAGTGTCCCGCATCGGGCAGGATCCGGATGCGTGCCCCGGGGCAGAGCGCCCACAGCGCAGCCTGGCGCTCCGGCAGTCCCCAATAGGCCAGCTGGTCATCGGCACCCCAGACCGCGTCCACCCGGCAGCGGAGGAGCCGCAACGCACGTGGAAGCGCGCCCTCGGCGGCGTAGCGGCGCGTATCCAGCCGCGCATGGCGCGAGTTCCAGTCCTGGATCGCGAGGGCCAGCGCGTCGATCCGGGCAGGATCGGCAATCATGATCAGGGCGAGGTTCGTGCGGTGCGCCTCGACCAGCGCTTCGCCAGCTTTCCCCCGCACCTTCTCGAGAACCATCGGCCGCCGCGCCGGCACCAGTCCCCCGGCACCCACCAGAGTGACGGAACGCGCCCCCCTTCCCAGGAGCAGCGCCGTATGCGCCGCGACGGTCGCGCCGAAGGAGAAGCCCACCAAGTCGCAGCTTTCCTCCGGGCCGATCAGGGCACCGAGCCCGGCAGCAACGACGCCTGCGACGGCTTCGATGGAACCCGGCTCCGGCGGCATTCCGGACTCACCCAGTCCGGGCAGGTCCGGCACGAGGACACGGCGCCGGTCGCTCCAGCGTGGAATGATGCGAAGCCAGTGCCGCCAAGAGCCCGAGCCTCCGTGCAGCAGTAGGAGCGGCGGGCCTTCCCCCCACTCGTGCCAGACCAGGCGCCCGGCACCGCAGGGCGTCTCGATCCGCCGCGCAGCCCGGCGCAGGGTCGTGACTTCCCCGGGCTCATCCATCTCCGCTGCCGCGTCAGCCATGCTCACGCTGGCGGAGGAACGAAGGGATAGGGCACCGGCTCACGCCCGCGATAGGGCAGCGCGACCACCGCAGAACCCGGCGTGGATTCGACGCCCTTTTCGTTGCGGATTCCGACATCGAGATCGACCAGCCCATAGGCAGGCGTCGCGCGCTTCCCCTTGACCTTGGCCCAGATGGTAAGCGTCTCCCCCACCACATTCATGGCGCGGAACTGAAACTTCACCTGCCAGACCCAGCCGGCGCGCCCGGCCCAATCCTTCAGGAGCTGTGCGATGAACTGCTGCTTGAGAGACCCATTGATCAGCAGCCCTGGCAGCTTGTCATGTCCCGTGGCGAAGGGCTGGTCGTAGTGGATCTTGTGCCAGTTCTCCATTGCCGCAGACCAGCGCATCAGATGTGGCGTGGTGAAGGGCCCCTTCCCTAGCGGCCCGACGTCGTCGCCGACGGCGACATCCTCGAAGTCGATTCTCTCGCGCATGCTGCTCACCGCCGGATGATGGTCTTGCGCGCGCGCAGCAGCAGCTGGCCCGCCTCGGTTGTGAACTCGGTCTCGATGATGACGAAGATCATCGGTCCGGACTTGGTCTCGCGTTCGTAGATGTCCGCATAGCGGGATTTCTGCAGCACACGCTCGCCATGCCGGGCATAGGCATAGAATTCCACCTCGGCGCCTCCGTTGAGCAGCGCCAGGCCATGAAGCGGCAGTTCCGGAAGGCCGTTGCCAACGCCCATGACGATGCCGTCGAAGTCCGGGTCATGCGCGCGCTCCGTCAGCACGTCGGGCGCGCCGAAGGGCGTGCGGAACATGAAGGATGGATAGAGAGGGGGCGCAACCGCACCGCCATAGTGCGCGCCCGCCTCGTCGGAGGCATAGGCGGGATCGGGATCCATGATCGCCTGGGCGTATCGGCGCACCGCGCCGGGTTCCACCGCGTCGCAGGCGGCGAAGGGCGGGCTCTCCCGCCCGATAAAACTGCGTGCCTCGTCCGTCAGCAGCGCCATGCCGAACTGGTCCTTTCCTGTGAAGCCGCGCGTTAGCCGGCGCGCGGCGGGAGATCTCCCTCGCGCCAGCCTTGGTCGACACCGACGGCGCCCCGCTGGCCCAGCGCCTCAATCTGTGCCTCGTCATATCCGAGACCACGCATCACCTCGGCCGTGTGCTGCCCGAGGCGCGGCGGCGGCAGCCCGATGGCGGCTGGCGTCTCGCTCAGCTTCACCGGCAACCCGGCCATGCGCATGGGCCCGAGGCCCGGAAGTTCGATCTCCGCGATCATCCCACGGGCCGCGACCTGTTCCTCGGCCACCACCTTGTCGATGCGGTTGATGGGGCAGCAGGGCACCTCATTGGCCTTCAGGCGCGCCTCCCAGTAGGCGACCGTCTGCGGCGCGACAGTCTGCCCGATCAGCTCGATCAGTTCGCCCCTGTTGGCAACACGGCGGCCCGCATCGGCGAAGCGTGGGTCATCCACCCATTCAGGCCGATCCAGCGCAGCGCAGAGACCGCGCCACATGCGCTCGTTGAAGGCCGAGATGACAATCCAGTCGTCAGAGGCGCGGTACGCCCGGTAGGTAGGGCTCGTCAGCGCGCCGCTGCCGCTCGGCCCCGGCACCTGCCCTGAGGCAAAGTAGCGGGTGATGAAATGCGCCAGCATGGCAATCTGGCCCTCCAGCAGCGAGGTATCGACACGCTGCCCCCGGCCGGTTTGGTGCCGCGCCTCGATCGCCATCATCACGCCGATGGTGGCCAGCATCCCGGCGCCGACATCGGCCACCGAGATACCCATTTTCACGGGGCCGCCCCCTTCTTCCCCGGTGATGCTCATGCCACCCGAATAGGCCTGCATGAACAGGTCGTTCGCCGGTTCCTCGGCGCGCGGGCCGGTGGCGCCGAAACCGCTCACGGAGCAGTAGATCAGCCGCGGGTTCGCTGCGCTGAGGCTTTCCCAATCAAGCCCCAGTCGCGCCAGCGCGCCGATGCGGTAGTTATCCACCAGCACATCGGCCTGGTTGATCAAGCGGCGCGCCACTTCAACGCCCTCGGGCGTCTTCAGATCCAGGGCAACGCTGCGTTTGTTGCGGTTGGCCGAGCTGAAGTAGTAGCCCATGGCGCCGCCAAAATGCGGCGGCCAGGCGCGGCTGTCATCCCCCGCTCCCGTGCGCTCGATCTTGATGACCTCAGCCCCGAAATCGCCGAGGGTCATGGCGCAGAACGGCCCGGCCATTGCCACACCGACCTCGACAACGCGCAGCCCCGCAAGCGGGCCGCTCACGCAGGCACCTGCGCGGGACAGGCACAGCCTTGCCACCGAAGACGCACATTATCCTCCCGATGCTTTTCGTCGAATGCGCTCGCCCAGCCGGCAATTCGCAGTACGAGTTATTTACTCGGTCACTGAGGCTATGCGCAGCGACGTGCGTTGTAAATACCGCCTCCGGCACCCGGCCCGCGTTCGCCACCAACCGCGCCGGTCCAGGAGATCCCGACGCGGCGCAGTAGTTCGTCGAGCCAGAGTAGCGCGCCGAGAATGACCTGATGATCCTACGGGGCCGGCCGGTGCGCCGCTTCGGCAAGAGCGGCTTGAGGAGGCTCCATTCGCGAGCCGTCAGCACATGACCCGATATGAGTGCACTCCGCTCTGAGCGGGCCGCCGCGTTGTCGTTGCGGTAGAAGGCGAATTGGTGAGGCCGCGGATTATGGGTGGCGAAATAGATGCCTGTTGGAGCCTGCGGGCTGGTCCGCAGGGTCGTGGCGTCGAAGCCTTCCTGACGCGAGAGTTCCAGAAAGGCCTCCCCGCCTGCATTTTCCCCCGCTGCCATCACATAGCCCACGCGGGCACCGCTGCGGACGGCGGCGATGGCGGCGCGGAAATAGGCTCCGTGCCGCCCCGGCTGCTCGCTCAGAAGGTGCGGCTGAGGAAGACCATGGCGCGGGCTGCGCAGATTTTCTGGCTGCCGAAGCACTCGCCGCGGCTGAGATTGGTGT